>NZ_PCPB01000003.1 GCF_002979535.1 Brevundimonas sp. MYb52 | reverse complement strand
CGCAGCCGCCCCCAGGCCGACGCCGCCCCCGTGCTTCAGGTCGAGGGCCTGGTGCGCGAATACGCCGGCGCCCGCCGCCTGTTCGGCAAGGCTGACGCCTTCCGGGCCGTGGACAATGTCAGCCTGACCATCCAGCCCGGCGAGAGCGTCGGCCTGGTCGGCGAAAGCGGTTGCGGCAAATCCACCCTGCTGCGCGCCATCCTCGCGCTGGAAACGCCGCAGGCCGGGCGGGTTCTGGTCCGGGGCCGCGACATCACCGCCGCCCGAGGCGCCGCGCTCAAAGCCATCCGCCGCGACATCCAGGTGGTGTTCCAGGACCCCTACGGCAGCTTCGATCCGCGCTGGAAGGTCAGCGATCTGGTGGCCGAAAACTTCCACCTGCTGGACGCCCAGCCCTCGCCCGCCGAGGCCCGCCGCCGCGTCGATCAGATGCTGGAACGCGTCGGCCTGACCAGCGCCGCCGCCGACCGTTACCCGCACGAGTTCTCCGGCGGCCAGCGCCAGCGCATCGCCATCGCCCGCGCCCTGATCACCGAACCCTCGGTCATCTGCCTGGACGAGGCGGTGTCGGCGCTGGACGTCTCGGTGCGAGCCCAGGTGCTGGACCTGCTGGCCGACCTGTCGGACCGCCTCGGCCTGTCCTACCTCTTCGTCACCCACGACCTAAGCGTGGTACGGACGGTGACGGATCGCCTCTTGGTCATGCAGGCCGGAAAGATCGTCGAACAAGGCGACACCGCCGCCGTCTTCGCCGCCCCTTCGCACCCCTATACGCAGAAACTTCTGGCGGCGACGCCGGATCTGGTTCGCAATCACGCTCTGGAAAAGGAAACCGTCGGATGAACCGCAGAACCGTCCTCGGCTCGGCCCTGATCGGCGCCGCCGCCTCCGCCGCCGGCGCCGCCGCCAGCGCCAAACCGGCCGCTCAGTCCGCCGCTCGCGCCTCGGGCCGCACCGGCCCGCTGAACCTGATCACCGATGTCGAGGGCATCAAGATCGGTCAGGCCCATGACGCAGGCGTCCGTACCGGCGTCACCGTCATCCTGGCCGAAAAACCCGCCGTGGCCGCCGTGGACGTGCGCGGCGGCGGTCCCGCCGGTCGCGAGACCGACGTACTGCGCCCCGAAAACCTGGTGCAGGAGGTGGACGCCATCATCCTGTCGGGCGGGTCGGTCTATGGCCTCGGTTCGGCCGACAGCGTCGCCGCCTGGATGGGGATGCGCGGTCGCGGCTACGGCATGGGCGGCGCGCCCGGCGTACCCCCCTCGCCCATCATCCCCACCGCCTGCCTCTATGATCTGGCCAACGGCGGCGACAAGAAGTGGGAGATGGAGCCCCCCTATCGCCGCCTGTCGGTTCAGGCGCTGGAGGCCGCCAGCGACCGCTTCGACCTCGGCACCGCCGGCGCGGGCTATGGCGCCGAAGCGGGCGCGCTGAAGGGCGGCATCGGCTCGGCCTCGGCGGTCATGGCTTCGGGCTGGACGGTCGGCGCCATCGTGGCGGTCAACAGCGTCGGCTCGGTCATCGCGCCGGGCGGCAAGAGCTTCTGGGCCGCCCCCTATGAGATCGGCGACGAGTTCGGCGGCCTCGGCTCATCGGGCCTGCACGCCTCGGCCGAGGACTGGGGGGCGTCCAAGTTCCGGCCCCAACCGCGCGAGAACACCACCATCGCCTGCATCGCCACCGACGTCGCCCTGACCCGCGTCGAGCTTCAACGCGTGGCCATCATGGCGCAGGACGGCATGGCCCGCGCCATCCGCCCCGCCCATGCGCCCTTCGACGGCGACACCCTGTTCAGCCTGTCCACCGGCAAGAAGGTCATCGACAACCCGGCCCTGCGTCAGGTCGCGGTGGCCCAGTTGGGCAATGTCGCCGCCGACGTCCTGGCGCGAGCCGTCGCGCGCGGCGTCTATCACGCGACCAACTATGAGGGCGTCACCGGCAAGACCTGGCGGGAGCGTTAAGCTCCCGCCAGCCGGTGGTTCAATGCCATTCGCCGCCGCCGATCGGCGCGCCCGGAGGCACGGCCTGGGCGACCGGCAGGGTTTCGCTGAGCGCCTTCAGGCCCTCTGACGGCCCGGTAAGGACTTCCGCCAGCCAGGCGCACTGGGCCGTTTCCAGCCGATCGCCGCGGCAACGCTTCAACTGTTCGCCAAAGCGGCGCGCGCTGTCACGCACCGCACCCTGCGCCGTCGACGACAGGTCCTTGCCCTGGATCAGGGCGGCCAGATAGGCGGCGTAGCGGGCGCGAACGACTCGGCGCAGCTCGGCCTGACGCGGGCTGAGACTCCCGCCCGGCCCCACCGCCGTCGCTGTCCGGTCCAGCACCTCGATCAGGCCCAACTGCCCCGCATCAAGACGCTGCTGCTCGACCAGACGATTCAGCCGCTCAGGCGCCAACAGGGTCTCGAACACCACCTGAGCCGCCGCCGCCGCTGCCGATGAGGGATCGAACACGGCATCGGTCTTGCCTTCGAACAGTTCGATCTCCGTCTGTCGGTCGCCATTGCCCGACTGGGCCGAAGACAACAGATCGATCAGGTCGTCGCGCAGATCCAGTTCGGCCGGCGACAGGGCCTGCATCAGGGCCTCCAGCGCCGCACGCTGCTTGTCCGCCGGCACGACCGCGGCCCGCTCATGGCCGTCGCCGCTGATGGCGTAGCCATAGTTCACGCCGCCGATCTGCCGCCCGACCGCCGTGCTCTGATAGCGGTGATAGAGGTAGATGGGCACGATGACGCGTCGCAGGTCCGCCGCTGGCGCGCCCGCCGGCAGGTTGGCTAGGCCGAAGCGCGACAGAGCGATACGCCGCACCGCCAAGACATTGGCGAACTCGGCGACCGGATCAGTCCCGTTGTCCCACATGGCGGCGTAGGGCTGCAGACTGCCCAGAGGCCGGGTGTCCGTGTCGTTGACGAAGCGATAGCCCTTGGCCTGCGTCTCGGCGGCCAGCCCGGCGCGGCGCGCGACCGGGTCCTGCCCCGGCGCATCGCCATAGAGCCAGTCCACCACATAGCGGTCCCAGGCGCCGACGCCGGTCGTATAGGCGCGGCTGAAGTCCAGACGCTCGCCGTCCGCGATCACCCAGGGCGCCGGATAGTCCATGACCGAGGCCCGATCCTCGAAGGTCGAGGCGGCGAAGTTGTGGGCGATGCCCAGGGCGTGGCCGATCTCGTGCGCCGACAGGTGGCGCAGGCGCTGATAGGCCAGACGGTCGGGATCGTCTTCGCCGCCCGTGCCGCTCTTGGCGGCGCCGACCAGCCCCTCGAAGATCATCTTGTCCTGCCGGTCGCGCAGGGAGCCCAGTTGCACCACGCCGCGCACGATCTCGCCGGTGCGCGGATCGTTGACGCTGGTGCCGGTGGACCAGCCGCGCGTCTCGCGGTGAACCCAGGAGACGATGTTGTAGCGCGCGTCCATCGGATGCGCCCCCTCGGGCAGCAACTCGACGCGGAAGGCGTCGATATAGCCGGCCTTGTCAAAGGCTTGCGCCCACCAGTCGCCGCCCTCGATCAGGGCCTGACGGATGGCGGGCGGGGCGGCGCGATCCACATAGAAGACGATGGGCTTCTTCACCGTCGAGCGCGCTGCGCTCGGATCGGTCTTCTCCAGCCGGAAGCGGCGGGCCAGACGGCTGACCACCGGCTGATCCAGATCGGCGGCGAAGTCCGTCACCATGATCTGGGCCGAAGTGCCCGAGCGCGGGTCGTGCAGCACCGTCTGGAAGCCGTCGTCGGGCAGGCGGATGAAGGAATGGCGCACCGTCAGGGTGACCGAGCGCGATTCCGGCGAGACGCGCGACAGCTCGGCCCCCGGCTCATCGCTGGTGAAGGTCTGGACCGTCTGGAACTCGACATTGTCAGGGAAGACCAGGGTCTGGTCGGCGTCGAGATAGCCCAGGGTCGGCGCGGCCTTGAACGTGCCCAACCGCGCCCGCTTCAGGCGACCCACGGCGTTGATCGCGTCGCGTTCGAGGAAGCCCGACAGGTCCACGCTGACCGATCCGTCCGCGCCCGTCTCGACCACCTCGCCGGACCAGACCACCGAGGGCGAGAAGGAGGCGGCGACCGCGTTCACCTGGTCGGCGTCGGCGTCCACGGCGCGAAAGCGGGTGTTCTCGAACGCAGCGAAGACGCGATTGCCGACCTTGCGGAAAACCACGACCTGGGCCTGGCCCAGACCCGAGCGGTCCAGCCCTGCTCCGTCCATGCCCAGCCCTGCCGACAGACCAGGCTGATAGAGGTAGCGCCCCAGCACCCCGTCCGCGCCGGGCGCCGGCAGGCGCACGCTTGCCTTGCCCTTCTGCCGGTCCAGCTTCACGCCGAACAGGCCATCCTGCCAGGCCGAAGCCGCTGAGGCCGCTGCAGCCGACGCCCCCGCCTGAGCCTGAGCCAGAACCGGCGCCGCCCCTGCGACCACGACCAATCCGGCGACACTCGCCAGCAGAACCTTGCGCAACATGAGCCGCCCCCCGCGGTGACTGAGATTTACTGGACGCCGAGCGCCAGGGCGTCGGGCCGCCGCGTGTCCGCCGCCCCCAGGAATCGATCGCCCTCGATCATGATGGACTGGGTGCTGCCCATTGTCATGGACGGCCGAACCGTGTGGCCGCGCTCGCGCAGCAGGCGCTCGACATCGGGCGAGAAGCCGCCTTCCAGCTCCAGCGGGCTGTCGCCGCCGCCCTGGTTCAAGCGTGGACGCATGGCCGCCTCGGCGATGTTCAACTGGTGGTCGATGACGTTGGAGATCAACTGGACCATGGTGGCGATGATGTAGCCGCCGCCGGGCGTGCCGGTGACCAGCCAGGGCTTGTCGTCGTCAAAGACGATCATCGGCGTGATGGTCGAGCCCAGGCGCTTGCCCGGCGCAGGCGAGTTCGGCTCGCCTCGCGTCCCCCACGAGAAGTTGTCGAGCGAGTTGTTCAGCAGGATGCCCGTCCCCACCGGGGCGACGTGGGCGCCGTAGGAGTTGGACAGGGTATAGGTGTTCGACACCGCATTGCCGTGGGCGTCGGCCACCGAGAAGTGGGTCGTGTCCTGGCTCTCATAGGGATAGGGGTTGCCCTCCGGGATGTCGGCAGCGGCCAGCGAGCGATCCATCGCGATCAGCTTGACCCGCTCAGCGGCGAATTCCTTGCTGGCGAGGCCCTGCGCCGGGGTCGTCCACTGGGGCGCCCCGCCGATCAGGCGGCGGTCCGAGGAGACGATCTTCATCGCCTCGGAAATCAGATGCAGGCTGTCCACGCTGCCCCAGCGCAGTTCGCGCATGGGGAAGTGCTCCAGCAGGTTCAGCCCCTCGGCCACGCTGACGCCAGACGCGGTCGGCGGCATGTAGGCGATGCGGTGATCGCGATAGGTGGACCAGATCGGGGCCGTCACGTCGGCGCGGTAATCGGCCAGATCCTGCGCGTCCATGATGCCGCCGCGCGCCTGCACGCCCTCGACGATCTTCTTGGCCAGGTCGCCGCGATAGAAGGCGTCGGCCCCGCCCTGCTGCACCTGACGCAGGCTCCAGGCCAGTTGCGGCTGCTTGAACCGTTCACCCGCGCGGTAAGGCGTGCCATCGGCCTTCAGATAGGCTTCGCGCGCGCCGGGATCGGTGGCCAGGACCGTGGCGCGACCCGCCGTGGCGTCCGCCTCGCCGTCCGACAGGATCACCCCGTCCTCAGCCAGCGTGACCGAAGGGGCCACGACCTGGGCCCAGGTCAGGGCGCCGAAGCGCCTGTGCGCCTCCCACATGCCCGCGACCGTGCCGGGCACCGAGACATTGCGGAAGCTGGAGGGGGCGCGGCGGTCGAACTTGCCGCTGTCGTCCAGCAGGAAGTCCGGCGTCACAGCACGCGGCGCCGTGCCGTAATAGTTGATGGCGATGTCCGCCGCCGGGCGATCCGCTGTCGCCGCCATGTGGACGATCATATAGCCGCCGCCGCCGATATTGCCGGCGCGCGGCAGGGTCACGGCCTCGGCGAAGGCCACGGCCACGGCCGCGTCCACCGCGTTGCCGCCCTGCTTCAGGATGTCGACGCCGACCTGGGTCGCCAGGGCGCTCTGGCTCACCACCATGCCGCCGCGCCCGATCGTCGGGCTGTGGATCTGGCCATAGTTGACGATGTCGCCGCCGCTGCCGACCGCCGGCCGCGTCTGGACCGGCGCTTGCTGCGCCATCGCCGGCGCCGCCAACAGGGCCGCCGCCGCAATCGCCAAAATCTTCAGATGAGAACGCATGGCCACCCCGTCACAATTGGCTCTGAAATTTCACGCGCGCCCACACCAGAACGCCCTTTGACAGCGATAGCATTGCTCAAACACGGAACTCAACGGTCAATTCTAGTGATTAGTTTGCTCATTATATTGAATAACAGCAATATTTAACCCGAAATGGTTGACGCGTCGAATGTGTCAGTTTCTAGTCCCAGGCAAGGCGAACCCTCCGACGTCGCATCTTTCCGGGGCGACGAACCGAGGCGAAGAGGCCGCCTTGATCGACAGAACCGGCCGCCGCCGGGCGGGCCCGGGGGGATACCGGGTTCGATAAAGCTTCAGAGGGGATACCGAGTCATGCCTGCAGTCTTCACCCGCCGAAACCTCAAGACGGCCATGCTGGCCACGACCGCTCTGTTTGGCCTGGCCGGCGCCGCCGCCGCCCAGGACGCCCCCGAACAGGAGGCCACCCAGGTCGATGAGATCATCGTCGTCGGATCGCAGATTCGCGGCGCCAAGGTCACCGCCGCCCTGCCCGTGACCGTGGTCGGCGAGGAGCAGATCCTGGCCGCAGCCGCCACCTCAGGCGACGAACTGCTGCGCACCATTCCCCAGATGGGCGACGTGACCTTCAACTCCTCCTATCTGCCGGCCAGCTCCAACTCGGCGCGCGGCGACACCGGCTCGGTCAACCTGCGCAGCCTGGGCATCGGCAACACCCTCGTCCTGCTGAACGGGCGCCGCGTCGTCGGCCACCCCACCTCTCAGGCCAACGAGCACCTGGTGCCGGTCCTGACCTACAACACCAACGCCATCCCGGTGTCGGGCCTGAAGCGGCTGGAAGTCCTGCGCGACGGCGCCGCGGCCATCTATGGCGCCGACGCCGTGGCGGGGGTCATCAACACCGTCCTGCGCGACGACATGACCGACCTGACCATCTCGGCCCAGTACGGCTTCGCCGAGGGCACAGACATGTGGGAGACCAACTTCTCCGCCTATGGCGGCAAGGACATCCAGGACGGCCGCGGCAACATCTCGGCCTTCTTCAACTATGACCACCGCGACGAGCTTTCGACGCTGGATCAGTCCTTCACCGCCTCCGACGACAAGCGCCCGCTGTTCGACGGCACTGGCTTCACAGGATCGGCCCTGAACGGTCTGTCGTCGCTGACGCCCTGGGGACAGTTCACCCTGCCCAGCGCCGCCACCTATGGCGGCCAGAGTTTCACCACCTTCACCATCCAGCCCGACACCCTGGCCGGATGCGCCGCCGCCCTGGCTGACGGCCTGTGCCTGAAGAAGACGACCAATGTCGACGCCTCCCTGCTGGCGGACACGGCCAAGGAAGACCTCACCGTCGTGCCCGAGGTCGATCGCTTCAACCTCTTCCTGACCGGCCGCTATAAAATCAACGATGCGGTCGAGGCCTTCGGCGAACTGGGCGTCTATTATGCCCAATCCAACGCCCGCCAGGCCCCGATCAACACCCTGTCGTCGGTCGCCATGACCATCGCCGGCACGAACTACTACAACCCGTTCGGGCGGGACCTGCGCCTGACCGGCTATCGCTTCAACGACATGGGGCCGATCAATGTCGAGGTGACGAACCAGCAGTATCGCGCCCTCGGCGGCCTGCGCGGCGAATGGCGCGGTTGGAACTGGGAATCGGCCCTGCTCTGGTCCGAAGCCACGGCCAAGGACGTGTCCGACAACATCTCGACCACCAAGCTGGCCGAGTGGACGGCCAAGTCGACGCCTGACGCCTATAACTTCTTCAACGGCGGCGACCCGGCCAATCCGCGCTTCGGCGACGCCACTCCGTCCAACCAGGCGGCGCTGGACGCCATTCGCGTCGACATGGTTCGCAAGACCAAGACCGAGTTGGGCCTGTGGGACTTCAAGATCTCTCGCCCGGACCTCTTCACCCTGCCCGGCGGTCCCGTCGGCATGGCCGCCGGCATCGAGGCGCGCACCGAAACCCAGCTGGACGATCGCGACAGCCGCATCGACGGCACGATCCGCTACACCGACAAGTCGGGCGCGACCTACAGCGACCTCATCAACTCGTCCGAAAACCCCGACACCTACGGCGAGCGCGACGTCTTCTCGGCCTATCTGGAGTTCGCCGCCCCCCTGGTGTCGCCGGAAATGAACATCCCCCTGGTTCACAACCTGGAGGTTCAGGTCGCGGGCCGCTTCGAGAACTATTCGGACTTCGGCGACGTGGCCAAGCCCAAGGTCGCCGCCGCCTGGGACATCGTGGACGGCTTCCGTGTTCGCGGCTCCTGGGCCCAGGGCTTCCGCGCCCCCAACCTGGAGCAGATCAACGCCACGGTGATCACCCGCTCCAACAGCTCGAACGACTACATCTACTGCGAGGCCCTACTGCGTCGTGGCGCCATCACCGACATGAACCAGTGCGGCGCCAGCACCGTCTCCAACATTCCCAACAGTTTCGCGGACAAGGCCAACGCCAACCAGACTCACGTCCGCAAGCTCACGGCCGAGCGCCGCTCCGGCAACCCCGACCTGCAGCCCGAAGAATCCGAAACCCTGTCCTTCGGATTGGTCGTCCAGCCCCGCTTCGTCCCCGAACAGTTCGGCGACCTCACCTTCACCGCCGACTGGTGGCGGGTCGAGCAGACCGGCATGGTCGGTCTGTTCCGCGGCCAGAACGCCCTGATCCTCGACTACCTGCTGCGCAAGCAGGGAAGCTCCAACCCCAACGTCGTGCGCGCCGATGCGACGGCGGCTGATCAGGCCATCTTCGCCGGCACCGGCCTGACCGCCGTGGGCGAGGTGCAATACATCACCGACGCCTACACCAACCAGCAGCCCCAGACCGTCGAGGGTCTGGACCTGGGCGCCATGTGGAGCCTGCGCGGCACGGCTTACGGCGACTTCAGCCTGAACCTGAACGTCTCGCACCTGCTGAAATACTACCTCGAGCTGGCGCCGGGCGCTCAGGCCCTAGTCGACGCCAAGGAGAACGGCGACATCGCCTCGTCGATCTCGCTGGGCGGCAGCATGGGCGACATGATCCGCGACTTGGGCCGTCCCGAATGGAAGTGGTCCCTGGCCGGAACCTGGCGCAAGGACGCCTGGACCGTCGGCGCCTTCACCCAGTACATCTCGTCGCTCTATGACGACAGCCTGACCAACTCGGCGGGTGACTACTGGACGGTGGACGCGACCATCACCGCCAACCTCTATGGCGAGTATCAGTTCGACGAAGGCCGTCTGGCCGGAACGGCCGTGCGCGTGGGCGTGCGCAACCTGACCGACGAGGAACCGCCCCTCTCGGCCGCGGGCTTTGTCGGCACCGTCTATCAGCCCTATGGCCGCTATTGGTACGCCAGCTTCCGCAAGACCTTCTGATCCGGTCTTGAGGTCTTTCGGGCGGGAGGCGACATCGTCTCCCGCCCTTTTCCGTTTCGATGCCTGTTGTGGAGTTCCCGATGAAACCCGTCTCGATGCGCGCCCTGGCGCTCGCCGCCGCCCTGACCGGCCTCGGCGTCCCAGCCTTCGCCGCCGAACTGTCGCCCCAGGCCCGCAGCCAGATCACCGGCACGGTCGAGCGCAACCAGCCCGCTCTGGACCACGCCGCCCTGGAAATCTGGAAGTTCGCCGAGCTGGGCTATCAGGAAACCCAGAGCTCGACCCTGCTGCAGGGCCAACTGACCGAGGCTGGCTTCAACGTCACCCCCGGCATCGCCAATGAACCGACGGCCTTCCTGGCCAGCTTCAAGAACGGCGACGGCCCGGTTATCGCCGTCCTGGCCGAATACGACGCCCTGCCCGGCCTGTCGCAGACCCTGAACCCTGTGCAGGAATCCGCTGGCGGCCACGCCGGTCACGGCTGCGGCCACAACCTGTTCGGCGCCGCCTCGGTTCACGCCGCCATCGCCGTCAAGGACTGGATGGTCGCCAACAACATCAAGGGCGAACTGCGCGTCTATGGCACCCCCGCCGAGGAAGGCGGTTCGGGCAAGGTCTATATGGTCCGCGACGGCCTGTTCAACGATGTCGACGTCGCCGTCCACTGGCACCCCGGCAACGTCAACAGCGCCCGCCAGGGCGACACCATGTCCAATGTCTCGGGCAAGTTCCGCTTCTACGGCACGGCCGCCCATGCCGCCGCTGCGCCGGATCGCGGCCGCTCGGCCCTGGATGGGGTCGAGGCCATGAACGCCATGGTCAACCTGATGCGCGAGCATGTGCCCGACCGCACCCGCATCCACTACGCCATCACCGACGGCGCCAAGGCGCCGAACGTCGTCCCCGCCTTCGCCGAGAGCTATTACTACGTCCGCCACAACGACCCGCAGATCGTCCGCGACGTGCTGGAGCGGGTGAAGAAGGCGGCTGAGGGCGCAGCGCTGGGCACCGGCACCCGCGTCGAGTTCGAGGCCATCGGCGGCGTCTATTCCATGCTGCCGAACGAGGCCCTGATGAATGTCATGGACCGCAACCTGCGCCATGTCGGCGGCATCACCTGGACACCGGATGAAATCGCCTTGGCGACCGAGATCCAGAAGACCCTGCCGACCCGGCCCGACCTGGCCAGCGTCGGCACGATCGAACCGGCGGTGATCGGCGGCGATTTCGGCGGCTCCACCGATGTGTCGGATGTCTCTTGGGTTGCCCCCACCGTGGGCCTGTCCACCGCCACCTTCGTCCCCGGCTCGGCCGGCCACTCCTGGCAGAACGTGGTGGCCGCCGGCTCGACCATCGGCCTGAAGGGCGCCCATCTGGCCGCCAAGACCCTGGCCCTGACCACCGCCGAACTGTTCCAGAGCCCCGAGACCATCGCCACGGCCAAGGCCGAGTTCGAGCGCCGTCGCGGCCCCGACTTCAGATACGAGGCCCTCCTCGGCGACCGCCCCCCGGCCCTCAACTACCGCGACTAAGGACCCGCGCCCCTTCTCCCCTTGTAAGAGAAGGTGGCCCGTCAGGGCCGGATGAGGGGTGTCGGCGCGACGTCTGCCACGCGAAACTCGCGCGACGTCGCGCCAGCGCGCCTAATCTGAGACTCCAACCCCGGAAAATCACGACGATTGCGCGCATCTCAGGCCCATTGGCCTGCCGCCTCCCCTCCCTGCGTCATGATGAGCGGCCTACCAGCGCCCCGGACGGATTTCAGACTATTCAGACGAATTAGACTCTATTTTTTCGTCGAGCCCTCGACCGCGCCCTCCTCCTCGACACGAGAGGCCGGCCGTCCCCGGACCGCCCGGGCCGGCTGACCCGCATGGATGTCGCGCCCGCGCCGCTCGACCTCCTTGAGGATGACCGCCAGTTCCTTGTCGGTCAGGTGCTCGATGCCGATGAAGCCCGCGTCGGCCTTCTTCACCGCATAGATCAGCTCGTCCATCTTGGCGTGCATGGCCGCCGCGTCGCGGTTCTGTGTGTTCTGGATCAGGAAGACCATCAGGAAGGTGATGATGGTCGTGCCGGTGTTGATCACCAACTGCCAGGTCTCGCTGAACTTGAAGACCGGCCCCGTCGCCGCCCAGACCAGGACCAGCAGCAGGCACAGGATGAAGGTCCACGGACGACCCGCCACCTTGGCCGTCGTATTGGCGAAATGGTTGAACAGCTTTTCCATCGCCGTTTAACCCGCCGAAACGGCCGAGGTTGCTCAGGGCCTTGGCGGCGGTCGGCGCTCCCGCGTCGCCCGTTCATAGGCATGACCCAGCGACAGGATTCGGGCGTCGTCCCACTTGCCGCCAATGAAGCTCAGCCCCACCGGCATCCCCCGGTCAAAGCCCATGGGCACGCTCAGATGCGGATAGCCGGCCACCGCCGCCAGCCGACTGGCCGAGCCCTGCATTTCGTCGTCGTCCTTGGGGTCGTTGGTCCAGGCCCGCGAGGTGGTCGGCGCGATCAGGGCGACGACGCGATGCTCGGCCATCATGCGGTCGATGCCCTCGGGCCCCGCCGCCTGCAGGGATTTGGCCCGCGCCTCGACATAGGCGGGGTCGCTCAGACCGCCGGTCGCCTGGGCGCGTTCGAACAGGTCCTGACCGAACAGCACCGTCTCGCGCGGTTCTGCGGCGTTGAAGGCGATGACGTCGGCCAGGGTCCGCGTCTTGACCTGCGCCGGGTCCGTCGAGGCCAGATAGGCGTTCAGGTCGTGTTTCAGTTCCGTCATCAGGACCGTCATCTCCCAGCCGCCGATGGCGCGCAGATCAGACGGGGCCTGCTCAATCTCGACCACCTCAGCCCCGGCGGCGCGCAGGGCGGTCAGGGCCCGCTCGAACTCGGCGCGGGTCGCGGCGGAATAGGAAGCCAGCAGGAAGCGCATCACCCCGATGCGGGCGCCCCGCAGACTGTTCGCGTCCAGGGCCGCGCGATAGTCGACCTTGCGCGCGTCGGCCTCAAGCGTGGCCGGATCAGCGGGATCACTGCCGGCGATGACGCTCAGGACGATGGCGGCGTCCTCGACCGTCGTGGCGATGGGACCGGCGGTGTCCTGGGAATGGCTGATCGGCACGATATGGGTGCGGCTGACCAGGCCCACGGTCGGCTTGAACCCGACCACGCCGTTGACCGAGGCGGGACAGGTGATCGAGCCGTCCGTCTCGGTGCCGATGGCCACCGGCGCCAGGCCGATAGCGACGGCCACGGCGCTGCCCGATGAAGAGCCGCAAGGTGTCCGGGTTGGGTCATAGGGGTTGCGCGTCTGGCCATCGACCGCGCTCCAGCCGCTGATGGAGTCCGACGAGCGGATGTTCGCCCACTCCGACAGATTGGTCTTGCCAAGGATTATCGCGCCGGCGTCGCGCAAGCGCGCGACCAGAGGCGCGTCGCGACCCGGCGCATTGGCCGCCAGGGCCAGCGAGCCCGCCGTCGTCGGCATGTCGCGGGTCTCGACATTGTCCTTCAGCAGGATAGGCAGGCCCGACAGCAGGGTGAGCGGGGCATCCGGCGTTGCATGCATCTCGCTGCCCGGAAGCAGGGGGCCGAGAACAGAAGGGTCAGCCCACTGAACAACGCTCCGTGCAGCGCGAGCATCATGCTCAACGTGTTGCCGCATCAGATTCTCCGCCGATAGCGGCGGTCGAATGGGAATTCCGAACAAGGGACGTCGGGTGACCTCAACAAGAGGCCCAGCCGACGCCGCCTGAACTTCAGCTGATGTCGGGGTCGCACAGGCCAGAACCAGCGCGACCCCCGCGATCAGTCCGCCTTTGCGGGCGCCCGCGTGCCGATGGTGCGGTCCAGGAAGTCGAGGTAGGTGCGCCATAGGTGAAGCTGCCTCTCGTTGCCGCGCACGCCGTGGCGCTGTCCGGGATAGAGCATGGTCTCGAAGGGGATGCTCTTTTCCTGCAGCGCGTTCAGCACCCGCGTGGTGTTCTCGAAGATGACGTTGTCGTCGGCCATGCCGTGAAGCAGCAGCAGACGCCCCGTCAGGTGATCCAGACGCCCCAGAACGTCCGAAGCGGCATAACCCTCGACGTTGGCCTGCGGCGTCGACATGTAGCGCTCGGTGTAGGCGGTGTCGTAGAGGCCCCACTCGGTTGGCGGGGCGCCGGCCAGGGCCGAGGCCAGACCCATCTTGGGCTCGGTCAGGGCCATCAGGCTCATGAAGCCGCCGTAGGACCAGCCCATCATGGCGATGCGGCTGTCGTCGACATAGGGCAGCGACCGTAGATAGTCAGCGGCGATGACCTGATCCTCGATCTCGGGCTGACCCATCTTCAGATAGAGGGCCTGCTTGAAGGCCGCCGAACGGTCGCCCTCGCCCCGGTTGTCCAGGCGGAAGACGATATAACCGGCCTCGGTCAGAAGCTGATTGGTCGCGCCCTGCCAGGCGTTCTTGACCCCGCCGCCCGACGGGCCGCCGTAAACCTGCATCACCACCGGATAGGTCTTCGACGGATCAAAGTCCGGCGGCGTCGTCATCTGCCACATCAGGCTCTCGCCGTGGCTCTGCAGCGTGCCGAAGGTCGGCTTCTGCTGGCGCGCGGCATAGGGCCAGAACGGGTGGCCGGGTTGCAGCTTATTCTCCTCGATCCAGCGCACGCGCTGGCCGTCGATCGAATACAGCGCCGACTGCGACGGCGTGTTCACGTCGGTATAGTTGCCGACATAGGCCGTGCCGGTCCGGTTGACCGAGGCGCTCCACCAGCCGCCGCGCGGGGTGATTTCCGTAGGCGTCGTCGTCCGCTTCAGGCTGGCGCGGAACAGCTGCTGCTCGATGGGATATTCCTTCCCGTCGCGCATCGAGGCGGTGAAGAAGACTTCGCCCGTCGCCTCGTTGACGCCTTCCAGCGCCTTGACCGGATAGTCGCCGCGCGTAATCGCGCGCAGACGGCGACCGTCGCGGTTGTAGAGGTAGAGGTGTTTCCAGCCGCTCTCTTCCGAGGCCCAGATGAAGTCGCCGTTCGTCAGAGGCTTGAAGTCATGGTTCAGCGGCACCCAGGCGTCAGAGCGTTGGGTGGCGATGACGCGGCTGACGCCGGTCGTCGGATCAACGCTCAGCAGGTCCAGCGCCTTCTGGTCGCGCGACAGGCGCTGGACATAGAGGGTCCGTCCGTCCTTGGCCCAGTTGACGCGGGCCAGATAGATGTCGGCGTCGGCGCCCAGGTCGACCTTGACCCGCTGACCGGCCTGAATATCCTGCACATAGAGCTCGACCACAGCGTTGGGACGCCCGGCGCGCGGGTAGCGCTGCTCGGTCACCGAGGCGCCGCCGCCGGTGATGTCGAGGCGCGGAATGATGTCCACCTGCGTCTCGTCCGTGCGTTGCAGGGCGATGAAGCGCTCGTCCGGGCTCCACCAGTAGCCGGTGTCGCGATCCAGCTCTTCCTGAGCGATGAACTCCGCCGTGGCCCAGGTGATCAGGCCGTCGCCGTCCGTGGTGATCGCCTGTTCGGCGCCCGAAGCCAGGTTCAGCACCACCAGATCCTGATCGCGCACGAAGCTGACAAAAGAGCCCTTGGGCGAGACCTTGGCGTCGATCTCATCCGCCGTGGTTTCCGTCAGGCGGCGCACGGCGCCGTCCGCGCGGTTGGCCAGGAAGATGTCGCCTTCCAGCGGGGCCAGGATGTAGCGGCCCTGTTCATCCCAGGAATATTCGACCACGCCGCGCTGCGAAATCCGCATCCGCTCGCGCCGCGCCTTCTCGGCCTCGGACAGTTCGCCCGCGTCAGGGACCAGGGCGCGGGCGTCGATCAGCTTGAACGGCTCGCCGCCCTTCACCGGCGCGGCCCACAGGTCCAGCACATCCACGTCGTCCTCGCGCGAACGCAAGAAGGCGACCAGATCACCGTCCGGCGACAGGCTGACGCCCTTGGCCACCGGTCCAGCCAGCGAAGGATTGGCGAAGACCCGCTCGACCGTCAGGATCGACGAGGCTGGCGCGGTCGCGGCCGGGGGCGTCGTCGGCTGCGGAGCAGATTGAGCAAAGGCCGAGGTCGCAGCCATCAGGATCGTCGAAGCAAGAAGAAATGTGCGCATGGCGGGGAAGCTAGAGGCGGAATCTTCCGCCGTCATCCCCCCTTTCTCCCTTCTCCCCTTGTGGGAGAAGGTGGCCCGCGCAGCGGGTCGGATGAGGGGTTTCTCCAGCAGAGACAAAAGCTGCTTGGCAAGACCGGTTGCAAGACCCCTCATCCGTCAGGCTTCGCCTGCCACCTTCTCCCACAAGGGGAGAAGGATCGTCGCAGCACTCTTTCGCAACCGCCCACGACGGCCTAGGTAGTCGCCATGTCCGACGCCTCCACCGCCGCGCCGCCCGTCAAGGCCAGCCCGTTCCATAGTCTGGAAGTCCTGTGGGTCCGCCACTGGAACGACCAACTGTTCAGCTTCGGCGTGAAACGCCCCGAGGATTTCCGTTTCCGTTCCGGCGAGTTCGTGATGATCGGCCTGCCGGGCGAGGACGGCGGCAAGCCTGTTCTGCGCGCCTATTCCATCGCCAGCCCCTTCTGGGCCGAAGAACTGGAGTTCTTCTCGATCAAGGTCGAGGACGGTCCCCTGACCTCGCGCCTGCAGAAGATCGTCGCGGGCGACAGCGTCCTGATGGGCAAGAAGCCGACCGGCACCCTGGTGCTGGACGCCCTGACCGGCGGCGAGCGTCTGTGGCTGATCGGCACGGGCACCGGCCTGGCGCCCTGGCTGTCGGTCGCGCGCGATCCCGAGACCTATTCGCGCTTCAAGCAGGTCATCGTCTGCCACACGGTGCGCAATGTCGCCGACCTGGCCTATCGCGACTTCTTCAGCCACGAGATCCACGACGATCCGCTGATCGGCGACGAGGCCAAGGCGCAACTGACCTATTACCCCACCGTGACCCGCGAGCGTTTCGAGACGCCGGGCCGGATCACCGACCGCATCAAGTCGGGGGATGTCTTCGCCGACCTGCAACTGCCCATCGGCTTCTCGCCCAACAGCGACCGCGTCATGCTGTGCGGCTCGATGGCCATGATCAAGGAGACCGGCGAGCTGCTGGAATCCTACGGCCTGAAAGAAGGCTCGAACGCCGAACCCGGCGACTATGTTCTGGAGCGCGCCTTTGTCGGCTGACCTGATGACCGCCCCCCGCACCGTCGCCATCGACGACCGCAAGGCCCCTGAGGATTGCGCCACCATGGTCGATGTGCGTCAGGGCGTGGATGCGCTGGACCGCGCCCTCGTCACCCTGTTGGCCGAGCGCCAGCGCTACATGGACGCCGCCGCCCGTATCAAGCCGAACCGCGACGCCGTCTTCGACCAGGCCCGCATCGACGACGTGGTGGCCAAGGTCCTGACCGCCGCCGAGCCCGCCGGCCTGTCCGCCGACATCGCCGAGCCGGTCTGGCGCCTGCTGATCGACCGCTGCATCGCCCACGAGTTCGCCAAGTACGACGCCACGCGGGGCTGAGGCGAACCTCAGCCCTTCAGGCTTCTCAGCATCAGTTCGTGGCGATAGGCGGCAATGTCGCCCAGGGCGACGTCCAGCGCCGTCTTCACCCGCTCCAGCCCCGCCGGGGCCAGCGCCTGCTCGCCGTGCTCGACCTCGGCGCAGACCGCAGCCAGCTCGGCCGCGCCGATCCCTGCACCTGCACCGCGAATGGTGTGAACGGCATCGCGCCAGCCCTCGGACGACGCGTCCAACAGGGGCGACCACAGCGCCGCCTGTTGCACGAACAGGCCCAGCACCTCTTCGGTGACGTCGTCCATACCGCCAGTCATGGCTTCCAAGACCGTGAAGTCCACCGCCCCCGTCAGGTCACGCCGCGCCATCAGGCTTCAGGGGTCTTGGCCAGCCGCGCGTTCTTGGACGACCACAGCAGATAGATGGCCAGGCCGAACAGGTTCCACAGCAGGAAGTAGAGCTGGGTCGAGGTCTTCAGGCTGAAGAAGAAGATGATGCAGCCGACAATGGCGACGCCGCCGACCAGCCACCACAGGGGCGCCTTGAACTTGCGCTCACGGTTCGGCTCACGCACCCGTAGGACGATCAGGCTGATCCCCACGGCCATGAAGGCCATCAGGGTGCCGGCGTTAGCCAGCGAGGCCAGTTCGTCCAGGCGCATGATCCCGGCCAGGAAGGCCACAACAATCGCCGTGAAGACGGTGACGACGACCGGCACGCCGCGCGTCGAAATCTTGGCCAGGCGATTGGGCAGAAGGCCGTCGCGGGCCATGCCCAGGAAGATGCGGCTCTGGCCGAACAGGAAGGCCAGCAGCACGGTCGGCAGGGCGATGACGGCGGCGGCGGCGATCCACTGGGCGGCGACGCCCTGGCCCAAGCCGCGCATGATCAGCGATAGGGGCTCCGGACTATCGGCGAAGCTGGCGACCGGGGCGGCACCGATCGCAGCGGCGGCGACGACGATATAGAGGACGGTGCAGACCACCATCGAACCGATGATGCCGATGGCCAGATCGCGCTCGGGCTTCTTGGTTTCCTCGGCCGCCGTGGCGATGGCGTCAAAACCGTAGAAGGCGAAGAAGATGATGGCCGCCGCCGCCATGACGCCCGTCTGGACGAAGGGGGCGCCGAAACCGTTGGGCATGAAGGGGGTGAAGTTGGCGGCGTCGAAGTGCGGCAGGGCGATGGCGACAAAGGCCACCAGGGCGGCGATCTTCACCAGCACCAGCACGGCGTTCAGCGTGGCGCTTTCCTTGGTGCCCATCAGCAGCAGGCCGGTCACCACGGCGATGATGAAGACGGCGGGCAGGTTGATCAGACCGCCCTCGACGTGGGGGCCGACCGTCAGGGCCAGCGGCAGGTCGATGCCCAGCCCGGCCAGGAAGGGAATGGCGTATCCCGACCAGCCCACGGCCACCGCCGAGACGACCAGCGAGTATTCCAGGATCAGGCTCCACCCCACGACCCAGGCGAAGATCTCGCCTAGCGACGCATAGGAGTAGGTATAGGCGCTGCCAGAGGCGGGCATGATGGTCGACAGCTCGGCGTAGGCCAGAGCGGCGCAGGCGCAGACCAGACCGGCCAGGGCGAAGCTGATCAGCACAGCCGGCCCCGCCAGACCGGCGCCGACGCCGATCAGGGTCAGGATTCCTGTGCCGACGATGGCGCCGACGCCCAGAGCCATCAGATGCGGCCAACTGAGGGTTTTCTTCAGCGCCGGCCCCTCGTGCGGGGCCAACATCGCATCGATCGACCGCCGACGGTTCCAGAACGCCATATGCTCAATTTCCCCAAGGCCGCTCTGCCGGCGGCTGATTCCGGCCGCGACCTTAGCGCGCGGAACAAACTTTAGAAAATCCCGCAATCAGCCCTTGCGCGCCCCCCGCTTCCTGAGTAATAGGACGGCCCTTCGGGCAACCCAGCGGGTCGCCACGAAGAACCGGCGCCACACCAAGGGCGCAGACGACGGTACGGGTGATTAGCTCAGTTGGTAGAGCAGCTGACTCTTAATCAGCGGGTCCACAGTTCGAACCTGTGATCACCCACCATCGTCTCTTCTAGTATCTCCAGAAAACCAGCATCCCCTCCAAGGGAACCCCAGGGCGCGGTTCGCTGTGTTCTGTGCGAAGGCTGGCGCGGCCTCTTTCCAAGACGCTTTGTCGCAGGCAGGAAGAAAGCTCTGCGTTTCTCCCTCCCCTTCTGGTGCGCCCCATGCCCTCTGGACTTATGGCCCTGATCGACGATGTCGCAGGCATCGCCAAATTGGCTGCAGCCTCGATCGACGACGTCGGCGCCGCCTCCGGCAAGGCCGCGAGCAAGGCGGCGGGCGTGGTGATCGACGACGCCGCCGTGACGCCCAAATACGTCACCGGCCTGTCGCCCAGTCGCGAGTTGCCGATCATCGGCAAGATCGCCGTGGGCTCCATCCGCAACAAGCTGCTGCTGATCCTGCCCGTCGCCCTGCTGCTGACCGCCTTCGCGCCCTGGGCCATCACCCCCCTGCTGATGTGCGGCGGCGCCTACCTCTGTTTCGAGGGGGCGGAGAAGGTCATGGAGATGTTCGGCGGGCATGAGGCTGAAGAAAAGCCGGTCAGCGACGACCCCGCCCATCTGGAGAAGGCCACCGTATCCGGCGCCGTGCGGACGGACCTGATCCTGTCCGCCGAGATCATGACCATCGCCCTGGCCGACGTCTCCGACGCGCCGCTGGCGACTCAGGCGGGCGTGCTGATCGTGGTCGGCTTGGCCATGACCGTGGCGGTCTATGGCGCCGTCGGCCTGCTGGTGAAGCTGGACGACATCGGCCTGCACATGGCCGGGCGCGCTTCCAAGACCAGCCGGGCCATCGGTCGCGGCCTGGTCAAGGCCATGCCGGGCGTCTTCTCGTCCCTGTCCGTCATCGGCACCGTGGCCATGCTATGGGTCGGCGGCGGCATCCTGCTGCACGGCACGCATACGCTCGGCCTGGCCTGGCCGGCCGAACCGGTCGACCGCCTGGCCCATGCGGTCGCCGGTCTGGCCGGGCCGCTGGGCGGCGCAGGCGGCTGGATCACCACAGCCCTGTTGTCGGGCCTACTGGGTCTGATCGTCGGCGGCGTTCTCGCCGTTGTGCTGCATCAGGTCCTGCGACTGTTCGGACGCGGCGCGCACTGACGGCAGCGTCAGGTGACCTGACGCTTCTCCAGCTTCCGGGCCAGGGTGCGACGGTGCATGCCCAGGCGGCGCGCGGTCTCCGAGATGTTGAAATTGGTCTCGGCCAGGACCTCGTGGATGCGTTCCCACTCTAGGGTCTTGATCGAAGTCGGGCGGGCGCTGAGGACGGCGTCGGGGTCCCCCTCCTGCCGGGCGAAGGCGGCCTCGATCTCGTCCGTCCCGGCGGGCTTGGCCAGGTAGTGCCGCGCGCCCAGCTTAATGGCCTCGACGGCGGTCGCGATGCTGGCGAAACCGGTCAGGACCACGATGTCGAGTTCAGGGTCAAAAGCGTTCAGGGTCTGAACGCAGGTCAGGCCCGAAGCCGCACCCAGCTTCAGGTCCACCACGGCGTAGCGCGGGCGATGCACCTGCAGCAGTTCCAGCAACTGCTCATGGCTGCGGGCCGAAATCACCTCATAGCCGCGTCGCTCGAAGGATTTGCGCAGCGTCTTGGCGAAGGCCTCGTCGTCCTCGACGATCAGCAGTTGGCGGGATGCGCCGGTCGGTTCGGTCATTTCGGAGCCAAGGCCTCCAGAGGCAGGGTCAGACGAACGCAGGCGCCGCCGTCGCGTCGGTTGCGGGCCGCGACGCCGCCGCCCAGTTTGCGCATCACATTGACCAGAAGGAAGAGGCCCAGCCCGGCCCCCGCCCGGCCCTTGGTCGACTGATAGGGCTGGCCCAGGCGCTCCAGAATGTCAGGCGTGAAACCGGGGCCGTCGTCGTTGAACTCCACAGCCAGCAGGTCGTCGTCCAGAGTCGCCGAAACCACCATGCGCTCGGCCCCGGCCTCATGGGCATTGTCCAGCAGGGCGCTGAAGACCTGTTTCAGCGCCGGATCGGCGATGATGCGCGGGTCACGCGGCGCCGGGTCCTTCAGCACCACGGCGATGGCGTCGTTCGACTTCTCGCGCCACTCCGCCACGATCTCGGACAGGAAGCCGCCCAGGGTGGCGATGGTCGGCGCCTCGCCGCGCGCCTCGCCCGCCGACATCAGGATGCCGGTCACGATGGTCTTGCAGCGCTCGACCTCGGCCTGCATTTCGGCGATGTCGGAGGTCAGGTCGGCATTGGCCTTGAGTTCCGGCATCCGCTTCCAGTCGCTGAGGATGACCGACAGCGAGGCCAAGGGCGTGCCCAACTCATGGGCGGCGCCGGACGCCAGCAGCCCCATGCGCACGATGTGGTCCTGTTCCGCCGCCTGTTGCCGGGCGTCCGCCAGATAGGCGTCGCGAGCACGCACGTTCTGGGTCGTGCGCGTGACAAAGGCGACCAGCAGCACGGCGATCAGGATGAAGTTGACCAGGGCCCCGGCCTGGATCAACCCCATGTGGGCGTCGGTGTCCGGCGGCAGCAGCAGCGGCTGATGCCAGACCGCCAGCCAGGCCAGACAGGCGCTGGTGACCAGAACAAAGCCCCAGGCGTAGGGCGGCCTCAGCAGCACCGCCGCCAGCACGATCTGCATCAGATAGAGGGCCGCGAAGGGATTGCTGGTCCCGCCGCTGAAGAACAATAGCCAGGTCAGGGCCGCCACATCGACGAACAGGGCCAGGATCAGCTCCGGATCGGTCACGCTGTGACGACGCAGGGTGACCGGGGCGCTGGCCAGGTTCATCACCGCCAGCCCGGTCGGGGCCAGCAGCAACATGCCCAGCGGCAGCGGGATCTTCAGCCCCCAGTGGACCACGGCGATGGTCACCACCTGCCCGATCACCGCCAGCCAACGCAGTTGGATCAGCAGCAGCATGTTGCGCCGCCCGGCTGCACCCGGCGATACTGGCGCCTCGGCTCGGTCGTCCAGGCCCAGCAGGCTGCGTGCGAAACTCACCGCGCTCATCGCGCCGCCCTCCGGCGCTTTTCCTCGCGCGCGAAAAGGATGAAGCCCGCCGCCGACATCAAAGCCAGGCCGAACCAAGTCAGGGCGTAGATCAGATGGCTGTTGGCGAAACGCACCACGGTCAAGCCGCCGTGCGGCCAGCCCCCGGGATTGGGCGTGGCGTCGGCGTCGATGAAGTAGGACGCGACCGGCCCGGATGGCCCCCTCGCCTTCGCGATCCCCGCCACGTCGCGCGAGAACCAGCGGTCGCCCGCCGGATCATTGGCGCGCAGGAAACCGCCGTCGGGTTCGCTGAGGCGCAGCAAGCCCACGACGCGGGCCTGACCCTCGACCTGACCCGCCGCGCGATCCGACGGCCTCTGGCGCTCGGACGGAACGAAGCCCCGGTTGACCAGGACGGTGAAGCCTTGATCTGTCATCAGGGGTGTGACGACCCAGTAGCCGGGACCGAGGTCGGTCACCGCCTTCACCAGGGCCTCGCGTGAGTGATCGAAGCGGCCGCTGACGACGACCCGACGATACTGGTCCGCCCGGCGCGTGATGGTCTGGCCCGGCGGCGGCGCGGCGACGGGCGCGGCGTGGATGCGGGCGTCGACCTGATGGATCAGGTCCTGCTTCCAGGCCAGCCGTTGCACCTGCCAGACGCCCAGGGCCGAGAAGCCCGCGAACAGAAGGGCGAACATGACCGCACCCAGGACCAGGGCAGTCATGCTGCGCGGCGGCCGGGCGGGTCGCGACGACGGCTCTATGGCGCTTCTCCCCTGCCTCGCCCTGTCGGCTTCAGCCCATGGTCTGCATGTCGTGGGTGGGCATCATGTTGACGTTCAGGTGATACATCACCCAGACCGAACCCGCGACGGCGATCACCACCACCACGATGGTGAAGATCAGCGCCAGCATGTTCCACCCGCCCTCGGACTTGTGGTTCATGTGCAGGAAGAAGATCATGTGCACCACGATCTGCACCACGGCGAAGGCCGTGATGATCAACCCCGTGGTCGCCGCCGGCAGGGCGCCGGTCATGACCAGCCAGAACGGGATCGCCGTCAGCACCACCGACAAGAAGAAACCAAGCAGATAGGTCTTGAACGAGCCGTGATCGTGGTCGTCGCCGTGGTGGTCGTCGTGATGATGATCGACCGCATGGTCGTTGTGGGCCTCGGCGCTCATCGCAGCATCCCGAACAGATAGACGAAGGTGAAGACGCCGATCCAGATGACGTCCAGGAAGTGCCAGAACAGGCTGAGGCACATCAACCGGCGCTTGTTGGCCGGGATCAGGCCCTTGCGCCAGACCTGCACCATCAGGGTGACCAGCCAGATGCAGCCGAAGGTGACGTGCAGGCCATGGGTGCCGACCAGAACGAAGAAGGCCGACAGGAAGGCGCTGCGCTGGGGCGTGGCGCCCAGGTGGATCATGTGGGCGAACTCATAGAGCTCGATCCCCAGGAAGCAGAGGCCGAAGACGCCGGTGATCGCCAGCCAGGTCTGCATCTGGGCCGTGCGGTTCTTGACCATGGCCAGCATGGCGAAGCCGTAGGTGATCGACGACAGCAGCAGCATGGACGTGTTCAGCGCCACCAGCGGCAGGTCGAACAGGTCCTTGGGCGCAGGGCCGGCGGCGTAGTTGGCGCCGACCACCGCATAGACAGCGAACAGCATCGCAAAGATGAGACAGTCGCTCATCAGATACATCCAGAAGCCCAGCATGGTGCTGTGGCCTTCCGGGTGATGCGGCTCCTCGACCGGGTGGTAGATCGGCCGCCCGGCCTCGTCGACGTAGTCAGGGTTCAGGGAAGCTGCGTGACTCATCAGATCAACCCTTCGCCGCTGCGGCCGCCAGGGCCTTGGTGTGCGCGTCCTCGGTCGCCTGCACCGTCTCGGCCGGGATGTAGTAGTCGCGCTTGTAGTTGAAGGTGTGGAAGATGGCGTAGGCGATCAGGGCGAAGAAGCTCAGCGCCGCCAGCCACCACATGTACCAGATCAAGGCGAAGCCCATGACCGTCGACAGGCCGGCCAGGATCACCCCCGCGCCCGTATTGGACGGCATGTGGATGGGCTTGTAGCCGTCGGTCGGACGCTCATAGCCGCGCGTCTTCATGTCCCACCAGGCGTCCGAGTCATGGATGATCGGCGTCTTGGCGAAGTTGTAGTCCGGCGGCGGCGACGACGTGGCCCACTCCAGGGTGCGGCCGTGCCAGGGGTCGCCCGTCTCGTCGCGCAGCTTGTCGCGGTTGAGGATCGAGACGGCGAACTGGATCAGCATGGCCAGGATGCCGACGGCGATGATGCCGACGCCGACCGCCGCGATGATGAACCAGATCTGGTAGGACGGATCGTCAAAGACCCGCATCCGCCGCGTCACGCCCATGAAGCCCAGGACGTAGAGCGGGGCGAAGGCGACCCAGAAACCGATCACCCAGCACCAGAAGCTGACCAGACCCCAGGTCTTGTCCAGCTTGAAGCCGAAGGCCTTGGGCCACCAGAAGTTGATGGCCGCGAACAGGCCGAACAGCACGCCGGCGATGATGACGTTGTGGAAGTGGGCGATCAGGAACAGCGAGTTGTGCAGCACAAAGTCAGCCGGCGGCACCGCCAGCATGACGCCTGTCATGCCGCCGACCACGAAGGTCAGCATGAAGGCGACCGTCCACATCATCGGCAGCTCGAACCGGATGCGGCCGCGATACATGGTGAACAGCCAGTTGAACAGCTTGGCCCCGGTCGGGATCGAGATGATCATCGTCGTGATCCCGAAGAAGGAGTTCACGGATGCGCCCGAGCCCATGGTGAAGAAGTGGTGCAGCCACACCAGGTAGGACAGGATGGTGATGACCACCGTGGCATAGACCATGGACGTATAGCCAAAGAGCTTCTTGCTCGAGAAGGTCGAGGTGACTTCCGAGAAGACGCCGAACAGCGGCAGCACCAGGATGTAGACCTCGGGGTGACCCCAGATCCAGATCAGGTTCACGTACATCATCGGATTGCCGCCGAAGTCGTTCGTGAAGAAGTTGGTGCCGATGTAGCGGTCAGCCGTCAGCAGGGCCAGAACAGCGGTCAGCACCGGGAAGGAGGCCACGATCAGGACGTTGGCGCACAGCGACGTCCAGGTGAAGACCGGCATCTTCATCAGGCCCATGCCCGGCGCGCGCATCTTCACGATGGTCGCAATCAGGTTGATGCCGGACAGGGTGGTCCCCACCCCAGCGATCTGCAGGGCCCAGATGTAATAGTCGACGCCGACGCCCGGACTGTAGCCAATGCCCGACAGCGGCGGATAGGCCAGCCAGCCGGTGCGCGCGAACTCGCCGATGAACAGCGAAGCCATGACCAGCACCGCGCCCGCCGTCGTCATCCAGAAGCTGAAATTGTTCAGGAAGGGGAAGGAGACGTCGCGCGCCCCGATCTGCAACGGCACCAGATAGTTCATCAGGCCGGTGATCAGGGGCATGGCCACGAAGAAGATCATGATCACGCCGTGGGCGGTGAAGATCTGGTCATAGTGGTGGGCGTTGAGGTAGCCCTCGGCCCCGCCAAAGGCCATGGCCTGTTGCAGGCGCATCATGACCGCATCGGCGAAGCCGCGCAGCAGCATCACGATCCCCAGGATCATGTACATGATGCCGATCTTCTTGTGGTCCACCGTCGTGAACCACTCGGTCCAGAGATAGCCCCACAGCTTGTAACGGGTGATCAGGCCCAGGGTCGCCAGACCGCCGAGCACGACGACGGTGAAGGTGGCGACCAGGATCGGCTCGTGGAACGGCAGGGCGTTCCAATCCAGCCGGCCGAAGATCATGGATGCGATTTGCTCAATAGACATGTCGGTCAGGCGCTCAGGATTGCGACGCGGATGCGTCGGCCGCGGTCGGCGCAGGAATACGGGGGGCGAAGGGCCAGCCGGCGGCCGCGACTTCGGTGCGGACTGCCTGGCCGGGGCGGGCCAGACCCATGCCCATGATCTGTTCGGTCGGGGCCGAGCGAGTGATCTGGGCGGCCAGTTCCTGACGACGGCGCGCAGCGTCCACGGCGGCCTTCTCGGCCTCCAGCGGGGTGCAGACGGCCATGACGTAGGATTCGCCCGAGCCCAGGACAGCCTGCCCGCGACGGGCATACTTGTCATGGACCAGAGGCCAGGTGGCGTGGACGGCGGTCAGACCCAGACCGCCCTTCTTGTCGATGGCCATCATCTCGCCCATGCACATCTTGCCCGGCTCGACGCACATGTTCAGCACGGCGTCGAACAGGCCTTCATCGACCGAGGCGTAGTGCAGGACCGGCACCTTCTCGCTGGGTTTCTCCAGTTCCAGATAGGTCTCGCGGTCCAGGCTCTTGCTGTCGGCGCGCACGCCGGCGACCCACTGGTCAAAGCCCGCCTGATCCAGGCCGTGGAAGGCGAAACGCATGTTGGAGAAGCCGTCGCCGGAATAGTTGGCCGAGAAGCCGACGTATTCGCCGGGGTGGTTGATGACGGCGTGCAGCTTCGTCTCCATGCCCGGCATGGCGTAGATCTGACCGGCCAGCGCCGGGATGTAGAAGGAGTTCATCACCCCGGTCGAGGTGATGTGGAAGCGGATCGGCCGGTCCACCGGCGCCGCCAGCTCATTGACCGTGGCGATGCCGTATTCCGGGTAGATGAACAGCCACTTCCAATCCATGGCGACGACATTGACCTGAAGCGGCTCAACCCCGGCGGCGACCGCCTGTCCCTTGTTGACCCGATCCAGCGACCGATAGGGGTCCAGCAGGTGGGTGCCCGACCAGGTGATGGCGCCCAGGCAGATGATGATCAGCAGCGGGGCCGTCCAGATCACCAACTCCAGATGGGTCGAGTGATCCCAGTCCGGCTCGTAGCGGGCTTCCTTGTTCGACTCCCGGTACTTCCAGGCGAAGAAGACGATCATGGCCATCACCGGGATGACGATGATCAGCATCAGCACCACCGACCAGACCAGCAGGTCGCGCTGCTGCGCCGCGATGTCGCCCGCAGGCGACAGAACAACGGCTTCACAGCCTGACATCAAGGCCAGGAGGGGCAACAGCAATAGGGGTCGCAGGCGGCGCACGGCGGTTCCTGTCCGGGAAGAGGGCTCTGGCACGATCATTGTGCGCGGCCCGTAGCGCCGCCCGCCGAGGGGGGACATTGGACAATCCGTCCTATCCCCCCCGACGACGATCGGGAGCAAATGGCGGCTTTCGTCATTCTTACCATAGAGACGCGCGTGTCGCGCTCGGGTTCAGGGAACGTCATCGGTCATGAACGCCACCAGCGGCGCGCCTTCTTCAGAGTCCCTCGAGCGGGACGCCAGCCAGATCAACGCGCGACACGGCAAAATCGACGCCGGAGAAATCGCGATCGGCGTGATCATCGGTCGCACGTCGGAATTCTTCGACTTTTTCGTCTATGCGATCGCCTCGGTCGTGGTCTTCCCGCAGTTGGTCTTTCCCTATGCGGGACCGCTGGGCGGGACCCTGCTGTCCTTCGCCGTCTTCGCCGTGGCCTTCATCGCCCGGCCCCTCGGCACGGCCCTGTTCATCGAGATCGACCGGCGCTTCGGACGGGGGACCAAGCTGACCATCGCCCTCTTCCTGATGGGCATTTCGACTGTCTGCCTCGGCTTCCTGCCCAGCTATGCCCAAGTCGGGCATTGGGCGGCGGTCATGCTGATCGTGCTGCGCATCGGTCAGGGCGTGGCCCTGGGCGGCGCCTGGGACGGCATGGCCTCCCTGCTGGCCGTCAGCGCGCCTGAGAACCGCCGCGGCTGGTACGCCATGGTGCCGCAACTGGGCGCGCCCTTCGGCCTGATCGTGGCCAGCGCCCTGTTCGCCTACTTCCTCAGCAAGCTGTCGGCCGCCGACTTCCTCGACTGGGGCTGGCGCTATCCCTTCTTCGTGGCCTTCGCCATCAACGTCGTGGCCCTGTTCGCCCGCCTGCGCATCGTGGTGACGCCCGCCTTCCAGGCCGCGTTCGAGACGCTGGAGCTTCACCCCGCCCCGGTCACCAAGGCCGTGCGCGAAGAAGGCGGCGGCATCGTCATCGGCGCCTTCGCTCCTCTGGCCAGCTTCGCCATGTTCCACATGGTGACCGTCTTCCCGCTGTCCTGGGTCTTCCTCTACACGGAGGAATCGCCCAGCCGCTTCCTGATGATCGAGCTGGTCGGCGCGGTCTTCGGCCTTATCGCCATCCTGGCCTCGGGCTGGCTGGCCGACCGCTATGGCCGCCGCGCCTTGCTGGCCGTCACCGCCGCCGGCATCGCCGCCTTCTCGGGCTTTGCGCCCCAGATGCTGGACGGCGGGCCTGTCGGCGAGTTGGCCTACATGATCCTGGGCTTCGTCCTGCTGGGCCTATCCTTCGGTCAGGCTTCGGGGTCGATCGCTTCCAGCTTCAGCCTGGGCAACCGCTATACCGCCTCGGCCCTGACCTCGGACCTGGCCTGGCTGTTCGGCGCCGGCTTCGCCCCTCTGGCGGCCCTGGCCCTGTCGGGCAAGTTCGGCCTGGTGGCAGGCGGCGGCTACCTGCTGTCGGGCGCCGTCTGCACCCTGCTGGCCCTGTGGCTGAACCGCGAGTTGGGCCGCGGCCGCGCCGGCGCCAAGACCTGAGGCTCTCGCCGCTGGATATGGCGAAGGGGCGCGACCTGCCGGTCGCGCCCCTTTTTCTTGGGCCGGCCTAGCCTACTGTCCCCGCTTCTGCTCGACCTTGGCCTTGCGCCGCCAGGCAGTCAGCAGGTGTTCGGTATAGCCGTTGGCCTGCTCGCGCCCCTTGAACACCAGTTCGCGGGCGGCGCTCCACGCCGGGCCGTCGAAGTCCGGCGCCAGTGGACGATAGGCGGCGTCGCCTGCGTTCTGACGATCGACCACCACAGCCATCCGCTCCAGCGCCGCCCTCACCTCGGCTTCGGTGACCACGCCGTGGCGCAGCCAGTTGGCCAGGTGCTGGCTGGAGATGCGCAGGGTGGCCCGGTCCTCCATCAGGCCGACGTCGTGGATGTCCGGCACCTTGGAGCAGCCGACGCCCTGATCGATCCAGCGCACGACATAGCCCAGGATGCCCTGGGCGTTGTTGTCCAGCTCCTGCCGGATCTCATCGGCGGAAGGCGCCTGCGTCGCAAACGGCGGGGTCAGCAGCGGCGTCAGCCCCGTGGCGGGACGTTCGGCGATCTCGGCCTGACGGCTCCAGACGTCGACCTCATGATAATGCAGGGCGTGCAGGGTCGCCGCCGTCGGCGACGGGACCCAGGCGGTCGAGGCCCCGGCGCGCGGATGGCCCGCCTTGGTCGCCAGCATCTCGCCCATGCGGTCCGGCGCGGCCCACATCCCCTTGCCGATCTGCGCCCTGCCCGACAGGCCCGCCTTCAGCCCGATATCGACGTTGCGGTCCTCATAGGCCTTGATCCAACCGGTGTTGCGGACAGCCTCCTTGCGGACCACTGGCCCGCCCTCCATCACCGAATGGATCTCGTCGCCGGTGCGATCCAGGAAGCCGGTGTTGATGAAGGCCACCCGTCCCTTGGCTGCCGCGATGCAGTTGGCCAGGTTGACGCTGGAGCGGCGCTCCTCGTCCATGATGCCCATCTTCAGCGTCAGCGGCGGCAGGCCAAGCATGGCCTCAACCGCGCCGAAGACCGCGTCTGCGAAGGCCACCTCTTCCGAGCCATGCATCTTGGGTCGCACCACATAGATGGAACCCGCCGGGCTGTTGCGCTGATCCGCCGGGCGGTTCAGGTCGTGCAGACCGATCAGGCCGGTCATGGCGATGTCCAGCAGGCTCTCAGGGACCTCGCGCCCCTCCCCGTCCAGAACCGCGTCGGTCGTCAGGTGCAGGCCGACATTGCGGACCATCAGCAGGCTGCGCCCCTTCAGGGCGAAAGCCGTTCCGTCCGGCGCCGTGTAGGCCCGGTCGCCGTTCATGCGCCGCTGCATCGTCTGACCGTCCTTGACGAAGCCCGCCGACAGGTCGCCGCGCATCAGACCCAGCCAGTTGGAATAGACCAGCCGCTTGTCCTCGGCATCCACCGCCGCGACGCTGTCCTCGGCGTCGGCGATGACCGACAGGGCCGCCTCGACCGCCACGTCGGCGACGCCCGCCGGGTCTGTGCGGCCAATCGCATGGGCGCGGTCGATGACGACCTCCAGATGCAGGCCGTTGTGGCGCAGCAGAACGCCCGAGGGCGCCGCCGCCTCGCCCGCATAGCCGACGAAGACCGCCGGATCGGCCAAGCCCGTCGTCCGCCCGCCAGACAGGGCGACGACCAGCCGCCCGGCCTCGACACGGTATTCCACCGCCTCGGCGTGACTGCCTTCGGTCAGCGGCGCCGCCTGATCCAGCAGGGCGCGGGCACGGGCGATGACCCTGGCCCCGCGCTCAGCGTCATAGCCATCCCCCTTGGGCGCCTCGCCCAGGGCGTCCGTGCCGTAGAGCGCATCATACAGGCTGCCCCAGCGCGCATTGGCGGCGTTCAGCAGATAGCGGGCGTTGGTCAGGGGCACGACCAGTTGCGGCCCCGCCATGCTTGCGATCTCGGGATCGACATTGGCGGTTTCGGCGCGGATGTCGGCCCGCTCGGGCTCGATGTAGCCGATCTCGCGCAGGAAGGCCTGATAGGCGTCGGGGTCCGGCTGCCCCGGGTGGGCGCGGTGCCAGTCATCCAACTTGGCCTGCAGTTCGTCACGCCGCGCCAGCAGGGCGCGGTTCTTCGGCGCATGGTCCGCCAGCAACCCCTCGACCCCGGCCCAGAAGGCGTCGGGCGTCACACCTGTGCCCGGCGCGGCCTCGTCGCGGACGAAGGCGTCCAGTTCGGCGGCGACGCTCAGGCTTCCGTGGCGGACATAGGCGGTGTTCATGGTGGGCTCTCCTTGAGCCTGAATCCTAGCGGCCCGCCCGCCGCCTAGCCACGGCGAAGATCGACGGTTATCTTTGCCAATACTGCAATGATGAGTCTGCACCATGCTGGCCGAGTATGAGATCCTTGTCCGGGCGCTGGAGGAAGGCAGCCTGTCCGCCGCCGCGCGCCGGCTGGACCTGTCACCCGCCGTAGCCTCGCGCAGGCTGGCGCGGTTGGAGGACCGGCTGGGGGTCCGGCTGATCGAGCGCACCTCGCGACGGCTGGCCCCCACGGAAGCCGGGCGGCTGGTCTATGACCGGGCGATGCAGCTGCTGGACGGGGTCGAGGACCTGGAGGCCCTGGTGTCACGCCGCACCACCCAGGCGCGCGGCCTGTTGCGCGTCTCGGCCCCGACCTCGTTCGGACGACGAAGGCTGGCCCCGCTGCTGGCGCCCTTCCTCGACGCCCATCCGCGACTGACGTTGGAGTTGAACCTGACCGACGCCTTCGTCGACCTGATGGCCGAGGATGTAGATGTGGCCGTCCGCATCGGCAGCTATGAGGCGGGCGACCCGGCCATGCACCGTCTGGCCCCCAACCGGCGCGTTCTGTGCGCCGCGCCCGCCTATCTGGCCGAGCACGGCGCGCCACAGACGCTAGATGACCTGCGCGCCCACGCCCAGCTGGCGGCCGAGAACCAGTCCGCCTGGTGCCTCGAAGGCCCCGACGGCCCCGTCACCTTCCGCGCCCGCAGCCGGGTGCGGACCAATTCGTCAGAGGTGGCGCGTGAACTGGTGCTGGCGGGGGCCGGGATCGCCCTGCGCTCGACCTGGGATGTGGGGGATGAGTTGCGCGACGGGCGGCTGCTGCGGGTCTTGCCGCAGTATGCCGGGGCTTCGGACGTGGCGATCTTCGCCCTGATCGCCGGGCGGGCGCGGGCTGAAAACCGGGTACGGGCCTTTGTCGACTTCCTCTCCAGCCTCTATGGCGGCCTGCCAGTATGGGACAGGTAGCCATCTCTTTCCTCCCCATTCCATGGGGAGGTGGCGCGTCGCGATAGCGACGTGACGGAGGGGGCGTCTCGACAGTTGAAGACTGTGCCGCCCCCTCCACCACTTCGTGGTCCCCCTCCCCACAGAGTGGGGAGGAAAGAAGCGCCTTACTGCGCCGCCGCTGTCGCCTTCGGCTTCAGGTAGCGATCCAGCCAGGTCACCATTTCCCACTGGGTGTGACCGACCGATTCACGGGCGCGGTAGCCGTGGGCTTCCAGCGGCAGAACGACGTAACGCACCGTCGCGCCATTGCCCTTCAGCGCGGCATAGAAGCGCTCGGACTGCACAGGGAAGGTGCCCGAGTTGTCATCGGCGCCGCCATGGATCAGCAGGATCGGCTCATTGACCTTGTTGGCGTAGGTGAAGGGCGACATCTCCGTATAGGTCTCGGTCGCCTCCCAGTAGGAGCGCTGTTCAGCCTGGAAACCGAACGGCGTCAGGGTGCGGTTGTAGGCCCCCGACCGCGCGATGCCCGTCTTGAACAGGTCGGTGTGGGCCAGCAGGTTGGCCGTCATGAAGGCGCCGTAGGAGTGGCCGCCCACGGCGATCCGGTCGCGGTCCGCGACGCCCAGGGCCACCACCGCATCGACCGCCGCCTTGGCGCTGGCCGACAACTGCTCGATGTAGGTGTCGTTCGGCTCGGCCCCGTCCTTGCCGATGATGGGCATGGTCGGGTCGTCCAGCACGGCATAGCCCTGGGTCAGCAGGAACAGATGGCTGATGCCGGTCGGACGCACGAAGCGGTTCTCGGTATCGACCACCTGACCGGCCACGGCGGCGTCGGTGAACTCGGCCGGATAGGCCCACATCACCAGAGGCAGAGGGCCGTCGCGGTCCTTGTCGTAACCGGCGGGCAGATAGAGGGTGCCCGACAGTTGGACCCCATCATCGCGAGTATAGGTGATCAGCTGGCTCTTCACGTCAGCCAGTTGCGGGGCCGGGTCGGGGAACTGGGTCAGCTGGGTCACGCCGCCGTCCAGATCGCGCAGGCGCAGGTTGGCCGGATCGGTGCGGCTCTCGCGATAGGTGATCAGCTTGCGGCCCGCGTCGTCCAGAATGCCGACGACGGTTTCATACTCGCCCTGAGCCGAGCGCCAGACACGTTCCGTCGCGCCGGTCTTCAGGTCGAGGGTGTCGAGGAAGGGATATTCGCCCTGACGCGTCGCGCCGTCGCCCTCGACGAAGACCTTGGACCCGTCGGCGGTGAAGCGGATGGTCGAACGACCGCGCGCATTGGGCTCAAGAACCACCGAGCCCGGATCATTGTAGCGGTCCTGATAGTTGCGATCGACCAGGACGCGGCCCACGCCGGGGTTCGACGGATCGACCAGGGTGCGGGTCTCGTGGCGAGTGTTGAACCAGCGGCTGTTGACGATGGCGGTGTCGTCGCGGCCCCACTGCACGCCGGCATAGCGCTCCTTCAGGTCCACCAGGGTGCGCGGACGGTCGTTGAACGGCGCCGGCAGTATGAAGACGCGGTCGCGCACCTCGGCGGCGTTGCGCGGATCGCCGCCGTCCTGGGCCTCGACCCAGACCAGGGTGGCGTCGGCGTCGGCCCGCCACTGGGCCGAGCGCGGGCCGGGGGCCACGGCGTCGAACGGCGTCGGCACGTTGTCGCGCAGCGGCAGGTCGGCCACGCGGTGCGCCTCACGCCCGTTCAGGTCGGTGATGATGACATCCGCCGGGAACAGGCTGGCGGGCACGACATAGGAATAGGGCTTCTTGACCCGCGTCTGCAGGATGTAGCGACCGTCCGGCGACACCGAGGCGTTCAGGAAGACCCCCGGCTGGCCGATAGTGCGTGCGCGGCCGTTCAGGGGCACCACGGTCAACTGACTGGTGAAATAGTGCTCGAACAGAGCCTCGTCGCCCGCGTCGGACAGCAGGTCCTGATAGGTGCGCACCGGGGCCGCACGGCCGCCAGTTTCTTCCACGGTCGGACCCACAGGCGGACGGGTCACGTCGGGGGCGGCGCGACGACCGGCGGGCACGGCCTGCACCAGCAGACCCGAGGCGTCGGGCAGCCAGCTGTAACCCGATCCGGCGACGGCGTTGACGCTCGGTCCCGTCAGACGGCGCGCCTGGGCCGAAGCCACGTCGGCGGTCCACAGCTCCAGACCGGTCGGGGTGTTCAGCAGGAAGGCCACCGCCTTGCCATTCGGCGCCCAGCTGACGCTGGTCAGGCGGGCGTTTGCAGGCAGACCGGCGACGGGACGGGCGGCAGCGCCCTCGACGGTCTGGAAGCTGAGGCCGGTCAGCCAGGTCACGCGGCTGTTGGCCGGGCCGTTGTTCTGGGGATTGAAGCGGTACCCGGCCAGACGCAGCATGGGCTCGGCCAGTTCGGCGATGCGCGGCAGACTGGAACGGTCCTGCAGCAAAAGGGTCCGACGGTCCGGACTCAGGCTTGCGAGTGGGTTGGGCTTGGAGTCCAGAATCTGCGCGATCGGCTGCGGCGGCTGCTGATAGGTGGGCGCTGCGCCGACAGCCTGAGCCGCGGCGGGTTGCGCCAAGGCCGGCACGGCGGCCAGAATGACAAGCGCCGGCAGGGCGGCTCTCAGGATCGTGTTGCGCATGGTTTCTTCCCCGAAACTTCGCCTTGAACGCGGCTTTCTCCGGTTTGACGAAAGATTATGGGCAGGGTCAACCGCCAAGGTCGCCGACGACGCTTGCCCGCCGCCCTCGCCCGCTTTATGGACGGATAAGACCGCAATATTCATCAGACGGTGAAAAAGGGAGAGCGATGCGCAAGATCTACGCTGACGTCACGTCCGCGCTGGAGGGCCTGACCTTTGACGGGATGACCGTCATGTCCGGTGGTTTCGGCCTGTGCGGCATTCCTGAAAATCTGATCGCGGGGCTGAAGGCCTCGGGCGTCAAGGGACTGACCGTCATCTCCAACAACGCAGGCGTGGACGGCTTCGGCCTGGGCCAACTGCTGGAGACCAAGCAGATCGCCAAGATGATCTCGTCCTACGTCGGCGAGAACAAGGAGTTCGAGCGCCAGTATCTGGCCGGTGAACTGCAGTTGGAGTTCAACCCGCAGGGCACCCTGGCCGAACGCATCCGCGCGGGCGGCGCGGGTATCCCCGCCTTCTTCACCGCCACCGGCGTCGGCACCCTGGTCGCCGAGGGCAAGGAAGTGCGCAACTTCAACGGCCGCGACTATGTGATGGAAACCGGCCTGGTCGCCGACCTGGCCATCATCAAGGCCTGGAAGGCCGACGAGCGCGGCAATCTGGTGTTCCGCAAGACCGCCCGCAACTTCAACCCGATGATGGCCACCGCTGGCAAGGTCACGCTGGTTGAGGTGGAGGAGATCGTCCCCGTCGGCTCGCTGGACCCGGACCACATCCACACGCCGGGCGTCTATGTCGACCGCCTGATCCAGACCGTGTCCGAGAAGCGCATCGAACAGCGCACCGTCCGCAGCCGGGAGACCGCATAATGGCTCGTACTCGCGAACAACTGGCCGAGCGCGCCGCCAAGGAACTGCAGGACGGCTTCTATGTGAACCTCGGCATCGGCATCCCGACCCTGGTCGCCAACTACATCCCTCAGGGTATGGAAGTGACCCTGCAGTCGGAGAACGGCATGCTGGGCATGGGCCCCTTCCCCTATGAGGGCGAGGAAGATCCCGACCTGATCAACGCCGGCAAGCAGACGATCACCGAGATCCCCGAGAGCAGCTACTTTAGCAGCGCCGACAGCTTCGCCATGATCCGCGGCGGCCACATCAACCTGTCGATCCTGGGCGCGATGGAAGTGGCCCAGAACGGCGACATCGCCAACTGGATGATCCCGGGCAAGCTGGTGAAGGGCATGGGCGGCGCCATGGACCTGGTCGCGGGCGTCAAGCGCGTGGTCGTGGTCATGGATCACGCCAACAAGCACGGCCAGTCCAAGGTCCTGAAGGCCTGCACCCTGCCGCTGACCGGCACGGGCGTGGTCAGCCGCATCATCACCGACCTGGCCGTCTTCGACGTCAAACCGGACGGTTCGGGTCTGGAACTGATCGAACTGGCCGAGGGCGTGACCCTGGACGAGGTCGCGGCCAAGACCGAGGCCGATTACACGGTGGCGGCGAACCTGGGCTGAACCGCCCTGCTCCGCTGAAAACAGAAACCCCGGCGACCGCGAGGCCGCCGGGGTTTTTCTTGGTCTGAATGAACCCTAGTCCCGCGTGGCCTGGAACCCCTGCTGGTCGGTCCACAGGACGATCTGACGGCTGGCCTCGGCGGTGGCGCGATCGAAAGCGGCGACGATGGCCGACTGGCGGTTCTCGCCGGCGTTCTCGCTGACCGTGATGCGGTCCTCCGCCACGATGGTTCGGTCACCGGGCCGGATCAGGCGCAGCAGGACCACGATATTGGCCTCCGGCACGGCGCCCGGCGCAGCGTAGGCCGCTTCGAACCGACGCACGTCCACGCTCAGGAGCAGACCGTCGCGCGTCAGGGGACCGCCGCTGAGGACCGTGCAGGTGCCGCCATCGGCGAAGGCGTTGCGCAAGGCTTCCTCGAACAGGGTCTCGGCCGGCGACACCCAGCGCGCGCCCTTGATATAGGCGGCCTCGGCGCCGGTCACAGCCAGGATACGGTCTCCACGCGCGGCTTCGGGGAAATCCACCCGGCGCATCGCAACATGGACGTCAGGACAGGCCGAGGTCGCCCCCGTCCCGGCATAGGCCGAAGCCCCGCCGAAACGATAGAGCTGGACTGGATCAGGCGACGCCAGCAAGGCGCAGCCGGACAGGGCGCCGGAAACCGCAATGGACGCGGCGGCGATCAGAAGAGAAGAACGGATCACGGCTGCACCTCGATTTCCTTGGACGGGGCCTTGGCGATGAAGTCACGCGGGCTTTCACGCACATTGTCGACCAGGGACTGCAACGAGCGCGTGGCCTGATCCAGTTGACGGATGGTGTCGTTCAACTGCGGCACGGTCTGGGTGCCGAAGTCGCCCAGCGAACCTTCCAGGCCGGTGGCCGAGCGGTTGATCGAGGCGATGGCCGCCTGGGCCTCGCGCGTGGCGGCGTTGATGTTGGCGATGGCCTGCTTGCCGTCGCCGTCGATCATCTGACGCGCACTGACGCCCAGAGCCTGATACTCGCCGACGGCGGCGTTGGCCTTGGTGATGGTTTCCTCAAGCTGCTGGAACATGCCCTTGCGGGCTTCCAACTCGGCGGTCAGAGCCTCCACGTTCTTCACGCTGGACGAGAAGCTGCGGATGTTGTCGTCCGACATGACCCGGTTGATCCGGTTCAGAGCATCCACCGTCTGGGCCAGGACCGTGCCCGATCCGCTCAGCAGTTCTGCAATCGGACTGGGCTGGCTCTGAATCACCGGCACGACGTTGTCGGGATACTGATCCTTCAACAGGGCGCTGCTCGCCTCGCCCGCCGTGATCTGGATGTAGTTCAGGCCTGTGATGCCCTGCGGTTCCAGTTGGGCGCGCGAGGTGACTCGCACCGGCGTGGTGCCGTTCAGGCGGACGCGCGCAATGACCTGATCCCCCTTCTTGGGGTCCAGGTTCAGGGCCGTGACCTCACCGACGCGGATGCCGTTAAAGTGGACCTCGCCGCCTTCGGACAGGCCGCGCACGGGGCCATAGAAGACGATGTCATAGACATCGTAGTCGTTGTTGAACTGCAGGCGGGCCAGCCAGATCGTGAACACGGCCAGCGCCAGCAAAAGGGCGACTGTGGCGATGCCGACGGCAGCGTAGTGGGCGTCTCTTTCCATCTCGTCCCGCTCTCCTCAGGCGGCGCTCTGGTGAGCGGCGCGTCCGCGCGGCCCCAGGAAGTATTCCTTGATCCACGGATGCTCGGAACGCTCCAGCTCCTGAACCGTGGCTTTCTCGACGACGTGCTTATCGGCCAGAACCGCCACCTCGTCACAGATGGCGTAAAGGCTGTCGAGGTCGTGGGTGATCATGAAGACCGTCAGGTCCAGGTCGTCCGACAGGTCGCGGATCAACTGGTCGAAGGCGGCGGCCCCGATGGGGTCCAGCCCCGCCGTCGGTTCGTCCAGAAAGATCAGCTCCGGGTCCAGCGCCAGGGCGCGGGCCAGACCGACCCGCTTTCTCATGCCGCCCGACAACTCTGCTGGTTTCAGATAGAGGGCTTCAGGCTTCAAACCGACCATGGCGATCTTCATCTCGGCCAGTTCGCGGATCGTATTGCGCGGCAGGTTCGTGTGCTCGACCAGGGGCGAGGCCACATTGTCCAGCACCGTCAGCGACGAAAACAGCGCCCCCTGCTGGAACAGGACGCCGGTGCGCCGTTCAACCTCGGCCGCCTCGGCCTTGGTCATCTCGTCGCGCTCATAGCCGAACAGCTTGATCGAGCCGCCTTCGGGTTGCTTGAGCCCAATGATGGAGTTGAGCAGCACGGTCTTGCCGGTGCCTGAGCCCCCGACGACGCCGAGGACTTCACCGCGCCGCACGTTCAGATCGAGGTCCTGATGGATCACCCGGTCCCCGAACTGGCTCAGCAGGCCGCTCACCTCAATGAGGTTCTCGCGCTTGGGCTTTTCCTCGCGGGCCGTCACAGGTTTAGCTCCAGGAAGATCATCGCGAAGACGGCGTCGAGGAAGATGATGGCGAAGATGGCCTGCACCACCGCCGCCGTGACCCGGCGCCCGAGGCTTTCTACATCTCCGGCCACCGACATGCCCTGACGACAGCCGATGGCGGCCACGACGACGGCGAAGACCGGCGCCTTGACCAGACCGACCATCAGATGGGTGTCCATCATCGGGTCTTCGGTAATGCGCTGGATGAAGAAGGCCGGGCCATAGGCCAGCTCGCTCCACGTCACCAGCATGCCGCCGAACAGGCCCGCGATCATGCCGACGAAGGTCAGCAGGGGCAGCATCAGCACCATGGCCGCCAGGCGCGGGATCACCAGCGCCTGAAAGGGGTTCACGCCCATGACCTGCATGGCGTCGACCTCCTGGTTCATGCGCATCGAGCCGATCTCGGCGGCGAAGGACGAGGCCGAACGGCCCGCCAGCAGGACCGAGGTGATGACCACGGCGAACTCGCGCAGCACCGACACCGCGACCAGTTGCACGGTGAAAACCCCGGCGCCGAACTGGGTCAGCAGGTTGGCCCCCAGGAAGGCAATGACCGCGCCGATGAAGAAGTTGGTCACGGCGATGATGGGGATGGCGTCCAGCCCCGACCGTTCCGCCTGACTGAACCAGGCGGGCCAACGAATGGCGCCGGGATGCCGGAAAGCCGACCCCACAGCGACGATCAGCCGCCCCAGGAAGGCCAGCGACAGCATGGCCTCGGCCAGGAAGTCGTAAACCCCCAGGCCGATCTTGGCGAAGGTGCGGGTAAAGGCGTGGGCGCGACGCGGCGGCGCGCAGGACTCCCGGTCGAGCTTCTCGACCATGGCGTAGATGCGGCCGGCCTCGGGCCGCTCGGCCCAGGCCGCCTCGGGAATCGGCTGCGACGTGGCCTGAGCCACGGCCAGAGCCCCAGCCGTGTCGAAGCGCCCCAGTTCGGTCAGATCCAGCGTCCCAACGGCGCGTCCGGCGAGTTCGACCTCCAGTCGATCGCCCTGACGGCCGATGCCGGTCGTGGACCAGTCGCCGGACAGACGCAGAACCGCCGCCTGTCCTTCTCCGTCCTGAATTTGATACTGCGCCGTTCGGCTCATTGATCAGTCTTCGACACTGGCGAAAGAAGGCGCATGGCAAGGCTTAGACCGAGCCGCATCGCGGCTGTCAACGTCCGATGACTTTCCTTAGCCCTGCCCTGCAAGCTCGCCCTCCCTGGATACGGCGCAGCTTTATCAACGTCGGTCGCGACGTTTCGTTCAGCGCCGAATGGCGCCGAAAGCGTCAGCGCAGATAGTCGAGCAACGACACCTGGCGCAGTTGGCTGATCACCTGGGCCGAGGCCTGAAGCGCGATCTGGGCCATTTCCAGTTCAGTCACCGCCTCAGCCATGTTGGCGTCGGTCTTGCCCGACAGCATGGTGTCGACCGAGATCTTTCGCGATTCCTGGGATTCCAGCAGCGTATCCACGCGCGCCTGCATCGAGCCGTTCTTGGCCTGGATGTCGACCACGCCCTTGGCCGCCGTTTCGAACCGCGTCATCAACGCAGTCAGGGCGGTCTTCTGAGCATCGTCCATCTGACCGTTCAGCGGCGTGGCCTGATGCAAGATCTGGATGTCGCGGAAGACGTCGAACAGGGCCTGCCCCACATCGCTGGCGAGGAAGCCCGTGTCCATGGTCACGGTCTCGTCCAACACGGACGTCTGCTTGAGCTGGTCGTTCCTGAAGGCGTCCGCTGTGGCGGGCATGGTCGCCAGTTTCTCGAGATCCGTCGCTCCGACAGGCGTGGAGGGCAGGACTACGGCCTGCTGATCCACGTCGCCGCCAGCGAACAGGTACTTGCCCTGATGCTTCATGTTCAGGCCGTCCTGAGCCATCTTGAAGATGGTCTCCATCTCGGACATCAGCCCTTCCATCCGTCCGGCTGCGATGGCGTTGGCGATGGCCTGACGCCCGGCGGTTGCGGCGTCGCCGACCCGCCCCAGGCCCAGGTCCTGCATGGTCAGCCGGTCGGCCACCGTCTTGTTGGTGTCGATGAAGCCCTGAATCCGCGTCTGGCTGGACTTCAGCGCGATGACGGTTTCCGACTGCCGACCAAAGCCGACCAGATCGGTGGCGTTTTTCTTGGTGTTGACCTTGTTCTGCGCTTCTTCGCCGCGCGCCTGTGCGTTCATCAGATGCAGCAGGGCGGTCTGATAGTTTCCAAACGTCGAAACGCGGGTCATCGCATCATCCCGATCAGGGTGTCGTACATTTCCGACGCCGCCTGGATCAGGCGCGCCGAAGCGTTAAAGGCTTGCTGATAGGTGGTCATCAGCACCAGTTCCTCGTCCATATTGACGCCTTCGACCGAGCTGCGCCGCGCCGAGGCCTCCTGATAGAGGGCGCTCGCGCTGGTCGAGCGGTTCTTGGCCATCGTCGCCTTGCCGCCGATCTCGCCCGAGAACTCGGCCGCATAACGCGACAGGGACATGTTGACCCCGCCGGCGCCGCCGGCAGCCGAAAACGAGGTCGCGTTCTGATCGGCGTTGGCCAAGAGGCGTCCGCCGCTGCCGTCGTTCTTGCTCAGCGCCGGCGTGCCCGCCGCCACGCCCAGGTTCAACTGGGCCAGCGCCAGTTTGGACGGGTCCTTGACGATGTCGGAGCGCACCGAAAAGCCGCCGCTGCGCGAGGCGCGGGCGCCGCTCAGGCCGAACAGGTCACTCATCGACACGCCGGACGGGACCTGGCGGGTGCCATCCTCGACCACGGACATGGTGGATGGCGGCGCGCCGTGGCCCGTGAAGATCAGTTCGCCAGCGCCATTGAGGCTGAACCGGCCATGCTGGCCGACGCCCGTCGTGGGGTCGTTCAGCGCCGTCAGCATCTCAGCCATGGTCCCGGCGCCCGCCGGCACGGCCACGGAAATGTCGCGGATGCGCGAACCCGAGGCGTCGGTGAAGCGGAACTTGATCGTCTCGCCCGGCGTAAAGCCGTGCTGCGAGGCCGCCGTCAGCCCCGTGTCGTAGAGCGCCGGCCGATCGGTCGAGACCAGATCATTCAGGCCGAAATAATGCGAGAAACCGCGTCCCGCCTTGTTGCTGGGATTGGTCGCGTCATCGGCGATGGCGACGCCCTGCCCCGCCGGCGCCTGAATGCTCAGGCGACCATCGACAAAGCTGGCGGTCGCTCCGCCCAGTTGGCCGTTGAGGGTGGCCAGGAAGGTCGCGGGCGTCGCGGCCACGCCATTAATCGTCATCGTCCCGCCCGAGAAGACGATCTCGGCCGAGTTCTGGATGACGCCCTGGTCGTTGACCGTGGTGATGGTGGTCGTGCCGGTAAAGCCCGACAGAGCCGTTTCCAGCGTCTGGCCGACATTGCGGCCGTTCAGGACCGACGGCGCCGGAACGGCTGACGAGGCGTTATGCGCGCGGTTCAACTCATCGGCCAGGCGCGTCATCAGTTCGCCCAGACGATCCGCCGCCGCCGGCGCATCCACGTCGCGCAACTCCAGCAGGCCCTTGATCTCGCCCGAGGCCAGACCTTCGGTCAGCGGACGGCGCTGGCCGTTCGGCTCCGTGATCATGATCTGGTTGAAGACGGATTCCGAGGAAACGGCCCCAGCCCGATTATACTCCAGCTTCGACGCACCCTGCCCGGCCAGAAGAATGCCCGCCCCGGTCCGCACCTCGACCCCGCCGACCGACCGGGTGGTGATCCGCACGTCCATCAGTTCGGACAGCTCATTGATCAGGCTGGCCTGGATGGTCTGGGCGCCAGTAGAGTCCGTGCCCACGACATTGGCCTTGGCGATGTCGACGTTCAGCTTCTCGATCTGTTCGACCAGATCATTGACGCGATCCACAGCGCTGGCCAGGCGGCCGTCTGCTTCTTCCCGCGTCGCCTGGATTTCCTTGGCGACGCGGGCGGCCTCGTCGAACATGGCCTGGGTCTTCCAGATCGCATCCTGACGCAGCGGCCCCGAGGTGGCGTTCTCGGCCGAGGTCGAGAAGGCCGAGAAGATCTTGTCGATCTGCGAGAAGAAGCCCGTGTCCGCGCCCGGATCGCCGAACAGCGACTGGATATGATCGAACAACTCATAACGGACGGCCTGACGGCCGGCGTCGGCGCCGGCGTTCAGGCTGGCGGCCTGAAGGAAACGATCAGTGGCCAGACGAATGCGCGCCACCTCCACGCCCGCGCCAACGCCCTGGCTGGCCCAGGACTGCTGGTCGGCGATCTTGCGGATATAGCCGGGCGTGTTGACGTTCGAGACGTTGTCGGAAATCACCCGCAGTTGCTGCTGCGCGGTGTTCATGCCCGAGGTGGCGATGTTCATGATGGAGTTCAGGGACATCAGAAGCGCGCTCCATACAGGGCCGCGCCCGGCAAGCCTTGCTGGCCTGCGCGCAAATCTTGCCCGGCTTGCTGGTTAGCCATTCTAGCCAACTCCTTGAATTTATTAAACATCGGCTTTTCAGCCCCTGTGCGTTCCCCCGATGCGGCGCAATTCGCAGGCCACGTCGTCAGGCGCCCGGTCCGCCCGGCAAAAAGCGTAGCGGCGCGGCAAGAAGCGCCGGGCGAGACTGATCCGCTTCGCCAATAAATTTCAATAAATATCGTTATATTTCAATATGATAATTCGTAATATCGACTTGGCTCAGACCTTGCGTGGCGTCCCTCGAATAGCCCGAGCGCAGTAGGCGCCGCCCACCCAGCGAAAGCCCTCTCGCCGCTCATGTCCGCGCTCAGCGTCATGTCCATGCTCGTCCCGACCATTTCGGCCGGCACGACCGCCACATCCGCAGACGCGGGTGCGGACGACAGCCTGTTCGCGAGCCTGGTCGCCGCCGCCGCCCCAACCAAGGCCTTGAGCGACGACGCCGAGGCGCTGGTGGATGTCACACGTCCAGACGTCGCCGCTGACACGGCTTCACTGGAGACCGCGCCGGATGCTGTTCCCGCCTGGCCGCCCGTCGCCCTGATTGCTGCGTCGCCGCTGCCGGTCGCGCCGCCGGCCGCGCCCGGCGCCGATGCTGAACCCGCCGAAACGGGAAAGACCGAGGCGATCACCCCGAATTCGGCTTCAAACGCCGCCGCCTCGCCCACGCCGGTCGTCCCGCAGGCCCCGATCATGCGCGCCGCCTCTGAAGAAGCCGCGCCCGTTGTCGCCCCCCCGGCAGACACGAAAACCCAAGCCAACGCCGCTTCGCTGTCCACGGCTACGCCGGCCGCACCCGCCCCCGCGGCTCCTGCGCTCATGACGTCGTCGCCCGATACGGCGCCTGCCCCGGCGATGGCGCCCGCCAAGGTCGAACGGGCTGAAGCTCGCCCTGCGGTGACCTCGCCAGTCGTTGAGACGCCGACTTCGCCGACGCCGCGAGCACAACCGGCCGCATCCGCAGCCACACCCGCTGCCATACCCGCTCCGGTCAAGCCCGCCCCCGTCGCCGTCCACAGCAATCAAGGCGCGACCGGCCCGACGATAGCCGCTTCCGCGCCCGCCGAAGCGGCGCCCGTGTCTGCGGCCTCGGCCTCTGACGCCCCGGTCGTTTCAGGCGTCGCATCGCGCATCCGCACAGCCGCGACGCCCGCCCCCGCCTCTCACGCGTCAGCCGCTCCGGCCACCGCTCCCGCAGCAGCCCCCGCCAAGACGGATGCGCCGCTCATCATGACGCCCACGGCGCCGGCGCCCGTTGCGATCACGCCTGCCGCCTCCGCCTCAGATACGCCCGATCAACCTGCGGTCCAGGCCCAGCCGATCCAGGTCGCCGCTGAGGTCAAAGCAACTGCTGCGCCCGTCCCCCTCCAGGCCGCGATCCCCGACACGGTTTCGATCGCCCTGACGCCCCGCCCTGCGGCGGCAGTCGCGACACAGCCCGCTCCCAGCGGCCAGACGGCCCAACCCGTCGAGGCGTCGGATTCGCCGGAGCAGGACCTCGAGTCTGCGCCAGCTGTGACCGCCGACCATGCCGAATCCAAGGCCGAAGCCCCACCTCCGGCCACGCCGACGCCCGCCCGCAACGGATCGACCCGTCTGGATGAGCGCCGGTCCAACGCCGCGCCAGTGAACCCAACGACGGGCACCTCGACAGACACCTCGACCGACGCCAGAAACGACAGCCTGGCTCGCTCGGGCGGCCCCGCCGCTGCTCCGACAGTCGCCTCGTCGGCCTCGACGCCGGCCCCAGCAGCCCTGAACGAAGCCGTCGCGCCCGTTCTGCCTGCAGACGCCGCTCCGCTGGACGCCTCGGCTGAAGTCGCTCCGTCGCAACAGACTCTGGATACGCAAGCCGCCGCCACGACCGCCTCGCGCGATCCAAACCCGTCCCAGCTTGCGCGCGCCACCGTTGAAACCACGGCGCACCTGGCCGCGCAGATTCTCAAGAAGCTCGAAGGGCGCTCGACCCGCTTCGACATGGCCCTTTCGCCCGAAGGTCTGGGGCGTGTCGACGTCAGTCTGGAGATCGATTCCGACGGTCGCCTGGCCGCGCGTCTGGCCTTCGATAATCCGGCGGCGGCCACGGACATGCGCGCCCGCGCCGATGAACTGCGTCGCCAGCTTCAGGACGCCGGTTTCCAACTGACCCAGGACTCGCTCGAGTTCTCGGAGCGCAACCCGTCCTCTGGCTTCGGCGGCGGCGGCGCTTTTGACCGCGCCCCCGATCGCCGCGCCTTCGCTGGCGCAGCCCGCCTCGCTGCCGAGGCCGACGCCGCCCTGCCCTCTCCCGGCGCCTGGGCGTCCCTCTCGATGACGCCCGACCGCGTCGATATGAAGGTTTGATCGATGGTCACCGCCGTCAATACCAACACCGCAACCGACAAGATCAACACCAGCTCCGGCATGCTGGCGTCGAACTTCGAGACCTTTCTTTCGCTGCTGACCGCACAGTTGAAGAACCAGGACCCCTTGTCGCCGATGGACTCCAACCAGTTCACCGCCCAGCTGACCCAGATGGCCGGCGTGGAGCAGCAACTGCTGTCCAACCAACTGCTGACAGCCCTGCTGAACGGTCAAAAGGGCGACGGTCTGGCCCAGGCCTCGAACTATATCGGCAAGGACGCCACCGCCGTCTGGGACGCCACCAAGGCCGCCGACGGCAAGGCCTCGTGGAGTTATGAACTGGCGTCGAATGCGACCGACGTCGAGCTTCAGGTCCTGAACGCCACCGGTCAGGTCGTCTGGAAGGGTCCCGCCCTGGACGCCGGCGCCGGCGTCCACGACTTCAACTGGACCGAAGGTCAGGACGGCAGCGTCTATACGCTGAAGGTCACAGCCAAGGACGCCTCGGGCGGCAAGATCGACGCCCAGGTCCTGATGCGCGGCCGCATCACCGGCGTCGAGATGTACGCCGACGAGCCTTACGTCACGATCGGCAACTCGGTCATGCCGCTCTCCAGCATCATCGCGCTCGACGAGAAGAACGCCAGCGTGAACCCACCGACGCCGGACCCGACCCCGACGCCGCTGCCCACAGATCCAGAGACCGACGCCTGAACGGCGTCCCTCTCCTTTCCCCAGTTTCCGCCTAAGGAGCCGACACAATGAGCATCAACAGCGCCATGCAGGCCGGGGTCTCCGGTCTTTCCGCCAACTCCGCCGCCCTGGCCGCGATCTCGCAGAACATCGCGAACGTGAACACCATCGGCTACAAGCGCACCCAGGGCGAGTTCCAGACCCTGGTGAACAGCCAGAGCAAGGGCGCTGGCGGCTACGCGGCCGGCGGCGTCATCGCCGCGGCGCGTCACTTCATCAGCCAGGAAGGCCAACTGCAGCGCACGACCGAGAGCACTGACCTGGCCATCGACGGTCAGGGCTTCTTCGTCACCACCGAGAAGGCCGAGGGCGTCGGCGCCACCGACAGCCGCCTGTTCACCCGCGCAGGCGCCTTCCGCATCGACGATCTGGGCTATCTGAAGAACAGCGCAGGCCTCTATCTGCAGGGCTGGCCGGTCGATTCCAACGGCGACATCGCCACGGACCCCTCCGACCTGACGCGGCTGCGCTCGATCAACATCGGCACCGTCGGCGGCACCGCTGAAAAGACCACCCGCGCCCAGATCAACGCCAACCTCTTCTCGGGTCAGACCATCCAGGCCGGAGCAAGCCCCAGCAAATACGCCAGCGTCGCCGTGGTTCCCCCCACATCGGGCCCGATGGAGTTCTCGGTCCGCTACGCCCCCACCGCCACGCCGAACCAGTATGACGTCACCATCAAGACCGGCAATCAGACGATCACCGCCGTCGCGACCTATGACGCCGCCGGCGCGCTGACCGGCCTGACCGGCGTCACCGGCGGCGGCCCAGGCTCGACGACGACGACGCTCGACCTGGGCGGCGGCGTCACCGTGCCTCTGGCCAACCTGGCCATGGACACCGCCACGGTCGCCAAGACCAAGTACGATCCCAGCCTGAACTCGATGGCCATGTACAATGGCGACGACGACAACCCCACGGGCATCAAGCCGGACTTCAAGATCAACATCCCGGTCTCGGACTCCAAGGGCGGCCAGCGGAACATCGAAATTCGCCTGCTGAAGAGCGATGTGGCTAACCAGTGGTATGCTGAAATCGTCGCCGTACCCGCCGACAGCGTGGAGACCGGCGGCGCCTATTCCAATGGTCAGATCAAGACCGGCATGATCGCCTTCACGCCGTCGGGCCGCCTGGACGTCACGGCGATGCAGACCATGCCCAACTCGCTGTTCAGCGACCCGACCAACGCCGTGCTCGACTTCGGCGCCTCGGATTCGAACATCGACCTGAGCCTTCCGGGCAACGCCGACAAAATCAAGTGGGCGGACGGCCTGGGCATTTCCGACCAAAGCCTGACCCTGGACCTGAACACCTCGGCCGGCGGCCTCAGCCAGTTGAACACGGCCTCGATCGTGCAGTCGACGGTCACCAACGGCACGGCCTTCGGCAACCTGTCCGAGATCAAGATTGATGAAAGCGGCTTCGTCACCGCCATCTTCGACAACGGCGTCATGCGCCGGATCGCCCAGGTCGCCATCGCCACCTTCCCCAGCCCCGACAGCCTGCGTCAGGTGACCGGCAACGCCTTCCGCGTCAGCCTGGAAAGCGGCACCTTCAACCTGAAGTCGGCCGGCACGGGCGGCGCGGGCATGCTCGCGGCCCAGCAACTGGAATCCTCGACCGTCGACCTGTCGGCCGAGTTCACCAGCCTGATCACCACTCAGCGCGCCTACTCGGCCTCGTCCAAGATCATCACGACGGCGGACGAGATGCTGGCCGAACTGCTCAGCATCAAGCGCTGATCGCTTAACGGGAATCCGTGAGTAAGCCTTCGTTAGACTCGATGAATCCTTCGTTTCCGGCGCCGTCCATGCGCCGGGGACGGAGGATGCGTCTTAGCCATTCCTTCACCACGACGCTTAAACGCCCCTTAGCGGGGGCGCGCCTAGGGTACGCGTCGATGGTGGTGGTGAAAGAGGCTTAAGCCCATGCTGCAAGAGCGACGCCTAAATAGTAGAGGCGAACAATATGTGGTCGGCCCGACGGGCACGCCGCTGACCCTGCGGGATCTCCCGCCGGCGGAAACGAACCGCTGGGTGATCCGCCGCAAGGCCGAAGTGGTCGCCGCCGTTCGCGGCGGTCTGATCAGCCTGGAAGACGCCCTGACGAAGTATCGTCTGACGGCCGAGGAATTCATCGCCTGGCAGCAGGCGATCGACAAATGGGGCATGCAAGGGCTGCGCACCACGCGCATCCAGAGCTACCGGGACTGACCGGCTTCAAGTCGCACAAAGCGCGATAGGCCCAAGGATAAGGATAAAGGCCGCTTCCTTCACGGAAGCGGCCTTTGCCGTTCAAGGGCGCTCAGGCCCTACTCGCACAGATAGTCCCGGCTCAGCGGGACGGCCGTCTGTTTCTTCGCCAGTTGCAACTGGAAGACCATGTGGCCCAGTTCACGAAAGGCGACTTCGCTGGCCGCGAGGTAGAACTCCCACATGCGGCAGAAGCGTTCGTCATACATTGTCAGCGCCTCATCGCGACGCGCCAGGAAGCGCTGACGCCAGTGCTTCAGCGTCTCGGCGTAGTGCAGGCGCAGCACCTCCATGTCCGTGACCCATAGGCCGGAGCGTTCGATGGCGGGCAGAACCTCTGACAGGGCCGGGATATAGCCGCCCGGAAAGATGTATTTGCGGATGAAGGGCTGGGTGCGGCTAGGCGGCGACTTGCGGCCGATGGCGTGGATCACCGCCACCCCGTCGTCATCCAGCAACCGGGCGACCGTGTCGAAATACTCCTGATAATTGGGCGCCCCGACGTGTTCGAACATGCCGACCGAGATGATCCGGTCGTAGGTCTGGTTCAGATCGCGATAGTCCTGCAGCCGGAAATCCGCCTGGTCGGACAGGCCGCGCGCCGATGCCCGCGCGTTGGCCGTGCGGTGCTGTTCGGTGGACAAGGTGACGCCGGTGACACGCGCGCCGCGCTCGGCCATGGACAGACCCAGGCCGCCCCAGCCGCAGCCGATGTCGAGCGCCGTCTGGCCCGGCGACAGCACCAGCTTGTCGATCAGCCGCCGTTTCTTGGCGACCTGGGCCTGATCCAGGGTCGCGTCCGGCGTCTCGAAGAAGGCGCAGGAATACTGGAGATCCTCGTCCAGAAACAGCCGGTAGAAATCAACCGTCAGATCATAATGATGGTGGACGTTCTCGCGCGCATGGAGCCTGTCATTGGCCTGCTCGGCGCCCCGTCGAAGCCTTTGCAGCAGATTCAGCCGTCCTCCACGCGGCCGCATCGCCAGTTGCGACGTGGTCAGTTGCAGAAAGTCGTAGATGTCGCCGTGCTCGATCCGGAAGCGTCCATCCATAAAGGCTTCGCCCAGGGCCAACTCGGGATTGGCGGCGATGGCCAAGGCCGTCTTCGCATCCGAAATCACAGCCGTCAGTTCCGGCGTCCCCGGCCCCGCCGTCAACTCGCGGCCATCCGGCAGACGCACGCGGATCGCGCGTGTCAGAAACGTCCGATCAAGAAGGGATTGCAGCATCCGGCTCTCCGCGCTTTGAACGTCGATCAAGCTTAGCTAGGAACAGACTGTCGCAGCGCAACGGTGTGGAAGCCGGACCGTTCCGTCAGCGAACCAGTTGCAAGGGAGCGCCTCCGATGACCTTCACCCTGACCTCCGCCGATTTCCGAGACGGCGACGTCCTGCCCGACGCCCAGGTCTATGCCCTAGGCAATATCGCGCCGCAGTTGTCGTGGTCGGGCGCCCCCGAAGGAACCAAGAGCTTCGCCATCACCTGCTACGACCCCGACGCCCCGACCGGCTCGGGCTTCTGGCACTGGACGGTCGCCAATATTCCCGCCGACCTGACCGACCTGGCCGCGGGCGCCGCCCTGCCTTCGGGCGCGGTCGAGGGGCGCACCGACTTCGGCGAGCCCGGCTATGGCGGCGCCGCCCCGCCGGCTGGACACGGCCCTCACCGCTATATCTTCACCGTCTTCGCCGTGGACGTGGACCGTCTGCCGGTGACAGCGGACGATTCCGGCGCCGTCTTCGGCTTCAACCTGCACTTCCACACCCTGGCCAAGGCCTCGATCACGGCCACCTACGAAAACAAGAGTTGATCGACTTGCGCCCCGCCCGAGGTTGAAGCCCGGCGGTCAGGTCCTATTTTGCGACGCAACGTAAAGTTTGTTGCATTGCGATAGTTCATGGCCCCCACCGACGCCGCCTCCTGTATCGACGACGATCTGTGCGCATCGCCCGCGCTGGACACCGTCGCCGCCCCCGGCAAGGTGGCCCTGGTCCTGCTGGCCCTGGCCATGGGCGGGTTCGCCATCGGCGTGACCGAGTTCGCCGCCATGAGCGTCCTGCCCGATTTCGCGGCGGGTCTCGGCGTCGATGAGCCCACCGCCGGCCACGTCATCAGCGCCTATGCCGCCGGCGTCGTCGTCGGCGCGCCGATACTGGCGGTGCTGGGGGCCCGCCTGCCGCGCTGGTTGCTGCTGATCGGCTTCATGGCCCTGTTCGCCGTCGGCAACGGCCTCAGCGCGCTCGCCCCCACCTATGAGTGGATGCTGGCCTTCCGCTTCCTCAGCGGCATTCCGCATGGGGCCTATTTCGGCGTGGCGGCCCTGGTGGCGGCCTCGTTGGTGCCGCTGCGCCTGCGCACCCGCGCCGTCTCCACCATCCTGCTGGGGCTGACCGTCGCCACCGTCATCGGCGTGCCGGTCGCCACCGCCGTCAGCCACGAGTTCGGCTGGCGCTGGACCTTCGCCATCGTCAGCGTATTGGCGGTCGTCACCATGGCCCTGGTCGCCCTGTTCGCGCCACGTGATCCTGCCCACGCCGACGCCAGCCCCATGCGCGAGCTGGGCGCCCTGAAACGCGGTCAGGTCTGGCTGACCCTCGGCGTCGGGGCCATCGGCTTTGGCGGCATGTTCGCGGTCTATGCCTATCTGGCCTCGACCCTGACCGCCGTGACCGGCGTGGGGCCGGACGTCCTGCCCTGGGTCTTCGCCATGTTCGGTTTGGGCATGATGAGCGGCAACCTGCTGGGGGCCTGGGCCGCCGACCGGTTCGGCATGGCGGCGGCGGGCGGCTTGCTGCTGTGGAGCGCCGCGGCCCTGGCCCTCTATCCCTTCGCAGCCCCGCACCTGTGGGCCATGCTGATCGTGGTCTTCCTGATCGGCGGCGGGGGCGGACTGGGGTCCATCCTGCAGACGCGACTGATGGACGTGGCCGGCGACGCCCAGACCCTGGCCGCCGCCCTGAACCATTCGGCCTTCAACACCGCCAACGCCATCGGCCCCTTGCTGGGCGGCATGGCCGTGGCGGCGGGCTGGGGCTGGACCTCGACTGGCTGGGTCGGCGTCGCCCTGTCGCTGGGCGGCTTCGCCGTCTGGGTAGTCGCCTGGCTGACGGGGCGCAACCGCCCGGCCTGACTGCCTCCGCTCCGCCGGAAGCGGGTTACGTCCGGCCGATGCGCTTGATTTCCCAGTCCAGTTGAACGCCGGTCTTCTTCAGGACGTCGGCGCGGACCGTCTCGCCAAGGCCCTCGATGTCGGCGGCGGTGGCTTCGCCGGGGTTGATCATGAAGTTGGAGTGCAACTCGCTGAACTTGGCGCCACCGCCGGTTTCAGCGTGCAGCTTGCCGCGCCAGCCCGCCTCGTCGACCAGCTTCCACGAGGAATGACCCTCGGGGTTCTTGAAGGTCGAGCCGCCGGTCTTTTCGCGGATCGGCTGTGTCGTTTCGCGGCGGCTGGTGATCTCGTTGATGCGCGCCAGGACGGCTTCAGGCGCGTCGGGCGCGCCGCGGTAGGTCGCCTCCATCCAGATGATGTCAGCCGGAGCGTTGGAATGGCGATAGGTGTAGCCGAAGTCGGCCAGGGCCAACTCGACCCGCTCGCCCTGACGCGTCAGACCCCAGGCCGAGACCAGAACGTCCTTGGTCTCCGCGCCATAGCAGCCCGCGTTCATGGTCAGGGCGCCGCCGATGGTGCCGGGAATGCCGGCATAGAACTCCAGCCCTGCGATGCCCGCTTTCGCGGATGCTTTGGCCACCATCGAGTCCAGCGCGCCCGCGCCGGCCGTAATGATCTCGCCCTCAGTCGTGATGGCGGCAAAGGCACGCCCCGCCAGACGGATGACCACACCCTCGACCCCGCCGTCGCGCACGATCAGGTTGGAGCCGACGCCGATGATGGTGACCGGCACGGTCGCCGGCAGGGCCTTCAGGAAGTCAGCCAGATCGTCGGCGTCCGCCGGAATGAACAGAGCATCCGCCGCCCCGCCGACGCGGAACCAGGTGTAGGGCCCCAGCGGCTCGTTCAGCAGCAGCTTGCCGCGCACGTCAGGAAGGGCTTCAGTCCAGGTCGTCATTCAAATCTCTTGCGCGCGTCCAGTGTGCGATAAGGCTGCGATGCCCCGAACCACATCGACAAGCAAGAGGAAGCGCTTCCTCCCCGGTCTGCAAGAGCCGCTGCGCTCCATCCTGTTGATCCTCGTGATCACGCCGCCCAGCGTCATCAGCATCGGCGCCCTGAGCATCGGTCTGCTGTTCGCCGCCGAAAGCCTGGGCCGCAACCTGACGTTCGAGCAATCGCTCAACGGTGTCCTGGCCGTGTTGATGGCCTGCTTCTTCCTGCCTCTGGCCCACGCCGGGACCTATCGCTGGTTCTGGCACATCGAGAAGCGTCGGCAGGCCGGCCACTTTCTAAGCGGCGCATCCATGCCGGACGCCTTTTCCGAGCCAACCGAACCGCCGCCCGCCGTGCCGATCAGCCCGGGCCAGCGGGCCCTTTACGCCCTGCTCTATCTGGCGGCGATCGGCCTGCTGCTCTTCGTCTATCTACCGCTGGGCCATCAGGAAGTCATACAGGGCTTCATCGCCCGCTTCAGCTCCGGCCGCGCCTCGGCGGGCTCCTTGGCCGCCCTGCTGACGGCCTGGCTGCCGCTGCTGGGCGGCATGGCCGTGGTCATGCTGGCGCTGGAAGGCGACATGAAGAAGGTCCGCTCAGGCCTGCTGGAGCCGAGCGAGACCCTGCGGCTGCAGGGCCGCGTCGAGTGGCTGGGCGCCTTTGTCACAGCCTTCGCCATGACCAGCCTGTTCTGCTTTTTCTTTGGCGCGATGATCGCGCGCTACCTAGGCTAAGTCCTAGCCTAGGGCCTCCAGTTGCGCCGGCAGGGCGTAGGCCCAGCTGGTGATGTCGCCAGCGCCCAGCAGGACGACCAGATCGCCAGGCTTGGCCTCGTCCTTGATGACGCGCGGCAGGACGGCGGCGTTTTCCAGCGCGACGACCTGACGATGGCCATAGCGGCGGATGCCGTCGGCCAGAGCGTGCTTGTCGACACCCTCGATCGGCTGCTCGCCGGCCGGATAGACGTCGGCGACCAGAACGCTGTCGGCGTCGGCGAAGCAGGTGGAGAAGTCCTCCATCAGGTCGCGCAGGCGGGTGTAGCGGTGCGGCTGGACCACGGCGATGACACGGCCGGGATTGTCAGCGGACTGGACCACCTGACGGGCTGCTTTCAGCACGGCGGCGATCTCAACCGGGTGGTGGCCGTAGTCGTCGATGACGCGCACGCCGCCGACCACGCCCGTGGTGGTGAAGCGGCGCTTGACCCCGCCGAAACCAGCCAGGCCCTGACGGATGGAGTCGTCATCCACGCCCAGTTCGCGCGCCACGGCGATGGCGGCCAGGGAGTTGGAGACATTGTGCCAACCGGCCATGGGCAGATAGAGGCCCTCGATCCGCGTCGGCTCGTCCAGTGCGGCCAGACCCTGCCCCTGAATGACGACATCGAAACGCGACCCGTCGGGCGACATCTGCACGTTCTCGGCCCGGACCATGGCCTGGGGATTCAACCCGTAGGTGACCAGGCGACGGTTATCGATCTGGGCCGCCAGCTTCTGCACTTCCGGGTGGTCCAGGCAGACCACGCCGAAGCCGTAGAAGGGAATATCCTCGATGAAGTCGCAGAAGGCCTTCTTGACCGCGTCGAAGTCGCCGTAGTGGTCCAGGTGTTCCGGGTCGATATTGGTGATGATGGCCACGGTGCATTTCAGGCGCAGGAAGCTGCCGTCGCTCTCGTCGGCCTCGACCACGATCCAGTCGCCCTCGCCCACCTTGGCGTTGGTGCCATAGGCGTTGATGATGCCGCCGTTGACCACCGTCGGGTCCAGCGAACCGGCGTCCAGCAGGGCCGCGACCATGGAGGTCGTCGTCGTCTTGCCATGAGTGCCGCCGACGCCGACCGAGAATTGCAAACGCATCAGCTCGGCCAGCATCTCGGCGCGGCGCACCAGAGGAATGCGGCGTTCGCGCGCCACGACCAACTCCGGGTTCGTCGCCTTGACCGCCGTGGAATAGACCACCGCCGAGACGCCCTCGGTTACATGGGCCGCGTCATGGCCGATGTAGATGCGAGCGCCCAGCTTCTCGAGCCGCTCAGTGTTGGCGCTGGCCTTGGCGTCGGAGCCCTGCACCTGATAGCCGATCTTCAGCATGATCTCGGCGATGCCGCTCATGCCGATGCCGCCGATGCCGACGAAGTGGACAGGCCCGAGGGCGAACGGAACGGGGCGAAGGCGTGCGATCATCTTCGCGTCATAGCTCAGACGGGACGCGATTTGCATATCCTTCTTTCCTTCTCCCCTTGCGGGAGAAGGTGGCAGGCGGAGCCTGACGGATGAGTGGTCTCGCCGAGGTCTGGCTACGGGCTGCTTTTAGCGTCGCGCAACCCCGCATCCGACCTCGCTCCGCTCGGCCACCTTCTCCCACAAGGGGAGAGGGAAACGCGCCTTTTGTCGGGATCTTAAGTTTGGTTACTCCGCCTTAACCGTAAGGATTCACCATAAGCCCCTCATCTGTCCGGGGCCGCTTTTCCATGTCCGAGTTGAAGACCGACGTCATCCTGCGTGGCGACTGCATCGAGGTGCTGAAGGGCCTGCCGGACAAGTCGGTGGACATGGTCTTCGCGGACCCGCCCTATAACCTGCAGTTGGGCGGCGACCTGCTGCGTCCGGACAACTCCAAGGTCGATGCGGTCGATGACGACTGGGACAAGTTCGACAGCTTCGCCGCCTATGACGCCTTCACCCGCGCCTGGCTGACCGAGTGCCGCCGGGTGCTGAAGGACGAGGGCTCGCTCTGGGTCATCGGCAGCTATCACAACATCTTCCGACTGGGTTCGGCGATGCAGGACCTGGGCTTCTGGGTGCTGAACGACATCATCTGGCGCAAGTCCAACCCCATGCCGAACTTCAAGGGCACGCGCTTCACCAACGCCCATGAGACCCTGATCTGGGCCGCCAAGTCGCGTGAGCAGAAGCGCTACACCTTCAACTACGACGCGCTGAAGGCCTTCAACGAAGACACCCAGATGCGCTCGGACTGGACCCTGGCCCTGTGCACCGGCAATGAGCGCCTGAAGGACGAGAACGGCGACAAGGCCCACCCGACCCAGAAGCCCGAGGCCCTGCTGCACCGGGTGCTGCTATCGGCCAGCCGCGTCGGCGACGTGGTTCTGGACCCCTTCTTCGGCACCGGCACGACGGGCGCCGCGGCCAAGCGTCTGGGCCGCCACTTCATCGGCATCGAACGCGACGAGACCTACGCCAAGCTGGCCGAGAAGCGCATCAAGGCGGTCATCCCCGCCGCGCCCGAGGACCTGGTCGTCACCGGCTCCAAGAAGGCCGAGGTCAAGGTGCCGTTCGGCGCCCTGGTCGAGGCGGGTCTGCTGGCCCCGGGCGACAAGCTCTACTGCCCCAAGGGCGACCATGAGGCCCGCGTGCGCGCCGACGGTTCGCTGGTGTCCGGCTCCATGAGCGGCTCGATCCACAAGCTGGGCGCCCTGCTGGAAAACGCCCCGGCCTGCAACGGCTGGACCTACTGGCGCTTCAAGACCGACACGGGCCTGCGCCCCATCGACGCCCTGCGCGCCGAAATCCGCGCCGGTATGCAGTAGGCGAGACTTCTCCTCCCCATTCCATGGGGAGGAAAGATGTCCCGCCAAGCTGGAACCCGGCTCACCGACCCGTGTTGACGACTCCAGAGCGTCTGCGGGGGCGCGGGAGTCGGATGATGAAGATCGCCCAGGTCACGCCCCTCTATGAGGCGGTGCCGCCACGGCTTTACGGCGGCACGGAGCGGGTCGTGGCCCACCTGACCGACGCCCTGGTCGATCTGGGTCACGACGTCACCCTGTTCGCCAGCGCCGAGGCCGAGACGCGGGCGCGGCTGATCCCGGTTCGGGATCAGGCCATCCGCCTGGACCCGGAACCGCTGAAGTCCGATCTGGCCGCGCACATGACCATGCTGTCCCAGGTGCTGGACCGCGCCGACGACTTCGACATCATCCATTTCCACACCGACATGGTGCACTTCCCCTTCTTCCGCGATCTGGCGGACCAGACGATCACCACCCTGCATGGGCGTCTGGACCTGAAGGACCTGCCCCAGGTCTATCAGCACTGGCCCGAGTTCGGCCTCGTCTCCATCTCCGACGATCAGCGCCGCCCCCTGCCCCAGGCCAACTGGAAGGCGACGGTGCATCACGGAATGCCGGGAGACCTCTATCGCTTCTCGCCGAAGTCGGAGGGCTACCTTGCCTTCCTCGGCCGCATCTCGCCCGAGAAACGCCCCGACCGGGCCATCGAGATCGCTGCGCGCCTCGGCAAGCCGCTGAAGATGGCGGCCAAGGTGGACGCGGCGGACAAGGCCTATTGGGCGACCGTCATCAAGCCGATGATCGACGGCAATCCGCTGATCGAGTTCGTCGGCGAGATCGGTGATGATCAGAAGTCGGCCTTCCTGGGCGGGGCCGAGGCCCTGTTGTTCCCCATCGACTGGCCCGAGCCCTTCGGTCTGGTGATGATCGAGGCCATGGCCTGCGGCACGCCGGTCGTCGCCTTCCGCTGCGGCTCGACGCCCGAGATCATCGAAGACGGGGCCACCGGCTTCCTAGTGGACACGATGGATCAGGCCGTTGCCGCCGCTGGGCGGGCGCACAAACTGGACCGCGAGGCGATCCGGGCCCGGTTCGACCTGCGCTTTTCGGCCACCGCCATGGCCCGCCGCTACCTCGACGTCTACGGCGACCTTTTGGCTCGACGGCCCTATGCGGCCCATGTGCTGGACGGGGCGCGCCCCCGGGTCCGCATCGCCGGCGAGGACCGCAGCTTCGCGGCCATCGGCTGAACCCTTCGGCGGTTCACCCATTTCCCTGAGGGGCGGCTGAGCGATCTTCGTCAGAAGCGAGGCAGACCATGGACGACGCCTATTCGGTCCAGACCACCGCCGCCGACAACAGCGATCAGGACGGCCTCGAGACCCTGATGGCGCTGAAGGACGCCGACACCTTTCTGGTGGCGGACCACTGGGGCGACGTCAAAAGCGGCGCGGACGGCCTGTTCGACCGGGACACGCGGATGCTGTCGCACTTCGTCCTGACGGTTGGGCGGGCGCGACCGTCGCGGCTGAGTTCGGGCGTCACCGAGGACAATGTCTTCTTCACCTGCCATTCGACCAACCGCCCCCTGCCGCCGATGGGCGGACGCTCGGCCCCGGCGGGGGTGCTGCATCTGGAGCGGCGGCGCTTCCTCTGGGACAAGCGACTGTTCGAGCGGGTGCGGATAGTCAACCACGGCATCGAGGACATCCTGTTGCCGCTGGCCTTCGAGTTCGGCGCCGACTTCGCCGACATCTTTCAGGTGCGCGGCACGATGCGGACGGCGCGCGGCGAGATCCATGCGCCGGTCATGGACGGCCGCCGCGTCAGCTTCAGCTACACAGGGCTGGATCAGGTGCTGCGGACCAGTTGCCTGGCCTTTTCCGAACCGCCGGCGCGGCTGAGCCCCAATCGGGCCGAGTTCATGTTCAGCCTGCCCAAGGGCAAGAAGCTGGATCTCTATGTCGAATGCGGACTGGACGTCTGCGACGCCCCCGATCAGGAGCGTTGGCGCTGGAATTCCATTCAGGCCCGCCTGGCCATGCGCCGACGGATGCGGCGCGGAGCCAGCGTCCAGGCGGCCCGCAATCCGCGCGTCAATGACTGGCTGAGGCAGTCGCGCACGGATGTGGCCCTGCTGACCACCGACCTGCCGACCGGCCCCTATCCCTATGCCGGCGTGCCGTGGTTCTCGACCCCGTTCGGGCGCGACGGCATCATCACCGCCTGGCAGATGCTGTGGATCGACCCCAGTCTGGCCAAGGGGGTGCTGACCTATCTGGCCGCGCGACAGGCGACCGAGGTCAACGCCTTCATGGACTCCGCCCCCGGCAAGATCATGCACGAGACGCGCGGCGGCGAGATGAGCGCCTTGGGCGAGGTGCCCTTCGGCCTCTATTACGGCGGGGTCGACACCACCTGCCTGTTCATCGCCCTGGCCGGGGCCTATGCTCGGCGCACCAACGACATGGAGACCATCCGCGCCCTGTGGCCCCACCTGATCGCTGCGGCGGGCTGGATGAGCGACTATGGCGACAGCAACGGCGACGGCCTGATCGACTACGCCCGCGCCGCCGAGACCGGCCTGTCCAACCAGGGCTGGAAGGACTCAGAGGACTCCATCTTCGACCGCGACGGCTGCTTCCCCAAGGGTCCGGTGGCCCTGCTCGAGGTCCAGGGCTACGCCTTCGCCGCGTGGACGGCCCTGGCCGACATGGGCGTCCTGCTGGGCGACGATCAGGCGGCCCAGTGGCGGGCGCGGGCCGAGGCCGTCCGGACCCTGGTCGAGGAGCGGTTCTGGATGGAGGATCAAAACTTCTACGCCGTGGCTCTCGACGGCGACGGGCGTCAGATGCGGGCGATCGGCTCCAACGCCGGGCACCTGTTGTTCAGCGGCCTGCCGTCGCCTGAGCGTGCCCGACTGGTGACGCGGCGGATGCTGACGGCGGAGTTCCGTTCAGGCTGGGGCTTACGGACCCTGGCCAAGGGTCAGGCCCGCTTCAATCCGATGAGTTATCACAACGGCTCGGTCTGGCCGCACGACACAGCCATGGCGGCGGCGGGCATGGCTCGTTACGGCGAACGCCAGGCCGTCTCCATGCTGCTGGGCGAGGTCTTCGGCGCGGCGGCCCATTTCCAGTTGCGCCTGCCCGAGCTGTTCTGCGGCTTCGTGCGCGAGACGGGCGAGCCGCCCATCGCCTATCCGGTCGCCTGCCTGCCCCAGGCCTGGGCGGCGGGATCGGTCTTCCTGATGCTGCAAGCTGTGCTGGGCGTGTCGATCAATGCGGCCGAAGGGCTGGTCGAGGTGTCCAATCCCGCCATGCCCACAGGGCTGCACCAGATGTCGATCCTGGACCTCGAAGTCGGCGACAGCGCCATCGACCTGACCTTCCAGCGGCTGAACAACCACGTCGTCGTCATGCCCCGCGAACGACGGGGCACGGTCAGTCTGAGAGTGACAGGCTAGGCCGCCAATCCGCGCTCGAGCGCCTTGCGGAACACGGTCGGCAAAGCGGCCAGAGCCTGATCCGCCTCGGTCCACAGGAAGTCGCCCTCGCCCGCGCCGACATGGACCGTCAGGGTCAGGCTGAAGTGGGTGAAGACGTGCTCGACCGCCCCTGCCTCGGTCCAATCCGCCATAGGGGGTGGATCAAAGGCGGGCGCCGCGTTCCAGTCCGAGGTCGGCAAACCAAGCATGCCGCCCAGCAAGCCCTTGTCAGGACGGCGCACCAGGCCGATCCGCCCCTCCCTGTCACGCAGGACGAAGGCATGGCCGTGGCGATGCGGGCGCTCGGCCTTCTTGGTCTTCAGCGGATAGCGGGCCGGATCGCCGGTCTTTAGCCCCTCGCAACCGAAGGCCAGCGGGCAGACCTCGCACGAGGGCGACTTGGGCCGACAGACGCCGGAGCCCAGATCCATCAGGGCCTGGGGCCAGTCGCCGGGGCGATCGTCGCTGACAAACAGGGCAGCCAGCCGCTTCAGCTCGGGCCGAGCGGCGGGCAGAGGCGCCTCCAGCGCGAACAGCCGGCTCATGACCCGTTCGACATTGCCGTCCACGACGTTGGCGGGCCGGTCAAAGGCGATGGCGGCCACAGCGGCGGCGGTATAGGCGCCCACCCCCGGCAGAGCCAGCAGCCCCGCCTCATGGTCTGGAAAGACGCCGCCATGTTCGCTGGCCACGGCGCGGGCGCAGGCCAGCAGGTTGCGGGCGCGGGCGTAGTAGCCCAGCCCTGCCCAGGCGGCCATCAGGTCGGAATCTTCAACCGCAGCCAGATCGCTGACCGTCGGCCAGCGCGTCGTGAAGCGCTCGAAATAGGGGGCGGCGTGCGGCACCGTCGTCTGCTGCAGCATGACCTCGGACAGCCAGACCCGATAGGGATCGGTGCGCCTGTCCGACCCCGGCGGCGCGCGCCACGGCAGGGTCCGCGCATGGGCGTCGTACCAATCAAGCAGGGCGGCGCGGAGGGAAGAGACGTCGGGCATGGGTCGCGGTATATAGGACGAATGCGTCGTCCTCTGCCCACCGAAAGCGAAGCCCGCGAAATCCTGGCCCGACGCCGGACGCGCCCGCAGTTGCGCCCGCCGCCCCCTGCCGGTCGCTCGCTGGCCCCGCTGATCAAGAAGCTGGACGCCCAGTTCGGACGCGGCGCCGGCGCGCTGGAGCCGCGCTGGGTCGAGATCGTCGGCGAGCGGCTGGCCCGCGTCACCCGCCCGCAGAAGCTGACCAAGGGCCGCGGGACCGCCGGCGGCACGCTGGAGCTGCGTGTGGCCGGCCCAGCCGCCCTGCTGGTGCAGCATCAGTCCGAGGACATCATTCAGCGTGTGAACCTGTTCCTGGGGGCTGGATCGGTCGAGCGGCTGCGCATCGCCCAGGGCCCCGTGAAGCCCCTGCCTGTGGCGGGCACCAAGCCGCGCGCGCGCGGCAAGATCGTCCTGCCGCCCCTGCCCGCGTCCGTCGAGGCTGAACTCGCCACCTCGGTGGAGGACGCCCCCGACAGCCTGAAAGCCGCGCTGAGAAAGCTGGGCCGCGCCGTGCTGTCACAGCCCCCCGAAAACGAGCGCCGTTGACAAACCTTCGCCGCAAGAGTGTTCCAGTTGACGAATGACCGACAGCAGCTTGACCAGCGTTGAGGCATCAACACCGAAAGGTGTTCCCTATGATCGCCAAGCCATGGCGGTCAGTGAATGGTCCGCCGATATCTATGCCGCACTGAAGGATTGGGCCGGCAACTTCACCTCCAGATGGGAGTGGTGGCAGCCTGGCTACTTGGTGCTCACGATCACGGGTGATGAGAACGGCGCGGTCGAACCTGTTCAGATCGACACCTGCGAAGATGAACTGACAGTCTTCGTCGGAATGTGGGAAACACATCTTCCGACATATGAAATGCCAGCCGACAATGAGCTTGCTCTGGCTGTCGCAGAAGCAAAGCGGCTGACCGAGGACTGGCGTGTTTCACACCTTCTGACTGTGGTGTTTTTTGACGGCAACGAGAAGTGGTGTGGCTCACTGACATCCTCGCCAGAGGAGCTTTCCGAGCGGCTGCAGTACGGCGTTGAGTGGATCAGCAACTTCGGCCCGAAGCGGGCCGAGGTGCGGTCAGCGCGACGTGACCAGTGGCGGTTCTTCTCAGTCACCCCCGACCACAGACTTGAGGAACAAATTTCGGGATGACGCTTGGGTCAATCCGACCTATTCCGAGGGCACTTAGTCGAGCGCAGATTGGCCCAACCTTCGCCGCACCTGTTCTCGACAAATAAGCGGATCGCGCGCGCCTTAGGGAATCGCGCCATCCTTCAGAGTCACACTCTCGTTCAAGGACGCCCCATGGCTACGTTCCGTTACGCATCGATGAGCCGCCGCGCGGCCCTGACCGCAGCCGCCCTGGCCGCCATGGCTGCTGTCGCCGGTTGCACCGCCAAGTCGGGCGGCGACGCCAAGGGCGATATGGCCGTCGGCGCCGGCGCTGACGCCAAGGTCACCGTGGTCGAATACGCCTCGGTCACCTGCGGACACTGCGCCGTCTGGAATGAGGAAGTCTGGCCCGAGTTCAAGACGAAATACGTGGACACCAAGAAGGTCCGCTACGTCTTCCGCGAATTCCCTACCCCGCCGCAGGACATCGCCGTCGCCGGTTTCCTGATCGCGCGTTGCGCCGGCGAGGACAAATACTTCGACGTCGTCCACGACATCATGGCCAGCCAAAAAGAATGGATGGTGGGCGTTCCGCCGCGGACCACCCTGTTCCGCGCCGCCGCCGCCGCCGGTCTGAGCCAGGAGCAGACGGAGGCCTGCATCCGCGACAAGGCCGCCATCGAAGAGATGAGCAACCGCATCAAGGCCGGCATCGACGCCGGCGTGACCGGCACGCCGACCTTCATCGTCAACGGCACCAAGGTTCTGGACAGCAGCCTGTCGGGCCTGTCGGAAGCCATTGACGCGGAACTGGCGAAGTAGTCGATGCGGGCGCGGCCAGACATGATCAGATCCTTTGCAACTGCCGCCATGGCTCTGGCCGCTCTGGCCATCGCGCCCGCCGCCTTCGCGACCGACACCCCTTCGGCAGCGACGACGGCTGCGGCCGTCGCCGCCGTGCCGGCCGTGACGGCCGCCGACCGCGTCCTGGGTCGCGCCGACGCGCCGGTGACGGTGATCGAGTACGCCTCGTTCACCTGCAGCCATTGCGCCGCCTGGACCAATGACGTCCTGCCGGCGTTCAAGGCTCGCTACATCGACACAGGCAAGGTCAGGCTGGTCTTCCGCGACCTGCCGACCCAACCGGTCCAGGCCGCCGCCACGGCCGCCGCCATTGGACGCTGCGCGGCGCCGGGCAAGTTCTTCGACGTGGCCCATTCGCTCATGGCCGGGCAGGCCGCCGCCTTCGCCAGCGGCGACGCGCGCAACTGGTACATGAGCGCCATAGGCGTCAGCGGCCGCACCGAGGCTCAGATCGACGCCTGCCTGAGCAACCCCGCCACCGGTCAGACTCTTCAGGCCGACATCGAGGCCGCCGTCGCGGCGGGCGTCAACGGCACCCCCACCTTCTTCGTCAACGGCCATCGCGCCGCCGACCATTCGATCGAAACCCTGTCGGCGGCCATAGACCCGCTGATCAAGGGGCGCTAAGCCCCCGCCGATGCAGTTCCAGAGACTGAAGCTCGTCGGCTTCAAATCCTTCGTCGACGCGGCGGAAGTTCAAATCGAGTCCGGCCTGACCGGGGTGGTCGGGCCGAACGGCTGCGGCAAGTCCAATGTGCTGGAAAGCCTGCGCTGGGTCATGGGCGCCAACTCGGCCAAGGCCATGCGCGGCCAGGGCATGGACGACGTCATCTTCGCCGGCGCCCAGGGCCGTCCGCCGCGCAGCCACGCCGAAGTCGTCCTGACCATCGACAACGCCCAGAAGCGCGCGCCCCAGCCCTTTACCGACAGTCCCGTTCTGGAGGTGTCGCGCCGCATCGACCGAGGTCAGGGCTCGACCTATCGCATCAACGGCAAGGAGGTCCGCGCCCGCGACGTCCAACTGCTGTTCGCCGACGCCTCAACCGGGGCCAACTCGCCCGCCCTGGTGCGTCAGGGCCAGATCTCGGAACTGATCGCCGCCAAGCCGCAGAACCGTCGCCGCATTCTGGAAGAAGCGGGCGGCGTGGCGGGTCTGCACACCCGCCGTCACGAAGCCGAACTGCGGCTGAAAGCCGCCGAGACCAACCTCGACCGGCTGGACGATATCGGGCGTGAGCTGGAGACGGCGTTGAACCGGCTGAAGCGCGAGGCGCGTCAGGCCGAGAAGTACAAGAAGATCTCGGCCGAGATCCGCGCCCTGCAGGCCGCCCTGCTCTACGTCCGCTGGAACGACGCCAAGGCGGCGGCTGAAGTCGCGGCCCAGGAACTGCGCGACGCCGACCGCGCCGTGGCCGAGGCCGGCGCCGCCGCGACCAGGGCCGAGGCCGACGCCCTGAAGGCGCAGGACGCCATGAAGCCCGCGCGCGAGGAAGACGCCGTGGCCGGCGCCCTGCTGCACCGCGCCACGCTGGAGCGCGACCGCCTCGACATGGCCGAACAGGCCGCGCGCGCCGAGGTCGACCGGCTGAAGGCCGAAGCGGCGCGCATCGCCTCTGACGCCGAGCGCGAAGAGCGCATGGCCGCCGACGCCCAGCGCGAACTGGACCGGCTGGACCACGAACTGACCAGGCTGAAGGCTGAAATCGCCGCTGCGCCCGAGCGCGGGCCGGAGCTTGAGAAGGCCCTGCTGGCCGCCGAGGACGCCCGCAAGGCCGCCGACGGCGAGGTCGAGCGTCTGGCCGGCACCCTGGCCGCCGTCGAGGCCCGCGCCAACGCCGAGAGCGCGCGCAAACGCGACGCCGAGGCCCGTCTGGCCCGCGTCGTCGGCCAGCACGATCAGGCCAAGCGCGACCGCGAGGCCCTGGGTCCCATCGAGACGCCAGAACTGGCGTCCGCCCGCACGGCGCTGGAAGCAGCGCAGGCCGAACTGACGGCGGCGCGCGAAGCCGTCGAGGCCGCAGAAGCCGCGCGCGGCGATCTGGCCCGCGTCGAGGCCGAGGCCCGCACGGCGGCTCGCGCCGCCGAGGACCGACTGGGCCGCTTGCAGACCGAGGCGCGGGGACTGGCGCAACTGCTGGTCACCGGCAAGCGCGACCATCCGCCGGCGCTGGACAAGGTGTCGGCGGCCAAGGGCTATGAGGCGGCGTTGGCTGCGGCCCTTGGCGACGATCTGGACGCCGCGCTGGACGCCCGCGCCGCCGCCCACTGGGCAGGCGCCAACGCCCCCTCTCCGGTCTGGCCGCAGGGCGTGACGCCGCTGGCCGATCATGTGACTGCGCCTGCCGAACTGGCGGCGCGTCTGGCCCTGTGCGTTGTCGCCAGCCAGTCCGACGCGTCGCGTCTGGCCAAGACCCTGCCGACCGGGGCTCGTCTGGTGACGGTGGAAGGCGACCTCTATCGCTGGGACGGCTTCGTCAGCCGCGCCGAGGCGCCGCGCCCCGCCGCCGTGCGTCTGGCCCAGCGCACGCGTCTGGCCGAGCTCGAAGCCGAGATCGACACGGGCAAGCCGGCTCTGGAAGCGGCGCAGACGGCCCAGAAGAGCGCGACCGAAGCCTTCCGCGCCGCCGAAGAGACGGTGAAGACCGCCCGCCTGAAACCTTTCGCCGCCGACAAGGCCGTGACCGTCGCGCGCGACCGGGTCGAAAGCCTGATGCGCGACCAGACCCGGCGCGAGGCCCGCGCCCAGGCCCTGGACGAGACCGTCGTCCGGCTGGACGGCGAAGTCATCGAGGCCAAGACGGCGTTGGAGGCCGCGCAGAGCGTCGAAGCCCCGTCCGAGACCATCGCCGGCCTGCGCGACGAACTGGCCGCCGCTCGTGTGGCTGCGGACACCGCGCGTCAAGCGGCCCAGACCGCCCGCTCGACCCGCGACGAGGAGGCGCGCGACCGCGCCGGACGCGAGCAGCGTCTGGGCAGCCTGAGCCGCGCCCACGAGGGCTGGGCCGGACGGTCCAAGGAAAGCGCCGCCCGCGTCGCCGCCCTGGGCAAGGACGCCGACAAGACCGCCGCCCTGTTGAAACAGGCTGAGATCGCGCCGCAGGGCTTCGCCGAGCAGCGAGGGACCTTGATGGACGCCCTGATCGCCGCCGAGACGCGCAAGAGCGCCGCCGCCGAGGCCCTGTCGCTCGCCGAGAGCACGGCAGGCGAAAGCGATCGCGCCAGCCGCGCCGCCGAGGCCGCCGCCGCGGCCGCGCGCGAAGCCCGCGCCGGTCTGGCCGCCCGCGCCGAGGCCGCCTCTGAGCGTCTGGTCGAGGCCGAGGCCAATGTCCGCGAAACGGCGCAGATGTCGCCGGACGAACTGGGTCAGAAGCTGATCGACGACGCCATCGCCCGCCCGCCGGACACGGCCGGCGCCGAGAACCTGCTATCCGGGCTGGAGCGCGAGCGCGAGGCCCTGGGTGCGGTCAACCTGCGCGCCGAAGAAGAGGCCAACGAATACGGCGAACGTCTGGGCGCCATGAAGTCCGAACGCATCGACCTGACCCAGGCCATCGCCAAGCTGCGCGACGGGATCGACGAACTGAACGCCGAGGGCCGCGAGCGGCTGGTGGCGGCGTTCGACGTCATCAACGCCAACTTCAAGGCCCTGTTCGAGGCATTGTTCGGCGGCGGCCAGGCGGAACTGAAGCTGGTCGAGAGCGACGACCCGCTGGAGGCCGGTCTGGAAATCTACGCCTGCCCGCCCGGCAAGCGCCTGTCGGTCATGAGCCTGATGAGCGGCGGCGAGCAGGCCTTGACGGCGGCGGCCCTGATCTTCGGCGTCTTTCTGGCCAACCCGGCGCCCGTCTGCGTGCTGGACGAGGTGGACGCGCCGCTGGACGACGCCAACGTCGACCGCTTCTGCCGGATGCTGCACGAGATGCGCAGCCGCACCGACACCCGCTTCATCGTCATCACCCACAACCCGGTGACCATGAGCCGGATGGACCGCCTCTATGGCGTCACCATGCCCGAGCGCGGCATGAGCCAGTTGGTCAGCGTCAACCTGAACCAGGCCGAGCAGATCGTGGCGGGCTGAGCTCAACCTTTCCTCCCCATTTCATGGGGAGGTGGCGCGGGCGCGCAGCGACCGTGACGGAGGGGGCGGCGCTGCCGTCAGCCTAGATTCTCTGATTTTCAAACGTACCGTCGTCCCCTCCACCGCTACGCGGTCCCCCCCCCCCACGAAGTGGGGAGGAAAGAGGTCAGCGCTTGCGCCGCATCGCCGCGCGCACGTCGCCAAACGCAGGCCCGATCAGGAACCAGGGCTCGACGCAGTAGCGCGTGAACAGGCGTTTCGGGTCGGCGAACAGGCGGAACAGCCATTCGACGCCCAGTCGCCCCATCCAGCGGGGCGCCGCCTTCTGCACGCCCGCCTCATAGTCGAAGGCGGCGCCGACCGGCAGGATGACCGCATCCGGCAGAGCCTCGATATTGTCGGCGATCCACAGCTCCTGACGCGGCATACCCATGCCGACGAACAGGATGTTGGGCTGAAATTCCGTGATGGCGGCGAGGACGGCGGCGCTGCCCGCCGAACCCAGCGTGGCGTCGAAGTAGCCGGACAGGCCCTTGATCACCGCCCCCGGATAGCGTGCGGTCAGCCGTTCGGCCGCCATGGTCGCCACGCCGTCGGCGCCGCCGACATAGAGGACGCGCCAGCCCTGACGGTTGGCCATGCTCCAGAACTGATCGCGCCAGTCCAGATAGGTGCAGCGGTGGAAGGGGCGGCTGTGGAGGCCCAGCAGCCGGGTGAAGTGAATCAGAGGGGTGGAATCCAGCTCGACCACGTCGGCCAGATCATAGAGCCGCCGCATGCCCGGCGTGCGCGGCAGCAGATAGAGGCTGTGCAGGTTGTGGTTGGCGATGATGCTGCGCGCGCCCGCATCGACGCAGCGCTCGACGTGCAGAAGCACCTCTTCGGGACGCATCAGATCGACGGTTTCGCCCAGGATGCGGACACGCTCCTCGGGTCGGCGCTTCTGCCGGAACGGGCGACGTTCACGCGCCCGTCGGTCGGGCGAGGCGGCGGCGAGATCGACTCCGAACGGTTCCTGATTCATGGCTTGGCTATAGACGCGGCGTCTCAACACGTGGTTTTCGGATGCGGTTAACGAAACACGGAACACCCTGATGAAGCGAGCCCTCATGGCGTCGGCGACCAGTCTTGCCGTCCTGCTGGCCACAACACCCGCGGCGGCGCAGGACCACGCCCTGGTCCTGACCGGCGTGGGGCGTTTCGCCATCTTCGCCGACGCCGCCTCGTTGACGCCCGACGGCGACGGGGTGCGGATGCGGTCACTTCAGGTCAGCGAAGAAGACATGATCATCAGCGGCGTCGCCTATGCCGGGGGCTGGTCCTGGTGGCGGTTCGACTGCATGGCGCAGTCGGCGGACCGGCTGGACTTCGCCTCGTTGCGCGCCGACGGCGTCGAGGGGCCGGCCACGCCGACGAAGTCGTCGCCCTATGCCATCAGCCCCGGCGGCGACGCGGCGGAACTGGCCGCCGTGGCTTGCGGGTCGGTGGCGCGCGCGGCGGATGCGGTCAGCACCGGCGACGCCGTGCGGATCGGGCGTGCGCGGATGAAGGACTGATCTTTCTCCCTCCCCTTCATGGGGAGGGTGGTCGCGAAGCGACCGGGTGGGGAGGGCGTGGCAATACAGGTGCGGCGCTTGATTTGCCGCGCCGCCCCCACCCGGCTTCGGCCTATCGGCCTCACCCACCCTCCCCATGAAGGGGAGGGAGAATGTCGCGACTGTTTCGATCCAGGTCCACCCGGTCCCTCGGCAGGGCTTGGGGGCATTCATCCCGCATGAAGGCCAGCATCTTCTCACGCACCTCGCAGCGCAGGTCGAAGGCGACCGAGGCGTTCCTGGCGCTGGTCAGGCAGCGGACCTGGGCCACGCGGGCGGTAATGTCGGTGACCTGCAGGGACACCACGTCGCCGTCCCACAGGGGCGAGGCGTGGGCGATGGACTCCAACTTGACCCGCAGGCGGTCGATCGGCGCCTCGTAGTCCACATAGAGGAAGGCGACGCCGATCAGGCGGCTGTCGTCGCGGGTCCAGTTCTGGAACGGCTTCTGGATGAAATAGGTCAGGGGCAGGATCATCCGCCGCCAGTCCCAAAGCTTGACCACGACATAGGTCGAGGTGATCTCCTCAACCCGCCCCCACTCGCCCTCGACGATGACGGCGTCGTCCAGTCGGATGGGCTGGGCCGTGGCGATCTGGATGCCGGCCAGCAGGTTGGTCAGGAAGGGTTGCAGCGCCAGACCGGCGACGATGCCCACCACCCCCGCCGAGGCCAGCAGCGACAGCCCCCACTGGCGCACGCCCGGAATGGTCAGCAGCGCCAAGCCGAGCGTGATCAGGCCGATCAGGATGGCCGCCACACGCTGCAGGATGCGCGTCTGGGTGACGTGCTTGCGGGCCAGGAGGTTATCCTCCGTGTCCATGTTGAACTTCTTCAGATGGACAACCGCCCCCATGTCCACCGCGCCCGCCAGCATCCAGCCGCAGACCAGGATGAAGCCGAACAACAGGGTGCGCCGGATGAAGAGCGAGGGTTCCGGGTCCAGCGGCGAGACCGTGACCGCCAGGGCCAGGGCGATGATCATCACCGCGATGCGCACCTTGAGTCGGGCGCGCCCCAGCATGCCCTTCCAGAAGACGTCGCGGTTGCGCACGGCCAGCTTCAACAGAGCGAAGACGACCTGATTGGCCGCCCAGCCGATGAAGACGAAGACGGCGGTGATGATGGTGATCACCGCCCATTCGGGCAGCCAGTGGAACTGATTCCACAGGGCGAAGACGTTGTTGGTCAGATTGACGACGAACTGAGGCATGGGCGAAGCCTAGCCAGCTTCGCCGACCGGGGCCACGCCCGTCTTTCCTCCCCATTTGTGGGGAGGGGGACCGCCCCCGGGTCTCGCCTTCGGCGAGCCCGAGGACAGGCTACGCGGTGGAGGGGGCGGCGCGGAGTCAGGCTTCGAGACGCCCCCTCCGTCTCGTCCGCTGCGCGACCGAGCCACCTCCCCATCGCTGCGCGACAGGGAGGAAGGGGTTTAAATCGCCGCTTCGACCAGGTCGGCCAGCCTTTGCGCCGCGTCGGGGATGGCGACCGAGCGGGCGGCGGCGGACATGGCGGTCAGCTTGACCGGGTCGGACAGAACCTCGGCCAGGACAGCGGTCAGGCTGTCCACCGTCACGTCGTCCTCGGCGATGACGCGGGCGGCGCCGGCCTCAGACAGGGCGCGGGCGTTCAGGGTCTGGTGGTCGTCCATGGCGATCTTCAGCGGGATCAGCACGGACGGAAGGGCCGCAACCGCCAGCTCCGAACAGGTCGAGGCCCCGGCGCGGCCGATGACCAGATGCGCCTTGGACAGGCGATCCGCCATATCGCGGAAGAAGGGGGCGACCTCGGCCTTGATGCCGGCCTCCAGATAGATCTGGCGGGCGCTTTCCAGCGTCTCGGGGCGCGACTGCTGCTGGACGTGCAGGCGGCTGCGGATGGCCTCAGGCAGGGCCGCCAGGGCGCGGGGCGCAGTCTCGGACAGGATGCGGGCGCCCTGACTGCCGCCGGTCACCAGCACATGGATGGGGCCGTCGCCAGCGGGCGCGACATAGGTGCGGTCGAACAGGGCGCGGATGTCGGGGCGGACCGGGTTGCCGACCACCTGGGCGCGGGTCTTCACCGCCTCCGGCGCGCGGCCGAGGGTCGGGAAGGCCGAGGCCACGGCGCCGACGCGCGGCGCCAGCATCCGATTGGTGCGGCCCAGCACCGCGTTCTGTTCATGGATCAGAGTCGGGCGCTTTTGCAGGATGGCGGCGACCAGAGCGGGGGCGGAAGGGTAGCCGCCAAAGCCGACCACCACGTCCGCGCCGGTGCGGTCAAAGGCCGACTTGGCCTGTCCGACGCCGCGCCAAATCGCCAGACCGGCCTTCAGCAAGCCGATAGGCCCGCGACCGGTGGCGGCGTCCAGCGCCAGGCGTTCCTCGGCAGGAAAGGCATGGGCGTACTGCTCGCCGCGTGCGTCAGTGGCCAGAACCACGCGCCAGCCGCGCGAGGCCAGTTCGCGGGCCAGGGCCTCGGCGGGGAACATATGGCCGCCAGTGCCCCCGGCGGCGACGACGCAGACCTTGTTCATGCGATACTCTCTTACGGCAGCAGGCGACGGCGCGGCGGCGAAATGTTGGAGCCCGGCTCATAGGCGCCCGGACGGCGCCGCGTCAGGGCGAGGGCAAACCCCATGGTCAGGCCCATGGCCATCATCGACGACCCGCCATAGCTGATGAAGGGCAGGGTCATGCCCTTGGTCGGGATCAGGTTCAGGTTCACCGCCACATTGATGCAGGCCTGAAGCCCGATCAGCATGAACAGGCCCGCCGCCGCGGTCTGCTCGAACGGGTCGTTCAGCTTCATCGCCTTCTTCATCCCGCGAATGACGATGAAAGCGTAGAGGCCGATCAGGATCAGCGACAGGACCAGGCCGAACTCCTCGGCGCCGACCGAATAGATGAAGTCGGTGTGCAGGTCGGGGACCGAGCGCTTCATCACCCCCTCGCCGATGCCGCGTCCGACCAGACCGCCGGCGCGGATGGCCTCGGACGCCTTGTCGATCTGGTGGGTGTCGGTCGTCTCGGGCGACAGGAAGCGGCTGAGACGGTCCCGCATGTGGCTGAAGGTGAAGTAGAGCGACACCACCCCGCCCGCGCCCATGGCGGCGATAACGGCCACCCATTTCAGCGGCACCCCGGCCATGAAGAAGACGGCCATGAAGGTGGTGGTGATCAGCAGGGTCTGACCGATGTCGGGCTGGATCAGCAGCAGGCCGACCGTCAGGGCCCAAAGGCCAAAGGCGATGCTGACGCCGGGAACCCCCTGCCCTTTCTGGGCCTCGGCGAACATCCAGGCGGCGAAGACGATCAGGCCGGGCTTGGCGAACTCGGACGGTTGCAGGCTGAACGGGCCGAGGTTCACCCAGCGCGCGGCGCCCTTCACCGTGTCGCCGATAAACGGCAGAGCCGCCATGACCACGATGGCCCCGAACAGGGCCAGGACCGCGATCCGCCGCACGCCGCGCGGCGACAGCAGGGAGGTGGTCAGCATCAGGGTCGTGCCCATCGAGGCCCAGACGATCATCCGCCACGAATAGTGGAAGGGGTCCGTGATCGACTCGTCGGCAAGAATGGCCGCGGGGCTGGAGGCGAAGCTGAGCGATACGCCCAGCGCCACCAGCGTCAGGGCCGCGCCCAGCAAGCCGCGATCCACGGTCCAGAACCAGCGCGCGATCAGGCTCTGATCATTGCGCGAAAAGGGATGGCTGTAGCTCTGGCTCATGCGGCGGGCTCAGGCTTGGCGCCCAGCGCCAGCACGGCGGCGCGGAAGGCTTCGCCCCGCACCTCGAAATCAGGGAACTGGTCGAAACTGGCGCAGGCGGGCGACAGCAGGACGACCTGCTCGCCCCCGGCCGCGGCTGCGTCGGCGGCGGCCAGCTCGACGGCGCGCTCCATCGTATGCGCCACCACGTGGGGGGTGTCAGCCAGGGTGACGGAGAAGGCGTCGGCAGCCTCGCCGATCAGATAGGCCTTGGCGACGTGGGGGAAGAGGTCGCGCAGAGCTTCGATGCCGCCCTCCTTGGCCTTGCCGCCCGCGATCCAGAAGACGGAGGGATAGGAAGCCAGGGCCTGACGCGCGGCGTCGGCGTTGGTGCCCTTGGAATCGTTGATGAAGCGGACGCCGCCGAGACGGCCCACGGCCTCCATCCGGTGCGCCAGACCGGGGAAGGTCAGCAAACCCTCGACCGCCGCCTCGTGCGATACGCCGAGCGCGCGGGCGGCGGCATAGGTGAAGGCGGCGTTCTGGGCGTTGTGACGGCCGGGCAGCGAGCGGGCGGCGGAGAGGTCGGCCAGCACATCGCCGTCGGCCAGCAAGACGCCAGCCGTCGCCTCATACCCTTCTCCCCTTGTGGGAGAAGGTGGGCCCGAAGGGCTCGGATGAGGGGTTTCGCCTACAGAAGGTTCAGGTGTGCTTTCGGAGAGGGTGAGAGACCCCTCATCCGTCAGGCTCCGCCTGCCACCTTCTCCCACAAGGGGAGAAGGAAGACTGGCGACCGTCTCGACACGGCACCCCTGAGTGCGCAGGTCCGCCGCGATCCTCTGCCCCCAGGCTTCATCCACGCCGACCAGGGCCAGCGCCTCCGCCCCCTGCGCCGGGAATATCCGGCGCTTGGCGGCGACATAGCCTTCCATGCCGCCGTGGCGGTCCAGGTGGTCGGGGCTGATGTTGGTCAGGATGGCGACGTCGGGCGCGAAGGTCGTGGTCAGGTCCAGTTGGTAGGACGAGACCTCGATGACATAGACGGCGTCGGGCGTCGGGGCCGGCAGGGCCAGGACGCCGATGCCGATATTGCCGCCGATGTGGACGCTCAGGCCCGCCGACTTCAGCACCCAGCCGATCAGAGCCGTGGTGGTGGACTTGCCGTTGGTGCCGGTGATGGCGACGACGCGGGGGCGTTGGCCTTGCGGGAGGACGTCCAGAGCGCGGGCGAACAGCTCGACGTCGCCGATGACCGGCACGCCTGCCTGATGGGCGCGCTCGACGGTCCAGTGCGGCTTGGGATGGGTCAGGGGCGCGCCCGGCGACAGGACCAGGGCGGCGAAGCCCGACCAGTCGGCGCGGGTCAGGTCCTCGACGACAAAACCCTCGGCCTCCGCCTGCATCCGGCCCGAGACGCCGTCGTCCCACAGGACGGGGACGGCGCCGCCGGCCTGAAGCGCGCGCGCCGCCGTAATACCGGAACGGCCCAGGCCGAAGACCGCGATGCGACGCCCCTCGAAGCCGGGAACCGGGATCATGGGATCAGCGCAGCTTCAGCGTGGCCAGACCGAGCAGCGCCAGCATGGCGGCGACGATCCAGAAACGGATGACGACGGTGGATTCCGGCCAGCCCATCTTTTCGAAGTGGTGGTGGATGGGCGCCATCAGGAAGATGCGCTTGCCGGTCAGCTTGAAGTAGCCGACCTGGATCATGACCGAGGCCGCCTCGACCACGAACAGGCCGCCGACGATGCCCAGCACCAGCTCGTGCTTGGTCGCCACGGCGATGGAGCCGAGCGCGCCGCCGAGAGCCAGCGAGCCGGTGTCGCCCATGAAGATCTTGGCCGGGGGGGCGTTGTACCAGAGGAAGCCCATGCCGCCGCCGATCATGGCGGCGCAGAAGATGGCCAGCTCGCCCGCGCCGGGCACATGGTGGACCTGCAGATAGTCGGCGAACAGGAAGTTGCCGACCAGATAGCTGATGATGCCGAAGGCGCCCGCCGCCATCATCACCGGCACGATGGCCAGGCCGTCCAGACCATCGGTCAGGTTCACGGCGTTGGAGAAGCCGATGATGGTGAAGGCGGCAAAGGCCACATAGAACCAGCCAATGTTCAGCAGGATAGCCTTCAGGAAGGGGAAGGCGATCGAGGTTTCCAGCCCCGGCGAGGTCGGGGAATAGGTCATCCAGACGACGGTGAGCACGCCCGCGATCACGGCCACGACCGCCTGGGCCGCCAGTTTCTGCTTCGAGGTCAGGCCCGCCGAGGTCTGCTTGGTCACCTTGGCGTAGTCATCGATGAAGCCCAGGACGCCGAAGGCCGCCGTCACGCCTGAGACGATCCAGATATAGGGATTGGTTAGGTCGCCCCACAGCAGGACGGCCACGCCGATGCCCGCCAGGATCATCAGCCCGCCCATGGTGGGAGTGCCGACCTTGGACAGGTGCGACACCGGGCCGTCGTCGCGGATCGGCTGGCCCCGGCCCTGCTTGGCGCGAATCCAGTTGATGAAGCGGCTGCCCATGGCGACCGCGACGATCATGGCCGTGGCCATGGCCAGGGCCACGCGCACCGTCTGATACTGGATCAGGTGCAGCAGCGGATATTCCTGAGCGATGTCCGCGTAGTAGAGATAGAGCAGGTAGAACATAGTAAGTGACCCTATCGCGTCGCGCGCGGCGCGGCGCTGCTTGAGGGGTTGTCGCCTTCAGGTGTGAGCTTGGCCAGGGCCGCCGCGACCAGCGAGGCGCGCGATCCGTTCGATCCCTTGACCATAACGACATCGCCGGGCTGGACCAGGGCGGCGGCCTCGGCGGCCAGTTCGGCGGCGGTTTCACGCCATTGGCCCCGCAGCGACGGCGGCAGGATGTCGTAAAGCAGGCGCATCTGCGGACCCGCCGTGTGCACCACATCCAGACCCGCCGCCTCGATGGCCGGAGCCAGGCCTTCGTGCAGGGCGCGGCTGTGGTCGCCAAGCTCCAGCATGTCGGTCAGGACCACGACGCGGCGGCCGCCCTGCCCCACGGGCTTTGCGCCGAGGCTGACGAAGCCCGCCTTCATCGACAGGGGATTGGCGTTGTAGCTCTCGTCGATCAGGGTGAAGGCGCCGCCGGGGACGGCGACCGTCTTCATCTGCCCGCGCCCGGCCAGAGGCTGGAAGCCGGCCAGAGCCTGAAGCGCCGTGTCCAGCGAAACGTCCAGCGCCTGCAGCATCAGGATAACGCACAGGCTGTTCAGCCCCCAGTGCACGCCCGACTGGGCCAGGCGATACTCGATGCGCTGGCCGTCCAACTCGGCCGTGACGGTCGCGCCTTCGCTGTCGGGCGTAAAGGTCAGCAGACGGGCATCGCAGCCTGCGTCATGGCCGAAGGTCCGCAGCACGGCCCCGGCGTCCAGCGCGCCCTGGCGCACGATGTCGGCGTGGACATCGGCGGCGTTGACCACGGCGATCCCGCCGGGGATCAGGCCCTGGAAGATGGCGGCCTTCTCGCGCGCCACGCCCGCCTCGCCGTCAGCGAAGGCTTCGATGTGAACGGGGCCGACCGTGGTGACGCAGGCGGCGTGGGGGCGGACGAAGGCCGACAGCGGGCCGATCTCGCCCGGATGGTTCATGCCGATCTCGAACACGGCGCGGTCGGTGCCGTGCGGCATCCGCGCCAGGGTCAGCGGCACGCCGATATGGTTGTTGTAGCTCTTGATCGAGGCGTGGGCGGCCCCGGCCAGGTCGAGACCGGCCTTGATCGCCTGGGTCACGCTGGTCTTGCCGACGCTGCCGGTGACGGCGCCGCGCAGGCGGGCGCGGTCGCGGGCGGCGACGCCCATGGCCTCCAGTCCCTTCAGGGTGTCGGGCACCAGCACATAGGGCCCGCCCTCGACCGGGCGGTCGACCAGAGCGACGCTTGCGCCGTCGGCGAAGGCGGCGGATGCGAACTCATGCCCGTCGCGCGCGCCGTGCAGGGCCAGGAAGAGATCGCCCGGCTGAATTTCACGGCTGTTGTAGGTAAGGCCCGAGACAGTTGCGTCGGGGCCGTGGAGCTGCCCGCCGGTCGCCGAGGCGATGGCTTCGGCGGTCCAGAGCGGCGTTTGGGTGTCAGGCATGATCGCGCAGGGCTTCGGTCGCTTCGGTGGCGTCGTCGAAGGGATGGATGACCCCGGCGACGATCTGTCCCTGTTCATGCCCTTTTCCGGCGATCACCACCACATCTCCTTCGCGCATCAGCGATACGGCGTGATGAATGGCCTCGCGGCGGTCGCCGATCTCCAGCGCGTCGGGGCAGCCGGCGCGGACCTGGGCGCGGATGGCGGCGGGGTCCTCCGAGCGCGGATTGTCGTCGGTGACGATGGCCACGTCGGCCAGACGACCGGCGATCTCGCCCATCATCGGCCGCTTGGCGCGGTCGCGGTCGCCGCCAGCGCCGAAGACGACGATCAGACGGCCGGTGGCGTGAGGGCGCAAGGCGTTGAGCACCGTCTCCAGACCGTCGGGGGTGTGGGCGTAGTCAACATAGACCTCGCCGCCGCGCGAGCCTTCGCCGGGGATGCGCTGCAGGCGGCCCTGTGCGCCCTGGATGAACTCCATGGCCGGGATGACGCGGTCGGGGTCTTCACCGCCCGCAATGCACAGGCCCGCCGCCACCAGGGCGTTCGAGGCCTGGAAGGCCCCGGCCAGCGGCAGCAGGACATCATGGATGCGACCGCGCGCGTCGATGGTCAGGCGCTGGCCTTCCGGCGTGGCCCGGCGCGCGATCAGCGACAGGTCGCGCCCGCGCTCGCCCACGCCCATGACGCCCAGACCGGCCATGATCGAAGCGGAAGCGAAGGCCGAATAGGCGTCGGAGTCGGCGTTCAGCACGGCGGTGCGCCCGCGCGGCAGCAGGGCCTCGAACAGGCGCAGCTTGGCGGCGCGATAGGCCTCCATCGTGCCGTGATAGTCGAGGTGGTCCTGGGTCAGGTTGGTGAAGCCCGCAGCCCGGATGGCCACCCCGTCCAGACGGCGCTGCTCGATGCCGTGCGACGACGCCTCCAGCGCCAGGTGCGTCACCTCCTTGGCGGCCAGTTCGGCGAGCAGGCGCGCGGCGTCGGCGGCATCGGGGCTGGTCAGGCCGGGACCGGTCAGAGCATAGGTCTTTTCGCCCTTCTGACCGACGACGCCCAGCGTGCCCATGCTGGCCGACTTCAGGCCCATGCCCGCCCAGATCTGACGGCAGAAGTTGGCGACCGAGGTCTTGCCGTTGGTGCCGGTGATCGCCACGCAGGTCTTAGGCTGGGCGCCATAGAAGCTGCGCGCGGCCAAGGCATAGGCGCGGTGCACGTCGCCCGAGGCGACCAGCAGGGGAGCGGCGCCCGCCGGCGTGTCGGCGGGGGCCAGGATGGCGGCGGCGCCCTTGGCCAGGGCTTGCGGGATGAAGGCGCGGCCGTCAGCGGACGCGCCCGGCAGGGCCACGAACAGGGCGCCGGGAACGACCTTGCGGCTGTCGGCGGTGACGGCGGTGATCTCGGGGTCCGAGCTGACGTCGCGGCGCAGGATTTCGGACAGGCGAAGCGCGCTCATCGGCCGTCGCCCTCGACGTCCTGGAACTCAGGAATCTTTTCGCCCAGGGCGGTGGACCAGCGGTCGGCCTTGCGCTGGACGCCCAGGAAGGGGGCGATGCGGTCGGCGATACGGCCCACGGCCGGCGCAGCGACATAGCCGCCGGTCCGCGGGAAGGTTCCCGGCTCGTCCATCAGGACAAAGACAGTGTAGCGCTTGGCTGTCACCGGGCCATCGGCGGGGAAGACCCCGGCGAAGGAGCCGACGGCGACGGCAGGATTATAGCGACCGTTGACCAGCTTGTTGGCCGAGCCGGTCTTGCCGCCGACCCGCAAGCCCGGCGCATCGGCGAAGCGGCCGGAACCACGCGTCACGTTGCGACGCATCAGATCCAGCATGGTGGCCGAGGTCTCGGGCGAGACGACCTGATGGGTCGGCGCATTGGGGCGCCCGCCCTTGCGCAGGGTCGGCTGCACATAACGACCGCCGTTGACCAGAGCGCCATAGGCGGCGACATACTGAATCGGCGTGATCATGATGCCATAGCCGAAGGACAGAGAGGCCAGGGTGGTGTCGTCCCACTTGCGCACCTTGGGCGGAGCGGCCGACTCCTTCAGCTCGATCGGAGCGGCGTCCAGAAGACCCAGGCGTCGGAAGTAGTCGCGCATCACATCGCCGCCCATCTCGACCGCCAGACGCGAGGTGCCGATGTTGGACGAGTGCAGATAGACCTCCTCCAGCGTCAGCACCTTGTTGGTGGCGTGGAAGTCGGTAATCCGGCGGCGGCCGATCTGCAGAGCCTGCGAGGCGTCGAACAGGGTGTTCATGTCGGCCCGGCCGGTGTCGATGCCGGCGGCGACGGTGAAGCTCTTGAACACCGAGCCCATCTCATAGTGGGCCGAGGTGACGCGGTTCATCAACGCTTCGCTCGGGGCGCTGTTGCGACGGTTGGCGTCATAGGTCGGCCAACTGGCCATAGCCAGAATCTCGCCCGTCTGAACATCGGCCACCACAGCGACAGCGCCCTTGGCCTTCGCCAGCTCGGCGGCGGCGGCCAGTTCGTTCTCGACCACGCCCTGGACACGCAGGTCGATCGACAGCTGGAAATCCTCGCCCGCAGCGCCCGCCGCGCGGATTTCCTGATTGAAGGCCAGCTCGGTGCCCGACACGCCTTCGCCGCCCGTATCGGCGCGACCGATCAGATGCGCCGCAGAGGTGCCCAGCGGATAGACGCGGCGATCCTCGGGCTCGAACGAGACGCCGCCCAGGGCCAGAGCGTGGACCGCGCTGCGCTCGGACGGGGTCAGACCGTTCAGGACCAGCAGGCGGCGCTCGCCGCCCAACACGCGATCCAGGCGCTTGGCCGAGACGCGCGGCAGGGCGCGGCGCAGTTGGGCCTTGGCGCTGGCGGGGTCCCAGATCTCGCGCGGATCGATATAGAGGCCGTAGTGGGTGATATTGGTGGCCAACAGCTGACCGTTGCGGTCCACCAGATCGGCGCGGGTCAAGGCGTTGGCGTTGAAGCCCGCGCCCGAACCGCCGCGCGGCGCGAACAGGGCGGCGTGGGCGGCGCCCAGAGCCAGACAGGCGAAGACGGCCGAAAACACCGCCAGGATCAGGAAAATACGGACGCGGGTGTCTTCTTCCGGGCGGCCGTCGGCGCGGGCGCGCTCGAACGAGTGCTCCAGCCACCAGACGCAGTTGGCGACCCAGCGCCCCCAGGCGGCGAACAGGCCGCCCACCGACGGCCCTTGCGGACGCGGCTGCGCGCGACCCGGCGCGGGACGACGATAGTCCATGCCGTGATGATCATGAACGCTCAATGCAGGGTCTCCCCGGCGGCAGGCGCAGTAACGGGCGCGGAAGGCGCGACGGCCGGCGGCGGAGCGATGGCGGGCAGGCCCGCCTCGACCGCCTGGCGACGCACATCAACGGGGCCGAGGCCGATCTCGCGCGACAGGGCCTCCAGCCGCGCTGGCTGCTCCAGCCGGGTCGCTTCAGCGCGCAGCAGGCGGACGCGCTGGCGGTTCTCGCGGATCTCGCTCTCGATACGGCTGATCTCGCTGCTTTCCCGGGCCGCGGCGGCCTTGGCGATATAGACCGAGAAGACCAGGGCGGCGACGCAGACCACGCCGATGATCTCGACGCAGCGCACGCCGCGGACCTTCCAATCGAACAGACGCTTCACCGGAATAGGAACGGCGATCATGACCGCTTCCCTCCAATCGCGCCCCAGGCGGGAGCCTCGGTGCGGACGGCGGCGCGCAGACGGGCGGAGCGGGCGCGCGGGTTGGCAGCCAGCTCGGCCTCGCCCGCCTCGCGTGCACCCTTGAACATCAGATCGAAGCTGGGCTTGCGGGTTTCCACCGCGACCGGGGCATGACGCGAGCCGCCGGGCGAGTTGCCCGTGCGCTCGGTCAGGAAGGCTTTGACGATGCGGTCTTCCAGCGAATGGAAGGTGACAACAACCAGACGGCCGCCCGGCGCCAGCGTGGCCTCGGCGGCTTCCAGACCGCGCTCCAACTGACCCAGCTCGTCGTTGACGGCGATACGCAGGGCCTGGAACACGCGGGTGGCCGGATGGATCGGCGCGCCACGACGACCACCCAGGGCCTTTTCGATCACCTCGGCCAGATCCAGGGTGTGGCTGAACGGCTGCTCGACGCGGCGACGCAGGATGGCGGTGGCGACCCGGCCCGACTGACGTTCGTCGCCATACTGCTTGAAAATGTGGGCCAGCGGCCCGTGATCCCAGGTGTTGACGAGATCGGCGGCGGTCGGCCCCGTGTCGCCCATCCGCATATCCAGCGGCCCGTCGCGCATGAAGGAGAAGCCGCGCTCGGCCTGATCCAGTTGCATGGACGAGACGCCGATGTCGAAGACGGCGCCGTCCAGCTGGGCCTTGCCGCTCTCGGCGAAGGCCTCGGCCAGGCCCGAGAAGGGCGTGCGGATCAGCTGGAACTGGCCCGGATAGGCGGCGGCGACGGCGTCGGCGTGCGGCTGGACCGTTGGGTCGCGATCCAGACCGATGACCTGGGCCCCGCGATCCAGGATGGCGCGGGTATAGCCGCCCGCACCGAAGGTGGCGTCGATGATCACGTCGCCAGCTTGCGGGTTCAGAGCCTCAAGGACTTCGGCCAGAAGAACGGGGGCGTGCGGAGAGGTCACGCTGCGCCTCCGGTTTTCGCCACTGTCGCCTGACGGCGCATCTCGCCGAACTGCTTCAGGCCCTCGCGCGCCATGCGGCGTTGCTCGGCGCGGTGCGCGGCCCACTTGTCCTTGTTCCAGATCTGGAAGCGCTCGCCTACGCCGTAGATGACGACTGTGTCGGACAGATCGACCTCGGCGCACAGGTGCTCCGGCAGGGTGATGCGGCCGGCCGAGTCATAGGACAACGGCTTCTGCTCGCCAAAGATCGAGGCCTCTAGCGCCGAGCGGTAGGGATCGCCGAAGGGCAGACTTTCGATGACGGCGCGGTATTCGGCGAACAGCTTGTCGCCGCCCGCTTCCAGGCAGTCCGCTTCGATGGAGGGAAAGCAGAAGACGCCGTGTTCAGCGCCGTTTTCAGCCGTGCGGAATTCCTGAGGGATCAGGAGACGGCGCTTGCCGTCCAGCTGCTTCTCGTAGGTCGAGAGAAACACGCCCTGCCCCAATCGAGCCCCGCGGCCCGTCCCTGAAATCCGTTGATGACACCACGCGTCGGGCCACAGCCCCTACTCATGAGGCTATGGGATAGCATGGGATCAGATGGGCCTCAATGGGATTAGTTGACACCCTTTAACCAAATTTGCAGTTCGCCGAACGCTTCCGTAAGTGTCAAATGAGAACATACAAGCAACATCAAGAGTATTCACAGCCTGTGGACGGCTTTTTCCGCCATGTTTTCAACGCAGGGGTTAATGGCGACCACTCGGCCCATCCATCCGCGCGACGGCGGCGATGATGAGCGCGGCCCAACGCTGGTCAAGCCCGAGGATGACGGCGGAAGTTGAGCGGGAAACGGCCTCAAGTAGCGCGAAGCGCGGTAGGCCCCAAAAAAACGGGCCTCAAGTAGGCCGAAGGCCGATAGGCCCAAGAATAAATGCCAGACGGCCTGTAAGCCGGGTTCTGTTCCGCCCGAAAGCGGCGACGATCATTCCTCTGGACCGCCCATTGCTGGACGGTTCTCGCGACCTACCCGGACGCCTCGGGCGGTGAACCCTGCGGCCGAAACCGCGCGACGTCCCTATTCGGTCTTGCTCCAGGCGGGGCTTGCCATGCCGCCGACGTTGCCGCCGACGCGGTGGGCTCTTACCCCACCCTTTCACCCTTCCCCGGGCCGGAGCCCAGGCGGTTTGCTTTCTGTGGCGCTATCCCTCGGGTCACCCCGGGCGGGAGTTACCCGCCGCCTCTTCACCGTGGAGCCCGGACTTTCCTCGACAAGAGCAAGCTCTCGCCGCGACCGCCCGGCCGTCTGGCGGGGGCTAAGTGCGCGCGAACGGAGCCAAGGTCAACGCCTGCTTTCTCCCTCCCCTTCATGGGGAGGGTGGTCGCGCAGCGACCGGGTGGGGAGGACGAGGCAAATATTAGGGTGCGCGTGAACCGCCGAAGCGTCCCCACCCGTCTGCCGCTTCGCGTCAGCCACCCTCCCCATGAAGGGGAGGGAGAATTCTAGTCCAGAACGCCGGTAACGCTCTCTGCGCTGGCCAGTTGCAGCAGGCCGACGAGGCGAGCGCGGGTTTCGCCGTCGGCGACGCCGTCCACGCGATCAGGCCGCCAGTGGCGCTGGAAGGCCTCGACCGTCAGGCGGGTCTCGTCGTCGTAGTCGCCGCCCGGCTTCAGACCATAGCCCAGCCGATGCAGGCCCGAGCGCAGGACAATGACGCCCAGCCCCTCGTCACCCGGCGTCAGGTCGGCGCCGAGGGCGGCGACGCGCTCGGGCGCGGGATCGAACCACAGGCCATGCCCGGCCTCGGCCAGACGCTTCCACGGGAACAGTTCGCCCGGGTCCTGCTTGCGGTCCGGCGCCGTGTCCGAATGGCCGATGATGCGGACGTCGGGGATGGTCCAGCGCGCGCGGATGTCGGCGATCAGGTCGATCACCGCGTCGATCTGCGCCTCAGGAAAGGCGCGATACCCGAACTCATGGCCCGGATTGACGATCTCTACGCCAATGGAGGCGGCGTTGATGTCAGTCTCGCCCTGCCAGGCGCCCCGACCGGCGTGCCAGGCGCGGCGCTCTTCCGGCACCAGGCGCAGAATCACGCCGTTCTCGTTGACGACATAGTGGGCCGAGACCTCGGCCGCCGGATCGCGCAGACGCGTGACAGCCGCCTCGGCCGTCTCCATCCCGGTATAGTGCAACACCAGCATGTCCGGCGGGCCGCGCCGGGCGTTGAAATTGGGCGACGGGGCGTCAGTGATGCTCAGCATGGCGCTCGATCAGCGCCCTTCACGTTCCCAGCCGTAGGCGACCCAGGTGTCGCCGACCTTCTGGGCGTCGATCACGCCCTCGTCGCGACGGGCCGTGGCGGCGCGAGCGCGACGGGCGCGGAAAGCGAAACCGGCGAAGAAGACCACCACCCCGGCGATCAGGGCGATCACCGCCACGGCGGCGGCGGTCAGCACGGCCAGAACCGCGCCCACGGTCACAGCCAAGGCCGTGGCGATCAGACCGCCGAGCCAGACGAAGGGCGCCAGCAAGCCGCCGCCGGTGCGGCGTCGGGCGTTGAAGCCGATCTGGGCGAAGGGGTCGGACTGGATCATGGAACTGCCTCTCATGGCGCGCCGATCAAGGAACGCCTGAAACCCAATGTCGGTCCATCGACCTGAACGGTCAATGGACTGCGACATCACGCATCAGTCAGGATTTTCGCCATCAAAATGCCGGCTGGTCCGCCAGCACCACGGCGCCGCGGCTACGCAGACGCTCGGCCTCGACCTGATTGAGCATGGCCTGGGCCGCCGGATCGCCCATGACGCGACCGACCGAAACCATGGCGTCAGCCGCCTGGCCGGAAGCGCCAAAGGCCGAGGCCAGAGCCTCCCACGGCGACTGCGGCGTAGGGAAGCGCTTGAACCGCACCGACTCGCTGGTCGGGATATTGGCCAGCTTGCGCGCCTTGATGACAGCCTCGTTCAGGCCACCCAGTTCATCGACCAGACCCAGGGTCTTGGCCTGAGCCCCCGTCCAGACCCGGCCCTTGGCGATTTCGCGCACGCGTTCAACCGGCAGCTTGCGGCCCGTCGAGACACGGGCGACGAACTCCTCATAGACGCGATCCATCGAAGCGGCGAAGGCGGCGCGCTGGCCCTGGTCGAAGCCCTGCACCGGCGAGAAGGCGTCGGCGTAGTCACCGCCGACCGACAGGCCGCGCATGTCCAGGCCAAAGCGGCCCAGGGCGTCGGCCAGCACGAACTTGCCGCCGAAGACGCCGATGGAGCCGGTCAGGGTCGAGGGCTGGGCCACGATCCAGTCGGCCTCCGAACTGATCCAGTAGCCGCCCGAGGCCGCATAGGCGCCCATGGACACCACCACTGGCTTGCCCGCCGCCTTGGCCGCGCGCACCGCAGCCAGGATTTGCTCGGACGCCTCCGGCGAGCCGCCCGGCGACGAGACGCGGAAGACGATGGCCTTCACGCTCTTGTCCTCGATGGCGTCATAGATGGCCTTGGCCGTGTCATCCGAACGGATGTCCGAGCCCGAGCCGAAGGGCGAGGCGCTCTGGCCGCGCCCGGTCGTGATGGCGCCCTCGCCGCCAACAATGGCGATGGCCGACTTGCCCGAGCCGTTACGCGCGCCCTGCAGCGAGGCATAGTCGCCGAACTTGATGATCTTGGCGTCCTTGCCGGCCTTGGCCTTGGCGGCGGCTTCGGCTTCCTCGACCTGACCGATCTTGTCGACCAGCTTCAGCGACAGCGCCTGTTCGGCGGAATAGGGGCCGGCCTCAATGGTCGTTTTCAACGCCTCGGGCGTGGTCTTGCGGTCGCGGGCGACATTGGCCAGGGCGCTGTCGTAGATCGAGGTCATCCAGGCCGTCATCGCCTCGCGGTGCGGGCCGGTATAGTCGCTCTGCGTGTATTCGTTGACGGCGTTCTTGTACTCGTAACGCTGCTCGAACTCAGGTTTGACGCCGTATTTCTGGAAGGCGCGGCCCAGGAACAGACTGTCGCTGGACAGGCCGACCGCCTGGAAGTTGGCGGTGTTCTGCATCCACAACTGGTCGGCGCTGGCCGCGACCATATAGCTGGAGACCACAGCTCCGATCGGCATGAAGCCCTGGCTGTGGGCGATAACGGTCTTGCCCGAAGCGCGGAAGCGGTTGATCGCCTGGCGCACTTCGTCGGCGGCGGCGGGGTTCATGCCGCCCTCAGGCGCGCGAACCAGCAGAACCTTGACGCTGTCGTCCTTCTCGGCCTGGGCCAGGGTGTCGACGATGTGGATCACCGACAGGCCGGAACCGCTGAAGGCCGCAAAGGGATTGGTCGGCTGCTGATCGGTCAGCCCCTCGCGCAAATCCAGCTCCAGCACAGAATTGGCAGGCGTGGCCGGCTTGGAGGCGCCGGCGGCAGCAGCGAAGAACAGCAGGGCCACGATCGGCAGGACGATGAAGAAGGCCACGAGCCCGGCGAAGACGCCAAGCATGGTCAGGAAGAACTGTTTCATGAAAAAGGCGGCCGTCCGATCAGTGGCCACGCGCGGCCTGGCGCGAGCATAGGGCGCACACGGCAAGCGTCAAATGAAGGCGCGGTAATGAAACGCGAAAAGGGCCTGCCATCGCTGGCAGGCCCTCCTCTTTTGATCGATTCAGCCGATCAACGACCGATGTCGTAGGTTCCGCTGATGTCGATGCGAACCGTCAGTTCGCCGGCCGACACCGGGGTCGAGGCGCCGCCGGCGTCCATGGCCATGGCGCGGGCGTACATCGGACGCGGCGGTTCCGGCGTGAAGCCGCCGCCCTCGGTCAGGGATCGAACCCCGCCCAACTGGACGCCCAGAGCCTGAGCATAGAGCCGCGCCTTGTCCTGCAGGGCGCGCACGGCCAGCTGGCGCGCCTGATCCTCGGCCGCCTTGGCGTCCTTCAGGCCAAAGGCGATGCCGTCGATCTGATTGACGCCCGCCGTGACCACGGCGTCGGCCGTCGCGCCGACCTTGGTCAGGTCGTTGATGACCACGGTGACGCGGTTCGTCGCCTGATAGCCGCGCAGCTTGGGCGGTTCGTTCTGCTGATAATCGTATTGCGCCGACAGGTTCAGGCCCGAGGTCTGGATGTCGCGCTCGGCGATGCCCGCGCGACGCAGGGCGGCGACGACGCGGGTCATCTGCTGGGCGTTCTGGGTCATGGCCTCCTGGGCCGTAGCGGCCTCGGTGACGACGCCGAAGTTGATCGTCGCCTGATCCGGCGCGACCTTGACCTCGCCATAGGCGGACAGGTTGAGGGCGGGTTGTTGAGCCATGGCGTGCACCTGCATCGGAGAAGCGCCCGTAGCCTGGGCGGAGGCAACGGCGGGAACCGCCAGGGTCATCAGGGCCGTGCCCAGCATCAGGGCGCGTGCGGTGCGGGTCATCATAGTCTCCGTCGAAATCGATCGGTCAGGCGTGTTCGCCAGCCACGACCCTACCTTGGCCGTTTCAAGCTGAACAAACGCAAAAGCCCCCTGTGCAGGTTCCGTTCATCGACGTGAAAAGCACGACAGGTCCGAGGCGTCTTTGCAGCGGACGCATCCCCTGCTAGGCACGTCCTCCCTGCTTCGGGGGCCTGTAGCTCAATGGTTAGAGCCGACCGCTCATAACGGTCTGGTTGGGGGTTCGAGTCCCTCCGGGCCTACCAATTTCCTTCGCATCGCCGCCTGGGCCGCGCCTTCGGCCAGGCGATGCAGGTCCCGCCCCGAACAGCGCGACCAGTCGATTTCGTCCAGCCGCAGGCGATCCAAGTCCGTCGATGCCGGCCGCGTCCGGCTCACGACGGGGCGGACCCGCCGCGCGTCATGCCCGCGACCAAACCGATCAACAGCCCCACGGCCAGGGCGCGATTGCCTGGGTCGCCGGCGCGGGCCTCTTCGACCCTCAGCGCCAGTTCGCGATCCAGCCACGCCATTTGCCGCGCGAAGTCTTCATCCGCCTGCGATGCCCTGTTCATCTCGGCCCTCCCCTACTGATTAAAGGGCGATGCTATCGCGTGGTTCGTCCGAGCTTCAAGTCAATTGTTCTTATTTTGTTCTAATTCTCAGATCGCGCAGCCCGCCCCTTTGTGCAGCAAGGCCACAGCCTATATGGCGGTAACGAGAAGGAGACCCTCATGTCCTATGTCGCCCGCGACGACCGCCCCGCCGACAAGGCCGAACGCTACGCCGAGGTCGAGGCCGAGATTCTGGCGGTGCTGGACGGCGAGCCGAACCGGACCGCGCGCATGGCGACTGTCGCCTCCATGCTGGCCGACGCCTTTCCGGCCTTCTTCTGGACCGGCTTCTACGTCGTGGACGACGCCAAGCCCGAGGAACTGGTGGTCGGTCCCTATCAGGGGACGCTGGGCTGCCTGCGCATCCCCTTCGGGCGCGGTGTCTGCGGCGCGGCGGCGAAGACGCGCCAGACCCAGGTGGTCGAGGACGTCCACGCCTTCCCCGGTCACATCGCCTGCGACAGCCGTTCGGCCAGCGAGATCGTCGTTCCGGTGCTGGATGAGGCGGACGAGTTGATCGCCGTGCTGGACGTGGACGCCACAGAAATCGCCGCCTTCGACGCCGTGGACGCCGCCGCACTGGAAGGACTGATGGCCAAGGTCTTCGCCGCCTGATGCGGATCGGGGTCGATTTCGGCGGCACCAAGATCGAGGCGGCCGCCATAGCCGACGACGGCGCCTTCGCCGCGCGCATCCGCGAACCCAATCCGGGAAGCTATGACGCCGCCCTCGCCCTCGTCGCGGACCTGATCGCGCAGGTCGAGGCCAGGGCGGGTGAAGCGCGATCTGTGGGCGTGGCCATTCCGGGCTCGCCTTCGCCGCACACCGGCCTGATCCGCAACGCCAACTCGACCTATCTGAACGGACGCCCCTTCGGCGATGACCTCGAGGCCGCGCTGAAGCGCCCTGTGCGCCTGGCCAACGACGCCAACTGCCTGGCCCTGTCGGAGGCCGTGGACGGGGCCGGCGTCGGCGTCGGCGGCCTGTTCGGCGTCATACTGGGCACCGGCTGCGGCGGCGGACTGGTGATCGATGGCAAGCTGATCGAGGGCGCGCACGGCGTCGCGGCCGAGATCGGTCATATCTCCCTGCCCTGGCCCACAGCCGACGAAGCGCCCGGCCCGGCCTGCTGGTGCGGCCTCAGCGGCTGCCTGGAGACCTGGATTTCAGGCACGGGCTTCCAGCGCGACCATGAGGTGACGACCGGCCGCGCGTGGAAGGCCCAAGCCGTGATCGAGGCTGCGCGCGCAGGCGACGCGGAAGCCGCCGTCGCCCTGGACCGCTACATCGACCGACTGGGGCGAGCCCTGGCCATGGTGGTCAATCTGGCCGACCCCGAGGTCTTTGTCCTGGGCGGCGGGATGTCGAACGTCGGCGAACTGTATGAGCGCCTGCCCGCGATCGTGGCGCGCCATGCCTTCTCGGATCATTGGCAGGGGCGGATCTCCCCCGCGCAATGGGGCGATTCCTCGGGCGTTCGCGGCGCGGCAAGGCTCTGGGCCGATTGATCCCGCTCGCACGATCGCTATCGTCCGCACCGAGCAGCCTGGAAGCCGAGCATGAGCCATCCGTCCAAGACGCGCGCCCGCAGCGTCCTCTATCTGCCCGCCTCCAACGCGAGGGCTGTGGAGAAGGCGCGCGGACTGACCTGCGACGTGGCCGTGCTGGACCTCGAGGATGCGGTCGCCTCCGAAATGAAGCTTGAGGCCCGCGCGGCCGCCGTCGCGGCAGCGCATGCAGGCGGCTTCGGCCCGCGCCTCGGCGTGCGGATCAATGGACTGGACACGCCTTGGGGCGCCGACGACCTGAAGGCCCTGCGCGACACGCCCGTCGACCTGATCGTCGCGCCCAAGGTCGAGAGCGCGACCATGGTTCACGCCCTGTCGGCGACGCTTCGTCCCGGCGTCGATCTGTGGGCTATGATCGAGACGCCGCGCGCCCTGGTGGACCTGAAAGACATCGCCGATGCCGACGGGGCGCTGAGCGGCCTAATGCTGGGCGTCAACGATCTGGCCAAGGATCTGAGGACGGGCGTGTCTGCGAATCGCGAACCGCTGAAGCCCTGGTTGGCGGCGGTCGTGGCCCATGCCCGCGCCAACGGCCTGCTGGCCATCGACGGGGTGTTCAACCGCATCAAGGACGAAGCCGGATTTGCCGCCGAATGCGCGCAGGGGCGGCTCTACGGCTTTGACGGCAAGAGCCTGATCCACCCGTCGCAGATCGAAGAGGCCAACGCGGCGTTCGGCCCCTCGACTGAAGAGATCGAATGGGCGCGCAAGGTCGTCGCCGCCTTCGCCGCCCCGGAAGCCGAAGGGCTGGGCGTGATCCGCGTCGAGGGAGAGATGGTGGAGCGGCTGCATCTGCACGCCGCACAGGACTTGCTGGCGGGCCTCTAACCCCCTCCCTTGCGGGAGAAGGAAGTGGGGTGGCGTCCGGCTGCGGCAAACCGTAGACAAACCCCATGATCGCACCGCTGCCGCCCTCGTCCAAAACCCGTGCCTGGGTCTGTGCGCCGGGGGTGCTGAAGGTGCCGTTCCTGTCCGCCTTCCTGCCAGATTACACGCTGTCCGCCCTGCCCGGATCGTCGATCGAAGTCGTCCTCGGCTGGGGCATGAAGCCAACGGCGGCGGCGGGACGGCGCTGGGCGGAAAAGCATGGCAAACCCTATGTGGCGCTGGAGGACGGCTTTCTGCGCTCGGTCGGCATCGGCGAAAGCGGGGCGACCAGCCTCAGCCTCATCGTCGACGATCTGGGCGTCTATTACGACGCGACGCGACCCAGTCGGCTGGAACAACTGATCGACACAGCCCCGGACTGGTGCGACGCCGCCATGCGGGGGCGGTCGCGCGGCCTGATCGACCGCATTGTGACGTCGGGCGTGTCCAAGACCAATATGGGCGGGCCGCTGGACACGAGCCTGCTGAAGCCTGGCCGCCGCGTGTTGATCGTGGACCAGACCTTCGGCGACGCCTCCATCGGCTATGGCCTGGCGACCGAAGCCAGCTTCTCCGAGATGCTGGCGACCGCCCGGCGGGACGAGCCGGACGCCCAGTTGATCGTCAAGCGTCACCCGGCGGTGGCGGCGGGGCGCAAGGCTGGCTGCATCCCGGCGGATCAACTGGACGGCGTCACCCTGATCGACAACGACGTGCGGCCCGCCGACCTGCTGGCGGCGGTGGATGCGGTCTATGTCGTGACCTCGGCCCTGGGGTTCGAGGCCCTGTTGCGCGGCCTGCCCGTGCGCTGCTTCGGCGCCCCCTTCTATTCCGGCTGGGGCCTGACCACGGACGCCATCCAGACCGGACGGCGCGGCGCCCCGCGCGATCTGGAACAGATCGCGGCGGCGGCCCTGATCGCCTACACCCGCTATGTCGATCCCATCACCGGACAACGCTGCGAGGCCGAGGCGGCGCTGGAGCGGCTGATCGCGCTGCGCGACAGGGCCGACCGGCTAGCGGGCGACTGGGCGGCGGTCGGGTTCGCCCCGGCCAAGCGGCCGCCGGTTCGCCGTCTGCTGAACTCGCCCAAGGGCCGCGTCCGCTATTTCTGGCGCTCATCCGCCGCCGTCGCCCATGCGCGAGCCACAGGCGGCAAGCTGATCTGGTGGGCTGGCAAGGAGACGCCGCAGATCCGCGCCGCCGCCGACACCTTCGAAGGGCCGGTCGTGCGGATGGAGGACGGCTTTATCCGCTCGCGCGGGCTGGGGTCCGACTTCTTCGGCGCCCTGTCGGTCGCCCTGGACGACCAGGGCGTCTATTACGATCCGACCCGGCCCAGCCGTTTGGAAAGCCTGATCGAGGCGGGCGAGCCGTCCCCGGATCAGGCGGCGCGGGCCGAGGCCCTTCGCGCCCGCGTGGTCGAGGCGGGTCTGTCGAAATACAATCTGAAGGGGGCGGGCGTTCCGGCAAGCTGGCCTACCGACAGACCGATCCTGCTGGTCGTGGGCCAGGTCGAGAACGACCGCTCGATCATGATGGGCTGCGGACCGGACCTGCGCACCAACTCGGGCCTGGTGAAGGCGGCGCGGGCGGATCATCCCGACGCCTTCCTGATCTATCGCAACCACCCCGATGTGACGGCGGGCAACCGGCCCGGCCTGCTGGACCATGCGGCGATGGAGGAGGTCGACGCCTCGGCCGACGATCTGGACATCATCGACTGCCTGAACGCCTGCGACCGGCTGGCGACCCTGACCTCGCTGACCGGGTTCGAGGCCCTGATGCGCGGCAAGGGGGTCAGCGTCTATGGCCGCCCCTTCTATGCGGGCTGGGGCCTGACCGACGACCGGCTGGCGTTTGACCGCCGAACCCGCCGCGCCAGCCTGCAGAGCCTGATCCACGCCGCCCTGATCGGCTATCCGGTCTATGTCACCCCGGACGGCTGGCCGTGCGAGGCCGAGGATCTGGTCGAGGCCCTGATCGCCGCGCGCGATCACCCCCTGCCGGCCCCGCCGCGCGGGCGGATCAACAGATGGTGGCGCGGCATCAAGGCCAGTCTCGACCGGAGCCTTCCACCGGCCTATTGAGGTCGTTCGTCATCGCAACGGACACTTCTCCCTGTGCAAAAAGCCGTCATCTCCGCCACCGGTCTGTTTACGCCGGAGCAGTCCATCTCGAACGCCGAACTGGTCGCCGCCTACAACGCCTGGGCCGAGGCCTGGAACGCCGAGAACGCCGAGGCCATCGCGGCTGGCGAGCTGGAGATGAAGACGCCCTCGTCCGAGGCCTTCATCGAGAAGGCTTCAGGCATTCAATCGCGCTTCGTCATGGACAAGTCGGGCATCATCGACCCCGAGCGGATGCTGCCCCACCTGGCCGCACGCGGCGACGACGAGTTGTCGATCCTCGCCGAGATGGCCGTGAAGGCCGCGCAGGACGCCATCAAGGCCTGGGGCAAGCCGGTCAGCGAGATCGGCGCCGTCATCTGCGCCGCGTCCAACATGCAGCGCCCCTACCCCGCCATGGCCATCGAGGTGCAGCAGGCGCTGGGGATCGAGGGCTTCGCCTTTGACATGAACGTGGCCTGCTCCTCCGCCACCTTCGGCATCAAGACGGCGGCGGACTTCGTGGCCTCGGGCTCGGTCAAGGCCGTGTTGATGGTCAACCCCGAGATCTGCTCGGCCCACCTGAACTTCAAGGATCGCGACAGCCACTTCATCTTCGGCGATGTCGCCACCGCCGTCATCATCGAGGCCGAGGATCAGGCCGGACCGGGCGGCTGGGACATCGTTGGCACGCGACTGAAGACCAGCTTCTCGAACAATATCCGCAATAATTTCGGCTTCCTGAACCGCGCCGCCCTGCCGACGGGCGCAAGCGAGCCGGTGTCGTCCGACGGCCTGACCGACAAGATGTTCGTCCAGCAAGGCCGCAAGGTCTTCAAGGAGGTGGTGCCCATGGTCTCGGAGATGATCCTGGACCACGCCGCCGAGCTGAACCTGGACCCGCACGGCCTGAAACGGATGTGGCTGCACCAGGCCAACATCAACATGAACACCCTGATCGGCAAAAAGGTGCTGGGCCGCGAGCCCGAGCCCGAAGAGAACGTCATCATCCTGGACGACTACGCCAACACCTCGTCGGCCGGGTCCATCATCGCCTTCCACCTGAAGCACGACGGCTTCGCACCGGGCGACACGGGCCTGATCTGCAGTTTCGGCGCCGGCTACTCGGCGGGCACGGTTTTTGTGCAAAAGCGCCCATAAAAGCACATAACGGGAATCATTATTTCCGGCGGCGCTTGCACTGTTCGGAATTTTTTGCAAACCGTTACAGGTATTGAGAACGAGGGGGATGGCGCCCGAATGACTCAGACCGTTTCACCGTGGGCTGAAAAGCTCAGCGATCCGTTGGCCCATGACGTGGCCACGGTGCTGAAACATATGGGCGGCTCGGCCCATCAGGACATCGTGGTCAACTGCGTCGCGGCCCTGAAACGCCAACGCGGCGAGTCCGTGACCCAGGATCTGAAAGCCAAGATCGTCGAGGTCTTCGAGCGCTATCGCGACTTCTTCATCAAGCCCTTCGGCGAGAACTCGCTGCGCTGGGCCCTGGCGCCGGGCGTCGCCTAAACCTCAGCCTTCTGGACAAACGAAAAGGCCCGCTCCTCTCGAAGCGGGCCTTCGTCGTATTCAGCGCCAGACTGAAGAAGTTAGGCCTTAGAAGCGACGGACGTAGCTGACCGAATAGGCGTCGGCTTCACCGCCGTTGTCGCGGAAGTCGCGACGGGTCCAGTCGGCGCGAACGCCGTTGACGCCGTCAACGTAGTAGTTGGCGCCGACGCCGTAGTTCCAGCTGTCGCCGCCCACATCGGTGTTGGTGCCGGGGAACTCCTGCTTCAGTTCGGTGTGGCCGTAGCCGCCGCGTGCGAACAGCTCCAGCTTGTCGCTGACCGGATACTTGCCGACCACGTAACCGGCGGCGTCCCACTCATGCTTGATCGAGCCGTCGACGCCGGCAACGGTGAAGTCGTCGTCCTTGACGCCGACCGAGGCCTCGGTCTCGACGGCCAGGTAGCGGTTCAGGTTGACGCCCAGGCGGCCCGTCACGGCGCCAGTCGTGGCGCTGTCGCCTTCAACATGAGTATAACCCAGCGAACCGTATCCGCGCGGCTCAGGGTTCGATTGCGCAAAGGCCGGAGCGGCGACTGCAGAAACGGCGACAGCGGCGAGAAGAATGTTACGCATTGTTTCTATAACTCCTAGTAATCCTAGATGCGGTGACTTCTGCGGTCACCGGCCCCATCCAGCGAGGAGTTAAATGGCCACCCTGCCAAGCCGTTCCAGAGGCTATCGAATACACAGGCAGAACTGTGCGCGAACGGACACATACAGCGTTACGCTGATCATGACCTTATTCTGACACGAAAAAGGCGGCCCCGAAGGACCGCCTTTGCACGCTCAAGCCTGAGGCAGGCTTTAGCGGTCCTTTTCGCGCTCCTCGCCCGAGCGGGCCGCCAGTGCGGCCTGAGCCGCAGCCAGACGGGCGATCGGCACGCGGTAGGGCGAGCAGGAGACGTAGTCGAGGCCCACGCTCTCGCAGAAGGCGATGGACGACGGATCGCCGCCGTGCTCGCCGCAGATGCCCATCTTCATGTCCGCCTTGACCCCGCGACCGCGCTCGGCGGCGATGCGGATCAGGTCGCCCACGCCGTCCTGATCCAGACGCACGAAGGGATCGGTCTCGAAGATGCCCTTGTCCAGATAGGCCTGCAGGAAGTGGCCCGAGTCGTCACGGCTTATGCCGAAGGTCGTCTGGGTCAGATCGTTGGTGCCGAAGCTGAAGAACTCGGCGTATTCGGCCAGGTCGGCGGCGCGAAGCGCAGCGCGCGGCAGTTCGATCATGGTGCCGACCAGGTAGTCGACGCTGTCGCCCGCGTCGGCGAACACAGCCTTGGCCGTGCGATCGGTCAGTTCGCGCAGGAACCTCATCTCCAGACCCAGGGCGACCAGCGGGTGCATGATCTCCGGGATCGGGGCCACGCCCGACGCCTTCTTCACCTCCAGCGCCGCCTCCAGGATGGCGCGGACCTGCATCTCGTAGATCTCGGGATAGGCGACGCCGAGGCGGCAGCCGCGGTGGCCCAGCATGGGGTTGGTCTCGTGCAGTTCACGCGCGCGACGCTTCAACTTGGCCGCATCCAGACCCGAGACGGCGGCCAGGGCGTCGATGTCGGCGTCGGTGTGCGGAATGAACTCGTGCAGCGGCGGGTCCAGCAGGCGGATCGTCACCGGCAGGCCGGCCATGATGGTGAACAGGTCGGCGAAGTCGGCCTTCTGGAAGGGGGCGATCTTGGCCAGGGCGACACGGCGGCCCTGCTCGTCGTCAGCCAGGATCATCTCGCGCACGGCGGCGATGCGGGCCTCGTCGAAGAACATGTGTTCGGTGCGCGACAGGCCGATGCCTTCGGCGCCGAAACCGCGCGCGGTCTTGGCGTCCAGCGGGGTCTCGGCGTTGGCGCGGACCTTCAGGCGGCGCACGCCGTCGGCCCAGGCCATCAGGGTCTGGAAGTCGCCCGTCAGTTCCGGCTCAATCATGGCCACGGCGCCGTCCAGCACCTCGCCCTTGCCGCCGTCGATGGTGATGACCTCGCCCGCCTTGAAGGTGCGGCCGCGCGCGGAGAAGGTCCCGGCCTTCTCGTTGATCGAGATTTCCCCGGCGCCGGAGACGCAAGGCCGCCCCATGCCGCGCGCCACGACAGCCGCGTGGCTGGTCATGCCGCCGCGCGCCGTGACGATGCCGCGCGCCGCGTGCATGCCGTGAATGTCCTCGGGGCTGGTTTCCTCGCGCACCAGGATGACGGCGTCGCCCTGCTGGGCCAGACGCTCGGCCTCATCGGCGTCGAAGACGATCTTGCCGGTGGCCGCGCCCGGCGAGGCCGGCAGGCCCGCCGCCACGACAGTACGGTCGGCGTTGGGGTCCAGGGTCGGGTGCAGCAGTTGGTCCAGAGCGGCGGGCTCGACCCGCGACACGGCTTCTTCCTGCGAGATCACGCCCTCGGAGGCCAGATCGACGGCGATCTTCAGCGCCGACTTGGCGGTGCGCTTGCCGTTGCGGGTCTGCAGCATCCACAGACGGCCCTGCTCGACCGTGAACTCGATGTCCTGCATGTCGCGATAGTGGCTTTCCAGCCGGTTCACGACGTCCACGAACTCGGCGAAGACGACCGGCATGGCCTCTTCCATCGAAGGGGCGGTCTCGCCCATTTCCTCGCGACCGGCCTGGGTCAGGGACTGCGGCGTGCGGATGCCCGCGACCACGTCCTCGCCCTGGGCGTTGATCAGGAACTCGCCGTAGAGCTTGGCTTCGCCGGTCGAGGGGTTGCGGGTGAAGGCCACGCCGGTGGCGCTGGTTTCCCCCATGTTGCCGAACACCATGGACTGGATGTTGACGGCGGTGCCCCAGCTTTCGGGAATGTCGTGCATGCGGCGATAGAATTTCGCGCGGTCGTTCATCCAGCTGGCGAAGACAGCCGAGACGGCGCCCCACAGCTGGTCATTCGGGTCCTGCGGGAAGGCGCGGCCCAGTTCACGTTCGACCAGAACCTTGTAGTCGGCGACGACCTTTTCCCAGTTCTCGGCGGTCAGCTCGGTGTCGACCGAGACGCCCAGACGATCCTTGTGGTCGTCCAGAACCTCCTCGAACTGATCGTGGCCGATGCCCAGCACCACATTGGAATACATGGTGATGAAACGACGATAGCTGTCGAAGGCGAAACGGCGGTCGCCGGACAGCTTGGCCAGCCCCTCGACCGTTTCGTCGTTCAGGCCCAGGTTCAGCACCGTGTCCATCATGCCCGGCATCGAGGCCCGCGCGCCCGAGCGCACCGAGACCAGCAGGGGGTTGGATGCATCGCCGAAGGTCTTGCCGACAATGCCCTCGACGGTCTTCAGACCGGCGGCGGCCTGCGCGGCCAGCTCGGCCGGATAGGTCTCGCCATTGGAGTAATAATGGACGCAGGCTTCCGTCGTGATCGTGAAGCCGGGCGGCACCGGAAGGCCAAGCGAGGACATCTCGGCCAGGTTCGCGCCCTTGCCGCCGAGAAGGTTCTTCATCGACGCATCGCCGTCAGCCGAGCCGCCGCCGAAGCCGTACACCCACTTGGTCATCTTGCCGTCCCTGAGCCGTGGTCTAGCCGCCGAGGGATTGAGTCCCGCGCACGGTGGCCCTGACTAGCGTGCTGCAAGCGCGAAGGCGAGGCCGCGGGTGTAACAATCCGTGTGAGGATGTGTCGGGACGGCGATTTCAGGCGTCTGCGCCGCCCCCTCCGTCTCGACGGCTCCGCCGCCGATCCACCTCCCCATCGCTACGCGACAGGGAGGAAAGAGGCGCGCCTTTCCTCCCCACGATGTGGGGAGGGGGACCGCGAAGCGGTGGAGGGGGCGACGCGACGGTCGTTGGGCGAAGCGCCCTACCCCGCGATCTGACCGAAGTCCGCCACGCGGCCCATGACCGCACGCACCTGACCCAGCAGCTTCAGGCGGTTGTCGCGCTCCTCGGCCACGTCGGAGTTGACCATGACGCCGGTGAAGAAGGCGTCCACCGGACCGCGCAGGGCGGCCAGGGCCGTCATGGCGGCGGCGAAGTCTTCGGTTTCCAGCGCGGCGTCCACGGCGGTCGCGGCGGCGGCGGCGGCGAAGGCCAGGGCGGTTTCTTCCGCCGGTTGACTGGGCAGGCCAGTGGCGACAGCGCCTGTCGGCAGCGGCCCCTTCTTCTCCTCGGCCTTGAGGATGTTCGACGCCCGCTTGTAGCCCGCCAGCAGGTTGGCCCCGTCGTCCGTGGCGAGGAAGGCGGCCAGCGCCTCCACCCGACGCACGATCCGCACCAGATCGTCGTCACCCAGAGCAAAGACGGCGGCCACGAGGTCGTGACGCTGGCCCTGATCGCGCAGCAGGACGGTCAGGCGGTCGGCGAAGAAGGCGAGAACGCCAGCTTGAAGCTCGCCAACGGAAACCAACTCAACCAGACGCATAGCCGCCAGTTCAGCGAGGCCTTCCTCATTGTAAGCGCCGCCATAGGATGAGGCCGGCATAACCCAAAGGGCCTTCGAGAGCGCAGAATCGACATCAGCAAGGCTGACGATCTGGCACACTTCAGGTTCAATGGAGAGCACAGTGGCGCGTTGATTGAAGCTGGTGACAAAGGCATCCAGCGCAATCGTAATCAGGCCAGCCAGCGGAGCACGAGCCCCGTTCTCCAGCACCAGCCGGATCACGCCCAGAGCGGCGCGGCGCAGGGCGTAGGGGTCGCGCGAGCCGGTGGGCTTTTCGTCGATGGCGAAGAAGCCGACCAGGGTGTCCAGCTTCTCGGCGATGGCGACGGCGACCGTGACCGGGGCGATCGGGACGCTGTCGCCCGGACCTTGCGGCTTGTAGTGGTCGCGCACGGCGTCGGCGACGGCGTCGGGGTAGCCGGCCAGACGGGCGTAATAGCCGCCCATGATCCCCTGCAGTTCCGGGAACTCGCTGACCATGCCCGAGGCCAGATCGGCCTTGGACAGGCGCGCGGCCTGTTCGGCCTGATCGGCGTCGGCGCCGACCAGAGGGGCGATCTCGCGCGCCAGCGCCGCGATGCGGTCGACGCGTTCAGCCAGGGTGCCCAGCTTGGCGTGGAAGGTGACGCCCTTCAGCTTGTCGTTCCAGGCGTCGAAGCCGACCTTCTGGTCCTCGTCCCAGAAGAAGCGGGCGTCGTTCAGGCGCGCCGACAGAACGCGGCTGTTGCCGGCGGCCAGAGCCTTGCCGCCATCGGTCGCCTCGACGTTGGCGACGACGAGGAAGTTCGGGGCCAGACCGTCTTTCGACGGATCGCGGACGGCGAAATACTTCTGGTGCACCTTCATCGACAGGCGGACCACTTCGGGCGGCAGGGACAGGAACTGCGGGTCCATGTCGCCCAGGATCGGCGTCGGCCATTCGGCCAGACCGGCGACCTCGTCCAGCAGGCCGTCGTCATCGACCAGCACCAGACCGCGCGTGGCGCAGGCGGCCTTGGCGCCTTCCAGAATACGCAGCTTGCGGTCGGCCACGTCCAGCAGGACGTATTCCTTTTCCAGCTTGGCGCGATAATCGGCGAAGTCCTTGACCGCAAACGGCTTGCCGCTGCCGAGGAAGCGGTGCCCCTCGGTCACGTCGCCGCTGTGGATGCCGTCGATCTCGAACGGCACCACCGCCCCGTCGAACAGGGCGATGATGCGCTTGATCGGGCGCACCCAGCGCAGGGTTCCCGTGCCCCAGCGCATCGACTTGGGCCAGGGGAAGCTGCGGACGATCTGATCCACGGCCTCGGCGAAGACCTCGGTCGTCTGACGGCCCTTGCTGCTGATCTCGGCGAACCAGACGCCGTCGCGCTCGACCAGTTGGTCCTGCGTCAGGCCGGTCTTGCGCAGGAAGCCTTCCAGCGCCTGAGCCGGGGCCGAGGTCTTGGGCCCCTTGACCTCTTCGTTGCGGTCGTCGGCGGCGGTCGGCAGGCCGTCGATCACCAGGGTCAGGCGACGCGGACCCGCAAAGACGTTCAGCGCCTCCCAGGTCAGGCCGGCGGCCTTCAAACGGTCCGACACCATGCGTTCCAGGTCGCGCGCGGCGCCCTGCTGCATACGGGCGGGGATTTCTTCGGAGAAGATTTCGAGAAGAAGCTGGGGCATCAGGCGGTCGCGCGCTCGTGTTCGACTTGGGCCAATGCACAGGCTTTGCACAGGTCGCGGATGCGGCCGATGTAGCTCTGGCGTTCGGCGACGGCGATGGCGCCGCGGGCGTCCATCAGGTTGAACAGGTGCGAGGCCTTCAGCACCTGATCATAGGCGGGCAGGACCAGCGGCTGGCCCTGCGGCCCCTTCATGGTCAGGAAATGCGCGGCTTCGCGCTCCATGTCCTCGAAGCGGCGCTTCAGCGCGGCGACGTCATAGCCGTGGAAGTTGGCTTCCGACTGCTGGCGTTCGTTTTCGAGGAAGACCTCGCCGTAGGTCAGGCCTTCATTGTTGAACTTCAGGTCATAGACGTTGTCGACGCCCTGAACATACATGGCCAGACGCTCCAACCCGTAGGTCAGCTCGCCCGAGACCACGTCGACCTCGATGCCGCCGACGCCCTGGAAATAGGTGAACTGCGTCACCTCCATGCCGTCGCACCAGACCTCCCAGCCCAGGCCCCAGGCGCCGACGGTGGGGTTTTCCCAGTCGTCCTCGACAAAGCGGATGTCGTGCAGCTTGGGGTCGATGCCGATGGCGGCCAGCGAGCCGAGATAGAGCTCCTGCAGGTTGTCCGGGTTCGGTTTCAGGATGACCTGATACTGGTAATAGTGCTGCAGCCGGTTGGGGTTCTCGCCATAGCGACCATCGCCGGGACGGCGCGAGGGCTGGACATAGGCGGCCTTCCACGGCTTGGGACCGAGCGCGCGCAGCACCGTGGCCGGGTGCAGGGTGCCGGCCCCGACCTCGATGTCATAGGGCTGCAGAATGGCGCAGCCCTGGTCGCCCCAGTATTTGTGCAGGGTCAGGATCAGGTCCTGGAAGGATAGGGGTTCGGTCGTCACGACGGCTCGTTTTCGCAGCGCAAAATTTGAGCGCGGACCCTAGAGGGCGGCGGGGATGAGTTCAACCGGACGCGGCCTCACTTCCTTTCCGTCATCCCGGGGCGGCGCAGCCGAACCCGGGACCCAGACGGTGCGTTCAGGCGGATGGGCGGGCAGTCGGGATCAGACGCCTGGGTCCCGGATAAGCGCTCCGCGCTTTCCGGGATGACGGCAAAGGTTAGCCGCCAGCCAGGACACAGGCTCGAACCCACCAGCCGGAACGTTCCAGCGAACCAGCAGCACGGCTCGCACAGGCCGCATCGTCAAACAGGCCGAAGACCGTCGCGCCCGAACCCGACATCCGCGTCAGACGACATCCCGGCGCGGCCTTCATGGCCGACAGGGCCTCGCCTATGCCCGGCGTGACGCGCAGGGCGGGCGCTTCCAGATCATTGCGCTGGCCCTTCAGCCAGTCGATCACGGCGGCGGGCGACCAGTCGGCGGGCGCATCGGGACAATCGGCGCCGCCAGCGGGCGCATCGTCATAGGCGCGATAGACCGCCCCCGTCGGGGACGGCAGGCCGGGATTGAGCAGGACCGCGTGCAGCGGCGGCAGGCGCGGCTCGTCACGCAGGTCGTCTCCCCTGCCTGTGGCCCAGGCCGGGCGGGCGCGCAGGCACATGGGCCCGTCGGCGCCTACCACGCCCGCGACGGCTTCGAGCGCCGCCTCGTCCAGATCGAGCTCCAGCAGTTGCGCGGTCAGCCGGATGGCCGTGCCTGCGTCGGCCGAGCCGCCGCCCAGACCGGCGGCGATGGGAAGCTGCTTGTCCAGCGTCACCGCGACTGGCGGGGCGCCGATCCCGGCGGCCTCGCCCAGCGCGCGCAAGCCCCTCAGGATCAGATTGTCGCCCTCGCCCGCCAGCGCCCCGCCGAACGGGCCGGTCACGCCCAGCGACAGGGCGTCGGCCCGCGCGACCGTCACCGCATCGCCGACATCGGCGAAGGCGACCAGACTGGCAAGCGGATGATAGCCGTCGTCCGCCACGCGTCCGACGTGCAGGAAGAGATTGATCTTGGCCGGAGCCAGGCCGGTCAGCGTCACCGGATCAGTCCGAAACGCCCGCGCCGCTGTCGTCGGTCGGTTCCTGACCCAGCTTGTCGCGCAGTTTGGCCTCGACCTCGGCCTTGCGCTCAGCCTCGACGTCCAGCGTCAGGACGCGGTTCCACTGGAAGCCCGCCTCGCGCTGACGGCCCACGGCCCAGTAGGCGTCGCCCAGGTGGTCGTTGATCTCGGCGTTGGCGGGCTCCTTGGCCACGGCCTCCTCCAGCGTCGTCACCGCCACGTCGAACTGGCCCCGGCGATACTGGGCCCAACCCAGCGAGTCCTGGATATTGCCGTCCGAGGGATCGGCGGCATGGGCGCGCGCGATCATCTCGGCCCCCTGCTCGACTCGCGTGCCGCTGTCGACCCAGAGGTAGCCGAGGTAGTTGAGCACCGTCGGATTGTTGGGCTGCTTCTGCAAGGCGGCCCACAGTTCCGCTTCGGCCTCGGGCTTGCGGTTCAGGGCCTCATAGGCGGCGCCGCGCAAGAAGTTCACCTCGAACCCCTGGTCGGCGACATTGAGCAGAGGGCCGTTCAAGACCGTCAGCGCCTCGTCATATCGCTTCATCTGCACCAGTTGGCCGGCCAGCAGATAGGCCACGCCGGCCTCGTTGGGACGCGTGTCCGCGGCGCGGCGAAGCTCAGCCAGGGCTTCGTCGGCCATTCCGTCCTTTTCAAAGCTGAGCGCGCTCTGAACCCGCGCCGCCGCATACAGCTCCGCGTCCTCTGGCCCCACCTGGGCCAGGGCGGCGCGAGCCGCCGGCTCGAGCTCGGCTTGCTGCAGGGTCTGGCCGATCAGAAAGCGATTCTCGTTGGTCGGTTCGAGGTTCAGCGCCAGCCGGAGATAGACCACCCCGAATTCCAGAACGCGCTGAGCGATGGCCTGATCGGCGGCGGTCTTCAGCGCCATGGCCGCGCCCTGACGATAGGTCGGCGCAGCCGGTGGACGCCCCTTGGCCAGCACCCGCGCGTGGGCAGACAGCGTCATTCGATCGGTCGCACCCGCCGTGACGGCCGCGTCATACTGCACCAGAGCCTCGTCGCGCTTGCCGCGCCGCTCCAGGAATTCGCCGTAGGGCAGGCGGAACAGGCGCGAGGCCAGTGCATGACTGGTCAGGTCGCGCCATTCGGCGTCGGCCTCGTCATAGCGGCGACGTTGCTCCAGCAGCCGGGCGCGATTGGCGCGCGCCACCAGGGTGCTGATCGGGTCGAGATCTGTCGGCGGAACCGCCAGGGCGCGATCCCAGTCTCCCGCCGCCGCCGCGATCCACGGCGCGACATAGAGGCCCGCGCGCCTGTGCGGTTCACCGATGGGGCCGGACTTCAGCACGGTGTTGGCCTGGCGCGCGTCGCCATGGACAAAGGCCTGCACCGCCGCGACCAGACGCCCGGCCTGGACGATGACCGGCGAGACGCCCTCCCCCTCCGGCGCAATTCGGGCGGCGACGTCGAGGTCGCCCGCCAGCAGGGAGGCGGTAAAGGCCTGTTCGCGCACGCGAGGCTGTTCCGGTGTCAGGGCCTCGACCCGCGCCAGATAGTCGGCCCCCGCCTCGCTCTCGCCGCTGGTCAGGGCGTTGCGGCCCGCCAGGTAGTAGCCGTAGGCGCTGCGTCCCTCGGCGTCGGTCGGAATCGGCGCCCAGATCGCGGGGATGGGCGGGGTCTCGGGCGTCGCCGGCGTCTCGGCGATGATGATTTCAGGGTCCTGGCCCTCAGCGTCGGGGCTTTCAGCATCCGGGACAGTTGCGTCAGGTTCCAAAGACGGCTCAGCCTCGACGGCCGGCTCGACCGGAACAGGCGCGGCCTCGATGGGCGGCGCCTCCTGCGCCAGAGACGGCGCGGCCATGCCCAACGCGATCAGCGAGGCGGCGGCGAACAGGGCGGAGCGGCGGAAGGCGAAGCGCATGGGCGGACCCTTCACGCTTTCCCTCCCGCCCGCAAGAGGCTGAAACCTCTAGGCCTTACATGTTCGGATAGTTGGGGCCGCCGCCGCCTTCCGGCGTGGTCCAGACGATGTTCTGCGACGGGTCCTTGATGTCGCATGTTTTGCAGTGGACGCAGTTCTGGGCGTTGATCTGGAAGCGCGGGTTCTGGCCCTGCTCGTCGGTCAGCACCTCATAGACGCCCGCCGGGCAATAGAGCCGCGCCGGTTCGCCATACTTGGGCAGGTTGACGCTGATCGGCACGCTAGGGTTCAGCAGCTTCAGGTGGGCCGGCTGATCCTCGGCGTGGTTGGTATTCGAGATGAAGACGCTGGACAGCTTGTCGAACGACAGCTTGCCGTCCGGCTTGGGGTAGGTGATCGGCTTGAAGTCCTTGGCCAGGCCGGTCGAGGCCGCGTCCGTCTTGGTGTGCTTCATGGTGCCGAAGACCGAGAAACCGCCGGTCAGGTGGTTGACCCACATGTCGAACATGCTGACCGCGCCGCCCATCATGGTGCCCAGCTTGGACAGCATGGGCTTGGCGTTACGGACGATCTTCAGCTCCTTATAGACCCACGACGCCTTGTAGGCCTCTTCGTAGGCCTCCAGCACGTCGCCCTCGCGGCCTGCGATCACAGCCTCATAGGCGGCGTCGGCGGCCAGCATGCCGGTCTTCATGGCGTTGTGGGTGCCCTTGATGCGCGGCACGTTCACGAAGCCCGCCGAGCAGCCGATCAGGGCGCCGCCAGGGAAGGCCAGCTTGGGCACCGACTGGAAGCCGCCCTCGGTGATGGCGCGGGCGCCATAGGAGATGCGCGTGCCGCCCTCCAGATGCTCGGCGATGGCCGGATGGTGCTTGAACTGCTGGAACTCGTCGAAGGGCGACAGATAGGGGTTCTGATAGTTCAGGTGCACCACGAAGCCGACGGACACGTAGCGGTCGCCGAAGTGATACAGGAACGATCCGCCGCCCGTCTTGTCGTCCAGCGGCCAGCCGGTCGTGTGCTGAACCAGGCCGGGCTGGTGCTTCTCGGCCGGGATCTGCCACAGCTCCTTCAGGCCGATGCCGAACTTCTGCGGGTCCGAGTTCGCCGTCAGGTCGTGGCGGGCCATGATGGTCTTGGCCAGCGAGCCGCGCACGCCCTCGGCGATGAAGACATACTTGCCGTGCAGTTCCAGACCGGGCTGGAAGTCGCCGGTTGGCTTGCCTTCGCGGTCGATGCCGAAGACGCCGGCGACGACGCCCTTCACGCGGCCTGACGGCTCATCCCAGACGACGTGGCTGGCGGCCATGCCGGGATAGACCTCGACGCCCAGGGCCTCGGCCTGCTCGGCCAGCCAGCGCGCCACATTGCCCAGCGAGGCGATGTAGCAGCCGTGGTTGTGCATGAAGGGCGGCATGGCGAACATCGGCAGGGAGGCCTGGCCCTGCGGCCCCAGCACCAAGAACTTGTCGGTCTTGACCGGGGTCTCCAGCGGCGCGCCACGTTCCTTCCAGTCGGGGAAGAGCTCGTTCAGGGCCTTGGGATCGACCACGGCGCCCGACAGGATATGGCCGCCGATCTCGGCGGATTTCTCCAGAACGGCGACGGAGATTTCCTTACCGTCCTTCTCGGCGCGCTGTTTCAGGCGGATGGCGGCGGACAGGCCGGCGGGGCCGCCGCCGACGATGACGACGTCATATTCCATGATCTCGCGCTCGACGCCCTCAAGCGCCTCTGCGGGCGGCAGCTTGTCGATCACGGCTTCCTGCCAGGCGTTGATCGCGCCGCCTTCGATCGCTTGCTCAGCCATCTTCCCCTGAATCCTCGTTATCGTCGTGGTTATCTGCCTTATCATGAGGTGACGCAGCGGCGGTCAAGGCCTATCCCTGTCGAGGAATGACGCCCCAGCCCCTTGAGACCGCCGCAACCGAAGCCCTGCTCGCCTTTTGGCGCGATGCGGGGGTGGACGCCTGCTATCTGAACGAGCCGGTCGACCGCACGGTCTTCGTCGCTCCACCTGCACCGCAGATGCTGCAGAAGGCCGCCGCCACCGTCACCACCCTGCATGGGGGAATGTCAGGGGCCGACGCCGTGGCCGAGGCGCGCCGTGTCGCCGCCGCCGCCACGACCATGGACGACCTGGCGCAAGCGATCGCCGCCTTCGAGGGCTGCCCTCTGCGGGCCATGGGGGCCAAGCAGGCGGTGTTCGCGCGCGGCAATCCCAAGGGTTCGATCCTGCTGATCGGCGAGGCGCCGGGCGAAACCGAGGACCTGCGCGGCGAGCCCTTCGTCGGACAGGCCGGGCAACTGCTGGACCGGATGCTGGCGGCGGCAGGCCTGGCGGACCAAGCCTTCATGACCAACACCGTCTTCTGGAAGCCGCCCGGAAGCCGCTCGCCCTCGCCGCAGGAGCAGGCGGCCTGCGCCCCCTTCGTTGAGCGCGCCTTCGCCCTGATGCAGCCGAAAGCCGTGCTTCTGGTTGGAGCGGCGGCGGCGAAATCGGTGCTCGACACCGAGGAAGGCCTGATGAAGATTCGCGGTCAGTGGCGCGAGTGGCGGCTCGACGATGGCTCGGCGCGCGCCCCCGCCATGGCCACCTTGCACCCCGCCTTCCTGCTGCGTCAGCCCCAGGCCAAGCGAGTCGTCTGGGCCGACATGCTGTCGCTGACGGCGCGCCTGGATACGGCCCAGGTTGAGCCGAACGCCTGACTAGGGCATGGTTATCGGCTGACGACCAGTCCACAGAGCGCTGACAATCCCGACGTCGAGAAGGGAGCGGCGCCGACGAAGGGGGCCGCCGCGTATGTACCTTTTCCGCCGCGCGACCCTCGCGCCCCTGCTCGCTGCTGCGCTCTGCGCCACGATTGCGCCTGCCGCCCTGGCGGCTGAAAGCGGAGCCGATGACGGCGGAACGGCCTATGTCGCCAACGACTCCGATAGAACCCCCACGGCCCTGAGCAGTTCCGACCGGCTCAGCTACACCACCGCCTTTGACGCCCTGCGGCGCGGCGATCTGGAGCTGGCGCGCAGTTCGGCGCGACAGGCCCAGGACCGCATCCTGCTGGGCCAGGTCGAGTTCGAACGCCTGTTCCACCCCACCCATGTCGCTGCCTATGACGAACTGGCGGCCTGGCTGGAAACCTATTCCGACCTGCCGATGGCCCCGCGGGTCTATACCCTGGCCATGCGCCGCATCCCCGATGGCGCGCCCGAGCCGAAACGCCCCGGCAACCTGCTGGAACGCACTTGGGCCAGCGTGACCGGCGCCGGAAGCGGCGGCGTCACCGATCCGGCCAAGGCCGCTCGTGTGGCCCTGAACAATGATGACCTTCCGGGCGCCTATCGCACCGGCGCCGAGATGGGCGATTGGTGGAGCGCAGGGCTCGCCGCCTGGCGGATGAACGAGTTCTCTGACGCCTTCCGCGCCTTCGAACGCGTGGCCCAGGACCCGACCGAAGACCCCTGGGTCCGCGCGGGCGCCGCCTTCTGGACCGCCCGCGCCGCCGCCCAGTCGGGCCGCCAGGATCGCGTAACCGAATATCTGCGCCTGTGCGCGCGCTGGCCCGCCACCTTCTACGGCCAGGTCGCGCTGCGCCAGTTAGGCGAAGAACCGGTCATCGAGAACATGGGTCCGCGCGCCTATAGCGCCTCGGCTCAGCGCGCCAGCTTCACGCCCGAGCCGACTGGCGTCGATGCGCGCGAACTGAACGCCTTCATCCGCGCCGACGAAACCGCCCGTCGCACGGTCGCCCTCTATGAGGTCGGTCGCCGCAGCGAGGCCGAGGAAGCCGCCCGCACCGGGATGCGCAGCGCCGACGGCGACGCCGCCCGCCGCCTGTGGGCCGGCCTCTATCGCACCGTCGCTCCGAACCGCGCGGCCCAATCCGAGGCCAGCCGCATCGACGCCACGCGCTATCCCATGCCCGACCTTCAACCCGAAGGCGGCTTCACCATCGAGAAGGCGCTGGTTTACGCCATCGCGCGCAAGGAAACCGACTTCAACGCCAATGCCCGCTCCGGCGCCGGGGCCTATGGCATGATGCAGGTCATGCCGGCGACCGCCGCCTATATGACCGGGGATCAGGGCTATGTCCGTAGCCCCGAGCGGCTCTACGTCCCGGCCACCAACCTGAAGCTGGGCCAGGACTATGTGAACCGCCTGTTCCAGATCGAGTCCTTCCAGGGCGATCTACTGAAGGCCGTAGCCTCCTACAACGCCGGGCCGGGACCGATGCTGGCGGCGGGACGCAAGCTGGGGCCGGACGCCGACCCCCTGCTGCTGATCGAGACCATCGACGTGCCTCAGGCTCGTGAATACGTGGAAAAGGTCGTGGCGGCCTACTGGATCTATCAGCGAATGCTGGGCGCGCCGCTGAACACGCTGGACGCCGTGGCGTCAGGCGCCAAGACTGTGCCGATCCGTCTGGACTACGTCGCGCCGCCGCCGGCGCCGCTACAGGTGGCTGAAGCCGGCCCGGTCGCTGGAACGCGCTAGAGCCGCCTTAAACTACGCTGGACAGCAACATCGCCCAGACGAAGGCGAAGGCCAGGGCCGCGAGGAAATAGCCGCGCGCGGTCTTCCCCCAGTTGGTATTCCGGCTGATCGTCCGCATCGCCCATCCCCCACGGCCCGACGCCGTCAGGACAGATTGTAACATTACTCGTTAATCGCCGGTTTTCGGCCAAGCTTAAGCGGCGTTAGCCAGTGCGTCCTCGCCCCAGGCCAGGAAGTCGGGCTGGGCCAACAAGGTCTCAACATAGGCGCGAGCCACGCCGTCCGTGTCGCCGTGCGCGGCCAGGTCGATCTGGAAATGACGCACGCGCGCCGCGACCGGGGTGAAGAAGGCGTCGGCGATCGACCACTCGCCATAGAGATAATCGCCGCCTGCGCCGAAGCGGGCGCGCGCCTCACGGAAAATCTGCACCATACGGCGGATGTCGGCGGCCGTATCCTCGCCCGTCGGCGGCGGGCTGCGGTCGGGGCCCACCATGGAATGGTCCGGGGCCATGCCGCACTCGGTCCGCAAGGCCATGAAGCCGGCGTGCATCTCGCAGACCACCGACCGGGCCTGCCAGCGCGCAGGGGCGTCGGCGGGCCACAGCCGGGCCTCGGGATAGCGTTCGGCGCACCAGACCGAGATGGCCATGCTGTCCCAGATGGTCTCGCCGTCCACCTTCAGCACCGGCACGCGCCCGGCGGGCGAATGCCGCGCGATCTGCTCGGCGGTGTCGGGGCGGTTCAGACGGATGACCGTCTCGGTGAATTCCGCGCCGCAGCGCTTCAGCACCAGCCAGGGCCGCAGCGACCAGGTGGAATAGAGCTTGTCGCCGATCACCAGTTCCATAGTCGCCGCTCCTGCTGTGCTGTCGCCCATCAATGGCTGGACGAGAGCTTCAGCACAACCAGGCCCGAGATGATCAGCACCGCGCCCGCGACCCGCATGGGGGTGATCGGCTCGCCCAGCACCGCGATGCCGACGACGAAGGCGCCCACCGCGCCGATGCCGGTCCATATCACATAGGCGGTGCCCAGCGGCAGGGTCTTCATCGCCATCGACAGCAGGCCGAAGCTGATGATCATGAAGACGATGGTGCCGACCGTCTGCCACGGTTTCGAAAACCCGTCCGACGCCTTCATCAGGAAGGCCCAGACGATCTCGAACAGACCGGCGAGAAGAAGAAGAATCCAGGCCATGACAGTCTCCCTTACATGGCGAGCCGGGTCGTCCCGGCGATCATGCCCAGAATAAGGGAGAGGTCGTCCTCTGAGGCCCCTATCTGGGACAAGGGGGGAGGAAGTCAAGGTTTCGCACGTTCCTCCCCATTTCATGGGGAGGGGGACCACGAAGTGGTGGAGGGGGCGGCACAAAGGGCTGACGTCGAGTCGCCCCCTCCGTCACGTCGGCTTCGCCGCCGCGCCACCTCCCCATCGCTGCGCGACAGGGAGGAAAGACGCAAGTTTGCCCCGGTGAACCTTGACTCCCCGCCCGTCCCGCACGACACGACCGGTCCATGATCACGCGCTATACCCGCCCCGAAGCCGTCGCCATCTGGTCGCAAGAGACCAAGTACAAGATCTGGTTCGAGATCGAGGCCCACGCCGCCACCAAGATGGCGGAACTGGGCGTGATCCCCAAGGAATCGGCCGAGGCCATCTGGGCCAAGGGCAAGGACGTCGTCTTTGACGCCGACCGCATCGACGAGATCGAACGCACCACCAAGCACGACGTCATCGCCTTCCTGACCCATGTGTCGGAAATCGTCGGCGAGGAAGCCCGCTTCCTGCACCAGGGCATGACCTCCTCGGACGTGCTGGACACCTGCTTCGCGGTGCAACTGGCGCGCTCGACCGACCTGCTGCTGGGCGGCGTCGACCGCGTCCTGGCCGCGTTGGAAGTCCGCGCCAAGGAACACAAATACACCCCGACCGTCGGTCGCTCGCACGGCATCCACGCCGAGCCGGTGACCTTCGGCCTGAAGCTGGCCGGCTATCACGCCGAGTTCCAGCGCGCCAAACGCCGCCTGATCACGGCGCGCGAGGAAATCGCCACCTGCGCCATCTCGGGCGCCGTCGGCACCTTCGCCAACGTCGATCCGGCGGTTGAGCAGTACGTCGCCGACCAGATGGGTCTGGCCGTCGAGCCGGTCTCGACCCAGGTCATCCCGCGCGACCGTCACGCCGCCTACTTCGCCGCCCTGGGCGTCGTCGCCTCGTCGATCGAGCGCCTGGCCGTGGAAATCCGCCACCTGCAGCGCACCGAAGTCCTCGAAGCCGAGGAGTTCTTCGACAAGGGCCAGAAGGGCTCGTCGGCCATGCCGCACAAGCGCAACCCGATCCTCACCGAGAACCTGACCGGCCTGGCCCGTCTGGTCCGCTCGGCCGTGACCCCGGCGATGGAGAACGTCGCCCTGTGGCACGAGCGCGACATCAGCCACTCCTCGGTCGAGCGCGGCATCGGTCCCGACGCCACGGTCCACCTGGACTTCGCCCTGCACCGTCTGGCGGGCGTGGTCGAGCGCCTGAACGTCTATCCCGAGAATATGCAGAAGAACATCGACCGCCTAGGCGGTCTGGTGCACTCGCAACGGGTCATGCTGGCCCTGACCCAGGCCGGCGTGTCGCGTGAAGACGCCTATGCCGCGGTTCAGGAGAACGCCATGAAGGTCTGGCGCGGCGAAGGCGCCTTCCTCGACTTCCTCAAGGCCGACGCCCGCGTCACCCTGCCCCACGACCAGCTCGAAGCCCTGTTCGACCTCGGCTACCACACCAAGAACGTGGACGTGGTGTTCAAGCGGGTCTTCGGCGAGGGCTGATCCTTGCCCGCGCGTGCGGTCGGCTTCGAGCCTGTCGTTGACGACCGCACCCGCGTCCTGATCCTCGGCAGCCTGCCCGGCGACGCCTCGCTGAAGGCGGCCCAGTATTACGCCCACCCGCGCAACGGCTTCTGGCCCTTGATCGGCGACCTGCTGGGCGAGCCGCTGCCCGCCTTACCCTATGAAGAGCGCCTGATCCGGCTGAAGGCGCGCGGCGTTGGCCTGTGGGACGTGCTGGCCTCGGCGGAACGGTCGGGCAGCCTGGACGCCGCCATTCGTTCGCCCGAGGCCGCCGACCTGCATGGTCTGGTTTCAGGTCTGCCCCACCTGCGCGCCGTGGCCTTCAACGGCGGGCTGGCGGCGAAGCTGGGACGTCGCATTCTGGCGGACCTGCCAGGGATAGCTCTGATCGACCTGCCCTCCTCCAGCCCCGCGCACGCGCGGCCCCTGAATGAAAAGCGCGAGGCCTGGTCCGCCCTGTCGCCCTTTCTGAGCTGACGTCCTCGCGACCGATCACGCGTCGCGCCGGAAAATTTGAACCATTTGCCCTGCTCGCCCGTAGTTCTCCTCGACCCCGCCGCCCCTTCGAGCGGCCGTCGATGGAGAGACGCCATGAAAATGATCCGTACCGCCAGCCTCGCCACTGTATCCGCCGCCGCCCTGCTGGCCCTGGCTGCATGCGGCAATAACGAGACCAAGGTCGAAAAGGCGCCGACCGACGCCATGCCTGCCGATTCCGCCGCAATGGCGCCTGTCAGCACTGAGCCCATGGTCGGCGGCGTGGCCATGAACCCCGCCGATAACATCGTCGCCAACGCCTCCAAGGCGCCGAACCTGACCACCCTGGTCGCCGCGGTTCAGGCCGCAGGCCTGGCTGCCACGCTGCAAGGCGCCGGCCCCTTCACCGTCTTCGCCCCCGACAACGCCGCCTTCGAGAAAATTCCGGCCGCGACACGCGAAGGCCTGATGCAGCCGGCCCAGAAGGCGGCTCTGACCAAGATCCTGACCTATCACGTCGTGCCCGGCCGCCTGACCGCCGCCGACATCGCCGCCGAAGCCCAGAAGGGCGGCGGCACGGCCAGCCTGACCACGGTTCAGGGCGAGAAGCTGACGATCAGGGACGCCGGCGGCGGCCGCTGGACCATCACCGACGCCAAGGGCGGAACCTCGACCATCACCCAAGCCGACGTCGGCCAGTCGAACGGCGTGGTCCACGTCATCGACACGGTGCTTATGCCGAAATAGGCCTATCCGCGTCGCTCAATGCAAAAGGCCGCTGCCGGAGAACCGGCAGCGGCCTTGTTTCATGCCGATCCGAAGATCAAGCCGCGGTCGCGCGGAACCGGCGCGAAGCGAACACGCCGCCGCCGATCAGCAGCAGACCCGTCAGACCCCACAGGGTCCATTCACCGACCGTCGGGACAGGGGTGGGGGCGGCAAGGACCGTATGCGCACCGCCCGAAGTCGTGCCGACGCACGGACCAGTCGTAAACCTGCCCTGGATCGACCGCGCGCCCGCGACATTCAGGGCATTGGTGGAGCAAAAAGCTCCGCTGCCACCGACCACGCCTTGGCACAGGACCACATTGCCTCCGCCGGTGACGTCGCTGAACTCTGCCGTCGAGCCCGTGCAGACGCCGCCGACCGACCAGTTGAGCGTCACCGCCTGCCCGGCCGTCGATGGGTTCGGAGTCGTAGCGATCGGAACAATCCCCGCATGCGCCACGCCAGCGCCGATAGTCAAAGCCAGCGCAGCGCCTACCGCAAGCGAACGATACCCAGTCATGAAGCCCCCCAATAAAGCTTGACCATATCATCTGGGCTGTACGTCTGCCAGTCGAGCAGTCGCTTCAGGGCCGCAGGGGGGCAGCCAGGAGCGTGGTAAGGTGCGAAGCGCCCTCGTCCCCCTCGACCCCCAGCGCCATGCTCGCCCGTTCCGCAGCCGACCGCCTGCGATAGGTGCCGAATAGGCGGTCCCAGATCGACAGGACCATGCCGAAATTGCTGTTGCCCTCGTCCATTCGCACCGAGTGATGCACCCGATGCATCCCCGGCGTCACCAGCACCAGACGCAGCGCGCGGTCAATCGACTCAGGCAGTCGCACATCGGCATGGGTCACGAACTGCCACAGAGTGGTGATCAGCCCATAGGCCAGGACCACCAACAGCGGGACGCCCAGCACCGCAAAGACTATCAGTTGCAGGGCGACGCCGGCCAGGCTTTCGAGCGGATGATGGCGCACCCCGGTGGAGGCGTCCAAGACCGTGTCGGTGTGATGCGCCCGGTGCAGGCGCCACAGCCAGGGCACGCCATGGAACAGGGCGTGATTGAGATAGGCTAGCAGGTCGATCAGCAGGAAGGAGACGACGACCAGCAGCCAGGCGGGCAGCCCCAGTCCGGTCAGCGGCGGGAAGCGCAGCGCGCCCTGCAGCCAGGCTGCGCCTTTGAGGATCAGGGGCGAGGCCACGAAGACGACGCCGAAGCCGATCAGGAACAGGGCGGCATGGGCGAACCAGCGCCGCCCGCGCAGCCCCCGATCACCGCTGAGCGGAAACAGCATCTCCACGCCCGCCAGCGCGACAAACGCGAGAGCGGTGAGCAGCAACTGCCAATGTGAGGATTGAACGAGAAGCTCGGCCACGAACGCCTCTCGTTCAGAAACTTATTCGCCGGCGCGGATCTGTTCGCGAGCGATCGAGGCCAGTTCGTCCATCTTGGAGCGCAGTTCGCCCTCGGACACCGTCAGGCCCGAGGCCTTGAAGTCGCCGGCGATCTTGCGGAAGACGTCTTCCTCGCCCGGCTGTTCGAAGTCGGCGCGAACCACGGCGGCGGCGTACTGCTCGGCGCTGTCAGCCGACAGTTCCATCTTCTCGGCCGCCCACAGGCCCAGCATCTTGTTGCGACGCGCGATGGCCTTGAACTCTTGTTCCTGATCGAGGGCGAACTTGGTCTCGTAGCCCTTTTCCCGATCGTCGAAGGTCGTCATGCGCGTCGTAACTCCAGTCGCGGACGGAAAGTGAGGCCCGCATCGCCGTCTATACCCCCCTTCCATCCGAACGCAACCAGACTTGCGGTCGCGGTCCTGACGCTAGGTTACAGGAGGATATTTGTGTCACAGACGCCCTTCGGTTAAAGGGCGTCCGGTCTTATATAGCCGCCATCGATTCAGGATCGCGCCGCCCACAAATCGCCGGGCCGCGCGTTTTTCGTTTTGAGGCCGTCCGTTTCCTTCCCCTCCGGGACCCGATTGATGAACACCAAGCGCAAGAAGATCTACGAGGGCAAGGCCAAGATCCTTTACGAGGGTCCCGAGCCGGGCACCCTGGTCCAGTACTTCAAGGATGACGCCACCGCCTTCAACGCCCAGAAAAAGGCGACGCTGGAAGGCAAGGGCGTGATCAACAACCGCATCAGCGAGTTCATCATGTCGCGCCTGAACGGCATCGGCGTGACCAACCACTTCATCAAGCGCCTGAACCTGCGCGAGCAGCTGATCCGCGAAGTCGAGATCATTCCGCTGGAAGTCGTCTGCCGCAACGTCGTCGCCGGCTCGCTGGCCCAGCGCCTGGGCCAGGAAGAGGGCACTGCCCTGCCCCGTTCGATCATCGAATTCTACTACAAGAAGGATGAGCTGAACGACCCGATGGTGACGGAAGAGCACATCACGGCGTTCAACTGGGCCACGACCCAGGAGCTGGACGACATCCTGGCCATGACGGTCCGCGTCAACGACTACCTGTGCGGCATGTTCGGCGCCGTCGGCATCACCCTGGTCGACTTCAAGATCGAGTTCGGCCGGGTGTGGGAAAACGACTTCGCCCGCGTCATCCTGGCCGATGAGATCAGCCCCGACAGCTGCCGCCTGTGGGACTCGACTACCGGTGAAAAACTGGACAAGGACCGCTTCCGTCGCGACCTGGGCGACGTGATCGAAAGCTACACCGAGGTGGCCCGCCGCCTCGGCATCATGAAGGACATGCCGACCGTGATCCAAGGGGGACTGCACTAATGGCCAAGGTGAAAGTTCACGTCTTCCTGAAGCCCGGCGTCCTGGACGTTCAGGGCAAGGCCGTCGAAGGCGCCCTGCAGGGTCTGGGCTGGGCTGGCGTCGCCAACGCCCGCGTCGGCAAGATGATCGAGTTCGACCTCGACGACAGCGTGTCCGACAAGGAAGCCGAGGTGAAGCGCATGTGCGACACCCTCCTGGCCAATACGGTCATCGAAAGCTACCGGATCGAAGTCGCCTGAGGCGACGCCGCATCCGACGAAAAGGGCCGCTCGCAAGGGCGGCCTTTTTTGTTGCCCGGTCGCTGACGGCCAACGGTTTTCGTCCCATGCCTCGAAATCGAACGCAGGGGCCTCTATATGGCGGCAATGACCCTGGCTGATGACATTTGTCCCGTTCCGACCATCGCCCCCATGTCCGGCGCCGCCGACATGGACGCAGCGATCGAGAGCGCGCGACAGGCCGTCGGCCTGCCGGTCGGCGCGCGCGTGGTCGCGGCCATGTCGGGCGGGGTGGATTCCACCGTCGTCGCCGCCCTTCTGGCCAAGGCCGGCTATGACGTGGTCGGCGTCACCCTCCAGCTCTATGATCACGGAGCCGCCCTCAAGAAAAAGGGCGCCTGCTGCGCCGGGCAGGACATCCATGACGCCCGCCTGGCTGCCGAACTGATCGGCATTCCTCATTACGTCCTGGACTATGAAAGCCGCTTCAAGGACGCGGTCATCGACCAGTTCGCGGATAGCTATCTGAAGGGTCAGACGCCGGTCCCCTGCATCCGCTGCAATCAGACGGTCAAGTTCCGCGACCTGCTGGATGTCGCCCGCGACCTGGGCGCCGAGGCCATGGCCACCGGCCACTACGTCCGCCGCGCCGCCGTCGGAAACCGCTCGCAGATGCGCAAGGCGATCGACCACTCGCGCGACCAGTCCTACTTCCTGTTCGCCACCACCCAGGCCCAGCTCGACTATCTGCGCTTCCCCCTGGCCGATCTGGAAAAGCCCCAGGTCCGCGGCGTCGCCGCCGCTCTTGGCCTGCGCATCGCCGCCAAGCCGGACAGCCAGGACATCTGCTTCGTGCCGTCGGGCGACTATCGCACCCTGATCGACCGTCTGCGTCCGCAGGGGCGCGAAGCGGGCGAGATCGTCCACATGGACGGCCGGGTTCTGGGTCAGCACGGCGGCATCACCGACTACACCATCGGCCAGCGCCGGGGGTTGAACGTCGCCGTGGGCGAGCCCCTGTTCGTCACCAAGCTGGACCCCGACAACCGCCGCGTCATCGTCGGTCCGCGCGAGGCCCTGCTGACCGCCAGCCTGGTGCTGGAAGAAACCAACTGGCTGGGCGACCAGGCCACGATCGAGGAAGCCGCCCGCGACGGCGCCCCCGTCCTGGCCCGCGTCCGCTCGACCCGACAGCCCTCCCCCGCCCATCTGAGCCTGAGCGAGGACGGCGTCGTCTCAATCGTCTTCGAGGAAGGCGAAGAAGGCGTCGCGCCAGGTCAGGCCTGCGCCCTCTACGATCCTGCCGATCCCGACCGCGTCCTGGGCGGCGGCTTCATCAGCGGCACAACGGCGGTGGCCGCCTGATTTTCGGGCTTGGCGGGCGCCTCTGTCACCTGTAGAAGCCCCGCTCCGAAATCGAGAAACCCATGTTCTTCAATATTCACCCTTCGCAACGGCCCCTGACCGTCGACCGCCTGCCGGTCGAGGGCAAAGGCGCGTGCGTGGGAGGGATGTAGAAGAGCCAGCGGTCATTCGACTTCGGTTTTCCAGCAACCCCTCCCGCCACCGGCCGGAGGGGTTTCTTGTCTGTGCAAGCGAAACCCTCCGTCCGGTCCAGGAGGATCACAGACAGGAGAGGAGACGTCGGCCATGCGTGGCTATGACGTAATCGAAAGCCCGGGCGTGCCGATCAAGGCCTGGACCCGGGGCGTGCCCATCGAGGATGCGGCGCTGAAGCAGTTGAAGAACGTGGCCTCGCTGCCCTTCATCCACAAACACGTCGCAGTCATGCCCGACGTGCACTGGGGCATGGGGGCGACGGTCGGCTCTGTGATCCCGACGCTGAAGGCGATCATTCCCGCCGCAGTGGGCGTGGACATCGGCTGCGGCATGATGGCGGTGCGGACCTCGATCCGCGCCGAGCACCTGCCGGACGACCTGTCGGGCATCCGTTCCGCCATCGAGGCAGCGGTCCCGCACGGCCGCACCGACAACGGCGGGCGCAACGACAAGGGCGCCTGGCAATCGGAGCCCCCGGCCCCGGCCGCGGCGCGCTGGGCCGAGCTGAAGGCGGGCTACGACGCCGTGATCGAGCGCCATCCCAAGGCCGGCCACCCGCGCGGCTACGGCCACCTGGGCACGCTCGGCACCGGCAACCACTTCATCGAGCTGTGCGTCGACGAGGCGGACGACGTCTGGGTGATGCTGCACTCCGGCTCGCGCGGGGTAGGCAACCGCTTCGGGACCTACTTCATCGAGCGGGCCAAACACGAAGCCCGTCGCTGGCATCTGAACCTGCCCGATCAGGACCTGGCCTACTTCCCGGAAGGGACGGACGGATTCAACGACTATGTCCGAGCGGTGTCGTGGGCGCAGAAGTACGCGCGCGCCAACCGCGAGGTGATGATGGAGCAGGTGCTGGGCGTGCTGACGGCCATCTGGCCTGATCTGACGACGACGAAGGAGGCGGTGAACTGTCACCACAACTACGTCTCGAAGGAGAAGCACTTCGGCCAGGACGTCTTCCTGACCCGCAAGGGCGCGGTGTCGGCCAAGGACGGCGAACTGGGCATCATTCCCGGTTCAATGGGGGCCAAGTCCTTCATCGTGCGCGGAAAGGGCAATGCGGACAGCTTCTGCACCTGCTCTCACGGCGCCGGGCGGGCCATGAGCCGAACCGAGGCCAAGCGCCGCTTCACGGTGGAGGACCACGTCCGCGCCACTCAAGGCGTCGAGTGCCGCAAGGACGCTGATGTGATCGACGAAACCCCGATGGCCTACAAGGACATCGACGCGGTCATCGCGGCCCAGGCCGACCTGATCGAGGTCGTGCACACCCTGCGTCAAGTGGTGTGCGTCAAGGGATGACGGGAGCCGGTCGTGCGAAAGCGCGGCCGGCTTTCGTAGTTCCGGGCCCGACGTGGCAGAACCCCGCTCATTAAGTTTTCGACAGAGCGCATCTGGCGGACCATGCTAACGCCTCATCAGGTCATCACGCACCTCAAGAGGCTCCGAATGCGCTCCTTCGCCTGCATGGTTTCCGCCCTGGCGCTCGCCGCCGCCGTCCCTGCCCTCGCCGCCGAACCGACCGCGCCCGCACCGGCCACGTCCGTCGCCGTCTCGCCCTACACCGCCGCCCAGTTCTTCGAGACGACCAGTTTCTCGATGGCCAACCCAGACGGCCTGGCCTTTTCCGAGGGCCGCAGCCACGTCCTGATCTCGTCGGACAAGAGCGGCGTGTTCAACGCCTATGCCCTGCCCGTCGCGGGCGGCGCCCCCGTGCCGCTGACCGCTTCGACGACCAACGCCACCTTCGCCCAGAGCTATTTCCCCGACGGTCGCCGTGTCCTGGTGGCGGCTGACGGGGGCGGCGACGAACTGACCCATATCTATGTGCGCGAGACGGATGGGACACTGCGCGACCTGACGCCGGGCGACAAGCTGAAGGCGGGCTTCGTCGGCTTCAGCGACGATGGTCGGACCTTCTGGCTGACCAGCAACGAACGCGACGCCGAGGTCTTCGACCTCTACGCCTATGACACTGGCACCTATGAGCGGAAGCTGATCTTCCAGAACCCCGGCATGGATCTGGCGGCGGTGTCCGGCGACGGTCGGCTGGTCGCCCTGACCAAGTCCCACACCAGCGCCAACTCGGACATCTACCTGGCCGATCTTCAGGCGGGCGGCGAGCCCTATCTGATCTCCCAGCACACCGGTGACGTCGCCTATGAGGTCAATGATTTCGGCCCCTTCAACGCGACCCTGATCTACACCAGCAATCAGGACGGCGAGTTCAGTCAGGCCTATGCCTATGACATCGCCAACAAGGCCCACAACCGCACCACCCAGGCCGACTGGGACGTCATGTATGTCTCGTTCTCGCCCAACGGCCGCTACCGCGTCACGGCGGTCAACGCCGACGCCTCGACCGAACTGACCATCGAGGATGCTCAGACCCGCGCGCCCATCCGGCTGACCGGCCTGCCGCAGGGCGACATCACCGGGGTGCGCTTCGATCCTGGCGCCGATCTGGCCGCCTTCACCGTGGTGTCCGACACCTCGCCCGCCGATGTCTTCGTCGCTGACCTGTCCACCGGCCAGGCACGTCGCCTGACCCACGCCCTGAACCCGGCCATCAAGGAAAGCGATCTGGTCGAGGCGTCCATCGTCCGTTACCCGGGCGAGGGCGGGGTGATGGTTCCCGCGGTCCTCTATCGACCCAAGGCCGCCTCAGCGGCCCACCCGGCCCCGGCGGTCGTTCTGGTCCACGGCGGACCGGGTGGCCAGACGCGACGCGGCTATTCCGCCATGGTCCAGCACCTGGTCAATCACGGCTATGCCGTGCTGGGGGCCAACAACAGAGGCTCGTCCGGCTACGGCAAGACCTTCTTCCACATGGACGACAAGAAGCACGGCGAGGCCGATCTGCGCGACATCGTCGCCGGCGGCGACTGGCTGCGGGCCCAGGACTGGGTGGCCGACGATCAGGTCGCGGTCATGGGCGGTTCCTACGGCGGTTACATCACCGCGGCGGCCCTGGCCTTCCACCCCGAGAAGTTCGAGGCGGGCATCGACATCTTCGGCGTGACCAACTGGGTGCGGACCCTGCAATCCATCCCCGCCTGGTGGGGCGCGCAGCGCGTGGCCCTGTTTGACGAGATGGGCGATCCGGCGGTCGACGCCGAACGCCACCGCGCCATCTCGCCCCTGTTCCACGCCGACAAGATCCGCCGCCCCCTGCTGGTGGTGCAAGGCGCCAACGACCCGCGCGTGCTTCAGGTCGAGAGCGACGAACTGGTCGAAAAGGTTCGCGCCAACAATGTGCCGGTCGAATACGTCGTCTTCCCCGACGAGGGCCACGGCTTCCAGCGCCGCGCCAACCGCATCACCGCGCAGGAAGCCTATCTGGCCTTCCTGAACCGCTACGTCCGCAAGGCCGACTAAGGCCTAGGCCGCTTCCTCGACGTGGAGGATGGCCCGGTTGCGGCCCTCCTTCTTGGCGCGATAGAGGGCCGCGTCGGCCGCCTGCAGGGCGGCGCTGCCCTCACGGTCCATGCCCGGCCGCCAACAGGCGACGCCGAAGGACATGCTGGTGCTGCCCAGGGCCTGATTGCGATGACGCAGGGAGATGCCGGCGATGGCCTGGCGCACTGTTTCGATCCGCTGCAGCAGGGCTTCGGGCGTCGTGCCGGGGGCGATGATGGTGAACTCCTCACCGCCATAGCGGCAGACAATGTCGCCGTCGCGGAAGCGATGCCCAAGCTCAGCAGCCACGGCCTGCAGCACCAGATCGCCGGCGTCGTGGCCGAACTCGTCGTTGAAGCGCTTGAAGTGGTCCACGTCGCACATGACCACGCACAGGGGCGCGCCCGACCTGGCAGACCGCGCCACCTCCAGGGCCAGGGCCTCTTCCATGTAGCGGCGATTGAATAGGCCGGTCAGCGGGTCGCGGATCGTCTGTTCCTTCAGGTCGCGCTGCAACTGGTGGTTGACCATGGCCGAGGCGATGTTCTCGACCAGGACGTTGATACGGAAACCGCTCTCGGTATCGAGCACCCCGTCCAGATGCAGGACCCCGATGACCTCGCCCGACGCCAGCAGGGGCTCGCAGTGATAGGCGTGACCCTTGTCGCCGACGTGGTCGCAGACGACGTCGGCCCCCGCCTCGCTGACGAAATGGCTCTGACCCCGCCGCAGAGCCCAGCACTGGTCCGGCCCGAAGGCGTCGCCGTCGCCCTCATGCTCGCCCCAGGTCGAGATCGGGACCAGCAGATTGCGCGAATTATTGTAGGCGTAGAGCGCCCCCGGCAGACCCGGCAGGACGCGCGGCACGAAGGCCTGGATGACCTGGGCCAGTTCGGCCTCGGTGCGGGCCGCCTGCATCCGGTGAGCCATGCCGCCCAGCAGCTCGATCACCTCGCCGCGTTCACGCAAAACCTGGCTGCTGGACAGAAGCTCCTCGTGCACCCGCTTCAACTCGCGCTCGCTGCGTCTCTGGTCTGTGGAAGCCACGGCCAGCCGCTCCGCCATCTGGTTGTAGCCCTGGGCCAGGCGATTGAACTCGCGCGAGCCCATGCGTTCAGTGATGCGTTGATCCAGATCGCCCCCGCCCAGGCTGGTCATGGCGCGGGTGATGACCCGCACAGGCTGGCGGATGCCGCGAATAACCATGACGGACACCGACAGCGAGAACAGGGCGATCAGGGGCCCGCCGATCAGGGCCAGCCGTTTGCCCCATTCCAGGCGACGCTCGGCGGCCTCGATCCGCTCGGCCTGCAGCTTGCGCTCCTCGCTGAGGAAGTCCTGCGAAGCCAGGAGGACGGCGCTCATGGAGTCGAAGCCGCGCCCGCCGACGATGGCGGCCTCGGCCTCGTCAAAACGCCCCTGTCGCGCCAGTTCCAGCGGCTGGCGCATCAGTTCGGTCCGTTCTGACAGCAGACTGCCAAACGCCTGAACCCGCGCCTTCTGCACAGGGTTGTCCTTGGTCAGCTCCACCAGGTCCGAAAAGCCCCGCAGTGAGTCCGCCACCCGGCGATCGAAGGACTGGGCCAGGCTGGGGTTCTGCGTCAGGACATAGCCGCGCTGACCGGACTCCGCATCGCGCAGCCCCGCCATGGTCTCCTCCATGGCCTCGATCACCTGAGAGGAATGCGTCACCCAGCGGAAGCTCTCGCGACTTTGCCGCGAGGCGTCGACGAGGGAGGCCACCAGGGCCAGCAAAGCAATCACCACCAGGGCGCCGACAGCGGCGATCCTGGACGTCAGGGACAGGAACATGGCCCAAAGGTTAACGGACGATGGTTGACGGAAACTAAATGTCCGCGCGCCGCCAGGGTCAGACCCTTGCGGCCATTCAAACGTCGATGCGTTCGACCAGGGTTCGCGCCTGAAGGGACAGGATGGCCCGTTTGATCGTGTCGAATACGGGACCCGCGTCCTGCTCCATCTCGGCATAGGCGCGCTCGAACTCGCCATCCAGGCTGTCGAGCAGGGCCAGTTGTTCGCGCCCCCGATCGGTGATCGCGATCAGGTTCACCCGCTGGTCGGCGGGATCGGGCTGGCGGGTCACCAATCCCAGGGCCACCAGCTTGGGGACCTTTTGCTGGATCAGCTGATGCGAACGGTCCAGCGCCCGCCCCAGGTCGGCGACCGAGACCGGACCCAGGGTCGCAATGGCCGCCATCAGGGACGACGACTTGACCGGAATGATCAGGCCGGCGCGCTTGAACACCTCGGCCGACTGTTGCTCGATCAGTTCGCTCAACTGCTCGCTGACACGGCCCAGATAGGTGCGGTTCAACTCGATCATTCGCCCGACGGCTCCTCAATCCAGGCGACGATAGATGGTCGTTTCGCCAGACTTCTCAACGCGCTCCAGCCCCGTGACGGCGCCGTTGGCCCGCACCAGCCGGAACCGGTAGTCATCCGATCCCTGAACTGCAAACAGATCCTTCCCGATCGGATCAAGCGCCAGAACGAAGCGATCGCGCCAGTGATAGGCGAGGCCGCTCGGGGTGCGGACCAGGGTCCGCCCCTCATAGGCGCCGGCCGCTTCATCCAGGTCCGCAGCGCTCGGCGCCTGACCCGAAATGGCGAACTCCACCGGGACCAGGGCCCATGCGGCGTCCGTGTCGCCTGCGGTCGCCCGGCTCTGCAACAGGAACTTCTGCGCCGCCAGCAGGGCGCCCGAGGCCGGCACGGCCAGATCGGGCGTCACGCCGACACCCTCGAAATCCTTCCCGTCGATCGGGTCCCGGATCTGGCCGATCGGCACCTGCAGCATGAACCGATCATCGACCGGCACGCGGGTGACCGGATGCGCGCCGCCGGCGGTCTGTTCGCCGATCACGGTCGCCCGGCCGAGCCGCTGCAGCGAAAAGGCCATCCACTCGGCGGCGGAAAAGGACGTCGATCCGGTCAGGACCACAACGGGCACATCGCCTGAACGCTGGCCGGGCACGGCGGCCAGATTCCATTGCCCCCGCGCCACCCTCTTGCCGTCCTCGGCGTAGTTGTAGTCGAAGAATTCCTGTTCCTTGCCCGCCGGATACAGGTAGCTCATCAGCAGCTGCGCCATCTCCAGCACGCCGCCGTTGTTGTAGCGAAGGTCGAAGATGATCCCCTTGGCGCCTTCAGCGAACCGCATGGCCCCCGTCGCCGTGTCCTGGGCGTACTGGGGGTCGGCGAAGAAGTCGAAACGGATGTAGGCCAGATCCCCCTCCAGCCGTCGCGCGTCACGGAAACCGAAGTTGGCCGCGCGTTCGACGTCGCGCCGCGCCTGGGTCGTTCCGTCTCCGCTGGCCTTGGCCTGACGGCTGGCGGCGACCTCTTCAGGATCGAAAGCCACCGAGAAATGCAGATCCCGGCTCGCCTTCATCATGCCTCGCGAAAGGCTGTCCGCGAACTGGTCGGCGTCGACCGGTTCGGATCGGACCTGCCGGCCCAACTCCGCCGATATGGCGGGAATGCGATCCGGGAAGACGTAGTTTCGTTGCAGCGCCGCCTCCAGACTGGACACGACCTCTCGCTGCGCCCGCTGATCCAGAGTCGGCCGATCCGAAGCCTGGGCGAAAACCGATCCCGGCGCCAGGACAGCGACCGCCAGCATGGAGATGAAGGTCCGAGAAAACATCGCCGCTCCTATTTATACAATATATTGCGCAATATATTTCATAAATGAGCGTGTCAAATTCAGTCCCCGCGATTTTAGCGGCCGATCAGGCAGGGGTTATCGAAATCCAGCTAGTCTGCAGTGCGGGCAAGGCGCGACGGCTCAGCAAGGCCGCCCGGCATGCCCCAGCCTTTTCGCGCAACTGAAAGCCCTCGCCCGAGGACCGTTCAGCCAAAGTCCGGTTGCGAACCAGACGCCCATGTCTCGAAACGACCCGTTGCGGACCTTGAGAGCAGGTGCGACCGTTCGAGTATGAGAGCGATTTCGATATTGGCGTTGTCGGCCATCTGTGGCGCCTGCTCGACTGCGTTCTCGCAGGCTGATCGAAGTACCGCTCTGTCGTCTCAGGCTTGTGAACTAAGGACCTCAGCGCGCTGACCATGTCGGGGAGGTGATCACGTTCAGAGGCCGCTATTCGTCGGACGGGCGAGAGCGGGCTCGAATCGACATCGTGGATTGTTCATACCGCTACGGGGTTCACGGTTTCGCAGACGGGCTGGAGAAGGTGGTGGACCCAGATCAGCTGATAGGGTTCTACCCAGCACGATCGATCGAGGCATTGTTCACTGCAAGGATCGAGCTCGTGCCGCCCAATAAGAGCACATATCAAGACGACGACGGAGTGCGGCTCACGCTTCTGACAGCCACCGACGTAGAAGCGGCACCAGAATAACCTCGCAATACGGGACACCTCCGCTTCCCACCCATAGCGGACATTCCAAAGGTCGGCCTCCTACGCCAACCCTACGCCGCCTCGTCCTTCGGCAGCACATCCCCCACCGTGGGGCGGTTCTCGGCCCAGGTCAGTGCGATGTCGCGGGGCTTGACGATCTCGTTGCAGTGGCCGCAGGCGATGCGGGGTTTCAGGTCGTGGCCGCACGTCTTGTGGATCATGGCGATGCCGCTGTCGGCCTCGCCGTAGACGTGCTTCTCGCCCCAGGCGTGCAGGGTCACCAGCACCCCGTACAGATCCTTGCCCTTGGCGGTCAGGACATATTCGTTGCGCGGCGGGCGTTCGGAATAGAGCTGCGGCTCCAGCACGCCATGTTGCACCAGCGACTTCAGCCGCGCCGCCAGGACGTTGCGCGCCACGCCCAGCCGGTCCTGCCACTGCTCGAACCGGCGCACGCCGTTGAAGGCGTCGCGGATAACCAGAAGCGTCCACGGGTCGCCGATCACCTCCAGCGTGGCGGCGATCGAGCAGCTCTGGCGGCTATAGTCGGCGGTGCGTCCCATGCAGCGGAAAGTGACCCCGCGTCAGGCTTTTGACAAGTGGGTTGCCAATCGGGACGCAGCTTGTCAGTTTCTTTAAGCAACGAACTAGCGGCTCCCCGGTCGCGGTTGTTGCGTTCCTCGACTTGCGGGCGGCGACGCTTCAGTCTCCGCCCGCCTCTTTCGCCTGTTGCGTGGACCGATGACCGAAGCCGACCTGCTGCACGACGCCCTGACCCTGACGGCCTCCGATGAAGGCCTCGCCGCCCACCTGTCCGGCGAGTTTTCCAACGGGCCGATCGCCGCCCCGCCCGAGGCAGGCTTCCCCTTCGGCGGTCTTCTGGCGGCCCTGTGCGCCGGGGCCATGCGGCAGGGGCTGGGCATCAAGGCCCCTCTTCGCAGTCTGAGCGTTCAGTATCTGGCCGCCGCCAAATATGGCCAGCCGCTCCATTTCCGCCCGCGCCTGCTGCGCGGCGGCCGTAATGTCGCCTATGCCGTGGTCGAGGGCGGACAGGGCGCGAAACTGACCCACCACGCCAGCGCCACCTACGGCGCCGACAGCGACAGCGTCGAAACCCTCAGCCCGCTTCTGATCCCGCCGCCCCCGCTGGACCTGGACGCGCCGGGCCTCAGCGGCCCCCTGGCCCCGCGCTTTTCGCAGCACGTCGACTATCGCTTCGACGGCGGCCCCAACATTCTCGGCGGCAATGAGGGCAAGCCGGCCGTTGAGCGGGTCTGGATGCGCACCAGGGACGGCGCCCCGCTGGACGAACTGCGCATGGCCTATCTGCTGGACGCCCTCTATCCGCCCGCCTGGACCGCCTTCAAGGTGCCGCCGATGATGACCAGCGTCGATCTGCGCTACGATTTCCTGGCCGATCCGACGCCGGAAACCGCGCCCGACGGCTGGGCCTTCTTCGAGTACCGGCTGCTGGATCACGGCCTCGGCTGGTCAATGGACGAGGCCATCGCCTGGGGCGCGGACGGTCGCCCCCTGGCCCTGGCGCGTCAGCGTCGCAAGCTGCTCTAGGCGGCGCGCCTACGTTGCACGAACAGGGCGCCGAAACCGGCCAGCACGGCCGTCATCAGGATCATGGCCCATTCGGTCAGGGTCGGCACCGGCTCGGCGTAGATGAAGCTGCTGCTGGGCGAGGCCAGGCTGGGACCGCCCAGGGCCGAGATCGAAACCGTGCGCGCGCCCTTGGCGGCGGGCGGAGCAATGACCGTGATCTGCGTCGGGCTGTCGACCGTAAAGCCGGCAGGGATGCCGCCAAAGGTCACCGACGTCACGCCGTTGAAATTGGTCCCGGTGATGACCACGCTCTCTCCGCCCTCCAGCGGTCCCGACGACGGCATAAGGCTGGCGATGACCGGGGCGTGCGTCACGGTCAGGGTCGGATTCTGGCCTTCAGCCATCTCGAAGCTGCCGCCCGCAGGCGAAGCGTAGGTCAGGGTGGTGGGCTCCAGGGGATAGGTCGTCAGCGTATTGTTCGCCGTCAGATCCACCACGATCTCGCAGATGAAGGACACCGGCTGGGTCATGTCGCTGACCGTCAGGATATTGCCAACCAGATCAACTGTGGCCGGGCAATACTGCGAGGGCGTGACGCTCGTCGCCGTCAGCCCGGCAGGGATCGTATAGGTAAAGGCCCCGCCGCTCATTGCCGAGGGCGCCACCTCCGAGGTGTAGATTCCGAACTTCAGCTGGGTCGTCCCGCCCGGATTGACCCCCGGCGCGGCATAGGACCCGCTCATGGTCACATTCTGGGCCATCGCCGGTGCGGCGCAGGCGAAGACGACGGCGGCCAGGGCGGCGCCCGACAGGTGATGGCGAAGCATGATGACGGCCCTCTGACCCGCCCCGGCCACGCCCGGCGAATCGATTTTACATTGATGGTTAATAACAACGCCTGCCGATCATTGGTCAACCAAAGCTGCAATCCTGACTCTTGTTATAACTTGCGCCGTTCGACCCGGCGCCCGATCTAGCCCACCACGAGTTTCCCATAAGGACGCCCCTCATGACCGCCGCATCCGATCCCGTCGTCATCGTCTCCTTCGCCCGCACGCCCATGGGCGGCTTCCAGGGCGCGCTGTCGCCGGTCAAGGCCACCGATCTGGGCGCCGCCGCGGTCAAGGCCGCTGTCGAGCGCGCCGGCGTGGCCCCTGAAAAGGTCGAGCAGATCTTCATGGGCTGCGTCCTGCCCGCCGGTCTGGGTCAGGCCCCGGCGCGTCAGGCCGCCATCGGCGCGGGCCTGGGCAAGCACGTCGAGGCGACGACCGTGAACAAGATGTGCGGCTCGGGTCTGCAAGCCGCCATGATGGCGCATGACGCCCTGCTGGCCGGCACCGCTGACGTCATCGTCGCGGGCGGCATGGAGTCCATGACCGGCGCCCCCTATCTGATGAACAAGCACCGCGGCGGCGCCCGCATCGGCCACGACGTCATTGTCGACAGCATGATGATGGACGGTCTGGAAGACGCCTATTCCCCCGGCAAGGCCATGGGCGTCTTCGCCGAGGACTCCGCCGCCCAGTATCAGTTCACCCGCGAGGCGATGGACGAATACGCCATCGAGAGCCTGACCCGCGCCAAGGCCGCCATCGCCTCGGGCGCCTTCAAGGCCGAGATCGTCCCCGTCGAGGTCGCCACCCGCAAGGGCCCGGTCATCGTCAGCGAGGACGAGCAGCCCGGCAAGGCTGACCCGGCCAAGATCCCCACCCTGCGCCCCGCCTTCACCAAGGACGGCGCCATCACCGCCGCCAACGCCAGTTCCATCTCGGACGGCGCCGCCGCCCTGGTCATGACCCGCGAGAGCACGGCCAAGGCGCTCGGCCTGCCCATCGTGGCTCGCGTCGTCGCACACGCCGCCCACGCCCATGAGCCGGCCCTGTTCACCACCGCCCCGGTTCCCGCCATGCAGAAGGCCCTGAAGAAGGCCGGCTGGTCGGTCGAGGACGTTGACCTGTGGGAGGTCAACGAGGCCTTCGCCGTCGTCGCCATGATCGCCCAGCAGGAACTGGGCATCGACCGCGCCAAGCTGAACGTCAACGGCGGCGCCACGGCGCTCGGCCACCCCATCGGCGCCTCGGGCGCCCGCATCCTGTCCACCCTGCTGGCGGCGCTGCAGGCGCGCGGCGGCAAGAAGGGCGTGGCCTCCCTGTGCATCGGCGGCGGCGAAGCCGTGGCCATGGCCGTGGAACTGGCCTGATCCCATCGCGTTCTCCAAGGTCACGCTAACCTTGGCCGTGGAGACTACGCCTTGAAAATCCTCCCCTCACTCTTCGCCGGCGTCGCCGCCCTGACCCTGGCGGCCTGCGCCACGGCTCAGGCCGAAAGCGCCATGACCCCGCCCACGGCTCAGACCAGCGCCGACGACCTGAAGGCCTTCCCCGCCGCCACGGCTGGCCAGACCCGCCACGTCATCCGCTTGCCCGCTCAGGCCGACGAGGATGTGCTGAAGGTCGAGGTCATCGTCGGCAAGACCATGAAGGTCGATTGCAACCGCCACAGCCTGGGCGGTCGCCTTGAAGAGCGCACGGCCGCGGGCTGGGGCTACACCTACTACGTCATCGACAGTTTGGGTCAGGCCGCCTCGACCATGATGGCCTGCCCGCCCGGATCGGAGCATGACGCCTTCGTCCGCGTCGGCGGTCAGGAGTTGGTTCGCTACAACAGCCGCCTGCCATTGGTGGTCTATGCCCCGAACGACGCCGAGGTCCGCTACCGCGTCTGGCGCGCGGACGAGGAAAAGACCGCGGGCTGATCACGGTCGCTCATGGATACCAGGCGGGGGCGTCGGTCGGGTTCGATCGGCGCCCTTGTCGTATCCAAGCACGGCGCCGGGTCCGCATCCTGACGCATCAGCGAAGCCAGCGAGGCGCATCCGGCGCTCAGGACGATCATGGGTCGACTCCTGCATTTGCGAACCATTTGCAGATTTGCGCAGAGTCGGCCGACGTGCAAGCGTCGCCTTCATTTCCTCGGAGACCCGCCATGCGCGAAGACGGCAAGCTGGACTATCTCGAACTGCCCGCCACCGACATGGCGGCGCACAAAGCCTTCTACGCCTCGGCTTTCGGCTGGACGTTCCAAGACTACGGCCCTGATTATGCGGCGTTTGGAGAAGGCCTGGACGGCGGCTTCACCACCGAGGCCATGACCCCCAAGCCCCTGCCGATTCTCTATGCCCACGACCTGGAGGCCATGCTGGCCAAGGTTCAGGCGGCGGGCGGGGAAATCACCCACGCGATCTTCGCCTTCCCCGGCGGACGCCGCTTCCACTTCCGCGATCCGTCCGGCAACGACCTGGCGGTGTGGTCGGAATAGAGCGGACGACTTGGGGTCGGCAGCCTACTTGGGATCAACAGACTGAGCGATCCGCTCGGCGGCGTCGCGATCGGCGCCGCTGAGGCTCATCAACCAGACGTGGATTTCATTGGGCGCCGTCGGTTGCTGGAACAGATGCTCCATGGCGATGCGCCGCGTCCCCTCAGGCACGATCACCGAGACTCGACCCGCCGCCGTCACCTGCTCGCCGTCATAGATGGGAAACTGCGACGCCGGCCCAGTATAGATCATGGCGAAGGTCTTGCCCGCCTTGCGCACCGAATAGACGTGCGTGTTCGGGGCGCCCCGCCCCTCTACGAGCTGGAAATCAGCGGGCATGTCGATGCTGAACGGCAGAGCTGCGCGCTCGGCGAAGCTCAAGCCTGCGGACGAAGCAGACGACGGCGCGTCAGATCGCCTGACCGGCGCGGAAGGGGCCGGAACTGGAGCGGGCGCGCCCTGGGTGGCTTGCGGGCGCGGTGAACCGATCGGGGCCTGACCGGCGATGCGCGGCGGTTGCGGCCTCGGCTGAACCGGCGCGGCAGAGGTCGTCGCTGACGTCGGACGAACAGGCGCGCTGGCCGAAGACGCAGACGTCGAGGGCTGCGACGGTGGCGCAGCGACGCGCGGCGCCGTCGGCGGCCCTCCATTGAGCCGACGCGTCAACTCCTCGACGCTCTGGGCCTGGTTCGAGGATTGGGCATGAGCCGCCACAGGCGCGACACTCAACAGGACGGAGGCGAGAAGCACGGTTTTCATGCGGGAACCTTGACCCCCGCGCCGCCTGACGGTCAAGCCGCCGCCAGTTCGACCCAGAAGGTCGCTCCCTGCCCCGGCGCCGAAATCACGCCGATCTCCCCGCCCTGAAGTTCGGTCAGACGCTTGGCCAAAGCCAGCCCGATGCCGTGCCCCTCGATGGCCGAACGCTCCAGTCCCAGTCGATTGAACGGCTCAAACAACTGCGCCTGCTTTTCCAGCGTCAATCCGGGGCCAAAGTCGATGACCTCGATACGCACCCGATCGTCCGCCCAGGCCGCCTTGAGCAGCACGCGACCGCCGATGGCGCCGTATTTCACGGCATTCCCGGCCAGATTGCCGATCACCTGGGCCAGTCGTTGCGAGTCCGCCTGTGCGATCAGGGCGTCGCCTTCGACCAGCACCGCGATGTCCAGACCCCGCGTTTCGGGCTTAAGAACCAGAGCGCGTCGCACGTCTTCGAGCAGGCCTGCGACATCGGTCGGCCGCAGCTCGACCTTGACCGCCCCGGACTCGGCGCGCGCCACGTCCAGCAGGTCATGGGCCAGGGTTTCGACCTGACGCGCGGTCTTGACCAGCATCTGCGCCATCTCGATCTGCTCGGCCGAAGTCGCCCCCAATTGGCCGCCGGCCCACAGTTCACCGATGCCGATGATGCCGCCCACCGGGCTCTTGATCTCATGGGCGACGTTGGCCAGCAGCCGCGACTTGGCCGCCGAGGCTCGCTCGGCCCGTTCACGTCCGGCCCGCGCCCGCTCGGCCAGACGATCACGCTCTTCCAGCAGCGCCGCCACCATCAGGATCGGCATATAACCTAGCAGCACCAGCAACTGGGCCAGCAACGCCCGGTCCTCGGCGGCGAACGAATGATAGGGTCCATGCCCCGCCATGGTTCCGCCAATGGCCATGACCGTTACGAGCACCAGGGCAGAGGCAATGCCCGCCACCCTGAACCGCACCGCCATCATCAACAGCAAGGGCATCAACAGGAAGCCGAACGGCAGGCTCAGATGCGAAAAGATGGCGTAGCAGGCAGAGCCGATCAGCCCCAGCAGAGCCGCGCCCTCTGCCAAACGGCCCGGATGACGCGCGATGGACAGATGGCGTCGTTGCAGCGCCAGACCAAAGGCGCCGATCACCGCAAAGCCCAGGGCGTGTCCGCACCACCAGATCCGCAGCCCGTCCATGATGTCCGCGCCCACCAGGGCGTCCAGCGCCACGGCGCTGATGACGGCGCCCGGCAAGGGGGCGACGGCGCACACCCCAAGGAATCGCGCCAGCCCCTCCACCGAGTTGACGCTCAACCCCGGGACGAAACGCCGCACCAGGACCACCGCCAGCCCGATCTCCAGCAGGTTCATCGCCGTGAACATGGCCGACAACACCGGCCCGTTGCCGACCAGGAACTCGCCCGCCAGCACGCCCATGGTCACCAGGGCGCCGAAACCCAGATCATAGGTCAGGCCGCGCCCGCCCCTCAACCAGACCGCCAAGGCCAGGCCGCCCGCGCCCCACAGGGCCGCGACCAGGCCGTTGGTCCGCGCAAAGCTGATGGCCAGAACGACCAGAACGGTCACGCCGACCGCCGTCAGGATCGGCGCCAGGGGCTGTCGGAAGAAGGCCGTATTGGGCGCAGTCACAGGCGCGGCGTCGCCCGCAGCCGCTGCGTCGAAAATGGGGTCAGGCCTGTCGAGCGCGCGGCTCATGCTCATGATCGGGTCCGATGTACGCGACTAACGCCTCATCCTGCCGGACCTTCCTAAACATCCTCTGAAGTCAGAAGGCCGTCGCCAGAACGGCGTTGAACGCCCGAACCGCAGCCGCCGGGCCATCCGCATGCTTCCACACCCCGGCGCTGATGGCGACGAAATCGGCGCCCGCAGACGCCACCTGGGCTGCGTTCTCGATACTGATCCCGCCGATGGCGACGCAGGGCGTCTCCATGGTCTCCTGCCAGATGGTCAGCTCGATCAATTCCGGCCGATGCGTGGTTGCCTTGGTGTCGGTCGGGAAAAAGGCGCCGAAGGCGACATAGTCCGCGCCCGCCTCAGCCGCCTCCATCGCCAGGTGGCGGCTGTCATGGCAGGTGGCGCCGATCATGGCGTCCGGCCCCATGATGCGCCGCGCCTCGGCGACCGGCGTGTCCTCTTGCCCCACATGCACGCCGTCGCAGCCCGTGGCCTTGGCCAGGTCCGGGCGGTCGTTCAGGATCACCGCCACGCCGTGCGCCTGAGCGATCGGGGCCAGCCGCGCCACGGCGGCCTTGATCTGATCGTCCAAGGCGTCTTTGAGCCGGATCTGCAGGGCCGCGACCTCGCCCGCCGACAGGGCCTGTTCCAGCAGGCCGGCGAAGGCCTCCAGATCATCAATCGCCGGCGGCGTGATCAGATACAGTTGGCAGGGCGGACGGGGCGGAAGCGCAGTTTGACGGGCCATGGCCCTCGCCCTGCCCGTCCTCGCGCCGGGCGTCAATGTCGCAACCCCATGCGAACGATTTGCACTCGCCTTAATAAATGCTATAGCGAGCCATTCTCAGTAACTGTTTCGGGGCTTGTCGCCTTGTACGTCTGCAACTGTAACGGCCTTCGCCAGCGTGACGTCGCTCAAGCCATCGAGGCGGGCGCGACCCGTCCCAAGGATATTTTCGCGTCCAATCAATGCGCTCCGCAATGTGCCAAGTGCGTCTGCGAGATGCGGCAGATGATTCAGGACACCCAGGCCGCCTTCGCCCTCGCGGCCGAGTAAGACGCCTAGCTGAAAGTCGATTTCACTCGCATTATCAATGCAGTGATAAGAACTCGCAAATGATCCACGGCCTCAAAGCCGTGCTATGAATCGCCTCATGGGCGGTGCTCAGAGCCGCGACGTCACGACGACGTCGTCCAGCGCCGCCGCATCAGAGGACGACGACCATGAAGGGCGATCCGGCGATCATCCGCACCCTGAACGCGGTGCTGACCAACGAACTGACGGCGGTGAACCAGTACTTCCTGCACGCCCGCATGTTCGAAAGCTGGGGCCTCAGCCACCTCGGCAATGTCATCTACGAAGAATCGATCGGCGAGATGAAGCACGCCGACATGCTGATCAAGCGCATCCTCTTCCTCGACGGCCTGCCCAATCTGCAGGACCTGCACAAGCTCAAGGTCGGCGAGGACCCGATCGAATGCCTGGGCGCCGACCTGAAGCTGGAAATCGACAGCCGCGCCACGACGCGCGACGCCGTCACCCAGTGCGAGGAAGCCCGCGACTACGTCAGCCGCGACCTGCTGATGAAGATTCTGGCCGACACCGAGGAGCACGTCGACTTCCTGGAAAACCAGCACAAGCTGATCGAGCTGCTGGGCGCGCAGAACTATCTCCAGTCCGCCATGAGCGAGATCAAGACCGACGGCGCCGCCACCGGCAACTGATCTCTCCTGCCAGGACGATCACGCACGAAGGGGCGACCGAGCGATCGGCCGCCCCTTTTGCTTGGCTACAATACCTCGCGCCGCGCCAGGTGAACCACCGCCAGGATCAGAACGACCAGGCCCAGCCCTCCGCCCAGACCCAGCGCCGTCTGCATACGCCAGGCTTCGCCGGCCAGGACATTGACCGGCATCTGCCAGGGCATGAAGACGCCCTGCTTGGCCGCCGTCGCCACCACCGCAAAGAAGGTCCCGCCTATGCCCACGATCAGCGCCGGGACAAAACTGGCGAAGCGCATGGCGACCCAGAACTGGATGGCGGTCATCAGGGTTCCCGCCACCGCCATCAGACCCAGCATCCTGGCATAGGTCGCCAGGTCAAAGACGCCCGTCGGCGCCACAGCAGGCTTGATCAGCGCCGCCAGAGACACCGAAGCCGCCGTCAGCGCCAGGACGCCCGCGCTCATCAGCAGAACCAGGCCGAACACGCAGACCGCCTTGGCCGCGTAAAGGCTCCAGCGCGGGATCGGCAGGGCGCGCAGATGGTCCCAGGATTTCGGTCCATGTTCCATGTGCGCGACAAGGGCGGTCAGAGCCGTCACGCTCATCGGCATCATGAAATAGGCCCAGATGGCCGAACCCGTCGTGATCCACATGTCCCAGGGCGAAGGCTCCTTGGCGCGCAACATCATGAAGAAGGCGAAGATCGCGATCAGGCTGGGCGCAGCCACGGCCAGCAGCAGGGCCAGGGATCGGTTCAGCTTGCGGACCTCGACGGTCAGAACAGCCAGCATCACGCGGCCTCCCGCAGGGGTTGAGCGGTTTCCGTGACCTGCCGATACAGGCCCTCCAGCGAGCGTTCGCGGGCGCCGATGGCGAAGACGGCGACGCCCTGCTCGACCAGAACCTGGTTCAGACGCGCCGTCGCGGCGTCGTGGTCCTGGCCGAGACGTAGCCGCGCGCTCAGACCCTCGGCAGTCTTCGTCACGGTCAGGTCATGCTGGGCCAGCACCGCCGCCGCACGACCGTAATCATCCACCCGCAGGTGGATTTCGGGCGCTCTGGCCGCCTTCAATGCCGCCAGTTCACCTTCCAGCACCTGCCGCCCCTGATGGATCACGCCGACATGGCTGGCGATCTGTTCGATCTCGCCCAGCAGGTGGCTGGACAGAAGCACCGTCGCCCCGGTCTGCGCGGGCAGATCGCGCAGAAAGCGCCGCATTTCAGCGATGCCGTCGGGGTCCAGGCCATTGGTCGGCTCGTCCAGCACCAGGATCGGCGGCGCGCCCAGCAGGGCCCGCGCCAGACCCAGCCTCTGCCGCATCCCCAGGGAATAGCCCCCGACCCGACGGCCGGCGTCCGCCCGCATCTCGACCACGCCCAACACCCGGTCGACTTCGCTGACCGGCAGACCCTGCAGGCAACGACTGATGTCCAGGTTCTCGCGCCCCGTCAGATTGCCGTAGAAACCATGCGCCTCCAGCAGGGCCCCGACCTTGCGCGCCGCGCCTATCCGGTCGCGCGCCACATCGACGCCGCCAATCCGCGCCGTCCCAGCCGTAGGCCGGATCAGGCCCAGCAGCATCTTCAGCGTCGTCGTCTTACCCGCGCCATTGCGCCCCAGGAAGCCATAGACTGCCTGATCCGGCACGGTCATCGACACCCCCTCCACCGCCGTCCGCGCGCCGAAACGCCGCGTCAGCCCCTCTGTCTCGATCACGCCCATGCGACCGCTCCTTTATTTAACTCTTAGATAAAGTTGCGAAGCGCCGATCTTTAAGTCAAGATTAAAGATCGGTCAGATTCGGAGCCCTCCAATGACGCGTGATCTCGAGCGCTTTCGCCGACTGTGCGGCCAGTATCGCTGGCTGGCGGTCTTCATGGTGGCCAGCGTGGGGCTGCTGCTGGTCGTGGCCAACCTGATCGCCCCACTCGCCCTGTGGGTGCGCGTTCCGACGCTGGTCAGCGGACGCGCGGTCGCCGCCTCGCTGATCTGGATCGCCCCGGCGCTCTGCTACCTGTTCGGCGTCTGGTCGATCGGCGGCGGTATGGGGCAACTGGCCAAGGGACGGCTGATACAGCCCACTTTGGCTTCGACCCTGCGTCGGGTCGGCCTGGCCCTTGGTTTCGGCGGCGTGATCAGCGTCTTCGTCGTCACCAATCTGCTGCGCCTGATCGGATCCAGCCAGGGCGGCTATCTGCATTTCGACGTCGCGGGCATGACGCTCGGCATGATCGGCGGCGCTCTCTTCCTGCTGGGTCGCGTCGTGGATCAGGCTGGGGCCGTTCAGGCCGAACTGGACGAGATGATCTGATGGCCGTTCGCGTCACCCTCGACGCCCTGATCGTCGCCAGGGGCATCAAGGCCCGCGATCTGGCCGCCCAGGTCGGCCTCAGCGAGACCCAGTTGTCGCTGTTCCGCTCCGGCAAGGTGAAGGGCATCCGCTTCCGCACGCTGGCCCGACTGTGCGCCGCCCTGGGTTGCCGCCCCGGCGACCTGCTGGACTATGATCTGGACCCCGCCGATCTGGAGCCGCCCAGGGGCGACGACGCGGACTGAGGACATGAACTGATCAATCGCCGATCAGCGTCCCCATTGCCCTTTTTCCCCTGTTCCTCTACGGCTCGCCGCGATTTCGCGCGCCCGCCTTTGATGCGGCCGGGCCGCCCCCTGCCCTCACATCCAGCGGTTTCTATGAAAATCAACGGCAACACCATCAAGCCCGGCATGGTCCTGCAGCACAACGGCGGCCTCTGGGTCGTCACCAAGGCCAGCCACGTAAAGCCCGGCAAGGGCGGCGCCTTCGCCAACGTCGAGGCCAAGAACCTCGAAACCGGCAACAAGCTGAACGAGCGCTTCCGTTCGGAAGACAAGGTCGAGCGCGTCACCCTGGAACAGAAGGACTTCTCCTACCTGTTCGACAACGGCGACAGCCTGGTCTTCATGGACGACGTCACCTACGAGCAGATCGAACTGCAAAAGGGCTGGGTCGGCGACGAACGCATCCCCTATCTGCAAGAAGGCATGAAGGTCATCATCGAGATGCATGAAGACCGCCCGATCGGCCTGGAACTGCCGGAGCAAGTCACGCTGGAAGTCGCCGAGACCGAGCCCACCGTGAAGGGCCAGACGGCCTCGTCCTCCTACAAGCCCGCCATCGCCTCGAACGGCGTGCGCATCATGATCCCGCCCTACATGTCGGCCGGCGAGCGCATCATCGTCGACACCACCTCGGGTGAATACGTCCGCCGCGCGGACTAACAAAGACCGTCTTTCCCGGCCAAGGTCGGGCGCTATAACAGCCTACAGGGGCGCGGATGGTCCGCGCCCCTTTTGCTTCTCCGTCTCTCCGGGCCGAAAGGGCCTTCAAGGACAGCCGGACCAGGAGAACCCCATGGCCCTCGCCTCTGCTCTCGTTCAGGTCATCATCAGCGCCGTGCGCAAGACCGCACGCCCCATGCTTCGCGATTTCGGCGAAGTCGCCCAGCTTCAGGTTTCGCGCAAAGGGCCCGGCGATTTCGTCACGGCCGCCGACCTGAAGGCCGAAGACACCCTCTACGAACTGCTGATGAAGGCCCGCCCCGGCTACGGCTTCCTCGGCGAGGAACGCGGCCTGATCGAAGGCACCGACAAGTCGCACACCTGGATCGTCGACCCGATCGACGGCACCACCAACTTCATGCACGCCATGCCCCACTTCGCCATCACGGTGGGCCTGGAGCGCAAGCACCCCGACGGCTCGTCCGAGATCGTCGCCGGCGTCACCTACAACCCGGTGATGAACGAGCTGTTCTGGGCTGAAAAAGGCAAGGGCTGCTACCTGAACGACCAGCGCATCCGCGTTTCGGGTCGTCGTGATCTGTCCGAGAGCCTGATCTCGACCGGCCTGCCCTTCATCGGCAAGACCGGCCACTCGCAAGCGATCAAGGACATCCACGCGGTCGGCCAGCGCGTCGCCGGCATCCGGCGCCTCGGCGCCGCCTCGCTGGACTTCGCCTGGGTCGCTGCGGGCCGCTACGACGCCTTCTTCGAGCGCAACCTGCAGCCGTGGGACGTGGCGGCGGGCATCCTGTTCGTCACCGAAGCGGGCGGCACGGTCACCACCATCGACATCGACGGCGATCCCAAGAACGGCAAGCAGATCGTCGCCGCCAACCCCGAACTGCAGCCGCAACTGCGCAAGATCCTGCAGGCGGCCTAACTAAAATTCTCCCTCCCCTTCATGGGGAGGGTGGCCGAGCCGTCAGGCGCGGCCGGGTGGGGGCGGCGTGGTCATTGACCCGCCGCCTTTTGCTTGCCCGCCCTCCCCACCCGCTCGCCGCTTCGCGACGACCACCCTCCCCATGAAGGGGAGGGAGAAATCACGCGACCGTCACGTCATGCCCCTACCCTCGGCGCATGATCCGCCTCATCCTGACCGCCGCCCTCTTCCTCAGCGGAACCCCGGCCATGTCTGCGCCCGCCCCTAAAGTCATCGCCCACCGCGGCGCTTCCGGCGAACGACCCGAGCACACGGCCTCGGCCTATCGTCTGGCCGTTGAACAGGGCGCGGACTTCATCGAGCCAGACCTGGTCATGAGCCGCGACGGTCATTTCGTCGTCCGCCATGAAAACGAGATCGGCGGCACGACCGACGTGGCGGACCGGCCTGGATTCGCCACCCTCCGCACGACAAAAGCCATCGACGGCGTCCAGATCACTGGGTGGTTCACCGAAGACTTCACCCTGGCCGAGCTGAAGACCCTGCGCGCCCGCGAGCGCCTGCCCCTGCTGCGTCCGGGCAACGCGGCCTGGGACGATCAGGAAGCCATCTTGACCTTCGACGAAGTCGTGGCCCTCGCCCGCGAGGAGACCGCCCGCACCGGCCGCATCATCGGCATCGCGCCGGAGCTGAAACACCCGTCCTATTTCGCCGGGATCGGCCTGCCGATGGAGGACGCCTTGGTCGCCGCACTGGAGCGCCACGGCCTGACCGGCGCCGACGCCCCCGTCCTGATCCAATGCTTCGAAGTCGGCCCGTTGCAACGGCTGAACGCCCGCATCGACGCGCCCCTTTTGCAGTTGATGAGCGTCACAGGCGGCCCCGCCGACCGTCCCGACCTGACCTACGCCGCCATGAGCACGGCTGAGGGCCTGCGCGCCGTCGCCGCCTATGCCGAGGCCATCGGGGTCGAGACCGGGATGATCGTGCCGCGTGACGACAGGGCCCGCAGTCTGACGCCGACGTCTCTGATCGCCGACTCCCATGCAGCGGGCCTCAAGGTCGTCGTCTGGACCTTCCGCGCCGAGAACGCCTTCCTGCCCCTGGAACGCCGCCACGGCGAGGTGCCCGCCGACCACGGCGACCTCAGCGGCTATCTGAAGGCCTTCTACGCGCTCGGCGTCGACGCCGTGTTCAGCGACTTTCCGGGCGCAGCGGTCGCGGCGCGCTGACCTCAGGTCCCCTGGAACTGCAGGGCCGCCAGACGCGCATAGAGGCCGCCGCGCGCCGTCAGTTCGGCGTGAGTGCCCTCCTCGACCACCTTGCCGCCGTCCATGACGACGATGCGGTCGGCCCGCAGCACGGTCGCCAGGCGGTGGGCGATGACCAGGGTGGTGCGCGCCTCCATGGCTTGATCCAGCGCCGCCTGCACCAGGCGCTCGTTTTCGGCGTCCAGGGCGCTGGTGGCCTCGTCCAGCAGCAGGATGGGCGCTTCACGCACCAAGGCCCGCGCAATGGCCAGACGCTGGCGTTGGCCGCCCGACAGGCTCTTGCCGCGTTCGCCCAGCGGCGTGTCGAAGCCCTGCGGCAGGGCCTCGATGAAGCCGAGCGCCTGAGCCTCGTCAGCCACCATGCGCGCCTCGGCCAGGGTCGCAGCCTCGCGGCCAAAGCGGATGTTCTCCAGCGCCGAACCCGAGAACAGGGGGGCCTCCTGCGACACCCAGGCGAAGCGATCGCGCACCTCGACCGGATCGGCCGAACGCACGTCCACACCGTCAACCGAGACCAGGCCCGCTTGCGGATCATAGAAGCGTAGCAACAGACGGAAGACCGTCGACTTGCCCGCCCCCGACGGCCCGACCAGGGCCACGGTCTCGCCCGGACGCACGGTCAGGCTGAAGCCCTTCAGCGCCGGCAGGTCGGGACGGCCCGGATAGGCGAAGTCCACCGCCGACATCGACACCTCGCCCAGCGGCGGCTGCGGCAGGGCGACGGGATTGGCGGGCGGGGCAATGGCAGGCACGGCCCGCATCAACTCGTCGATCCGCTCCATGGCCCCGGCGGCCTTCTGCACGTCGCCCCAGCTCTCGCCCAGCGCGCCGACGGCCCCGGCGGCGAAGACCGACAGCAGGACGAACTGCAGCAGGGCGCCCGGCGTCATGGTCCCGGCGATCACGTCCTGCGCCCCCAGCCACAGCACCAGGGTCACGCCGCCGAACATGACCACGATGATCATGGCCGTCATGACCGCCCGCGCCCGCATCCGGATCAGGGAGACGCCAAAGGCCTCCTCCACCGCCGCGCCGAAACGGCCGATGGCGCTCTTTTCACGGCCAAAGGCCTGAACCGTCTCGATGGCGTCCACGCTCTCGCCCGCAAAGCCGACGGCGCCGGCAAAGGTGTCCTGCGACTTGACCGTCAGCTTGCGCACCTGACGACCGAAGATGAACAGAGGCACGATCAGCACCGGCACGATCAGCAGCACGAACCCGGTCAGCTTGGGGCTGACGAAGAACAGCAGGATCACCCCGCCGATCAGGGTCAGGAAGTTGCGCAGGGCATAGCTGACCGAGGTGGTCAGCAGGGTGTCGACCAACTGGATGTCCGTCGTCAGGCGCGACAGCACCTCGCCGGTCCGCATATGGGCGAAGAACACCGGGTCAAGCGTCAGGATGCGTTTGAACAGGGCCGTGCGCAGGTCAGCGATGACCCGCTCACCCGTCTTGGTCACGTAGAAATAGCGGAAGGCGGTCGCCAGCCCCAGAATCAGGGCGTTGGCGCCCAGAATCAGGAACCAGGCGTTGATGTCCCGCCCGCCGTTCTCGAAGCCGTTGTCGATGGCCCCGCGCGCCGTCGCCGTCAGCCCCAGCGACGCCGCCGTCGAGAACAACAGCCACAGCCCGGCGATGGCGGCGTCCAGCCGGTGCCGCATCATGAAGGGCAGCAGTTGGGCCAGGGGCTTGATGTTGCGGGTCTTGGCGCGCTTGCCGCCCGCCTCCTCCATCTGCTCGGACAGCAGAGCCCCGGCGCCGGGCCGCCCGCGGGCGGCGGCGTCTTGCGATGCGGAAGGCGAAGAAACTTGGGTCATAGCCGCGCTCTTGCCCCGGAACGCCCCCCGGTGTAAACGCCGCCGCTCATTCCCGCCGTTTAGCCTCGGCGGGTTTCTCTATTTACGCGCACTGACGGTCGGCATCGTCGAAGCGCAGAGACGGATCAGACCTATGAAAGCGGACACGCACCCCGACTACCACTTCATCACGGTTGTGAAGCCGGATGGCAGCACCTTCCAGACCCGTTCGACCTACGGCAAGGAAGGCGCCTCCCTGGCCCTCGACATCGATCCGTCGACCCACCCCGCCTGGACCGGCGGCAACGCCCAGATGCTGGACCGCGGCGGTCGCGTGTCGCGCTTCAACAACAAGTTCGGCGGCTTCATCAAGAAGTAAGCCTAACGGCCTGCGACATAGTCGCCACAGAAGCGCCGGTCCGATGGGCCGGCGCTTTTTGTTTGCCCGGAACGTCGATAACATGCGGGCGTTCGATCCTTCGGGGCGCAGACGACGGGTCTGGCGCCGGACCGGACTTGAAGAGCTCTAGAATGAACCGACGGGAATTGGGCTTTGGCGTCGCAACGACGACCCTGACCCTGGGCGCGGCCTCCTCCGCACTGGCGCAGACCCGATCGGTCGACCCCCAGGTGTTTATCGCCGGCTTCGACGCCCAGGCGGGTCGTCTGCCCGAAGCTGTCCAGGCCGATGTCCGCGCCGTCTATCAACTGACCGGCGGCAAGCCGATCTGGACGGCCGACCGCCTGCGCGTGCTTCAGGAGGTCGCTGCCGGGGCGGAGCGCCACGCCCTGCCCGCCGGGGACTTCTTCGACTTCGTCGGCCTGGCCGCCGATCCCGGCTCGGCCGAGATTCGCACCACCGCCGCCGCTGTGACCTACGCCCGCGTCCTGGCCGAGGGCCGCGTCCGTCCCGAGACGGTCGAGGACCTGTGGGAGATGCAGAAGAACAGCGTCGACATCCCGCGCGGCCTGACCCAGGCGGTCAGCGCCAACCAGTTGAGCCAGTGGTTCGACAACCTGGCCCCGACCGACATCGGCTACACCAACCTGTCGGCCGGCTACGCCCGCTATCGCCGCATCACCCGCGCCGGCGGCTGGCCCGCCTTCCGTCAGGGCGGCACAATCGAGCCAGGCGCCAGCGACAACCGCATCCCCGCCCTGGTGGCCCGCCTGGTGGCCGAAGGCGACCTCAGCGCCGCCGCCGGCGAACGGCTGAAGGGCAACCTCGCCTATGGTTCGGAACTGCAGCAGGCGGTGCGCAGCTTCCAGACGCGCCACGGTCTGGGCGCGGACGGCCGCATCGGCCCCGGCACCCAACGCTCGCTCGGCGCCACGGCCGAGGATCGGGCTCGTCAAATCGCCCTGAACCTGGAACGCCGCCGCTGGCTGAAGCGCGACCTGAATCCCGAGCGGATCGAGGTCAACACCGCCGCCGCCATCATGGTCTACTGGAAGGACGGCAAGCCGGTTCACTCCAACCGCGTCGTCGTCGGCTCCAACGAAAACCAGACCCCCAGCCTGGAAAAGCCCTTCGCCTCGGTCGTGGCCAACCCGCCCTGGACCGTGCCCATGGGCATCGCGCGTCGCGAAATCCTGCCCAAGGGCCCCGGCTATCTGGCCGCCCACGACATGTACATCAACAAGGACGGCTGGGTGGTGCAACGCGCCGGACCGCAGTCGTCGCTGGGCTATGTGAAGTTCGAGCTGCGCGACAGCTACGCCATCTTCCTGCACGACACCCCGTCCAAGGGCGCCTTCAACCTGTCGGTGCGCCAGCGCAGCCACGGTTGCGTCCGGGTTCAGAACGCGGTCGAGTTCGCCCGCCTGCTGCTGCAGCCCGATCCGGCCAAGCTGGCCCAGTTCGACACCGCCCAGGACAGCCGCGAGACCACCCGCGTCACCACCGGGCGCGAGATCGCCGTGCGCCTGCTCTACTGGACCGCCTTCGTCGATGGTCAGGGCCGCGTCGCCTTCCGCGAGGACGTCTATCGTCGGGATGAAAAGCTGGCCCAGGCGCTGGGCATCGCAGTCAACCTGCCTCGCGTCGTCGCCGACGGCCCCAGCGACGCCAACGACGTCGGGCCGTAAGCGACTTCATGCTGGCCATGATGCTCGCAGCGGCCCTGGTCGCGCAGGAGCCTGTTCAGGCGCCTGCGCCGATCTGGCGTTCAAGGCCGTTTCCCGAGTTTCCAGCCAAGGCGCTCGTGGACGGCGTCGAGGCGGCTGATGTTCGACTGGACTGCCTTCTGACGACCGAGGGTCGCTTTTCGGATTGCCGGATCGAGACGGATTCCCGGCCAGACTATGAGTTCGCCAAGGAAGCTCTGAAGGCGACCTCAGGGGCGCGCGCCGTGCCGCTTCAGGAAGACGGCGTCGCCGTCCCTGGCCGTGTCAGTGTTGAGATTCGTTTCCGCCTCGGCTGAGGCTCAGCCTCCGAAGGCCGCCTGCAGGCGATCCAACTGGCTCTGCACCGGATTGACCGGCTGCTCCTCGTCGCCGCCCAGATACATCCGCTGATCCAGATGCAGGACGCGGTCGTAGAGCTTCTCGGCCCGCACGGCGTATTCGATCAGGGCGATGGGCAGTTCGCGGTGGCTGGGCTCGCTCTCGACCTTGCGGTCTCCCAGGCGATAGCGCGGTTCGCAGGCGGCGTCGGCGCTCATGTCGTCTTCGCGCACGGCCCGCTGCACCAGCAGCCACGAGGCGATCTGCATCAGCCGCGTGGTCAGCTTCATGCTTTCGCCCGCATAGGCCAGGGCGGCGGCGCGCGACAGAAGACGCGAATCCTGACGCCCGTCCCCATCCAGATAGGCGGCGGTCTCCTCAACCAGCTCCATGCCTTCACGGAAGGTGCGATCGAACAATTCGGAACGCGCGAAATCCAGCACCTCAGCGCTGCGCGAACGCAATCCGACCATGTCAGCGTCGATGGCGGTCAAGTCGGTCCTACCCATGAAACGTCACGCGCGTCCGTCAAACTCGCGGGTCAGAACGACTCCGCACGGACCGGAACTGCAATCGTCATGCCACGGATTACGAAAACGCGGGAGAGGCTTGTCAGCGGAAATTGAACAGGGCGTCGGCGGCGCTGCGTTTGGACGACTTGCCGTCGATGGCGGCCTTCGACCGCGCGATCTCGGCTTCCAAGGCGGCGATCCGTTCATGCAGTTCATCCACGGCGAGCAGGTCCAGGTCCTCGCGAACCAGCGCCTTCAGCGCCTCGCCGCCCTGGGGTCTGGGCTCCAGATCTTCGAACGACATCATCGCCTCCGTGGTCAGCGACCGCACGAACCCGTATGAAAACGCCCCTATGACAAGGATTGCAAGCAGCGGAGGCATCATGCGGGTCATCGAGATCGAGGGCGGCCAGGGTCCCGCCGACGCCCTGCGGCTGGCCGAACGCCCCTTGCCGGCGCCCGCAGCGGGCGAAATCCGCGTCCGGGTGCGCGCCGCGGGCGTCAATCGGCCGGACATCGTCCAGCGCGAGGGCCGCTATCCGCCTCCGCCAGGGGCCTCCGATATTCTCGGGCTCGAAATCGCCGGCGAAGTCGACGCCGTGGGCGACGGCGTGGCCCGCTGGTCGGTCGGGGACCGGGTCTGCGCCCTGCTCGGCGGCGGCGGCTACGCCGACTACGCCGTGGTTGACGCCCGGCACGCCCTGCCCGTTCCCGACGGTCTGGACTTCGTTCAGGCCGCCGCCCTGCCCGAGACCGCCTTCACCGTCTTCGCCAATGTCTTTGAGGGCGGCGGGCTGAAGGCGGGCGAGACCCTGCTGATCCACGGCGCGACCAGCGGCATCGGCGTCATGGCCATCCAGATGGCCAAGGCGGCGGGCGCCCGCGTCATCGCCACCTCGCGCGGCGCCGCCAAGGCCAAGGCCGCGCACGCCCTGGGCGCCGACGTCAGCCTGGACGCCACGAACGGCGATCTGCTGGAAGCGATCCGGGCCGAGGGCGGGGCGGACGTGGTGCTGGACATGGTCGGCGCGGCCTACGCCGAGTTGAACCTGAACGCCCTGAAGCCCGGCGGACGCTGGGTCGTCATCGCCACCCTGACCGGCGCCCTGGCCCAGATCGATCTGATGCGGGTCATGCTTAAGCGGGTCGTGTTGACCGGCTCGACCCTGCGCAGCCGTCCCGCTGATGAAAAGGCGCGCCTGGCCGCCGCCGTCGAGCAGACGGTCTGGCCCTGGGTCGCATCGGGCGGGGTGCAGGCCCAGGTTCAGGCCACCTTCCCCCTGGATCGGGCCGCCGCCGCACATCAGCGGCTGGAAGCCGGCGACCACGTCGGCAAGATCGTCCTGACGCTCTAAAGCCCCAAAGAAAAACGGGAGGCCGAAGCCTCCCGTTTCCCCGTTCTACCAGTTGCCGCCGCGACGCAGGGGACGAAGCGAAGAAATTCGGTCGTTCATGCCGCTGCGACCCAGATTGCTCACATCGCCGTTGATGACCTCGCAACGGCCGCGATAGTTGGCGTCCTCGCAAACTTCCCAGCTGCCGCGCCCCAGACGCATCGAGCTGATGGCGTCGTTCAGGCCGCTGTTGCGCAGATTGGGGATCGCCTCGCGGAAGCTCATCGACCGGCCGCGATAGTTGGCGTCGGTATAGACGGTGATTGAGCTGTTGCCCCAGCCTCCGCCGTTATTGCCGCCCCAACCGCCGCCGTTGTTGCCGCCGTTGTTTCCGCCCCAGCCCCCGCCGTTGCCGTTGCCGTTGCCGTTGCCCGGACGTCCGTTGTTCTCGTAATCGCCGCGATGATTGTAGCAGACCAGCAGGCCGTTATCGTTGCCGATGTCGCTGCTGGAGCAGCGCGCCAGTTCAATCGAGGTCTCGCGCATATTGCCGCGACGATCGCGGCAGTCCGCATACAGGCGTCCCTGATTGACGTAGCTGCCCGAGCAGGATTGCGCATAACTGCCTCGCGGCGCGCCGCGGGTCTGGACCTGGGCCTCGGCTGAACCGGACGGCACGGTAACGGCGCCGCCAAAAGCCATGACCGCGCCGGCGGCGATAATCGCGAACTGTCTCATGAGAGCTGTCCTTCCAGATCCTTGGCGCACAACGCGCTACAGGCCTCACTGTTCAACATTCTCGATGAACCTTGGCTGTACACGATATTCGGACAGCGTTTTCTTTTGTCGAGAATGGGCCTATACATAGGCTCTCAGCGCCCGGCCGAAAGGTCGGGCGCCGTCGATTCAAACGCCCGATTTTCGGGCCGCAAACGCCGGGACGCACGCCCCATGACCGACATCCTGATGCCCAAGGCCACTGCGGTCTGGCTGGTGGACAACACCTCGCTCTCGTTCGAGCAGATCGCCGATTTCTGCGGCCTGCACCCGCTGGAAGTGCGCGGCATCGCCGACGGCGACGTGGCCCGCGACATCCGCGGCGTGGACCCGGTCACGGGCGGCCAGCTGACGCGCGAAGAGCTGGAAAAGGCCCAAGACAATCCCGACTACCGCATGAAGGCCGTGGTCAGCCGCCACGCCGAACTGCTGAAGCCGTCCAAGACCGGCCCGAAATACACCCCCGTGTCGCGTCGTCAGGACCGTCCGGACGCCATCGCCTGGTTCGTGCGCAACCACCCGGAAGTGACCGACGCCCAGATCGCCAAGCTGCTGGGCACGACCAAGTCGACCATCGAGACCGTGCGCAACCGCACCCACTGGAACTCGGCCAACATCAAGCCGGTCGATCCGGTGACCCTCGGCCTGGTCGGTCAGCTGCAACTGGACGAGATCGTCAAGAAGGCCGCCGACAAGAAGGCCAAGGACGACGCCAAGAACGGCGGCGGCGTGCTTCAGGCCATCGAAGCCGAGCCGGAAGAGCCCGAGTTCGTCCCCGAAGAGCGCGTGCGCCCCGGCGCCGAACCGACCGCCGAGTCGGTCTTCGGCCGCAGCGACGACTGATCGTTCTGATCTGAACATGGAAACGGCCCCGAAGAGCGATCTTCGGGGCCGTTTTGTTTTCGGAGGCGGGCCTAGTGGGTCCTGGCCTCCAGACTAGTGATTTCTTCCTTCAGCTTGAGCTTTCTCTGCTTGAGTTCCCTGAGGTGTGTCGGGTCCGCGGTGAGCCGGCGGGTCTCCTGCTGGATGGTCTCGTCCAGCGTCCTGTGCCGATTTCCCAGTTCGCGAATACGAGCCTCGATCGTCATGGCTTGCGCCTCCATGTCTTAGGGACCACTACACTGAGCGCCCGGAACGACGGCCTGTGGAATCACATTGCGGTGACCCCGAGTCGCTCCGAACACGGAGACTGTGGAAGCCAAAATGGCCGATGATGTGAACTCGACCATACGGAACCCGACGCCGCCGCGATTGGTCGTTGGAATCTCTGGCGCATCCGGCGTCGTCTATGGCGCGCGGGTGCTGGACGCCCTGCGTGAACTGGGCGTGGAGAGCCATCTGGTGGTGACCAAGGCCGCCCTGCTCACATTGTCGCAGGAGACGGACCTAAGCCCTGACGATCTGATGTCGAAGGCGGATGTGACCTACAAGCTGGCCGACGTCGGCGCCGCCATCGCCTCGGGCTCGTTCCGCACGTTAGGCATGATCGTCGCCCCCTGCTCGGTGCGGACCATGAGCGAGATCGCCACCGGCGTGACCTCGACCCTGCTGACCCGCGCCGCCGACGTGGTGTTGAAGGAGCGCCGCCCGCTGGTCCTGATGGTGCGCGAGACGCCGCTGCACCTGGGCCACCTGCGCACCATGACCTCGCTGGCCGAGATGGGCGCGACCATCGCTCCGCCCCTGCCCGCCTTCTACGCCCGGCCCGCCAGCATAGCCGAGATGGTGGATCAGTCGGTCGGGCGGGCGCTGGACCTGTTCGGTCTGGACTGGTCGGCCGTGCGCCGCTGGGAAGGCCTGAACGCCGGGATGACCCAGGTATGAGCGACCTGTGGACCTGGGCCGTCGCAGCCTATGAGACGCCGGGCGTGGCCGAGGCCTGCCTGAACCTACAGGACCACAACGAGCAGAACGTGCCCCTGCTCTTGTGGGCCGCCTGGGTCGCGGTCACCGGTCGCCGCCCGGACGAGGAGACGATCGAGGCCGCCTGCGACGCCGCCCGCGCCTATGACACCGTCATCACGGCCCAACTCCGCGCCGTCCGTCGCACGCTGAAGGCCCCCATCCCCGATGTCGCTGACGGCCACCGCGAAGCCTTGCGCCAGCAGGTCAAGGCGCTGGAGCTGGATGCCGAACGCCGCCTGATGCTGGAGTTGGAAGACCTGGCCCCCGCCCCGTCGAGCGCCTCCCGCCGCGCCATCGACGGCCTGGCCGAGACAGCGAAGCTGTGGGCTCGCGTCGTCCCGCGCCCGGCGCTGACGATCCTCGCGGATCGCCTTCCCGCCTGAGCCTCAGTCGGCTATGAACAACGACGTCTGGGGCGAGCCATGAACGACGATCAACCTTTCCTGTCCGACGAGGACAAGCAGCTTCGCGATACGCTGAAGGCGCTCCTACAGGAGCATGCCGACCTCGACGCCTCGATCGAAGCCCTGGGACACATGCCGATTCCCGATCAGCTGCGCATCGCCCGGCTGAAGCGCAAGAAGCTGGCCCTGCGCGACGAGATCGTGAAAGTCGAAGATCGCATCCTGCCCGACATCATCGCCTAGCCGTCGGCAGGGGCCTGCACGGTCCAAGTGGATAGAAGGTCAGGATCGCGAACAATCTCGCCGGTAGATCTCAGACGATATTCCCCCGGTCGGGCGACCTCGAAGGCGCCAAGTTCAGGCGGCAGCCAGTAGCGCTCGCCCATCCGTTGCCCCGACAGGTCCAGTTCAATGCCGTTCTCGGGGTCAAGAGACACGATCAGGCCGTGCAACTGCTCTTGGCGGATGAGTTCACCACCCGCATCCACATAGGTCAGCCCCACCACGACGACCGCACCGATCCAGTCACGCTGCGCCGTCGCCCAGTCCATCAGCGCGCCTTCTTCCTCAGCCACATGGCGGCGTCGGCCTCGGACAGCCAGACCTCGGGATCGGTCTGGCCCGCATAGGCGCGAACGCCGAACGAGCCGCCCAGGGCCACGGTCGAGCCCTCCCAGACGAAGCCTTCGGTTTCCAGAGCCGCCGACAGGCGTCGGGCCTTTTCGCGGCCCTCATCCACGCCCGCGTTCATCAGCAGAAGCGCGAACTCGTCACCGCCCAGGCGCCCGACGGCGTCAGATTCGCGCACATTGGCCAGCAGCATGTCGGCCACAGCCATCAGGGCGGCGTCGCCCGCCGCGTGGCCCAGGCCGTCGTTGACGCCCTTGAACCCGTCCATGTCCAGATAGAGCAGAACCGCCTCGACCTCGTGACGGCGGCAATAGGCCAGGCTGCGGTTCAGCACCGCCATGAAGCCGCGCCGGTTCAACGCCGGCGTCAGGACATCATGATCGGCCAGAGCTTCAGCCATCTCGGCTCGGGCGGTCAGGGCGGCGACTTCGGCGTGCAGCCGTTCGATCTCGGCGTGCAGATCGGTCTCTGCAATCGGTTCGGCCAAGTCGGTCAAGTCAGGCTCCGGCGCCACGAATCAAGGCCGACTCTGGCCCTCGCGACGGCCATGATTCTAACGACCTTGGTTGCGGGCGCAACGCGCGTGCTGTAACGGGCCGCTTTCCGTGTGGGGAGCCTTCGCATGACCGCCTCGACGCCACCCGTCGCCATCATCATGGGCAGCCGGTCCGACTGGCCGACCATGAAGCTGGCCGCCGACCGCCTGGACCAACTGGGCGTCGCCTGGGAAGCCAAGGTCGTCAGCGCCCACCGCACGCCCCAACGCCTCTATGACTTCGCCACGACCGCCAAGGCCAAGGGGCACAAGGTCGTGATCGCCGGCGCCGGCGGCGCGGCCCACCTGCCCGGCATGGCCGCCGCGATGACCGACTTGCCTGTGCTAGGCGTGCCGGTTCAGTCCAAGGCCTTGAAGGGCATGGATAGCCTGCTCTCCATCGTCCAGATGCCCGGCGGCGTGCCCGTCGCCACCCTGGCCATCGGCGAGGCGGGCGCCGCCAACGCTGGTATCCTGGCGGCGCAGATCCTGGCCCTGTCGGACCCCGCGCTTGCCGAGCGTCTGTCGGCCTTCCGCGCCGCCCAGACCCTATCCGTCGCCGAAACCGTCGAGGACTGACTTGCCCCAACTGCCCCTGAGCCCCGGATCGACCCTTGGCATTCTCGGCGGGGGCCAGTTGGGCCGGATGCTGAGCCAGGCCGCCTCGCGCCTGGGTTTCGACGTGGTGATTCTTGACCCGCAGCCGGACTGCCCGGCCGCCCGCGTCTCGCGCGCCCAGATCACCGCCCCCTATGACGATCCCGATGCGCTACAGGCCTTGGGCCGTCTGTGCGACGTCGTCACCTTCGAGTTCGAGAACGTCCCCGCCTCGTCGGTCGAGACCCTGGCCGAGGCCGGCGCTCTGGTCGCACCGGGACCGACGGCGCTTGCCGTGGCTCAGGATCGAGTGGACGAGAAGACCTATCTGAACGCTGTCGGCGCCGTGACCGCCGACTTCGCCCCCGTCACCACCCTGGATGACCTCACCAACGCCATCGACACGCTTGGCCTGCCCGCCCTGCTGAAGACCCGCCGCGAGGGTTATGACGGCAAGGGCCAGGTCTGGATCCGCGACGCCGCCGACGCTGAGGCCGCCTTCGACGCCATCGGTCGCCGCCCCGCCGTGCTGGAAGCCGCCGCCGTCTTCAACCGCGAACTGTCGGTGATCGCGGCGCGCGGCCGTGACGGCGTCGTCGCCGTCTATCCGCTGGGTGAGAACATCCACGCCAACAGCGTGCTGAAGACCACCCTGGCCCCCGCCGCCGTCGATGCGACGACCCAAGCCCGCGCCGAGGAAATCGCCTCGGCCATTCTCGACGGCCTCGACTACGTCGGGGTCATGGGGATCGAGTTGTTCGACATGGGAGACGGCGTCTTGCTGGTGAACGAGGTCGCCCCGCGCGTCCACAACACCGGCCACTGGACCCAGGACGGCTGCGTCTGCGACCAGTTCGAACAGCACATCCGCGCCATCGCCGGCTGGCCCCTGGGCCCCACCGAGGCCCACGCCCGCGTCGAGATGACCAACCTGCTGGGCGACGAGGTCGATCAGTGGCCCGCGCTCGCCGCCGCGCCAAACGCCCGCCTGCACCTCTACGGCAAGCACGAGGCCCGCGCCGGGCGGAAGATGGCGCACGTGAACCGGGTGCTGGGACCGAACGGCTAGATCAGGGACGCAGCGCGCAGAGCCGGTCCAGAAGCAAGGCCTGACCGGGATCGGTCGGAGCCTTCAACTGACCCTCCAGCCTGGAGGACTCCGTGAAACCTGCAACCTCACGATAGTAGTCACGCGCGCCGAGCGCCACGAGACGCTGCTGACAGTCCAGGGTCAGGCGCGCGACAATGGTGTTGACCCCGTCGTCCGGCGACGGCGGCGCCGACCCGCGCATCAGCACCGTCAGGACATCCCCATCTCGCGCCAGCGAGGTCTCGTCGATGAAGTATCTGAAGGCCCCGACGGCGCCGACTTCCTGCCACTGAACAGCGTCACGATTTGCTAGGATTTGCGCCATCGCCGGGCTGCCGACCGACACAAGCATCGTCAGGACGACTGCCTTCGCCGCCGCCCTCATCGGACTTCCTTGGCCCCATACCTCAACCGCCCCAGGGCGTCCGTGACGACCTTGATCGGCGCGTCGAAATCCTTGCCCGCCTTCCACTTCTCAAAGGCCATGACGTTCTCGATGCGGCGAGCGACGAAGGCCTCGGCGGCTTCGCGCCCCTCGAACCAGCGCATGGTCAGGGCGGGGATCAGAATGCCGCCCAGGATGGCGCGCTTGGAGTAGTGGTTCTGGTCCGTGGCCGTATCCCCGGCCCAGCGCCACAGGTGGTCGGCGCTCTCCCAGGCCAGTTTGAAGCCCAGGTCCACATTGGTCGGCAGGGTCAGGAAGCCGGCGCAGCGCTTGGCCGCCTCGATGTCCGGCGCCCCTGCCTCCATCCGCGCCGAGACGGCGGCGGCGATTCGTTCGCGAATCTTCATCGTGGCGGCGGGCGTGGCCTCAAGCGCCTGAAGCGCCCGCGAATCGTGGCGGCGCGACAGCAGGACGGCCAGGTCACGCGCCCCGTTCGGCAGCAGCAGTTCCTCGTCCCCCAGCGACAGGCCGTTCGCCTCGCAGGCGGCACGCACCAGTCGGCTGTTCCAGCCCAGGGCGGGCGCGCGCTCTATGGCGGCGTCCAGCACGGCCTGCTCCATGCGGGAGGCCCAGTCGGTTTTGGGAGCGGCGGCGTCAACGGTCACGGTCATATCCCCAGAATAGTCCTGTCGTCGGGGCTTTTCGACCCATCACGATTGCCTGTGTCGATCTGGACAGGCCTCCGCTCGTCGTGTATCAGCGCGCCTTCATCCGAGAGCCCTGCCTTTCGGGAGAGTTTTTATTTTGTCTGCCCGTCTCCCTTCGAAAGGACGCGGCGGGCGGCCAAAGGAGAGATAACCCTGGTTCAGATTTTCGTTCGCGACAACAATGTCGATCAGGCGCTGAAAGCCCTGAAAAAGAAGATGCAACGCGAAGGCAGCTTCCGTGAAATGAAGCGCCACGTGCACTTCGAGAAGCCCTCGGAAAAGCGCGCTCGCCAGAAGGCTGAAGCCGTTCGCCGCGCTCGCAAGCTGGCTCGCAAGCGCGCCCAGCGCGAAGGCCTGCTGCCGGCTCCGAAGCCCCGCACGCCGGGCGGCCGTTAATACGGCCCCAGCCATAGGCTGAAAGATCAAGGCCCGCCCCGGGAAACCGGAGCGGGCCTTTTCTTTGGCTGAAGGTGTCGATTGGAGCTCTAGAAAACGCCCACAGCAGCGTCAGCCCAGATCAGCAGCACCCCAAAGACCAGCGCGCCGCCTATCGCCAGCCGCCAAACCAGCTTCTTGGCCCGCCACGCCGCCAACTCGAAGATCAGACCTGCTCCGATCAGAAGGACGCCCGCGAAGGCGAAGTCCGCTGCATCCCAGGCCACCTCGCGGGTGAACTGCATGGCGATCCACGGCAGCAACAGAAGCGCCGCGATCAGCCCCCACATCGCCAGCCGCCAAGTGCTGCCCGTCGTTTTCATCAGCGTCGTCATGGCGAGCCTCGCTCGATTGCCGTTCATTTTCCGAAACGAGCGGCGGCGCGGGAGGTTTCACGGCCGCCCCGCCCGCCTCAGCGCCCTCCGCGGACGGCGCCGAGGAAGCTCTTCCAGTTCAGCTTGACGTCCGACAGGGCGCCCGCGCGGAAGGCCCGGCCCGCGACCCAGATCATCAGGGCGGCGAAGGCGAACATGCCGATCAGGGAGCCCACGATCTCGATCATCGGCGGGCCGCTGGGGGCGCGCGCGGCCATGACAAAGGGGGTGAAGGGCGGGATCAGGCTCATCACCTTGACCACCGTGGCGTCCGGCGTGCGAATGGCCATCTGCATGACCAGCAGCGGCACGACCAGAACCATCATGATCGGCCCCATCAGGGTCTGGGCGTCGCGCGGCGTGTCGCAGAAGGCGCCGATCGCCGCGAACAGGACCGCATACATCAGATAGCCGCCGACCATGAACAGCAGGAAGTAGATCAGCAGGCCGTCGCTCAGCAGCACCGAGCCGATGTCGCGCGCCACGTCGGGCGCAGCGGCGATCAGGCCGATCCCGCCCAGACCGCCCCAGGCGACCAGAACGGTCAGGGTCAGCAGGGCCACCCCCAGCACCTTGCCCGTCAGGATCTCGGTCGCCGAGGCGGAGGACAGCAGGACCTCGAGAATCTTGTTCGACTTCTCCTCCATGACGCTGTTCAGCAGGATCGAGGCGCCGGTGATGATCAGCGACCACAGGATGAAGCCGACCGCCAGGCCGACGATCACCGGCAGCTTGTCGCGGAACGAGACCTCGCCGCCCGACGCCGCCTTGGGCGAGAAGACCGACAGGTCAGGGCGGAAACGATCCGTCTGGGCCACCACGGTCGGATCGATGCCGCTGGCCGCGAAGACCTGGCGACGGTTGGCGTCCTTCAGGGCGTCGCGAACGGCGTCCTCGACGGCGTCGTCGGTGGCGCGGGCGGTCCAGACGCGAGCGCCGGGCTGACCATTCGCCTCGGTCAGGAAGGCAATGCCGCTCAGCTTCTGACCGTCCGGCGCATCGTCGGTCAGGTAGCGGCGGGCCAAGGCGTCGCGGGCCTCGCCCGGCGCCGCGGCGGTGATCTCGGCCGGGGCTGCGACCAGGGTCAGACTGCGCTTGGGCGTCTCGAACTTGGCGCCCGCGCGCGGCGCTTCGCGCTTCAGCGCCGCGACGCCGGCCTCATAGCCCTCGGTCTCGGCGACCTGTCGCACCCGATCTCCGCCGGCCACGCCCGCCTCGGGGATGGCGGCCATGCGCAGGGCGCTGATGTCGCCGCGCGCCTGCTCGCTTTCGAGCGACTGTCGCACGGCGGCGGCCAGGCCGGAACCGGCCGGCGTCTCGTCAACCAGGGCCACCGCACGCGTCGGCTCGGCATGGCTCATCATGATGGGAATGGCCCCGCCCAAGGCCCCGAACAGGGGGAAGGCCAGCAGCGACAACCAAAAGCCGACGGTCTTGGCATAGGCCATGAACTCGCGGCGCGCGATCAGAAGGGTGCGGTTCATCGGGCGGCCTCCGCCTTGAGGGCATCGCGGGAGACGCTCTGGTCCTCGTCCGGGTGATCACCGGTCAGGGCGATGAAGGCGTCATGCAGCGTCGGTTCCTTGATCTGGAACCGACGCACGTCCAGCCCGGTCAGGAAGGCCGACTTCAACGCCTCCTGCCCGCCCGCGCCCTGGCCCAGCCCGGCGCGCAGCGTGCGGGCGCCGTCATGATCGTTCAGCACCTCGACGCCCGACACGCCCGGCAGGGCCGCGACGGCGGCGGGGTCCAGCGTCCCCTCCAGTTCAAGGAAGCGCGGCGAGGTCGCGCGCGCCTGATCCACCGTGCCCTCGAAGGCCTTCTTGCCGCGCGCCAGCAGCACGACCTTGTCGCACAGTCGCTCGGCGTGCTGCATGACGTGGGTCGAGAACAGGACGGTGGCGCCGTCGGCGGCCAGGGCGCGGATCATGGCCTCCAGCCCCTGCTGGTTCATCGGATCGAGGCCGGAGAAGGGCTCGTCCAGGATCACAAACTCAGGGCGGTGCACCACCGAAGCGATCAACTGAACCTTCTGCGCCATTCCCTTGGACAGGTCCTTCATCTTCTTCTTTTGCGCGTCGCCCAGACCCATCTGTTCCAGCATGTCGCGGGCGCGCTTGCGCCCCTCGGACGCAGGCAGCCCCTTCAGCCCGCCGAAGAAGGCGATGGCGTCGACCGGGGTCATCTTCTTGTAGAGACCGCGCTCCTCGGGCAGGAAACCGATGCGGTCGCGCACCTTGCGGCCGTCGTCGGCGCCCAGGATGTCGATCCGACCCGTGGTGGCGGGCTGCAGCCCCAGGATCATGCGCAGGGTCGAGGTCTTGCCCGCGCCATTGGGGCCGAGAAAGCCGCAGATCGTGCCCTTCTCGACCTCGAAGCTCAGATCCGAAACGGCCTGAAAGCCGCCGTATCTCTTGCTGATCCCATCAAGCGTAAGCGCCGCCGCCATGCCGTTCCCCCTCGCAACCGTCGAACAGGAATCCTAACGGTGAGACGCGCCATATGGAAAGGGCATTTTACATTACGGATCGGTCATGATCCGAACGCCGCCTATGTCGGGACGCTAACCTTCACGTCGAAGGCCTGACCGACGACCTTGGTCGGGTTCACCTGGCCGCCGTTGCGACGGACCTCGAAATGCAGGTGCGGACCGGTGGAATAGCCGGTCGAGCCGACCAGACCGATGCGCTCGCCCGAGGCGACCTCCTGGCCCGTATGGACGTCGATGCGGCTGAGGTGGCCATAGACGCTGCTGAGGCCGTTGGGGTGCTTGACCTCGATGAAGTTGCCGTAGCCGCCCGCCTGGAAGCCAGCACGCACCACGCGGCCCTCGGCGGTCGTATAGACGCTGGTGCCCTTGGGCGCGGCGATGTCCACGCCCTTGTGAGCGCGGGCCTTGGCCTCGATGGCCAGCTTGCGCAGGCCAAAGGCGGAGTTGATGCGATAGCCCTTCACCGGGGCCTCGAACAGGACCTTGCGGGTGACCGGCCCGGCCGGCTTGGCTACAGCCTGAACCGGCGGAGCGGCGGGGGCGGACAGGTCCTCGACCTTGTCCGGGACGGGGCCGGCGGCGCCCAAGGGGGCGCCAGCCATGGCGAGGACGGCGGTGACGGCGACGACGCTGGTCTGACCGAAACGGATCGCAAACGGCCTCACGGCCGGGGGAAGAAAACGCATACTGAAACTGCACTCCAGGCGCTCGAACTGCGAGCGGGAGGGCCGTCATGGTCACGCGAAACAAGCTGCGCAGGTGGCGGAAAAGCAGTCGCCGACGGCCGGGGTTGGTCGTCTTTTGCCATCACACCGGGACGCGAATGGGGCACGCGCGGGGCGACAAGGCGTCGCATCGGGGGAACCCGAGCGCCCTGCCCAAACGAAAGGGCCGCGCGACCTGCGCCGCGCGGCCCCTCCCCTGTCTGGCCGGCGCCCTAAAGCGGCAGGGTCAGTTGCACCCCGCCCATGTGGCTGTCGGCCTGATCACCGAAGCGGCCCTTGTAGCCGACGGACACTTTGAGGCGGTCCATGATCGTGCCCTCGATGCCTGCCGAGGCCAGGAACTGACCGCCCCAGGGCTGATCTACCTCACGCGCCAGGATCTGAGCCGGGTTGCCGGCGATACCGGTGCGGACCGCGTCGCTGTCATCGCTGAGGCTGTCGCGATAGCCGCCCTCGGCGTAGAAGTGGAAGCGGTCGATCCCGCCCTCGGCCCGCAGGGCGATCTCGGCGGTCGTGCCTTGGACCGAGCGGTCCTGATAGGCGTACTGGGCCGCCACACCCTGCTCGGTGAAGCCGTCCACGTCGCTGTTGATCCAGGCCACGGCGGCGCGCGGCGACAGGGCGATGCCGCCCATGTCGAACCACATCCCGCCTTGCAGACGCGCGCCGGTCGAGACGCCGCGGGTCGAGCCCGTGTGGACGATGGGCGCCAGAGAGGTCAGGCGGCTGATGTCGTTGAAGTCGTCCTGGGCCACGCCCGCCGCTGCGTTGACGAACAGATCGCCCGAGCGCCAGCCGCCGTAGAGGTCGAGGCCGAACGTATCCAGATCGACATTGAGGCTGCCCGCGTCGACGTCGGCGTTGCGATAGCTGCCGGCCAGGCCGAACTTCATCGTCTCAGTGCCCGACTCCAGCGCGATCCGCACGCCATAACCGTCCGAAGTGACCTCGCCGATGACGCCGCGCGCGTCGGTCTTGGTGCGATCCGCCAAAGCGGAGACCGAGATGGACGTCCCCGCCGTCCAGGCGTCACGGCCCGACAGGCTGGCGGTCGATCCATCCAGCGCATCCTCGCGGTGCCGCCAGGCGGTCTCGCCCAGCACGGCGGTCTGGCTGCCCAGGTCGCCGTAGTAGAGGTAGTCGTTGGCCAGACGCGCAATCAGGCGGTGGCCCGCCGCCGTCGGGTGGACGCCGTCCCAGTAGAGATAGCTGTCGGGGCTGGAGCAAACGGTCACGCCATTGAAGCAGGCGTCCTTGGCGTTGGTCAGACCGAACTGGCCCGGGTTGCCCGTCAGGGTATCGCTGATCTTGTAGAGGTCCATCAGGATGATGTTGCTGTTCGGCTGGGCCGCCGCCACGGTCATCAGCCCCGCCTGCAAGGCGCTGTTGAACGTCGTCCCTGCATAGTCCGCCAGCGGCTGGGCCGGCAGGGCCGGGCCCTGATTGAACTGCGGCGTCGTCCCCAGACGCGGCAGGTTGGTCACCAGAATGGTGCCCGCTCCAGCGGAGGCCACGCTGTTGACGATGAAGTTGATGTCAGTCGCCGCCGCCTGAGACACCGCGGAGATGGCGCCTTGCGGATTGGCCGATGCGCCCGCCGCCGGGATGCCCTGGAAGATGTTGTTGGCGCCGCCCAGGATGCTGACCAGATCGCCCGCCCCGAACTTTCCGCCCGCGCCCATATAGGCCAGCAGTTGATTGCGCATGCCGGGCGGCGAGGCCGAACTGTCGGTCCGGGCGCCGCCGAAGGCGTAGTTAACACTGCCCGTAACCGGCGCGCCGGCGGCATAGCGCCCGACATTGAAGCCCAGCAGTTCTGTGAAGACCGGCCCGTTAGAGAATCGTCCCTGATAATAGGGCGGCGAGGTCGGGGTCGCTCCGCCCGTCGCGGCATAGAGGTTGCCGTTGTCGGACAGGCTGTCGCCGAACACGACCAGTCGATTGTAGCTCTGGGCCCCGGCCGCGCTTGCGGTGGAGACGGCGGCCAGAGTCAGCGCGGCCAAGGCCGCTCCGCGAAGAAGTCGAGACATCGGTGTTCCTCCCTCGACCGTCAGTGTGCGGTCGTTATTGGGGAGGATGCGCTGCTTTGCCGCCAACGCAAGATGCCCCAAGGGAAGCTGAACACTGATCAGTGAAGCATTCTGAACCGCACTGTGCCCGGCAGGTCACGCAGGACCTTCAGCACCTCGGGATCATAGTCGCGATCGACGTCGGTGATGACGTAGCCGGTCCGCTCGTCCGTCTTCAGGTGCTGGCCCAGGATGTTGAGGCCTGCCGACGACAGGGCGCGGTTCAACTCGGCCAGGACGCCGGGCTGGTTGCGGTGGATGTGCAACAGGCGGTGGGCGCGCGACACCTCGGCCAGTTGCACGTTCGGCAGGTTGACGCAGAAGGTGGTGTCGCCCCGGTTCAGATAACCCAGCAGGCGCTCGGCGGCGAACTCGGCGATGGCTTCCTGGGCTTCTTCGGTCGAGCCGCCGATGTGCGGCGACAGGATGACGTTCTTCAAACCCTGCAGAGGGCTGGCGAAGGGGTCGGCGTTGGTGCGCGGCTCCTCGGGGAAGACGTCCACTGCGGCGCCGGCGATGCGGCCCGATTTCACCGCCTCGGCCAGGGCGTCGACATCGACGACATGACCGCGCGACAGGTTCAGGAACAGGGCGCCCGGCTTCATCTTCGCGAACTGGGCCGCGCCGATGACGTCGGCGTTGTCCTTGCGTCCGTCGACGTGCAGGCTGACCACGTCGGCCTCGGCCAGCAGGGCGTCCAGCGAGCGCATCCGCCGAGCGTTGCCCAGGGCCAGACGTTCCGACAGGTCGTGGAAGATGACGCGCATCCCCAGCCCCTCGGCCAGAACCGACAACTGCGAGCCGATGGCGCCATAGCCGACGATGCCCAGGGTCTTGCCACGCAGCTCGCGCGAGCCGGTGGCCGACTTGTTCCACTGGCCCTGGTGCATGGCCGCCGACTTGTCGGCCACATCACGCATCAGGACGATGGTCAGGCCGATGGCCAGTTCCACCACCGAACGGGTGTTGGAATAGGGGGCGTTGAACACGGCCACCCCATGTTCGGCGGCGGCCTCCAGATCAATCTGGTTGGTGCCGATGCAGAAGGCGGCGACGGCCAGCAGACGGTCGGCCTGTTCCAGCACGCGGGCGCTGACATTGGTCTTGGAGCGGATGCCCAGGACGTGCACGCCCTTGATCGCCTCGATCAGGTCGTCCTCGTCCAGCGCGCCCTTCATCGTCTCGACGGAATAGCCCGCCTCCTCCAGCCGCTCGACGGCGGCGGGGTGGATGTTTTCCAGCAGCAGCATGCGGACGCGGTTGCGCGGATAGGACCAGCGACCCGACACGCCCTCGGCGAACAGGACCTCGTCCAGCGAGGCTGCGGTGGCGTCGGCGACAGCGACCACCTTGGACCGGCTGACCACCTCGGTGAAGGCGTAGAAGCGGTCGGCGGCGCCGGCCAGCTTGACCTCGGCGTCGGTCCAGCCGTCGCCGACCATGACCACAGGTCCAGTCAGGTTGAGAGCCTTGATGACCTCGGGCTTGCCGTTGTCCCGCGACAGGGGGTTGGCGTCGTCCACGCCCGTCACCCGGCCCTCGGCGTCATAGATCAGGTCGTTGCACAGCACATGCTCGGCGGCGATGCCCAGACGTGCGGCCAGCGGCGCGATCACCTCGCGGAAGCCCCCCGACAGGATGTAAACTCGCTCGGCGTGGCGCTCGAAGAAGTCGACGTTGCGGCGAATAGAGGCGCTGGCCTCGTCCAGGACCCGGTCGGCCAGGGCCTCGACGTGACCGCGGTTCAGTCCCAGAAGCGCCAGACGGCGACGCAGGGCCGTGCCGAAGTCCACCTCACCCGACATGGCCTGATCGGTCAGGGCCGCGATCTCGGCCTTTTTCGCCGCCGCATCGGGGGCGTCGGACAGGGCGATGTCAGCGAGCGCCTCAAGCGTCTCGATGCGCACCAGGGTGGAATCGAAGTCGAAGATGAAGACGGGCGAAGTCATGCGCCGCACCTACCCCACCTTCGCAACTGCAGCAATAAAAAGGGGGACCAAAGCCCCCCTTTCCGCACGATTTTTCCAAAAGCGTCACAGTTTCCCGAAACCGCCCTTGCGCCGGCTTTCCAGCGCAGCGGCCCCGATGGCGGCCGCGATGGTGGCCACGGCCAGCAGGGCGCCGCCCTCCTTGGCGTGATCGCGAGCGAAGTCGCCGGCGTCCTCGGCATAGCGACGCGCCTGCTTGGCGTATCGCCTCATCGGCTTGCGCGCCTTGCTGCGCGAGCCCGCGAGCCAGTGCTCGGCCCGCGTCCTCGCGTCATGGCCGAAGCGCCCCGCCCGCTCGCCGGCGTAGTCTCCCAGATCGGCAGCGCGGTGGGTCAGGTCCTCAGCGCCGTGACGGACGCCGCGCGCGATGTCGTCGAAGCGATGGCGCAGCGCCTCGGCGTCGAACCAGCCGCGCGGATCGACGCGTTCGCGCAGCCGCTCATAACGTGTCGGGCCCGACCGCTGGTTCAGCAGCAGGGCGGCGATCCCCACCCCCGCCAGCACAGCGACCACGCCCGCCGTGATTCCGGGGTGTTTGCGGACCTCGTCCACGGCGTTGAACTGTCGAACCATGGGCACTCAAACCTCTTATTGTCGAAAACGGTCGTCAGGACAGGAGCGAACCGGGTCGAAAGAGGTTCCGCTGTAAACGGCCAAGCTGCAAGAGGACGCCCCTTCCCCGCCGCCCCTTACCAAGCGGGGATCGCCTCCCTATGTTGCGCCGCTTCCGACAGTTTCGCCTATTCAGGATTTTCGCCGTGACCGATCACGCGCCCGCCGCACAGCCCATCGAGGCTCCGACCGACAACCTCGCCGCCGCCTTCCAGATCGACGGCTGGCCCGTGCGCGGCCGCCTGGTGCGACTGGGCGAGGCCGTGGACAAGATCCTGTCGGCCCATGACTATCCCGAGCCGGTCGCCGCCCTGCTGGGCGAGGCATGCGTCCTGGCCGCCATCGTCGGGTCGGCGCTGAAGTTCGAGGGCCGCCTCATCGTTCAGGCCCAGGGCGACGGCCCGGTGCGCTATGTCGTGGCCGACTACGACACAGACGGGAGCCTGCGCGGATTCTGCCGCTTCGATCCCGAGGAAGTCGCCAAGGCGTCAGAGGGCTTCGTGCGCCCCGGCGCCCAGACCCTGCTGGGCAAGGGCGTCTTCATCATGACCCTGGACCGGGGCGAGGACTTCGAGCGCACCCAGGGCATCACCCCGATCGAGGGCGAAAGCCTGTCGTTGTGCGCCGAGCACTACTTCACCCAGTCCGAGCAGGTGCCGACCAAGGTGCGGCTGGCCGTGGGTCAGGTGACGACCGAAGCCGGCACGGCCTGGCGCGCGGGCGGGGCCATGATCCAGGTCATCGCCGGCGACGACGCGCGCGGCTCGACCGAGGAGGTCTGGGAGCGGACCCGCGCCCTGTTCTTCACCCTGGGCGACGACGAACTGATCGACCCGACGATCAGCGCCGAGACCCTGCTGTTCCGCCTGTTCCACGAAGACGGCGTGCGCCTGGAAGGCGCCAAGGCCCTGACCGCCGTCTGCCGCTGCTCCAAGGAGCGTCTGGTCGCGGTGATGCAGTCCTTCCCGCCGGAAGACCGCGCCGCCATGGTCGAGGACGACGGCATGATCCACGCAACGTGCGAATACTGCTCGACCGTCTACAAGATCGCCCCTGAGGAGATCGAGCAGTCCGCCGCCTAGACTCGCTCCACATGGTTAGCCGCTAGATCAGCATGAAGATCGCATTGCCATAGTTGTGCAGGAGGATCGGCAGCAGGACGCTGCCGGTCTTCTCGCGCAGCCAGACGAGCAGCAGGGCTGATACCCCCGTCGTCGCCATCAGCAGCGGCTCGAAGGTATAGCCGCCGTCGGCATAGCCCAGGGCGTGGGTCAGGCCGAAGGCCAGAGACGACAGCACCGCCCCCCAGCCCATCCATACCCCCAGGATGCGCACCGGCCTGCCAAAGGCTTCGTTCAACATCAGCAGCAGCACGCCGCGATAGAAGAGCTCCTCATCCAGCCCCGGCATGGTCAGTTGGAAAGCCAGACTGTCGAGATCGAAGCCCTGGCCAGGGAAATAGAGAGCCAGCCCGAAGAACAGGGCGACCAGCAGGCCCGACAGGACCAGGGCGCCGGGCAGGCCCCGACGATCCTGTTTCAGCGTCAGGCCCGCCCGCTTCCAACCGATGAAGGGCAGACTGGCCACGGCAAGGGACAGCAGGACGGCCAGCGCCTTACCCTCCCAGTTCCAGTTCGACGAACCGAACGACAGGGGCAGATGGCCGTAGCCGCGCGTCAGCACGACGTCATAGACCGCCATCAGCAGCAGGGCGGCGATCAACCAGCCCCACCGCACGCGCCCCTTCATCAGGACCGCCGCCAGCAACCCGCCCAGGGCGACGGCGCCGACCCATCCCAACATGGCTATGATCGCATCCGGCATTCCGCCTCTCCCCGTGACCTGTCGTCATGAGGCCGGCGGTCACGCCTGCGGATGCGGATGACCGAAATTTAACGCGCCGGCCGAAGCCGGCGACGTTCTAGCTGTTCAGGTCCAGCGAATAGCCGGCCGAGCGCACGGTGCGGATCGGGTTGACCGTGCCCTCGACGTTCAGGGCCTTGCGCAGACGGCCGACGTGGACGTCGACGGTGCGGGCCTCGACATAGACGTCCGAGCCCCAGACGGCGTCCAGCAGCTGTTCGCGGCTGAAGACCCGGCCCGGATGCTTCATCAGGTGGTCCAGCAGGCGGAACTCGGTCGGGCCCAGGTGAACCTCCTTGCCCGCACGGCGGACGCGGTGGGCGACGCGATCGATGACGATGTCGGCGTGGTTGATCCGGTCGTCGGCCAGACCCGGACGGATGCGGCGCAGCACCGCGCGGATGCGCGCGGTCAGCTCCGTCATCGAGAAGGGCTTGGTCATATAGTCGTCGGCGCCGGTGTCCAGGCCGCGCACGCGGTCGGTTTCTTCGCCGCGCGCAGTCAGCATGATGATCGGCAGGTTGCGCGTCTCGGCCCGGCCGCGCAGGCGGCGGCAGACCTCGATGCCCGACAGCTTGGGCAGCATCCAGTCCAGCAGCACCAGGTCCGGCAGGCGCTCGTCGACCTGCAGCAGGCCTTCCTCCCCGTCCGCCGCCACGGTCACGTCATAGCCTTCCTTCTCCAGATTGTACTGAAGCAGGGTGGCCAGGGCGTCCTCGTCTTCCATCACCAGAATATAGGGTTGCACGTCAGGCTCTCCGGTCGGTCGAAGTCGTCAGCAGTAAGGGAAGTCAGTCAGCCGTCGGGTCGGACGGAGCTGAGGACGGTGATGGGGTCGAGACATGGGGCGTGGGCGTCTGTTCCTCGCCCGGACCGGGCACGGCCTTGGGCCGCTCGCCCAGCATTTCCTCGCCGGTGATCTCATAGTGGACGGTCTCGGCGATATTGGTCGCGTGGTCGCCGATCCGCTCGAGGTTCTTGGCCATGAACAGCAGATGGGTGCAGGCCGTGATCGTGCGCGGGTCGCCCATCATGTAGGTCAGCAACTCGCGGAACAGGGCGTTGTAGTGCTCGTCCACCTCGTCGTCGGTGCTCCACACCGACAGGGCGCGTTCCAGCTCCGAGGCCGTATAGGCGTCCAGAACGTCGCGCAGGCGGGTCGAGACCAGACGGCCCATCCGCTCGATCGACCGGGTCAGGGGCTGCATCGGCTCGCCCTCGGCCAGGATCAGCGCCCGCTTGGCGATGTTCTTGGCCAGGTCGCCGGTCCGTTCCAGGTCCGAGGCCAGCTTCATGGCCCCCAGGGTGCGGCGCAGGTCCGAGGCCACCGGCTGACGCAGGGCGATCAGACGGATGGACTTCTTCTCGATGTCGCGGTGCAGGGCGTCCAGACGGTTGTCGCGTTCGACCACCGCCTTGGCCAGAGCCACGTCGCGCCGGGCGACGGATTCGATGGCGTCCGCCACCTGGGCCTCGGCCAGACCGCCCATGCGGACGACTTCCGCCGTCAGTTGGTTCAGTTCGTCGCCGTAAGCCTTGACCGTATGCTGGTTCATGCTCGCGCCCTTAGCCGAAGCGGCCGGTGATGTAGTCGAGCGTGCGGCGCTCGCGCGGATTGGTGAAGATCTCTTCGGTGTCGCCGGTCTCGACCAGCTTGCCCATGTGGAAGAAGGCCGTGCGCTGCGACACACGGGCCGCCTGGGCCATGGAGTGAGTGACGATGACGATGCAGTAGCGCTCGCGCAGTTCGTCGATCAGTTCCTCGATCTTGGCCGTGGCGATCGGGTCCAGCGCCGAGCAGGGCTCGTCCATCAGGATGACTTCGGGCTCGACCGCGATGGCGCGGGCGATGACCAGACGCTGCTGCTGGCCGCCCGAAAGGCCGGTGCCGGGCGAATGCAGGCGGTCGGCGACCTCGTCCCACAGGCCGGCGCGCTTCAGCGCCTTCTGCACGATCTCGTCCAGTTCGCCCTTGGACGAGGCCAGGCCGTGAATCTTCGGCCCATAGGCGACGTTCTCATATATCGTCTTGGGGAAGGGGTTGGGCTTCTGGAACACCATGCCGACCTGGGCGCGCAGCAGCACGGGGTCGATCTTGCGGTCGTTGATGTCGCCGCCGTCCATCTGGATTTCGCCGGTGACGCGGCAGCCCGGAATGGTGTCGTTCATGCGGTTCATGGTCCGCAGGAAGGTCGACTTGCCGCAGCCCGACGGGCCGATCAGGGCCGTGACGGTCTTGTCCGGGATGTCCAGCGAGACGCCGAACAGGGCCTGTTTCTCGCCATAGAAGACGGAAACGTCGCGCGCGGCGATCTTGATCGGACCCAGCGGGGCCGAGGCGTGGGCGCCCACGGCCGGGGCGGTCGTCAGGGTCGCGGCCCCGGCGGAACCGCCGTCGGCCAGCCCCTCGGGGGCGCGGAAGATTTTGGACATCATAAGACTACCACCGACGTTCGAAGCGCCGACGCAGCAGGATCGCGGCGGCGTTCATGACGATCATGAAAGCGAGGAGCACAAGGATGGCGGCGGCGGTCCGCTCGTGGAACGCGCGCTCCGAGGCGTTCTCCCAGATGTAGATCAGCGAAGGCAGGGCGCCGACCGGCTCGTCGATGGCGTGGGGCACGCCGGGGACGAAGCTGATCATGCCGATCAGCAGCAGGGGCGCAGTCTCGCCCAGGGCGTGGGCCATGGCGATGATCGAACCGGTCATGACGCCCGGCATGGCCAGGGGCAAGACATGGCCGAACACCGTCTGGGTGCGGCTGGCGCCCATGGCCAGGGCCGCTTCGCGGATGGAGGGCGGCACGGCCTTGAGCGCAGAGCGCGTGGCGATGATCACCGTCGGCAGGGCCATCAGGGCCAGGACCAGGCCGCCGACCAGCGGACTGGCGCGCGGCAGGTGCATGAAGTTGATGAACAGGGCCAGACCCAGCAGGCCGTAGACGATCGACGGCACGGCGGCGAGGTTGTTGATGTTGACCTCGATGATCGCCGTGATGCGGTTGCGCGGCGAATACTCCTCAAGCCAGACAGCGGCGCCGACGCCGACCGGAATGGCGATCAGGGCCGTGACCAGCAGCATCAGGGCCGAACCGACCACGGCGCCCAACAGGCCCGCCAGTTCCGGCTGGGTCGAGTCGCCCTTGGTGAACAGGGCGCTGTTGAAGTGGGCGCGGACGGAACCCGAGGCCTTCATCCGGTCCAGCCAGGCCATCTGCTCATTGCTGATGCGGCGCTGATCCTCGGGCGTGGCCTTGGAAATCTCGCCCTTCAGATAGAGGTCGGCATTGTCAGACAAAGGCGCCGTGACCGGCACCGTCTGGCCCAGCAGGCTGGGCTGGCGCGCGATCATGCCCGCCGCCTGGAACTTCAACTCCGAGGAGAACAGGGCCTTCATGGCCGCGGCCTTGGAGCCCTGGGCGTCGTCCTGGATGCCCAGGCGACGCAGTTGTTGCTCGGCGACGATCTGCTCGAAGTTCGCGCCCTGCGGATAGGAGCGGTCGATGCGCGACGCGTCCATATGGACCGGCAGGGTGACGCTGTGGCTGTAGAAGGCGGTGCGGCCCTGCATGATGATGCTGCCCAGCAGGATCACCAGGAAGACCAGGGCGAAGCCGATGGCCGCGCGGCCGTACCACTTGAAGCGCGTCTCGCGGGCGTAGCGACCGCGCAGACGGGCCTGCAGGCGCTGGGTGCGCGGGCTGACGGCGTTTGAGGTCTGCCCCACCGGGTTTTGGGCGGCGTCAGTCATACTGTTCCCGATAGGCTTGCACGATGCGCATGGCGACGATGTTGAGCAGCAGGGTGACCACGAACAGGGTCAGGCCCAGGCCAAAAGCGGCCAGGGTTTTCGGGCTGTTGAACTCCTGGTCCCCGGTCAGCAGGGTGACGATCTGCACCGTGACGGTCGTGACCGTGTCCAGCGGGTTCAGCGTCAGCTTGGCGGCCAGACCCGCGGCCATGGTCACGATCATGGTCTCACCGATGGCGCGAGACACGGCCAGCAGGAAGGCCCCGGCGATGCCCGGCAGGGCGGCGGGCAACAGCACTTTCTTGACCGTCTCGGACTTGGTCGCGCCCATGGCGTAGGAGCCGTCGCGCAGCGACTGCGGCACGGCGTTCATGATGTCGTCGGACAGGGAGCTGACGAAGGGGATCAGCATGATGCCCATGACCGCGCCGGCCACCAGGGCCATCTGGTTCTGCACCAGCAGCAGGTATTGGCCCATGCCGTCCAGCGGACCGCCGACCAGCCAGCCGCCGATCGTATTGAAGAAGACGCGGAAGGCCGGGCCCACCGTCAGGGCGGCGAAGAAGCCGTAAACCACGGTCGGCACGCCCGCCAGGACCTCAAGCAGAGGCTTGACCACGGCGCGGGTGCGACGACCGGCGTATTCCGACAGATAGATGGCCGAGAACAGGCCGATCGGGCCCGCCACCAGCATGGCGATCATCATGATCAGGAAGGTGCCGGCGAACAGGGGCACGGCCCCGAAGGCGCCCGAGGAGCCGATCTGGTCGGCACGGATCGCCATCTGCGGGCTCCACTTGGTCCCGAACAGGAACTCGGTGACCGGCACGGAGGCGAAGAAGCGCAGGCTGTCCCACACCAGCGAGAAGATGATGCCCACGGTCGTCAGCACGGCCACCGCCGAACAGGCGAACAGCAGGATGCTGATCCAGCCTTCCACCCGATTGCGCGCGCGCAGGTCGGGGCGGATGCGGACGAAGACGAAGACCCCGCCCAGGACGGCCGCGATCAGGGCCGCGACGCCGCCGCCCCAGTTCAGGGCCGACGAAATGCGGTGGGCGCGGCGGCCCTCGGCCGGCAGTTCCTCGGCATAGGGGGCAGGCCAGATCTGCTGGGCTTCAAGCCCGGCGCCGATGCGGCGCGCGTCCGAGAAGAAGGCCTCGCGACGGAAGGGCTCCAGTTGGGTGATGCTGTCAGGCGCGCCGGCAGCCAGCATCTGGCGCTCCAGCGGGGCCGAAAAGATCGAGGCGGCGATCAACACGACCAGAGCCGGCATGCCGACCCAGATCAGGGCGTAGAGGCCGTGTTGGCCCGGTCGCGAATGGGCTCTAACGCCCGCGCTGCGGCGCGTCGCCAGCCGGCGACCGCCCAGATAGGCCAGCCCCGAGAAGGCGATCAGCAGTAACAGGAAAATCCAGATCATCCGGGTCCGTGCACGCGTGAATCATTAACGTGCCGGGTCCGGCGCGTTTCGGCCGGGAAACTGCCTGTGATTGGCGAGCGGAATAAGACGGCTGCGTGACAGTTCTGTTACGGCGCCCGTCCCCTGTGTCGCAGCCTATGTCGCAGGGCTGCTCGCAGGCTCTGTCTCCCGCCCGGGAGCCAGGGGGAAGGCCGCGGCGAAGATGGCGCCCTGGCCCAGGGCGCTGTCCACGCTCAGCCCGCCCCGGTGGCGGATGATGATATGGCGCACGATGGCCAGGCCCAGGCCGGTGCCCTGACGTTCCCCGCTTTTCTGGCCTTCGACACGATAGAATCGTTCGGTCAGACGCGGCAGGTGCTCGCGCGCCATGCCCGGCCCGTGATCGCGCACGGTGACGACAGCGTATTTCAGCCCTGCCTCGCGGTCCGGCGTTTCCAGCGACAGTCGCGTGCCTTCCGGCATCCGAGCGGCCATGGCCTCGTCCAGAGTGCGATCCCGGTCGATAGACAGCTCGACCACGCCGCCGTTGCCGGAATATTTCAGGGCGTTGTCGATCAGGTTCTGGATGACCTGAACAATCTCGTCGCGATCGCCCGCCACTGTGGCGCCCCCCTGCCCCAGGTCGGCCTTGATGGTCACGCCGCGCTCCTTCGAGAGCACGCTGACGGCGTCAACCACATCCGAGGCCGCCCGCGCCAGATCGACCCGGCCCAGCGGCGCGATGTGTTCGTTCAGTTCGATACGGCTCAGCGACAGCAGGTCGGCGACCAGGCGACCCATGCGATCGGCCTGGATGGCCATGATGTCGAGGAACTTGTCGCGCGCCTTGGGATCGTCCTTGGCGTGGCCCTTCAGCGTCTCGATGAAGCCCGACAGCGAGGCCAGGGGCGTGCGCAGTTCGTGGCTGGCGTTGGCCAGGAAATCGACGCGCATCATCTCCATGCGGCGCGCATCCGTTTCATCGCGCAGCGCCAGAAGAGCCAGGGCGCCGGCGCCCCACAGATGGGCGTCCCGTTCAGGCAGAGGCCGGACAAAGGCGCGCCAATGCCGTTCCTGGGCCCCGCCGCCGACATAGTCGACCGTGCTGCTGAAATCCCCGAACAGGGCCTCGTCCACCGCCTCCAGCACCTTGGGATCGCGGATCACCGAAACCAGCAGGCCGCCACCGGTTCCATTCAATCGAAACAGCTCGCGCGCGGCGGCGTTGGCCAGGGCGATGCGGCGCCCGGCGATGTCGTCGGCCTCGCCGCCGCTGATGATCAGGATCGGATCGGCCAGAGCCTCGAACACGTCACCCAGCAGAGCGCCGTCGGGGGCCAGATCGACCGGCCCGCTGCCGTCCAGATCACTGATGCTGACCAGCGGCTGCGGCCGCCGATTGACCAACCAGGTGGCCGTCGCCACCGCGACAGCGCCCACAGCCAGCCATCCCGCCAGCTCAGGCTTCATCACCGCCAAAGCCGCCATCACCAGGATAGCCACGCCCCCGCTGGCGCCGGCGGTCCAAAGCCGAGAAGACAGGGTGGGGGCGACCAGCGAAGGTGAATGCTCGTAAGGCATGAAAATCGACGTTATCTCATTATTTAGCGACCCCCCGTATGATGGTCTTGAAAGAACGACCGGTCGGGCGGGGATTCTTGCGCATAGCGTAGTTTGTTCACCGATTTGCGGCAGTGTTTTCGACAGGTTGGAGGCCTCGCGACGTGAACACGATCCTGAACTGTCTGGTTCAGCAACATGATTGGCGGATTTTGCCGTTCGCAGGGCTGGTTTCCGTATTCAGCCTGCTGGTCGCCCTCTCCCTGTTCGACCGCGCTCGTAACGTCGCCCGACGCTCACGACGCGCCTATCTGATCGCTGTGCCGCTCGTTGCTGGCCTGGGTGTCTGGAGCACCCACTTCATCGGCATGAAGGCCTACGACATCGGGGTGCCCGTTCGCTATGACATCAGCGACACCAGCCTATCCCTGGCCGTCGTCGTCGTCGCCTTCTACATCGCCATGCACCTGGCCCTGGCCGATGTCGGACGCATCAGCCGCCTCGTCGCGGCGCTGACCTGCGGCCTCGGCGTCGCCGCCATGCATTTCATCGGCATGGCTGGATTGCGCTTCTCGGGCGCAACCCTGTCATGGAACGTGCCGCTGGTCGTGGTCGCGGTCGTAGGAGGAATGCTGCTGGTTTGCAGTGTGACCCTGCTGCCCTGGCGCACCGGCGTAAAGCGCATCATCGCCGCGACGGCCCTGGCCGGGCAAGGCATCTGCTGGCTGCATTTCGTCGCCATGAGCGCCGTGATCATCACCCCCACGCCTGGCGTGATTCTGCCAACCGCCGCGGCGGCCGAGACCACCTTGAACCTGTGGATCGGGGCCAGCGTCGGCGTTCTGGCGGTCATAGCCGCCTTCCTGACCGGCATGGTCTGGTGGTCGCGCCATAGCGCCCTGGGCCAACTGCGCGAGGCCATCGAGGCCATGCCCGACGGCCTGGGCTTCTATGACGCCGACGACCGACTGGCCATCTGGAATCAGCGCTATGCCGAGGTCAATCCCGAGGTGGCCGCAGCCCTCAAGGTGGGCGTCACCTTCCGTGAAATCCTCGAAACAGGCCTGAGGGCGGACATCTACCCCTGCGCCAAGGGCCGAGAACAGGCCTGGATCGCCGAGCGCATGGCCAACCGCCGGCGCCCCCAGGGCGCGATGGAGCAGAATGTCGGCGGGCGCTGGCTGCGCGTGCAGGATCGCCGAACGGCTGAAAAAGGCACCGTCACCGTCTGTTCCGACATCACCGACCTGAAGCGCGACGCCCAGGCCCTGGCCGAAGCGCGCGACGCCGCCGACGCCGCCAACCGCGCCAAGAGCCAGTTCCTGGCCAATATGAGCCATGAGATTCGCACCCCCCTGAACGGCGTCATCGGCGTAGCTCAGGCCCTGGCCCGCACCGACCTGGATGAACAACAGCGCGAAATGCTGGAGTTGATCCATTCGTCCAGCCGCACCCTGCAAACTCTGCTCAGCGATATTCTTGACTTGGCCCGCGTGGAGTCAGGCCGGCTGGAACTGGGTGACGACGCCTTCGATCTGGCCCGCACCACCGAGGAGGCGGCCCAGCTCTACGCCGCCGCCGCCCGCGACAAGGGACTGCAGTTCGTGGTCGAAGTGGCGCCTGAGGCCCGCATCTGGGTCCGCGGCGACGCCGTGCGATTGAAACAGATCCTGACCAATCTGGTGTCCAATGCCGTCAAGTTCACCGCCGCCGGTTTTGTCAGCCTGACCGTCGACGCCGGGCCGCAGGGCCTGCGCTTCGTGGTGCAGGACACCGGGATCGGCTTTGACGCCGAGACGCGCGACCGCCTGTTCAGCCGCTTCGAGCAGGCCGATGGCGACATCACACGGCGCTTCGGCGGTTCGGGTCTGGGCCTGGCGATCAGCCGTGAGCTGGCGGCCATGATGAACGGCGACCTGGGCTGCGAGAGCGAGCCAGGCGGCGGGGCGGCCTTCATTCTGACCCTGCCGCTGCGTGTCGCCGAAGCCCCCGCTGTTGCGGTCCCGACGGTCGTCGCGACAACCGACGCCCTGTCCGACAAGAGCGCGCGCCGACTGCGCATCCTCATCGCCGACGACCATCCCACCAACCGGCGCGTGGTGGAACTGATCCTGGATCAGGCGGCGGTCGATCTGGTCTCGGTCGAGGACGGCGCCCAGGCGGTGGAGGCCTGTCGCGCCGCCGCCTTCGACCTGGTGTTGATGGACATGCAGATGCCGGTCATGGACGGCCTGACCGCCACCCGCGAGATTCGCCTTCACGAGGTGGCCATGGGCATGCCGCGCACCCCCGTCGTCATGCTGACCGCCAATGCCCTTCCCGAGCATATCGCAGCGGGACTGGACGCCGGCGCCGACCGGCACCTGGCCAAGCCGTTCAGCATCGAGGCCTTGCTGGCCATGGTGTCAGAGCTGACGGCAGACACGCCTCAGGCCGCCAGCGTGGCGGCCTGAGGGTCTTCACCACTTTATTCGTAGCCGTGGGCGGCCTCGTTGATGACCTGGCTGGGCATGGACGAGAAGTCCACGCTCAGGGGCCGGGCGGCCTTGGCCTCAAAGGTCTTGAGCACGTGCTCCAGGCGACGGCGCACCTCGCGTTCAGCCTCGGTCGATCCATCGAGCGCCAGCGGCGCCAGGCAGAAGTCGATGATGGCTTGCGGACGGGTCATCGGTTCCATGTCTCTGTCCTTTCCTATGCGGCGTGGAACTGGGCGGTTTCGGTTGAGTCCTTCAGGGCCGTGGTCGAGGACTGGCCGTTCGAGATGACCGTGGCGACCTGATCGAAGTAGCCGGTGCCGACTTCGCGCTGGTGGCGGGTGGCGGTGTAGCCCGCCGCCTCGTTCGAGAACTCGCGCTGCTGCAGCTCGGAATAGGCCGCCATGCCCCGGTCACGATAGCCGTCGGCCAGCTCGAACATCGAGTTGTTCAGGCTGTGGAAGCCGGCCAGGGTCACGAACTGGAACTTGTAGCCCATGGCCCCCAGCTCGCGCTGGAACTTGGCGATGGTGGCGTCGTCCAGCTTGGCCTTCCAGTTGAAGGAGGGCGAGCAGTTGTAGGCCATCAGCTTGCCCGGGTGCTTCTTCTGGATCGCCTCGGCGAACTTCTTGGCGTCGTCCAGATCGGGGTGCGAGGTCTCCCACCACAGCAGGTCGGCGATGTTGGCGTAGGACAGGCCACGCGCGATGCAGTGATCCAGGCCGGTGCCTTCCTTCAGACGGAAGAAGCCCTCGGGCGTGCGGTTGTCGCGGTCGATGAAGGGCTGATCGCGCTCGTCGATGTCCGAGGTGATCAGTTGGGCGCTCTCGGCGTCGGTGCGGGCGACCGTGATGGTCGGGGTGCCCATGACGTCGGCGGCCAGACGGGCGGCGACTAGGTTGCGCTCATGCGCCTGGGTCGGGATCAGGACCTTGCCGCCCAGGTGGCCGCACTTCTTCTCCGAGGCCAGTTGGTCCTCGAAGTGAACGCCGGCAGCGCCCGCCTCGATGAAGGCCTTCATGATCTCGAAGCTGTTCAGCGGACCGCCGAAGCCGGCCTCGGCGTCGGCGACGATGGGGGCGAACCATTCCCGCTTGGCGCCGCCCTCGGCGTGCTCGATCTGATCGGCGCGTTGCAGGGTGCGGTTGATGCGGCGGCACAGTTCCGGCGCGGCGTTGGCCGGGTACAGCGACTGGTCCGGGTACATGGCCCCGGCGGTGTTGGCGTCGGCGGCGACCTGCCAGCCCGACAGATAGATCGCCTTCAGACCGGCACGGACCATCTGCATCGCCTGGTTGCCGGTGACGGCGCCCAGAGCGTTGATGAAGGGCTCGTCGTGCAGCAACTGCCACAGACGATTGGCCCCGCGCTCGGCCAGGGTGTGGGTGATCGGCACCGAGCCGCGCAGGCGCAGAACGTCCTCCGGCGTATAGGGGCGTTCGATGCCGTCGAAACGGCCAGCGGGCGAAGGAACCAGATCGGCGAAGGTCGTCATGTTCAACTCGGCTTTTGATGGGCGCGGCAGCAGCCGCCGTCACCGAAACCAGAACACGTCGCCGTCATGATTGACACATCACAAACAGAACCATTCAAGTCAAACAGTCACATCATGACACTTGCCATTCAGTCATATCGTGACATCATCGCGTCATGAACGCCGCCGCTGATCGCAAACTCTTCCTCGGCGGCCGCCTGAAGCGGCTGCGGCGCGACCTGGGCCTGTCGCAGACGGCGATGGCGGGGGATCTGGGCGTCTCGCCCTCCTATCTGAACCATATCGAGCGCAATCAGCGCCCCGTCTCGGCCCAGTTGCTGCTGCGTCTGGCCGAGACCTATGACGTGGACCTGCGCAACCTCGGCCAGTCCGGCGGCCCGGCCTCTGAGGCCGAACTGGCCGAAGCCTTCGCCGACCCCCTGTTTCAGGGTCTGGCCGTGCCGCGCCACGAGATCGTGCAACTGGCCGAGGATCAGCCCGCCGCCGCCGACGCCATCCTGAGGCTCTACCGCGCCTTCTCCGACCGCCGCGTGCGCGACCGGGCCGAGGCCGAGGTCGCCGGCGCCGCCTCCCCCGCCGACAACCCGTCCGAATGGGTGCGCGAATACATCCAGAGCCGCCACAACCACGTCCCGGAGCTCGACGCCCTGGGCGAGGCTCTGCACGACGCCCTGAAGGCCGAGGCCCCGTCGCCGGACGAGAGCTTCGAGGCCCTGGCCCGCGCGCGGCTGTTCGCGCGGCACGGCCTGACGGTGCGCACCCTGCCCGCCGAGGTCATGGTCGAATGGACCCGCCGCTTTGATCCCCACCGGAGGCGGCTGCTGCTGTCCGATACGCTGGGTCCGTCGTCGCGCGCCTTCGCCGTCGCCAGCCAGCTGGCCCTGATGGAGCATGGGCCTGAGCTTCAGGCCCTGACCGAGGCGGCCAATGCGCCCGACGCCCCGACCCGCAACCTGCTGAAGACCTCCCTGACCAACAGTCTGGCCGCCGCCATCCTGATGCCCTACGCCGCCTTCCAGCGCACGGCGGAAGAGACCGGCTACGACCTGGCCCGGCTGCAGGCCCGCTTCGGCGTCGGCTTCGAGCAGGCGGCGCACCGGCTGACCACCCTGTCCCGCCCCACGGCGCGCGGCGTGCCCTTCTTCCTGATGCGGGTCGATCAGGCGGGGAATGTGTCCAAGCGCTACGCCTCGGGCGCCTTTCCCTTCTCACGCTTTGGCGGGGCCTGCCCGCGCTGGCGGTTGCACTCGGCCTTCCGCACGCCAGGCCGCATCGTCACCCAGATCATCGAGACTCCAGACGGATCACGGTGGTTCACCCTGGCCCGCACCGTCGACCGTCAGGGCCAGGACGCCTTCACCGAAGGTCAGGACCTGGCCATCGGTCTAGGCTGCGAGCTGAAACACGCCCACCGCCTGATCTATGCGCGCGGCCTCGACCTGCAAAAGCCGGAGGTCACGCCCATCGGCCCGGCCTGCCGCCTGTGCGAACGCCATCCCTGCGCCGAACGCGCCGCCCCGCCGGTCGGGCGGGCGCTGACGGTGGACGACTGGTCGAAGTCGGTCAGTCCGTATCCGTTTGCGTAAATGCCCTTCTCCCCTTGTGGGAGAAGGTGGCCGAGCGGAGCGAGGTCGGATGAGGGTCTCTCAACCGACGCAAAACCCCTCATCCGTCAGGCTTCGCCTGCCACCTTCTCCCGCAAGGGGAGAGGGATCAGCTAGTGCGCCAGCAGGAGCGCCACCGGGCTCTCGGTGATCAGGGTCTGGGTCACCCCGCCGAATATCCACTGGCGCATCCGGGCGTGGCCCCAGGCGCCGCTGACGATGGCGCCGGCCTTCATCTCGGCGGCGCAGTCCAGCAGGCGGCGGCCGGCCGCGCGGTCGTCGTGGGCGCGGGCGTCGGCCTCGGCCCTGACGCCGTGACGGTTCAGCCAGGTCGCCACGTCGGCGGTGCGCAGCCGGGCGCCGTCCAGGTCCTCGGGATCGCACAGCTCCAGCACCCGCACGCTGTCGGCCTCGCGCAACAGTGGGATGGCGGCGACCGCAGCCAGCCGGCTCTCTCGGCTGTCGGTCCAGGCGAGCAGCACCGGAGCGCCGACCACCGGCCGCGCCGGATTGGGCGGCACAATCAGGACCGAGCGCCCGGCCCGCATGGTCAGGTCTGACGGAATGGGCGCCCGCCAGCCGCTGGCGTTGGCGGAGTCTCGCCCGACGATCAGAACGTCGGCGGCACGGGCGTGTTTGACCAGAAGGCTGGTGGGGTCGCCCACATCGGCGCGCCATTCGCACGATAGGCCCGCCTTGGTGGCGATCTCGCGAAAGCGTTCCTCGGCGCCCTTCAGCGCGCTCTCGGCCCGCTCATGCTGGGCCGTCATCACCTCGCCCATAAGGATGCCCGCCCCATAGGCGTCCGCCATCGGCGTCTCGGGCGCACAGGCCGACACCCCGATCAGATGAGCGCCGTGGGCCTTGGCCAGGACGGCGGCCTGCTCGATCCTCTGGGCGTTGTCAGGCTCGTCATCGACATAGACGATCAGGCTGGACCAGGTCATCGCGACCTCCTCTCGTTCCAGATCGATAGAACGCCTGAGCCGAGGTTCGGTCCTTGATCCCGATCAAATAACAGCAATCAGATCAGCACGACCTTGCCATTCTCGACCCGGTGCGGAACGCCGGTCTTGCGGAACAGGCTGGCGATCTCGGCCGCCGGATCGGTCGCCCCCTGATCCAGCATCCGCTCCATGGTCTGCGCCAACGTCGGGTCGCCCGAGACGCGCGTCAGGGCGTCCAGCCATTCGGCGCGGCTCAGGACCCCGTCCTTGCGGTTGGCCGCCAGAACGGGGCGCAGGAAGTCGAACCAGTCGCCGCCGTCGCGCCGCTTCTGCGCGCCCTCCGCCGTCAGGGCGAACACGGCGCCGCAGGCGTAGTAGGCCCGATGCTCGCCGCGCTCGCCCGCCTCGGCCACAGGCTTGTTGCGGCTCAGGTCGATGCAGTCGTCCACCTCGGTCTGCAGTTCGGCGCGGGCGTCATAGGCCGGATCCAGCGCCTTGAAGCCGCGCACCGCCATAAGGTCGGCTCCGCCCTCGGTGATCCAGGCGTCGCGGGCGAACTGGTAGCGCACCGCCTGACCCAGCCAGAAGTGCGCGCTTTCGTGACCGATGAACCAGCGCGAACGTTCCATCACCTCCTGGCTGGGGTTGAGCACGCCGACGCCCTCGAATTTCATGACGATCAGGCCGGGCAGGACGCTGCCGCCCATGCTGGACAGGCGCGCGGTCGGGCCGTTCCAACTGACCATGACGGTCGAAGCCTCGCTGCCTACGCCGGGCGGGCCGAGGCGGCGGAGGTAGTAGTCGTCGATGCGCGGGGCGAAGCTGCGGATCTCCTCGCCGATCCAGGGCGGCAGGTTGGGGTCGATGACCGTCGTCAGCCCTTCGCTGGGCGTCACCCGCGCCTGCCCCAGCAGGACGTAGGAACGCTCGGTCGTGGTGGTCAGGGTCGCGCGACGCTCGCCGTTGAACAGCACCGGTCCTGCTGTGTCGCGCCAGGTGACAGCGGACGGCCCGCCCTCCAGATCGACGCCGTTCAGGTCGGCGGGCATGGCCTCGGCCGCCGTGACGGACGGCAGGGCGAAGACGTCGAACTGACGTGTCGGCAGGGCGACCGCCCCGTCAGAGAAGGTCAGGGCGCCGTATTCGGCCTCCAGCTCCACCCCCTTGGGCCGGATCGAGAAGCGGACACGGCTCGGAACGGGCCCTCCGCCCGCGCTGCGGATGACGTCATAGTGGCCGCGCCGCTCCATCACGACGCCGGGCGTCTCGAGCGTCCACTGCGTCGGTCGCCAAGGCTGGCGCCCATCGGCCATCAGGGCCGAGTCCATAAAGGCCCAGACCGGCGCCGCGCGATGGAAGACGTAGTCGACAGTCCAACGGTCGCCGTCGCGCACGACCTCGACGCTCGGCGCGGCCCGCGCGTCCCAGGTCCCCGGCGGCAGGGGCGCCGCGGCGCATGCGCCCAGCAGGGCGGCGGCCAGAACGGTCGAGGCGGCGAGGGCTTTCAGACGCAAGACGACGGACTCCATACGGTTCAGCTCGAACATAGCCACGACCGGCGCGGCGTCAGCTTACCGATTGCTCAGGATTGCGCCCGCGACAGGGCGCGGGCAGCTGCAGCCAACTCTCCGGCCATGACCGCCTTCAGCCGCTGCGGCGCCTCGATGGTCGCCTGGTCACCCCAGGTGAAGAGGTGCCAGGCCAGTTCGCGCATCCCCGAGGCGCGGAACCGAACCAGGACCGAACCGTCCGCCTGATCCTCAATGGCCTGGGTCGGGTGCCAGCGCCAGCCGCGCGCCTCGGCCGCGCCCTCGGGGGCGATGCGCAGCACCACCTCCTCGATCTCGTCCTGATAGATGCCGAAGGACTGGCTGGCGAAGGCGGCCAGGTCGAAGTCGGCGGGCGGACGCGCCGTCCCCTCGCCCGCCTCGACCGAGCTCATGCGATCCAGACGGAAGGTCTGAATGCGTCCGCTCTCACGATCCGCGGCCACCAGATAGTTGGCGCGCCCAAACATCAGGCCGCACGGGGCCACGCTGCGACTGCGCGCCTCGGCCCCCGGTCGGGCGTAGATGAAGCTGAGGGGCCGTTCGGCCAGGACCGCGCCGCGGATTTCAGCCAGGACCGTCTCATCGGCTGTGGGTCGCGGCCCGGCCTGGACGGCGATGGTCTCGGCCCGGACCAGGGCCTCCAGATCGGGGGCCATGCGGTTCAGGGTGGTCGAGCGCATGGCCGCCTTGACCTTGCGCTCCAGCCCCTCCAGCGCCGCCGCCCGCGCCGGTTCGCCCGCCGCGCGCAGGGCCGCCGCCGCCTTGGTCAGTTCCAGCATCTCGGTCGCGGTCGGGGCCTGTTCAAAGGCGGACAGACCGCCGCGAATACGCCAGCGCTTGCTGGGCGGATCGCTGATCTCCTCGACCTGCGGGAACAGCATCAGGACGGCGTCGCGCATCCGCTCGGCCGTGCGTCGCCCGACCCGCAGTTGCCCCGCCATCTCGTTCAGCGTCAGCCCCTCGGCGCTGGCCGCCATGCCGCGCGCCAGATCGATGACCATCGCCGCCTTGTCGTGCCTCAAGAAACTTCTCCACAGCCATACGTCCGAAACTGACGCAATGCTGTCGCATCCTCTCACCATCAGCAAGAGGCAATCGCTTCAGGAGATCACGACATGGCCTTCGCCCGCACCCCGACGGTTCAAAAGCCCGCCAAGAAGACCTTCGCCGATCGCTACATGATCGTGCCGTGCGAGGCCGAGGGCGATCTGGCCGTCATCTGGGACCGCCAGGAAGAACAGGTGGTGGATGTCATCTCCGCCTCGGCCAGCAGCCGCTATTCCGACGAGGACGTTTTGTGGGACGAGTTTCATGCGCCCGCCGCTGCCGCTCATGCTGACTGGCGCATGGCGGCCTGACACGTTCAATGTCACATTTTAGCCCCATTTCAGGAACCCCGCCGGTCACCTGACGTTGGCCAAGCGTGACCATCAACACGCAAGGGGGTTCCCGTGTCTTCGTCCCATACCGCCGCGCCTTCGCTGGAAGGCTTCGTCAAATCCGCCCTGCACCGTTCCTGGTGGCTGCTGTTGTTACGCGGGATCATCGCCGTCGCCTTCGGCGTCGCCACCTTCGTCTGGCCGGGGATCAGCCTGGTCAGCCTGGTCCTCGTCTATGGCATCTATGCCGTGGCGGACGGAATCCTGGCCCTGATCGCGGCCATTCGCGGCGGCGGCGTCGCCCCGCGCTGGTGGCTGGCGCTTGGCGGGATCGCCAGCCTGATCGCCGGGGGACTGGCCTTTGCCTGGCCGGGGCTGACGGCCCTGGTCCTGGTCTATCTGATCGGCTTCTGGTCGATCATGCGCGGCGTGCTGGAAATCGTCGGCGCCATCCGGCTGAGGAAGGAGATCCCCAACGAATGGTCCCTGGGCCTGGCCGGAGCCCTGTCGGTCATCTTCGGCCTGATCCTGGTCTTCGCACCGGGCGCGGGGGCCATGGGCCTGCTGTGGCTGATCGCGGCCTGGGCCGTGCTGTTCGGCCTGCTGCTGATCTGGGTCGCCTTCAGGGTCAGGAAGCTGGCGAAGGCGTAAAGGCCGCGTTGCGCGCCGTGACGCGGGCGCGGATGTCGCCGCGCATCCGCTCCAGCTCGCCCGCGTCGATCAGACGACCGCGCAGCACCACGTCGGCGATGCGACGCGTCGCCGACACGTCGGCCAGGGGGTCGGCCTCCAGCACCAGCAGATCAGCCGACTTGCCCGCCGCTACGGCGCCATAGCGCGCGCCCTGGTTCAGGAAACGCGGCCCGTCCACGACCGAGCCCATTAGGGCCTCGCGCGGCGTCAGGCCTAGCTTCACGTAAAGCTCCAGCTCGTCGTGCAGCGAGAAGCCGGGGTAGTTGAACGAGTTGAGGAAGCCCGCGTCCGTCCCGGTCAGGATGACCACGCCCGCGTCACGCAGCATGGGCAGGGTGCGGGCGGTCACGTCCTTGACGAAGTGGCGGTCGGCCACCTGCTGCGGCGTCGCCTTGGCCGCGCGCTCGACACGCCAGCCATAGGTGGCGCGGATGCCCGGCCCGACATAGGCCAGGCCGGCGTCGTGCGAGTGGTCGTCCAGATCGAGGTTGGCCAGCGTGGTCGAACCATAGAGGGTCGGCGACACCGCCGTGCCCAGCGCCCTCAGCCGCGCATAGACCCGCCGCGCCGTCTCGACGTCAAAGGTGTCGGCGTAGCGCCGCATGGTCTGGGCATAGGTGTACTTGCCCGCCAGATAGTCGGCGGCGATGGCCGCCTCGTCCTTCGAGCCGGCCTTCATGGCGTAGTCGAGGTGTTCGATCGACGACAGGCCGGCCTCGGCGGCCTCCAGAACGGTGATGCTGGCCGGGATGTGGGCCGAGGTCTTCATGCCCCGCTTCGTCGCCTCGCGCACGGCGTAGAGGAAGAGCTCGGGCGTCAGGGTATTGTCGGTGATCTTGACGAAGTCGACGCGCAGGGCCTGCAGACGGTCCAGGGCGGCGTCCACGTCGGCCTCGCTACCCGTCTCGATCACACCCTTCCAGACGGGGGCTATGCCCTCGATTTTGGGGCCGGAGGTGAAGATGCGGGGGCTGTCGGGGGTCGGCGGGGCGTCGCGCCAGTCCAGCACCTGCTGCGCCAGATCGCCCGCCGCGTCGCGGACCGCAACCACGCCGTTGACGACATAGAGGGGCATCAGCTCTGCGTTTTCCTCGATCAGGGCCTCGCCTCCGCCGAAGTGAACGTGCATGTCCCACAGGCCCGGCATCACATAGCGGTCGCCCAGGTCCTGCGTCCGCGTGGCGCGATAACGGCTGGCCTCGCCCTCGGGCAGGACAGCGACGATGTCCCCGCCGCGCACAGCCACCAATTGATCGGGGGTGCTCGTCCCCTTCTCGACGTCGACCACCGTGGCCGAGGTCAGCAACAGATCGACCGCCTCCACCGGGGTTTCAACGGCCGTCAGCGGCGCCGTGGCGCAGGCGGACAACAGGGCGGCGGCGGCGGCGATCAGGAAGGTGCGCATGGCCATCCGCTATACGCGGCTCCGCGCGCGTCGCAAGCGGATCAGGGATAGCGGCGGTTCATCTCGTCCCGGCTGGCGATGCAGAGGTCGCGAAGGACGGCCATGTCCACCTGATCCAGACGCTTGATGTAGAGGCAGGCCACACTGGTCGTATGCGGCCCCAGACGCTTCAGCATCGCCTCCGTCTCCGGCGTCGAGGCCAGATAGAGGGTCAGGGCCGCCTTGCGCGGCGAAAAGCCCATGCGCGGCCAGTCGGCGGGCTTCTTGCTCGTGTTAACGTAGGTATAGCGGCCGAAACCGACGATGGACGGCCCCCACATGACCGGCGCCTCGCCCGTAACCTCCTGCATCAGGGCGCACAGGATGCGGCCCTCCTCACGCCGCCGCGCCGGTTCGGCCGCAGCAAGAAAATCCTCGACCGAGGCGTCGGTCGGCTGGGTCTTGGGCTCAGACATGGGGGGCCTCCACCGCTTCGATCGCCAGGCCCGGCGCCGTCGAACAGGCGGCCAGGCTCCAGTCGCCCTGACTGCGCATCCGCCGCCAGGCCCCGGCGGGCGCGGCGATCTGCGGCTGATCCGGTCCCAGCACCAAGGGCCTCAAGCCCTGATCGGTGACGATCTCAAGCGTCAGCGGCGCCCCCATGTAAAAGGCCCAGATCTCGGTCGCCTCGACCGGGCGCCAGTCGTCAACGTCATCCGCCGTCAGCAAACGATAGACCGTCTCGGCTTCAGAGCCGCAGGCCGCCAGCCCCGGATCGCGCACCATGGACCGAAAATGCCCGCCCTCGGGATGGGGGCTGAGCGACAGGTTCGCGATGATCTCGTCCGCGCTGAACACGATCTCCCCCTCCTCCGTCATGGCCGCCCCGTTACTGGTTTCAGGGTCTTGATGGCGGTGTTCGCGGCGGGACTCAACGGCCAGGGACGAAAGGCGGCGCGGGCCGCCACTGACCCTTCTCAAAGACGAAGTCGTCGCCGCCGCGCCAGGGGACGCGGCTCAGCGGTCCGCCGGTCAGACCGTAGCCGACGACGGCGTAGCGCACGCCGGGCTTTAGCGCTGCTGGCGCCACCGTCGTCTCGAAGCCCTCGGGCGCCTCGCCATAGACGACCTGCCTCAGGTCGCGACACTCGCGGCCTCGCGCCTCGATAGACCAGACCGGCCGCATCATGGCGTCGGACAGCTCAAGCACAGCTAGGCCGCCGAGGCAGGCCTTCTCGGGCTTCGCAGGGTCAACGCCGAAGCTCGCCATCGGCTGCTCCAGAGAGCCGCTGATGCGCACCGGGATCATAGCCGAACAGGCCGCGACCGAGGCCACCAGCAGCAGGGCGAGACCAGATCGGACCCTCAGCCTCACAGCGCCTTCACGATCCCCTCGACCATCTTCTTGGCGTCGGCGAACAGCATCATGGTGTTGTCGCGGAAGAAGAGCTCGTTCTCGACGCCGGCGTAGCCCGCCGCCATGCCGCGCTTGATGAAGAGGACCGTGCCGGCCTTCTCCACGTCCAGCACCGGCATGCCGTAGATGGGCGATTGCGGGTCGGTCTTGGCGGCGGGGTTGGTGACGTCGTTGGCGCCGATGACGAAGGCCACGTCGGCCGAGCTGAACTCGGAGTTGATGTCCTCCAACTCGAACACCTCGTCATAGGGAACATTGGCTTCGGCCAGCAGAACGTTCATGTGGCCCGGCATCCGGCCCGCGACGGGGTGGATGGCGTACTTCACCTCGACGCCCTCCTCCTTCAGCTTGTCGGCCATTTCGCGCAGCGCGTGCTGGGCCTGGGCCACCGCCATGCCGTAGCCGGGGACGATGATGACCTTGGACGCGTTCTTCATGATGAAGGCGGCGTCCTCGGCCGAGCCCTGCTTGACGGGGCGGGTCTCGACCGCGCCCGAGCCGCCAGCCGCCGCCGCGTCCCCGCCGCCGAAGCCGCCCAGAATGACGCTGATGAAGCTGCGGTTCATGCCCTTGCACATGATGTAGCTGAGGATGGCGCCCGACGACCCGACCAGGGCGCCCGTGATGATCAGGGCGATGTTCTCCAGCGTGAAGCCGAGCGCCGCTGCGGCCCAGCCGGAATAGGAGTTCAGCATCGACACCACGACGGGCATGTCAGCGCCGCCGATGGGGATGATCAGGGTCGCACCCAGAATGAGCGCGATGGCGAACACGCCCCAGAAGGCCCAGATGGCCGTGCCGCCGGTGCCGATCAGGACGCCGATCAGGAAGACCAGACCCAGGGCCAGGCCGATGTTGATCAGATGCCGCGCCGGCAGGATGATGGGCGATCCGCTCATCCGACCGTCCAGCTTGGCGAAGGCGATGACCGATCCCGTGAAGGTGATGGCCCCGATGGCGACGCCGAGGCTCAGCTCGACGATCGACAGGGTCTTGATGCCGCCCTCAGCCGTCATGATGCCAAAGGCGTCAGGGGCATAGACGGCGCCGACCGCCACCAGACAGGCGGCCAGACCGACCAGGGAGTGGAAGGCCGCGACCAGTTGCGGCATGGCCGTCATCGGCACCCGCTTGGCGATCAGGGTGCCCGCGCCGCCGCCGACCACGACGCCGCCGCCGATCAGGGCCAGCGTCATCATATCCAGCGCGCCGGAGGTCCCCAGCGTCAGCAGGGTCACGCCGACGGCCAGAGCCATGCCGATCATGCCGAGCGTATTGCCCCGGCGGCTGGTCTCGGGGCTGGACAAGCCCCTGAGCGAGAGGATGAACAGGACCCCCGCGACCAGATAGGCCAGCGCGGCTATGGATGCGTTCATCAGATCCCCTCCCCCAGGGTCATGTCAGTCGGTCATTTCAGATCAGAAGACGTTGACGACGGCCGGTGCGGCCGGGTCGTTGGTGCCGGCGGCGGTCGCCACCCCGTTTTTGACGACAGCGACGCCGACGCCGCCCTGGCCGCCCGTCTTGGTCACGCGGCAGCTGCCGTTGTCGCTGGGCAGGCGTCCGGCCATGTGGCCCGTGCCGGTATGGTTGATGCGGTTCATGTGGATGCCGCGGATGGTGACCGGCGCGAACTGGCATTGCAGCGCCCAGGTCGCGCCCTGCGGCGCGGCGACGGACCAGTGCAGGCCGCCGTAAGGGTTCTGGCCGACCTCTTCGGTCTTCTGGGCCGAGGCGGCGCCCGAGGCGGCGACGGCGGCGGTCAGGACGGCGGCGAAAATCAGGGTGGTTTTCATCACGATTACTCTTAGCGTTTGGTCAGGCTTTGGGTGCGGGACAGTCGCCACAGAGCGGCGGCGATGAACAGCGGTCCCAGGAATATCATGGCCCAGTCGAAGACGGTCATCTCGCGGTCCTGGATGACGATGCGGGTCAGCACAGCGGCGAAGACCAGCACCACGCCGCAGTCCTGAAACCGCAGCTTGCCTATAGGGTCCTTCACCCGCACCCAGCTCCAGATCCACAGGGCCACGCCCAGACCGGTGACGGCCCAGGAGACATAGAAAGCAAACAGGACAGGCGAGAAAATCACGAGGCCTTGGGCCTTTCCTTCTTCTTGTACATGGCCAGCATCCGTCGCGTGACCATGAAGCCGCCGAAGATGTTGACGCTGGCCAGGGTCACGGCGACCACGCCCGCCCCCTTGGCGATCCAGGCGTTCGGCCCAGCCGCTTCGGGGCTGAGCGCCGCCGCGGCGATCAGACCGCCGACGATGATGACGCTGGAAATGGCGTTGGTCACGGCCATCAGCGGCGTGTGCAGGGCGGGCGTCACGCTCCACACCACATAATAGCCGACGAAGATGGCCAGCACGAAGATGGCCAGGCGGAAGACGGTGGGATCGACGTGTTCCATCAGCCCTTCACTCCTTCATGTACGACGGCCCCGCCATGCGTTACGACAGCGGCCTTGAGGATTTCGTCGTCCAGATCCAGCGTCACCGCGCCGTCCTTGAGCATCAACCCAACGAAGGCGGCGAGGTTGCGGGCGTAGAGGGCGCTGGCGTCGGCGGCGATCCGGCCCGGCAGGTTGGTGTAGCCGACGATGGACACGCCGTTCGCCGTGGTCACGACCTCGCCCGCCTTGGCGCCAGCGACATTGCCGCCCGCCTCGACCGCCAGATCGATCAGGACCGAGCCCGGCTTCATCGAGGCCACCTGTTCGGCGCTGACCAGCACCGGCGCCGCGCGGCCGGGGATCAGGGCGGTGGTGATGACGATGTCCTGTTTCTTGATGTGTTCGCCGGTCAGGACGGCCTGCTTGGCCTGGTATTCCGGCGACATGGGCTTGGCGTAGCCGCCTGCCGTCTGGGCGTTCTTGAACTCGTCGTCCTCGACCGCCAGGAACTTGGCGCCCAGGCTCTCGACCTGTTCCTTGGTGGCCGGGCGCACGTCGGTGGCGGTGACCACCGCCCCCAGACGCCGGGCCGTGGCGATGGCCTGCAGCCCCGCCACGCCGACGCCCATGACAAAGACCTTGGCCGGAGCGACCGTGCCCGCCGCCGTCATCATCATCGGAAAGCCCTTGCCAAAGGCATAGGCCGCCTCGATCACCGCGCGATAGCCGGCCAGATTGGCTTGGGACGACAGCACGTCCATGACCTGGGCGCGGGTGATGCGCGGCACGAATTCCATGGCGAAGGCGGTGGCGTTGGCGCCCTTCAGCGCCTCGACCGCAGCCTTCTCGCGATAGGCGTCCAGCATGGCGATGACGATGGCGCCAGGCTTCAACGCGGCCGTCTCCTGCGCCGTCGGGCCGCGCACCTTCAGCACGATGTCGGCGCCGTCCAGCACCGCACGGGTGTCGGGCTTCACCATGGCCCCGGCCTCGGCGTAGTCGGCGTCAGGAATGGACGAGCCGATGCCCGTCCCGGCCTCGACCGAGACGGTCGCGCCCAGGGCGATCAGCTTCTTCACCGTCTCCGGCGTTACAGCGCAGCGCGTTTCGCCTTCACGGCGCTCGCGGGTCACGGCGATGGCGACAGCCAAGCGAATCCCTCCCAAGTCCCCCAGAGCCAGAACGTTAGGACGAAGCAGAAGGGCGCGTCAAAGCCGAAATTGCTGCAACTGCGTAATTTCCTTGCGCCGAACCCTGATCAAGCGACGATCAAAGGCAAAATCTTGCCGCACCGCTGCACAACCCTCAAAAGAAAAGCCCGCCGAGCGCGGAGCTCGACGGGCTTTTCGAATGTCGCAACGCCGCAAGCGCGGCGCGAAACTCAGTGGGCGGGCTTGGAGCGCAGGGCGAAGAAGCCGGCGGCGAACACCACCACGCCGCTAATCGCGCCGGCGACGAAGCCCGCGCCCACGGCGAACCAGACCGTCAGCACGACCAGGATGGCGGCCGTCGCCAGCGAGCCCCACTTGGACAGGAAGAGGAACAGATGCCAGGTCGAAACCTGTTCCGAGATTTCCATCGAGCCGTGCACGTAGGCGTGTTCGGCGTTGTCTGCGTGCTGGTCGGCCATTCAGGTCTTCCGAAAAGAGTCGAGATTTCGACGGCTCTTATAGCGGTCAGGGCGCGGCGCTCAAGGCCCCGCCTCAATCAAGCGCCGCCAGAACGTCGCGAGCGAAGGCGGCGACATCGAAACCCTTGCCCGCCGGGTCCTCGCCGCGCCGCACGATGACCACGTTGCGACTGGGCACGATCACCACATACTGCCCACGATTGCCTAAGGCGGCGAAGGCGTCGGCGGGCACGCCTTCGGAACGGTTCATCACCCAGAAGGTCGCGCCATAGCCGAACGCCCCGGTCGGCGGCTGCGGCCCTGACGGCGTCGAAACGAAGGTCCGCCAGCCCTCAGGCAGGATACGCTGCCCCTCCCACACCCCGTCCTGAACATAGAGCTGGCCAAGGTGGGCCAGGTCGCGCGCCGTGGTCCAGACCTGGCTCGACAGGATGTAGTTCCCGCGCCAGTCGGTCTCGGCGAAGGTATGGGTCATGCCCAGCCGGTCGAACAGTTCGGCGGGCGGATGGGCCTCGAACGTCGGCGCGATGGCCAGGGTCGCCAGCAGGGTGTCGTTGTTGGCGTAGCGATAGGTCGAGCCGACCGGCGCCAGCAGAGGCCAACCCGGCGCCTGCTCGTCCACGGCGGTCCCGCCGAAGTAGAGGGCGTCGGTGCGGTTGCCCGCCGCGTCGCTGGTCAGGCCCGACGCCATCCGCATCAAGCTCTCCAGGGTGATGGCGCCGCGCGGATCGCCCTCACCTCGCCAGTTGGCGATGGCCGCCGGGGCCTTCACATCGACCTCGCCGCGCTGCACCGCCGCCCCGATCAGGGTCCCCGCCAGGCTCTTGGCCACCGACCAGGTGCGCTGAGGCGTGTTGGGGCCAAAGTCGGCGGCGTATTTCTCGGCGACGACGCGGCCGTTCTGCATCACCACCACGCCGGTGGTGTTAGTTCCCACGCCGAAGCCCTCGATGAAGGCGCGATCGACCGCGCCGGTCAGGGCCGCCGCATCGCCCTGCACCGGTGCTGTCGCCAAGGGCGGCGCCGAGGTCCGGCGCACCTGCGGCGCCCGGGCCGGGGCTCCGCCGACGACATAGCCCATAGGCTCGATGACGCAGCCGCGCCCCGGCGTATAGGTGGCGATGCGCGGCGGCGCGACCGCGTCCCAGGCGACCGAGACGACGTCGCCCGCCATCTCGACCGGCATGGCGCCGACCAGGGATTGAAGCTCGGGATAGATGCCGACCAGTTCATTGGCCTCAACGCTGGCCGGGGTGCGGCTCGCCCCAGCTTCGCGCGCCGTATGGACAGCGCTGCAGACGGTCAGGGCCTTGTAGCCCGCCGCCAGGGCGCGATGGTTGGCGGTCGGCGGGGTTTGGGCCAGCGCCGCCGTCGGTAGGGCGAAAACGGCGGCGAGGATGAGGGCGCGGCAGGCGTGTTTCATACCGCCACGCTTTACGCTGGCCCGGCGCCTGTCAACGGCGAGAGCTCTTCCTTCTCCCCTTGCGGGAGAAGGTAGCAGGCGAAGCCTGACGGATGAGGGGTCGCGCGCACGCTCATCGCCCATCCCGATCAAAGGGCTGAGAAACCCCTCATCCGGCCCTGCCGGGCCACCTTCTCCCGCAAGGGGAGAAGGGTTTAGGCCGACAACGCCTCGAACTGATCGACCAAGCCTTCCAGCCGCTTGGTCCCGATGGTCCAGAAGGCCGGGTCGCGCGGGTTCAGTCCAAACGGCTTCAGCGCCTCAACATAGGTGTGGGCGCCGCCGCCCGACAGCAGGTCGCGATACAGGGGCGTGAAGGCCGCTGGGTCCTTGGCGCGCGTCTCCATCAGGGCCGCGACCAGCAGGTCGCCGAAGGCGTAGGCGTAGACGTAGAAGGGCGAGTGGACGAAGTGGCTGACGTAGGCCCACCAGTTCTCGTAGCCCGGGTTCAGCGTCACCGCCGGGCCGAGACTGGCGCCCAGTTCCTCCATCCAGATTTCGCCGATGCGCTCGACCGGGACCTCGCCCGCCGCGCGCTCGTCGTGGAAGCGGGTCTCGAAGCGGTGGAAGGCGATCTGGCGCACCACCGTGTTCAGTCCGTCCTCGATGCGGCCGGCCAGCAGCGCGCGCTGATCCTGCGGCGTCGCCTCGGCCAGCAGGCGGTCAAACGTCAGCCCTTCTGCGAAGATGGAGGCGGTCTCGGCGAGCGTCAGCGGGGTGTCGGCCAGCAGGCTGCCCTGCGCCGCCGCCAGGGTCTGGTGGACCCCGTGGCCCAGTTCGTGGGCCAGGGTCAGCAGGTCGCGCCGCTCGCCCATCCAGTTGAGGAAGACATAGGGGTGGCGGTCCGCCGTCACCGGGTGGGCATAGGCGCCCGATTGCTTGCCCGCCCGCGCCCTGGCGTCGATCCACGGCCGGTCGAAGAACCAGCTGGCGCGTTCGGCGAAGTCGCCGCCGAGGTCTGCAAAGCTGGCCAGCACCACCTCGCGCGCCTGCGCCCAGTCATAGGTACGCGGCGGCGTCGCCTCGATGGGGGCGTTGCGGTCCCAGTGATCCAGCGCCGTCTTGCCCATGGCCTTGGCTTTCAGCGCATAATAGCGGTGCGAGATGCGCGGATAGGCCTCGGCCACCGCCTCAGCCATGGCGTCGACGCTCTCACCGTCCACCTCATTGCCCAGGTGGCGGCTGTCGGCGGGGCGTTTGAAGCCGCGCCACTTGTCCTCCAGCGCCTTGTCGGCGGCGACGGTGTTCATGACCATGGCCATGGTCTGCGCCTTGTCGGCGAAGGCTTGCGACAGGCCCTCGGCGGCGGAGGCGCGCTTGGCGCCGTCGGCGTCGCTGAGACGGTTCAGGGCCTCGGAAAGGGTCAGGCTCTCACCGTCGGCCTCGGCCCGCAGCGCCGCCAGGGTCTCGTCGAACAGACGCGGCCACTGGGCCTGAATGGGACCGCGCTCGGCGATGAAGGTTTCCAGCTCGGTGGACAGTTCGTGCGGCTTCATCGCCCGCACCCGGCGCAGCCAGGGCGACCAGCGCGCGGCGGCGGGATGGGCGGAAAGGGCCGCTTCGATCTCGGCCTCGTCCAGTTGGTTGATCTCCAGCGTCAGCCAGACGGTCGGGGTGGCGATGACCGTCATCTTCTCGCGGATATTGGCCTCGAACCCTTGCGCGCCCGCATCGTCGCGCGCCGTGGAGGCCGCGAGGAAGGCGTAGGCGCCGAGGCCGCCCATGACATCCGCCGCCTGTTCGTACAGGGCGATGGTCTGATCCAGCGCCGCGCCCAGAGCCGCCGCATCGCCGCGCTGGGCGATCAGTTTGCCCTGGAAGGCGTTCATCTGATCCACCAAGGCCTTGGCGCGGTCGAGGTCGGCGTCGATGCGCGCATCCTCGCGCGAGGCGTAGAGGTCGGACAGGTCCCACAGCGGGGAGTCGGCGAAGTCGGTCGTCTGGACGGGCGCGTTCATGCCCTTGGTTTTGGGGACACCGCCGCTCCAGCGCAACGGGTGCGGCGACATCGCCGCCGAATTCCAGCGATTTTGCACTGGACGCGAACGGTTGCGGCGAGGATTGTCCACCGGTATCATAATATGAATTTCGCTAGTGGGAGCGACGCCATGACCAGCGCCATCAATCGACGAGGCCTCTTCGGCGGACTGGCGGCGGGCGCAGCGGCGGCCAGCCTGCCCGCCGCCGTCCCAACCCTCGCCACAGCGCAGACGCGCGATCAGATCGCCCCGTTCGGACGCGACTGGAGCGCCCAGACATGGACGCCGGGCGTCGAGGGCCAACGGCGCGCGGATCGCGGCGACGGGACCTTCCTGAACCCGGTCATCGCTGGGGACCGCCCCGACCCGACGATCCTGAAGGACGGCGACGTCTACTACATGACCTTCTCGTCGTTCGAATCCGTGCCGGGACTGGTCATCTGGCGATCGACCGATCTGGTGAACTGGACCCCGGTCACGGCGGCCCTGAGCCGGAACATCGGCTCGGTCTGGGCGCCGGAGCTGTGCAAGCACGAGGGCCGCTACTTCCTCTACATCCCCGCCCGCACCGAGACCTATCGTACCAGCTACGTCTCGTGGGCCGACCGGATCGAGGGGCCGTGGAGCGATCCGATCGACCTGCACCTGCCCGACCATATCGACCCTGGCCACATCGTCGGCGAGGACGGCAAGCGCTACCTCTTCCTCAGCGGCGGCGACATGGTTCCCCTGTCCGACGACGGCCTGTCGACCATCGGCCCGGTCGTTCACATCTATGATCCCTGGCGCTATCCCGACGACTGGACGGTGGAGAGCTTCTCGCCCGAGGGGCCCAAGCTGATCCGTCGGGGCGACTGGTTCTACATGATCACCGCCGTCGGCGGCACGGCGGGTCCGCCGACCGGCCACATGGTCATCGCCGCCCGTTCACGCTCGGTCCACGGCCCCTGGGAGGACCATCCGGGCAATCCGCTGGTCCGCACGGTCTCGGCCGCCGAAAAATGGTGGTCGCGCGGTCACGCCACCCTGATCGAGGCGCCCGATGGCCGCTGGTGGATGGTGTATCACGGCTATGAAAACGCCTTCTGGACCCTGGGGCGTCAGCTTCTGCTCGATCCAGTGGAATGGGACGATGACGGCTGGTTCCACGCCCGCGGCGGCGACCTGTCGGCGCCCCTGCCCCTGCCCTCGCCGCGCGCGCCGGGAACGCCCCTGCCCGCGCATGGCATGGCCCTGTCCGACGACTTCAGGCGCGACAAGTTCGGCGTGCAATGGAGCTTCTACGACGCCGCCCCCGACGAGGCCGAACGGTTCCAGCGCCGCGACGGCGTCCTGCACCTGAAGGCCAAGGGCCAGTCGCCGCGCGACTGCTCGCCTCTGACCTTCATTCAGGGGGATCAGGCCTACCAGATCGAGTGTGACATCGAGATCGACCCCGGCTGCACCGCCGGACTGGTGGTCTTCTACGATCACGCCCTCTACGCGGGACTGGGTTTTGACCAGGATCGCTTCGTCACCCACCAGTTCGGGATGGAGCGCGGTCGCCCCGCCAATCCCCACGGGCGCCGCATGAAGCTGCGCCTGACCAACGACCGCCACATCATCACCTTCCACCACAGCACAGACGGCGAGACCTGGAGCAAGTTCGACCGCCAGATGGAGGTGTCGGGCTATCATCACAATGTGCGCGGCGGCTTCATGATGCTGCGCCCCGGGCTCTACGCCGCCGGCGAAGGCGAGGCCCGGTTCCGCAACTTCCGCTTCCAGGCCCTGTAAGGCCGCGCTTCCCATCCGGGATGATCCGTCGTCTGATGCGGCCTTAAGCCAAGGAGCAGGCATGACCGCATCGCCCCCGGACCATAGTCACGACGCCTCGACGGGTCGCGCCTCGCTGGGGGGCGAGCGCAGCCTGGCCGCTGCCCGTATCGGGATCGGCCTGATCCAGGGGCTGCTGCTCTATTTCCTCTGGCGCAGCGCCGGCCAGGGCGGGGGCCTGAACGACGCCCTGGCCTGGCCCGCGACCCAGCCGCCGCTGTTCGCCGCATTGGCTCTGGCCTGCGCCTTTACCCCCGTCATGCTGCTGGCGGCGGTTGGGCGGCTGTCGGTGCGGACGCTCGCGCTGTGGGGTGTGATCGCCGCTGCGGCCCTGGCCCTGCTGGGCTGGCACGATGCGGCGCAACAGACGCGTGATTATTTCCGTCCGCCCTATCTGCGCTTCCCCGTCATCGCCTTCAGCGCCGCAGCCCTGTTCATCGCCCATCACCTGATCGTCCCGGCGGTCGCCAGCCGACGCTGGATCGCCGACTTCGACGACTATTTCGACACGGCGTGGAAGGCGGGGGTGCAGTTGGTCCTGTCGCTGGGCTTCACCGGCGCCTTCTGGCTGCTGCTCTTCCTCGGCGCGGCCCTGTTCCGCATCATAGGCCTCAGCTTCCTGTCCGACCTGATCGGCGAGGAATGGTTCGCCATCCCCGTCACCTGCCTGGTCTTCGCCATCGCCGTGCAACTGACCGACGTGCGCGCCGGCCTGATCCGCGGCGTGCGGACCGTGGCCCTGATGCTGCTGTCCTGGCTGCTGCTGGTCATCACGGTCCTGGTGGCGGGCTTCCTTGCGGCCCTGCCCTTCACCGGACTGGACGGATTGTGGAAGACGGGCAGCGCCACGGCCTTGGTGCTGTCAGCGGCCGCTGCTCTGATCATCCTGGTCAACACCGCCTATCAGGACGGGCGCGAGGACAACCTGCCGCCGGTCGTTCTGAGGGGCGCCGTGCGGGTCGCCGCCGTCCTGCTGACGCCGCTGATCGTGATCGCCGTCTGGGGGCTGTCCTTGCGCATCGGCCAGCACGGCCTGACGCCGGACCGGATCATCGCCTCGGCCTGCGCCCTGGTCGGAGCAGTCTATGCGGCGGGCTATGGCTGGGCCGCATTGTCCCCCTTCTGGAAGAAGACGGAGTGGATGAAGCCGCTGGAGCGCGCCAATGTCGCCGCCGCCGTCCTGACGGTCGCCGTCATCCTGGCCCTGTTCAGCCCCCTGCTCGACCCCGCCCGCATGTCGGTCGGTGATCAGGTCGCCCGATTGAACCGCGGCGCCGTCAGCGCCACCGAATTCGACTACGCCTTCCTGCGCTTCGATGCGGGCAAGACCGGGAAAGCCGCCCTCGCCGATCTGGCCAAGTCCTCCGACGCCGAGGTCGCACGGCTGGCCAAGCAGGCCCAGACCACCAGCTCTCGCTATGATGTGGAGCAGGCGACCGTCCCCCCCCGCACGCCGCACATCGCCGTCTGGCCGACGGATGCGGCCCTGCCCGCCGGCTTCGTAAGTCCGGTTCCCTCTGGCGACCCTCGCTATGCCTGTCAGAAAGCCGCTGACTGCATGGCGACCGTCCGCGACCTGAACGGCGACGGCAAGGTCGAGATCCTCCTGGCCGACAGCTACCGCATCGCCCTGTTCGCACAGGGGGCCGATGGCGCGTGGGCGCATCAGGGCGACTATCGCATCGCCTACTGCGGCGCCGGCCCCAACAATGTGCGCGACCTGCTGAAGGACCCGCAGACCGCGCCCGTCGCACCGATCTGGCCAGACCTTTCCACGCCGCGCGGCTCTGGCCGCCTCCAGCCCGAACAGGACTGCCCCGCGCCCGCCGTCGTTAACCCCTGACTCAGTTCTCCGAAACCCGATCTTCACCCCCTGCCTGCTAAGGCTTGTCTCGAAACGAGCCGATCCCGAGCAACGAGGACGGCCGTGACGGTGATGTTTTTAGGGTGTGTTTCACATGGCCAAGACCGTTCTGGTCGTCGACGATGATCCCACGCAGCGCCGCCTGATCCAGGCGGTGCTCGACCGCGAAGGCTATGCCGTCGTCCACGCCGAGAGCGGGGGCGAGGCCATCGACCGCCTGACCAAGGGCGGGGGCGCCGACGTGGTGCTGCTGGATCTGGTCATGCCGGGCCTGTCGGGTCTGGAGACCCTGGCCGAGATCCGCACGGCGGGCGTCCCGGTGCCGGTCATCGTCCTGACGGCCAACGGCGGCATCGAGACCGTGGTCAAGGCCATGCAGGCCGGAGCCCAGGACTTCTTCGTCAAGCCTGTGGGGCCTGAGCGCCTGCTGATCGGGGTGCGCAACGCCCTGCAGTTGACGCAGCTGTCGGCGGAGATCGGCCGCCTGAAGAAACACGTCTCGGGCCGGACCTCGTTCGACGACATCGTCGGCGACAGCCCGCCGATGCGCATGGTCAAGGCTCTGGGCGTGCGCGCCGCCAAGTCCGGCATTCCGGTGCTGATCACCGGCGAGAGCGGCGTCGGCAAGGAAGTCATCGCCCGCGCCCTGCACGGCGCCTCGGACCGGGCCGGCAAGCCCTTCGTGGCCGTCAACTGCGGCGCCCTGCCCGCCAATCTGGTCGAGTCGATCCTGTTCGGCCACGAGAAGGGCAGCTTCACCGGCGCCACCGACAAGCACGCCGGCAAGTTCATGGAAGCCAATGGCGGCACCCTGTTCCTGGACGAGATCGGCGAACTGCCGCTGGATATGCAGGTCAAGCTGCTGCGCGCCCTGCAAGAGGGCGAGATCGACCCGGTCGGCGCCAAGCGCGCGGTCAAGGTCGACGTCCGCATCGTCTCGGCCACCAATCGCGACCCGGCCCAGCAGGTCAAGGAAGGCGCCTTCCGCGAGGACCTCTTCTATCGCCTGAACGTCTTCCCGATCGAGGCCCCGGCCCTGCGCGAACGACGTGAGGACATCCCAGCCCTGGTCGAGCACTTCATCGCCCGCTTCAACGTGGAAGAAGGCAAGCGCGTCGCCGGTTGCGCCGTCGAGACCATGGCTTTGCTGCTGGGCTTCGACTGGCCCGGCAATGTGCGCCAGTTGGAAAACTCGATCTATCGCGCCCTGGTCCTGGCTGATTCCCCGCTGTTGCAGCCCCACGACTTCCCGGCCATCTCGGGCATCGCCATGCCGCTGACCTCGGGCGGCGTCATTTCGCATGATCGCGCTGAAACCCCCGCCGGCGACGCCGGAGCTGAAGGCCAGCCCGACAGCCCTGTGCGCATCATCGACGCGCGCGGCCACCTGCGCACGCTGGATGAGATCGAACGCGACCTGATCCAGCACGCCATCGAGGTCTATTCCGGCCACATGAGCGAGATCGCGCGGCGCCTCGGCATCGGCCGCTCGACCCTGTATCGCAAGGTCCGCGAACAGGGGCTGGAAGAGCAACTGAAGGAAGCGGGCTGAGGACGTGCTAGGCTGTCGTCATGAGCGACCATAGCGACGACCATTCCCCCGCCCCGGCGGATCAGGCTCCGACCGAAACCCCGATCCAGCGCGCCCTGCGTGAAAAGCAGGAGGCCATCGCCGCCCGCGCCAAGCCCCCGCGCGGCGGCCGCTTCCAGCGTGAACAGGCCGCCCGCGTCAAAAGCGGCGCCGTGCGACCCTGGAGCACCAAGGGCTGAGTCGCCTGGCAGCAGTGTGGTTCGGCCGCCCCAATGGCCTTCGGGCTGACAGGCTTCTAGGCTCGCAAGCATAGTCCAGCCCCAACGCCATGGGGAAGGCAAACGCTTCGGAGACCCTGCCTTGTCGTTGCCCGCCCTTCTGACGATGACGCTGACCTTCCTCGGCGACGCCCCCTTGTCCGTCACGCCAAACGCGCCGGACTGGGTCGATAGCGGACGCATCGACGTGGTCATTCAGAATCGCTCCGATCAGGCCATCTGCGTCTCGGAACGACTGGAAGATCGTCGGCGGCTGTCGTTTCGCCGCGACGGCCGAATGGTCGCCTTTGATCGCGGACTGATGATCGGATGGCGCGGCCCCGATTGCCGCCCTCTCCAGCCCGGAGAAACGATTAATGTCCCCTTTGACGCCAGCAGCTTCCTTCCGCGCAGACGCGCCGGCGACGAAATCTGCTACACAGCCGCCCATGTCGCTCCGGATGGGATGCTAAAAGAACCTAGGGGCTGCGTGGTCGCGCGCTGAATCAGGCCGCCGCCGCTCTCAGTCTTCCGCGATCTTCTTCGCCTTGCGCATCCAGGGGCGGGTTTCTTCGCCGTTGGCCTTGGCGGTGATTTCCCTGAGCTTGCGGGTCTGCATGGTCGAAAAGGCCTGACCCGGCGCGCCCTTTTCAGGATCGGCGAAGGCGCGGCCGTGGGTCTGGATTCGCTCGCCGACCGAATCGAGGAAGTCGCCCTCCCATTCGGACAGCGAAACGCCCGCCTTCTCTGCCGAGCGGCGGGCGCGTTTCAGGGCGTTCAGGGCCGCGCGTTTCGCGGCCTCTTTCTGCTGCTCCCAGGGAGACAGCGAAGGTTTCTTTTTAGGGGCGCTACCGTCCTTCGGACTACTTGAGCGCAGGCTAGAGGTGCTACCGTCCTTCGGACTGCGCTTGAATCCGCTGGAGCGCAGCTTGGACGCGTCGCCGCCCTTCAGGCTGCTGGAGCGTGAAGGGCGGTCGCTGGGGGGCTTGAAGGGCGTGCGCTTCAGGCCCGCCTCCCTCAGATCTCGCCGAGGGCCGAGAGGTAGAGGTCCAGAATCGCTTCTTCTTCCTGACGCTTGGCCTTGTCCTGCTTGCGCAGACGCAGAACCTTGCGCAGCACCTTGACGTCATAGCCCTCGCCCTTGGCCTCGGCGAAGACCTCCTTCATGTCGACCATGACAGCCTGCTTGTCCTCTTCGAGGCGCTCCAGGCGCTCGATGATGGAGCGAAGGCGGCCCTGGGCCGTGGCGGTCAGGACGTCCGAGGCGGCGTCAAAGGCGGGGGCGTCGTCGGCCATGAGGAAAGCTCCGAAACTTGAATTGGCCGGCGGGCGACCGTGACCCCACTCTCAAGCAGACCGGGGGCCGGCAGGGCAAGAAGGGAATCGCTCGAACGGGCCTCAGGGGCGAATCGCGTCCGATTCCGAAGCCTGACGCCGGACACGAAAAAGGCTGCAGGCGAAGCCCGCAGCCTTTGAATATCGCAACCGCAGCGCCGGAACCGGCGCCGACGCGGTTCTTAGCCTTGCTTGGCCTTGAAGCGCGGATCGGTCTTGTTGATCACATAGACCACGCCCTTGCGGCGAACGATCTTGCAGTCGCGGTGGCGACCCTTGAGCGACTTAAGCGAGCTACGGACCTTCATGGTCGGACGTCCCGAAGAATTGGAGGCCCGTGAGGGCGGTCAAAAACAAATGCGCGAAAACCCTGCGAACAGGACCTTGCGGCGGAGCGGTGCGTATAGAGAGGCCGCCGCCTTTCGTCAACATTCCGCGCCGGGATTCCGCTGGAGGCCTGGCCTCCGAGTTGAACGGAGGGTCTCCGGACATGCACGTCCGGCGCGTCGCCCCTCCGCCACCAGGCCGTGTCCAAGGGAGCTGAAATGTAAAACGACGTTCGTTAAGGGCGCGCTTTCAAAAAGGGTTAGCGCGGGCTTAACCCTTTTCACGGAAACTCCTTTTGGCTTCGCGCGCTTGTGATTGGTCGTGGAATTCGGGGGCGTTAGCCTGTGGTCATGCGTATCGCCTATCGTCTTGCTCTGATTGGTTCTGTTGCGGCCTGTGCGCCCATGGTTCCGACGCCGCCTCAACCGCAGCCCGCGCCGCCCCCCGTCGTCGAGCCGGCTCCGGCCACGCCGCCGTCGACGCCGCCCCCTGCGGCCACAGACCTGTCCGACGCCTATGATCAGGCCAGCTTCGAAGCCTGGAAGAAGAGCTTCCTCGATCGCCTCGGCGGCGCGCGCAAATGGGAATACTCGCGCGAGCTGAACGGCGTCACGCCGAACGCCAGCGTCGTCCGCCTGGACCGCAACCAGCCCGAGTTCTCGCGCCCGGCCGGCGCCTATATCCAGAGCGCCACCGCCCCCGCCCGAATCGGCATGGCCCGTCAGCGCGTCGATCGCGTGCCGTGGGAGGTGACCCAGAGATTCGGCGTCCCGACCGAGATTCTGCTGGGCGTCTGGGCCCAGGAAAGCGCCTTTGGCCAGGTTCAGGGCGATTTCGACGTCATCCGCTCGCTCGCCACCCTGGCCTATGACGGCCGCCGCCGCGCCTGGGCCGAGGACCAGCTGAAGAACGCCCTCGACATCGTCGTGGACGGCAAGCGCGCCCGCAGCGGCCTGAAGGGCAGCTGGGCGGGCGCCATGGGCCAGACCCAGTTCATGCCCGACAGCTATCTGAAGCTGGGCGTGGATCAGAACGGCGACGGGAAAGTGGACATCTGGGGCTCAGACGCCGACGCCCTGGCCTCGGCGGCGAATCTGCTGGCCCAGGCCGGATGGAAGCGCGGTCAGGGCTGGGCCTACGAGGTCACCCTGCCCGCCAACTTCGACTACAGCCAGGCCGAAGGACCCAAGCACAACTGGGCCTACTGGTCGGGCCGGGGCGTGCGTCTGGCCAATGGTTCGGCGCCGAACAGCGAAGAAGCCGCCGAGGGCGCGACCATCCTGCTGCCTCAGGGGGCCAAGGGCCCGGCCTTCCTGGCCCTGCCCAACCACTATGTGATCCGGCGCTACAACAACTCGGTCAGCTATGCCCTGGCCATCGGCCTGATCGCCGACGGGGTGCAGGGCAAGCCGGGCCTGACCGTCGCCTGGCCCAACGACGGCCCCCTGACCCGCGAACAGCGCGTCGGCGCCCAGACGGCCCTGACCCGCATGGGCTTCGACACCCAGGGCGTCGACGGCGTCATCGGTTCCAACACCCGCGCCGCGCTGCGCCGCTGGCAACAGGCCAACGGGCGGGTCGCGGACGGCTACCTGACCGACGTGCTGGCCGACGAACTGATACGGAAAGCGCGCTGATTTTCCCTTCTCCCCTTGTGGGAGAAGGGAGATTTAGCCCTTCACCCGCCAGGTCGCGCCTTGCGGGCCGTCCATGACCACGACGTTCAGTTCGTTCAGACGGTCGCGGATGCGGTCGGCCTCGGCCCAGTTCTTGTCAGCGCGGGCGCTGGCGCGTTGTTCCAGCAGGGCCTCGACCTCGGCCTTCAGAGCGGGATCGCCGCCCTCGAACCAGGCGTCGGGCGTCATGGCCAGCACCCCCAGCAAACCCGCCGCTTCCGTCAAGCTCCAGCGGGCCATGGCCACATCATTGATGTCGGCCTCGGCGTCGTTGAGCAGGTCGCGCAGGGCATTGCCCAGGCCGAACAGCTGAGCAATGGCGCCCGGCGTGTTCAGGTCGTCCTCCAGCGCGTCCAGCACCGCGTCCATGGCGTTCTCGGCCAGCTCCATCTCGGCCTCGTCCAGCGTGGCCTCGTCGAAGTCCGCCAGGGCCGCGTCAGCGTCGCGCAGGACGCCGTAGAGGCGGTCCAGGTTCTTGCGGCTCTGCTCCAGCAGGGTCTGGTTCCAGTCCAGGGGCTGACGATAGTGGGCGCTCAGCAGGGCCCAGCGCACCACCTCGCCCGGCATGGCCTTCACCAGATCATGCAGCAGCAGGACGTTGCCGATCGACTTGGACATCTTCTCGGCGTCCACGGTCAGGAAGCCGTTGTGCATCCAGTAGCGGGCGTATTCGTCGTGGGCCTGATCGCCGTGGGCGTGACCGTGGGCGCAGACGCCCTGGGCGATCTCGTTCTCATGGTGCGGGAAGACCAGGTCGATGCCGCCGCCGTGAATGTCGATCGGCAGGCCGAGCGTCTTCTCGATCATAGCCGAGCATTCGATGTGCCAGCCGGGACGCCCTTCGCCCCACGGGCTCGGCCAGGACGGCTCATCGGCCTTGGACGGCTTCCACAGGACGAAGTCGTGCGGGTTCTTCTTATAGGGCGCGACCTCGACACGGGCCCCGGCGATCATGTCGTCCAGATTTCGGCCCGACAGCGCGCCGTAGGACGGATAGCTGGAGACGTCGAACAGGACATGGCCCTCGGCTGCATAGGCGTTGCCGGCGTCGATGATGGCCTGGATCTGGGCCGTGATGGCGTCGATGTAGTCGGTGACGTGCGGGGCGATGTCCGGCGGGCTGACGTTCAGCAGGCCCATGTCGGCCAGATAGGCGGCCTCGTAGCGGGCCGTGATCTCGCCAATGGCGACGCCTTCCTTGGCGGCCTTGGCGTTGATCTTGTCGTCCACGTCGGTGACGTTGCGGGCATAGACGACCTTGTCCGGGCCATAGGTCCGGCGCAGCAAGCGGACCAGAACGTCGAACACCACCGGCGGGCGCGCATTGCCGATATGGGCGTAGTCATAGACCGTCGGACCGCAGACATAGAGCGTCACCCGGTTCGGATCGCGCGGCGTGAAAACGCGCTTTTCACGGCGAAGGGTGTCGTGGATGTGCAACGGCATGGGGGACAGTCTTTTGCGAGTTTTCTTGCGGGACGGACAACCTGTCCCATATAGCGGCCTGATTACACATCCTGCGCCCATTGGTAAAAGGTAAGCCGCAGCGGACCCTCCCCGCCGCCGTTGGACAGATTCATGAACACCACGCCCGCCAAGCCCGTTCTCGTCGCCAACGAGGAAGCCCCCAAGCGCCCCAGCCGCGAGCAGGCGCTGGAGGCCGTCCGCACCCTGATCGCCTGGGCCGGCGACGATCCTGCGCGCCCCGGCCTGATCGACACGCCCAAGCGCGTGGTCGACGCCTATGGCGAATGGTTCGACGGCTATGACGCCGACGCGGGCAAGGAACTGTCGCGCACCTTCGAGGATGTGACCGGCTATGACGACATGGTCATCCTGCGCGACATCGAGATCGAGAGCCATTGCGAGCACCACATGGCCCCCTTCCTGGGCAAGGCCTATGTCGCCTATCTGCCGGGCGAGAAGGTGGTGGGCATCTCCAAGCTGGCGCGCGTGGTCGAGATCTTCGCCCGTCGTCTCCAGAACCAGGAGACCCTGACCAACGACATCATCGAGGCCATCGAATCGCACCTGCAACCGCGCGGCGTGGCCGTCCTGGTCGATGCGGCGCACCAGTGCATGACCACGCGCGGCGTGCATCACCGCCACGTCACCACCATCACCACCCGCTTCACCGGCGCCTTCAAGGACGATCAGGCCCTGACCGACCGCTTCTTGAAGCTCGCCAGAGGCTAAGTGGCTGGGGTCAAAGGGTTTGAACCGGTCGTCTCGCACCTGCGAAACGGCCAGTTATGCAATCTTATTGCCCTTTGACGCGAATTCGTCACGCAAGACGGCTTTACAAGCCCGGCGCAGGACGCCAAGAGACGATCCATACCTTTGAGTGCTGCTCGCCGGAGAATGCGAGCTGTAATGGAGACGACGGCGTATGGGCTCTAAACTTTCCGGTCCCGCGGGCCAGGGTGGCAAAACGATCGAACAGAACGCGGACATCAACGTCACGCCGTTCGTCGACATCATGCTGGTGCTGCTGATCATCTTCATGGTCGCCGCGCCTCTGGCCACCGTGTCGATCAAGCTGGACCTGCCGCCGGCGACCCCGCCTGCGCCGAACGATAAGCCCAAGGAACCCGTGTACATCACGATCCAGGAATCGGGCAGCATCTTCATCGCCGAGCAGGAAACCACCGTTGAGAAGCTGCCGGCTGATGTCTGCGCCGCCCAGGACGTGACGACCGACTGCCGCGAAGAACGCGTCTTCGTCCGCGCCCAGCCGGAAGTGAAATACAACCAGTTCATGGAAGTCATGAACAAGCTTCAGGAAAACGGCTTCTACAAGGTCGGCCTTCTGAACGAAGACATCGAGTAGGACTTACCTCCGCTCTCATGGATCAGGGCCGTTCCTCCGGGAGCGGCCCTTTTTCTTTGCCCCCTGTATCAACGCGCGCTTGCCCCCGCCTCGCTCCCGGTCCTTGATGCGACCTTCAGTTCTCGGGGGAGTTTCACCATGCGTCGCCGCACCTTCCTGTCCACCCTGCCCGCCGGCGCCCTTCTGGCCGGGGCCGGATCGGTCGCCGCCCAGACCACAACCCCGACAGCGAAAGCGCCAGCCGCCCCTCGCCCAGCCGATCCCTATGCCGGGGTCGGCATCGGCGACCGGGTGACGGGACCGAAGTTCGTCGGCCGCTCGACGGTCTGGGGCGCCAATGGCGCGGCCGCCACGGCCCATCCGGCCGCGACCCTGATCGGTCTGGACACCCTGAGGCGCGGGGGCTCGGCCATCGACGCCGCCATCGCCATCAATGCCGCCCTGGGCTTCCTGGAGCCGACCGCCAACGGCATCGGCGGCGACGCCTTTGGCCTGATGTGGGACCCGGCCCAGAAGAAGGTCGTCGGCTTCAACGGTTCGGGAAACAGCCCGCGCGGTCTGTCGCTGGCCACCGCCCGCTCCAAGGCAGGACCGGACGGCTACCTGCCCAAGTACGGCGCGGTCACCGTCAACGTCCCCGGCACGGTCGACGCCTGGTGGAGCGCGCACCAACGCTACGGCAAGCTGCCGTGGAAGGACGTCCTGATCCCCGTCGCCGAACTGTGCGAACAGGGCGTGCCCGTGCCCGAGGTCATCGCCTGGTATCTGGAACGCAACATGGCCGGTTTTGATCGGGGCGCGTCCCTGATCGAGGAGAACGACAACCGCAAGAAGGTTTACACGCCCCACGGCCGCACGCCGAAGACGGGCGAGATCTTCGCCAACCCCGACCTGGGTCGCACCTATCGCATGATCGCCGAGGGCGGCCGCGACGCCTTCTATGACGGCGCCATCGCCGACCACATCGAGCGCTATTTCAAGCGCATCGGCGGCTGGATGACCCGCGCCGACCTGGCCGCCCACCGCACCGAATGGGTCGAGCCGCTGATGACCACCTATCGCGGGGTCGAGGTCTATTCTCTGGGGCCGAACACTCAAGGGTTGTCGACCAACCAGATCCTGAACATCTGCGAGCAGTTCGACCTGAAGGCCATGGGCTTCCAGTCCGCCGCCTCGATCCACGTCCAGGCCGAGGCCAAGCGCCTGGCGTTCGAGGACCGCGCCCGCTACTTCGCCGACGAACGCTTCGCCAAGGCCCCGACCGCCTGGCTGAACTCCAAGGCCTACGCCGCCGAACGCGCCAAGCTGATCAGTCCGAACCGCGTCATGGACCGCGTCTTCCCCGGCGACGCCCCGACCCAGGGCGACACCACCTATTTCAGCGTGGCCGACAAGGACGGGATGATGGTCAGCTGGATCCAGTCCAACTATCGCGGCATGGGATCAGGCCTGACGCCCGACGGCCCGGACGGCGGCACCCTAGGCTTCATGTTCCAGGACCGAGGCGAGTTGTTCGCCCTGACCGACGGCCACCCCAACATCTATGCGCCGGGCAAGCGGCCCTTCCACACCATCATCCCCGGCTTCGCCTGCAAGGACGGGGAGCCGTGGATGGCCTATGGCGTCATGGGCGGCGGGATGCAGCCCCAGGGCCAGGCCCAGATCATCATCAACATGGTCGACTACGGCCTGGACCCGCAGCAGGCCGGCGACAGCCCCCGCTGGCAGCACTACGGCTCGTCTGAACCGACCGGCCAGCCCGCCGAGGGCGTGGGCAAGCTGCACCTGGAATGCGGCGTGCCGGACGCCACCAAGCAGCAACTGACCGCCATGGGCTGGGATCTCGGCCCGCCCGACGGCGGCTTCGGCGGCTATCAGAACGTGATGAAGCAGATCAACGCACAGGGCCGCTGGACCTATGGCGCGGCCACCGAGATGCGCAAGGACGGCAACGCGTTGGCCTACTGAGGAGAACGCCATGATCAGCGCTCTCATCGCCGCCGGCCTGCTGACGGGGCTCGACTGGTCTGACGGATGTCGTCCCGTCGCCGGGTCCGAGGCCCTGTGGCGCGACGACATCCGCTATGTCTTTGTCGGCGAAACCCACGGCACGGCCGAAGCCCCCGCCGCCTTCGCCGACCTGGTGTGCGCGGCGCTGGAACAGGGGCCGGTCGTCGTCTCGCTGGAATATTCGGTCGAGTTTCAGCCGACGCTGGACGCCTTCATGGAGGCGGACAGCGAGGCCGAGGCGCGCGCGGTCCTTGCCGCCTATCCGCATGGCGCCTTCGTCCATCACGACGGACGCGGCAGCGCAGCCATGCTGGACCTGCTGCTGAGGTTGCGCGCCATGCAGCGTGAGGCGGCCGACCTGACCGTAGTCGCCTCAGTCCCGAACAGCCCGCGCGTCGAAGGTTTCCGCCAGTCCTATTCGGAAATGGACCGCGCCGTCCTCTGGGGGCGGCAGGCCATGGCCGCGCCTCAAGCCCGCGTCCTGGCGCTAGTCGGACGCGTTCACGCCGAAAAGACCCGCCGCGTCGGCTCGCCCCTGGGCCTGCCCGCCGCCGCCCACATCCGCCCCGAGGAAACCCTGTCGTTGACGCTCGCCCATCAGGGCGGAGAGGCCTGGATGTGCCTGGACGAATGCGGAAACGCGCCGATTCCCGAATCTGACGATCTCACGGCGCGCGGCGTTCTGTTGACGCCCCAGCAGAACGGAAAGTTCGACGGCCTGCTGGCGCTCGGTCCCGTCACGGCTTCGCCGCCGGTCGTCCGTTGAAATCCGCCGATCTCTCCGGTCGCTGGACCGGCGTCTATTTCTACCCGGTAGATGCGGAGTTCAATCCGTTCGACGACCTGCCTCCCACCCCGTTCGAGGCGCAGCTCCACGACGCGGGCGGCGACGTCACGGGCTCGACACTGGAGCCCGACGCCCTTGGTCCCGCCGGCGCGCCGCCAATCCCGGCGCGATTGGAAGGCCATCACTTCGACGGCCAATTGGTCTTCACCAAGTTTCCGAACGGCGGCGGGCAGACCCACACCATCGACTATGTCGGTGCCATATCGGCGGACGGGAACAGCATCTCTGGACGCTGGGTGATCCACGGCGACTGGTCGGGCCCGGTCCAGACGCAGCGCAACCTGGCGCCGGCGGTCACGGCGCTTGATGTCGCCGCGACCGCTTGACCTGACGCCGCGTCAATCGCCTAGAGTTCGTTTCCAAACAGGACGGACCCCATGACCGAACTCGTGACCCGCGATTTCACCGCTCTCGCCGCTGACGGCTATCCGCTGTCGATGCGGCTGGTGTCGGCGACTGAGCCGAGTATTGCGGTGCTGATGTCATCGGGGACCGGCTTCCCCAAGGGCTTTTATGAGCGGTTCGCGCGGCACATGGCCGAGCGGGGCGCGGCGGTGCTGACCTATGATTTTCGCGGCATCGCCGGATCGCGGCCTGACGACCTGAAGGCCATGAGGATGGATTATCCCGACTGGGGCCGACTGGACATGCCCGCGGCACTGGACGCCCTGATCGAAGCGGCGCCCGGCCTGCGGGTCGTCCATGTCGGGCACAGTGTCGGCGGGCATTTCCTAGGCTTCATGGGCAATCAGGACCGGATCGACCGCCACGCCTTCGTCTCGGTCGGCACCGGCTGGTGGGGCGGGCATCACCGATCCTACAACCCGATGGAGCTCTTCTTCTGGCTGGGCTTCGGTCCGTTCAGCCTGATGCGGCACGGCTATATCAAGGGCGGTGGCCTGTGGGGCGGGACCGACCTGCCGCGCGGAGTCTTCACCACCTGGCGGCGCTGGTGCCTGAAGCGAGAATACTTCTCGCGCGAGTTGGAGACGACGCTGCGGCCGCACCACTACGAGGCCGTGACCGCCCCGATCCGTTCGTGGATCTTCACCGACGATCCCATCGCCACGCCCAATACCGCGCGCGACCTGCTGAGCGTCTATCCCCACGCCCCGTCCGAGATCAGCGTCCACGCCCCGGCTGACTTCGGCGTGCGCCGCATCGGCCACGAAGGGGCCTTTCGCAAAGGCATGGAGCCTTTGTGGGATCAGATTTTCCACTGGCTGGACAATGGCAGCGGCTGAAGCGGCGCCTATATCGAGCGCTCCCTGACCGCGCGGAGCCACCCATGCCCTATTCCGACCAGCCGACCATCATCGCCTCGGGCGTAGAGATCCCCCTGCTGGGTTTCGGCACCTGGATGCTGGAACCGGACGAGGCGCGGCGCATGGTTCATGAGGCCCTGCGCATCGGCTATCGCCACATCGACACGGCCTGGATCTACAAGAACGAAAAGGCCGTGGGCGATGGCATCGCCGACGCCGTGGCGGAAGGCATCGTGGCCCGCGACGAGATCTTCGTCACCACCAAGGTCTGGGTTGAGCATTTCCATCGCGACGCCCTGCTGCGCCAGGCCGAAGAGTCTGCGATCAGCCTGGGCCTGACGCCCGACCTGCTGCTGTTGCACTGGCCCAAGCCGCATCCCTCGTTCGCCGAGACCATCGGCGCCCTGAACGCGGCGCAGGAACAGGGCTTCACCAAACACATCGGCCTGTCCAACTTCCCCTCGCCCCAGTTCCGCGAGGCGGCGGTCCTGTCGAAGGCGCCTCTGGTGACCAACCAGGTCGAGTATCACCCCTATCTGTCGCAGAAGACCCTGATCGAGACGGCGCGCGAGCTGGGCTCGTCCATCACCGCCTGGTCGCCCCTGGCCCAGGGCAAGATCGCCGACGACGCCGTGATCGGCGAGATCGCCAAGACCCACGGCAAGACCAACGGCCAGGTCACCCTGCGCTGGTTCATCCAGCAGGGCGTCATCGCCATCCCGCGCACCACCAAGGTCGAGCGCGCCCGCGAGAGCTTCGACATCTTCGACTTCGAACTGTCGGCGGACGAGATGGCCCGCATCCACGCCCTGGCCCGTCCCGATGGCCGCCTGGGCGACTGGCTGGACGAGGCCTTCCATTGGGATCAGGATAGCTGATCCAAACGCGTCACAGGACGCAGCGTCGGGGAGGACGCCATGGGTTCGGTTCTGGGCTTTCCGGGGATTGATCCGATGGACGCCGTCGTCGGCGCCCGCATCCGGCGCTGGCGAGACCACAGGGGCGTCGCGGCCGACGATCTGGCCGCCGCCCTCGACCTGACGCCCGAGGCCCTGCGCCGTATCGAAGCGGGGCGCGAGCATCTGGATTCCGCCGGCATCGACGCCGCCACCCGCGCCCTTCGCCTGCCGGTGTGGGCGCTGGCGGCCGACAGGCCGGAATACTGATGGCCCGGCTCTATCGCGCGATCGCCGCCCTGGTCGGCTGGTTTGCCCTGGGCCTGCAATACGGGCTGATGCTGGGCGGCAATCCGCACATGGGCGCGGGCGAGCTGACGCTGAACTTCTTCAGCTACTTCACCATCCTGTCGAATCTCATGGTCGCCCTGGCCCTGACGGCGCCGGCCGTTGCGCCGAACAGCCGGCTGGGACGCTGGTCTCTGAGCGAGAGCGTCCGGGCCGCGGTGACCATGTATATCGTCGTGGTTGGGGTGGTTTATCACTTCCTGCTGGCCCCGACCTGGAACCCGCAGGGCTGGTCGCTGGTCGCCAACAACCTGCTGCACTACGTCATGCCGATCGCCTTCGCCGTCGACTGGCTGGTCTTCACGCCCAAGGGGCGGCTGCGCTGGGTCGATCCGGCCCGGTGGCTGGTGGTCGTGCTGGTCTATGGCGGCTGGACCCTGTTGCACGGCAAGCTGAGCGGCTGGTGGCCCTACTGGTTCGTGGACGTGGATCAGTTGGGACTGGGCAAGGCCATGGTCTATTTCGTGGGGCTGCTGGTCTTCTTCCTGATCGTGGGTCTGATCGTCGTGGCCATTGATCGCACCTTCGGACGACGTGACAGACGCCTCGCGTCCGCCTAAGCGTCAGCGCATGGCCTATAAGTCCCTGCGCGATTTCATTGCGACCCTCGAAGCCGACGGCGAACTGGTTCGTGTGTCCGAGCCCGTCTCCACCCATCTGGAGATGACCGAGATCCAGACGCGGCTGCTGAGGAACGGCGGCCCGGCGGTCCTGTTCGAGAAGCCGGTCATGCCGGACGGCACCATCAGCCCCATCCCCTGCCTGGCCAACCTGTTCGGCACGGTGAAGCGCGTCGCCATGGGCGTGACGCTGGAGGGCAAGGCGCGCACCACGGCGGGCGAGCTGCGCGAGGTCGGCGAACTGCTGGCCTTCCTGCGTAACCCGACGCCGCCGCGCGGTCTCGGCGACGCCATGGAGATGCTGCCGCTGGCCCAGACCGTCATGTCCATGCGGCCCAAGACGGTGAAGAAGGCCCCGGTGCAGGAGGTGGTGCTGAAGGGCGATCAGATCGACCTGACCAGCCTGCCGATCCAGGGCTGCTGGCCGGGCGAGCCCGCGCCCCTGATCACCTGGGGCCTGGTCGTGACCAAGGGGCCGTCGGACGACCGCGAGGACGACTTCAACCTGGGCATCTATCGGATGCAGGTCCTGGGCAAGGACAAGGCCATCATGCGCTGGCTGGCCCATCGCGGCGGCGCCCAGCACTACGCCCGGCACAAGAAGGCCGGAAAGCGCGAGCCCCTGCCCTGCGCCGTGGTCCTCGGCGCCGACCCCGGCACCATCTTGGCCGCCGTGACCCCGGTGCCGGAAACCCTGTCGGAGTATCAGTTCGCCGGCCTGATGCGCGGCTCCAAGGCCGAACTGGTCCCGTGCAAGACCGTGCCGCTGATGGTCCCGGCCAACGCCGAGATCGTGCTGGAAGGCCACGTCCTGCTGGACGAGTTCGAGGACGAAGGCCCCTACGGCGACCACACCGGCTACTACAACTCGGTCGAGAAGTTCCCGGTCTTCCAGGTCAGCGCCATCACCATGCGCAAGGACCCCATCTATCTGACCACCTTCACCGGCCGTCCGCCGGATGAGCCGAGCGTGCTGGGCGAGGCGCTGAACGAGGTCTTCATCCCCCTGATCCGCCAGCAGTTCCCTGAGATCACCGACTTCTGGCTGCCGCCCGAGGGGTGCAGCTATCGCATCGCCGTGGTGTCGATGAAGAAGGCTTATCCGGGTCACGCCAAGCGCGTGATGATGGGCTGCTGGAGCTATCTGCGGCAGTTCATGTACACCAAGTGGATCATCGTGGTGGACGACGACATCAACGCCCGCGACTGGAAGGACGTCATGTGGGCCGTCTCGACCAAGATGGACCCGGCGCGCGACATCACCGTCATCGAGAACACCCCCATCGACTATCTGGACTTCGCCAGTCCCGAGAGCGGCCTGGGCTCCAAGATCGGTCTGGACGCCACCGACAAGTGGGAGCCCGAGACCAAGCGCGAATGGGGCGAGGAGATCCGCATGGACGAGGCCGTGGTCGAGCGGGTCAACGACCTGTGGGACCGCCTCGGATTGCCGGGCGACGGGACCCCGATCTGGAAATCCTGATCCCGGTTCCGACGACGGCCCTGCGAAACGATTGTAAATTCGCTTCCCGAGCGAGAACCCTCTTGCCTGATCGACGTTCTCCTGACGCCGAAGGGACGGTGACGCTTGGGGCGCGCCGATCGGTTGATGGGGAAGCCACGCATGATTTCACGCACCGGCGCCAGCGCCGTCACGCTCGCATTCGCCGCCGCTCTCAGCCTGTCCGCCTGTAGCGACAACAAGGCGAACGGCGACAATCCGAGACCCCAGTCCACCGCCCAGGCGGCGGGCAGCGAAGCCACGCAAGAGAAGATGAATCTTTACATCGACGCGTTCAACGCGCTGATCGATGATCCGTGGGGCGTGCCGAAATACTTCGGCGAGTATCAGAAGCTGGACATTCCGAACGCCGCCGCCACGGCCTCGATCCACTTCCCCGAGAACATCTCGCACCTGGAAGGCGCTATCGAGAAACTGAAGGAAGGGCGCGCCCTGAACGGCGGCGCTCAGGGCAAGAAGGCGGACGAGGCGGTCGACAGGCTGATCCCGCAACTGGAGGCGCTTCTCGCCCAATGGCGCACGCTGGACCCCTATTTCGAAGCGCGCGCCTATCGCGAGGACGGACTGGCCAAGGCCAAGGGCGCCCACGCCGCCCTGATGCAGGCCTACCAAGGCAGCGTCGCCGGCATCGAAACCCTGGACACCGCCCTGTCAGAGTATCAACGCGCCACCAACGCCGCCAAGATGGAAGCCATGCGCAAGGCCGGACACGCCGCCGAGGCCAGCGTGCTGGAGGCCATGCAGAAGGCCGACTTCTTCACCAATGCGGTGATGGAGAACAACGCCGCCGAGGCGGATCGCCTGCTGCCCGAAATGGAGGCCGCCGTCGCCAAGCTGCGCGAGGAACAGGCCAAGATGCCCTCGGACAATCGCAACAAGTCCACCCTGAACAGCATCGCCGACAACCTCAGCGGCATGATCGGCGAGTATCGCGACTTCAAGCAGACCGGAGCCGACGGCTATCGTGAGCAGGTCGTGGACAGCTACAACAGCGCCATCGGCAATATGAACCGCGTGGAACTGCCGGCGTAAACGCCCGATCCCCGGCGCTTCGACGCCGGGGATCTTGTCCTCGCCTCGCTCGCTCTGGCGATTAGCGCCTGATCCGTCTAGCTTCACCGTTCGACGCAAGGCCAGGGGGCGACGTTGAGCGCATTCGAGTTCTTCTTCAGCTTTTACGGCCTGCTGCTGGGCCTGTCGGTGGCCGAATTGGTCGGCGGTTTTGCGCGGGTGCTGCATGAGCGCGAGCGCATCCGCTTCGGCTGGCTGACCCCGGCCCTGGCCCTGTTCGTGGCCATCGACATCGCCACCTTCTGGAACCAGGCCTGGGTGATCTTTCGCGGGGCGCCGTTCAACACCTTCCTGCTCCTGGTCAGCCTGATGATCGCCGCGACCTTCTATGTGGCCGCCAGCGTCACCTTCCCCCGCGTCTCGGCCGAGGGCGCGCATGAGCGCGTCGATCTGGACGCCCACTTCTGGGCCCACCGCAAGCTGGTCTTCGGCTGCATCCTGGCCGCCAATCTGATCGTCGCAGTCATGGTCATCATTCTGGGCCAGATGAACCCCGGCTTCGCTAAGGTAGCCAACTCTGTGACGCTATGGAGCGGGGTCGCCATCTTCGTGGTCGGCACGGCGACCGCAGCCTTTGCCCCCTGGCGGCGGGTCGCGGTTGCCGCTCTGGCCGTCGTCCTGATCTACAGCCTGTGGGGCATGGCCAAGTCCGCCGCCGCCCTGGCCGCTGCCGGCGGCTGGTCCCCAGCCCTGGGTGCGGGCTGAGACCCTTCCGGAGACTTGCCAGACGATGCCGATGCGCCCACGAAGAACCATGCGCCCTGATTACTTCCTTGCGGCGGCCGTAGCCGCCCTTGTCGCCTGCGTGAGCCCCGCCATGTCCCAGACCCCTTCCGTCCCGAACGCCGCCCCCTGGGACCAGGCCTTCCTGCCGCCCGCGCCGACGTGGAACGGCGCCTCCAAGGCCCTGCTGCGCGACGCCTCCGATCCCTGGGTCACGGCGTTCGAGGCCGATGCGGCGCATGATTTCAGCCCCACCTATGCCGACACCCGCGCCTGGTTCGACCGGCTGGACGCGGCCAGCGACCTGATCCGCATCGAGCAGTTCGGCGTCTCGCCTGAAGGCCGCCCCATCTATGCGGTGATTGCGTCGAAGGACGGAGCCACGCTGGACCCGTCCAAGCCTGTGCTGCTGGCCCAGGCCGGCATCCATCCGGGCGAGATCGACGGCAAGGACGCGGGCATGATGCTGCTGCGCGACATGGCCTTCTACGGCAAGGACAGCCTGCTGGACCGCGCCAACCTGATCCTGATCCCGATCCTGAGCGTGGACGGGCATGAGCGGACCAGCCCCTATTCCCGCCCCAACCAGCGCGGACCGCGCAATCAGGGCTGGCGCCACACGGCGACCAACCAGAACCTGAACCGCGACTTCATGAAGCTGGATCAGACCGAGATGCAGGCCGTCATGGGCCTGATCCACAAGTATCAACCCGACCTCTACGTCGACATCCACGTCACCGACGGCATCGATTACCAGTACGACGTCACCTACGGCTACAACGGCGAGGACGGCGTCTGGAGCCGCAGCCCGGCCATCGCAAAGTGGCTGGACGACGCCTTCAAGCCCGAGATGAACGCCGCTTTGGAAGCGCAAGGCCACATTCCCGGCGAACTGGTCTTCGCCATCGACGATCGCGACCCGAAGAAGGGCATGAACGACGGCGGGCTGGGCGAGCGCTATTCCAACGGCTGGGGCTCGGCGGCCCACGTCCCGACCATCCTGATCGAGAACCACAGCCTGAAGCCGCACGAGCAGCGGGTTCTGGGCACCTATGTCTTCCTGGAAGAAGCACTGAAGGTTCTCGCCGAGAAGTCGCAGTCCCTGCGCGCCGCCATCAGCGCCGACCGCGCCCTGCGTCCCGCCGAACTGCCCGCCAACTTCGACGGCGACGACCAGCCGACCCGCATCCGTCCCTTCAAGGGCATCCTCTATGACACCTATGACAGCGTCGCCTCGGGCCGTCCCGAACTGCGCTGGCTGGGCCAGCCGGACCCGGTGCTGTGGCAGGTGCCCTACTTCGGCTCCAGCCCGACCCTGACACTGAAGCGCCCGACCGCCTACTGGGTGCCGTCCTATCGCGCCGACATCATCGAGCGGCTGAAAACCCACGGCGTGCAGATGGAAACCCTGGCGGCGCCGCGCACGGTGGCCGTGGACATGCTGCGTCTGGTCGATCCCAAGGTCTCAGCTCGCACCAACGAAGGTCATGTGCCGATCACGGTCAGCGAGGTCCGCACGGAAGCCAAGGACTGGACCTTCCCCGTCGGTTCGGTGCGCGTGCCGACCGATCAGCCGATGGGCGACGTGGCTATCCTGCTGCTGGAGCCGCAGTCGTCGGAAAGCTTCTTCGCCTGGGGCATGTTCCCCGAGGTGCTGAACCGCGTCGAATATATTGAGGCCTACGCCATCGCGCCTCTGGCCGAAAAGATGCTGGCCGCCGATCCGGCGCTGAAGGCCGAGTTCGAGGCTAAACTGGCCGCCGAGCCCGCCTTCGCCGCCGACGGCGACGCGCGCCTGGCCTGGTTCTACGAGCGCACGCCCTTCTATGATCAGCGCTTCCGCCTCTATCCCGTCGGACGCGAGAATTGAGCATGGTCCCGTCGATTCAAGCCGCGACCCTATGGGGCGGGCTGCTGATCCTGCTGCTGCTGGTCCTGTCCAGCGTGGTGGTCAGCCGTCGTCGCCGCTTCATGATCGAGTTCGGCGACGGGCAGAATCCCGAGATGACGCCCGCCGTCCGCGCCTTCGGCAACGCTTCTGAGTATATTCCCGCAGGCATCTGCGGCCTGATCCTGTTGGCCTTTGTCGGGGCGCCGCCCCTGCTGATCCACGGCGTCGGCGGCGTGCTGTTCGCGGGCCGGATCATCCATGCCCTCGGCCTGCTGTTCCAGAAGGGGCCGTCGCTGGGCCGGGTGACGGGCATGGTCCTGACCTGGCTGGCCCTGCTGGTCGCCGCCGTCAGCCTGATCGCCTGGTCGGTGATCTAAAGCCTAGTTGTTGCGATGCGGGGGCGGGTCGGCCATATCGGGGCATGTCCGATAAGACGCCCTCCCCCGACATCCTGTCCGATCTGGTCGCCGCCGCGCTGAAGGCCGGCGCCGACGCCGCCGAGGCGGTCTCCGCCCACCGCGCCTCCTTGTCCGTCGGCGTGCGCAATGCCGAGTTGGAAGAGGTCGAGCGCGAGGAGGCCCGCGACTTGGGGCTGCGCGTCTTCATCGGCCGCCGTCAGGCCACCGTCTCCGCCTCGGACCTGTCCGACGCCACCCGCACCCGTCTGGTCGAGCGCGCCGTGGCGATGGCGAAACTGGCCCCCGAAGACCCCTATGCCTCCCTGGCCCCGCAGGACCGACTGGCGCAGGGCCCGCACGCTGATCTGGACCTGTTCGACCCGTCTGAGCGCACCGCCGAGGCGCTGGAAGCCGCCGCCGCCGAGGCCGAGGCCGCCGCCCTCGCCGTCACGGGCGTATCCAAGTCCGAAGGCGGTCACGCCTCCTGGTCGGCCAGCGAATGGCGTCTGGTCACCTCGCACGGCTTTGATGGTCGTCACAAAGGCAGCGCCTTCTCCCTGGGCGTCGGCGTCATCGCCGAGAAGGACGGGGCGATGGAGCGCGGCGGCGAAAGCCGCGCCGTCCGTCACCTGTCCGACCTGCCCGGCGCCGCCGAGATCGGTCTGAAGGCCGGCGAGCGCGCCGTGGCCCGCACCGGCCCGCGCAAGATCGCCTCGACCACCGCCCCGGTCATCTTCGAGAACCGCATCGCCACCCAGGTCCTGTCGCCGCTGCTGGGCGCCATTTCCGGCCCGGCCATCGCCCGCGGCAGCTCCTTCCTGAAGGACAGGCTGGGTCAGCGGGTCCTGCCCGCGGGCGCCGACATGGTCGACGACCCGTTCCGTCTGCGCGGCCTGGGCTCGACTCCGTTTGACGACGAAGGTGTGGCGGTCGAGCACCGCAACATCGTCGAGGACGGCGTCATCACCACCTGGCTGCTGAACACGGCCGCCGCCGCCCAGTTGGGGATGGCCTCGACCGGCCATGCCTCACGCGGCCTGGCGGGACCGTCCGGCGTCTCGACCCACAACCTGCATCTGGCCCCAGGCGAGCGCGACAAGGCGGGCCTGATGGCCGAGGCCGGCTCCGGCCTGCTGATCACCTCCATGTTCGGCCCTTCGCTAAACGCCAACAACGGCGACTGGTCGGCGGGCGTGTCCGGTTTCTGGTTCGAGGACGGCCAGCTGGCCTATCCCGTCAGCGAAGTGACCGTGGCGGGCAATCTGATCGACCTCTACGCCCGACTGGTGCGCGGATCGGATCTGGAGTTCCGGGGTTCCTTCAACAGCCCCTCCCTGATGTTCGACGCGGTGGCCATCGCCGGAAAATGACCGATCTCGCCGCCGACCTCGAACTGATCCGCGACGCGGCCCTGGCCGCCGGTCGGTTGGCGCTCGAGCATCGCGAGGCGGGGCTGAAGGTCTGGTCCAAGGACGGCGGCTCGCCCGTCACCGACGCAGATCTGGCGGTGGACCAACTGCTGAAAGACACCCTTCTGACCGCCCGGCCCGACTACGGCTGGCTGTCGGAGGAAACGGCGGACAGTCCCGAGCGCCTGACCAAGAAGCGTATCTTCGTCGTCGATCCGATCGACGGCACGGTCGCCTATATGAAGAACAAGCCGTGGTGGTGCGTGCCCATCGCCGTGGTCGAGGACGGCCGCCCGGTCGCCGCCGTCATCCACGCCCCCATGCTAGGTGAGATGTTCGAGGCCACCCTGGGCGGCGGCGCGCGGCTGCAGGACCGCCCCATCAGCGCCTCGGACACCGACACCCTGGAAGACGCCGAGCTTCTGGCAGACGCGCGGTTGATGGAGGCGCGCGAATGGGCCGAGCCCTGGCCGGAAATGCGCTTCACCAAGCGCAACGCCTTGGCTTACCGGATGGCCCTGGTCGCCGCCGGGGCCTTTGACGCGGCCATCGCCATCAGCCCCAAATGGGACTGGGACGTCTGCGCCGGCGCCCTGATCGCCGAGGAGGCGGGGGCCAAGGTCAGCGACCATATGGGCCGTCCGTGGCGCTTTAATCGCCCCGATCCGCGCCAAACCAGCCTGATCTGCGCCGCGCCGGCCCTTCACCCGTTGATCGTGAGGCGCACAGCGCCTATCCCGCTGGCGATCTGATCTCCCCTTTCTTGCAATGGACCCCCTCTCCATGGCTGACGCCCCCAATACTGCGCACGACCCTCAACTGCTTCACCTTGTCATCGGCGGCGAGATGCGCCACCCGGCCGAGCCCGTCTTCCGCGACCTGGCACAGGTCGAGTTCGTCGGCGCCTATGGCAGCTATGACGAAGCCAAGCAGGCCTGGAAGGCCCGCGCCCAGGCCACCGTCGACAACGCCCACATGCGCTACTTCATCCTGCACGCGCACAAGCTGATCGACCCGCGCTCGGACGTCTGATCCGCCGCCTTCGCCTCACGGCGAAGTTTTCGGAACCGCACAGGCGGCTGACGCGCTTTCCCGTCAGCCGCCTTTGGCGTTTCTGGAGAGGTTTCCGTCATGGCCCCCACCCTGATCGTCCTGCTGCTGGTGATCCTGGCCGTGGTCGCCGTCGTCTGGGTCGTGAAGAAGGGCCCGGCGCACACGCCCCGCCCTGGCGAAGATCAGGACACGGCCTGGAACGATCCCATTACCCCGGCCGAATCCGGTCATCATCACTCGCCCCACAAGCCGGAGACGCGACCGTGACCCTGTTCGGCCAGACCCTCGACGGACAACAGCTGTTCGGGATCATCACCCTGATCAGCGTCCTGGCCCTGTGGCTGGTCGTCCTGGGGCGTGAGCGCAACTACGCCCGCTGGTTCCGCCAGTGGGAGGCCGACCGCAAGGCCCGCCGCGACGCCGAAACGGCTCAACACGGCCCCAAGCGCGGCCCCTGGGGCTGACGGGGGCGAGGCCCTATTCGCGCTTTAACAGGCGATCCACGACCAGCTTGCCCCACCAGCCGGCCTTGAACTCGGCGCGGATCGCCTTCGGGTCATAGGCGTCGCTGGCGACCCAGTCCTCAAAGCTGACGCCGGTCGGCTCGACCTCAGCGACATATTTCTCAAGCGTATAGTCCAGAACCCCGGTCAGGCCCTCGCGGCTGTGCAGGGTGCGCTTGCCCAGTTCCGACATGGCGGCCGAGATCGGCTCGCCCAGATGGAAGTGACGATAAAGCACCGCCATCATCCCCGCCCGGTCCGCGCCAGACTTGCAGTGGATCAGGGCCGGATATTCGATGGTGCGAAACAGTTCGCGCGCCCGCTCGATGCGGTCGCGGCCCGGCGGATCGCGCGAGTCCAGCGGAGCGTCGATCAGGGTCAGGCCCAGCCGCGCGCAGGCGTCCTTCTCCAGCCAGTAATAGGCCTCGTCGCGCTGGCCGCGCAGATTGATGACGGTCCTGACCCCGCGCCTCTGCCAATAAGACAGCTGCTCCGGCGACGGCTGATTGGTTCGCACCAGGTCCGGCCCCAGCCAGTGAGCGTTGGTGAAGGCCGTGCGCAGAAAGGCGTGATCGGCCCAGAAATAGGACCAATGCGCCTTGAACCGGCCCATCAGCGTTGTCAGATCATAGCGCGCCATATGCCGCAGATAGCGACGAAACCGCACCGCGTCACCATCAGCTTGGCGGCGGCGGCTTGACTTGACGCCCGTCCCGTTCGACCGAGAGCCAATGACCGTTCCCGCGCCCGCCTCCGACACCCGCGAACCCTTGCGGCCGCTTCTGGGCCGGATCTGGCGCGACTACCTGTCCCGGCACAAGCCGGCCTTCTTCGCCTCCATGTTCTGCGCGGCGATTTCGGGCGGGCTGACCGCCCTGCTGCTGAAGTTCCTGGAACCGGCGATCGACCTGCTGTTCACCAAGCACGAAGGGCCGGTTCAGATCTGGGGCCTGGTCACCATTCCGGCGGACAAGGTGCTCATCCTCATTCCGCTGTTCATCATCGTGGTGGCGGTGATCCGGTCCCTGGCCATGGCGGCGCAATCGGCGCTGGTGAACCGCCTCGGTCACGGCATCGTCGGCGACATCCAGAAGCAGCTGTTCTCGGGCATGATCCGGGCCGACCTGTCGCGCCTGCGGGGTCAGCATTCCGGCAGCTTCGTCTCCTCCGTCCTATTCGACGCCAACCTGGTGCGCGAGGCCTTCACCTCGGGCGTGGTCAACTACACCCAGAACGCCCTGATGCTGCTGGGCGTCATTATCGCCATGGGCTTCATCGACCTGCCGCTGACGCTGATCGTCCTGCTGGGCGTGCCGGTGGTCAGTTGGATCATCCGCCGTTTCGGCAAGAAGTCGCGCAAGGCCGCCCGCGGCGCCATGGTCGAGACCGAAGCCCTGTCCAGCGCCCTGATGGAGAATCTGGACGGCGTCCGTGTCATCAAGATCGAGAACCGCGAAGCCGCCGAGGAAGCCCGCGTCGGCGAGGTCATCGCCCGGCGCCAGCGGCACATCATCAAGGGCGCCGACAGCCGGGCCTTCGCCGGCCCGGCCAGCGACATCGTGGCCTACGGCATCGTCGCCGCCGTCATGGCCTATGCCGGATGGAGCGCCAGCCAGGGCGAGATGACGGTCGGCGCCTTCGCCTCCTTCATCGGCATGCTGCTGCTGGCGGGCCAGGCCCTGCGTCAGGTGACCAACCTGACCACGGTCCTGAGCGAAGGCCTGACCGCCGCGCAGCGCCTGTTCACCGCCCTGGACATCGAGCCGGAGATCCGCGAGGCGGCCGACGCCATCGAGCTGGAGACCGGTCCCGTCACCATCGCCCTGGATCACGTCTCCTTCGCCTATCACGCCAGCGAAGATGGCGCCGCACCGACCCTGTCGGATGTCAGCCTGCACGTCGCGCCGGGCGAGACCATCGCCCTGGTCGGCCCGTCCGGCGGCGGCAAGTCCACCATCCTGTCGCTGCTGCCGCGCTTCTATGACGTCACCGCCGGAGCCGTGACCGTCAACGGCCGCGACATCCGTGAACTGAAGCTGCAATCCCTGCGCGACCATATCGCCCTGGTGACGCAGGAGCCCTTCCTGTTCGACGACACCGTGGCCGCCAACATCGCCTATGGCCGCAAGGGCGCGACCGCCGAGCAGATCATCGACGCCGCGCGTTCCGCTGCCGCCCATGACTTCATCACCGCCCTGCCCGAAGGCTACGCCACCCGCGTCGGCGAGGCCGGCATGCGGCTGTCAGGCGGCCAGCGCCAGCGCATCGCCATCGCCCGCGCCTTCCTGAAGGATGCCCCTATCCTGCTGCTGGACGAGGCCACCAGCGCGCTGGACACCGAGAGTGAAGCCCTGGTCCAGGCGGCGCTGGAGCGGCTGATGCACGGCCGCGCCACTCTGATGATCGCCCACCGCCTGTCGACGGTGCGCAACGCCGACCGCATCTATGTCATCGAGGCCGGTCGCGTGGTTGAGCAGGGCACGCACGCCGCCCTGGTCAAGAAAGGCGGCCTCTACGCCCGTCTGGCCCGGCAGCAATCGCTGGATGGCCCGGCGCCCGTCGTAGCCTCGCCCCTGCCCGATGAGACCGGCGCATGAGGCCGCTGCGCAACCCGATCATCCAGACCTCAATGGCCTGGCTTCTCTCGGAATGGATGCGGTTCTGCTACGCGACCATCCGCTGGGAACACGAGAACGAACAGGTCGCCGAAGAGGTCTGGGCCGAGGGCGGCGGCGTGCTGTGCGCCTTCTGGCATTCACGGCTGGCGTTGGCGCCGGTCTGCTGGCCCATGGAGCGCGCCCAGCCCGTCAAGGGTCTGGTTTCGCTGAGCGCCGATGGCGAGTTTTTCGCCAGGGCCGTGGGGCGTCTTGGCATTCCCGCTGTGCGCGGTTCCTCCAGCAACAAGGACAAGGCCAAGCAGTCGAAGGGCGGCACACAGGCCCTGCGCGACGGTCTGAAACAGTTGAAGGTCGGCGGCCTGGCCCTGACTCCCGACGGCCCGCGCGGCCCGGCGCGCCAGATGGCCGAGGGTCTGCCCCTGATGGCCAAGATTTCGGGGGCTCCGGTCCTCTTCATCGGCCTGTCGTGCAAGCCAGCCATCCGACTGAAAAGCTGGGACAAGGCCATCGTCCCTCTGCCCTTTGGCAAGGGCGCCATCGTCTGGGACAAGGCCTGGTATCCCGAAGGCGCCGAGATGGCCGAGATCGCCGCCGACTGGACCGAGCGCCTGACCGCCGTGGAGGCCCGCGCCGACGCCATCACCGGGCTGGAGCGCGTCTGAGCGTGATCTTCAGCCCCGCCCTGATCGCCTATCGCCTGCTGACCCGTCTGATCGAGCCCCTGGCCCCGCGCCTGCTCGACGCCCGCGTCAAACAGGGCAAGGAGGACCCGCAGAGGGTCGATGAAAGGCTGGGACTGGCCGGCGTCGCCCGTCCGGCCGGGCCGCTGATCTGGATTCACGGGGTCAGCGTCGGCGAGGCCCTGTCCATCCTGCCCCTGGCCGAGCGTATCCGGAAGGACCGCCCCGATGTGACCGTCCTGGTCACCACCGGCACCCTGACGTCGGCGCAGGTTCTGGCCCAGCGCCTGCCGCCCGGCGTCATCCACCAGTTCGCCCCGGTGGACAGCCCCGGCGCCGTCGCCGCCTTCCTCGATCACTGGCGGCCCACGGTCGGCGTCTTCGTCGAGAGCGAGTTGTGGCCCAACCTGCTGACGGCGGCCAAAAAGCGCGGCGTCGCCCTGGCCCTGGTCAGCGCCCGCATCACCGACAAAACCGCGGAGGGCTGGAAGAAGGCCCCCGGCATGGGCCGGGCCCTGATGGCCTGTTTCAGCCATGTCTGGCCACAGGATCAGGCCAGCGCCGACCGGCTGACGGCGCTCGGCGCCCGCGTCGATGGTCAGGTCAATCTGAAGCTGTCGGGCGAGCCCCTGCCCTATGACAAGGGCGAGTTCGGGCGTCTGTCGGCCCTGATCGACGACCGCCCCGTCGTCGTCGCCGCCAGCACCCACGAGCACGAAGAAATGGCCATCGTCGGCGCGCTGGACCATCTGGCCGACCGTCTGTTCCTGATCGTCGTGCCGCGCCACCCCGACCGCGCCGACGAGATCGCCCGGTCGTTGGTCCAGGACGGCTACAGCTTCGCCCGGCGCAGCCTGCGTCAGCCGATCACCGAGGACACCGACATCTATCTGGCCGACACGCTTGGCGAACTGGGCCTGTTCATGCGGCTGGCCGATGTGGTGGTCATGGGCGGCTCGTTCGCCCCCGCGCTCGGCGGCGGGGCCGTCGGCGGCCACAATCCGCTGGAGCCCGCGCGCCTGGGCAAGCCCATTGTCACCGGCCCCGACGCCAGCAACTGGAATGCGGTGACGCGGATGCTGAAAAACTCCGGCGGTCTGGTCTCGGTGCTGTCGCCGTCTGAATTGCCGGGTATCGTCGCCCCCCTGCTGGCCCACCCCGACGCCGCCCGCGACATGGGTGAGCGCGCCCGCCGCGCCGCCGCCGAGGCCGCTGCCGGTCTGGACCGTCTATGGCTGGCGCTTCAGGCCCACCTGCCTGCCGCCCCGTCGCGAGGCCGTCGATGAAGCTGAACACCCCACGCTGGTGGTATAGCCGCGACCGCCGCCACGCCCCGGTGGCGCGCATGCTGCTCAAGCCCGCCTCGTGGATCTGGGCCGGGGTCACCGCCCGCCGCATCGCCCGCGCTGTGCCCGTCGATCCCGGCGCCCCGGTCATCTCCATCGGCAATCTGACCGTCGGCGGCTCGGGCAAGACCCCGATCGCCCGCGAGGTCCTGCGCCTGCTGCACGCCCAGGGCATCAATGCCGCCGCCCTGTCGCGCGGCTACGGCGGCTCGCTGGAAGGCCCGGTTCAGGTGGACCTTGGCATCCACACCGCCGCCGAAGTCGGCGACGAGCCTTTGATGCTGGCTGCCGACGCCCCCGCTTGGATCGCCCGCGACCGTGTGGAGGGCGCCAAGGCCGCCGTCGATGCCGGGGCTCAGGCCCTGGTGCTGGACGACGCCCATCAGAACCCGACGCTGAAAAAGACCCTCAGCCTGATCGTCGTCGATGGCGAGACGCGTGAGGACGAGTGGCCCTTTGGCGACGGTTCGGTCTTCCCGTCCGGTCCGATGCGCGAGCCGCTGAAGGCCGGTCTGGCTCGCACTGACGCCGTCGTCATACTGTTGCCCGCCGATCTGCCCCAAGCCGATTCCGAACTGGCCGCAACCTTCGGCGACCTGCCCGTCTTCATCGCCCGGTTGGAGCCCGCCGTCGCGCCGCCGTCAGGCCCCCAGGTCGGCTTCGCCGGCATCGCCAAGCCGTGGAAGGTCGAGCGTTCGCTGATCGCCGCCGGTTGCGACCTGAAGGACTTCGTCCCCTTCCCCGACCACGCCGAGCTTTCGGAACGCGACTTCACCTTCCTGAAGGAGCGTGCCGACCTGTTCGAGGCCGGCCTGGTGACGACGGAAAAGGACTGGGTGCGCCTGCCGCCTCAATGGCGCGAGCGGATTGTCGCCTGGCCGGTCGTGGCGCGACTGGAGCAGGAAGCGGCCTTCGCCGACTTCCTGCTGGATCGCCTCCGTCAGTCCTGACGGAAGACCTGCCCGCCCTTCATCACGAAGCGGACGCGCTGCAGTTCGGTGACATCGCTCAGCGGATCGCCCGAGACGGCGATCAGGTCGGCGGGCATGCCCGCCGCCAGGCGACCGGCTTCGTTGGCGATCTTCAGGTGTTCGGCGGCGCCGACGGTGGCGGCCTGAATCGCCTCCAGCGGGGTCAGACCGGCGCGGACCAGAAGCGCGAACTCCTGGGCGTTGTCGCCATGGGCCGAAACGCCCGAGTCTGTGCCGAAGGCGATACGCACGCCGCCGTCATGGGCGCGACGCGCCATGTCCAGCATCTTGGGACCGGCTTCCAGAGCCTTGGCGGTCTGGGCCGGGGTGAAGAAGTTGTCAGGGCCAGAGGCCATGCGCGCCACATAGTCCCCGGCCATCAGGGTCGGGACCAGCCAGGCGTTGTGCGACTTGAACAGACGCATGGATTCGTCGTCCAGATAGGTGCCGTGCTCGATGGAATCGCCGCCCGCCTTGAGGAAGGCGTTGATGCCGTCGACGCCGTGGGCGTGGGCCGTGACCTGACGCCCCATGCGGTGGGCCGAGGCGACGATGGCGGCCAGTTCGTCCTCGCTGAACTGCTGGGCCAGGCCCGCCGCGGTGTTGGACAGGACGCCGCCGGTGGCGGTGATCTTGATGATGTCGGCGCCGCTGCGGACCTGAAGCCGAACCGCCCGCATGCAGTCCTCCGCGCCAGAGCAGACGCTTTCTGGCGACAGGACATGCATGATGTCCTCGCGATAGCCGTTGGTGTCGCCGTGCCCCCCGTGAACCGACACGGCCGAGCCAGCGGCGATGATGCGCGGTCCCGGCACGTCGCCGCGCTTCACGGCGTCGCGCAGGGCGAAGATGGCCTCGTTGCTGGCGCCCAGATCAGCGACGGTGGTGAAGCCGGCGTTCAGGGTGCGGCGAGCGTAGCGGGCGCCGACCATGGCCTGCGTCGCCGTCGACTGGGTGACTTCGTCCAGCCGCCCGGTCGGGCTCTGCTGGCTGGTCAGGTGGACGTGGCTGTCGATCAGGCCCGGCAGGACGAAGGCGCCGCGCAGATCGACCACCTGGCCCTCCCCGACGAAGCCGTCGCGGATTTCGACGACTTGGTTCCCTCTGATCACGAGAGTTTTATCTCGCAGCACCCGGCCGCTGGCCGGATCGGCCAGAAGTCGCCCCACTTGGACGAACGTGGTCGGCTGTTCCGCCGAAACGGCTGCGACCGCAGGGGCTTGCCGCGCCTGCGCCGAGGTAGCGGCCAGAACGGCAGCGGTCACAATCAGAGCCAGTTTCTTCATCGGTCCCTCCCAGAACTACGGGCGGCACCTTAGCGGGTCGTCGGCTTTCGCCAAGGCTCAGGTTGCGTCGTTACGGGGCTTTGTGAAACAAGCCGATACAGTTGTTTAATCGTGCGAGGGGCGTCGCATGCGGCTTTCCAGACGTGGCTTGATCCTGGGCGGTTCGGCCCTGTTGGCGGGATGTTCTTCCGCCGCTTCGACCACCAACCTCCAGCTCGCCGGCGCCGCGCCTGCCAGCCTCCCCGTCGTTCCGGTTCCCGCCGCGACGCCGCAGCCCGTCGCCGTGGCCAGGACCAGCGGCCCGGTCATCGACCCGCACGGCGTCGTCCGCAAGGATCTGATGGAACGCGCCCACGCCGCGCTGGACACCCACGGCCACAAGATCAGCAAGCGCGACCGGATGTATCTGGTCGATTTCCAGAAGTTCTCGGGCGAGGACCGCCTCTATGAGGTCGATCTGGAAGGCGGCTGGGTCACGGCCTATCGCACCAGTCATGGTCGCGGCTCGGACCCGGCCCACTCGGGCTTCGCCCAGCGCTTCTCGAACGAAATGGACAGCCACATGTCGTCCATCGGCGCCTACGCCACGGCGGGCGCCAACTGGGGCTCGCAACAGGGACCGAACGTGTTGCTGGACGGGCTGGAGTATTCCAACAGCCGCGCCCGCGAACGCGCCATCATCATCCACGGCGCCGACTACGCCGACCCGGCCTTCCTGGCGCGCGAAGGCAAGCTGGGCCGGTCCTACGGCTGTTTCTCGGTGTCCCACGCCGACCTGGTCCCCCTGCGCGAACGCATGGGCGAGGGCCGGCTTCTGTTCGCCATGACCTGATCGTTCGATCGTCACCCTCGGGCTTGTCCCGAGAGCCTATCGTTCCACAAAGCTCACCTCTGGACCGTGGACGCGCCCCTAAGGCCAAGCGCCGCGTCAGAGGCCGCCGTGGGCCCTCGGGACAAGCCCGAGGGTGACGTCGTCTTAGAGTCCGCGTAGCCGCTTAGCGCGGCTCCAGCGCCCGCCAGCCGATGTCGCTGCGGTGGAAACCGCCCGGCCAGTCGATCTTGGCCACAGCCTCATAGGCCCGCGTACGGGCCTCGGCGATGTCGGTGCCATAGGCGCAGACGTTCAGCACGCGACCGCCCGCCGCAACCAGGGCGCCGTCGTCGCGCTTCTTCGTTCCCGCATGGAAGACCTGGACGTGGGGGCCGAAGTCCTGATCGGCGCCGCGAATCACCGAGCCTTCCAGCGGGCTGTCGGGGTAACCCTTGGCCGCCAGAACCACGGTGATGACCACCCCATCCTTGAAGCGAGGCGCCGGCGCCTTGGTCAGGTCGCCGCGCGCGCAGGCCAGCAGCAGGGGCACGATGTCGCCGTCGAAGCGCATCATCAGGACCTGGCATTCCGGGTCGCCGAAGCGGGCGTTGAACTCGACCACCTTGGGGCCTTCGCTCGTCGCCATCAGTCCGGCGTAGAGGACGCCGCGATAGGGCGCGCCTTCTTCGGCCATCTTGGCGATGGTTGGCTGGACGATCTTGTCGTTGGCGGCCTGTACCAGTTCGGGGGTGAAGACCGGAGCCGGGGAATAGGCGCCCATGCCGCCCGTATTGGGGCCCATATCGCCGTCGAAGGCGCGCTTGTGGTCCTGCGCCCCGCCGAACAGGACGGCGCGCTGGCCGTCGCACAGGGCGAACAGCGAGCCTTCCTCGCCGTCCATGAATTCTTCGATCACGACGCGCGATCCGGCCGAGCCGAAGCGGCCGCCCAGCATGCGTTCGATTTCGGCCTCGGCGTCCGGTTTGTCCGGGCTGATGGCCACGCCCTTGCCCGCCGCCAGGCCGTCGGCCTTGATGACATAGGGGGCGGCGTAGTTGTTCAGCGCTGCCTTGGCCTCGGCCACATCCTCATAGACGCCGTAACCCGCCGTCGGGATGCCGTGCCTTTGCAGGAAGGCCTTGGAGAAGGCCTTCGAGGTTTCCAACTGCGCCGCCTTGGCGGTCGGACCGAAGCAGGGGATGCCCGCCGCGTTCAGCCGGTCGGCCAGGCCCTCGGCCAGGGCGGATTCGGGACCGACCACGACCAGGTCCGCCTTCATCTCGCGCGCCAGGGCGGCCAGGCTTTCCGCGTCGGTCGCCTTGATCTCCGGCTTCAGCTCGGCGTGTTTGGCCATGCCGGGATTGCCGGGCGCGGCAACGAGCCGCGTGACCAGCGGCGACTGGGCGATCTTCCAAGCCAGGGCGTGTTCACGCCCTCCGGATCCGACGAGCAGAATATTCATACGCGCGCAATGACCGCCCCCGCCGTCCGGGTCAAGCACAGGAAAGGGTTAGCGGCCTATAGAAACGCCGACAGGACGTAGATCACGGCCCCCAGCAGGACGATGGCGCAGAGGACCAGCCACGGACTGACCGAAGGCGCATTGCTGCGGCGCGACATCTGCTGCTCACGCGGGGCGCGCTCAGTCGGATCGGTTCCGGGCGGATCGGCAGGTTCCATGGTCAAGCTAACGGGCCCGCCCTCGCCCCGTTCCCGCCTGCGACAAGACGGTCTAAGGTCACGCCATGATCTCCGACGACGACTATGCTTTCGAAGGCCCCGCCGAGGCGCCGGCCGCCGCGCGCGACAACAACCCGCCCCTGTCGATCTCGGAGCTGAGCTTCGCGCTCAAGCGCACGCTGGAGGACCGCTTCGGCCATGTGCGGCTGCGCGGCGAGATCTCCAAGGTGAACCGCCATGCCTCGGGCCACGTCTATCTGACGCTCAAGGATGACAAGGCGGCCATCGACGGCGTCATCTGGAAGGGCGTGGTCAAGGGCCTGGGCGCCCAGCCGGAAAGCGGGCTGGAAGTCATCGTCACCGGCAAGATCACCTCCTACCCGGCCCGGTCCTCGTATCAGATCGTCATCGAGAGCATGGAGCCGGCGGGCGCGGGCGCCCTGCTGGCCCAGTTGGAGCGGCTGAAGGCGCGACTGCGCGACGAGGGCCTGTTCGAGCCGTCGCGCAAGAAGCCCCTGCCGACCTTCCCCGCGACCATCGGCGTCATCACCAGCCCGACCGGCGCTGTGATCCGCGACATCCTGCACCGCATCGCTGAACGCTGGCCCTGCCGCGTTATCGTCTGGCCGGTGGTGGTTCAGGGCGACGCCGCCAGCGGCCAGGTGGCCAACGCCATTCGCGGCTTCGATCAGATGACGCCCGACGGGCTCATCCCCCGCCCCGACCTGCTGATCGTCGCGCGCGGCGGGGGTTCGGTCGAGGACCTGTGGTGCTTTAACGACGAGGCCCTGGCCCGCACCGTGGCCGAGGCCCGTATTCCCATCATCTCGGCCGTGGGGCACGAGACCGACACCACCCTGATCGACTTCGTCTCCGACCGCCGCGCGCCGACCCCGACGGGCGCCGCCGAGATCGCCACCCCGGTCCTGGCCGACCTGCGCTGGGCGCTGAGCGATCTGGAGGCGCGGCTGGCGCGGGCCGGGTCGCGCCTGCTGGAGGACCGCCGCACCCGTCTGCGCGCCGCCGCCCGCGGCCTGCCCGCCCGTCCCGAAGACCTGCTGGCCCTGCCGCAGCAAAGGCTGGATCACGCGGCCAGCCGCCTGGGCTCGGGACTGCACCGCAACGTCGCCGTGCATGAACGCCAGTTGGCCGTGGTCGGCGGGCGTCTTTCCAAAGGGTTGCTGGACCGCGCCATCGAACGGCGCGGCGATCGGCTGGCCGCCTATGCCGACCGCTTCGGCCCAGCGATGAAGCGGCGGCTGGACCGCGACGAGACCCGGCTAGCCGCCCTGTCGCGAGCCCTGGCCACCCTGGACCCCAAACGGCCCAAGCCCGGCTTTGCCCGCATCGAGGACGAGGCGGGCGCCATGATCGCCTCGGCCGCCGGCCTGTCGCCCGGCCAGGCAGTGCGCATCGTCTTCGGCGACGGCGCCCGTGGCGCGACCATCGAGGGCGAGGGGGCTGCGCCTCGGCCCGCCGCGCCGCCCGCGCCCAAGCCCGCGCCGCGCCCGAAGCCTCCGACGGCGAACCAGGGCGACCTGTTCTAGCTTCTTTCCTCCCCATGAAATGGGGGGAAAGTCTTTTAGCGCCCTGCCTGCAGCAGCCCCTTCACCGCCTCAACGTCCAGCGCCTCGACCGTCACCGGCCGGCCATCGACCACCGAGGTCGTGGTCTCGGCCTTCAGCAGAGAGTTGAGGATGGCCTCCTCGGTCGCCTCGGCCACGGCGACAAACAGGGGCGACATGCGGTCATTGGGCCAGTCGGCCACGGTTGTCGCGCCGCTGCGCCGCTCCGGCGTCCGCCGCACGTCCTCATTGGTGGCAAAAGCGATGGCGTAGTCGCCCGAGCCGTTGGAAAACGCCGCCCCCGTCCGCGCCAAACCGGCGAAGGCGCGCGCCGCCAGCCGCTCCAGATTGCGATCCGACAGGGGCGCGTCCGTGGCCACCACGATCATGATGGAGCCGTCGGCGCGCTCGGCCTCGATCTCCTGTCGCAGATAATAGCGGCCCAGCGGCACCCCGACGGGCGTGCCGTCCATGCTCAACACCCCGCCGAAGTTCGACTGGACCAAAACCCCCACGGTGAAGCCGCCAAGACTGGCGGGCAGCTGGCGCGAGCTGGAGCCGATCCCGCCCTTGAAGCCAAAAGCGATGGTGCCGGTCCCGGCCCCGATCGCGCCCTGCTCGACCGGGCCGCTGGTCGCCGTCTCTATGGCCCGCACGACGTCGGCGGCGCTGACCACCCGCGCCCGGATGTCGTTCAGCCCGCCGTCGTTGGTTTCGCCCACCACGGCGTTGACCGAACGGATGTCCTCGTGCCCCGGCTGCTTCAAGGTCCAGTCCAAAATTCCGTCGATCCCGCGCGCCACCGACAGGGTGTTGGTCAGGACAATGGGCGTCTCGATCTCGCCCAGCTCGCGGATCTGGGTGGCGCCCGCCAGCTTGCCGAAGCCGTTGGCGACCGACAGGCCCGCAGGAACCTTGTCGCGGAACAGGTCGCCGCCGTGCGGCAAGATCGCGGTCACCCCGGTCCGGACGCTGTCGCCCGAGTGCAGCGTCACCTGTCCCACCCGCACGCCCGCCACGTCGGTGATGGCGTTCAGCGGCCCCGGCACCAGGACGCCAGGCGCCCGACCCAGGTCGCGAATCGTCGGCCGCGCCTCGCCGGTTTGAGCGACGGCCGGCGAGATCGCCAACACCGTCGCAAGGAGGAAGGCGGGCAAGGCAAGGCGGGGGCGGATCATCGGCGGCTCCTGTCATCGACTTGTTTTCAAATGACAGCGATTCGCCTCTCGTCTCGCGCCGCAAGCCATGCCAATCATCGCGTCATGACGACGCCTGCTCCGCTTCCTGTTTCGCCCTCGCCGGCCACGCTGCACTACGGCGACGGCGAGTTCGCCGTCCTGCGCCCCGGCGCCTATGTGACCTGCGCGGTCAGCGGCGTGCCCATCCCGCTGGCGGCCCTGCGCTACTGGTCGGTGGAGCGACAGGAGGCCTACGCCAGCCCCCTGGAATTCATGACCGCCGCGCGCGACGCCTAGGCCCTTCCGGTCGCCATCCCGCCTCGCTTCATTCGGCCACCAGCTCGCGTCGTATCACCATGCCCGCCCTACAGTCGCTCGACATCCTGCTCGCCGACGACAACCCCAACATGCGCGCCATCATCTCGGCCATGCTGAAGTCCGTGGGCGTAGGCAGCGTGCGCGAGGTGGAAGACGGCGCCGCCGCCCTGAAGGCGCTGAGAATCCGTCCGGCTGACATGGCCATCGTCGATTTTCGGATGCTGCCGGTGGACGGCGTGACCTTCACCCAGATGATCCGCAAGGCCGAGGACAGCCCCAATCCCTATCTGCCGATCATCATGATGACCGGCCATTCCGAAAAGCGACACGTGACCGAGGCGCGCGACGCCGGCGTGACCGAGTTCGTGACCAAGCCGGTGAACGCCCCGGCCCTGCTGGCGCGCATCGAAGCTGTGATCATGCGGCCCCGCGCCTTTATCCGCGGCGGCGATTACTTCGGTCCGGAGCGACGCCGCACCCAGCGCGAACATTACGCCGGCCCGTTCCGCCGGGCCGACGACGCCGTGATCGACTAGCTAGGCCTCGGTCGCCCTCAGCGCCTCATAGACCTTGGGCGGCCAGCGCTTGTGGACCCAGAACCAGTCCACGGGATGTTCCTTGACCCGCTCTTCGACGAAGCGGTTGACCGCCTGGACTCCCGCGACGACGTCGGCGGCCTTGTCGCCCGTGTCCGGCACTTCGATGGGCTCATGGGCCGTGACGCGAAAGCGCACGCCCGGCAGGCGCTTCACCGACAGAGGCTGGATCACCGTGCCGAACTTCAGCGCCAGACGCGCGGCGCCCGGCGAGGCGTTGACCGGCTGGCCGAAGAACTCGACCTCCGGCCCCTGGCTGTATTTCTGATCGACCAGCAGGGCGATGGATTCGCCGCGCTTCATCCCCGCCATCAGTTCGCGCGTGCCGTCGCCCTTGGGCGCGAACAGCTTGATGCCGTAGCGCTCGCGGCTCTCGCGGATCAGGGCGTCGACATAGGGGTTGTTGGCGGCGCGATAGGTCACCTGGCAGGGCACGCCCGCCGCCATGATGACCGCCGCCATCACCTCGAAATTGGCCAGGTGGCCCGAGATCAGCACCACCGCCTTGCCGCTGTCGCGCACGGCGTGCAGCCGTTCCAGACCGACCATGTCGATACGGCCGCTTTCCGGCGTCAGGCGATCCATGACCGCCAGCTCGGCGAAGGTGCGGCCTGTCTGCTCCCACTGGTCGATAGCCAGACGGTCCCGCTCGACGGGGTCCATGTCCGGGAAGGCGATGCGCAGGTTGCGCGTCACCGTCTTGTGCGTGCCCGTCAGCGGCCCCAGCCAACGCAGCAGCTTGCCACCGAAACCGGAGGCGCCTTCGACGCCCAGCGCTCGCAGGAAGGCGAACAGCGCCTTGAACGCCGCCGCCTCCAGCCGCCAGTTCAGGTCTTGGAAAAAGCCGACCTTGTTTTCACGCTCACCAGGCAATCGTCAGTCCGCCGTCCACCACAAGGGTCTGCCCGGTCACATAGGCCGAGGCTGGGCTGCACAGATAGACCGCCGTGCCGGCGATTTCATCAGGCTGGCCGATCCTTTTCAGCGGAGCGGGCTCGGTGACGGTCTTCAGCAGCTCCGGGTTCTCCCACAGGTATTTGGCGAAGTCGGTCTGGACCAGGCCCGGAGCGATGCAGTTCACGCGCACGTTCGACGGCCCGTATTCGACCGCCAGATTGCGCGCCAGCTGCATGTCGGCGGCCTTGGAGATGTTGTAGGCGCCGATCAAGGCGTTCCCACGAAGTCCGCCGATCGAGGAGATGATCAGGATGGCCCCGTCCTTGCGCTCCAGCATCTGCGGCGCGACCATCTGGATCAGCCAGTGGTTGGAGATGACGTTGTTCTGCAGGATCTTTTCGAACTGGTCGTCGGCAATGCCCGCCATCGGTCCGGCATAGGGGTTAGTCGCGGCGTTGCAGACCAGGATGTCGATCTGGCCGAAGGCGGCGGTCGTCTCGTCCGCCAGACGTTGCAGGTCTTCCTTGGAGGCGATGTTGGCAGGGATGGCGATGGCGCGGCCCTCGCCTTGTTTGGCGTTGATCGCGGCGGCGACCTCTTCGCATGGCCCGGCCTTGCGCGAGGAGATGACGACGCGGGCGCCGTGCTCGGCCAGACGTTCGGCTATGGCCTTGCCTATGCCCTTGGAGGAGCCGGTAATGACCGCGACCTTGCCGCTCAGATCGAACAATTCCATGCGTTAACCTCCCTTTGGGCTGGTTTTCTGCGCCCCAACCCTAGCCGTTATCTCTAGTTAGACCGATACTCGGCCGATTCCATAAGGGAAAGGCGGCTCGACACCGGCCCCATGCGCAAGATCACCGGCGGTTTTCTGTTCTTCGGCTACCTGTTCCTGTCCCTGACCATCGGGGCGGCGATCTGGCGCGCCGGTATGGGCGCAGGCGCGGGCGCCGCCGGGGTGCTGGGCGCCCTGGGCGTTTTGGTCGGTCTGCATGCCGTGATCGCCGGGATTCTGGATCGCCGGGCCCTGCGCAAGGAGATCGCCAAGGTCCGTGAGGCGCACCGCCTGCTGGCCGACGCGATGGAGTCGACGCAAGGTGCCCTGACCGAGCTGGCCGAGGCCATCGAGAGCGGCGCCCTGTCCAAGACCGAGGCCCTGACCGGCGAAGTGCGGATGCTGGAGGGCCTGATCCAGCAGATGAGCGATTCGATCGACGATCGCCTGTCGTCCTCGCCGATCACCGCCGACACCTATGAGGGCCGTCGTCAGGTCCAGTCGAACACCCTGCTGAAGACCGTCCACGACGCCCTGACGGAAAACCGCATCGACCTCTATCTGCAGCCGGTCGTGACCCTGCCGCAGCGCCGGACCGTCTTCTACGAGAGCTTCACCCGCCTGCGTGACCCGTCGAACCGGGTCATGATGCCGGCCGAATACCTGTCGGTGGCCGAAGGCGAGGGCCTGCTGCCGGCCATCGACAACCTGCTGCTGTTCCGCTGCGCCCAGATCGTGCGCCGTCTGGCGCGTCAGGACCGCAAGGTCGGGGTCTTCTGCAATATCTCGCTGGCCTCGCTGGGCGACGAGACCTTCTTCCCGCAGTTCCTCGACTTCCTCAGCCAGAACCGCGACCTGAAGGACGCCCTGATCTTCGAGCTGGGTCAGGCCACGTTCGAGGCGCGCGGCGCGTCCGAGGCCCGCAACATGGCCAAGCTGGCCGATCTGGGCTTCCGCTTCTCCATCGACAAGGTGCAGACGCTGGACCTGGACTTCGCCGACCTGCAACGCTCGGACGTGCGCTTCATCAAGGTGGCGGCCGACCTGCTGATCGAACAACTGCTGGATCTGGACGGCGCCACGCCCCTGCCGACCCAGCCGGACATCCAGGCCGCCGACTTCGCCCCCCTGACCCGTCGCTATGGCCTCGAACTGATCGCGGAGAAGGTCGAGAGCGAGAAGCAGGTCGTCGATATCCTGGAACTGGACGTCGGCATGGGCCAGGGCCACCTGTTCGGCGAGCCGCGCGCCATCAAGGAAGCCGTCCTGGCCGAAACCGACCCGCCCACCGAGTTCGTCCGCTCCACGCTGAAATCCGCCGAGCAACGCCGCCGGTTCTGATCCTTCTTTCCTCCCCACACGTGGGGAGGGGGACCGCGTAGCGGTGGAGGGGGCGACGCCGCGATCTACCCTTTGCATCCACAAACAACCGTTCCGCCGCCCCCTCCGTCACGGACGCTGCGCGTCCGCGCCACCTCCCCATGAAATGGGGAGGAAAGAAGAGCCGAAAGCCGCCAGACAAGCCGCTTCGGTCAGCGTCTATAGCGCCCATGACCGACACCCTCGACTGGCCCCGCATCGCTCATGACCTGAACGCCCAGGGCTGGGCCGTGGCCGGGCCCCTGCTGACGCCCGCCACCTGCGGCGCCCTGCAAGCCCTCTATGACCAGCCAGAGCGGTTCCGCAGCCGCATCGTCATGCAGCGCCACGGCTTCGGGCAGGGCGAGTATCAGTATTTCGACAATCCCCTGCCCGATCCCCTGCCGCGGCTGCGGGCGCGGCTCTATGAAGGCCTGGCGCCCCTCGCCAACGGCTGGGCGGCGCGGCTGGATCGGCCAAGCTTTCCGGACCGCCTCGATGAACTGACGGCCCAATGCCAAGCGGCGGGCCAGACGCGACCGACCTCGCTGATGCTGCGTTACGGCCCCGGCGACTACAACCGGCTGCATCAGGATCTCTATGGCGATCTGGTCTTCCCGCTGCAGGCGGCGATCCTGTTCAGCGATCCGGCGGATTTCGAGGGCGGCGAGTTCGTTCTGGTCGAGCAGAAGCCGCGTTCGCAGTCACAGGTCCATGTCGTGCCGCTGAAACAGGGCGAGGCCGTGATCTTCGCCGTGCGCGAACGTCCCGTCGCCGGAACGCGCGGCGACTACCGCGTGCAGATGCGCCATGGGGTCAGCACCGTGCGATCGGGTCGGCGCATGACGCTGGGGCTGATCTTTCATGATGCCGCGTAAAGCCCTTCTCCCCTTGTGGGAGAAGGTGGCGGGCGAAGCCTGACGGATGACGGGTCGCGCCGCGCTCTGGCCTCGCGCCTTCATCCGCCGTCGCAAAACCCCTCATCCGAGCCCTTCGGGCCCACCTTCTCCCGCAAGGGGAGAAGGAAGAAAAAAGGCTCCTCCGCCGAAGCGGAGGGGCCTGATCCCTTAAGCCTTCTGCGCGTCCAGCCAGCGGACGGCGTCGGCGTCGCGGGCCGACAGGTCGGGGAAGCCGGCGTCAGAGCCGACGTCCGGCACCCGGCGCCAGGAACGGGCGCACTTGGGATAGTCGGCCAGCCTGACCTCGACGGCGACGGCGTCGCCGCCGACCACCAGCTCGGCGCCCGAGGTGCGGAACACCTCGGCGGCGTCCAGACCCTCGAACGGGGCCAGCAGTTCAGCCGGGGCCGTGACCACCGGCCAGGCGTCGAGCGCGCCGCCGATCAGCTTGTCGCGACGCGCCGCTTCCAGGGCCTCGTTGACCACTTCCAGCACCGTGTTGACCCCGGCCCAACGCTCGGCCTCAGCCGAGTTGCGCCATTGGCCGGGCGTTTCCGGGATCACCCGCGCGCAGTTGGTGCCGGCGTCCGGGAAGCGCGTCGTCCAGGCCTCGTCCACGGTGAAGGGCGTCAGCGGGGCCAGCCAGGCGGTCAGGCGGCTGAAGACCTCGTCCATCACCGTGCGGACGGCGCGGCGGCGGACGCTGTCAGGACGGTCGCAATAGAGGCTGTCCTTGCGCACGTCGAAATAGAGGGCCGACAGGTCGCCCGAGCAGAACTCCAGCACCGGCCGGATCACGTCCTGGAAGCGGTATTCCTCATAGGCCTGACGCACCTGGCCATCCAGTTCCCACAGACGGTGCAGGATGAACTGCTCCAGCGGCGGCATCTGGTCGTAGGGCAGGCGCTCGGCCTCGTCGAAGCCGTTCAGCGCGCCCAGCAGGTAGCGGACCGTGTTGCGCAGCTTGCGATAGGCGTCGACCGTGGTCTGCAGGATCTGCTTGCCGATGCGCTGGTCGTCCGAATAGTCGACCAGGGCCACCCACAGGCGCAGGATGTCGGCGCCCGATTCCTTGATGATGGTGAGGGGGTCGGTGGTGTTGCCCCGCGACTTCGACATCTTCTCCCCGTTCTCGTCCAGGGTGAAGCCGTGGGTCAGGACGGCCTTGAACGGGGCGCGGCCGCGCGTGCCGCAGCCTTCCAGCAGCGACGACTGGAACCAGCCGCGGTGCTGGTCCGAGCCTTCCAGATAGAGGTCGGCGGGCCAGTGCGACGGGCGGTCGCCGCTGTAGCCATGCTCGGCCGTGCGCGGGTCCAGCGTGAAGGCGTGGGTCGAGCCGCTGTCGAACCAGACGTCGAGGATGTCGGTGACCTTCTCGAACCGCTCGGGGTCGTGCGCGCCCAGGAAGTCAGCGTCAGGCGCCGAGAACCAGACGTCGGCGCCGCCATCGGCCACGGCCTTGACGATGCGGGCGTCGACCTCGGGATCGTGCAGGGGCTGGCCCGTCTGCTTGTCGACGAACATGGCTAGGGGCGTGCCCCAGGCGCGCTGACGGCTGATCAGCCAGTCGGGGCGGCCCTCGACCATGGAGCGGATGCGGTTCTTGCCCGCCGCCGGGTGGAAGGCGGTGGCGTCGATGGCGTTCAGCGCCCGGTCGCGCAGGGTGTTGTCGTCGTCCAGCGCCTCGTCCATGCGGATGAACCACTGGGGCGTGTTGCGGAAGATGATCGGGGCCTTCGAGCGCCAGGAGTGCGGATAGGAGTGCTCCATCCGGCCGCGCGCCAGCAGATTGCCCGCCTCGATCAGCTTGTCCATCACCGCGCCGTTGGCGGGACCGAATTTGCCGGTCTTCTTGCCCTCAGTCTCCAGCACCTTGAGGCCGGCGAACAGGGGGACGTGGTCGTAATAGGCGCCGTCGGGATCGACCGTGTCCGGCACTTCGCGGTGGCCGTGGGCCAGCCAGACGGCGAAGTCGTCCGCGCCGTGGCCCGGCGCGGTGTGGACGAAGCCGGTGCCGGCGTCGTCGGTGACGTGGTCGCCCGCCAGCAGGGGCACGGAGAAGCCATAGCCGCTGTCCAGCGCCGCCAACGGGTGGGCGCATTCCAGACCGGACGGGTTGATGGCGTCGACGCGGGTGAAGCCGCTGATCTTGGCCGCCTTGAACACATCCTCAGCCAGCTTGTCGGCGATGATGAAGCGGTCGCCCGGCTTGGCCCAGGGCTCGTAGTCCAGGCCTTCTTCCAGGGCCGTGACCTCATAGAGGCCATAGGCGATCTCGGGACCGTAGCTGATGGCGCGGTTGGCCGGGATGGTCCAGGGCGTGGTGGTCCAGATCACCACCGAGGGCGTCGCCGCACGGAACGACAGCAGGTCGTCCGGGTGGCTGTCGGTCGCGCCGACCACCGGGAACTTGACCCAGATCGTGGGCGAGACGTGGTCGTGATACTCGACTTCCGCGTCGGCCAGGGCCGTGCGCTCGACCGGCGACCACATCACCGGCTTGGAGCCGCGATACAACTGGCCCGAGTTCTTGAACTTGTGGAACTCGGCGACGATGGCTGCCTCGGAACCGAAGTCCATGGTGGCGTAGCGGTTGGCGAAATCGCCCGTGATGCCCAGGCGCAGGAACTGGTCGCGCTGCAGGTCGATGTATTTACCGGCGTATTCGCGGCAGGCGGTGCGGAACTCTTCCTTCGAGACCTCATCCTTGCGGCGGCCCTTGGCGCGGAACTGTTCCTCGATCTTCCACTCGATCGGCAGACCGTGGCAGTCCCAGCCGGGGACGTAGTCGACGTCATAGCCCAGCAGGAAGCGCGAACGGACCACGAAGTCCTTCAGCGTCTTGTTCAGGGCGTGGCCGATGTGGATGTCGCCGTTGGCGTAGGGCGGGCCGTCGTGCAGCACATAGAGCGGCGCCTTCTGGGCCTGACGCGTGGCGCGTAGGTGGCCATAGAGGTCGCCCCACTGGGCCAGGATTTCCGGCTCCTTCTTGGGCAGTCCTCCGCGCATCGGGAACGGCGTCTCGGGCAGGAAGACGGTGTCGCGATAATCGCGGCCCGATGCGTCAGAGGCGGTGTCGTTGGTGGCGTCGGCCATGGGGTAATCTTTGTCTTTTGCGCAGGCGCCGAGGAGGCGGCGCGGACGCAGTCTAGCGTGAAGGCCGTCGAACGGCATCGGCGATATTCGATCCCGACGTGCGCGGGGCTGTTCGCCCTGGCGCTACGCCGGGCGGCTAATCGAAATCGGACGGATCACGCGAACGGTCATGGTTGAAACCGTCTAGCAGACCGGGCGGCGCCTGCGCCATAGTTGAAGCGAACACAGGGACGGGAGACGAGCAGATGCGCATTCAGGCGATGACAGCGGCGGCGGTGCTGGTTCTGACAGCGGCGGCCTGTTCTCCCGCCGAGGAGAAGGCCCCTGCGCCCGTCGAGGCCCCCCTGTCGGGACGCGCCGCCATCTATGCGGCCGGCGAACAGAACGCCGAGGCCTTTGTGCGCGCCCTCTACGCCAACGCCGCCGCGCCTCTGGCCAATGATCCGGCCGCGGCCAGCATCACGCCGGGCCGCGATCCGCTCTATACCCGCACCCTGAACGCCCTGGTCGGCGCCGACTTCCACGCGGCCAAGGGCGAGGTCCCCTATCTGAACTATGATCCGATCTGCGCCTGTCAGGACGCCGACGGCTTCGCCCTGACCGCGCTGAAGATGACGCCCGACGGCGACAGGGCGGCCTCGGCCGAGGTGACCTTCACCAACCACGGCCAGACCCAGCGCCAAACCTTGAAGCTGGCCAAGGAAGGTCCCATGTGGCGCATCGCCGACGTCATCGACGGCCAGGGCCAGTCCCTGCACGACGCCCTGATGGCCATCGCCGAGAAGGCCGAGGGCTGACCCCCGCAACCCCTGCGACACGCGACCGTTAGCGATCCTGTCATCATCGTGTTAAGAGCCCCGCCCTTTATAGCGGCGGCGGTGTCGCCAAAGCAGTTTCAGACTTCAGGAGAAGCCACACATGAGCAGGGTGCTGGTTATCGGTGCAGGCGGCGTCAGCTCCGTCGCGGTCCACAAGATGGCGATGAATGCCGACATCTTCTCGCATATCACCTTGGCGAGCCGCACCAAGTCCAAGTGCGACGCCATCGCTGAATCCGTGAAGTCGCGCTTTGGCGTGACCATCGACACGGCGGCCATCGACGCCGACGATGTCGCCGCGACCACGGCCCTGATCCAGTCGGTCAAGCCGGCCCTGGTGGTCAACCTGGCCCTGCCCTATCAGGACCTGGCCATCATGGACGCCTGCCTGGCCGCTGGCGTCAACTACCTCGACACGGCCAACTACGAGCCGCGCGACGAGGCCAAGTTCGAATACAAGTGGCAGTGGGCCTATCAGGAGCGCTTCAAGGAAGCCGGCCTGATGGCGCTGCTCGGCTCGGGCTTCGACCCCGGCGTGACCTCGGTCTTCGCCACCTATACCAAGAAGCACCTGCTGGACCGGATCGACACGCTCGACATCCTGGACTGCAACGGCGGCGACACGGGCCTGCCCTTCGCCACCAACTTCAACCCGGAAATCAACCTGCGCGAAGTGACCGCCAACTCGCGTCACTGGGAAAACGGCCAGTGGGTCGAGGGCCCGGCCCTGACGCAGAAGCAGGCCTTCGACTTCGAGGGCGTGGGTCAGAAGAACATGTACCTCATGTACCATGAGGAACTGGAGTCGCTGGCCAAGTTCTACCCGGAAATCAAACGCATCCGCTTCTGGATGACCTTCGGCGACAGCTACCTGAAGCACCTCGAAGTGCTGGAAAACATCGGCATGACCTCGATCGAGCCGATGCAGTTCCAGGGCCGCGAGATCATCCCGATCGAGTTCCTGAAGGCCCTGCTGCCGGAACCCTCGTCGCTGGGTCCGATCACCAAGGGCAAGACGAACATCGGCACCATCGCCACCGGCGAAAAGGACGGCGTCGCCAAGACCTTCTACGTCAAGAACATCTGCGACCACGAAGCCGCCTATGCCGAAACCGGCAACCAGGCCGTCAGCTACACCACGGGCGTTCCGGCCATGATCGGCGCGGCCATGATGCTGACCGGCACGTGGAAGGGCGACGGCGTCTTCAACATGGAGCAGCTGGACCCCGATCCCTTCATGGACATGCTGAACAAGCATGGCCTGCCGTGGACCGTGGAAGAGCTGGACGCTCCTCTCGCTTTCTAAGACCTGAGTAAAAAGACGACATGGAAACCAAGGCCGGCGATCCCGGAGCCTTTGCTCACTTTGATCTGAACCGCGTCGCCTCGCCCGCCTTCGTGGTGGACGAGGTCGCGGTGCGGCGCAATCTGGCCGTGCTCAAGGACGTGCGCGACCGGGGCAATGCCCGGGTCCTGCTGGCGCTCAAGGCCTTTTCCATGTGGTCGCTGGCGGACGTCGTCGGGGAATACCTCGACGGCGTCTGCGCCTCCGGTCTGTGGGAGGCGCGGCTGGCGCGTGAGTTTTACAAGGGCGAACTGACCACCTATTCGCCCGCCTACAAGGCCGAGGATCTGCCCGAGATTCTGCGGCTGTCCGACCACGTCATCTTCAACTCGCCCGATCAGGTGGCGCGCTTTTCCGACCTGATCGCCGCCGCGCGGGCTGAAGGCGAGACCTTCGAGATCGGCCTGCGGCTGAACCCCGAACATTCCGAGGGCGAGGTCGCCAAATACGATCCGGCCCAGCCCTGCTCGCGCCTGGGCTTCCCGGTGTCGCAACTGAAGCCGGAACATATGCAGGGCGTCGACGGCCTGCATATCCACGCCCTGTGCGAACAGGATTTCGAGCCCCTGGCCCGCATCTGGGCGGCGGTGGAGCCGAAGCTCGCGCCCCTGCTGGGCGGGGTCAAATGGCTGAACCTGGGCGGCGGCCACCACGTCACCCGCGCCGACTATCAGACCGACGCTCTGGTCGCCTTCCTGAATGCGCTGGCCGAGCGCCACGGCGTGCAGGTCTATCTGGAGCCGGGCGAGGCCGTGGCCCTGGACGCCGGCATCCTGATCGGCGAGGTGCTGGACGTCTTCGACAACGGGATGCCCATCGCCATCACCGATATCTCGGCCACCTGCCATATGCCGGACGTGATCGAGGCCCCCTACCGCCCCGCCATGCTGGCCGAGCCCGAAGACGGCGTCACCGTGCGCCTTGGCGGCCCGTCCTGCCTGGCCGGCGACATCATCGGCGACTACGTCTTTGCTGAACGCCCGACGCCCGGAACGCGCCTCGCCTTCCTGGATCAGGCCCACTATTCGATGGTGAAGACCAACACCTTCAACGGCGTCCCCCTGCCCGCCATCGCCCTATGGAACAGCGCCACGGACGAGCTGAAGATGATCAGAGAGTTCGACTGGACGGAGTTCCGCGACCGGCTGTCTTAGCCTGCTGAGCGACCTCGGCTTCTATCGCGCGGATTTGTGCAGTCAGCTTCGCTGCCGCAATCGGATCTTCGGCAGGGAGATGGATGATGAGAGGCCCTCGCTGCGGATGATCGGGCGCCCAAGGTGCGGACTGGGCATAGCCGACCTCGCACGGGCGGCAGCTTTTCTTGTCGATCCGCACGGCTGAGGCGTGGTTCAGCCACCCGGGGCCAGACGGAGCAGTCTGCTGCACCAAAACCACCGAGCCCTGATCGAATACCTCAAATCCACGGTCAGGTGTGAATGGATGGTGGCGCGCATGAGACGAATCCGAAGCAGCCATGACGGCCCTCGCCGTCGCTATGTAGTCACATCGCTGAACCGCAGGCCCCGTGCATCCCGGCGCGGCATGGTCTGCACCAACCAGCAAGGTCAGCCCGCCGATCACGGCGAAAATCGAGAAAAAGCCAAACCCAACTGGGTCGAGATTGCCCGGATTCAACATGGAGCCGCTCCAAACGCCGTTCCACGAAATCAGCAATCTGCATGAGAGTCGAGCGGTGCTTCAGCCCAACACGGCCCGCGCCTTGGCCGCATCCGCCTCGATCTGAACCTTCAGCTCATCCAGGCCGTCGAACTTCATCTCGCCGCGCAGGAAGGCGACCAGTTCGGTTTCCAGGGTCTGGCCGTAGAGGCTCTCGTTGAAGTCCAGCAGCCAGACTTCCAGCAGGGGTTGTTCGATTTCGAACATGGGGCGGACGCCCAGGTTGGCGACGCCCTTTATGACCCGCCCGTCCGGCAGGCGGGTGCGGGTGGCGTAAACCCCGTAGGCCGGGCGCATATAGTCGCCCATGGCCACGTTGGCGGTGGGCACGCCGATGGTGCGGCCGCGCTTGTCGCCGTGGATCACCTCGCCCTGGATGGCGAAGGGCCGGCCCAGGATGGCGGCGGCGCGGTCCATGTCTCCGGCCTTCAGCGCTTCGCGCACCGCGCTGGACGACAGCTTCAGCCCCGAGGCGTCGTCGATGCGGTCGGTGACCGAGACGGTGAAGCCCAGGGTCTCGCCATAGGTGCGCAGCAGGGCGGGCGAGCCGGAACGGCCCTTGCCGAAGGTGAAGTCAAAACCGACGGCGGCGTGGGCTATGCCCAGACCTTCCGACAGGACGCGACGGGCGAACTCTTCGTCCGTCATGCCCGCCATCTCGCGGTCGAAGGGGATCAGATAGAGGCGGTCGACGCCGAGCGGCGCCAAGGCGCGGGCCATCTGATCCGCCGTCATCAGGCGAAACGGCGCGGCCTCGGGCTGGAACAGGCGCCGGGGGTGGGGGTCGAAGCTGACGACGGCCAGGGGCGCGCCCAGACGCTGGGCCGCCTCGCGGGCCGAGGCGATGACCGCCTGATGGCCGCGATGCACCCCGTCAAAGGCGCCGACGGCCACCGCCGCCCCGCGCTGCGAGGCCGGCAGGTCGCGCCAGCCGCGGATGACCTCGACCATGCCTGAACTCAGCGAGCCGAGGGCTTGCGACGGCGCGGCACGCGCACGACGGCGACGCCGTCCATGATCAGCTTGTCGCCGACAAAGCCTTCGCAGCGCAGTTCAGCGCGGGCGCTGTCGGTTTCCATCTCGATCACGGTGATGACGATGCGAACCGAGTCGCCGATACGGACCGGGAAGTGGAAGGCCAGAGTCTGCGAAATATAGATGGACCCGGCGCCCGGCAGGATGGTGCCGACCACCGCAGAACCGAAGGCGGCGCTCAGCAGACCGTGGGCGATGCGGCCACGATAGGCGGTCTTGGAGGCGAACTCTTCGTCCAGGTGCACCGGATTGAAGTCGTCCGACGCCTCGGCGAACAGGCGAATCCGGTCCTCGGTGACGTGGACGGTCTTCTCTGCGGCCATGCCGACGTGGAGTTCGTCGAGGATGTAACCGCCCGACGGGTGCTGTGTGACGTATTCGACCATGTGCGGGCTTTAAGCCAGGTGCGACGAAATGGCGAGCCTCACCACGCCAGTTCCAGCGCGGCGTAGCGTGCAAAGGTCGTCTCGGCCCGGAGCAAATCGGCCGCGCGCGCCGGGTCCAGGGTCCCGTCCGCCCCCTTGGCCGCATCGCCGTGGATGCCCTGGGCGATGAACAGGCAGTCCAGCGCCTGCTCTGCGGCGCCCAGAACGTCGGTGATGACGCCGTCGCCGATGCACAGGACGCGCGAGCGATCGACAGGACGGCCCATCAGGCCTTGCGCCTCACGCAGGGCCAGTTCGTAGATCGGGCCGAAGGGCTTACCCGCCATGACCACGCGCCCGCCCATTTCCTCGTACAGATCAGCGATGGCGCCGCCGCAGTAGATGATGCTGTCGCCCTTCTGCACGATGCGGTCGGGGTTGGCGCAGATCAGCTCCAGATCGCGCTCGACGGCGGGGATCAGGCGCTGGCGGTAGTCTTCGGGCGTCTCGGTGGCGTCGTCGAACAGGCCGGTGACCGACAGGAAGGCGGCGTCCGAGGCGTCATGGGCGCTGGTCAGATTCAGGCCTTCATAAAGAACGAAGTCGCGGTCGGGGCCGATGATCCAGGCCGGACCGGGGGCGCGACGGGCCAACTCGGCGCGGGTCGCGTCGCCCGAGGTGACGAAGGCCTTCCAGGCGTCGCGCGGCACGCCCAGCGCATCCAGTTGCGCCACCACGTCCGACGAGGGGCGCGGCGAGTTGGAGATCAGGATGACATGACCGCCCTTTTCATTGAACTTCGTCAGGGCCTCGCAGGCCACGGGCCAGCTCTCGCGCCCGTTGTGGATCACGCCCCAGACGTCGCATAGCAGGATGTCGTAATCGTCCGCGACGGCGGACAGGCGGGGCAGGGCGTGAGGCAGGGTCATGGGCTGGTTATAGCCCTCAAGGCGCAGGGGGGAAGGCCGCAACCGCCCCTCTCCGTCATTGGGCGGCGCCATACGCTTTCCCTCTTCGCCCTCGCCTCGCTTCCTGCTAACCGGCTTGAGACATGAAAATCTCTCGCCTCGCCTACACCGCCTACGGCATCGCTCTCGTCGTCATCGTGCTGGACCAGCTGACCAAGGCCTGGGTTCTGGGCGCCATCGACGCGGCGCATATCTCGCAGATCCCCGACGGCTATCGCATCGCCGAGGTCGCGCCGCCCCTGTTCAACCTGACCTATGTGCTGAACACAGGCGTCAGCTTCGGCCTGTTCGGCGGCGGTTCGGGCCGCTGGATTCTGAGCGGCTTCTCGGTGCTTGTGGCGGCTGCCCTCGCCGTCTGGGCCACGCGTTCGGACCGCAAGCTGATGACCGCCGCCATCGGTCTGGTCATGGGCGGCGCTCTGGGCAATGTCTTCGACCGCATCCGCTTCGGCGGGGTCGTGGACTTCCTCGACTTCTCGGGCTCTGGTCTGTTTCCGTGGATTTTCAACATCGCTGACGCGGGCATCACGGTCGGCGTCGTCCTGCTGATCCTCGACAGCTTCCTGTCCGAACGCCGCTCCACAGTTGGCGCGGCCAACGAAAAGTCGTAATCACCCCCTCTTCGTTATCGTCCCGAGCCAGCGCCGTTGGGCGCGCCTCCCGGAGCCGAGCTGACCTTATGCGTATCCGTAGCGCCTTCACCGTGACCCTTCTGGCCACCACCGCCCTTGGCCTGACCGCCTGTGGCGGCCTGAAACAGAGCATCGGTATGACCAAGGTCGTGCCCGACGAGTTCGTCACCGTCGCCAGCGCCCCGCTGGCCGTGCCGCCTGAATACGGCCTGACCCCGCCGTCGCCGGGCCAGCCGCGCCCGCAGGAACTGGCCCCCGAAAGCGCCGCCCGTCAGATTCTGCTGGGTCAACGCCAGGCCGTGACCCGCACTGGCGGCGAACAGGCCCTGGTCGCCCAGGCAGGCGCCGACCGCGCCGACCCCCTGGCCCGCTATGTCGTGGACGACGAGTTCGGCGATCTGGCTCACAAGGAAGAAAGCTGGGCCAACCGCGTCATGTTCTGGCGCAAGAACGACCCGGCCACCCAGACGCCGACCGTCAGCCAGAGCGCCGACGGCGCCCGCACCATCGACGCCAGCACCGAGCACGCCCGCCTGCAGGCCCTGACCGGCGGTCGCGAGGGCATCTCGATCACGCCTCGTCAGGATCGCGGCTTCAAGCTTCCGGGCCTCTAAAGCTTTACGGGCGTCATCGCCTGGGATTTCAGGGCGCGTCTGGTCTCGCGACCGGCGCGTCCTTTTCTTTGCGCCCAACCTCGGGGAACCCCTGCATGTCCGACAAGATCGATCTCGCCGCCCTGTCCGGGCTGGACCAGTTGCGCCTGATGCTGGACGGGCGCATGCGCCCCGCCCCTATCGCCGAGACGGTCGGGTTTCGCCTGACCGAGCTGACCGAGGGCCGCGTCGCCTTCGAGGGCGAGCCGACCCTGGCTGTCTATAATCCGATCGGATCGGTGCACGGCGGCTGGATGGCGACCCTGCTCGATTCGGCCTGCGGCTGCGTGGTGCATTCTGTGCTGAAGCCGGGTCAGGCCTATACGACGCTGGAACTGAAGACCGTCTTCCACAGGGCGCTGAAGGCGGGGACGCCTGTGCGCGCCGAGGGCCGCATCATTCAGGCCGGACGTCGCGCCGCCTTCTCCGAGGCCGACCTGCGCGGTCTGGACGGAACGCTCTACGCCACCGCCACCTCGACCTGCCTGGTGATGGAGCGGGCCTAGAGCGAAATCGGTTCGAATTCCCCGCATTCGAGCTCAGATATTTGCTCCAGCATCTAAGCCGTCAGGACCCGGGGCAGCTTGAACGAAACGGTTTCGCGCGCCCCGTCGTCCTCAGTCACGATCGCATCAAATCGGGCGCGAATGGCGTCGATCAGGGCCTCGATCAGGGGTTCCGGCGCCGAAGCTCCGGCGGTGACGCCGACCGTGGTCACGCCGTCGAACCACGTCCAGTCCACGTCGCTGGCGTCATCGACCAGGCGGGCGTCGCTCGCCCCGGCCTTGAGCGCCACATCGACCAGGCGGGCCGAGTTGGACGAGTTCTTTGACCCGACCACCAGCACCAGTTGGCAGCCCTCGCCCAGACGTTTGACCGCCTCTTGCCGGTTGGTGGTGGCGTAGCAGATGTCTTCCTTGTGCGGGTCCGGCAGTTCCGGGAAGCGCCGCTTCAACGCGGCCAGGATGTCGGCGGTGTCGTCCACGGACAGCGTCGTCTGGGTGGCGTAGGCCAAGGGCTGATCGCCCGGCCGCTGGAACGCTTCGGCGTCCGCCACCGTCTCCACCAGACTGATCGAACCCGGCGGCAGTTGGCCCATGGTGCCCACGACCTCGGGGTGGCCAGCGTGGCCGATCAGAACAATGTGCCGCCCCGCCGCATGATGGCGTTCAGCCTCGACATGAACCTTGGACACCAGGGGGCAGGTGGCGTCGAGAAACAGCATCTCGCGCGATCGCGCCGTGGCCGGCACCGACTTGGGCACGCCGTGGGCCGAAAAGACCACCGGCCGGTCGTCCGGGCATTCGTCCAACTCCTTGACGAAGACGGCCCCCATGCCCTTCAGCCGCTCGACGACGTGGCGGTTGTGGACGATCTCGTGACGCACATAGACGGGGGCGCCGAACTTCTCGATGGCGCGCTCGACGATCTGAATGGCGCGATCCACCCCGGCGCAGAATCCGCGCGGCGTGGCCAAGCGCACGTTCAGGGGACGGCGGTCAAAACTGGAGGGCGATAGAGGCGCGTTCATGGGCGGAACCTAGTCGCTCGCGCGCCTTGCCGCCACTGGCTGCGTGGTCGCGTTTGCCGCGCCTCGCTTTAGCCGCTATCACCACCGAGCGTGGTCTGGTCGGACGTCCGATCGTTCCGCGCCCCCTTCGACTGCCGGAAAGCTCCTGATGCGTCGCGTCCTGACCGCCCTCGCCGCCCTCTCCCTCGCGGCCGTGCTGATTCCCCAATCCGCCAAGGCCCAGTCCAGCGGCCGTCCAGGCGGCCAGCAGAGTCGCGACCAGGCGCCGGATCAAGGCACCTCGCAGCGCTCGCGTCAGGTGCGGATCGCCCCGCTGTCGCGTCGCGCCAACGCCGGCCCCTGCCCCTATGTGAAGGTGCTGTACGACGCCGCCCGCTTTGTCGAGCTGGCCGACTACGCCCGCCCGGCGGTCGCCGGCATCGGCTTCACGGGTGAAATCGAAGGCGTTTCGGCCGACTGCGTCTATCGCGACGCCGATCCGATTCGTCTGGACTTCAACGTCCTGTTCAACCTCGGCAAGGGCCCGCAGGCCAGCGGCGACGCCCGCACCTATCGCTACTGGGTGGCCGTGACCGAGCGCAACTCGGCCGTTCTGGCCAAGGAGTATTTCGACCTGCCGGTGAACTTCGAGGGCCAAACCACGGCCTCGGTCCAGCAGGCCCAGTCCATCGTCATTCCCCGCGCCGACGCCACCACGGCGGGCAGCAATTTCGAGGTCCTGATCGGCTTCGACGTTACGCCGGAAATGGCCGAGTTCAACCGCTCGGGCAGCCGCTTCCGCGTCACCGCCGGCCAGACCCAACCGAACCCCTAAGAACATGACTGATCTCAAGACCTCTCTTAGCGAAGCGGTCGCCGCCGCCTTCGCCGCCGAAGGCGTGGACACCGCCCTCGCTCGCGTCGTCGCCTCGGACCGCCCCGACCTGGCGGACTTCCAGTCCAACGGCGCGCTTGCCGCCGCCAAGGCGCTGAAGGCCAACCCGCGCGAACTGGCGGCCAAGGTCGCCGAGCGTCTGGCTGCCGACCCTCGCCTGTCCTCGGTCGAGGTCGCCGGTCCCGGCTTCATCAACCTGAAGCTCTCCAACGCCGCCCTGTCGCAGCGCGCCGCAGAAGTCGCCGCCGACGAAACCCTGGCCGGCGCCTCGCTGAACACGCCGTCGCGCAAGGTCGTCATCGACTACGCCGGACCCAATGTGGCCAAGCCGATGCACGTCGGCCACCTGCGCTCCTCCATCATCGGCGAGAGCCTGAAGCGGCTGTTCCGCTTCCGCGGCGACACCGTCTGGGGCGACGCCCACTTCGGCGACTGGGGCTTCCAGATGGGCCTGCTGATCACCGCGTGCGGCGACGAGAACCGGGCTGACGCCTTCATGGCCGACGGCGACGGTCCCTTCCCCGCTGAAAGCCCGGTCACGCTGGAAGACCTGGAACGCCTCTATCCCCTGGCCGCCGCCAAGGCCAAGGAAGACCCTGCCTTCCGCGATCGCGCCCGCAAGGCCACCGCTGAACTGCAAGGCGGTCGTCCCGGCTACCGCGCCCTGTGGGCCCACTTCGTCGCCGTCAGCCGCACGGCGCTGAAGCGCGAGTTCGGCGCTCTGGACGTCACCTTCGACCTGTGGAACGGCGAGAGCGACGCCGATCCCCTTATGCCGGAAATGCTGGTTCACCTGAAGGAAACCGGCCTGCTGGTCGAGGATGACGGCGCCCAGGTGGTCCACGTCGCCAGGCCCGGCGAGACCCGCAAGAAGAAGCTGGCCGACGGCTCGGTGATCGAGGCCCCGTCCCCGCCGCCCCTGCTGGTGGTGTCGTCGGAAGGCTCGGCCATGTACGGCACGACCGATCTGGCCACCATTCTGGACCGTCGCAAATCCATTGATCCCGACCTGATCCTCTACGTCGTCGACGAGCGTCAGGCCGAGCATTTCGAGCAGGTCTTCCGCGCCGCCTACCTGGCCGGCTACGCGCCCGAGAAATCGCTGGAACACCTCGGCTTCGGCACCATGAACGGCGCCGATGGCAAGCCGTTCAAGACCCGCGCCGGCGGCGTGCTGAAGCTGCACGACCTGATCACCATGGCCACCGACAAGGCGCGCGAGCGTCTGAAGGAAGCCAAGCTGGGCGACGACCTGCCCGAGGCCGAGTTCGAGGACATCGCCCGCAAGGTGGCCGTGGCCGCGCTGAAGTTCGCCGACCTGTCGAACAACCGCACCACCAGCTACGTCTTCGACCTCGACCGCTTCATGAGCTTCGAGGGCAAGACCGGCCCCTATCTGCTGTATCAGGCCGTGCGGGTGAAATCCCTGCTAAGGAAGGCCGCCGATCAGGGCGTCGCGACCGCCGCCATCGTCGTCGCCGAACCGGCAGAGCGCGACCTGGCCCTGACGCTGGACGCCTTCGACGCGGCCACCGCCGACGCCTATGACAAGCGCTCGCCCAACCTGATCGCCGAGCACGCCTATCGCCTGGCGCAGAGCTTCTCCAAGTTCTACGCCGCCTGCCCGATCCTGGTCGCGCCCGACGCCGCCACCAAGGGCTCGCGCCTGGCCCTGGCCGCCGCCAGCCTGCACCAACTGGAACAGGCGCTGGAGCTGCTGGGCATCGAGACGCCCGAGCGGATGTAATGGCTACCTCGTCCATGATTGAAAAATGGGCGGAGAACGAACGCATCCTGCGCGCCGTCTTGGAGGAGCACGCCTCATCCATAGGCGACGGCGCGCGGGCTCTGATCGCGGAATGGCTCGACCATAACGAACTCGGCTTGGCGGCTGAAACTTTGCGCGAGAACATCGCAGGTCCCTGCGAGCCTCTCGATCAGCTACTGGACACAATGGCTTAGGAGCCCTTCGCCATGAACGACCTCGACGCCTTCATCGCCGGCCTGCCCAAGGCCGAACTGCACCTGCACATCGAAGGCTCGCTTGAGCCGGAACTGATGTTCGAACTGGCGCAGCGCAACGGCGTCGCCATCCCCTATGACAGCGTCGAGGCCGTGCGTGCGGCCTATGACTTCTCGAACCTTCAGGACTTCCTCGACATCTATTATGCGGGCGCCGCCGTGCTGCTGACGCGTCAAGATTTCGAGGACCTGGCCTTCGCCTATTTCCAGCGCGCCGCCGCCGACAACGTCCGTCACGCCGAAATCTTCTTCGATCCCCAGACCCACACCGACCGGGGCGTCCCCTTCGGTGTAGTGGTCGAGGGCCTGATCGCCGGCATGGACCGCGCCAGGGCCGAGCTGGGCGTCACCAGCGGCCTGATCCTCAGCTTCCTGCGCCACCTCAGCGAAGATGAAGCCTTCGCCACGCTGGAAGCCGCCAAGCCCTATCTGCATCACTTCATCGGCGTCGGACTGGATTCGTCCGAGGTCGGCCATCCACCGGCCAAGTTCCAGCGCGTCTTCGCCGCCGCCCGCGACCTGGGCCTGAAGCTGTGCGCCCATGCCGGCGAGGAAGGCCCGCCCGCCTATGTGCACGAGGCCCTGGACCTGCTGCACATCGACCGCATGGACCACGGCAACCGCTCGATGGAGGACGAGTCCCTGATCGCGCGTCTGGCCGCCGAGCAGATGACCCTGACGGTCTGCCCCCTGTCGAACCTCAAGCTGTGCGTGGTCAAGGACCTGAAGGACCACCCGGTCCCCGAGATGCTGCGCCGCGGCCTGCACGTCACCCTGAACTCGGACGACCCCTCCTATTTCGGCGGCTATGTGAACGCCAACTACATCCAACTGGCCAAGGCGGTCGGCCTGACCCGCGAGCAGGTGACGCAACTGGCCAAGAACAGCTTTGAGGGCAGCTTCCTGCCCGAGGCCGACAAGGCCAAGCGGCTCGCAGAAGTGGACGCCTACGCAGCGGCGCACTGATCCCCTTTTCCGTCATCCCCCGGTCGGCGCCGCTCCGCGGCTTGCCGGAGGATGACGGAAGGGAGGGTCAAACGAGGAGCGACGAAGCCTCGATCTCGGCCACCCTCAGCGTCGCAAAGCTCTCCCGCGCCGCAGCCGCCGTGTCCGGCGCGATGGCCCGACTCGCATCCTCAATCACGACAGCCTCGAAGCCTTCGCGCACGGCGTCCTCGGCGGTGAAGCGGACGCAGTAGTCATAGGCCAAACCGCACAGGAAGAGGCGGGTCACGCCGCGTTCACGCAGCAGGCCCGCTAGGCCCGTCGCGGTGCGGCGGTCGTTTTCATAGAAGGCGGAATAGCTGTCGACCGCCGGGTTGTAGCCCTTGCGGACCACGGCCAGGGCCTTGACCACGGCGGGGGCCACGTCGGGGTGAAAGTCCGCCCCCGTCGTCCCCTGCACGCAGTGATCCGGCCACAGCATCTGCGGGCCATAGGCGACCTCGATCTCGGAGAAGGGCGTCGCGCCGTCGTGATTCGAGGCGAAGCTGATCTGATCCGGCGTGTGCCAGTCCTGGGTGGCGATCACCGTGTCGAAGCGTCCGGCCAGCCGGGCGATCAGGGGCATGATCCCCGCCCCGCCCTGCACCGCCAGAGCGCCGCCCTCGCAGAAGTCGTTCTGGGCGTCGATGACCAGAAGGGCGTCGGTGGAGCGCAGCTTCATGGCTCAGGCCGCCGCGATCTGATCGACCTCATTGGCCGAGCCGAGCGCCACCGGGATGCGCTGGTGCAGTTCGGTCGGGGTCACGTCCAGAATGGCCTGCGTCCCGTCCGTCGTCGCCTTGCCGCCCGCCTGTTCAATCAGGAAGGCCATGGGGTTGCCTTCATACATCAGGCGCAGCTTGCCCGGCTTGTTCGGCTCGCGCTTGTCCCACGGGTAGAGGAAGACGCCGCCGCGCATCAGGATGCGGTGCACGTCGGCCACCATGGCGGCGACCCAGCGCATGTTGAAATTCTTGCCGCGCGGACCGTCGGCGCCCTGCAGGCAGCCGTCGATGTAGCGCTGGACGCTCTCGGCCCAGTGGCGCTGGTTCGACATGTTGATGGCGAACTCCTTGGTGTCCGCCGGGACCGTGATCTTCTCGTGCGTCATCAGCCACTGGCCGTCGTGCGACAGGGTGAAGCCCGCCACGCCCCGGCCCGTGGTCAGCACCAGCATGGTCTGGCCGCCATAGACGGCATAGAGGGCCGCGACCTGATGACGGCCGGATTGCAGGAAGTCGGCCTCGGTCGGGGTCGCCGAGGGCGCCTTCAGCACCGAGACGATGGTGCCGACGGGGGCGTTGATGTCGATGTTGGACGAACCGTCCAGCGGGTCGAACAGGACCAGGTATTCACCCGCCGGATTAGTCGCCGGCTGGACCGTGTCCATTTCCTCGGACGCCACGCCCGCCACGGACGGACAGGCCAGCAGCATGTCGGTCAGGACGTCGTTGGAGATGACGTCGAGCTTCTTCTGCTCCTCGTCCTGCACGTTGACGACGCCCGATGCGCCCAGGGCGCCGACCAGGGCCCCGCCCGAGACGATCTTGCGGATCTCGACGCAGGCGGCGGCGGCGGCCGTCAGGGTCTGGGTCAGGCCCTGCGGCAGATCGAGGGAAGCCAGGTGGGCGGCGAGGTCGGTGCGGGCGGTCATGGCGGCCTTCAATCCTGTCACGAGAGCAGTTCGCGCCCCTCATGGCCTGTCGGATCGTACACGGCAAGCCCGGTCCCGCTTGACTTCGGCCCGGAGTCGGGGCCTTAGGTCGCACGCTCTCGCGGGAGAGATCGGCGGTCGTGTAACGGCTGTCGGGGCCGAAGGCGCAACCGCCCCGGAAACGCTCAGGCAAAAGGACCGCGAAAGCGCACGGACGCTGGAAAGTCGCCTTATGGCGCGCCGACGGAGCAAGGCTGTTCGTCTTCTGGGCGACGGTCGGAATCTCTCAGGCTTCAGGACAGCGGGGGCGCGACGACGGCGAAGCTATCGCCGCAACCCGCGACCGGAGGATGCTCGATGAGCGACCAGGCCTTGAAGACCACCCCCCTCAACGCCGCGCATCGCGCGCTGGGCGCCCGCATGGTCGGCTTCGGCGGCTATGACATGCCGGTCCAGTACGAAGGCGTGCTGGCCGAGCACCGCTGGACCCGCGAACACGCCGGTCTGTTCGACGTCTCGCACATGGGCCAGGCCCGCATCACCGGCGACGATGCGATTGCGCAGTTCCAGCGCTTCGTGCCGGGCGATTATCAGATCCTAAAGGACGGCAAGCAGAAGTATTCCCTGCTGCTGAACCTTGAGGGCGGCATCATGGACGACCTGATGGCGGGCAAGCCCGACCATGACGGCCTCTATGTCGTGGTCAACGCCGGCAACAAGGACGCCGACTTCGCCTTCCTCAACGCCAACCTGGCCGGCGACGCCAAGTTGACGGTGCTGGACGACCGCGCCCTGCTGGCCATCCAGGGGCCGGAAGCCGCCGAGGTCATGGCCAAGCACGAACCCGCTCTGGGCGAGATGGGCTTCATGGATTCGGCGCGCCTGATGCTGTTCGGCGTCGACTGCTTCGTCTCGCGCTCGGGCTACACCGGCGAAGACGGCTATGAGATTTCGGTGCCGAACGCCGACGCCGAGCGCGTCTGGAACCTGCTGCTGTCCGACGCCCGCGTGAAGCCGATCGGCCTGGGCGCCCGCGACTCGCTTCGCCTCGAAGCCGGTCTGCCGCTGCACGGCCACGACGTTGACGCCACCACCAGCCCGGTCGAGGCCGCGCTGACCTTCGCCCTGTCCAAGTCGCGCAAGGAGGCCGCCGACTTCAACGGCGCCGAGCGCATCCTCAAGGAACTGGCCGACGGCCCCTCGCGCGTCCGCATCGGCCTGAACGTCAAGGAAGGCGCCCCGGCCCGTGAAGGCGCCGAGATCGCCGACATGGACGGAAACGTCATCGGCAAGATCACCTCGGGCGGCCCCTCGCCGACCCTGGGCCACAACATCGCCATGGGCTACGTCCCGCCGGCCTTCGCCGCCCTGGGAACGGACCTGAAAGTCATCGTGCGCGGCAAGCCCGCCGCCGCCGAAGTCGTCGCCACCCCCTTCGTGGCCACCCGCTATTATCGCAAACCTAAAGCCTGAGAGATCAGACACATGCGCTTCACCAAAGATCACGAGTGGGTTCGCCTCGAAGGCGACGTCGCCACGGTCGGCATTTCCAAGCACGCTGCTGACGCCCTGGGCGACGTGGTGTTCGTCGAGACGCCGGAAGCCGGCAAGACCGTCTCGGTCGGCGACAGCTTCGCCGTCGTGGAATCGGTCAAGGCCGCCTCGGACGTCTATGCGCCCGTCGCCGGCGAAGTGGTCGAGGGCAACGCCGCCCTGGCCGCGGCCCCGGAAACCGTCAACGCCGACCCTGAAGGCGCAGGCTGGTTCGCCAAGATCAAGGTCGCCGACGCCTCGGCGGTCGACGCCCTGATGGATCAGGCCGCCTACGACGCCTACCTGACCACGCTTTAAAAGAAGCCCTCCCCTCGAGGGGGAGGGTTGGGAGGGGTGGAGGCATCCCCCCTTCCCATCTGAACTCCGATCGGCGCCTCCCGAGTTTCTTCGGCGACCGCCTGCCAACACCCCATCCCAACCCTTCCCCCTCGAGGGGAAGGGCTAGGAGTCAAAGATGCGCTACCTCCCCCTGACGCCCGACGACCGTGAGGCCATGCTGGCCGCTATCGGCGCCAAATCCATCGACGACCTGTTTGTCGACGTGCCGCAGGCCGCGCGCCGCGACGGCTTTGTCGACCTGCCCCGCGTGGCAGGCGAGTTGGAGGTCGAACGCGCCCTCTCGGCCATGGCCGGCAAGAACGCCACGGCCGGAACCGTGCCCTTCTTCTGCGGCGCCGGCGCCTACAAGCACCACGTCCCGGCCACGGTCGATCACGTGATCCAGCGGTCGGAGTTCCTGACCAGCTACACCCCCTATCAGCCGGAAATCGCCCAGGGCACCCTGCAGTATCTGTATGAGTTCCAGACCCAGGTCGCGAACCTGACCGGCATGGAAGTCGCCAACGCCTCCCTCTATGACGGCTCGACCGCCATGGCCGAGGGCGTGCTGATGGCCACCCGCGTGACCCGCCGCAACAAGGCCGTCATCTCGGGCGGCGTGCATCCCCACTACGTCAAGGCGACCGAGACCGTGGTTCACGCCGTCGGCGTCGAGACCCAGGCCCTGACCGCCGCGGTTGATGCTGAAGACGCCGTCATCGCCGCCATCGACAAGGACACGGCCTGCGTCGTCGTCCAGACCCCCAACGTCTTCGGCACCGCCACCGACGTGACCAAGATCGCCGAGGCCGCCCACGCCGCCGGCGCCCTGCTGATCGTCGTCGTCACCGAAGCCGTGTCGATGGGTCTGCTCAAGTCGCCCGGCGAAATGGGCGCCGACATCGTCGCGGCCGAAGGCCAGTCGATCGGCAACGCCCTGAACTTCGGCGGCCCCTACATCGGTCTGTTCGCCACCCGCGAGAAGCTGCTGCGCCAGACGCCCGGCCGCTACTGCGGTGAAACCGTCGACGCCGACGGCCGCCGCGGCTTCGTCCTGACCCTGTCCACACGCGAGCAACACATCCGCCGCGACAAGGCCACGTCGAACATCTGCACCAACTCGGGCCTGTGCTGCCTGGCCTTCACCATCCACATGAGCCTGCTGGGCGAGACGGGCCTGCGTCAGATGGCCCTGCTCAACCACGAGAAGGCCCTGGCCACGCGCGACGCCCTGGCCGCCATTCCCGGCGTCGAGATCCTGACGCCGCGCTTCTTCAACGAGTTCGCGGTCAAGCTGCCCAAGAACGCCGCTGAGGTGGTGCAGACCCTGGCCGACCACCACATCCTGGCCGGCGTCCCCTACAGCCGTCTGGCCCCGGAAGCGGGCCTGGACAACGTCCTGCTGGTCGCCGCGACCGAGACCACCCTGGACGCCGACATCAAGATCCTGGCGGCCTCGCTCGCCAAGGTCCTGGCGGCCTGAGCGGAGATAGAACCATGAGCACCATGAACACTGTCGGCCGCCCGACCACCCCGAACGCTGCGCCGGACAACGACTACAAGCACCCGACCCTGACGGGCGCGCGCGGCCTGTTGCAGGACGAAGGCCTGATCTTCGAAAGCGACGGCTGGAACAAGACCGGCGTTGACCTGCCCAAGCCCGCCACGGACGGTTCGGACCTGGGCGACCTGGTCCGCAAGGACCCGATCGGCCTGCCGGGCCTGTCCGAGCCGGAGGCCATGCGCCACTATGTGCGCCTGAGCCAGAAGAACCACGCCATCGACCTGGCCATCTATCCGCTGGGCTCGTGCACGATGAAGCACAACCCGCGCCTGAACGAGAAGATGGCGCGTCTGCCGGGCTTCTCGGACATCCACCCGCTGCAGCCGCAATCGACGGTGCAGGGCGCGCTGGAGCTGATGGACCAACTGGCCCACTGGCTGAAGACCCTGACGGGGATGCCCGCTGTGGCCCTGTCGCCCAAGGCCGGCGCCCACGGCGAACTGTGCGGCCTGATGGCCATCCGCGCCGCCCACGAAGCCAAGGGCGAGCATGAACAGCGCCGCAAGGTGCTGGTCCCGACCTCGGCCCACGGCACCAACCCGGCCACCGCCGCCTTCGTCGGCTATTCGGTCGTGGAAGTGGCCCAGACCGACGACGGTCGCGTGGACGTGGCCGACCTGGCCGCCAAGCTGGGTCCGGACGTGGCGGCCATCATGGTCACCAACCCCAACACCTGCGGCCTGTTCGAGCGCGACATCCTGGAGATCAGCCGCCTGACGCACGAGGCGGGCGCCTATTTCTACTGCGACGGCGCCAACTTCAACGCCATCGTCGGCCGGGTGCGCCCCGGCGACCTGGGCGTCGACGCCATGCACATCAACCTGCACAAGACCTTCTCGACGCCCCACGGCGGCGGCGGTCCGGGAGCGGGTCCGGTTGTCCTGTCCGAAGCTCTGGCTCCGTTCGCTCCGGCCCCTTGGGTTGTGAACACCGGCGACGGCTACAAGCTGGTCGAGCGTGAAGAAGACGAGGCGGCCCAGGCCTTTGGCCGTCTGTGCGCCTTCCAGGGCCAGATGGGCATGTATGTGCGCGCCCTGTCCTACATGATGTCGCACGGCTCGGACGGCCTGCGTCAGGTGGCGGAGGACGCCGTCCTCAACGCCAACTACATCAAGGCCCGCCTCGAGGACCTGATGAGCCCGGCCTTCCCCGAGGGCCCGTGCATGCACGAGGCCCTGTTCGACGACGAATGGCTGAAGGGCACGGACATCACCACGCTCGATTTCGCCAAGGCGATGATCGACGAGGGCTTCCACCCGATGACCATGTACTTCCCCCTGGTCGTCCACGGGGCCATGCTGATCGAGCCGACCGAGACTGAGTCCAAGGCCGAGCTGGATCGCTTCATCAACGCCATGCGACTGCTGGCCGAGGCGGCGAAAGCCGGCGACGTCGACCGCTTCAAGGGCGCGCCCTTCCATGCGCCCCTGCGGCGTCTGGACGAGACCCGCGCTGCGCGCTCGCCGCGTCTGCGCTGGTCGGCCCCGGAAGGCTCCAACATCGCCGCCGAATAGGCCTGAAGCTCAGACCTGATGTGAAGCGCCGTGGCCTTCGGGACACGGCGTTTTGCTTTTCAGCCCTCACTTACGAAAGCTTCATGGGCGCGCCACGGTTCGGCCTTGTCGTCCGTGTCTAGGATAGGCTGACAGCCCCTCCCAAGGCCGTCGCTCCTCCCCCCCGACCGTGACGCCCGTGACCCTCGCCCTCATCCCCTTCCGCGCCGACAGCCGACCTCGCTCGAGGCCCGGACTGCTGCGTCGTGCGAAGCGACTGGGCATGATGGCCCTGGGCTTCCTGATCATCGGCCTGGGCATCCTGATCGCCCCCCTGCCCGGCCCTGGCGGCATTCCCGTCATCGCCCTCGGTCTGGTGCTTCTGCTGCGTAGTTCCTGGTGGGCCAAGCGGCAGTTCATCCGCGCCCAGCACGCCCGGCCCAAGTGGGTCTATCCCTTCCGCCGCCTGATGCGGAAGAAGCCTGAGATCGCCCCGGTCTTCTGGCAGCAGGCCCTGCGCGCCGAAAAGGTGGTCCTGCGCAAACGCCCGTCACGCCAGTTGATCCGGGTCCGCAAGCGCGCCCGCCGCGTGCTGCGCCGCGCCTTCCGATAGAAAGCGACATTTCACCGCACACGGTAACGTGAACGGCGGTGCGATCGCGTTTGCGCCGAACGGCGTATGCTTCCCCTTGCGTAGTCAAAAGGCAGATGGCGTTGGGAGGCGCTTTTCTCATGATGTCACGCGTAAAACAGGGAATCGCCGCCGGCTTCATTGCGACCGTCGCGGTTTCCATCCTCGAGGCGGCGAACCTGTTGTTCGCCAAGGTCTTCGACCCCTTCCCCGAAGTCGTCGCTCGCATGTTCCTGCTCGGCGACAATCTGGCGGCGGGCTGGGCCATCCACTTCGTCATCGGGTCTCTGGTCATGGGGCCGATCTTCGCCCTCACCTACCCCCGCCTGCCGACCAATACGCCTGAAACCAAGGGCATTCTGTTCGCGGTGGCGGCCTGGGTGGCGATGATGCTGATCATCGCGATGATGGGCGACCCTCGCACCTTCTCGGGCAGCGCTGGGTTCGGCACCTTCGCCTGGATGCTGATCACCCACATGGTCTTCGGCGGGGTGATGGGCAATGTCTTCGCCCGCCTGCTGGCCCGCGAGAAACGCGCCGCCGGCTTCATCCACGGCGCGCCCGCCCACTAACCAGGGCGCACCACCTCACAATGCAAAAGGCCCCGCCGTCGCCGGCGGGGCCTGATGTGCTTGTCGCTATGACCGCGATCAGTTCAGCTTGTCGCCAATCTGGGCGATGGCGGCGTCGATCAGCGGGTCCGACTTGGCGGCAGCCAGGCGGGCGGTCAGGATGTCCTGAGCAGCCTTGGCGGCCAGGTCGGCGGCGACAGCCTTGACCTCGGTCGTGGCCTGGGCCTCGGCCTGAGCGATGCGACGCTCGGCCAGGGCCTGGCGGCGGGCCAGGCTTTCTTCCAGCTTGGCCTTGGCTTCGGCTTCCAGACGGCGGGCGTCGGCTTCAGCCGCGGCCAACATGTCTGCGGCCTGAGCTTCGGCTTCTGCCTTTTCCTGACGGATCTGGGCCAGCATGGCTTCGGCTTCGGCGCGCAGGCGGGCGGCCTCGTCCAGTTCCGACTGGATCTTGGCGCCCTGGTCATCGAGGGCCTTGGCCATGGCGCCCGGCACCTTGGCCAGAACCAGGATGCCCAGGAAGATCACCAGACCGACGGCGACCCAGAACTCGGGGTTCGAGAGGTTCCAGAAGGCGGCGTTAAAGAAGGCGGGCATATCAGGCGGCTCCCTTGACGGCGGCGTCGGCCTCGGCGGCCGTGGCGGCCTTGCCGGTCAGACGCTCGACCATGGCGCGGGCGGTGTCGGAGGCGATGGTCGAGACATTGGCCATGGCCGCGTCGCGGGTCTGGCCGATGGCGGCTTCGGCCTCGGCGATGCGAGCGTTGACCACGGCTTCCTCGGCGGCCTGACGAGCGTTGGCCTCTTCGGTCACGCGAGCCTTGGCGGCGGCGGCGGTGGCGCGGGCGTCGGCGCGGGCCTTGCTGACCTCGGCCTTGGCGGCGTCGGCTTGCGTGGCGGCTTCGGCCTGAACCTGACGGGCGGCGTCGACGGCGCCGGCGATCGTCCCGGCGCGTTCGTCACGAACGGCGCGTAGGCGAGGCAGGAAGACCTTCGACAGCAGAATGTAGAGAACGACGAAGATCAGCAGCAGCCAGATGATCTGACCGGCCCAGTGCTGCATCTCCAGCTGCGGCAGACCGCCGGAGCCATGGGCGTCGCCGTGGGCGACTTCGGCCTGATGGGTCGCCTCAGGGGCGGCCACGGGCGCGATCTCACCGTTCTGGACGGCGACGGTCGGCGCAGGCTGGGTCGGGTCTTGCGAGACGACGCTCGCGATAGGGGCGGCCATGGGCTCTATCCGGTGATCTCAGAAAGACGCGAGCGGCGGAACGGTCCTCAAGACCGCGCCGCCGCCCAGATATTCAGTTCGACTTAAGCGAACAGGCAGAGCAGGCCGATCACGAAGGCGAAGATGCCCAGTGCTTCAGCCAGGGCGGCGCCCAGGATCAGGTTGGTGAACTGGCCGGGAGCAGCCGAAGGGTTGCGCGTGGCGCCTTGCAGGAAGCCCGAGAAGATCAGGCCGACGCCGAGGGCCGAACCGATCATGCCGAGGGTGGCGAGACCAGCGCCGATGTATTTTGCTGCTTCAGCTTCCATGGGAATAGTTCCTGGTTGGGATGGTTTGAAAGAAGGGGTTGGCGGGCTGGACCAGCCTTAATGCTGATCCAGATGCACGACGTCGTTCAGATACACAGTGGTCAGAACGGCGAAAACGAAAGCTTGCAGGAAGGCCACAAGGAACTCCAGGGCCGTGATGGCGACCACGCCGCCCATGGCCAGAACCGCGCCGGGGATGCCGACCAGGCCGAAGGCGCCCAGCGAAACCACGAAGCCGGCGAAGACCTTCATCGCCACGTGACCGCCCAGCATGTTGCCGAACAGACGCAGGGCCAGCGACACGGGGCGCAGCAGGAAGGAGATGAACTCGATCGGCGTCACCAGGATCAGCAGGTACCACGGCACGCCGGTCGGGGCGAACAGCTTGAAGAACTTGATGCCGTTCTTGGCGAAGCCCACGCCGATGACCAGCAGGATGGTCAGGGCCGCAAAGGTGGCCGTGACGGCGACCTGCGAGGTGGCGGTGAAGACTGTGAACATGCCCAGCAGGTTCAGCGCCAGGATGAAGACGAACAGCGTCAGGATGAAGGGGAAGAAGGCGCGGCCCTGTTCACCCATGATCGAGGTGGCGAGATCATCGATAAAGGCGAAGGCCCCCTCGCCCACCACCTGCAGGCGCCCAGGCACCAGCTTGGGCTTGGCCGTCACGGCGGTGAAGAACAGGGTGATCAGCACGGCGGCGACCATCATGGCCAACGTCGAGTTGGTGATCGACAGATCAACCAAGCCGAGACCCGGCACGTTGACGGCCGGAAGATCAACAACCTTGCTGATCTGGAACTGGTGCATCGGATCGGCCATGCCGCCCGGTCTCCTAAGTCAAAAGGCCAAACCGCCGTACGACGGTTTGGTCAGAAATTCCGCTCGTCCTCGACCTCGTCGTCGGGAAGATCCTGGGGAGGCCCCATTTCCTTCAACGCGGCCGCACTCATCTTTCGGGCCGAACGAAGCGCCAGCCAGATCGACATGCCGAAACCGATCAGGGTTCCGGCGATAATTCCCCAAGGCATGGTCCCGACCCAAAGGTCAAAACCCCACCCAAGCCCCAGACCGACGGCCAAGCCGGCGATCATCTCGCCCATCAGGCGATAGCCATAGCCCGCAGCGTTCGCCCCATAGTCGGGAGGCGTCGGCACGGCCCGAGCCTTGAGCGCATCGGCCTGCTCGTTGAGGCGTTTGATCGCCTCTTCGCGCGATTCCATCGTTGGGGACATGGCCTGTGCGCTCAGCGCCCCGGCAAGGACGCCGTGGCAGGTCTGAATTCGGCGCGGAACCTATAGGCGAGGGGCTTGAAGGTCAAGATACGGAAGAAGACCTGCAAGACGTTGGATTATCTAGCCTTCTTTCCCACCCTGACCCAGGCGTGGCGATGCGCCGCTATTGCGGACCGTCCGGCGCCCGCGCCAAGGCGTCGCAGGGCGGGAGAATCTAGTCCTCGCTGACGAAATCCTGCGCGAACTCGGGCGATCCCTCATCGAGAGCAGTCAAAAGATCTTCGCCATCCGAGTCGCCGCTGCGGGTCGGGTCGGGCACCTCGAAGCCCACCGGGATCGACAGATCCAGCAGACCCGCCGCCTTCATTTCCTGCACGCCGGGCAGGTCATAGAGGCTGGCCAGGCTGAAATGCTCCAAGAAGCGGTCGGTCGTGGCGTAGGTGACGGGCCGTCCCGGCGTGCGCCGACGCCCGCGCAGCCGCACGAAATCCATCTCCAGCAGCAGGTCCAGCGTCCCCTTGGACAGGGAAACCCCACGCACGCTCTCGACCTCGGCGCGGGTGCAGGGCTGGTGATAGGCGATGATGGCCAGGGTCTCCAGCGCGGCCTTGGACAGGCGACGCGGCTCCTCGCGCTCCTCAGTCATCAGGAAGCCCAGGTCGGCGGCGGTGCGGAAACGCCAGCGATCCGCCACACATTCCAACTCGACCCCGCGTCCCTGATAGCGTTGGCGTAGGGCGGCGATGGCCCGGCCCGCATCGGCGCCCTCGGGCAGACGGCGCGCGATCTCTGCCGCCGACAAAGGCGCGGCGGCGGCGAACAGCAGGGCCTCGACCCGGCGTTCGATCTCGGTTTCGTCGGGTTTGAAGCTGAGGTCAGACATGAAAATACCCGCTCATCCCCGCGGAGGCGGGGACCCAGGTTTGAGCGGCGCAACTACGGCCAACCGAGCTGTGCGCCAGAAACTGCAAATGATCCCGGTTGCGGCCAAAGCACTGGGCCCCCGCCTCCGCGGGGATGAGCGGCCATAGAGCACTCACGGCGTCAGCTCCAGCGGTTGGCCGAAGCCTCGACGTTTCAAGAAGAGCTCGGCGAAGGCCTCGGCCTGACGCACGTCCATCGCCCCCTCCTTCACCAACTCCAGACTGGCCGACAGGGTCGAGGCGGTATAGCTGGCCTGGCTCGGCCCCTCCCCGTCTTCGTCCTCGCGCGCGGGCGCCACCTGATCCAGCGGGGTCCAGTCGGCCAGACGCGGCATCATGGAGCGCAGCCAGTCGCGCGCGGCCTCCAGCTGGAAGGCCTCGACCCGTTGGCCCGGCGCATATTTGCGACGTTCCTCGCGCCGACGCTGGGCCACATAGGCGGCCATCAGCTCATAGAGGCTGGCGTCCACGCGATCGGACGGGATGATGACCGTGGCTTCGGGGTCGCCGCGGGTGAAGACGTCGCGCTTCAGTTGCGGGCGGCTAGTGATGGCCTCGACCGAGCGGCGCATGGCCTCCAGCTTCTGCAGGCGAAACGCCAGGGCGGCGGCCATTTCCTCGGCCGGCGGCTCCTCGGCCTTGCCCTTCTCGTTGCGCGGCAGCAGCAGGCGCGACTTCAGATAGGCCAACCAGGACGCCATCACCAGATAGTCGGCGGCCATGGCGAAGTTGCGCCGCCGGGCCTCGTGAACGAAGGCCAGATACTGTTCCGCCAGCTTGGTGATGGACAGCTTCAGCAGGTCGACCTTCTGCGTGCGCGCCAGCGCCAGCAGGACGTGCAGCGGTCCTTCATAGCCTTCCAGATCGACGACGAAGGCCTCGGCGGCGTCAGCATCATCGACGGCGGCGAAGTCCAGATTGGGCTGGAACGCCTGATCCATCATTTAGGCCTGAGCCTCGCCCACGTCGGGCCCCTTGGCCGCCTCGAAGCGTCCGCTCAGGGCCGCCTCCAGCCGGGCGCGGGCCTCGGCTACGTCCAGCGGTTCGACAGCATGGACGATGCGGGCCAGCGAAGCCTCGGCACGGCGCTTGGCCTCGCCCTTCAGCTTACCCGTCCCCTGGGCCACCTGACGCATTTCGTCGAGGTCGCCGTTGCAATGCAGGATGACGTCGCAGCCTGCCTTCAGCGACTGCTCGGCGCGCTCGGTCAGGGTCCCCGACAGAGCCTTCATCGACAGGTCGTCCGACATGATCAGGCCCGAGAACCCCAGATGCTCGCGCATCAGGCGGATGCCCTTCTTCGACGTCGTGGCCGGGCGTTTGGCGTCGACGGCAGTGAAGACGACGTGGGCCGTCATGGCCATCGGCATATCCGACAAAGCCTTGAACGGGGCGAAGTCCCAGGCGTCCAGCGTCTCAAGGTCCGTTTCGACCACCGGCAGGTCGTGGTGGCTGTCCGAGAAGGCGCGGCCATGGCCGGGGATGTGCTTGATGATCGGCAGGACGCCGCCGGCCAGCAGGCCTTCCGCAGCCGCCCGGCCCAGTTGGGTCACGGTCGCCGGGTCCTGGGCATAGGCGCGGTCGCCGATGATGTCGTGGGCGCCCGGCACCGGCACGTCCAGCACCGGCACGCAGTCCACCGTGATGCCCAGCTCGCGCAGGTCGTGGGCGATCAGACGCGCGCCCAGACGCACCAGTTCGCGCGCCGCCATCGGATCGTTGACGGCCTTCAGATAGGCCGAGCCCGGCGGATACTTGGGCCAGTGCGGCGGGCCGAGACGCTGCACCCGACCGCCTTCCTGATCGATCAGGACGGGGGCGTCGGCGCGGCCCACGCTGTCGCGCAGTTCCTCGACCAGGGCCTTGACCTGAGCGGGGCTATCCACGTTGCGGCGGAAGAGGATGAAGCCCCAGGGCTTCGTCTCGGCGAAGAAGGCGCGCTCCTCCGCCGTCAGCTTATGGCCGGAACAGCCGTAGATGGCGTCGGAGGTCATGCGTCTCTTCCCGCTCGTCTTAGCGGACGATGCAGTCGCGGCCGGCGGCCTTCAACGCGTTGCAGAAGGCGACGGCGCGCTCGCGGCTCATGCCGGTGAAGGTGGTGCGATAAACGGTCGAGCCGTTGGCGGCGGTGACTTCCTGCACGCGCTTCTCGGCGCCTGAAGCGTATTGGCCGAAGCGGGCGGCGACGGCGGCGTATTCGCGGTCGGCGATGGCCGTCGACGAGAAGGCGCCGATCTGCACGCCCGACGAACCACCGGCGGCGGGGGCCGGCGTCGCCGGGGCCTTGACGGCGGGCGCCGGGGTCACGGGTGCAGACTTGGCCGGGGCGACCGGCGCAGGCGCGACAACAGCCGGGGCTGCGGGCGGCAGGGCGGTGGCGGCGACCGGCGGGGCGACGGGCGCCGGCGCCGGGCGCGGCTCGACGGCTTCGGGGCCGGGGGTGAAGGTGGGGACGGCGTCGGTCGCCTCGCCGCCGTCGCGATAGACGCGCACGCCCGCTTCCGGGTCGATCGGCTGGGCGTCCAGCGGCGCCTCGACCTTCATGCTTTCGACCGGAGTGCCCACGGCGGGCGGAGCATCGGTCGAGGAACGCACGCCCGAGCGATAGAAGATCACCACGGCCACGATCAGCAGCAGCAGGACAATGGCGCTGATGATCAGGGTGATCGGCGGCGACTTGGCGGCCGGCGCACGACGCGGATCATAGCTGCGACGCTCGAACGGCAGGTCGTCGTCGGTGGGCGGCGTATAGGCCCCCCGCTCGCGGCCGGCGTTGGGGTTGCCTCGGTGATCGTCGTCGTAGGACATGGGTCGCGCTTTCTGGATCGGCCCCGCGCGAATCGGCGCCGGGAGTATCAGTCTAGCCCGCCCGTGGCCGCTTTCGAATCACAGATCAAGCGCCAGGTCGAGACTGAACAGCTTGCCGTGCACCTCGATGGCGTAACGATCGGTCATGCCAGCGATATAGTCGCACACCGCCCGCGCCCGTTTGACCGGATCCTCCGACATCGCCGGGGCCGACCATTCGGGCGGCATGACCTCGGGCTCGGCCATGAACAGGTGGAACAACTGCGACAGGACGCGGCGCGCCTGGCTACGGGTGCGGTTGACGCGGTAGTGGCGATACATCCGCTCGAACAGGAAGCGGCGCAGCACGCCCAACTCGGCCATCATCTGGGGCGAGAACTGCACCATCATCTGCGGAGCCAGCCGCACGTCCTCGACCGTGACGATGCGGTGCTGGGCCAGCCGACGCTCGGTCTCGGCCAGAACGTCGTCGACCATGATGCCGATCATGCGGCGCACGGCCTCCAGCCGCACCATGCGGTCGTCCAGCGCGGGCCAGTCGCGGCGCACCTCGGCCAGGCAGGGCCCGATCAGCGGCACCTCGGCCAGGTCGGCCAGGGTGAACAGGCCCGCCTGCACCCCGTCGTCCACGTCGTGATTATTGTAGGCGATGTCGTCGGCGATGGCCGCGCACTGGGCCTCCAGCGAGGCGAAGGTGTCCAGCCGCAGATCCCAGTTCGCCGCCCCGCCAGGCGCATAGGCCGCCACCGTCTTCCACGCCGGGTCGTCCAGGTGATGCATCACCGGCCCGTTGTGTTTGATGACGCCCTCGACCGTCTCCCAACTCAGGTTCAGGCCGAGGAATTTCGGATAGCGGACTTCCAGTTCGGTGATGACGCGGAAGCTCTGGACGTTGTGATCAAAGCCGCCGTAGTCGGCCATCTGGGCCTGCAGCTCATCCTCGCCCGCGTGGGCGAAGGGCGGATGCCCCAGGTCATGCGCCAGGGCGATGGTCTCGGCCAGATCGTCGTCCAGCCGCAGGGCATGGGCCAGCGACCGGGCGATCTGGGCCACTTCCAGACTGTGGGTCAGGCGGGTGCGGTAATGGTCACCCTCGTGCGCCACAAAGACCTGAGTCTTCTCTTTCAGGCGGCGAAACGCCGTGGCGTGAATGATGCGGTCGCGGTCGCGGGCGAAGGGGGTGCGGGTGCGGCTGGCGGGCTCGAAAACGTGGCGGCCGCGGCTGGCGGCAGGGTCTTCGGCGAAGGACGCGCGGGTCTGGCTCAAGGCGGACAGCACTTCTATTGCGACACAGGCCTTTGCGAACGCCTGTCAGCTCCTCATATAGAGAGCCGTGAGCACCGTCCAATCCACAGAATCAGTCCGCGACCTGTCGCTTTCGGTTTCCCCCCGCGCCCCGGAAGGCATCCTTCTGGCCGAGAGCGCGGCGAAACGTCTGGCCAAACTGGCCGAGGTCGAGGGCAAGCCGGTCATGCTGCGCGTCGCTGTCGATGGCGGCGGCTGCTCGGGCTTCCAGTACCGGCTGGAACTGGTCGGCGCGCCCGAGGCCGATGACCTGGTCGTCCGCCGCGACGGTCAGGCGGCGGTGATCGACCCCGTCTCCATTCCCTTCCTCAAGGGATCAGAGATCGCCTTCGTCGACGAACTGGCCGGTGCGCAGTTCGTGGTGCGCAACCCCAACGCCTCGTCCAGCTGTGGCTGCGGCGTCAGCTTCGCCATCTAGAGCCACGCTTGGCGCAAGGCCGGCGGGCGCCCATGTTTCGCTCATGCGCCGCCTGATCCTGATGACCCTGCTGCTGGCCGCGCCTCTGGCCGCGAACGCCCAGACCTGGCCCGGCTGGCCGGGTCCGCCGCCGCCCGGCTACGACCCCGGCTCGGCTATCGCCGACCAGCACCGGATCGAGATGGACCGCCTGCGCCATCAGGCCGCCCAGCGCGAAGCCCTGGCTCAGCAGCAGCGGTTGCAGACCCAACTGACGATCCAGCGGCTTGAGGCCTCGCGCCAGCCGACCCCGCCCCTGCCCCCGCAAACCGCCTATGCCCCGCGCACGCTGGAACAGGAGCGTCAGGCGCGCGAGGCTCAGGATGCGCGACGCGATCAGATGGTGCGTGGCGTCACCGAGATCGACGCCTGGCTGGACCGCCGTCCGAACTGACCGCCCGTTACAATTGCATCCCTTCCCTGCCGCCTGCGTTTTCGCCTAGCTTGGGCGAGAATTCAGGGCGGAGACGACATCATGCGTTGGCAGGGCGGACGGCGCGGCGGCGGCATCGAGGACCGGCGCGGCATGGGCGGCGGCGCTGTGGCGGGCGGCGGCATCGGCGTTCTCGTGCTGGCGGCCATCGGCTACTTCGTCTTCGGCATCGACCCCAACACCACCCAGCAGGTCGCCAGCCAGTTCGGCGGGGCCAGCCAGGGTCAGCAGACCGGCGAGGTCGGCTCCCCCGACGATCAGGCGGGTCAGTTCGTCGAGATCGTTCGCACCAATATCAACGACGTCTGGGCGACCAAGCTGAGGGGCTACAAATCCCCCAACGTGGTTCTTTACGAACAAGGCACTCAGACCGGCTGCGGCATGGGCCAGGCGGCCATGGGACCCTTCTACTGCCCCGCCGACCAGACTGTTTATCTGGACCTGTCCTTCTGGCGCGAGATGGAGACCAAGCTCGGGGCCTCGGGCGCGGACTTCGCCAAGGCCTATGTCATCGCCCATGAGTTCGGCCACCACGTCCAGACCCTGACCGGCGCCAGCGAGCAGGTGCAGCGCGCCCAGCAGGCGGCGCGCTCACAGGCCGAGGGCAATAAATACTCCGTCGCGTTGGAGCTTCAGGCCGATTGCTACGCCGGCGTCTGGGCGCGCAACGCCGCCGCCGTCTCCGGCGGTCAGGTGGCCCTGGAGCCCGGCGATCTGGAAGAAGGCATGAAGACCGCCCAGGCCATCGGCGACGACACCCTGCAACGTCGCGGCGGCGGACGCGTCTCGCCCGAAAGCTTCACCCACGGCTCCTCGGCCCAGCGAGTGGAATGGCTGCAGCGCGGCTATCAGACTGGCGATCCGGCCTCGTGCGACACCTTCAGGGGGCTGTGACCGGCGTGGCGCGGCGGATCGACGGAACCTGGCCATAGGCGATCAGCCGCAACGCCCACTCCATCGGGCCGAAAGCGAAGACGCGCAGCCACAATAGGCTGACGATCGCCAGCACCACCCAGATGACGACCGCAATGCCCCACAGGGTCCACCAGTCGAACCGCCCCCACAGGTGCAGGCCGTAGAAGAGCAGCGACGTGATGGCCGACTGGGCCAAATAGTTGCTTAGCGCCATCCGCCCCATGGCCTTCAGCCCGGTGCCGATAAAGCCAAGGGCGTTCAGCTTCCACAGGGTGAGGATCAGGCCCACATGGCCCAGGGTCATGCCCAGGCGCCCCAACTCATAGCTGCCGCGCGTCAGCCACAGCTCCGGCGAGAAGTCATTGCGCCACAGGGACGCCGCCTGGGCGCCGTTAATGGTCAGCCCCACCGCATAGCCTGCCGCCAACAGCAGCAGATAGAAGCGCAGCGACCGCGCTCCGCTCAGCACCCCCAGCTTGAACAGGGCCATGCCCAGCAGCATGAAGGCCACGCATTCCATGACCAGGATGATGGTGTAGCTGGACGCTGCGTAGTCGATCCAAGTGTGGACGCTCCACTTCAGCAAGCCCAGTGGCCCCCCAGTGCGAAGCTGAGCCTGCTCGAGGCGGGCTTCCGGCGACGGCTGGCGTGCGGCGACCGCCGCCTGATAGGCGTCCAGCGACTCACGCTGCTTCGGGTTCAGGCGGTCAACGGAAAGATGGCTCTCGGCCACCGCTCGCCCCTCGCGAGCCTCCATCGCCCGCTTGTAGGCGCTGGCTCCTTGAATGCCCGTCAGCAAGGCGATCAGCAGCACAGACACCAGGATCAGGGTGCGTGGCCGCGCCGCCCGAAAAGCGAACAGGAAGAAGCCGGACAGGCCATAGACGTAGAGAATGTCGCCCGGAAACAGCAGGATCGTGACATTGCCGATCCCCAACACCAACAGGGTCATGCAGCGCCGGAAATAGACGTCCGCCGCCTCGATCGTGCCCTTGCCGCCGTCGCCGCGCAGGGTGATCAGCAGCATCCCCGCGCCGAACAGCAGGGTGAACAGCCCCCGCATCGAGCCCTGCAGAAAGACGTGCTGCACCAGCCAGGCCATCCAGTCGGGGTTGCCCAGACTGGGCGCCGTCTGCGGCACATAGGCTTCCCAGATGCCGCCCATGGAGATGATGTTGACAAGCAGGATGCCGCACAGGGCAAAACCCCGCAGCAGGTCCAGGCTATCCATGCGCTGGGGCGGCGTGACGCGCCCGCCTGTGGAGACATCGAACATGATTCGAGCCGTTAACGCCCTTCTTCCCTCGCGGCAAAGGCGTCAATTGTAAAACATGCGCACCCTAGCCGATGGTCAGATCCATCATGGGCGCGACATGCAGCCGTCCTCGCCCCAGGTCCAGCACCACCTCGCGGTCCTCGAACGCCGCCACGCCCAGCAGGGCGTCGGGATAGTTGGGCAGGGGCGAATCCGCGAAAACCGGCGTCGCCACCCCGCGCCACAGGTCGTCGCCAAAGGTCACGGTCTTCGCCTCGATCACCCGCGCCCGCGCCACGCCGCCCAGAACGATGCTGGACCCGGCGGTCTCGGCCCGCCCGTCCAGCAGGCCCGCCGCCGCCGCCGCACCTTGGCTGAGCGCGATCAGGGATGAAAAGCCGGTGTCGACCACGGCCCGCATCACCGCTCCCTCGACCGTGACCTCGGCGGTCAGGGCCGTGCCGCTGCGCTTGACCGGCACGGGCCGCAAGGCCGGTGAAACCACATGGTCCGCCGGATCGACCAGGCGCGCGCGACGGCGTTTCATGTCCAGGTCCAGCACCGCCTCGCCCAGAAGGTCCTGTCCCAGCACCAGAGGCGCGCCCAGACCCGCTGCCTGGGCCAGAGGCCCCAGGTCGAGGATGGCCGCGCGCAGGCCGCCGACCGCCAGCGATCCGACGGTCAGGTCCAGCGTGACCCCGCGTCCGACCTGAGGCTGGCCGCCGACGCCGTAAGCCACCATCGGCATATCAAAGAAGGTCGTCAGGCCCAGGGTCTCGACCAGGGCCCGGTCGATCACCGAATACTGGGCCCCGCTGTCGATCAGGGCCGTGACTTCGCGCCCGGAGATCCGCACCCGCACGGTCGGCGTGGCGGCGCCATCCACAACAAAAGGCAGCCAGCCGCTGGTCCCGCCCTCGGGAAAACGCAGGGTCGGCCGGCGCCAGACCACATGATCCTTCAACCACAGGCCGCCGCCGACTGCGGCTGCGGCTGCGGCCGCGCGGATCAGAAAGGAACGGCGTCTCATCGCCCCTGACATGGACCGGACCGCGACGATGCGCCAGCCCTGCGGTCGTCGCACGCCCCTTCTCGCCATCTTCTTGCGCCAGATCGCGGAAATCCCTTCGCAGGCGCAAAATAATCATGACGAAGCGCCGAACGACGGCTAGAAACGACCCGTCATGAGCACCTCCCCCGACCGCTATCTTTCGACGCGCGGCGACGCCGCCCCGACCAGTTTCGCCGACGCCCTGCTGCGCGGCATCGCGCCCGACGGCGGCCTCTACATGCCCCAGGCCTGGCCGACCCTGCCCGCCGACGCAGCGCGTCCGGGCCGGACCTATGCCGAGATGGCCAGGGAGGCGATTTCCCCCTTCATCGGCGACGCCCTGCCTGCCGGCGCGCTCGACCGCTCACTGAATCGCCTGACGCGCGGTTTCGACCATCCGGCGGTGACGCCTCTGGTCGAGCTGGAGCCGGGCCTGTTCGTGCTGGAGCTGTTCCACGGCCCGACCGCGGCCTTCAAGGATCTGGCGATGCAACTGGTCGCGGCCCTGTCGGACGAGGCCCTGGCCTCGACGGGCCAGAAGCTGACCTTGCTGACCGCCACCAGCGGCGACACCGGCGCCGCCGCCGTGCGCGCCTTCGCAGGCGCCGAGCGCATCAACCTGATCGTGCTGCACCCGCTGGACCGCGTCTCGCCGGTGCAGCGCAGGCAGATGACAACGGTGCAGGCCGACAACGTCCTGAACCTGGCCGTGCGCGGCGACTTCGACGACTGCCAGCGTCTGGTAAAGGGCCTGCTGGCCGAGGAATCCCTGCGTGACGGCCGTCGCCTGTCGTCGGTCAACTCGATCAACTGGGGCCGGCTGGCGGGACAGATCCCCTACTATATCTCGGCCACGGCCCAGCTGGGTCAGGCGGCGACCTTCGTCGTCCCGACCGGCAATTTCGGCGACGCCTTCGCCGGCATCGCCGCGAAGAAGATGGGCCTGCCGGTCAGGGGCTTCGTCGCCGCCGTCAACCAGAACGACGCCCTGGCCCGCGCCATCAACGAGGGCGTCTATGCCCGCCGCCCCGCCGTCGAGAGCGGCAGCGTGTCGATGGACGTGCAGGCGCCGTCCAACTTCGAACGTCTGGTCTATGAGGCGTCCGGCCGTGACGCCGAGGCTGTCCGCGCCGTGTTCGAAACCTTCACCCGCGACGGGTCCGTCACCCTGTCGCCGGACCTGCTGGCCGCGCTGAAAGCGGAAGTCTCCGCCGTCTCCATCGACGAGGCCACGACCAAGGCCGAGATCGCCCACGCCCACGCCGCCTGGGGCCGCGTCGTCTGCCCGCACACCGCCGTGGCCCTGGCCGCCGCGCGTCAGCTGGACCGCGCGGACGGCCCCGTCGTCGCCCTGTCGACCGCTCACCCGTCCAAGTTCGGTGCCTTTGTCTCCGACGTTCTGGGCTTCGAGCCGGTACCCGCCCCCGTCATCCGCGCCTTGGGCGACCAGCCCGAACGCCTGACCATCATCGACAACACCGCCGAGGCCGCCCTGGCGGCGGTGAAGGGTTTCGCCAACTAGGCCCTACCCCACCCAGCGCGGGTGACGCGGCGTCCCGCGCGGACATTCCAGCGCCTCCCGGTCCCAGGCTGCCAGATCGGCGGCGGCCTGATAGGTGGTCTCCAGAAAGGCGCACAGGGCGGCGTCGGGCTGATCCTCGGCCCGCACCGCCGCATAGGGCAGGATGAACTCGCCTAACCCTGCGTCCCAGTGCGCCGCCACCGGCGAGACGGAGGCCGCCTCGAACCCCTTCGGCGCGGGATAGGCATAGGCGTAGAAGGCCGGCTCGCGCCCCGGATCGCCGGGCCAGAAGCCGGCGCTGGACACCTCGTGCGAATAGGCCTCGCGCGTCACCGCGTCGGGCAGGTTCGGCACCCCGCCCGGATGCAGGGGTGCCCGCCGGCCCGAGAAGCGCGTCACTGCCAGATCAAACGCGCCCCAGAACAGCTGAACCGGGCTGCACTTGCCCAGAAACCCGGTACGGAACAGGCCGAACACCCGGTTCACCTGCACCAGCGCCCGCCAGTAGTCACGCGCGACCTCGGCGTCATAGGTGCGGAACCGCTCATCCAGGGGAAAGGGCGTCGCTTCGGCCATTTCGTCGGGCGTCAGGTCGATGTGACAGGCCACGCCCAGCGCGGTCAGGGCGTCCTGCACCTCGGCGTAGAAGTCGGCCACCGTCCCGGACTTCAGCACGATCCGCCGTTCGCCTCCGTCACTGACGCGGATGACCAGGGCGCCGGCGATGAAGTCGAACTCCATCGAAAACCCGACCGCGCCATGCGGGATCAGGCCCGTCGTCAGGCCCCGCGCCGAGACCCGCAGCGTGACGTGCCAGCCGTGGTTCAGCCAGGGCGTCTGCGACAGCCGCACCTTGCCGACGATCTGCGCCCACAGTTGCAACGTCTCCATCGTCGGCCACAGCCGCGCCGCCGTCAGTTCCGGCCATGCCTGCCCGCGCGCCGCCATCCTCAGCCTCCTCGCCTGCCCCTGCCTCAAAGGCACGCGCAGCGAGATCGTTGCATGGAGGTCGGTCGGTGCCGAAAGCGGACCTACTCCTCGTTATCTGTGGGTAGTATACATCGCTGCGAGCTAGGTGACCTTAAGTCTCCCTCGCTTCTTGATCCATTGGAGGAAGATTGGGGATGCCTTTGGCAGCGAAATGCTCGCCAAGCGATACCATGATCGTGTCGATTAGGATTGCGTAGAACAGGCATAGCTCGTGCAGTTGCACGGGTGTCAGCCGAAGCTGCTGTCCGATCTCGAACGTGAGCTCCCGATCCACCATTTGCACGACGAGCTGCGCTTCCTGTTCGGGGTCGGGCGCCTGGATCGGATACTCTCCGATGATTACGAACTGCTCGCCCTGCACTAGCTTGATCTCGGAGGCGAGCCACACAAGCTTGAGTCGTTGTTTATTATCGTTGGCGTGACGCTCCGTAACCATCCCCGCAGCATGAGCTAGACAGTTCCGAGCGTTGGAGATTGACCAGAGACGATCCGGCCGTGCCTCCGGGAGACCAAGACGATCAGCGACTTTCTTGAACTTGTTCCCTGCGTTTGTGTCGCCGCTGATTTCCGAGACCTTTAAGCCCGCTGGGATTACCTTCTCGTGTGCATCCGTCAGATCGAGAAGCCTCCAGACCTCATCCACGAAGAGGCTGAAATGCCGGTCCAATTCTTGAAGGGCGTTTCCGATCAGCCAAGCGTTGAACTCTTGGACCAACTCTCCAGCCATAACCTCAGGCAGCGGCTCCGGCAGGAATTGGTAGCGATTGAACTCCGACATCGTGATGGTCGTGGGCAGAGGCTCGTCAGGCCTTCGGAAAGCGAGGCCAAGGAAGCCCGCTGCGCGGTTCACACCTCGCATCCCGAGGTCCCGGAGCGCGTCCGCGTTGATAGTGATCTTCTGCTGCTGCGGAATAGCGTCGGTCATGGCATAAGGATATCGGCCTGCGATCTACATGTCTCACGTAGCTGCTCGTTTTCGACACCACTCCGAAAAGACAATCGGAACATCGACGGTGGATCGAAAGCGGTGCCTCGCTCCAGTCGCGAGAAGCCGCCTCCCCCTCACACCACCTCCGCCGCCTTCCAGTAGTCCAGCCGGCGGAAGAAGGGCGCCGGGTCTTTCGGCGTGACCAGGTTGGCGGGGTCGTGGAAGAGGCGGTCGTGCAGGCGGGTCAGGGTGAAGCGCACCGCCGCCGCAGCCCCCAGGCCGGGCAGAGCCTCGGCCTCGGCGGGCGTCAGGGGTCGCACGGACTCATATCCCTTCTGAAAGGCGCGCAGGGCCGAGGGCATGGGGCGGCCCTCGGCGTCAAAGCCCCAGGCGCTCAGCGCGATGGCCAGGTCATAGGCCAGGACGTCGGTGCAGCCGAAATAGAAGTCGATCACCCCGCCGACGTCGCACTTTCCATGCTCATTGGTGGCGAACAGGACGTTGTCGGGGAAGTAGTCGGCGTGGATCGGCCCGCGCGGCAGGGCGGGATCGCTCCACGGCTCGGCCAAACGCGGCAACAGGGCCTTGATCTGATCCAGCATCTTGCGGTCGACGCCCTTGGCGGGAGCCTCGCAGCGCGCGGCCAGCGCCGCCCAGGCCTCGGGCCCGACCGGGTTTTTCCGCTCGACCGCATAGTCGGCGGCGTCCAGGTGCAGCAGGGCCAGCACCTGTCCGGCGCGATACTGTTCCTTGTCCGACGGCTGGCGCTTCCAGGCGCCGGGCGCCCAGTTCAGGATGGCGGCGGCGCGGCCGTTCAGATGGCCGATGATCTCGCCTTCATGGTCCGCGACCGGCGAAGGCGTGGGGAAGCCGCGCGCCGACAGATGCCGGGTCAGCCCCAGGCAGAAGGGCAGCGAGGCCGCGTCCGTGCGTCCCTCGAACAGGGTCAGGACATAGGCCCCGGACGTCGTCTCCAGCTTGTAGTTGGTGTTCTCGACCCCCTCGGCGATCGGCGTCAGCGCGACCAGATCGCCCAGGGGGTAACGCATGAGATAGTCAGCGGCCTGATCCGGCGTGACGGGCGTGAAGACAGCCATATCTAGACCAGCTCCGCCGCCGCGCGACGGGCGCGCACCACATCGGCGACGTCGGCCAGCACGCTCTCGGTCGTGGCCCAGCGCCCGGCGCCGCGGCCCTTGCACGTCCAGACGCGACCGTCCTGACCATAGACTTTCAAGGCGTTTCTCTCTCCGTTCAGCGACTGAAACAGCGCGTCTTTCAGATCGCCGTCAAGGCGCACCGAGGCGTCCAGGTGGCCGTCGCGATCGTGACAGGCGCCGATCTGACGCACCGGCTTGTCGCCCAGCGGCGTCTCGGCCGACAGCTCGTCGCGCGGCAGGTCGGCGGGGGCGCGGCCAAAGGCCTCGAAGGACAGCAGCTTGACCTTGGCGGCGGCGTCGTGGCCCTCCAGATCCGAGGACGGGTCTTCCTCGGCAAAGCCCGCCACGCGGGCGTCGGACAGGGCGTCAGCAAAGGCCGCGCCCTCGCCCAAACGTTGCAGCATGAAGTTGACCGTGCCGTTCAGCACCGCCTCGAACCCAGCGACGGGACCGGCGGCGCGGGCGGCGCGCAGGGTCTCAATCATGGGCGCCCCGCCGCCGACCGAGGCCGACCAGGCGACGCGACAGCCGTTGGCGGCGGCCAGGGCCTGAAGCCCCGCCGGATCGCGGGCCACGGCCTGCTTGTTGGCGCTGACCACGTCGCAGCCGGCCTCCAGCGCGCGGCGGATCAGGGCGTGACCGGCTTCGCCTTCCGACAGAGCTTCCAGCACAAGGTCCGGCTTCTTGGCCAGAAGGGCCTCGACATCATTGGTGAACAGGTCGGCGGGCGCGGCCACGTCGCGCTTCTTGCCCGGATTGCGGACCAGGACGCCCACCACCTCATAGCGCTTGTCCGACAACAGCCGGTTCAGCAGACCGCCGCCGACCACGCCGCAACCGGCCACGCCTACGCGCAGCGGCGCCTCAGGCAGGACCGGACCGGGAGGCGCTCCGCGCTCGCCGACCACCGTGCCCTCGGCGCGGCCGAGCGCCGCCACCTCGATCTCGACCCCGTGCTTCATGCCCAGATCGATGGCGTCGTGCTGGACCAGGGCCCCGCCCAACTGGCGCGCCGTCTCCCAACTGGCCCGGCGATAGCGCAGCGGCGTGCCCGTCTCGCAGGCCGGATCGCGGTCGTAGAGGCCGTCCACATCCTTGACCAGACGCACCCGGTCCAGGCCTAGTTCAGCGGCCAGAACCACCGCCGTCAGGTCCGACCCGCCGCGTCCCAACAGGGCCACGCGACCGTTCGAGCGCACGCCGCCAAAGCCGGGGACCACCACCACCTCATGCTCGGCCAGGGCGTCATGCAGGCGCTCGCCCTTCAGGCTGACAGGGCGGGCGTGCTGCGCCGGCCCCTCGACCACAATGCCCAGTTCCCGCACCGACAGACCCACCGCGTCCAGCCCCACCCGGTCGCAGGCGATGGCGACCAGGGCCGCCGCCTTCTCCTCGCCCAGGACCACATAGGCGGGCAGCAGTTCGTTCTCATGGTCCAGGCCCAGCGAGCGGGCGTCGGCCAGCAGCCGGTCCGTGTGTCCCGACAGGGCCGAAACCACCGCCACCACTTTGCGGCCCGCGCGGACGTGGCCGTAGATTTCCGAGGCCACGGCGGGGGCTTCGGCGGCGTTCCGCAGGACCGAAGAGCCGAACTTCAACACCACCACCTCGGCCTCGACGGCTTGGGGTTTCTGTTTGTCAGCGACGAGAGCGAGGGCGGAAGCGGGCATCGGGGTGATCCTGAAGGCGGGGTCTGGGGAGGATGTCGGGGTG
>NZ_PCPB01000029.1 GCF_002979535.1 Brevundimonas sp. MYb52 | reverse complement strand
GGTCCCCGTCATCGCCCCGGCCATCGCCTTCCGCGACGTCGCCATCGCCTATGAAGCGGGCGCGCCCGTTCTGACCGGGTTCAATCTCGACATCGCGCCCGGCGCAACTGTGGCCCTGCTCGGCGCCAGCGGCTCGGGCAAGAGCAGCCTGCTGCACCTCTTCCTCGGCCTGTCCCCCTTGAGCGGCGGCGAGGTCGAGGTCGGCGACGTGCGCCTGTCCGACCACCCCGACCTGACCGCCTGGATCGCCTTCGCCGGCCAGGCGCCGGTCGTCGTGCCCGGAACCCTGGCCGAGAACATCGCCCTGGCCTGGCGCGCCGCGCCGTCGTCGCGCGTCATGGAGGCCGCAGCCCGCGCGGGCTTCACCGGCGACCTGAACCGCGTCATCGACGAACGCGGCGGCGGACTGTCGGGCGGCGAGCGGCGGCGGCTGGGCCTGGCCCGTGCCTTCCTCAAGCCCGCGCCCCTCCTGCTGCTGGACGAGCCCATGGCCAATCTGGACGCCGCGTCCGAGGCCGCCCTGCTGCCGATCATCCGCGCCGCCGCCGAGGGCCGCACCACCCTGATCGCTACCCATTCCGAGGCCGTCGCCGATCTGGCCGACGTCGTGGTGCGACTTTGAGCCTTTCCCGCATGACCGGCGTCGCGCGCCTCAAGACCCTGATCCGGGCGCAGGAACGACAACAGGGTGGGCGCCTGCTGGTCGCCGCCGTCACCGCCGCCCTAGTGTCCGCCGCCGCTGTCCTGCTGCTGGGCGTGTCCGGCTGGTTCATCACCGCCTCGGCCCTGGCCGGGCTGGCGGGCGCCGCCGCGGCCCACAGCTTCAACTTCATGGTGCCCAGCGCCCTGATCCGCTTCTTCGCCATCGTCAGGACCGGATCGCGCTACGCCGAGCGGATCACCGGCCACGACGCGGCGCTGAAGGCTCTGGCGGCGCTGCGTCCCCAGTTGTTCGAGGGGATCGCGCGCGGTCCCGCGACCCGCGCCCTGGCTCTGGCCGGCGGCGAGGCCTCGTCGCGGATGATGCAGGACGTCGACGCCATCCAGAACCGCTTCGTGCGGATGTCCGCGCCCTGGGGCGCCGCCGCCGGTCTAATCGCCGGGCTGGGCCTGGCCCTGCTGACCGGCTGGACGACCGCCGTCGCCATCGCCGCCGCCGCGCTGCTCGGCGTCATCGCCGCCGCCCTGGTCGGACGCTGGCTGGCTGAACCGGCGGGCCGCGCGGTCCAGGCCGCGTCGGGCGATCTGAAGACCCAGTTCGCCGCCCTCGCCGCCGCCGCACCCGAACTTCAGGCCTATGGCGTCAAGCCCTGGGCCGTGGACCGGCTGGCTGAACGCGGCGCGGAGCTGGAGCGCGCGACCGAGCGTCTGGCCTCGGCCGGCGGCTGGATCATGCTGACCCAGTCGGCGGCCATGGCTCTGGCCGTGATCGGCGTCATGGCCACGGCAGGCGCCGCCTCCCCGCCCCTGATCGCCCTGGCCATTCTGGCCGCCGTCACCACGGTCGAGAGCGCCGGCGCCCTGCTGACCGCCTTCAGGCACAACGGCGCGGTCGAGGCGGCGGTGGAGCGGCTGGGCGAACTGCTGGAAACCGCGCCCGCCGCCTCGGCCGCGCCGGCCAGCCCGGTCCTCGGCCTGCCCTCCGCCGACCTGTCGCTGACGCCGCCGCAGCGCCTGGCCGTGACCGGCCCGTCGGGGGCCGGCAAGACCACCCTGATCGAGCGCTGGATGCATCTGCGCGCGCCCCTGCCCGGCGAGGCGAGGCTGGGCGAGATCGACGCCGCCGCAACCGCCCCCGACGCCGCACGCGCCCTGTTCGCCTATGCCCCGCAGCAGGCCGTCCTTCTGGCGGGAAGCGTCCGCGAGAACCTGAAACTGGCCCTGCCGAGCGCCGACGACGACGCCCTGTGGGCCGCGCTGGAAGACGCCGATCTGGCGGACCGCGTCCGCGCCGCGCCCGCCGGTCTGAACGCGCCTCTGGGCGAGAACGGCGCGCGGCTGTCGGGCGGCGAGCGCCGTCGTCTGGGTCTGGCCCGCGCCTACCTGCGCCCCGCCCCCTGGCTGGTGCTGGACGAGCCGACCGAGGGTCTGGACGCCGTCACCGAGGCGCGCGTGCTAGAACGACTGGCGGCGCGTCTGGCGCGAACCGGCCAGGGCCTGATCCTGGTCAGCCACCGCCCCGCCCCTCTGGCCCTGTGCCAGCAGCATCTGACCGTGACGGGGCTGTCGTCGTCCGGCGCGGTTCAGATGGCGCCGAGAAAGACCCCCACGACGGCCTGATCCCTTCTCATCCCTTTGATCTCCGTCAAGGCGAAGGCGTTCGCAAACGGCTTTGCTGGGATCAAAGGAGATACCCCATGCCCGCAGACGTCGTTCCCGTTATCGCCGCCATTGTTTCGGCCTTCCTGGTCTTCATGGCCGCCCTCGGCTTCGCCTCGGTGTGGAGCAACATGGGCGACAAGCCCAAGAACTGACGGCAGCAACCGGCCAAGAAAAAGGCGCACGCCCGCTGGACGGACGTGCGCTTTGTCATTTTTGCGGGAGCCGTGGCTCGACGAGTCAGTCGGTGTCTGTCGGGCTCTTCCCCTGTCCCGGAATAATCGCGCGGAACAGCAGCTTGTCGATCCGGCGATCATCCATGTCGATCACCTCGACCTCGAACCGACCCAGTTGCAGGATCTCGCCTTCGTGCGGCAGACGCGACAGGTGGTGCAGCACCAGACCGGCGACCGTGTGGAAGCTTTCGTGCTCGCCGAAGTCTTCGCCCAGTTCGTCACCCAGTTCATCCAGGTCGGCCTGACCGTCCACGGCCCAGGACCCGTCCTCGCGCTTGCGGATCGACAGGTCCTGCTCGTCGTGGCTCTCGTTGAAATCGCCAGCGATCATTTCCAGCAGGTCGGTGGCCGTGACCACGCCTTCAAAGGCGCCGTATTCATCGACGACAAAGGCCATGTGGACCTTGGAGCCCTTCAGGATCTCCAGCGCCTTCAGCACCGAGGTCGACTGCGGGATGAAGGCGGGCTCAGCCACCAGCTTCTCGATGTCGTAGGAACCGTCGGTCAGCAGGGCGTCCAGCAGGTCCTTCTTGTGGACCACGCCCAGGGGATTATCGACATCGCTTTCACGCGCCACGACAATCCGTGAATAGGGGCAGGTGCGGATTTCCTCGCGCAGCACTTCCTCGGGGTCGTCCAGGGCGATCCAGAAGACCTCGTGGCGCGGCGTCATGGCCACGCGCACGGCACGGTCGCCCAGGCGCAGGATTTCCTCGATCATCTCCTGCTCTTCCGGCTCGATCAGGCCGGCCGAAGTGCCCTCGGCCAGGATGCTCTGCACCTCTTCCTGGGTGACGTCCGAACCGTCGCGATCCTTGACGCCCATGACCTTGAGGATGCCCGAGGTCGAGGCCGTCAACAGCAGGACGAAGGGCTTCATCGCCAGGGCCATGGTCGAGATCGGCGCCGCCATTTTCGAGGCGATGGTCTCGGGGAAGATCAGGGCCAGGCGCTTGGGCACCAGTTCGCCGACGATCAGCGAGACATAGGTGATCAGCACGACCACCAGGGCCGTCGAGGCGATCTCGGAATAGGGCGCAAAGGCCGGGAAGTTGGTTTCCAGGATGCGGTCCAACTCGCCCGCGATGGTCGCCTGACCATAGGCGCCCGCCAGAATGCCGATCAGGGTGATGCCGACCTGAACCGCCGACAGGAACTGTGTCGGCTCCTCCGACAGCTTGAGGGCGGCACGCGCCCCGCGATCCCCGCGTTCGGCACGGCTTTGTAGCTTGGATTTACGCGATGAAACGACCGCAAGCTCGGTCATGGCGAAAAGGCCGTTCAGCACCACAAGCAGCAGCACGACGACGATAGCGATGGTCAACATCGAAAGGGGAGAAACCCGCGGCGCGGCGCGACAACCGGCGTCCGCGTGGCAATAGTAAGGCTGATCGCCCCGCCGCGCCAGTCATTCATGCATCGGCGCGCGGCTTCACCCGGTTCGGCCGACCCCGACGGACCCATAGACGCCCGACGAGGGTCGGTCGTCGTGGCTTGGAACGCTCGCGCAGGCGCTCATCCCGATGAGGGTGCCGATGAACAATCCCAGTCTGATGGCGCGGCGCATTTATGGTTACCCAAAGATTAACGTCGAAAGCCAACGTCATTGGGACAGCGCAGGTTCCCATGCAAGACCGGCTCAGCCGGCGCGGGCGGCCAGCCGCCAGTTCTCTGCGGCAGTCAGGCCGCGATCGAGGCCCTCAAGCAGGATCTCCAGCGTAACGGGCTTGGCCACCAGGGCGTCGGCCCCGGCCAGCATGGCCCGCCGGTGATGGGCCTCGGTCGTATTGGCCGTGAGCATGACGATGGGCGTCCGGTCCTGGCAGTGTATCGCCTCATGGGCGCGGATCAGACCGATGGCGGTCAGCCCGTCCATGACCGGCATCTGCATGTCCATCAGGATCATGTCGAAGCGCCCGCCCTGGAACCGATCCACCCCCTCGCGGCCATTGTCCGCCGCAACCACCTCAAAGCCCAGCGGCTCAAGAAGACAGCGAACGACCATCTGATTGGCCGGATTATCCTCGACCAGCAAGATTCGCTGGGCCCCGATCTCCTCGCCCACATCGGCGCTGTGGGCCTCGGACGCCTCATCCAGCTTCACGATGGGCAGGACGACCGTGAACAGGCTGCCCACGCCCGGCGTCGAACGGGCCGAAATCTCGCCTCCCATCAGTTCGGCCAAGGATCGGCAGATCGACAGGCCCAGGCCGGTGCCGCCGAACTCACGTGAGATCGTGTCGTCCGCCTGAACAAAGGGCTTGAACAGGCGGGCAGCGGCTTCGGGATCAAAACCGATGCCGGTATCCTCGACCTCGATCCGCAGGCGATCGCCGCCCCCGTCCGACGCCAGATCCACGCGCACCTCCACCGTCCCGGCCGGCGTAAACTTGACCGCGTTGGACACCAGATTGGAGACGATCTGCGTAATGCGGACGCCGTCTCCCATGACCCGCCCCCTCGCCGCGTCGGAGAAGGTGATCGCCAGCGCCACGTCGGCCTGTTCAGCGGTCGCCGTCCGCATCTCGACCACGGCCGCGATGTCCGCACGGAGGTCAAAGGGCGCGGGAGCCAAGCGAAACTCCCCCGCCTGCATCTTGGACAGGTCCAGCATGTCGTCCAGCACGCGGCGCAAGGCGTCCCCGGCGCCGGTGATCAGCGACAGCATCTGCGTCTGACGCTCGGTGAGGGTCGTGTGCGCCAGGGCCGAGGCCAGGCCCAGCACGGCGTTCAGCGGCGTGCGAACCTCGTGGCTGATGTTGGCGAAGAAGCGGTCGCGAACCTGGGCCGCACGCCTCGCCTCGTCCTGGGCGACCTCCAGGGCCTTCAAGGCGCGGACGTGGTCGGAATCCTCGAAGCGGATCGCGGTATAGGTCTCGGGTCGGCCGTCCGCGCCCGGATTGGGCACGATGGTCGTGTCGACCCAGTAGAGTTCGCCGTTCTTGTTGCGGTTCTGGATGGTGCCGCGCCACACGGCTCCGCCCGAGATCGTCCGGTAGAGGTCCTTGAAAAACTCACGGGGGTGGTGGCCCGAATTCACCAGCCTGTGGTTCTGGCCTACCAACTCATCGCAGCTATAGCCGCTGACATCGGCGAACTTTTGGTTGCAGTACAGAATCTGGCCCGCGCGATCCGTAATGGCCACGATCGCCGCTTCGTCCAGCGCCCCGGACAGGCCCGCGCGGCGCGGCCAGTCGATGTCAGTCATGAGTTTCCCTTTTCACAGAGAAGGCATGGCCCGACATCACCTCGCTTTCGTTAATATCGATGATTTTCAATGCTCTATCGGCAAAATGCCGCGAGTTTTGTTTCAGATCAAATCTCGCCCCCCGATGGGTCCTGCCCCTGTCCCGCAAAAGCCCCAACGGCAAAACGGCCCCCCGGATTGCTCCGGGAGGCCGCCTTGTTACGCTTTACTTGGCCCGCCGCGCTTGC
>NZ_PCPB01000028.1 GCF_002979535.1 Brevundimonas sp. MYb52 | reverse complement strand
CGGTTGGGGCTGTAGTCAGGAGCCCTCCCCCTCGAGGGGGGAGGGTTGGGTGGGGGTGGAGGCAATCGTTATCCTGTGGAACGCTGGAGACCGGGCATCGCCTCGTGCGTTCCATCGGTCCCGTCGCGTTCCACACCCCCATCCCCGACCCTTCCCCCCTCGAGGGGGAAGGGAGACGACAAGGCGCTCAAACCCCGACGAACGCCGCCCGCGACGGGCACAGGTCCGCGATGACGCATCCCCCGCACTTGGGCCGCTGCGCCAGGCAGGTGTAGCGGCCGTGCAGGATCAGCCAGTGGTGGGCCTTGGGCAGCCAGGCCTCAGGCACCACCTTGTGCAGTTGCGCCTCGACCTTGTCCGGGGTCGCGGCGTTGGCCAGACCCAGGCGGTGCGAGACGCGAAAGACGTGGGTGTCCACCGCAATGGCCGGCTCGATGCCCAGTTCGTTCAGCACCACGCTGGCGGTCTTGCGCCCCACGCCGGGCAGGGCCTGAAGGTCGGCGCGGTTCAGCGGCACCTCGCCGCCGTGCTGTTCGACCAGCATCCGCGCGGCGGCGATGACGTTCTTCGCCTTGGTGCGATAGAGGCCGATGGAAGAGATCAGCGGGATCAGCCCCTCCTCGCCGAGCGCCAGCATCTTCTGCGGCGTGTCGGCCACGGCGAACAGGGCCTTGGTCGCCTTGTTGACCCCCACGTCGGTCGCCTGGGCCGACAGGGCCACGGCCACCACCAGGGTATAGGGATTGACGAAATCCAGCTCGGTCTTGGGGTCCGGCATGATCCCCGACAGCCGGGTGAAAATCTGATCGACCCGGTCCTCGTCCGGCGGCCAGCCGATGACGGCCCCGACCGGCGCCTTCTTGGGCGCCCGCGACCGCTTGCCCTTGGGCGGCGTCAGAGCGGCGCGGACAGCCTTGGACGGAGGACGGGAGCGAACGGTCATGCCCTCGCTTCGCCTTCTCCACGCGTGGCGTCAACGTCTTCCGGCTTGCTCCCGGCCCCGCCATGACCCAAACCTGATCAAGGCCTCGGGGGAGAAACAGACATGACGACGATCAGAACCTGGCTGGCGGGCGCCGCTCTGGCGACGCTAACGGCGACGCTAACGGCGACGCTGACCACCGGCTCGGCGGCGGCTCATGACCCCTTCGCCGCCTGGCACGGCGCCCCAATGTCGTCTCCGGCCACGCCCGCCGAGCCCCAGATCGTCGCCTATCGCGGCGCGGTTCTGTTCGACGGCACCGGCGCGCCGTCACGCTCCGGCCTGACCCTCGTCACCCAGGGCGAACGCATTCTGGCCGTCCAGCCCGACAGCGCCCCCCTGCCCACCGCCGCCGAGACGATCGACGTTACGGGCCTCTACGTCCTGCCCGGCCTGATAGACACCCATGTCCATGTCGCCACCCCGCCCGACGCCGACGCCGCGCGGGTGCAGATGCGACGCTGGCTCTATTCCGGCGTCACCGCCGTGCGCGGCATGGCCGACGACCTGCGCTCGGTCGGCGAGCTGGCGCGTCAGGCCCGGGTCGGCGAAGTCCCCTCGCCCGACATCTACTACGCCGCCCTGATGGCGGGCGAAGGCTTCTTCAGGGACCCGCGCACCCAGGCCGTCAGCGCCGGGGCCGTCGCCGGCCGGACGCCGTGGATGCAGGCCGTCACCCCCGACACAGACCTGCCGCTGGCCGTCGCCATGGCGCGCGGCACCTCCGCCACCGGCATCAAGATCTACGCCGACCTGCCCGCCGATCTGGTGGCCCGGATCACCGCCGAGGCCCATCGCCAGGGCGTGCCCGTCTGGACCCACGCCATGGTCTATCCGGCCACCCCGCAGGAAGTCATCGCCGCCGGTCCCGACGTCATGTCCCACGCCTGCATCCTGGCGCATCAGGCCCAGGCCCCGGCGGATCGCCCCGTCAGCTACGCCAGCCGCACCCCCATCGACCGCGCCCCCTTCCTCACCGGCGACAACCCCGTGGTTCAGACCCTGCTGGAGCAGATGCGCGATCGAGGCATCGTTCTGGACGCCACCGTCCGGGTCTATGCCGAGCAGGATCGCGGCGCCGCCGCGCCCGGCGCGCGTCAACCGATCTGCTCCGGCCCCATGGTCTTCGCCCTGACCCGTCAGGCCTACCGCGCTGGCGTGGCCATCTCGGCCGGCACCGATGGCGAGACGCCCGACAGCGCCGCCTGGCCCGCCCTGATCGAGGAGATGGAGCTGCTGCAGAACGCCGTCGGCATGACCCCCGCCGACGTCCTCGTCGCCGCCACCCGAACCGCCGCCCGCACCGTCAACCAGTCCGAGGACATGGGCACGATCGAAGCGGGCAAGCTGGCCAACCTCGTCTTCGTCGCCGCAGATCCTGCGGCCGACGTCGCCAACCTGCGCAGCCTCCGGTTCACAGTGAAGCGCGGCGAAGCCTTCCAGCGGGCGGCCTTCCAAGCCTCAACGGACTAGCCCCGCGCGGCGCCGGGGCCACGCCTGCGACGAAATCGCGCAGGCGCCCCTTGTATTTTGGACGGCCCTGTCCATTTTACGCGCCGAAATCGAAGCGAGCTGTCTCCCCATGGCCCTCCCCGCCACTCTCAAGAAACGCCTGCCCCTGATCGTCGGCGGCGTCGTCGGCCTCGCCCTGATCGCCGGCGGCGTGGTCTGGTGGCAGGGCAAGCAGCGCTGGGAGGCGACCGACAACGCCTTCGTCCAGGCCGACACCGTCCTGGTCAGCCCGCGCATCAGCGGCTCGGTGATCGAGGTCCTGGTCAGGGACAACCAGCGCGTCGAGGCCGGTCAGATCCTGGCCCGTCTGGACGACGCCGACGCCAAGGCCGCCCTGGCCCAGGCCCAGGCCAACCTGTCCGCCCTGACCGCCGCCGTGGCCAATGTCGACGCCCGCGCCGAACAGGAACAGGCCAATATCGCCGCCCGCGCCGCCGCCGTGACCCAGGCCCAGGCCCAGGCCGGCCTGGCCCGCGCCGAGGTCGACCGCTACGGCAAGCTGGCCGCCGAGGGCTGGGTGTCGCAGCAGCGCATCGAGACCCAGCGCGCCACCGCCGAAACCGCCCGCGCCTCGGTCGCCCAGGCCCAGGCCGCCCTGACCGCCGAGCAGCGCACCGCCGCCGTCCTTGGCTCGACCCGCAGCCAGAGCGTCGCCGCCGTCGAACAGGCCAGGGCCCTGGTCGAACAGGCCCAGCTGACCCTGGATCGCACCGTCATCCGCGCCCCCGTCGGCGGGGTCGTCGGCGCCCGCGGCGTCCGCGTCGGCCAGGTGGTCCAGGCCGGCGGACAGATGATGTCCATCGTGCCCCTGCAGGACACCTATGTCGTCGCCAACTTCAAGGAGACCCAGGTCGGGCGCATGCGCCTCGGCCAGGAGGTCGAGATCAAGGCCGACGCCTTCCCCGGCCAGTCCATCGTCGGCCATGTCGACAGCTTCGCCCCGGCCACCGGGTCCGAGTTCGCCCTGATCCCGGTCGAGAACGCCACCGGCAACTTCACCAAGATCACCCAGCGCGTCCCGGTCCGCATCGTCGTCGATCGTCGCGCCTCGGGCGAGCCCATCGCCCTGCGCCCCGGCCTGTCGGTCGAGGTCAAGGTGGACCTGAAGAGCCGCGGCGGCGCCGCCTTCGCCGACGCCCATCTGGGCCAGGTTGAAACCGCATCCCTGGACACGGCCCGGTGACCGACGCCGCCGCCCCGGCGGACGGTCTGGTCGTAGGCGCAGCCCCAGCCCCAGCCAAGCCCGAGATCAACTGGCCCGTGCTTCTGCTCGGCTTCGCCGGCATGGTCATCGGCCAGTTCATGGCCATTCTGGACATCCAGATCGTCGCCGCCTCCCTGCCCCAGATTCAAGCCGGGGTCGGCGCCTCTGCGGACGAGATCAGCTGGATCCAGACCGCCTATCTGATCCCCGAGGTCGTGATGATCCCCCTGTCGGGATACCTGTCGCGCCTGTGGGGCACGCAGAAGCTATTCCTGGCCTCCTGCGTCGGCTTCCTGATCATGAGCGTGGCCGTGGGCCTGTCGTCGTCCGTCGAGATGATGATCTTCTTCCGCGCGCTGCAGGGCTTCCTCGGCGGGGCCATGATCCCGACCGTCTTCGCCGTGGCCTTCACCGCCTTCCCGCCCGAGAAGCGGGTGACCGCCAGCGTCATCATGGGCCTGATCGTCACCCTGGCTCCCACCGTCGGCCCGACCCTGGGCGGTCACCTGACGGAATGGCTCAGCTGGCGCTGGCTCTTCTTCATCAACATCTTCCCCGGCGTGATCGTCCTCTTCCTGGTCGGTCGCTACGCCCATTTCGACAAGGGCGACGCCTCGCTCGCCAAGGGCTTCGACTGGTGGGGCCTGGGCCTGATGGCCGCCTTCCTGATGAGCCTGCAATTCGTGCTGGAGGAAGGGGCCAAGAACGACTGGTTCGCCGACGACCACATCCTGCTGCTTAGCCTGGTCGCCGTGATCTGCGGCCCAGCCTTCATCTGGCGCTCGCTGGTCTATTACAATCCGATCGTCGAGCTGCGCGCCTTCGCCAACCGCAACTTCGTGGTCGGGGTCATCATGACCTTCATCGTCGGCGCGGCCCTGTTCGGCGGCACCTTCCTGCTGCCCCTCTTCCTGGGGCGGGTGCGCGACTATTCGGCGGCCGAGGTCGGCACCACCATGGTCGTGTCCGGTCTGGCCATGTTCGCCACCGCCCCCTTCGCCGGGCGTCTGGTGCGGCTGCTGGACCCGCGCATCCTGATGTTCCTCGGCTTCATCCTGTGCGCCTGGGGCATGTGGGACGCGCGCCTGGTCACGGACGAGTGGGGCTTCTGGGAGTTCGCCGGGGTTCAGGCCGTGCGCGGCTGCGGCGTCATGATCGCCATGATCGCCTCGCAGCAGGTGACCATGTCCACCCTGCCGCAACACATGGTCAAGAACGCCTCCGGCCTGGTCAACCTGTCGCGCAACGTCGGCGGCGCCTTCGGCCTGGCCATCCTCAACACCTCCCTGACCCAGAACTCGGCCCTGCACATGGTCGAGTTGACCAGCGCCATCAATCAGTCGGATGTGGCCGTCAGGAACATGATCGCCGGCATGGCCCAGCGCTTCTCCGGCTCCATCGACCCCCAGGCCGCGGCGATGAAGGCCTTCTACGGCATGCTGCAGAAGCAGGCGACGACCCTGGCCTTCGGCGACGCCTTCGCCCTGCTGGCCATCGCCTGCGCCTGCGCCGCCTTCGTCACCCTGTTGTCCAAGCCCGGCAAGCCGAACCCCTCGGCTGAACCGTCAGAGATGCACTGACATGCCCCGCGCCCCTGGTCAGATCGACGCGCTCAAGAGCGCCGCCATTCTTCAGGCCGCCTCGGACCTGTTCGTGGAAAAGGGGGCGGGCGCCTCGATGACCGAGATCGCCCGGCGCGCAGGCGTGTCGAAACAGACTCTCTACAACCGCTTCCCCACCAAGACCGACATCGGCCGGGCCCTGGCGGCCCAGCGCTCGGACGCCGTGACCGCGCCGCTGACGTCCGGCGCCGCGCCCGAAGACGTCCTGACCGCCATCGCCGAGACCCTGATCAGCAAGATCTGCCGCGAGGGCAAGGGCGCCTCCCTGCGCGGGGTGGCCCTGATGTCGCCCGAAGCGCCCGAACTGGCCCGCGCCATCTATGACGCGGGACCCGGCGAGAGCGTGCGCCGCATCGCCGCCTGGCTGAGCGAACAGGATCGTCTCGGCCTGCTGTCGGTGCCCGATCCCGCCTCCGCCGCCGAGATGTTCGCCGGCATGGTCCTGGGCCACGGCCACCTGCGCGCGGTCCTCGGCCTGCCTCACCCCAGGACCGACGACGCTCCTGCCCGCGCCCGCGAAACCGCCCGCCGCTTCATCCGCGCCTTCGCCCCGGATTAGCCCTCGGGTTTGGCCCTTTCGCCGGATCGGCGTAAAGCGCCGGGGTCTGTCTGCCCCCTCGCGGAGTTCCCCATGCTGATCCACCTGTCGTCCTGGCCCGAAATCGACGCGCGCCTGAAGGACGGCGCCGCCCTGTCCAAGACGGTCATCGTGCCGATCGGCTCCAACGAGCAGCATGGGCCGACCGGCCTTCTCGGCACCGACTGGCTCTGCCCTGAGATCATCGCCCACGCCGCCGAGAAGGGCGACGAGCGCCTGATCATCGCCCCGACCTTCAACATCGGCATGGCCCAGCATCACCTGGCCTTCCCCGGCACCATCTCCTTGCGCCCCTCGACCTTCATGGCCGCCATCACCGACTGGGTGTCGTCCCTGGCCCGACACGGCTTCGAGCGCATCTATTTCCTCAACGGCCACGGCGGCAATATCGCCACCATCGAGGCCACCTTCGCCGAGATCTACGCCGAGTGGTCCTTCGTCGAGGAGCAGCCTCCGTTTGTCCTGAAGCTGCGCAACTGGTGGGACCTGCCCGGCGTGCACAAGCTGTGCGAGGAGATCTTCCCCGTCGGCCACGGCGCCCACGCCACCCCGTCGGAGATCGCCGTGACCCAGGCCGCCTATCCCGACCACATCAAGATCGCCGACTACAGCCCCAAGATCGCCCCCATAGGTCCGATCCGCGACGCGCTCGACTATCGCGCCCGCTTCCCCGACGGCCGCATCGGTTCGGACCCGGCCCAGGCCAGCCCCGAGAATGGCCAGCGCATCATTGACGCCTCCATCCCGGCGCTGATCCAGGACGTCTCGGCCTTCGCCGCCGAAGTCCTGCCCTGAAACTGACCTGATACGGATGAGCCTGTTCTGCTTGCCCGGCGAGCGGAACAGGCTCAGGCTCGCCCCATGAACCCTATCGATCAGGCCGCCCGCACCGCCCGCGCCGGACAGGAGACCGCCGAGACCTCGGCCCAGGTCATCGCCCGCCGTCTGGCCATCATGGGCGAGGCCCTGGCCGATCCCCTCAACGCCGACCACGCCGAGCTGGGCCGCATGGGGGCGGAAAAGGTCGAGGCCCTGACAGCCTCGGCCGGGGCCGTGGCGTCGGGCGCCCTCGACCTGGCCGATCAAGGCCGCCGCATCGCCGACCGCGAGAGCCTTGAGGCCTCGGCCCACATGGCCCGCCTGTCGCGCGCCGACACCCTGGCCAGCGCCGCCGCCCTGCAGACCGCCTGGGGCATGGGCCTATGGTCCCGCACCCTGTCCGACAGCTGGGACATGGGAAACGCTATGCTGAAGCTGCAGGCCGAGGCCCTGTCGCCCATCCACGCCGCCGTCGTGGCCAACGCCAGGCGCCTGAAGACCTAGCCTTGCTCGCGCGGCCGTGATGGAACGCCGCCTCCTTTGCGGGATTGCCCTTTCTCAACCCGAGAGAAGGAAACCAGCAGCATGGCCGAGAAAGATCCCAAGACGCCCTACCCCGGCATGATGGGCGACGGGACCGAGGAACAGAACCTCAACCAGCCCGGCGATCCCTCCAAACGGATCACCGAGGAAGAGGTCGACGAGGCCTTCACCAAGGACCCCAAGATCGTCCCGAAGACGTAGGTCCTGAACCCACACACGCGTCACCCTCGGGCTTGTCCCGAGGGCCTATCGTTGAGCCAGGGCGTGTCGAGTGGCTAAATGCAGCGCGACGACAACGCAGGTCGAGGCTGCGTCCAGAGCAGCCATGGGCCCGCGGGACAAGCCCGAGGGTGACGGTCGCTTGAGCACTCAAGCTGTACGGATGATTCCGCCCCTGGCCTCGACCGGCCAGGGCGTCAGCTTGCCGCCCGCGCACGGGCCGCCGACGCAGGCGCCGGACAGCGGCTCGAAGACGGCGCCGTGCCAGCCGCACATGATCAGCGACCCGTCCGGCGTCAGATAGCGGTCCAGCTCCATGGCGATGGGGAAACCCGCGTGCGGGCAACGATCGACCCAGCCGGCGACCGCGCCGTCTTTGCGCACCACAAAGCCGTGGAAGAAGGCCTCGCCGATCTGCAGCACGAAGCCGCGCGAGCCGGGGTCGGCGATGTCGGCCTCGGCGCACAGGGCCACGTTCGGCGGCGTCTTCCAGACGCGCTTGCGCTCTTCCGGCGCGGCTTCAGCGGTATCGGACACTATTCGCGTTCGGGCTTGAGCGGGCGGGTCAGCAGGGCCTCGATGGCCGCATCCACCGTGGTTTCGCCCGCCAGCACCGCAGCGACGGCCTCGCAGATCGGGGTCTCGACGCCCAGCTTGCGCGCCAGTTCGCGCACGGCGGGCGCGCTCTCATAACCCTCGGCCACCGAGCGCTTGCCGGCCAGGGCCTGCTCGACGCTCATGCCCTGACCCAGGGCCAGGCCCAGGCTCATGTTGCGCGATTGCGGGCTGGAGCAGGTCAGGACCAGATCGCCCAGACCGCACAGACCCGCGACCGTCTCGGCCTTGCCGCCCAGGGCCTGGGCCACGCGGACGATCTCGGCGAAGCCGCGGGTGATGACAGCGGCGTGGGCGCTGCGGCCCAGTTCGCGGCCCTCGACGATGCCGCAGGCGATGGCCAGGACGTTCTTCAAGGCCCCGCCCGTCTCGGCTCCGATCAGGTCATCGGCCAGATAGGGACGGAAGACCGGCCCCGACAGCGCCGTGGCCAGGGCGACCGCCATGGCCTCGTCCTCACAGGCGATGGTCACCGCGCTGGGCAGGCCGCGCGCCACCTCGGCGGCGAAGCTGGGGCCTGACAGCACAGCGGGCGTGGCCGACGGAATCGTCTCGGCCAAAACTTCGGTCATCAGCTTCAGCGAGCCGCGCTCGATGCCCTTGGCGCACAGGACGATGGGCAGGCCGGGCCGGGCGTAGGGCGCGAAGGCCTGAAGCGTCGCACGCATGTGCTGGGCTGGCGGCACCGCCAGGATCAGGTCGCAGTCGGCCAGATGCGCCAGGTCCGAGGTGACGTTGATGGCCGAGTCCAGCTCGATCCCCGGCAGGAAGGCGTCGTTCATCCGCCGCGTGCGGATGCTCTCGATCACCTCGGGCTCGCGCGCCTGCAGGACGACCGCAAGGCCCGCCGCCGCTGCGCTCTGCGCCAGGGCCGTGCCCCATGCGCCGCCGCCAATCACGCCTGCCGTATGAAATTCCATGTCTTCTCCGGTCCCCCGACCACCGCTCGAACGCAAGGCCTTCAAGCCTTGGCGCCCTTGCGGCCCGTTTTCTTGTGCACAGGATCGGCGTTCGCGCGCGCCTCGTCCAGAGGCCATCGCGGCCGGGCGGCGACATCGATGTCCGAGGTCAGGCCTTTTTCCAGCCGTTCGGCCCCGGCCAGGGCGATCATGGCCGCATTGTCGGTGCAATAGACCATGGGCGGCGCCAGGAAGCTGAAGCCGTGCTTCGTCGCCAGATCCTCCAGCGTGCGCCGGATGGTCTTGTTGGCCGCAACCCCGCCCGCCACCACAAAATGACGATGCGGATGCTGCTCGGCATAGGCCAGCATGGCCCGCTCGGTCCGCTCGGACAGCTGGCGCGCGATGGCCTTTTGCACCGCATCGGCCAGATCGGCCCGGTCCTGATCCGTCTCGCAGGTCTGGGCCAGCCGCGAGGCCGCCGTCTTCAGCCCTGAGAAGGAGAAGTCGCAATCCTTGCGTCCCAACAAGGCCCGCGGCAGCTCAAAGCGCGAACCGTCGCCCGACGCCGCCAGCGTCTCCAGCACCGGCCCGCCGGGGTAGCCCAGCCCCATGGCCTTGGCGATCTTGTCAAAGGCCTCGCCCGCCGCGTCGTCGATGGTGGTGCCCAGACGGCTCATGTCGCCGATGCCGCGCACCTCCAGCAGTTGGCAATGCCCGCCCGAGACCAGCAGCAGCAGGAAGGGATAGGTCGTCTCCGCCCCCAGCCGCGCCGAGACCGCATGGCCTTCCAGATGGTTGACCGCGATCAGCGGCAGGTCGCGCGCCAAAGCCACGGCCTTGCCGTAGCTCAGCCCCACCATTACCCCGCCGACCAGTCCCGGCCCGGCGGTCGCCGCCACCCCGTCCAGGGCGGCATAGTCGATCCCGGCCTCGCTCATGGCCCGGCGCGCCACCCCGTCGATCATCTCGACATGGCTGCGGGCGGCGATTTCCGGCACCACCCCGCCAAAGGCCGCGTGCTCGTCGATCTGGCTGTGAATGACGCTGGACAGGACCTCGGCCCCGGCCGCCGACAGGCGCACCACCGAGGCGGCGGTCTCGTCGCAGCTGGTCTCCAGACCCAGGACGGTCAATCCGTCCGACCCGCGTTCGGTTGCCCCGTCCGTCGCCCTGCTATAGTCCGCGTCCATCTTCATTGGGCGGAGTTAGCGACCCGCCCCCTCTTTCGCAACGGCGTCTCGACGTGACTGAACCCCTCCTTCGCATCGGCACCCGCCGCTCCAAGCTGGCCCTGGCACAGTCCGGCATGATGCAGCGCGCCATCGGCCGCGCGCTGGGTGTGGCTGAAGCCGACATCGAAACCCTGGTTCCCCTGGTCGAGATCGTCACCACCGGCGATCGCATTCAGGACCGCCGCCTGCTGGAAGTCGGCGGCAAGGCCCTGTTCACCAAGGAGATCGAAGAGGCCCTGCTGGACCGCCGCGTCGACATCGCCATCCACTCGATGAAGGATGTCCCTGCCGAACAGCCCCAGGGTCTGGCCATCGCCGCCGTGCCGATGCGCGAAGACGCCCGCGACGGCTTCATCAGCGAACAGTTCGCCGCCTTCGCCGACCTGCCCCACGGCGCCCGCCTGGGCACCGCCTCGCTGCGTCGGCAAGCGCAAGCCCTGGCCCTGCGTCCCGACCTGCAGATCGAGATGCTGCGCGGCAATGTCGACACCCGACTGAAGCGGCTGAAAGACGGCGACTTCGACGCCATCCTCCTGGCCTGTTCGGGCCTCAACCGCCTCGGCCTGTCGGACGTCATCCGCGAGCGCCTGTCGCTCGACGATTTCCTGCCCGCGCCCGGTCAGGGCGCCCTGGCCATCCAGACGCGCGCGGACGACGCCGAGGCCGACTGGACCCGCCTCCTCAACCACGACCTGACCGCGCTTTGCGTCGCCGCCGAGCGCGGGGCCATGACGGCGCTGGAAGGCTCGTGCCGCACCGCCATCGGCGCCTATGCCCTGATCGAAGGCGATGTTCTGCGCCTGACCACCGAAATGCTCAGCCCCGACGGCTCGGCCCGCTGGCGCCGCGCCGGTGAAATCTCCGGCGTCTCGGCCGCAACCGCCCTCGACGACGCCCGCGCGCTCGGCCTGCGTCTCGGCGGCGAGGTCCAGGCCGAGGCCGGCGACCAGAAGATCGACCTCTAGACCATGCGGCCGATCCGCCGCGTCTGGATCACCCGCGCCCAGCCCGGCACCGCGCGCACCGCCGCCCGGCTGACGGCGCTCGGCTACGAGCCCGTCGTCGCCCCGCTTCTGACCATCCGCGCCATGCCCGAGGCCCTGAACGCCGCGCCCGACCTGACCACCGTCGCGGCGCTTGCCTTCACCAGCCCCAACGGCGTCGCCGCCTTCGCCGCCCTGACGCCTCACTTGCGCGCGCTGCCGGTCTTCGCCGTCGGCGACGCCACCGCCGAGGCCGCCCGCGACGCGGGCTTCACCGACGCCCGCTCGGCTTCCGGCGACATCCACGCCCTCGCCCGCCTCATCAAAGCCAGCCCCATCGACGGCCTGATCCTCGCCCCCGGCGCCCGCGAGCCCGCCGGCGACCTCCCCGCCCTCCTGCCCGACCACAAAATCCTGCGTCTGCCCGTCTATGCGGCCGAGGAAACCCACGTCGCCCCGCCCGCCGACTTCGACGCGGTGCTGCTCCACTCCCCCCGCGCCGCCCGCGCCC
>NZ_PCPB01000027.1 GCF_002979535.1 Brevundimonas sp. MYb52 | reverse complement strand
GAGGCGGTGGCGGCGGGTCGGAACGCAGGGTCTTCAGAAAGGCGACGGCGCCCACCACGCTTTCCCCAGGACGCACGACCGGGCCCGACCGCGCCGACTGGCCCCGCACCACGCCGGGGGGCTCTTCCGGCTGGCCGGGATGAGCGGCTCCGGTCTGGAAGGCCAGAATCAGCATCAGGGGCGGCGCCAGCCAAAGCAGTCGTCTCATGACGCGGCTCCGGGGGACGCGATCCGCACCGGGAAGGCCAGGGTGACACGGATGTTGCCGTTCACCGGCACAGGCTCGCCCGCCCGAATCCTGCCGTGGAAGGGCGTGATCTCATAGCGGAAGGCCGTCACCCGAAAGCCCTCGGGCCACTCGCCCAGCTTGTCCAGAAAGGCAAAGGCGGGACCCCAGCGCAGATCCGTCTGAACCTCGGCTTCCAGCCACTGGGTCGGGCCGATGGCCTCGACTTCGGCGTTGGTGGTGATGCGCGGATTGGGCAGCCCGGTCGCGACGGCGGCTTCCAGAAGTCGTTGTTCGATCAGCACCTGGGCTACGGCCGAGTTGGTGGCCTCGAAACCCCAGCTGTTCATGTCTTCCAGCGCCAGGCGATCGGCGGCGCCGTCGGCCACGCGACGCGCGGCGGCGGCGCTCAGGCGGGCGGTCGATTGGTCGGTCAGGGCGTCGATATAGCGCTCAGCCTGTGTCGTGCGCCATTCCAGGGCGGCGACGGGGGCATAGACCGCGGCGCCCAGCACCAGCCCGCCCAGCAAGACACGCTCGCGCAACGTTGTGCGGCGAAGACGATCTTTGAGACCGTTGATCGAAGACTGGGTCAAGGCGACCATGTCAGCGAAGAAGCCCTGCAAGACGCGTCCCGATCCAGTGTTGCTCACACGGGTCCGCATTTCGCATCGACCCCCCATTTGCCCTGAGCTATAGCAACGTTACACGCTCATAACAGTTAGAAATCCAAGGCGATCGTCTGATGCACCGCGACCGGCTCCGTCTCCGTCAACGTTTTTCGATGAACGTTGCCTCTTCGCATCATTCTCGCAGAACGCGGGAAGGCTACAGCCTGCTCGAGATCCTGGTCGTTCTGTCGATCATCGCTCTGATCGCGGCGGTGGTCGGGCCGCGTCTGTTCGCGCAACTGGACAAGTCCAAGACCCAGACCGCCCGTCTGCAGATCCGTTCGCTGGAAGCGGCGCTAGAGACCATGCGTCTGGATATCGGTCGCCTGCCGACCGAACAGGAAGGTCTGGGGCTGCTGATGCAGGCCAACGCCGAACAGGTTCCCGGCTGGTCCGGTCCCTATCTGGACAAGGCTCTGCCGTCTGATCCGTGGGCGCGTCCGTACATCTATGTCGCTCCGGCGGTTTCAACGTCGGGCGACGCCGCGCCGGACAATCGCGCGCGTGTCATCAGCTACGGCGCCGACGGCGCCGAGGGCGGCCAGGGCGCCAATGCCGATGTCAGCTCCGATCAGGCCCGCTGATCCCGCACCGCCCCGGCGTGGCCGGGTCGGCTACACCCTGATTGAAGTTCTGGTGGTGCTGGCGATCTTTGCGCTCAGCACCGCCATCATCATGCCGTCCACGGCGCGGATGCTGGATCAGACCACGTCGCACGCGGTCTTCTTCGAATTCCAGCGTCAGGTCTCGGATCTGCGGCGCGAGGCCAACCGCACGGGCACGCCGCTGCGTGTGGTGGACCCGTCCATGCCTCGCGAGGGGGAGGATCGCCTGCTCGAACTGCGGGCGCCCTGGCGTTACACCTTGGCGCCGGCACTGGATATCGCCGAGGGCGGCGGCTGCTCGACCGTCAGCGCCAACCTGATCAATCAGGATCGGGTGGTCATGACTCTGCGCACCGATGACGGGACCTGCCGGTTCGTCCGGCTGCAGGCGCCCCCCGCCAAGGGCGGCGCGGCCTCCTAGCTCAAGGCTCGGGCGTTAGCGGCGGGGCCGCCTCGCGCACCTTCATTTCCAGCGTCATGGTCTGGCCCGCGCCATCGGTGCGCGGCTGGACATCGTGGAAATAGCCCGAGCTTTCCAGATCATCGACCAGGGGCGCGATCTTTTCGATGGCGGCGTAGGGCAGGATGAAGCTGAGCGTCTCGGTCTCGGCGTTCAGCGATGTGGGCGTCAGGTCGTGGAAGGCCAGGATGCCGACGGCGGCGCCGGCGGCGCTCAGCGGACTGGTCTGCTCTTCGATCTGTCGATAGGCGATCAGCTTCTTCTGGCCGGCGTCCAGATTGCGCACGGCGGCGGGGCGCGGCGTGGAGGCGCGGATTTCTGCAGTCTCGACTTCGACCCGGTCCGTGTCCTTCGATAGCTGATAGCCCTGGCCGAACAGGAAGGCGCCGAAGCAGAGCGAGGCCAGGACCACGCCGCCGCCGGCTGTAAGGGCCAGTTGCTCGCGCGTCAGCTCGACCGGCGCCAGGGCAAAGGCGTCACGGTTGTCGAAGGCGATGGGTAGATCGCTTGGCGCCGGCGGATTTTCCGGCGCGGGATCGGCGGCGCGTTGCAGCCGCACGAAGGCCGACCAAGCGGCGAGGTCGTAGCGGTCTCGCCGCCAGGCCGAGGCGACCAGAGCCTTGTCGCGCCACAACTGAGCTTCGTAGCCGAGCTTCAGCCGGACGATGCGCCAGGCCTCGCCGCGTGGCTGGGCCAGGGTCTCAGGGCTGACCAGGGGGCGGGTCGACGTGGCGCGAGCGGCCAGCAGGGTCTCAACGCGATCCGCGTCCCACCACCAGACGCCGAAGTCGTCGCCCGCCTTGGTCAGGGTCGAGTTGGACCTGACATAGGGCGCCGCGACGCGGGCGTGCAGCGCGGCGGCCTGTCGCCGCCGACCGCGCGGCAGGGCGGCGGTGTGGAACAGGCCGAAGGCGCAAAGATCTCGGGCCAGCAGAAGGACGGGCCGACGCAGCATCCGTCCCAGGACGCCGCCAGGGTGGACGACGTCGATGACGCCGTCATGGCTGAGCCGCTCAACGCGGGGCGTAAGAAAGTCGAGTTGCATTGGATGTGTCGGCCACGGCTCGGCGGGGAGCCTCTGTAAGCTCAGTTTGATCGATCCAGAGCGGCTGCTCAAGACCGGAAGGGGTCAGGGACAGGCGCGCTCGATAGGTCCAGGCTGAGCGGGTGTCGCTCAGGGTAAAGAGAATGGAGCTGGCAGGGAAGGTATAGACCTGCTCGTAGTCCCAGACCGGCTGGGCGCCGGTGGCGGTCTCAAGCGCGTTGATCGAAAGAAGGGGCGCGACTTCGCGTTCCCGCAACACGGCGGCGGCTTGGTCTTCGGTCAAATCAAACAACACGGCCAAGGCTTCCGGGCTGGCCGTATTGATGTTGATCGCGCTGGAAATGGGGTCGGACGCCAGCTTGTCGCGCATGGCCCGCCAACGGTCCCGATCCACGGCGTCGCGCGCGCCTAGCACCGACAGCCATTCCGAGGGTCGCAACAGGGGACGATTGGGCGGCCCGCCATCGGCATAGTCGCGACGCTCGGCGCCGTTGGGCTGATTGAGATCGTCCAGATCGACATAATCCTGATAGCGTGCGGCCAGGATGTCGCGTTGGGAGGCCGCCACGCCGAGCCGTTCCAGCAGCCGGGTCAGGGGCGGGCCATCCAGCCGCATCAGATTGATCATCCCGGCCTGATCCTGAAGGCGAAGCACTAGCGGCCCGTCGACATCCATCAGGTAGGGCCGACTGTCGAGGCGGACCAGTTCCACGGCCAAACCGGACGGCGTCTCTCCCGGTTGGGTTTCGCCATATTCATTGAAGGCGCGAATGTCGTTCAACGACAAGCCGTTCGCCCTCATGGGCTCGGTGGCGGCCATATAGGCCAGGGCGGCCTCGGCGCTCAGGGCGCGCTGCAGAAAACGCATCCGCGCCCGCGCCGAATTGGCCTCGGCGGTCAGGCTGGCCAGGGCGGTGATGGCGACCAGAAAGATCAGCGTCACCACGCCTGTAACGGCGAGCACGGCCGGCAGGGCGAAGCCGGCGCGACCCAGTCTTGGCTTGGTGCGATCAGAACGGGGCATCGGGCCTCGTCCATCGCTCGGGACGACCGGAGGCGGCCAGGTCCACGACATCCAGGGTCGGTTCGGCGTTCAGCCGCACCCACAGGGAAAAACTGCGGAAGGACTCTGCGGTATTGCTGGGCGCGCTCGGACTCTCGTAGGCGGGCGTCCAGGTCGTACTGTCGGTTGAATAGGAAAATGCGGCGGTCGCACCGCGGGGCAGGTTCATAATGGGCGTCTTGCGCGGTCCGGCCTCGCACATCAGCACTTTTTCGTCGCCTTGGGTCTCGATGGTCAGGGTCAGTCGCCCGGCCCAGCCCTGAGGCGCGCAGCCGGTGGCCCGCTCCATCACCGCGTCGGCCTCCAGTCGTTCCGGTCCGGCGAGGATGGGCTGATCAACGCCTTCGATGATGGTGGCGGTCGGCCGCACGCTCAGGCTGCGGATGATGGCGCGCAGGTCGCTGATCGCCACATCGGCGTCGGCGACCGACATGGCGCGTCGGCCCAGCGAAAAGCCGGTATCGCCGGCCTTGATGCCGATCGAGAAGATGACAGCCAGCGCCATGCCGCCGATCGCCAGGACGACCAGGGCTTCAATCAGGGAAAAGCCGGCGCGGCGGGCAGTCTGCATGACAGCGCCTTGATAGGGCTTCGCGGTCGCCCTGCCAATCGGGCGAAACGGCGCCCTCAGCTTGGCGCTTGGGGCCCCGCCTGATATGGAGAACGCGAAACTTTGGGGGGGATGATGCGCGGCGTCGTCTCGGTGGTGATTGCTGGGGGGGTGGGGTGCGCCGTTTGGGCGGGCCTGACCAATCGTGTCCCATTGGCCCAGGCGGAGGTCAGCGCGGTCAGGCCGATCGCCGCCCACGCTCCACAGGTCATTGAAGCACCGGCCGACAGCGACCGTGATCGTCGCGCGCGCCTGAACGCTCGCCTGCAGACCATGGTCCGGGAGGGAAAGGGCGTTCGCCTGACCGACGCGCCGCGGGCTGCGCCGCAGCGACGCGTGGAGAACCGCCGTCCGGTGCGAGTCGCCACGACGCCGTCCCGCGCCGAACCCGCCGCGACCTTTGCTCCGCCCGCCGTCAATCCCGGCGCCACGCCGACCGTGCGCCGCGCCGGCTATACGCCGCCCACCCTGGATCTGAAGACGCCGCCACGCGTGCCGGACAACGATCTCGAATGCCTGACCCAGGCCATCTATTACGAGGCGCGCAATGAGAGCGAGGCGGGGCAGGCGGCGGTGGCCGAGGTGGTGCTGAACCGCTCGCGGCATCGCGCCTATCCCAAACGGGTCTGCGAGGTGGTCTATCAGCGCAACAGCCGCACCTGCCAGTTCACCTTCACCTGCGACGGCTCGATCGGGCGGCGCGCGGTCAACGCGGTCGCCTGGGCGCGGGCAGAACGCATCGCGCGCGAGGTCTATGAGGGGCGTTCGGCTAGCCAACTGCCCCGGAACTCGGTCAATTATCACGCCAACTATGTCCGTCCGTCGTGGGGACAGAGACTGTCGCGCGTGCGTCAGATCGGGGCGCATATCTTCTATGGCGCGCCCTTGAACGGCGGATCGACGCCCGGCGCCTACGAGCCGATCCCCGCGCCGGCGGCTCAGCCGCTGTTCATGCGTAATGAGGCGTTGGACAGGGCCTATGCTCTGGTCACGACTCAAATGGCCCAGGCGACTTCGCCCGAGGTCGGAGCAACGACAGGGTCGTGACGGGGCGAGACATCCAACTGCGGTCCCCTCGTTGCGGACGTGATTGGGGTTGGTTTTCGGAGACCTAGCGGCGCGCTAACCGATTCGAGTGATCTGCGCGCCGAAGAAGGTCACTTCGCCGTCAAATGCCCCCTCGAGCAGGAGCAATCGAAATTCCGAAGCTGACGGCTTGTCCCACTCGTATTCCATTTCAAGCTGAAACAGGCCGTCGCGGCCGGGATGGAACTCATACGAGGTATAGACCTCCTGCTCCCCCCAGTCGGCCCGGTATCTATGCTTGGCTGTAGGGGCGCTGAAGCCAAGGCGAACAACGGCTTTCCAGCGTCCCGCAGGCATGACGATATAGGGGCCGAAGATCAGAATGCGCGGACGGCCGGTCAGGTCGAAAACGACCTGTCCATCATGGTGGCGAACGACCTTGGCGTTGATGTCGAAAATCTCGCTGCCCCAGAAGCTCTGGTCGGCGGCGTAAACTGAAAAGGCTTCGCTGAGAGCGCGGTTGCGATCCGATGCAGCGGCTGATGCCGGGCCAGACAGTTTAAGGCCGGGAAAGATCTCCACGGGCCCCCGCTTCAAGGCATCCGCCGTGAAAACTCGTTCCGGATAGGCGGTGCAGCCTCGCAGGGCGAGTTCGGAGGCGTTCCTTACTGCGGCGTGTCGCGGCGCGGGTTCGCTCGCGGCATCGATCTTGGGGAGCAAGGGGCCGGCGTCGCTCAACATGACGGCCACATTTTGTGAAGCAGCGCCCGCCTGGCGTGGTTCGTCGGCGTTGGGTGTCAGGATCAGGGCCTTGCCGGACGCAGCCTGGCTGGCTTCAGCCGTCGAGGAGACTAGGGCGAAGCCTGCGCTCTCGGCCAGAGGTTTGATCGTGGCGACCCAGTCGTCCCTGTCGGCGCAGGGGGGAATGATCAGCCAGAATTCTTGCTTGGGATCAGACATGGTCAAGCGGCGCGCAGCCAGGTGTAGACTTCAACCGCTTCGTCGATGTCGTCGAAAATCTTAGCCTTGCCGCTTTCGATGATCATGGCTCGGTCGCAGTATTTGGCCACCAGGTTGATGTCGTGCGAGGCCATGAGAAAAGCGCGGTGCGCCCGGTGCTGGAAGAGGGCTTCCTGACATTTTCTCTGGAAACGCGCGTCGCCGACCGCGACCAGCTCGTCGATCAGATAGCAATCGAACTCGATCGCAAGAGAGAGGCCAAACGCCAGCCTGGCGCGCATCCCGGAAGAGAAGTGCCGAACGGGCTCACGGAGGGATTTCCCAAGTTCCGCAAAGTCATCCACGCGTTCCAGCGTCTCATGATAGTCACGTTTATAGAGGCGCGAAAGAAACCGCACGTTGTCGAGCCCGGACAGGCTGCCCTGGAAGCCGCCAGCGAAGCCGATGGGCCATGACGTTGTCATGTTCCACTCTATCCGGCCCGTGGTCGGCGGCAGCGTTCCGCCCAGCATCCGGATCAGGGTGGATTTTCCCTGGCCATTGCGGCCGAGAAGAGCCAGTCGACCAGACCTGCCCAACTCGAAATTGACGTCGCTGAAGACGCACCGCTTGGCCTCGCGATAGGTCTTGGAGACCTGGATGACCCGCAGGCCCGGTTGCTCGAGGCTCATTAGTCCTGCCTGTGCTCCCGGATGCCGGCCCAAACGAGCCAGCCGATGGCGTACAAGAGCATCGAGGATGCGAAAATGGTCAGAATGGCCTTCCAGCGGTTCGGAGCCGTCCCCTTGTCAGGGAGGCTCGGGGCGACGATGCGCTCCAGATAGAGCTTCTGCCTGGCGGCGTCTTGCTGGGCGGAAAGCAGGCTGGCTTCTGCCTGCGTGACGCGGCGCTCGGCGATCTCGCGCTGCAAGATGAGATCCTCGTAGGTTCCCACCTTGGGCGCCAGTGAATCGGCGCCGCCGGCCATCCGCGCGCGCGCCTCGGAGACCTGACGCTCGAGGGCGCCGATCCGACGGTCCAGCGGGGCCAACTGGGGACTCGCCGGCGCCTCGGCGGCGAGTTGATCGCGTTCCGCCTTCAACTGAGCGATCGTGACCAGAAGGGTTGCTGTGATCTGAGTGCTTTCGGCCGCTTCGGTCCGGGGGTCGATGAAGCGGGCGCTGTTTCGGAAGTTGGTCAGGGCCTGCCTGGCGTTTTCAGCGGCTGCGACGGCGACCTTCTGGTCTCGTTCCGCATCGCTCACCGCATTGGCGGCGGCGCGATCATTGAGCTGATTGATCAGCTTTTCGCCACTGTCGAGAAGGGCAAGGTTCAGAGCCCGGGCGTCCTGGGGGCGGAAGGCCTCGACGCGGATGGTGCTGATACCGGTCGTCGAATCATAGCCGACGGTCAGGAAGCGTTGGAACGCCTTGTAGAGAGCTTCCTCGCTCTGGCCTTCCCAAGGGCGAGGATAGCGGGCGAGCGCATCGGCGCCTTTACGGCCAAGGACGGCGCGCAGGTCAAACTGCTTATCAAGCTGCTGCAAGCTGTCGCGCGACGTCAGATACTCGTGGACGGCGAAAGCGTCGTTGATCCCTGTTGAGAAGCCGGCGACGTGCAGCGCCATGCCGACGGTAGAGGGCTGGGCGACATTGGCGGAACGGACGACAAACCGCGCTTCAGAGACATAGCGAGGCGAGGCGATGACCAGGTAGTACAGGCAGGCCAGCAGCGTGGGCAGAGCCACCACGATCAGGAAGCCGACCGGCGCCTTGCGTCGATGCTTTCCCCCAGATCGTGCGGGAAGCAATTTGGGTAGGGCACCCAGGTACTGCAGCTTTGTATCGGCCATGCGCGACATTTGCCTTATCTGAGCAAATTTGTGGAGATTATTCGGAAGACATGTGTTCGCGTGCGCCAGCGATAAGCAGCAAACCCGCGATATTCAACACCGCTCCCCAGGTGATCGCATAGATCGGATTGTAATAGGTCGGAACGAACTCGCCGAATACGCCCGCACGAATCATTTCCACGCCGTGCACCAAGGGGACGGACAAATAAATATCTCGAGCCGCGGCAGGAACCCACGCGACCATGAAAAATGCGCCCGAGAGCGGGATCATGGCGTAGCTGATCAGGGAAATCAGGCGTTCAAAAAGCTCAAAACGCATGGCCAGCCCGGTCAGCACCAGCGCAATCCCGACAGCGACAAAGGTCAGGGTCAGCCAGCCGCTGTAGAGGAGCAGGTAGTCATGCGGCAGGCCGACCTGGTTGATGCTCAGAAGCACGAGGTAAACGACCATGAAGGCGGATGTGGCTCCGCCGAGTTCGAGGATGATCCGGCTGGTGAGAATATGCATGGGCGTTATCTGCCGATGATAGAGCAGGCCCAGGTTGGATTGGATCGCCGAGGTCAGCAGGCCGATCATGTGCCGGATCATGATCAGGCTCATGTAACCGGTCATGACGAAAGGCGCCAATCGGATGCCGTGCTCATAGGGCGGCTTGGTGAACGACCACAGGATTATGACGCCGAAGCAGAAGATCAGCGGCTCCCCGACCAGCCAGGCGAAGCCGAGACCTTGTCGGCCGTAACGGGTCGCCATTTCGCGCATGATGAGCGCGCCGACGATGCGCAGGTGGTGAGCCGCAGCCGCGAACATCCGATAGGGACCGGCGCGACGCATTCCAGCTGGCGCCGTCCTTGATGATCCTGAGTCTGACGGGTTCAGTTCGACCATAAATTGAACCTTCAAGGCTGTGTCGCTGGAAAAACAATGCTCAGAACGGCGCGCGCAGACTGATCCAGCGTCTTCGTATCCGTCCTAACATGAATTTCTGGCGAATGTGGCGTCTCGTAGGGGCTATCGATGCCGGTGAAGTTCAACAGCTCTCCGCGCCGGGCCTTGGCGTAAAGCCCTTTGACGTCGCGGGCCTCCACGACCTCAAGGGGGGCATCGACGAAGACCTCGATGAAGTCGATGTCGCCCATCATGTCGCGCGCCATGGCGCGTTCGGCGCGGAAGGGCGAGATCAGAGACACCAGAACGATCAGGCCGGCGTCGGCCATCATTCGCGCGACCTCGGCGGCGCGACGGATATTCTCGACGCGGTCGGCCTCGGTGAAGCCCAGGTCGCGGCTGAGGCCGTGACGCAGGTTGTCGCCGTCGATCAGATAGGCGTGGCGACCCTCGGCGGTCAGCAGTTCCTCGACCAGGTTGGCGATGGTGGACTTGCCCGAGCCGGACAGGCCGGTGAACCAGACGACGGCGGGCTTCTGGCCCTTCAGCGCGGCGCGCTGGGCACGATCGACCTTGATGGCCTGGCGGTGGATATTGTGCGCCCGTCGCAGGGCGAAATGGATCATGCCGGCGCCGACCGTGGCCCGCGTCAGCCGGTCGATCAGGATAAAGGCGCCCAATTCGCGATCGACCGTATAGGGCTCGAAGGCCACGTCCTGACCCAGGGACAGGTGGCAGACGCCGATGTCGTTCAGGTCCAGGGTGCGCGCGGACAGCTTTTCCTGGGTGTTGACGTTCACCCGATGGCGAATGTCGGTGACCTGGGCGGAGACGGTGCGGGCGCCGATCTTCAGATCATAGACGCGGCCGGGGATCAGTTCGGCCTCAGCCATCCAGACGATGGTGGCCTCGAACTGGTCGGCGGCCTCCAGCGGCGCATCGGCGGCGGCCAGAACATCGCCGCGTGTCACGTCGATCTCGTCGGTGAAGGTCAGGGTGACGGACTGGCCGGCTTGCGCTTGGTCCAGGTCGCCGCCCATGACGACGATCCGTTCAACGCGCGAGCGCACGCCGGACGGCGAGACGGCGACGGCGTCGCCCACCGCGACGGCGCCGCTGGCGATGCGGCCCGTATAACCGCGGAAGTCGAGGTTGGGGCGGTTGACGCCCTGGACCGCCATGCGGAAGGGCCGGGCGGTCTCGGCGGCGGTTGGCAGGGTTTCCAGTATCTGCAGCAGGGTCGGCCCCGCATACCATTCCGCCGCCTCGCCGGGCCGGGCCAGGTTGTCGCCATTCACGCCGGAGACAGGAATGGCGACAGGTGTCGGCAGACCGGCGGCCTCGGCGAAGGAGAGGTAGTCGGCGACGATGGCGTCGAAGGCGTCCTGCGACCAGGCGACCATGTCCATCTTGGTCACGGCCAGGATGACGTGGCGTACGCCCAGCAGGGAAACGATGTGGCTGTGCCGCCGCGTCTGGGTCAGCACGCCCTTGCGCGCGTCGATCAGGACCACGGCGGCGTCGGCGGTCGAGGCGCCGGTGGCCATGTTACGCGTGTATTGTTCGTGGCCCGGCGTATCGGCGACGATGAACTGGCGGCGCGGCGTCGAGAAATAGCGATAGGCCACGTCGATGGTGATGCCCTGCTCGCGCTCGGCCAGCAGGCCATCGACCAGAAGCGAGAAGTCCAGTCGTCCGTCAGCGTCGCGCAGGGCGGCGACCTGATCGTCCGGGACGGCGCCGACATCATGCAGCAGGCGGCCGATCAGGGTCGACTTGCCGTCGTCCACCGAGCCGCAGGTGATGAAACGCAGGGTGTCGCGGTGAAGCGTAGAGGGCGTCATCAGAAATAGCCCTCCTGTTTCTTCTTCTCCATCGAGCCGGCCTGGTCGCGGTCGATCAGACGGCCCTGGCGCTCGGAGCTGCGCGAGGCGCGCATTTCGGCGATGACGGCGTCCAGGGTCGCGGCCGTGCTCTCGACCGCGCCTGACAGGGGGTAGCAGCCCAGGGTGCGGAACCGCACAGACATCATCTCGGGCGTCTCGCCGGGGTTCAGTCGCATCCGCTCGTCATCGACCACGATCAGGGCGCCGTCGCGCCGGACCACGGGGCGTTCGGCGGCGAAATAGAGATCGACGACCGGGATGTTTTCCAGCGCCACATATTCCCACACATCCATCTCGGTCCAGTTGGACAGGGGGAAGACGCGCATGCTTTCGCCAGGGGCGACCCGGGCATTGTAGAGGCTCCACAACTCCGGCCTCTGGCGGCGCGGGTCCCAGCGGTGGCCGGGGCCGCGGAAGGAGAAGATCCGCTCCTTGGCGCGGCTGGCCTCCTCGTCGCGGCGCGCCCCCCCGATGGCGGCGTCAAAGCCGTGCAGGTCGAGGGCCTGTTTCAGGCCTTGGGTCTTCCACATGTCGGTATGGACCGCCGAGCCGTGGTCGAAGGGGTTGATCCCTTGCGCCTGGGCTTCGGGATTGTGGTGCACGATCAGCCGCGCGCCGCTCTCTGCCGCCATCCGGTCGCGCAGGTCGTACATGGCGCGGAACTTCCACGTCGTGTCCACGTGCAGCAGGGGGAAGGGCGGCGGGGCCGGATAGAAGGCCTTGCGCGCCAGATGCAGCAGGGCCGCCGAGTCCTTGCCGATCGAATAGAGCAGCACCGGGCGCGCGCACTCGGCCGCCACCTCTCGCAGGATGTGGATGCTCTCGGCTTCAAGCCGTTGCAGATGGGTCAGTCGGTCAACGGCGGCGGTCGTCATATCAGGCGGCCGAGACCCCGACCTTGCGATAGAGCTCCGTCAGCCGCACCTGATAGGCCTCGGGCGTGAACTTGCCGGCCTGGACCAGGCCGCGCGCCTGCAGGTCCAGTCGCAGGCTTTCGTCGGCGTCCAAAGCCTGGATGCCGCGTGTGATGGCCTGGACGTCATAGGGATCGACAATCACGGCCGCATCGCCGGCCACTTCTGGAAGGGAGCCGCCGGTCGACGTCAGCACCGCAGTCGACAGGGCCATGGATTCCAGCACCGGCAAGCCGAAGCCTTCATACAGCGAGGGGAACAGCGTGGCCTTGGCACCCCGGATCAGACTGATCAGCATGGCGAAGGGCATGTATTCGTACTGGCGGATACGGTCGGCGCTGGGGCCGCCGTCGCGTTTCACCTGGTTCAGCAGGGCGGTCTCGCCCTCGTCCAGCCAGGCCCGGCCGCCGATGATGACCAGGGGCGTCTGGCTGCCCGAAGCCAGATAGGCCTCGACGACCCGACCCAGGTTTTTCTTGGGTTCGATGGCCCCGAAGTGCAGGAAGTAGTCCTTCCAGCCCAGGTTGAAGACGCCTTCCAGTTCCAGCGTGACCTCAGCCTGGCTGCGCGATGTCAGCTTCTGAGGCAGGCTGACAGCCTGGTAGGTGTTGGTGACGCGGTCCTCGCTGACGCCCAGAAGGCGGATGACGTCCTGACGCGTCGTCTCCGAAACGACGGCGATATGGTCGGCGCGGCGGGCGATGGCGTCGCATAGGGCGCGATAGGTCGCCTTGTCGTCCAGGGTGGTGTGCGGCAGGCGCAGCGGGATCAGGTCGTGAATCGTGTAGATGTTGGGAACCTTGCGCGCGTGCAGCGGCAGGGTGGCGGTCCAGTGCATGACGTCGGGCGCAGGGGCCCCAGCCGTGGCCTCGAACGAGACCGGGGTCTCCTTGCCATAGGCGGCGAAGCAGCGGTTGGCGTGGGTGAATAGGTCGCGCGCGGCCCAGAATCGGTCGGCGGCGGGCCGTCCGCCGGATCGCGCCGGCCAGATGACCTCGCCCGAAGGCAGGATGGAATGGGCGGTTCGACCGTAGCGCGACATGAAAGTGTCGGCGAAACGCTCGATCTTTCGTTTGCGGTTCAACTTCTGCGGCGGGCGTTCGGCGTCGACCAGCGCGGTCTCGTTCAACAGGTTGTCGTTGCGTCGGCGCGCTGCGGGGCCATAGAGAACCTGGGTGCCGAAGCCGGCGACGCGGGCGCTGTCCAGAAGGTTCCGTCCGTAGGTCGCGATACCCGTTCCCTTGGCCAGGGCCAGGTTAAAGCCGTCGATGCATATAGAAGTCATGAAATTCCGAGGACCTAAGGTTCGGGCGGATGTGGACGACAGGCGGCAGCTCAGGTCAAGGTCCGATCTGAGCGGTGATATTGGCTTAACGCCGCGTTAAACCCTGTAGCCTGAGGGTCACGGTGTGTTGCAACCTTCGGTAAATTGGGCGTTTGCGGCTCGACCACTCACGGCAACGCTGATAGGGAGTGGGGTAGGCGACGTATCCGTCGTCCTCGAACAACTGATCTCGGAGGGCCGCATCCATGCGCGTCAAGAGTTTGATCCTGGCATCTAGCGCGGCGGCGGCTCTGGCCCTGTCGGCTGGCGCCGCTTCGGCTGAGCCGGACGGCTGGTACGGCGCAGTCGACGCCGGCTATCACATCATCGACGACATCAA
>NZ_PCPB01000026.1 GCF_002979535.1 Brevundimonas sp. MYb52 | reverse complement strand
GTCCCAAACACCCGCCGCCCCGCCGACTTCTCGCCTTTAGCTAAAGCCTATCGACCCGCCAGACCAGATCAGAATGAACGGTCCCCATTGTCGGACGCCATTGACGCCTGCCTCCTCAGGTTAGGGTCGCACCTCCAGCCCCAGGGCTTCGGCGATGGATGTCCACGGCACATATTTGAAGTTCTGGTTCTCGCCAGGCAGGACGTTGCGGCCGTCCTGAGCGACCATGGCGCCGTGCTCGAAGCCGGGGCCGAGATTGCGGCTGGTGACCTCCAGACCGTCCGTCTCCGACACGCCGTCGATGCCGCGCGCCCCGTCAGCGACGACGATGAAGGAGCCCAGATAGGCCTGATCGCCTTCGCGGCGGAACACGGCATAGCTGTCATTGCCCTGGCTGGAGACGATCAGATAGCCGCGCCCGCCGCCCAGGTCATAAAGACCCACGCCTTCCAGATCGTCCTTTAGCGCCGGGTTGTCGGTGACGCGGGCGACCATGGTCATGGCCGCGCCGCCGTCCGGTTCCGCCGACAGGCGCCACAGGCCGACGTCTTCCTCGGCCACATAGAGCTGGCCCGTGGCGTCATCGGCGACGCAACCCTCGACCTGGCTGGAGAAGGCGAAGTCACGCACGCGCACCGCGCGCACCTTGCCGTTTCCGGCGTCCACCAACTCCCACTGACGCTTCTCACCGTTGGAATCGTTGATGAAGACATAGGTCTTGCCGCTGCGGGTCGAGCGATACATGCACTGGCCATAGGGATCGCCCTGACCCGTCGGCTGAGCGCCGTCCGCCACATCGATCAGACGACGCGCCTCAGTGTCGAGACGATAGATGGCGACGGCCTTGTTGGTCCGGTCGCTGGCCGTGACCAGCACCACAGGCTGACCGCCCAACATGAAGCCTTCGCGCAGATCGACATTGTTCATCTTGCCGTCGGGCAGATGCTGCAGAAGGCGACCCTGCATGTCGTAGAGGTTCAGCCCCGCCTTCTTGTCCGTGCCGATGATCAGGCTGTTCGCCGGATTGGTCGGATCGGCCCAGATGGCCGGATCGTCGGCGGCGTCGCCGGGGCTGCCGACCGGCGCGGTTTCCGCCACGGCGACGACGGCGGGGAAGCGCGGCGCAGCCACTGCGCGGGCGTCCTGCGGCGTCCCGGCCGACAGGTTCAGCGCCCCAGTCAGGGCGGTGATCGACACCAGCTTGTAGTCAGGACCTGCGGCCGCATCCTCGTCCGTCACCACCAGAGCGCCTGACGGCAAGCCAATCAGCGGGGCGCCGACAGCCTGCAACGCGCCCGGCTCCTTGATCGCCGCGCCGTCGCGCCCGGTCAGACTGGCCGCCCCGAGGTAGGCGTCGCCCGCGCTGCGGTCATAGATGAACAGCCGCCCGCTGGAGGCGTCGGTCGCGATCAGATAGCGCGCACCCTGTCCGCCGTCATAGAGCGCCAGAGACCCGCTTTCCTCGCTGATCCGACCCAGACCGGCCGCGTCGACCAGGGCCGGGGCCGCGTCGGCCTCCGGGTCGCCGTTGAAGCGCCAGACGCCGACGGCCTGTTGCGAGGCATAGAGCTGGCCCGTCGCATCGTCGGCGACGCAGTATTTGATCTTGGACGGCAGGTTGATGCGACGCGCCGAACGAGCGTCCACCCGGCCCTCGGCATCGGCGTAGAGCAGCAGTTGTTCAATCTCGCCGCCGTCGCCCACGGCGAAGGCATAGAGGCCGCCGTCGCTGGCGTTGCGCAGCAGGCAGACGTCCTCGACGGCAAAGCCCAGAGGCACGGGCCGCGCCCCGACCTCGACCGGCGCGCCATCGCGCATGGCGAAAAAGCGCAGGCTGTTGTCGGTCTTGTCGGTCGACACCAGCAGGGTCTCAGCCCGGCCCTTGACCGGGAAACCATAGCGAACGTCCAGACCGCCAGCCTCGCCTGCCGAAACCCGCCCCAGGCGCGCGCCCGTCAGGTCAAGGACCTCCAGCCCGGCCAGGCCCGCCGCCGAGACCAAACGATGACCCCGCGCGTCCGCGCCCAGCACAATCACCCCGCTGCTCGCCTCGCCGGTCGAGCGGGTGTCGAGCGCCGCGGCCACGACCGGGGCGACAGCGTCCTGAGCTATAACGGCCCCGCCTATCGCCATCGCCAGCACCAGAGCGCTGGCCCCCAGAAGATTGTTCGTCAGTCGCTTGGTCATGGTCGCCCCCACACAGCCCTCGGCGCGCATGCGCCCCGGGCCCAGTAGGCAGGCTCTGCAAAGGATACGCGACGCCTAGGCGACAAGCCTGTGAGAAGATGTCAGCGACGCGCTCAAGGGCGACCAGGCTGCGCCGCTGGACAGAAGCTCCCGCCACGGCGGGCGAAAGCCGACAACCGCCCCCATCCGTAAGGCTCTCCGCTTCCCGCGGCGTCTTGGCTTTGAAGCCGCATCGCGGCGGCGCGCCGGCTGCTCGGCGTCGTTCGGGAGTTCTGACTCATGCGTTCGTCGGCCATCCGCAGTCCATCTCCGCCGCTGACAGCCCTCGTCCCGCCAGCCGTCCTTGACGCCCCTCGTCCGCTGCGGACCGCCATTGTACTTCCGTCCGGATGCACCTTCGCAGCCTCAGCGCCCAATTCCATGGAGACGGTGATCCGGACCCTGGTCGCCGCCATGCCGGGCCAGGACGTTCGCATATTCTGCGACGAAGGGGCCCAAGATCACGGCATGTCCAGCGTCCTGCCGCTTCGGATGGATAATCGACGCGGCGCCCTGCTTGAGGGCCTTCGCGCGTTCCAACCCGACCTGGTCGAGTGTCATCAGCAGGTAAAGCAGGCGGTGATCCTGGCTCGCTCCATGCCTGAGGCTCGGCACGTGCTCTACCGGCACAATGCGCTGAAGGCGCCGCGTCACCTGCTCGACGCCTGGCGTTATAACGCTCGCTACAAGGCCATGGACGGGTTCATCTTCGTCAGCGCTGCGGAACGCGCCGCCTTTACACACGCCTACCCCGCCCTGGCCAACCGAGCCTGGGCCGTGCCCAACCCCATCGACACAGGACCGTGGCTCGCCTCCCCGGATCAGCGCGAACCCGTCATCGCCTTCTCGGGACGGGCCATGCCCGAGAAGGGTCTGGACCTGGTCTGCGCCGCCCTGCCTTCCGTTCTCGATCGCCACCCTGGGTGGCGGGCCGTCCTGATGCTGGGCGACTGGATGCACCACCAAAAGTGGGCGGCGCCGCACGTGGCCGCCCTCCGTCCCTACGAGTCCCGGGTCACCGTGCTCCATTCGGCGCCGCTCTCGGAGGTTCAGCGCCAGATGAAGACAGCCGCCATCGCGCTAACGCCGTCAATGTGGGACGAACCGTTTGGCCTGACTGCGGTCGAAGCCCATGCAGCGGGCGCGGCCTTGATCACATCGGGGCGTGGCGGCCTGCGAGAGGCAAGCGGCCCCCACGCCCTCTATCTCAGCGATCTCACGCCCAGGACGCTAGTATCAGCGATCGAGGAGTTGATTGTTCAACCCAATCGACGCGTCGCCCTCGCACGCGCCGCGCAGCGCTATGTCATTGAAGTCCATGCCCCCCGCGTACGTGCGTCAGAACTGTTGGCCATCCGCCGCGCGATCGTCGCCGGCCGCTCCTTGGCGACGAAAGCGCCGCCCGACGCCATCGCGCGCGCCTTCGCTGAGACGCATGCCGATCAATGAGACGCATCTGTGCGGCAGCCCCGGCGCCCAGGTCCATTTCGCCAGGCCGCAAGGATCGTCATAAGGCCAACCGTCGGCGGGGATCAGCCCCATTTGACCCGCTTCACGGCCAGGTTGGAAAACGCAGATTTTCAGACTTGGCCGCGCGGAACCTTGTCTGCATCATTCACATTCAAAGAACGAAGGTGGGCGCCATAATTCAGCCAACAAAGCGTGAAGCGATTTTTCGCCCGCCTCCATTAATCGCAGCAGAAGGGCAGATCGATCTGCCCTTCTCTTGCAGAGGAACCGGGCGATGAAGCGAATTACCGTCTTGTTTTTACTAACATTTGCGTGGGGCACCCCTGCACACGCCTCATTCCTGGAAGGCGACGCGCTCGACTCTGCCGCCAACGTCATTTCGTGGATCGCCATTCTGATCGTGCCCGTGGTGCTGATCGGCGCCTTCTGGTGGGTCCACATCATGCCGGAGAAGATCGCCGAGAAACGCGAACATCCACAGCTCGCCGCGATCAAGGTCCTGTGCCTGCTCTCACTGGTGTTCGGCGGCCTGCTGTGGCCCCTCGCCTGGGTGTGGGCCTACACGCGGCCGGTGTTTCACAAGATGGCCTACGGCACGGATACGCTCGACGAGCAGGGCCACGCCGGCGACGCACTGGGCCTCGAACCGACGCCAGCGGAGGCCCCGCATGCGACGCCCGCGCCGTCGCCCGAAGACACCAGCGACCTGCGCCTGCGCATCGCGTCCCTTGAAAAGCAGTTGGCCGCCCTTGGCGCGCAGACGCTGAGCCCCCGCAGCATCGAAGAAGGCGGCGCCTGATGGAAGTCATCCTCCTGCTCATCTACGCCGGCATCGTCTGGCTGCTCTTCTTCAAGTTCAAGCTGCTGCCGTGGACCTTCGTCAGCCAGGTGATCGTCTTCACCCTGCCGATCATCGGCATGACCGCGCTGATCCTGATCCTCAACGTCGTCGCCCCCTCCTCGCCGGACGTCCGCGTCATCAACTACGTCGTCCAGGTCACGCCGCGCGTCACCGGTCGCGTGATCGAAGTGCCGATCGAAGCGAACACCCCGGTCAAGAAGGGGCAGGTTCTGTTCCGTATCGATCCGGAGCCGTTCGAACAGAAGCTTCAGGAACTCCAGTCGAAGCAACCGGAGCTCGAGGCCAAGCTCGACAGCGCCCAGGCTTACCAGCGCGAACTCGGTGAGCAGTTGAGGGGCGCGCGATCGGCGCGCGCCGCGTCGGAAGCCGATCTGGCGCTCGCCGTTCGCCGCGAAGCGCAGACGCGCGAGCTGTCGCGTACAGGCGCGGGTTCGGCCTTCGATCACGAGCAGGCGCAAACCGATGTCGCCAAGCGGCGCGCCGACCTGGCGCAGGCGACCGCCAGCGCCGCCCAGGTGCAACAGAAGCTCTCGGCCCTGACGCCGGGCGGCGACCTGTCGGACGTCGCCCAGGCGCGCGCCGCCCTGGAGCAGCTCAAGGCCCAGATCGCCTACGCGAAGTGGGAACTGGATCAAACGGTGTACCGCGCGCCGGCCGACGGCACCGTCGTGAACCTGCAACTGCGCCCCGGCTCCTACGCCGCACAGTTGCCGATGGTGCCGGTCATGTCCTTTGTCGAGGACGAACAGATGATCCTGGCGATGTATGCGCAGAACGAACTGCGCAATATCCGTCCCGGCGATGAGGCCGAGATCGCGCTGAAAACCTTCCCCAATCGCATTATCAAGGCGAAGGTGGATTCCATCGTCTGGTCGTCGGGCACAGGGCAACTGCCCCTCTCAGGCACTGTGCCGCAGACCGGCGCCGCGCCAATCCCGCCGGGCCGATTCGCGGTGCGGCTGAGGCCCACCGGTCGGGACGAGAAGACCTTCCTGCCGATGGGCGCCCAAGGCGTCGGCGCCGTCTACACGCAGCACGGCCATATGGTGCACATCGTCCGCAAGGTGGTCATGCGCGTCGGCACCAAGCTCGACCTGTTCGTGCTGAAGCTCCACTGAGGTCGTCGCCATGTCACCTCTTCGCACCGCGGCCTCGCTTGGACTAACGGCGGCCTTGCTCGCCGCTTGCGCGACCGCGCCCGAGCCGACGCCCGAAGGCACGCGCGCCGAAGCCCTGGGCCACGTGCAGGTCCCCTCGACCTGGGCGACGCCAGCGAACGCTGCGCCCGTCGAGGCCGGCTGGCTGGCGACCTTCAACGACCCGCAGCTCGACGCCCTTGTGACAGAAGCCCTCGCCCACAACGCGGATCTTGCGGCGGCGGCCGCCCGCGTCGAGCAGGCTGAGGCTCAGGTCGATCTGGCCACCGCGCAACTGCAGCCCGCGATCGGCGTCCTGGGGCGCGGGGGAACCAACTCCGTGTCCGACCTCGTCTCCATGTTCAACGGCGGCATGCTGCGCCTGACGTGGGAAGTCGATCTGTGGGGGCGGCTGCGTTACCAGCGCAACGCCGCCGTCGCCCAGCGCGACGCCAGCGAAGCCGACTTTCGCTTCGCCCGACAATCGCTGGCGGCGTCGGTGGCGCGCGCCTGGTTCATCGTGACGGAAACCGCGCAACAGGTTCGCCTTGCCAACGACATGGCGGCCGATGCGGAACGCCTGGTCAGCCTAAGCAATGACCGGCTCCGCGTCGGCGTGGGAACAGAAGCGGACGTCATGATGGCGCGCGCCAGCTACGCCGCCTACCGCGACGCCGCTCAGCAGGTCGGGATGGCGCATCGCAGCGCCGTGCGCGCCCTTGAGATCCTGGCGGGCCGCTATCCCTCCGCCACGATCGCACCGCGGAGCGAGCTCTCGCCCTTTCCTCCCAGCATACCTGCCGGCATGCCGCTGGAGGCGCTGGACCGCAGGCCAGACATGATCGCGGCGCAGCGACGCGTCGCCGCCGCCTTCAACCTCGTCGGCGAGGCCAGGAGCTCGTTCTGGCCCTCGCTGTCGCTGTCCGCCGGCTATGGACGCATATCGCGCGAGACGATTGACACCCAGCAGACCTTCGAGCGCACGACGTCCAGCGCCAGCGCCGCCACCGTCGTGCCGCTTTACACAGGAGGACGCCTCACCGGGACCGTGCGCCTGCGCGATGCCGAGCAGCGCTCAGCCGTCGCCAGCTATGCCCGCCTGGCCTTGCAAGCGCTCGGCGAGGTTGAAACCGCGCTCGACGCGGAAAACAGCTTGGCCTCGCGCGAGGAACTGCTGAGCATGGCCGTTCAGGACAGCCGACGCGCCGCCAGCCTGTCTCAGGACTCCTACCGGATCGGCAAGTCCGACCTCCGCGAGGTGATGCAGCGCCAGCTAGCCGCAAACGCCGCCGAGATAGCCGTGCTGGCGGTGCGCCGCGAGCGCCTGGCGCGCCGGGTCGATCTGCACCTGGCGCTTGGCGGCGACTTCGTGACGCCGCCAGAGCCCTGACGCCCCGACGCACGTCCTTGGCGTCGCCCGCCGTCTTCAGCCGCCGTCGAACATAGGCCAGCAGGACCCGGTTTTGCGCCGCGAGCGTCCGCCCCACCTCCTGTTCGTGACCGATCACGCCAGCACTCCCCCCATTGGAGCGTCATCAGGCACGCCTGGAGCGCGCCGCCTTGATACCCACCTCAATCTCCAAAAGCCGCAAATTCGGTGAAGGCTCGACGCCCCGGGCCGATGCAAAAAGGGACGCCGCAAGAGCGGCGTCCCAACGTTCCACGTCGTCGCAGGGGGGCTAAAAATGACGTGGAACGACGGCGCCTCCGGACAAGGCCGAGCGCGCCGATTCCGTCAGAAGCGGTAGCGCGCGCCGAGGCGCAGACCGCCGCCGCTCTGGCCGTCGCCGAACCGTCCTTCGCCCTGGATATAGGCCTGAAGACCGCTGGCCATCTTCAGCTGCGCCCCGATCAGGGTCCGGCCGTAGTTTTCCGGCCCCGTCATGACGACCTCATCGATCGCCAGGTTGCTGTGCAGCGCGCCCTTGAGGTCGGCGTCGAAGTCGTGAACCCGCTCGATCCCGAGCGACAGCACGAGCCAACGATCGCCCGTCAGCTCATACTGAGCCAAAGCCTGCCCGCCCAGGCGTCCGGAGAAGCCTTCCTGATCGTCGAACACCACGGACTGACCCAGGACCTCCAGGTCGTCCAGCGACGTGCTGAGATAGTCCAGACCGACCACGGGCTCGATGGCCAGGACGCCCACATCGAAACGATACCCCGCCTCAAAGCGCGCGCCCCAGGACAGCCCGTCCAGGTCCGACGTGAAGCCGGCGGCCTTGTCCTCGATCTCGAGCGCGTGGCTGTCGACCTTGATCAGGCCGGTGGCGAACAGCTTTTCCCGTCGCCAGGCGCCGTAGAGGCCCAGGTTGAAGGTCTGCATGTCGATGACCTGACCACCGCCTTCGAAGGTCAGGCTGGAATCGACATAGCCGCCCATCACGCCATAGGCCGCCTGACCACCCGCCAACGGCACAGCGCCAAGGGATGCGCCCATCTGGCCGCCGACCAGCGCCTGTTCATAGCCCAGGGCAAAGGCGCGGCCGCCGGACTCCCGATCAATCTGCACCCCGTGGGCCACGGCCCAAACGCGGCTGCCTTCGCCGCCGCTGGCGCGCGCCATGGCCTGTTCGGTGTCGAAGGCCTCGGCCGAAGCCCGCCAGGCGAAACGAAGACCTTCGGTGGCGCGCACGCTCTGGTGCACGGCAAGACCGGCCGAGGCGTCGATCTGGAAGACATGGGCCTCGTCGTCGAACGACAGCCGATAGCGGACCAGCCCCTGATCCGCATTGGCGAGGGAAAAGGCGTCCGCCTCGGTGTCCTCGCCGACCGTCACAAGGGTCAGGCTCTGATCCAGAAGGACGGCGTTTTCCGGCTTGACGCTCTGCAGCACCAGCGAGGTCCTGCCGGTCGCAACCCCGTTGATCACGAGGCTGTCGGCTGTCTGTCCATCGATGTCGAGCGCAACCCGCGCGTTGCCGGTGGCGGCATAGTCCCCGCTCAGGGTCAGGACGTCGCCAGCCCCCTCGTTCCGCAGATCGATCAGGCCGCCGTCGTTGGCAAACCGCTCCAGGCCGAGGAAGGACAGGTTGAGAGGCGCATCCGCCTTGGCGAACCGAACCACGCCCTGGTTGATGAACCGATCATCGCCGCCCCCCAGGTCATAGTCGGACGACAGGACCAGGGTCTCGGTGTTGGTCACCGTGTCGTTGCCGTCAGAAAACGTCACGCCCCTCGCGGCGCGTTCGATGTCGTCTTCACCGATGGCGATCCATCCGGGCGGAGGAGCCGCCTGATGCGTGGTCGCCGTCCCGGCGAAAGCGGTGGCCGGCAGCAGGGCGGCAAGCGCCACAGCCATGGCGGCGCCGGCCTTGAGCCGGGCGCCGTCCACGCGACCGGACATCGGGTTGAAATCGATCAAAGGCCATTCCCCCACACTGATCGTCATGATCTCTTGGGGAATGACGCCGCCTGAAGCGCCTCGCCTTACGCGCGCCCACCATTTTTCTTGAAACGCGTGCGGCGCGACACGCGGCGGCCTTCGCACCCTGTCCGGGTGCCGCGCCGCAAGCTTCATGGACGTCAAGGCGATCCGGCGGTCCCCCGAAGAAGGCCGCATCCGGACCCGCGCGCGGTTCCATCGCTGGCTGCCCGAGCCTGTTTGGGACTATCCTCGAGCGGATCGGCGCCTCCGCCCTGCCTATCTCGGCGGCTAGAACGACGCCTCAAATCCCAGGCGTAGCGTCAGGGGACGCAAGGGGGCGCCTTGCGGGTCGTGCAATTGATAGGGCGATCCCACCCCATATCGGATCGCCCAGGCGTCCATTGGATTGGAAACCCTCAACACGACCGCTCGATGCTCATCGCCCCAGCGCGCCTGAAGGTCTGCACGCCAATAGCCGCCCTGGATGACATCAAGGCCTGGTCCCAGACCTGGGCGAGATTTCCCGACATAGCGAAAATCGGCGCTGAGACTGGCGGGCCAGCGCGCAATCGACCCCAGATCATAGGCAGCGCCGAACTGTGCGCCCTTCCGGGCGACGTTGGGGATGTCACCGCCACTGACGCCGATGACGTGCGGCCCCTCAAACGTGAGATGGCTGTCGTTCAGGAACAGGCTTCCGGTCAGATCCAGCGTCGGAGTAGGCGACCAGGCCGCCTTGGCCTGGATGAAGCGCACCTCGCCGTCGCCGACATTGCTGGTGACGAGGTCCCCCCCCGGCGTGATGATGTCCGCCTGAACGTCACGCCAGTCCATCCAGCCGATCGAGGCCTCGGCGGTCCAGGACGAGGCCTGTCCGGTTCGAAGGCCGCCTTCAAGCAGAGTGAGGCGATCGGCGCGACGTCGCTCCAGGTCGCCTGCATCTTCGCTGACGCTGCCGGGCCGCGCCCCCCGGTCAAGACGCAGAAAGACCGCCGGTCCACGGCCCGGCGTCCACCGCAGGGCGGCCGTGGGGCTGAAAAAGGCCTCTGAACGGCTGGCGTCGGCAAAGAGCAGTTGCGCCCCGCCCTTGATCTGCCTCGCGCCATGCTCGCCCTGGGCTACCGACACCCGGCCGCCGAAAGCCACATCGAGCTTGGGCGTGACGGCGGCGACAACCTCGCCGAAAAGCGCGCCCTCAGCGAAATCCCGCACCAGCATATCCGCGGCCATCTCGTCACGGACGTCGACCGTGCGCCGGCTTCGAACCGTTTCGGCCTGGCCGACCGCCAGGGCGGCGCCGCCATTCAGGGTCAACATCCCCCCAGAGACCCACTCCAGTCGGGCCTCCAGCGACAAGGCGCTGACCTCCTGGCGGCGATCCGCCAAGATGGGCATAGCCGTGCCCGGCTCGCTGGCGTCAAAGGATTCGTCCAGAATCTGCCTCGATACGCCGGCGGAAAGCGTGACGCGAGACGCGCCTGCGCGATGATGGGCGATCACGCCGGCGAGCGACAGGGTGCTGTCATAAGGCTCCGCGAGCGCCTTGTGTTTCACCGGTTCGCTCTCACTGATCGCCACAGTCTGAGCGTCAGCAGCCGAAATCTTCTGGTGGAGGATCAGGCCGTCGATGGTCCAGCCGCCATACAGCGCCCGCGTCGATAGCCTGAAGCCCGCCGTGTCTGTGAAATCGGCGTCGTTCACGCCTCTCACAGGGTTCTCGAGAAAGCCGCCTTCACGACGGCCGTAGGCGACCAACCTCACGGCGGCCCGCGTCCCGATCGGCTCATTGAGCGTCAGCGCCAGGTCTTTTCCGAGGCCGCCGCCCGGCGTCATCGACAAGCCCCCAGCGAGGGACTGCCCTCGCTCCTGCAGGTTCGCTGGCCGAGGGTGCAGCCGGACCACCCCGCCGATCGAGCCCGCGCCGAACCGCGAGCTCTGCGGGCCTTCGAAAACTTCCACCCCCTGCATGTCAATCAGGGACAGGTCTGGATCAGGCGTGCCGTAGTTCAGTCGGAGATCGCCAAGATACTGCCCCACCGTGGCCTGCAGCGGCCCGTTGAAGGCGGAATCGGCTATGCCCCGCACGAACAGCTTGTTGCGTCCCGCCCCCTGGCGTGTGGAATCGACCGTCGCCGTCAGGTCCGACAAGGCCTCGCTGCCGGCGACGCCGCTAAATCGTTCCAGGGCGGACGCGGACATGACCGAGCGGCCGTTGGCCCCCTCCAGACCGCCTCGCGGCACGGTCGCCGTCACGATGACCTCATCGAGCACAGTCGGAGCGAGATCGGGGCCTCGGAAGCCTTGTGTATCCCGTCGCGGCGCCGGCGCGGGGGCGACCTCGATGCGATACATCCTGTCGGCCACCCGGACGGCCCGCGCGCCGACCGGTCTGAGCAGGCGATCAAACACCGCCTCCACATCGGACACGTGCGCGACGGCCGGACTGCGGCGCCCCCGCAGGTCCACCGCCACCACCACGTCGACGCCAGCGGCGGCCGCAGCCCGATTAACCGAGGCCAGCGTCGGCCCCGCCGGATATTCATGCGCCCCCGGGGGCTGCGGCTGGGAAACGGCCGCAGCCAGGGCGACGGCGAGGATCACGGCTCCGGCGCCGCGGTCACGCGCCAGGCGTCGCCGTCGGCGCTGATGGCGACGCCCAGCAAGGCCTCCAGTCGGGGTCGAAGCGCCTCGTCAGGCCCCCGAACCCCCATGCTGCCCGTAAAGCGACGATCGGCCAGATCGGGCGCTAGCCGGACAGGCCGACCAATGGCGCGCGCCAGGTCCTCGGCCACCGCCGCATAGGGCTCGTTGTCATAGACAAGCCGCCCGTCACGCCAGGCGTCCACCTCCGAGGCGGCGACGACGCGACGCGTCAGTTGTCCCTGTCTCACGACAAGCCCATCGCCAGGCCTGAGCGTGACAGCCTCCTGCTCGACATCGACGCGCACCAGGCCTTCCGACACGGCGACGCGAAGGCCGTCCTCCAGCCGGGTGACGTCAAATGCCGTCCCGAGGTCCGTCAGCACCGCGTCGCCGACGACCACCGAGAAGGGATGGCGGTCGTCATGGACGACCTCGACCAGAAACCGCCCCTGGTCCAGAGCCGCATATCGGGGTCGGGAATGATCAAGCGTGACCTGGGTGGCGCCGTCCAGATGAAGGCGCGTTCCGTCGGCCAGCGTCAGGGTGCGCTGCTCTCCCGGCGCGGTCTCGACCTGCCAGGTACGGGGACGCTCCTGCCAGATCCAGACCCCCGCGATCGCAGCCGCCGCAACCGATGCAGCGATCCAGAAACGCCGGGTCGGAGCCGTCCGTCGCAGCTTGGGTGCACGGGTGGTCAGGCTCTCCGGCGCGGATCTCAGCGCCTGCGAGACATCCGCCTCCTCGGCCGCCAGTCGCCAGTAGGCCTCAGCATGGCTCGGATCAGCGACCAGCCAGGCCTCCCATTCGTCCCAGGCGGCGAACCCTGGATCGTTGACGAGAACCAGCCAGCCCAAGGCCTCCCGCTCTAGCAATCGGTTGGTCTGGCTCATGCGCATGACTCTAGGACGCCGCGGATCGACTTACGCCTCATGATCGTCCTCCAGGTCCAGCAATACCGCATAGGCTCGACGCAGGTGCTTCTCGACCGTGCTCAGCCCCATGCCGAGATCAACTGCGATGGCGCGCTGGGTCTCGCCGCCGATCCTGTGGCGTCGGAAAATGACCGCCGCCGGGTCTCCCAGGGCTTCCAGGCGCGCCGCCACCGCCAGCAGGGTTTCGCGCGCGATGACTTGACGCTCGGCATCCGCATCGATCGCATCCCCTCGCTCAGGCGGCATGGCGTGGCTGCTCCAGGCCCCGTCCCTCGCGGCGGACCGTCGCTCCCCCCGCCGCCGATCAAGCATGACCGTATAGGCCATGCGATGCAGATAGGCTTCCGGGTTGGCGATGGGGCCGGATTGCGACCGAAGCCGCAGCCAGACGTCCTGCAGGACATCTTCGGCGTCGCCCGTCGCCCCCATGGCCCGAACACGTCGAAGCAACACCGGCCTCATATCGAGAAAGACCGCTTCAAGTCCGGCGGCCTGAGGCGAAGGCGGGGCTGTCATCGGCGCGCAATACACTCTGCGGCCGGGCCGCGTGCAACTGTTGATCTTCACAGAACACCACCACGCAGAGATCCTGGCGCCGCCAGCGACCAATGAGGTCAAGAGCGGCCCAAGGTGCGGACGGGGCAGGTGTTTGAACGGGCGGGTCTAACTCTCCCAGCCGTTCGGCGAGAAAATGACGATCATCACGCGCATTGCAAGCGGACAACACCCCTACCCCGTCTCGCCGAGGCGTCTCGGGTCCGCTCGACCCGGTCATCGGCGAAACTGCGCCAAGTGCGAAAGGGACTTCATCGTCGGCGGCGTCAGAATTCCAGTGAACAAGGGAAAGATCATGATGCTCGCCGCCGCCTCTTCGCCAGCCCCTGCTTCTACGGACCGCATCGGGCCGCTCTCGCCCGTCGCCCTGCATAGGCGCCGGCTGGCTCAGAGACTGGCGCGAGACGCCGATGCTGACGGTCGCTTCTGGTGTTCGGTCGTTACAACCGGCATCTACTGTCGGCCATCCTGCCCTTCTCGCCATGCGAGACCGGATCATATCCGCTTCCACGACACGCTCGACGATGCCCGCCGCACCGGCTTTCGCCCCTGCAGGCGATGCCATCCCGAAGGGCGCGGCCTGACGGAAGAGCGACGATTTTTGGTCGACAAGGCCTGCGAGATCATCCGGCGTTCCGGCGGCGCGGCGACAACCGCGGGCGTCGCGCAGGCCATGGGCGTCAGCCCCAGTCACCTCTACCGGGTCTTCCGGCAGGTTCTGAAGCAAACCCCCGGGACCTTTGCCCGGTCTATTCTCCGAGAACCGAAACCCAGCACAATCCGCTGTACCGGCTCAGCCTCACTTCAAGGCCGAGTTGCCAAGTGATTAGATGAGCCCGGATATGCGCCAAATACGCTGACGCATCCGACCTAGGGCCGGGTCTCAACTGGTCTCGCGACGGTCACGGCTCTTGGTTCAAAGCGCTGGGGCCGCCGGAGCCTCTGGCACGGCATCTTCAAGTCGCGGAGCCAGACGGCGGTTGAGCTGAGACTGGAGCCCAGACGACAGAAAGCCCCGCGGCGTTTGGCAGCGGGGCTTTGATGTTTTGGGTGCGGGAGCAGGATTTGAACCTGC
>NZ_PCPB01000025.1 GCF_002979535.1 Brevundimonas sp. MYb52 | reverse complement strand
CTTCGGCGCCGGACACCCCTCCGCCGCCGAAGCTTCAGATTCGTGAGCCGCAGATCAACACCCAGGCCCCTCCGCCGCCGGTGACTCTGCCGATCGAACCGACGAAGAAGGAAGACCGCGTCGAATATACGGGCCCGCCCGTGATCGTCCCCGGACCTCCGCCTCCGCCGGCGCCCCCGGCGCCGCCGAAGCCTTCGGTCATCACCAACCCGAGCTGGTCTCGCCAGGTGCAACCCGAGTTCCCGGAACGCGCTAACTCGCGCGGTATCGAGTCGGGTTCGGCCAAGGTGAACTGCGCGGTCGCCGCCAACGGCAGTCTTTCGGACTGCCGCATCGTGGACGAAGATCCTGCCGGCGCCGGTTTCGGCCAAGCGGTTCTTCGGGCGGCTCGCTCGGGCCGTCTGGCTCCCCGGACTGTCGACGGCGCCGCCGTCGGCGCCCGCGTCGAGTTCACGACCCGGTTCCGACTGGACTAAGGATCTCATTCGAGATCAGGTTGAACGCCTCGGTGGAAACACCGGGGCGTTTTTCTTTGCCCGCCGCCCTGGGCAGGGGGCTGGCGCTTTGGCCGAACCTTGCCCATGCTTGAGATTAAAGCTGGAAGGACCTCGCCTTGAAGAAGTTTGCCGCCATCGTCGCCTCCCTGACGGCTCTCGGCGTGGCCAGTTGCGCCTACAACGAGAGCCTGGGACGCAATCAGTTTCTGATCGTGGACGACAGCGCCCTGATCCAGCAATCGAACGCCGCCTGGGCCGAGACGCTGAGGTCGCAGAAGGTGTCGAGCAATGCGGCGCAGAATGAACGGGTGCGCCGTGTCGGCGGCCGGATCGTTCAGGCGGCGGGCCTGGCCGGCCGCAGTTGGGACTACGCCGTGTTCGAGGACGCCAGCCCCAACGCCTTCGTCCTGCCGTCGGGCCAGATCGGTGTGACCACCGGCCTGTTGAAACTGGTCCAGAACGACGACCAACTGGCGACGGTGCTCGGCCACGAGGTCGGCCACGTCGTCGCTCGCCACGCCGCCGAACGCTATTCCACGCAATCGACCACGGGCCTGGTGCTGGGCGCGGTTCAGAGCCGGGCAGGGGACTATTCGCAGGCGGTTGGCGCGCTCGGCGGGATGGGCGCGCAACTGGGCCTGCTGCTGCCGTTCTCGCGCAATCATGAACTGGAGGCCGATCGCCTGGGCGTCGACTATGTGGTCGCCGCCGGCTTCAGGCCGTCCGAATCCCTGGCCCTGTGGCGGCTGATGGCGCAGCAGCGTCAGTCGGGCACGCCCGAATTCGCCTCGACCCACCCATCGGATCAGACCCGGATCACCGCCTTGCAGCAGTATATCGCCAGTCGGGGATGGAACTGACGGGGGATAAAGTGAAATTCCTGAATAAGCGTATTGCTGACGGAGGCGAGGCCCGCTAGAGAACCGGCCTCGCGTTGATCGCGCCGCCTTAGCTCAGTTGGTTAGAGCGCCGGTTTGTGGAACCGGAGGTCCTCAGTTCAAGCCTGAGAGGCGGTACCATCACTTCAACGATTCGCTTTCAGCGACGTGGAGTGGTGACGATATGAGCGACGCTTCCCCCCAGTGGGACCCCAGACAATACAATCGCTTTGAAGCCCAACGGGATCGCGCCGCGCTCGACCTGCTGGTGCGCCTGCCCGAAGATTTCGCGCCTGCTGAAATCTGGGACCTGGGCTGCGGCACCGGTCAGCACGCGGCCCTGCTGAAGCGTCGCCATCCGTCGGCCCAAGTCCATGGCATGGATTCCAGCGCCGACATGTTGGATCAGGCTCGCGCCCTGTCCGCCGAGGTTGACTGGTCGGTCGGCGACATCGCGACCTGGACGCCGGATCGGCCGGCGGATCTGATCCTGGCCAATGCGTCGCTGCAATGGCTGTCGGATCATGCCGTCCTTTTCATGCATCTGGCTGGGGCGCTGGCGCCGAGCGGCCTGCTGGCGGTGCAGATGCCGATGGCCTGGGAGACGCGGCACCATACCATCATGCGCGAAACGGCGGCCTCGGGGCCGTGGGCGGCGATCCTGCGGGGGATAGACACCATTGCGCCCCTGTTGCCCGCCGAGGCCTATTACGAGGCGGTGGCGCCCCTGTGCGACGACATCGACATCTGGTCGACGACCTATCTGCATGTCCTGACCGGCGAGGACGCGGTGCTGGAATGGATGAAGGGCACGGCGCTGCGGCCCTATCTGACGGCCCTGGCTGGCGACCCGTCGATGCGGTCGGCCTTCCTTGCTGCGCTTGGCGCACGGCTGGCGGCGGCCTTCCCTAGGCGGGCTGACGGGGCGACTCTTCTACCATTTCCTCGTCTGTTTCTAATGGCGCAAAGGCGCTGACGCGGCGATGCAGATGCTCGACGGGGCATTTCAGCGTCGTCATCGCGGCCTGGGCGGCGGCGTAGCCTGACGATACGGCCGGGTCGTAGGCCTTCCAGTCGCGAATATCGACGCCCTCGGGCTTGGGCAGGATCAGCAGGTCCGTGTCGGCCCGCGCCTGCATCAGTTCGGCCTCGGTCGACAAGGTGGCCGAACGCATCAGCACCGAGACGATAGGCGGCCCCTTCTTCCAGGCGCCCGACAGGATCCAGCGCCACCAGGAAGGCGGGTCCTGCAGGGCCGCGGGATCAACGCCGCGCGTCTGGGACACGTCCACGCCGACGACCGGGCCGCTGTTCAGGCGACGCATGACCTCGCTGGGGAAGTTGCGCAGCACGGCGCCGTCGACCAGGACCTGACCGTTCATCACCACGGGCGGCATGACGCCGGGCAGGGAGATGGAGGCCCTCAGGGCGTGACGCAGCATCCCCTCGCGATGCACCTCGACCTTGCCCGACGTCAGATTGGTCGAGACCGCGAAGAAGGGCAGGGGCATGTCCTCGATGTTCACGTCGCCATAGGCGTCCTGCATCAGGCGCGCGACCTTGCGGGCGTGGGTCATGGCGATGATGGGAAAGGCGATGTCCGACAGGGGGTCGGACAGGACGAAGGCCTTGCGGATGCGCTCATCCAGTTCCTCGTCCGACCAGCCCAGGCCGGGGCCGGCGGCGATCACGGCGCCCATGGAGGAACCACCGATGAAGTCTATCGGCATGCCCGCTTCGCGTAGAGCCTTCAGCGCGCCGATGTGGGCGTAGGCCCGCGCGCCGCCGCCGGACAGCACCACCCCGACCGCCGAGCCGGTGACGACGCGGGCGATCCGCGCCGTGTCGTCGAACAGGCCCTCGACCACATGGAACCAGCGGCCGGGCCTGAAGGCCTCCAGCCAGGCGCGGGTTTGGGTCGGCCGCCCCATGTGGGCGGGGCGCAGCAGGATCAGGTCGGTCAGCGGGTGGGCCTCGTCCTCGATCTCGGAGGGCAGGATGGGCGCGTGCGGCTTGTGGTCGGCGTCGCCGACCATGAAGACGCGGTCCACCTGCCGGGCGCAAAGCGCTGCCCAGCCGGTTTCATCGGATTCGGCGATGTAGAGGACGTAGTCGTGGGCGTCCTCGACGCCCGAGAACCACTCGGCGGCGGACGACAGGGCGGTGTGGTCGATGATGCGGCAACTGAAGCCCTGGGCCTCGACCGCGCGGGCGACGCGCTCGACAAAGCTGCGGATCGGCGCCTTGCGGGCCGAGATGAAGCCGAAAACCGTGGGGTCCGATCCGGTGGAATTGCGGTCGCGCGCTCGGGTCAGCATGACCTGACCCAGTTCCGCCATCAGGGCGGGCTCGGCACGCGCGGCCTCGAAAAAGGCGTCGCGAGGCAGGGCGACCACGTCGCTGTCGCGCAGGGCCACCACATTGGCCATGTGGGTTGTGCCGGCCAGCATGGCCATTTCGCCGACTGGATCACCGGGTTTGATGACGCCGACGAACTGAGGCCCGCGTCCGTTGTCGTCGCGGAACACGCCCAGCCGCCCGGCGCGCAGCAGGTAGAGGGTGTCGGCGGGGTCGCCGGCCGAGAACAGTCGCTCGCCCCGCGTCAGGGCGAACCAACTGGCGCGCGTGTTCTTCGTGCCCTCGAAGACCCGCGCGAGGGCGGCTTCCAGCGAGTCGGGCGGCGTGTCGGGACGTTCAGCGGCCATGAGAGAGGTTTAGGCTGGAATCTGCTCGACAGGAAAGCGGACGCTTCCCACCGGCGCGGAAGCCTCCTAAACCTTGGGGCATGCCCAAGCTGATTTCCGCCGTCGATCGCAACAGTCCTGCTTTCAAATCGCTGGATGCGCACAATCGCGCCCTGCGGGATGAGCTTTTCGAGAAGGTGGCCAAGGCCGCGCGCGGCGGCTCCGACGCCAGCCGCGAGCGACATGTGGCGCGGGGCAAGCTGTTGCCGCGCGACCGGGTCGAGCGCCTGCTGGACCCCGGCTCGCCTTTCCTGGAGGTCGGGCAACTGGCGGCCAACGGCATGTATCGCGACGAAGCCCCCGGCGCAGGCATGATCTGCGGCGTCGGGCGTGTGTCCGGCCGCGAGGTCATGATCGTCGCCAACGACCCGACGGTGAAGGGCGGCGCCTACTTCCCCATGACGGTGAAGAAGCACCTGCGGGCGCAGGAGATCGCCGAGCAGAACAATCTGCCTTGCATCTATCTGGTCGATTCGGGCGGCGCCAATCTGCCGCACCAGGCCGAGGTCTTTCCTGACCGCGACCATTTCGGCCGCATCTTCTTCAACCAGGCGCGGATGTCGGCTCGGTCGATCCCGCAGATCGCCTGCGTCATGGGGTCTTGCACGGCGGGCGGCGCCTATGTCCCGGCCATGTCCGACGAGACGGTGATCGTGCGCAATCAGGGCACCATCTTCCTGGCTGGCCCGCCGCTGGTGAAGGCGGCGACCGGCGAGGTCATCTCGGCCGAGGAACTGGGCGGCGCCGAAACCCACGGCCGCAAGTCCGGCGTGGTCGATCATGTGGCCGAGAATGACGAGCACGCCCTGGAGATCGTCCGCTCCATCGTCGCCAATCTGAACACCACCAAGCCCCAGCCGCTGGACGTGCGCGAACCCCGCGCCCCGGCGCTGGACCCGCAGGAGCTTTACGGCATCATCCCCGACGATGTGCGCGCCCCTTACGATGTGCGCGAGGTCATCGCCCGCATCGTCGATGGCTCGGAGATGGATGAGTTCAAGGCCCTCTACGGCACGTCGCTGGTCTGCGGTTTCGCCCGCATCTGGGGCCAGCCGGTCGCCATCCTGGCCAACAACGGCGTCCTGTTCTCGGAGAGCGCCCAGAAGGGCGCGCACTTCATCGAGCTGGCGTGCAAGCGCAAGATTCCGCTGCTCTTCCTGCAGAACATCTCGGGCTTCATGGTCGGCGGGAAGTATGAGGCCGAAGGCATCGCCAAGCACGGCGCCAAGCTGGTGACGGCGGTCGCCAGCGCCGAGGTGCCCAAGTTCACCGTCCTGATCGGCGGCTCGTTCGGCGCCGGCAACTACGGCATGTGCGGCCGGGCCTATAGCCCGCGCTTCCTCTTCACCTGGCCCAACAGCCGCATCAGCGTGATGGGCGGCGAGCAGGCGGCGTCCGTCCTGGCCACCGTCCACCGCGACGCGGACACCTGGACGCCCGACGAGGCTGAGGCCTTCAAGGCGCCGATCCGCCAGAAATATGAGGACGAGGGTAATCCCTATTACGCCACCGCCCGCCTGTGGGACGACGGCGTCATCGACCCGGCCCAGACCCGCGACGTGCTGGGCCTGGCCATCAGCGCCAGTCTGAACGCTCCGATCCCCGAGACCACCTTCGGCGTGTTCCGGATGTAGGACGGCAAATTGCACAGTGTTCAAAAAATCGCTTGAAGGCGGACGACGCGGCTGAGAGTGTCGCGTTGACGGCCCGTTTGAGGTCGGACCTGGACGACAAGGACAGAGATCATGAAGAAGACAGCAGCTCTCATCGCCCTGACCACGCTGCTCGCGGCCTGCGGATCGCAGGCTGATTCCAAGGCGCCCGAGGCGGCGGAACCCTCGTCGGCGCCCGCGGCGACGCCGCAGACCGAGCCGGTCTCGGCCGCCGAGGAAGAGGCCGCGCGCGCAGGCGAGCCGTCCGAGGCGGTCTTCCCTGTCGGCTATCGCGGGAACTGGGACTACAGCGACGACGGCTGCGCCAAGGACGAGAGCGGCACGCGCTTCGTCATCACCGCCAACGAGATCAAGGGCTATGAGGACACCTCGAAGCTGGTGGCCCTGGAAGTCCTGGAAGGACAGGGCGACGCCATTCGCGTGGTGCTGGAAAACCAGTCTTCGGAAGGTAACCACACCCTGGTCCAGACCCTGCGCCTTTCGCCTGTCGCCGGGATTTCGCTGCGTGTCGAGCAGGACGGAAAGACTGTTCGCGCCAATCGCTGCGACCCGGTTTAAACCGATCAGACCTTGTGAACCTCGTCCTCTGTGGACGAGGTCGCGTTTTAGACGTTCCATCGGCGAAGGAGCCGACCATGACCGATCAGAAGCCCACTGAAGAAGACCTGAACGCCCTGGACGTCACGGACGCCGAGGCTGCCGAGATCAACGCCATCGCCCATCCCTTCGTCGCCGATCCGGCGCCGGACGCGGACAATGATCTGGTCAAGATCGACGCCCTGCCGTCGGGCGTGGTCTTCGTGACCATCAACCGTCCGCAGAAGAAGAACGCGTTCGACGCGGCGACCATCGCCGCCCTGTTCGAGGCCTTCGAGACCCTGCACGGCGCCGACCGGGTGCGCGTGGTCTTCATCCGCGGCGCAGGCGGCACCTTCAGCGCGGGCGCCGACCTGAACTGGATGGCCGACGCCGCCGGCTGGTCGGAAGCCGACAACCGCGACGACGCCATGGGCCTGGCGAAAATGCTCAAGGCCCTGCACGACGTGCCGGCCCTGACGGTGGCCCTGGTCGAGGGCGCGGCCATGGGCGGCGGGGCCGGCATCGTCGCGGCCTGCGACATGGCCGTGGCGGTCGAGGGCGCGCGCTTCGCCTTCTCCGAGGTCAAGCTGGGCCTGATCCCCGCGACCATCGCCCCCTATGTCATCGAGGCTGTCGGCGCGCGCCGCGCTCGCCAGCTGTTCCTGACGGCCAACATCTTCGACGCTGACTACGCCGCCCACGCGGGCCTGATCGACATGGTCCTGCCGGAAGGTTCGGTGGACGAGTTCATTTCCATGCTGACCGACAGCCTGACCACCTGCGCCCCCGGCGCCATGGGCGAGGCCAAGCGGCTGGTGAACGACGTGGCCGGCAAGGACATCGATCATCGCCTGCTGGAAGAAACCGCCAAGCGCATCGCTCGCGCCCGCGTCTCGGAAGAAGGCCAGGAAGGCGTCCGCGCCTTCCTCGACAAGCGCGCCCCGAGCTGGGCGCAGTAAGACTACTTTCCTCCCCACGCGTGGGGAGGGGGACCACGAAGTGGTGGAGGGGGCGACGCCAACGTCAGCCGTGGAGTCGCCCCCTCCGTCACTTCGCCTTCGGCGCCGCGCCACCTCCCCATTCGCTTTGCGAACAGGGAGGAGCAAGATGGGGCAGACCGCCGGTTTTCTCGCAGAGGCAGAGTTTAAGACCGCCATGTTCAAGTCCGTCCTGGTCGCCAATCGCGGCGAGATCGCCTGCCGCGTCTTCCGCACCGCTCGCCGCATGGGCCTGCGGACCATCGCCGTCTATTCCGAGGCTGACGCGGCCGCCCTGCACGTGCGCGAGGCGGACGAGGCGGTGCTGATCGGCCCGGCGGCGGCGCGCGAATCCTATCTGGATGCGGCCAAGGCGCTGGCGGCGGCCAAGGCGACGGGGGCCGAGGCCATCCACCCCGGCTACGGCTTCCTGTCCGAGAACGCCGACTTCGCCGAGGCCGTCATGGCGGCGGGCATCGTCTGGATCGGCCCGCAGCCGTCCTCGATCCGCGCCATGGGTCTGAAGGACGCGGCCAAGAAGCTGATGATCGAGGCGGGCGTGCCCGTCACCCCCGGCTATCAGGGCGAGGACCAGTCGGTCGAGACCCTGACGGCAGAGGCGAACCGCATCGGCTTCCCGGTCCTGATCAAGGCGGTCGCCGGCGGCGGCGGCAAGGGCATGAAGAAGGTCGACCGGGCGGAAGACTTCGCCGACGGTCTGGCTTCGGCCCAGCGCGAGGGTCAGTCGTCCTTCGGCGATCCGCGCGTTCTGATCGAGAGCTACATCACCCGCCCGCGCCACATCGAGGTGCAGGTCTTCGGCGACAGCCATGGCAATGTCGTCCACCTGCATGAACGCGACTGCTCGCTGCAACGCCGCCACCAGAAGGTGATCGAGGAGGCTCCGGCGCCAGGCATGGACGCCGCCACGCGCGAGGCCGTCACCGCCGCCGCCGTCCGCGCCGCCAAGGCCGTGAACTATCAGGGCGCGGGCACCATCGAGTTCATCGCCGACGCCTCTGACGGGCTGAAGGCCGACCGCATCTGGTTCATGGAGATGAACACCCGGCTGCAGGTCGAGCACCCGGTGACCGAGAGCATCACCGGCGTCGATCTGGTCGAATGGCAGCTGCGCGTCGCGGCGGGCGAACCCATCCCGCTGGCTCAGGCCGACATCCCGATGAAGGGCTGGGCCATGGAGGCCCGCCTCTACGCCGAAGACCCCGCTCACGGATTCCTGCCGTCCATCGGGCGGCTGGACCACTTCGTCATGCCCGACGACATTCGCGTTGATACGGGCGTGGAGCAGGGCGGCGAGGTCAGCCAGTTCTACGACCCGATGATCGCCAAGCTGATCGTCCACGCCGACAGCCGCGAAGCCGCCGCGGCCCGCCTGGCCAACGCCTGCCGCGAGGTCGAGGTCTGGCCCGTCCGCACCAACGCCGGCTTCCTGGCCCGCTGCCTGGACCACCCGCGCTTTGTCGAGGGCGACGTGGATACCGGGTTCATCGGGGCGGAAGAAGACCAACTGCTGAAGTCGGAGACCAGCCCGCGCGCCATCGCCGGCGCCGCTGGCCTGATCGGGCTGGAGGCCGACGCCGCCGCTTTTGACGTCGAGGACAAGGCCCTGGCTCCGTGGCGGGCGGGTCTGTTCGGCTTCCGCATGAATGGCGCGGCTCAGTCGCGTACGGCCCTGCATCACGGAGATCAGCAGCACGCCGTGACCCTGGCTGGCGAGCCGGGCTGGCACGGGCGTCAGTCGAGCTTCGATGTCGGCGTGGCTGGTGAAACCGCCCGCGTTTACGGTGAGACGGATCTGGTCGTGGTCGATGGTGAGGTCGTCACCGCCTTCGCCCCCGACGCCGAGCGCATCGTGGTCTTCGACGACGGCGACGTCATCGAATTCCGCCGCCGCAAGGCCGCTGCCGGCGCTGGCGGCTCTGCCTCCGACGGCGGCCTGCGCGCGCCCATGCCCGGCAAGATCGTCGCCGCGCCCGCCAAGGCCGGTGACATCGTGACCAAGGGCCAGCCCATCGTGGTGCTGGAGGCCATGAAGATGGAGCACGCCCTGACTGCGCCCTTCGACGGCGTGGTGGCCGAGTTCAACGTCGCCGTCGGCGATCAGGTCATGGACGGCGCGGTCCTGGCCGTGGTGGAGGTCGAGGGAGAGGCGAAATGATCCTTGCGGCGATGATGGCGACGGCGCTTCTGGGCGCCGATCTGAGCGATATGCCGGCGGCGTCCCAGGCGGATCTGCAGTGCATGGGTCTGCTGGCGGTGGCGATCGACGACCCGGCGCTCTCGGAAACGCTGAAGCAGCAGTATTCGGGCGGCATGATGTATTATCTGGGCCGTCTGGAAGGCCGCGACCCCCAGACAAACTGGGTGCGACGGATGCTGGACTATACCGACAGCACGCCGGTCCAGCAGGTGCGTTCGCACAGCCAGAGGTGCGGCCATGAACTGATCGCCAAGGGGCAGGAAATCTTCACCCTGCTCGATCGATAGGGCCGAGCCGGGTCTGGTCATCGCGGCGCCGGGCGACTAGGTGGGCGTCATGCCTCTTCACATGATCAAACTCTGCGTCGGCGTGTCCGAGGTCGAGACCCTGGAGGCGAACGCCGCGCGGTCCGACTGGCGCATCGTCCACACCCGCATGACGCCCAAGCGCGCCGCCGAGATCGAGGACGGCGGTTCGCTCTACTGGGTCATGAAGGGCTCGGTGACCTGCCGTCAGCGCATTCTCGAGATCACGACCGTGGGCGAGGGCAAGGAGAGCCGCTGCGAGATCAAGCTGGACAGCACTGTCATCCGCACCGCGCCCCTGGCCCGGCGGCCGTTTCAGGGCTGGCGCTATTTCGAGCCCAAGGACGCGCCGCCGGACCTGTCCGTGGCCGAGGCGACGGACCTGCCCGACGACCTGGCGCGCGAACTGCGTGAACTCGGCGCTTGGTGACCCTTTCGTGGCTTTAGGCCGCAAGTGTTGACCTTTGCTCGCCGTCGTGGCCTGTCCCGGCTCCCATGACCAACGCCCTGTTCAGCTTCAAAACCCGTCAGACCCTGTCCGAGCTGCTGAAGCTGGCCTGGCCGGTCGTGCTGGCGCGCCTGGGCATCATGACCATGGGTCTGACCGACGCCATCGTCGTCGGCCACTACGCCAGCCGCGAACTGGCCTTCCACTCCCTCGCCTGGGCGCCGTCCTCGGTCGTCCTGACCACGGCGGTCGGCCTGATGATGGGGGTGCAGGTCATGACCGCCCGCTTGCTGGGCGAGGGCCGCAAGGACGAGGTGGGCGCGGTCCTGCGTCGCGGGACCGTCTATGCGTTGCAGATCGGCATTGTCTCCATGATCGCCCTGATGGCGCTGGGGCCGTTCGGTCTGATGCACATGGGTCTGGAAGACGGGCTGGGCGAGGGCGCCTCGCCGGTGCTGATGATCTTCGCCCTGTCCATGCCTGCCTATCTGATCTCGGTCGCGGCTCAGTTCTTCCTTGAGGGCCTGCATCGGCCCAAGGCCGGCATGGTCGCCATGTGGGTGGCCAATGCGGTCAACCTGGGTCTGAACCTGCTGCTGGTCCCCGACATTCTGGGCCTCGGTATGCACGGCGCCCAGGCCTCGGCCTGGGCTACCTTCGGCGCACGCATGGCGCTGGCCGTCTTCCTCGTCATCTTCATCCTGCGCCTGCCCGAGGCCAAGGCATGGGGCCTGTTCAACAAGCCCAAGCGCGACAAGGTCGTCGAGCGCGAGCAGATGAAGGTGGGCTTCGGCGCGGGTTCGTCCAACTTCATCGAGGTCGGAGCCTTTGCGGCCATGACCCTGTTCGCCGGTCAGCTGGGCGCGGCCGAGACCGCCAGTTGGGCCGTCGTCATCAACGTCTCCGCCATTGTTTTCATGGTGCCCATGGGGCTGTCGTCCGCGACGGCGGTTCTGGTGGGCCGCAGCTACGGCGCGGGCGACAAGGCCGGGGTCATGCGCGGCGGTCTGGCGGGCATCGGCGTGGTCACGGTCCTGGCCTTCATCATCGCCATCGGCCTGTGGCTGACCGCGCCCCTGGTGGTCAGCGCCTATACGACCGACCCGGCCATCCTGGCCATCGCGGCGCCGGCCCTGGTGCTGGCGACCCTGTTCTTTGTCGCAGATGCTCAACAGGTCGTGGCCGCTCAGGCCAACCGCGCGGCGGGCGATGTCGTCTGGCCGACGCTGATGCACCTGCTGTCCTATGGCGTCATCATGATCCCGCTGGGCTGGTGGCTGGCGCACCGGATCGGCGTGGACGGCCTGGTCTGGTCGGTCATCGTGGCCAGCCTGATCTCGGGCGCGCTGCTGACGGGGCGCTTTGTGCGGATCGCCAGGCGGCTTCCGGCCTGAGGCATGACGGCGGGGTGACGCGGGCGTAACGGCCCTCTATATCCGTCTGCTTCCTCCCGCAGACTGGACGACCATGGCCCGCATCCTCATCACCTCGGCGCTGCCCTACATCAACGGCATCAAGCACCTTGGGAATCTGGCCGGGTCCATGTTGCCCGCCGACGTCTGGGCGCGGTTCATGCGCGGACGCGGCCACGACGTCCTCTATGTCTGCGCCACTGACGAGCACGGCACCCCGGCCGAGCTGGCCGCCGCCGCCGCCGGTCAGGACGTCCGCACCTATTGCGACGAGCAGCACGAGGTCCAGAAGAAGGCCGGCGAGGCCTTCAGCCTGTCGTTCGACGTCTTCGGCCGCAGCTCCAACGCTCCGAACACCCGCCTGACCCAGCACTTCGCCAAGGTGCTGGAGGAGCGCGGCCTGATCGAGGAGCGCGTCGACCGGATGATCTATTCGATCGACGACGCCCGCTTCCTGCCCGACCGCTATGTCGAGGGCACCTGCCCGCACTGCGGCTACGAAAAGGCGCGCGGCGATCAGTGCGATAACTGCGGCCGCCTGCTGGACCCGACCGATCTGATCAATCCCTATTCGGCGGTTTCGGGCAGCCGCAATCTGGAGGTCCGCGACACCCGCCACCTCTATCTGCTGCAGACCAAGGTGGCCGACGAGGTGCGTGGCTGGGTCGATGCTCGTTCGGAAGGCTGGCAGCCGCTGGCCCGCTCCATCGCCTACAAGCATCTGGATGAAGGCCTGATCGATCGCGGCATCACGCGCGACCTGAAGTGGGGCGTGCCGGTCGTCGGTCCCGACGGCGGTCCGCGTCCGGGCATGGAGGGCAAGGTCTTCTACGTCTGGTTCGACGCCCCCATCGAATACATCGGCGCGACCGAGGAATGGGCCGACGCCAACGGCGGCGACTGGCGCTCGTGGTGGCGTCTGGACGAGGGCGCGGACGACGTCCGCTACGTCCAGTTCATGGGCAAGGACAACGTGGCCTTCCACACCGTCAGCTTCCCCGCCACCATTCTCGGCTCGGGCGAGCCGTGGAAGACGGTCGATCAGCTCAAGGCCTTCAACTGGCTGAACTGGTACGGCGGCAAGTTCTCGACCAGCATGGGCCGGGGCGTCTTCATGGATCAGGCGCTGGAGCTGCTGCCGGCCGACTATTGGCGCTGGCACCTGACGGCCTATGGTCCGGAGCACTCCGACGCCGCCTTCACCTGGGAGCAGTTCCAGGCGACGACGAACAAGGACCTGGCCGACGTCCTGGGCAACTTCGTCAACCGCATCGTCAAGTTCACGGAATCCAAGTTCGACGGCGTCGTGCCCGAGGGCGGCGAGGCCGGTCCGCTGGAAGCCAAGCTGGCGGCGGACATCAAGGCCGGTCTGGAAACCCTGACTGCCGAGTTCGAGGCCATGGAGTTCCGCAAGGCGGCTCAGGCCGCGCGTGCGCTGTGGGTCATGGGCAATGAATACCTGCAGGAAGCCGCCCCGTGGACGGCGCTGAAGACCGACCGCGACCGCGCCGCCGTCATCGTCCGCACCGGCCTGTCGCTAGTCGCCCTGTTCGCCCGCATCACCGTGCCCATCATGCCGGGCAGCGCCGAACGCATCGGCGCCACGGTCGGCGCCACCGACCTGTCGTGGCCGAGCGCCGACGCCGACCTGTTGACCCTGGTGCCCGCCGGTCAGACGGTCGCCGCCCCCGCCGTCCTGTTCGCCAAGATCGAGGACGCCCAGGTCGCCGAATGGACCGAACGCTTCGGCGGCGCCGAGGGCTGAGTCTTCCGAGCGCAGGATACAGAAAAGGCCCGGATCGCTCCGGGCCTTTTCGCTATTCACCCGTAGCAGGCGAAGCTTAGTCCTTGCGTGGGGCGGGCAGGAATCCCAGACGCGCAGCGCCGAACAGGGCCAGCAGACCCGTCAGCAGGATCATCGCCCATTCCGTCAGGGTCGGAACGGGAGTGGGAACCGCGGATGCCACGCCAATATTGGCGCTATCCCTATAGACGCAGCCGTTTGCGTCGGTAACTGTAACGGAGTAGGCGCCCTCTCCCAGCCCCGTAGCGGTTGCCCCTGCACCTCCAGTGGGCGACCATGAATAGGTATAGGGCGTGGTCGCTCCGCTGGGACTGACTGTGGCCGATCCATCCGTTGCACCCGCTGACGTGACGTCGGTCTTGCTGATGTTTGCGCTGAAGGCGGCGGGCTCCGAAACGGTGACGGGTTGCACGATGGAAGTCGTCCCATCAGATATCGTGACGCTGTAGGCGCCGGCCGGCAGACCCGTCGCAGTCGCCGCCGACCCACCCATCGGCGCCCAAGCATAGGTATATAGTCCAACACCGCCGCTTGGCGTGACTGTCCCTGTGCCATTGGCGCCCCCTGTGCATGAAACACTGGTGCTGGAGGAGGTCGCTGTGATCTGGGCGTGGGCTCCGCCCGCGACGGACAGGTAGAGGGTTGCCGCAGCAAGCGACCAGGAAAGTGCGTCTTTCTGAGTGCCGGGCTCGGCTGACGTAAGAAAAAGGCCCGGATCGCTCCGGGCCTTTTCTTCAGTTCGTCGATGGCGTTACGGCCGGTTCCGGCGGCGGTGTCTGTTGCTCCCGCCCGCCGGGCAGGGCGGCGGGGGTGGCGTGTTTGCTGCCCGCGCTGGCGTGTTTCATGTGCTTGGCCTGTTCCTCCGCCCCGATGTCGAGGAAGGCGGGGGCCGAGGCGTTGAACTGGTCGGCGTGGCCGGTGCGGACGATGACCGAGCGACCGCCGTCCCAGATCATGTGCAGGGCGACATACAGAACAATGACCAGGCCGATATAGGCGATCCAGCGATAGCGGTTCAGCAGCTTGGCGATGAAGCTGGCGGCCAGGCCCATCAGGGCGATCGACAGGATCAGGCCGAAGACCATGATCCAGGGGTGGTCATGGCTGGCGCCGGCGACGGCCAGGACATTGTCCAGGCTCATGGTCAGGTCGGCGATCATGATCTGGATCAGGGCCGCGCCGAAGGTCTTGCGCTTCAGACCCAGTTCCTCGGGCGAGGGGCCGCCGCCATGTTCGATGGCCATGGCCCGTTCGATCTCGGCCTCGGCCTCGGCCTGATCATGGGTCGCCTGCTCGCGCAGTTCGCGCCACATCTTCCAGCACACCCACAACAGCAGGAAGCCGCCCGCCAGCAGCAGGCCGACGATGGCCAGAAGCTGCACGGTGATCAGGGCCAGGCCGATGCGCATGACGACGGCGGCGGCCAGGCCGATCAGGATGGCTTTGCGGCGCTGTTCCTGGGGCAGGGCGGCGGCGGCCAGGCCCACGGCCACGGCGTTGTCGCCGGCCAGGACGAGGTCGATCATCAGGACCTTGCCGAGGGCGGAGGCCTGACTGAGCAGATGGGGGTCTGAAAGGAATTCCATCCGGGTTTCTTAAGCCCCGGGCCGGGCTGCGCCAAGACGCCGCAGCGGCAAAGTCACGCTCCCGCCGGCCCCTCCCATGAGAGGGGCGGCCGGCGGGAGGGATCAATCAGCCGGCGTTTTGCGCGCGCGCGGCTTCATAGAGGGCGATAGCCGCCGCGTTGGACACGTTCAGGCTCTCGAAGCCGCCCGGCATGGGGATCTTGGCCATGACGTCGCAATGCTCGGCCACCAGACGGCGCACGCCGTCGCCTTCGGAGCCCATGACCAGAACGGTCGGGCGCGAATCAAGCGCCTGTTCCAGCGACAGCTCGGCTGATCCGTCCAGACCGACGGCGCGCCAGCCCATGTCGGCCAACTTCTCCAGTGCGCGGCTCAGATTCGTGACGCGGGCGCAGGGCAGGCGTTCGGTGGCGCCGGCCGCCGCCTTGGCCAGGGCGCCGGCGAGGGCGGGCGAATGCCGATCCTGCACGACGATTCCCTTGGCCCCGAACGCCAGGGCCGAACGGAAGATGGCGCCGACGTTCTGGGTGTCGGTCAGCTGATCCAGCATGACGATGACGCCGCTGGCGTCCTCGGCGATGTCCTCCAGCGAGACGCCTTCCAGCGGTTGGACCTTGAAGACCATGCCCTGGTGAACGGCGCCGGCGGGCAGCAAACGGGCGAGGGCGGTCGAATCAATCACCTCGATTCGGTGGCCGTTCGCCAGATTTTCCCGTTCGATTTCAGCGGCTCGGTCCTCCGTGACCATCAAACGGCCCATGCCGCGACGTGCAGGATTGGCCAGGGCGGCTAAAACGGGATGGCGGCCCCAGAGAAAATTATCCGCATCGGCCTTGCCGCGCGGGCCTTTGGGGGCTGAATCGCCCCCAGAACGGCCTGTTGGCGAGGGTGACCAACCTTTCTCGGGCCGACTTTCCACGCGTTTGTGGAAAGACTGCTTTTTACCGGGTTTCCGGTCGTTGCGTTCTGAAAATGACGACACTATAAGACGGCCTCCGATTTGGGCCCTAGGGCTTCGGGTCAGGCGCTTCCTCTACTGCAGGCGTCGCCGGACACGAAGGCTTTCGCGACAAAATGATCGAAAGATCGTGGTGTTGCGTATCCAGACCGGTTTTGAAAATGCGCGCTGGGGGAATGTCCCGAGTGGCAAAGGGGGGGGACTGTAAATCCCCTGCGTAAGCTTCGAAGGTTCGAGTCCTTCTTCCCCCACCACGCGCATTTTTCGAGGCCGAGAGGACGGGAAATCCAGAAAAGGAATCGGGTGCGGAAACGCCAACCTCTCACGGGGTTGGGGCAACGCATTCTTCGCGCGGGTATAGCACAATGGTAGTGCAGCAGCCTTCCAAGCTGAGGATGTCGGTTCGATCCCGTCTACCCGCTCCAGGTTTTTTGAACTGAGCAGAAGCGCCCCTCCGCTTTGGACCCGGGCCACAGGAGTTTGGCCATGGCCAAGGAAAAGTTCGAACGCACTAAGCCGCACTGCAACATCGGCACGATCGGCCACGTTGACCACGGCAAGAC
>NZ_PCPB01000024.1 GCF_002979535.1 Brevundimonas sp. MYb52 | reverse complement strand
CCCGCCCCATGCCGCGCCCGCCGGTCGAGCGCCGTCCGCGCAGCCTCTACGTCACCCGCATCGAACGCTGGGTGCGCGACCCCTACGCCATCTACGCCCAGTGGGTGCTGGGCCTGAACATCATGGACCGTCCCGGCGCCTCGGCCGAGGCGATGGCGCGCGGCAACGCCGTGCACAAGGCCATCGAGCGCATGACCCTGATGTGGCCCCATGTCCTGCCCGACGACTGCGAAGACCAGATAGAACAGCTGCTGATCGAGGAGCTGACCGCCCACGGTTTCGAGGACGCCGCCATGGCGCGCGAGACGCCGCTAGCGCGCAACTGCGCCCGCTGGCTGGCCGGGTTCGAGGCCGAGCGCCGGGCGCGCGGCGTCACCCTGTTGATCGAACAGCAGGGGACCATGACCTTTGACGCTCCCGCCGGCCCCTTCACCATGAAGGCCTATGCCGACCGCATCGAGGTGGGCGCAAGCGGGGCCGCCATCATGGACTTCAAGACCGGCGGCGTGCCGTCGGGCAAGCAGGTCAAGGCGGGCTTTGCGCCCCAGCTGACCCTGACCGCCGCCATCCTCGCCGACGGCGGCTTCAAAGACACCAACGGGCCGGTTCCCGCCGATGAGCTGACCTATGTCCGCGTCGTCGGACGCAAGAAGGCGGGCGAGGTGGCGGTGCGCGCTTCCGGCCCCGAGGCGGCGGCTCTGGGCGAAGCGGCGCTGGAGGGACTGAAGAAACGGGTCGCCCGCTTCGATCATCCCGACACGCCTTACGTCTCCTGGGCCGCGCCCCAGTTCATGGGCAACTACGGCGGCAACTACGACCATCTGGCGCGCGTCTGGGAATGGCACGTGGTCGGCGGCGAGGAAGGCGACAGCGAATGAACATCGCCACTCCGCAGATGACGGCCACCCCTGATCCGCAGATCCGCGCCGCCGATCCGGCCCTGTCGGTCTTCGTCACCGCCAACGCCGGCTCGGGCAAGACCACCACCCTGGTCAGCCGGGTGGCCCGCCTGCTGCTGGGCGGAGCCGGGGCCTCGGCCATCCTGTGCGTCACCTACACCAAGGCCGCCGCCGCCGAGATGCAGGCCCGCCTGTTCGAGACCCTGGGCAAGTGGGCGGTCATGGACGACGCCGCCCTGTCCGCCGAACTGGCCAAACTGGACGCCAGCGATCCCGCTGGCCTCAATCCCGCCCGCCTGTCCGAGGCCCGTCGCCTGTTCGCCCGCGCGCTGGAGACGCCCGGCGGGCTGAAGATCCAGACCATCCACGCCTTCTGCGAAAAGCTGCTGCGTCGCTTCCCCATCGAGGCGGGCGTATCGCCGCGCTTTACGGTGCTGGAGAACGAAGCCGCCATCGCCCTCAGCCACGCCGCGCGCGAGGAGCTGGCCCGGGCCGCGCTGCGCGACCCCGACGGCCCAGTCGGTCAGGCCTACAGCCACTTCGCCGTCGAGCTGGACTGGGGCCGGTTCGAAGCCCTGCTGGCCATGATCGAGGCCAAACGCGCCGACCTGACCGACTATGTCGCCCGCGTCGGCGACGGCTCGGCCCCCGGCCCACACGTCCTGACCGGCGCCGATCCCGAACAGACGCCGGACGAGATCGAGGCCGACTTCATCCGCTGGCTGGACCGAAACGAAGTCCGCCGCATGGCCGAGCTGATGGCGACCGGCGGCAAGACCGACAAGGACCGCGCCGCCGAACTGATCCACGCCCTTGATCATGAGTGGAGCTTCCACGGCCTCGGTCCGGTTTTCCTCACCGGCTCGGGATCGCCGCGCAAGTCGATGGCGACCAAGCAGGCCCCGCCCGACGCGGGCGGCTGGCTGACCGATCTGCAGGACAAGTATCTGGCCACGCTGGACGTGGTGCGCGCCGCCAAGGTCGCCGCCCACACCATCAAGCTGCTGACGCTCGCCGTGGCCCACGCCGCCTTCTACGAGGCGGCCAAGGCCGAGCGCGGGGCGCTGGACTTCTCGGACCTCGTGGCCAAGACCGTCGACCTGCTGACCGAACGCTCGACCGCCGCCTGGGTGCTGTACAAGCTGGACGGCGGCATCGACCACGTCTTGATCGACGAGGCCCAGGACACGGCGCCCGAGCAATGGGCCATCATGCGCGCCCTGACCGGCGAGTTCTTCTCCGGCGAGGAAACCGACCGCACCGTCTTCGCCGTCGGCGACGAGAAGCAGTCGATCTACTCCTTCCAGGGCGCCCGGCCGGAACGGCTGCGTCAGGAAGCCCAAGACTACCAAGACCTGATTGAAGGCTCAGGCTCGGTATTCAAGGAGGTGCCGCTGGAGACATCGTATCGCTCGACCGAGGACGTCCTGGCCTTCGTCGATCACGCCTTCAATGATCCCGAACGCACCCGCGCCTTGGTCGGCGAGACGGGCGACATTCCGCACCACCTGCCCGCCCGCGTCGGCCAGCGCGGCAGCATCGACCTCTGGCCCCTGTTCATGGACGAGGCCCCGCCCGAGCGCGACGCCTGGGATGATCCGGTCGACCAGGAAGGCGTGGCGGGCGCGAGGAAACGCATGGCGCTCGCCCTGGCCCAGGAGATCAGGCGTCAGGTCGAGACCGGGGCGACCGTCTATGACCGGAACGACCGCCAGCCGCGCGCCAGCGGCTATGGCGACTTCCTCATTCTGGTGCGCCGCCGCGACGCGACGTTTGAAGAGATCATCCGCGCGCTGAAGAAAGAGGGCGTGCCCGTCGCCGGGGCCGACCGGCTGAAGCTGTCCAGCCACGTGGTCTTTGACGACCTGAAGGCGCTGGCCCGGTTTGCGCTCTTCCCCGGCGACGACCTGTCGCTGGCCGAGGTGCTGCGCAGCCCCTTCTGCGATGTGGACGAGGCCTCGCTCTATGATCTGGCCGGGCGCGAGAAGCGTCAGGGCCTGTGGCGCGAGCTGAAGCAACGGGCCGACGAACGCCCCGAATGGCGCGGGGCGCTGGACCTGTGCCTGAGCGCCCGCGCCGCCCGCGACGGCGATCCCTTCGCCTTCTTCTCGACCCTGCTGAACCGGGTGGACGACACCGGCGTTTCTGGCCGCGCCCGCGTCCTGACGCGGTTGGGACGCGAAGCGGAAGAAGCCATCGACGAGACCCTCAATCAGGTGCTGGCCGCCGAGAACCGGGGCGGGGTCGATCTGGAGACCTGCCTGGCCCTGCTGGAAGCCGCCGACGTCGAGGTCAAACGCGAACTGGAAGGGCCGCGCGGCGAGGTCCGCGTCATGACCGTTCACGGCGCCAAGGGGCTGGAGGCGCCCGTCGTCATCCTGCCCGACACCACCATGAAGGCGAAGGCCCAGGGCCCGAGCCTGATGCCCGTCGCGCTGGAGCCCATCGGCATGGGCGACGGCGAGGCCTGGCTGATGTGCCCCGGCTCCTCGAAAGAAGACTGCGCCGCCTCCGAGGCCGCCCGCGCCGCGCGCGAGGCCCGCGTCAGCGACGAATCCCTGCGCCTGCTCTACGTCGCCCTGACCCGCGCCCGCGACCGGGTCATCGTCATGGGACGCGGCTCCAAACGCTCGCCCGAACCCGGCGACTGGTGGTCGGTCATCGAAGAGACCTTCAACCGTCTCGGCGACGAGGTGCGCACGCTGGACAACAATGTCCGCCGCTACGGCGTCGATCTCGACGTCCTGCCCGCCGTCACAGCCAGCGCCGAGACCCGCCCCGAGGCCCCCAACTGGGCGCGCCAGTCACCCGCCCGCGACGCCGCCGCCCGCTTCGCCTCGCCGTCGCAGATGCAGGAGCAGAAGCGCATCCCCGCCCCGTCGCCGCTGGCGCGCGGCGAAGGCCCCGGCGCGGGTCTGGGCCGCTTCCGGCGCGGCGACCTGATCCACCGCTTGCTGGAACGCCTGCCCGATATCGCCGGCCCCGACCGGCCCGACGCCGCCGTGCGGATGCTGGCGCGCGAACGCGACCTGTCGGACGAGCAACGCGCAGAGATGATCGGGGCTGCTTTCGCCGTCCTGAACGACGCGCGCTTCAATCCCGTCTTCGGCGAAGGCTCCCGCGCCGAGGTGGCCCTGACCGGCGCCTCGCCCGAGCTGCCGCCCGGCGTCTCGATCTCGGGCCGCATCGACCGGCTGGTGGTCACGCCCGAGCGGGTGCTGGTGGTGGACTTCAAGTCCAACCGCCCGGCCCCCGATCACGTCGAAGACGCCGACCCGGCCTATGTGCTGCAGATGGCGGTCTATACGGCGGTGCTGCGTCTCCTCTATCCCGACCGCGCGGTCGAGGCGGCCCTGGTCTGGACCGACGGACCCAGGCTGATGGCCGTGCCGCAGAGCCTGATGGACGCGGCGCTTTCAAATGCGCGTTGATTTGTGCGCAAATCGCACCCACATCTGCCGGGAACGCCGAGACTTCCATTCGGCGCGCCACTAACGCGCTCAAGCAGCGAGGCCTCGCAGGCCGAGCGATAGCGCCCTAAAGGAGAGCCATTCATGGCGACTGTCAAAGTCACCGACGAAAGCTTCGACGCCGACGTCCTGAAATCCTCGACCCCCGTCCTGGTGGACTTCTGGGCCGAGTGGTGCGGCCCCTGCAAGCAGATCGGCCCGGCGCTGGAACAGATCTCGGACGAGTTGGCCGGCCAGGTGACGATCGCCAAGGTCAACATCGACGACAGCCCCATGACCCCGTCCAAGATGGGCGTGAAGGGCATCCCGACCCTGATGCTGTTCAAGGACGGCCAACTGGCCTCGATGAAGGTCGGCGCCATGCCCAAGGGCAAGATCGTCGAATGGCTGGCCGAAGCTGGCGTCAAGGCGGACTAAGACGTCTTAGACGATGAGATCGGGCGGCGGCGTCGAAAGACCCGCCGCCTTTTTCATGCGCAGAACAAAGCCCTCCCCCTCGAGGGAGAAAGGTCAGGTAGGCCAGGTCTCGGGACTGGCGCCCAGGACTTCGCCGGCCAGATAGAGCGAGCCGCAGATGACGATGCGGCCGGCGCCCAGGGCCAGGGCGCGATCAAGCGCCTCGTCCACCGAACCCGTCGCCATGGCCCCGAAGCCGCGGCCCTGAGCCACGGCGGCGAGCGCCGCAGGGTCGGCGGCGGAACCGTCGAAGCCGACGGTGAAGACCTGGGCCTCGATGCCCTTGAGGGCCTCGAAGAAGCCGCCCGCGTCCTTGTTGGCCAGCATGGCGACGATCAGGGCCAGAGGGCGCGGCGCCCGCGCCTGACGCTCGGTCAGGGTCCGGGCCATGGCGCGTCCGGCATGGGGATTATGCCCGCCGTCCAACCAAAGTTCGGCGTCGGCGGCTTGCGCCTTCTCGGCATAGGGACCTGCCGTCAGCCGCTGCATCCGCGCGGGCCAACGCACGGACTTCAGCCCCTCGGCGATGGCGACCTCGGGCAGGTCCAGCTCCAGCGCCGCGGCCACGGCCACGCCGGCATTGTCGAACTGGTGCGGGCCGTTGAGCGCCGGGGCCGGCAGGTCGAGGAAGCGTTCTTGATCCTGATAGGCCAGCCCGCCGCGCTCGGCCCAGGCGTCGAAGTCCACGCCCATGACGGTCAGGGGCGAACGGACCTGCGCCGCGCGGCGCTCGATCACGGCCATGACGGCCTCGGACTGACGGGCGATGACGCCGCGCGCCCCGGCCTTCAGGATGCCCGCCTTCTCGGCGGCGACGCCCTCGATCCGGTCGCCCAGGAACTCGGCGTGATCCAGATCGACGGGGGTGATGACGCTCAGCAGCGGCCGGTCGATGACATTGGTGGCGTCCAGCGACCCGCCCAGCCCCACCTCGATGATGGCCAGGTCGGCGGGGGTCTCGCTCATGGCCAGGAAGGCCGCGGCGGTCGTGCTCTCGAACACCGTAGCCTCGCCCGACACCGCCTCGATGCGATCCAGCACATCGTTGAGATAGCCGTCGCTGATCAGGGTCCCGGCCAGACGAATGCGCTCGTTGAAACGCACCAGATGCGGCGAGGTATAGGCATGGACCCGCAGGCCCGCCGCCTCGGCGATGGCCTGGATCAGGGCGACGGTCGAGCCCTTGCCGTTGGTGCCGGCGACATGGACCACCGGCGGCAGCCGATCCTGCGGATTACCCAGCGCCGCGCACAGGGCCCGCATCCGCTCCAGCGACAGGTCGATGCGCTGCGGATGGCGGGCCAGAAGGCGCTGCGAGATCGGGTCCATCGGGGGCCTTAGGCCGCCTTGCGCTTGCCGCCCATCAGCATGGACATGATCTGGCCCAGGGTCGCCGGCAGGTCGCCGCGCGCCACGACCTTGTCGACCATGCCCTTGCTCTGCAGATACTCGGCGCGCTGGAAGCCCGGCGGCAGTTTCTCGCGGATGGTGGTCTCGATCACGCGCGGACCGGCGAAGCCGATCAGGGCGTTCGGCTCGGCCAGATGCACGTCGCCCAGCATGGCGTAGGAGGCGGTGACGCCCCCCGTGGTCGGATCGGTCAGGACGACGATATAGGGCAGTTGCGCCGCCTTCACTTCCTGCACGGCCAGGGTGGTGCGGGCCATCTGCATCAGGCTGAGGGCGCCTTCCTGCATCCGCGCGCCGCCGGCGGCGGTGAAGCAGACGAAGGGCACGCCGCGCTTCACGGCTTCACGCGCGGCGGCCACGAAAGCCTCGCCCGCCGCCATGCCCAGCGACCCGCCCATGAAGGTAAAGTCCTGCACGATGACGACCGCGGCCACGCCGTCGATCTTGCCATACCCAATAGCCATCGTGTCCTTGCGGCCGGCCGCCTTGCGCGCCGCGTTCAGGCGGTCCTTGTAGGGCTTGCCGTCCGAGAACTTCAGCGGGTCTTCCGGCACGTCGGGCGTGTCGATGCTCTCGAACTGACCGTCGTCGAAGGTGGCCTTCAGGCGCGTCGGGGCATTGATCCGCATGTGACGGCCCGACGGCGTGACCCACAGGGCCGCCTCCAGGTCCGTGCGGAACAGCATCTCGCCGCTGTCCGGGTCCTTGACCCACAGGTTGTCGGGCGTGTCGCGCCGGCTGACGATCTTGCGCACGCCCGGAGCGAAGCGGGACAGCCAGCCGCCGCGCGGCTTGTTCTCGGTGTTCTTGTCGACCATGAGCGCGCCTTTAGACGGTTTCCGCGACGGAAGCACTAGTTCTGGCGGTTTTCACCGCATCGGCCAGGGCCTTCACCTTGGCCAGAACGCGGGGGACGGCCGGTTCGTTCGCCGCCAGAGCCGCCGCCACTTCATCGACGAAGACCGAGCCGGCCACCACCGCATCGGCCACGCGAGCGATCTCGGCGGCGCGTTCCGGCGTCTTGACGCCGAAGCCGACAGCGACCGGCAGGTTGGCCGCCTTGCGCACGCGCTCGACGGCAGGGGCGACGGACGCGGCCTGCGCCTCCTTCACGCCCGTCACGCCCGCGACCGAGACGTAATAGACAAAGCCCGAGGTGCCACGCGCGATGACCTTCAGCCGGTCATCGTCCGAGGTCGGCGTGGCCAGACGGATCAGCGACACGCTTTGCGCGTCCAGAGCCGCAGCCAGAGGCCCGGCCTCTTCCGGCGGGCAGTCGACCACGATCAGGCCGTCCACGCCCGCCGCCGCCGCGTCGCGCGCGAAGGCCTCGTAGCCATAGTTCTCGACCGGGTTCAGATAGCCCATCAGGATGACCGGGGTGGCGTCGTCGCCTTTACGGAAATCCGCCACCAGATCGAGCGTGCCGCGCAGGGTCATCCCCGCCGCCAGCCCGCGCAGGGCCGCGCGCTGGATCGGCGGCCCCTCGGCCATGGGGTCGGAGAAGGCCAGACCCAGTTCGATCAGGTCGGCGCCGGCGGCGGGCAGACCGCGCAGGATCTCCAGCGCCTCGTCCCGGCTGGGATCGCCGGTCATGACATAGGGAATAAAGCCGGCCCGGCCTTCAGCCTTCAGTGCGGCGAAGCGGGCATCGATGCGTGCAGTCGTCACTGGGGCGTCGCTCCCGCCGTGGGCTGGCCGGCGCAGACATTGCCGGGAATGGTGGCGAAGCCGAGATAACCGGGAGATTCCGGCGCGGCGGGACCCGCGGTATCGTAGAAGGCCACCATCTGCATCCCGTCGCAGACGCCGCCGTCCTTGCGCTTGATCAGAACGACGCGGTTGTCGTCGCCGCCGGCCGCCAGCCAGCCCTGGCTCTCGAAGTGAGCGATATAGGTTTCGGCCAGGGCGCCGACGCTGGCCAGGGGCGCTGTCACGCAGAAGGCGCGGCCGTTGAGTCCATGCAGGTTGCCGCAGTCGGGCGCGGCCTTGGCGCTCCCCAGAAGCGGGGTGTCGGCGGCGGGCACGCCTTGCGGGCCGGGGCCTGCCGCCTGAACCGGCGCCGGCGCGGCGGGCGCCGCCTGAGTCTTGGCCATCGTCAGGGTCGGCGACACGGCGGCGACCAGGGCCGCGATCAGAAGGGTCTTCATGTTCAAAGCTCCACGCCCAGGTGTTTGGCCACCGTGAAAATGTCCTTGTCGCCCCGGCCCGACAGGACCAGGACGACGTCACCGCCCTTGCCCACCTCGTTCGCCACTTCGCCGATGCGGGCCAGCGCGTGCGAGGGCTCCAGGGCCGGGATGATGCCTTCCAGTTTCGACAGCATCTGGAAGGCCTCCAGCGCCTCGTCGTCGGTGGCCGACAGGTATTCGCCGCGCCCCAGGTCGTTGAGCCAGGCGTGCTCAGGCCCGATGCCCGGATAGTCTAGACCCGCCGAGATGGAGTGCCCTTCCAGAATCTGGCCGTCGGCGTCCTGCAGCAGATAGGTGCGGTTGCCGTGCAGCACGCCGGGGCGGCCGCCCTTGAGGCTGGCGGCGTGTTCGGGGGTGTCCAGACCATGGCCCGCCGCCTCGACGCCGATCAGGCGCACGCCCTCGTCCTCGATGAAGGGGTGCATGGCGCCGATGGCGTTGGAGCCGCCGCCGATGCAGGCGACCACGGCGTCGGGAAGACGCCCGATCTGGGCCAGGGACTGACGCTTGATCTCCTTGCCGATCACCGACTGGAAGTCGCGCACCATGGCCGGATAGGGGGCCGGGCCCGCCGCCGTGCCGATGATGTAATAGGTGTCCTCGACGTTGGTGACCCAGTCACGCATCGCCTCGTTCATGGCGTCCTTCAGCGTCGCCGCCCCCGCCGTCACCGCCGCGACCTCGGCTCCCAGAAGCTTCATGCGGAAGACGTTGGGCCGCTGACGCTCGACGTCCACCGCGCCCATATAGACGGTGCAGGGCAGGCCGAAACGGGCGCAGACGGTGGCCGAGGCCACGCCGTGCTGGCCGGCGCCGGTCTCGGCGATGATCCGCGTCTTGCCCATGCGACGGGCCAGCAGGATCTGGCCCATGCAGTTGTTGATCTTGTGCGCGCCCGTGTGGTTCAGGTCCTCGCGCTTCAGCCAGATCTTGGCCCCGCCGAAATGGTCGGTCAGGCGCTCGGCGAAATAGAGCGGGCTCTCGCGACCGACATAGTGGGTCAGGAAGCCGTCCAGCTCGGCCTGGAAACTCGGGTCGGCCTTGGCCGCCTCGTAGGCCGCGTTCAGCTCGTGAATCAGCGGCATCAGGGTTTCGGGCACGAAACGGCCGCCATAGGGACCGAAGCGGCCCTCGGCGTCAGGCCAGGCGTAGGACTCGGGGGTATTCGACAGGTGTGCGTTCACTAGCGGCAGTCTTTCGCGGGAAGGCGACGAAATCAGGACCGGGATACGGCCTCGAGGAAGGCGCGGATGCGGTCAGGGTCCTTAACACCGGGTTCGCTTTCGACGCCAGAGGAGACATCGACCAAAGGCACCCCCGAAATCCGCACCGCCTCGGTGACATTTTGCGGATCCAGCCCGCCTGCGAGGAACCAGTTTGCCGGAAGCGCCCGGTTCTGCATCAGCGACCAGTCGAACATGGCCCCCACCCCGCCGGGCAGGACCGAGCCCTCAGGCGGCTTGGCGTCGAACAGCAGATGATCGGCCACGCCCGCCCAATCGGCCACGCTGGCGAAGTCGGCTTCGCTGCGGATGGGCAGGGCCTTGATGATCCCCGCCCCGGTCAGCCGCCGCACCTCGGCGGCGCGCTGCGGCGTCTCATGACCATGCAACTGGATCAGGTCGGGCCGCAGGATCAGCCCCACCTCAGTCAGCAGGGCGTCGTCGGGATCGACCAGAACCGCCACGATCTTGGCCCGTTTCCGCGCCCGGTCGAACAGGGTCGCGGCGTGCAGCGGCGGAATGTGGCGCGGGCTCTTCTCGAACACCACCGCCCCGACAAAGCCCGCGCCGCCATGCAGCGCCGCCTCCAGCGTCTCGGGCGTCGTCAGTCCGCAGATCTTGGCCAGGGTCATGGGAGGGAGGTGCGCGAGGGAGACGAAGAGGTCAAGCACGGAAGCCCGCCCTCAATGCCGTCATCCCGGAAGCCCGACAGGGCTATCCGGAACCCAGACGCCAGATACAGGTTCGACCTCAGCGAATAGATCCACCGCCTGGGTCCCGGATCGTCGGCTCGCCAGCGAGCCTTGTCCGGGATGACGGCGAGGGAGAGTCTGTTCAGGCGAAGATCAGCTCGATCTCTTCCGGGCTCAGCAGCTTCCACTCGCCCGGCCCCAGATCATCCGGCAGGACCAGTCCGCCCAGCCGCTCGCGATGCAGGGCCTCGACGTGGTTGCCCGCCGCGGCGAACATCCGTCGCACCTGATGATAGCGCCCCTCGGTGACCGTCAGCAGGGCCTCGGTCGGCGACACCACCTCAAGGATGGCGGGCGCCAGCGGCTTTTCCTCGCCCTCCAGCACCAGATCGCCCGAGGCGAACAGCGCCCCTTCGGTCCCAGTCAGGGGCCGCGCCAGGGTGGCGCGATAGACCTTGGCCACATGGCGCTTGGGCGAAATCACCCGGTGCAGCAGGTCCCCGTCGTCGGTCAGCAGCAGCAGGCCCGAGGTCTGCTTGTCCAGCCGCCCGATGGTCGAGATAGCCGGGTCGCGCCGCTTCCACCGGTCCGGCAGGACGTCATAGACCAGCGCCCCGTCTTCCTTGCGCGAACAGGTCATGCCCAACGGCTTGTTCAGCAGCATGACCAGACCGGCCACCGGGTCCAGCGGCTCGCCGTCGATCTCCATCCGTGTCGGCAGGTCGGGCGTCACCGGGATGCGCTTGGACACGTCCGTCAGGTCGACGCCGTCCAGCACGATGCCGCCCGCCTTGCCCATGCGCGCCATCTCGGCCCGCGAGCCGTAGCCCATGGAACCCAGAAGCTTGTCCACACGGCTGGTTGGCGTCTTGGCGGCCACTACTTCACCGCCTCAAAAATCTTGTAGCCGCCCTTGTCCAGCACCGGCTTCACCCGCTTGAAGGCCGCGTTCAGTTCGGCCTCGTAGGGCAGGTGCCGATTGGCCACCAGCCACAGCACGCCGCCGGTCTTCAGCAGGGCCGCCGCCTGACGGATGAAGTTCTGGCCCAGACGGCGATCCTCGGTCCCGCCGTCATGGAAGGGCGGGTTGCTGACGATGAAGTTCAGCTCGCCCGCCGTCGGCAGGGTGCGCACATCGGCCCATTCAAAGCTGACGCGCGGGTCCTCGACATTCTTCTTCGCCGCCGCGATGGCGCGCCGGTCGATGTCGACCAGACGCAAGCTCGCCACCGCCGGCGAGCGCAGCGCCACCAGCGACAGAGCCCCGAAACCGCAGCCCAGGTCAGCGCCTGCGCCCTTCATCGGCGGCATGACCCCGGCCAGCAGGGCCGTGCCCGGATCGACCCGGTCCCAGGCGAAGACGCCCGGCTGCGACCAGGCCTCCAGCCCCGCGACCTGTTGCATGGCGCCCGCCGCGATGGCCGCATCCAGACCGTCGATGACTTCAGGCCGCGTGACGACGCAGCGGCGATGGTGGGCCTTGGCCGTCTCGCCGACCTCGAGGCCGAAATCCTTCAGCTCCTTGCCCAGACGCGAGCCGCCCTTGCTCTTGTGCGCCATGACGTCGAGGCGTCCGCCGACCTTCAGCGCCCGTAGCGCCATGGCCAGGGTATAGCGCCGCTCCACCACGCCGGGCGGGGCGTAGATCATCGCCTCGTCCACCGAACCGGGGGCGAGGTCTTCCAGCGCAGTCGCGCCGGGGATCAGGGGCGAGGTCTGCACCGCAACGGTCGGAACGTCGAACACCGCCGGCGGGCGGCCATAAAGGATCGTGGTCATGGGCGGCGCTATAGCTCTTTCCTCCCTGTTCGCGAAGCGAATGGGGAGGGGGACCACGAAGTGGTGGAGGGGGCGGCACAGCGGTCAGACGTCGATACGCCCCCTCCGTCACGGCCGCTGCGCGTCCGCGCCACCTCCCCATTGCTGCGCAACAGGGAGGAGAAGCGGGTGACACCCCGGAACGGATCAGGCACAACCCGCCGATGCTCGCTGACCCCCGCCGTTCCGCCCCGCCCGCTTCGCTCGACCTGAGCGCCGCGCGCGAGGTTCTGGGCCGGGTCTGGGGCCACGCCGATTTCCGCGGTCTGCAATCCCATGTCGTGGCCGAGGTTCTGGCCGGGCGCGACGTCATGGCCGTCCTGCCGACCGGCGGCGGCAAGAGCGTCTGCTATCAGATCCCGGCCATCCTGCGCCCCGGCGTCGGCCTGGTGGTGTCGCCGCTGATCGCCCTGATGACCGATCAGGTCGAGGCCCTGAAGCAGCAGGGCGTGGCCGCCGCCCGCCTCGATTCCGGCGTGCCGATGGAGGAGCGCTCGGCCATCTGGCGCGCCGCGCGCTCGGGCGAGCTGGACCTGCTCTATGTCTCGCCCGAAGGTCTGGCCGCCGGCTCCATGCTGGAACGCCTGTCCGAGATCGACCTCAGCCTGATCGCCATCGACGAGGCCCACTGCGTCTCCCAGTGGGGCCACGACTTTCGCCCCGACTATCGCTCGCTAGGCCGTCTGGCCGAGATCTTCCCCGGCACGCCGCGCATCGCGGTGACGGCGACCGCCGACGCCCGGACCCGCGACGACATCCTGGCCTCGCTGCGCCTCGGCGAAGCCCGCGTCTTCGTCGACAGCTTCGCCCGCCCCAACCTGCAGCTCTCGGCCGAGCGCAAGATCAACGGCTCGCGCGCCCGTACCGACGCCGCCGTGGTCGAGCTGGTGCGCGAGCGGCGCGGCAAGTCGGGCGTGGTCTATTGCGGCAGCCGCGACGGCTGCGAGCGCGTGGCCCAGACCCTGCGCGACGCCGGCACCAACGCCATCGCCTATCACGCCGGCTTCGACGCCAAGGACCGCGATCGGCGGCTGGAACGCTTCCTGGCCGAGGACGGCGCCGTCATGGTCGCCACCATCGCCTTCGGCATGGGGGTGGACAAGCCCGACGTCCGCTTCGTCATCCACGCCGATCCGCCCGGCTCGCTGGAAGCCTACTGGCAGGAGATCGGCCGTGCCGGACGCGACGGTGAACCGGCCGAGGGCATCACCCTCTACGGCCCGTCCGACATCGCCTGGTCGCTGCGCCGCCTCGAAGGCCGCCCGATGGCCGAGGAGGTCAAGCAGGTCCAGACGCGCAAGGTCCGCCAGCTGTTCGCCATGCTGGACGGCGCGACCTGTCGTCCCCAGGCCGTGCGCCGCTACTTCGGCGAGCAGGACGCCCAACCCTGCGGCGTCTGCGACATCTGCGGCGACCCGCCGGCGACCTTCGACGCCGTCGTCCCGGCGCAAAAGGCCCTGGCGGCGGTGCAGCGCCTCGGCGAACGCTTCGGCCGGACCCGCGTCGTCGATCACCTGCTGGGCAAGACGAAAGACGTTCAGCCGTGGGAGTCGAACCTGTCCACCTGGGGCATCGGCGCCGACCTGTCGCTGACCGCCTGGCGCGACGTCATCGACCACCTGCTGTTCGAGGGCCTGCTGGTCGAGGACCCGAACGAGGGCAAGCCCATCATCCAGCTGGGCGATCCCGAGGCCGTCCGCGCCGTCTATCGCGGCGAGCGCCCCATTCAGGTGCGCAAGGCGCCGGTCCGCGTGGTCGAGGCCGAGCGCCCGCGCCGCAACGCTGGTCGCAACCTGGCCGCCGAGGCGCTGGACGCGGACGTGCGCGCCCGCTTCGAGGTCCTGCGCGCCTGGCGCCGCGACCGCGCCGCCGAGCAGCACGTCCCGCCCTATGTCATCTTCCAGGACAAGACCCTGGTCGAGATCGCCCTCAATGAACCCCGCAACCTCGACGCCCTGGGCCGCATATCCGGCGTCGGCGCCGGCAAGCTGGAACGCTACGGCAAGGGCGTGCTCGAGGCCCTGCGCGCGGCGGACTGACCCGCGCTCCATGACCAAAGCGTAACTGGAAGCGCCCTCGCGGCCCTGCCATTTCTTGCCCCTGTTCCTGGAGGGGGAGATTGGACATGAAACGGTTTCTGACGGCGGGCGTCGCCTGTCTGGCGATGATGGGCGCACCCCAGGCTCTGGCTCAGGATGCGCCGGCGGCCGAGACGCCCAAGCCCATGCTTCAACCGCGTGACTGGTCCGCGACCCTGGTTCAGGACGCGACCGCCCTGCATGACATCATGGTCGACAGCCACCCCGGCACGCATGATCCGCTCAATCCCGAGTTCCGCGCCCGCCTGGATCAGGGGCTGGCTACGGCGCTGGAACGGGCCAAGACGACCAAGGATGCGGGCGGCTGGTGGTGGACGTTGCGCGCCTATGTCGCCAGCTTCGAGGACGGCCACGTCCAGATCAGCATGACCCAGAGAGACTTCGGTTTTTCGACCCGCTGGCCCGGCTTCCTGACCGTCTATCGCGGCGCCGATCAGGTGGTGGCCAACCGCGACGAGGCCGACGCCGCCGCCCCGCCTCTGAGCGCCCGGCTGATCGACTGCGACGGCGTGGACGCGGCAACCCTGTCCGAGCGGCGCATCGGCCAGTTCCGGGGGCGCTGGTTCCTGGAAGCCATCAAGACCCGCTTCGGCGACTGGATGTTCCTGAATGCGGAAAACCCGTGGCAGACCGAGATGAAATCCTGCCGCTTCGAGGCCGACGGCGCGACCAGGACCTATGCCCTCGACTGGCGCGCGACGCCCGATGATCTGAGCGCCCGCCGCAGCCAGCTGATGCAGAGCGTCCGTCCCGACTTCGCCCTGAAGCATTTCGATGACGGCGGCTTCTGGATCTCGACTCCGACGTTCAATGGCGACCCCTCCAGCGAGAACTACGCCGAACTGACCGCCTTGATCGCCGACATGAAGACCAAACAGGAGGCCCTGCGCCTGGCCCCCTACGTCGTGCTGGACCTGCGCGGCAACGGCGGCGGTTCGTCCCACTGGAGCCAGCTGATGGCCCAGGTCCTGTGGGGCGACGCCTGGATGACCGCCCATCCCGAACCGGCGATCGAGGCCGTCGAATGGCGCGCCTCGGAGGGCAATATCGCCGAAATCTCGGCCTTCCTGGACAAGCTGCATGCCACGAACGGTCAGCCGGAGCTGATCGCCTGGGCTGAAGACGCCATCAAAGGCATGAAGGCGGCGAAGGCCGCCGGTCAGGTCTATTGGCGCAGCACCAATGACGAGGCGCCGTCCGACGCCGCCCCGCCGCCGCCTGCCCCGCAACTGATGGCCGGCCGGGTCTATGTCCTGACCGATTCCAGCTGCGGCTCAGCCTGTCTGGACGCCGTCGATCTGTGGAAGACTGCAGGGGCCCTCCAGGTCGGGCGCGAGACCTCGGCTGACACCGTCTATATGGAAATCCGTGAACCCGTCCTGCCCAGCGGCCTGGCCCAGATCGCCGTGCCGATGAAGGTCTATCGCGGTCGCGCGCGCGGCAACAACGAGCCGCAGCGTCCCCAGTATGTCATCGCGGGCGACATGAGCGACGACGCGGCCCTGCTGGCCTCGATCCGCCGGCTTCAGCCGCGCTGAAACGTCAGCGCAGGAAGCGTTCGACCGCCGCCTGGAAACGGCGCGGCTGGTCGATCATGACCATGTGCTCGGCCCCTTCGATGCGCTCGAAGGCGGCCGGGCGCGGCAGGGAGCGATAGCCAGCGCGGAACAGGCCGTCGATGTGGCTACGCGGGCTGCGGTCGTCCGCGCTCCAGCCATAGACGACGGTGACCGGGGCGGTGATGGCGGGCAGGCGCGCGCGCAGATCCACCGTCATCACCTCGTATAGCCCCTGGGCCAAGGTGCGCCGGTCGCCGCCCTGCCAGCCCAGGGTCCCGAACAGGCTATCGGCGGCCCCGCCCATGTCGGCCCCCATGGCGCCGGCCTGGGTCTTCAACGCCTCGTCGCCGAACAGCAGCAGCCCCTGATAGGCCAGCCGCGCCAGAGGCTCGACATCCCCCGTCGTGGCGCCCGCGCTGATCAGGGAAGGGAAGAAGGGCGAGGCGTCCACCACCATGACCCGCCCCACGCGCGGCCCGGCGTCAGCGGCGACCCGCAGGGCGATCTGACCGCCCATCGAATGGCCGATCAGGGCCGGATGCTGCAAACCGCGCTCAGTGATATATCGCCGGATCTCCGCCGCCGCCGGACCGCCGACCAGACCTTCGCCATTGCCGCCCGCCGCCACCTCGCCGAAGCCGCGCACGGTGACCAAGTGCACCCGATAGCGTCCCTCCAGCGCGCTGGCCGTCCGCGCCCACACCGCCGAGGTCGAGGCCAGGCCGGGGATCAGGATGACGTCCGGCCCCTGTCCCCGCGTCTCGACGACGATGCGGTCGGACTGAAAGGGCGGCGGACTGGCGCCCAGAGCGAGCGTTGGGCTCCAGATCAGGATCAGAAGGCTCAGAAGAATGCGCGTCATGGGATGAACCTAGTCCCGGATCGCGGCGAAGAGTCGGCACACAGCCCCAGTTGAAATTTCACGGTTTCGGGTGTGAAATCCGTTCATCCTGGGGAGGACACGATGAAACCAATCCTATTGACCGCCATTCTCGCCGCCGCCGCCGTCGCGGCCGGCGCGGCGGCCGCCGAAGAATGGAACGCCTTTTCGCGAAACGCCCGGCTGGTCTATCTGGCCGATGTCGGCGCCATCGCCACCGTGGGCGACACGACCAGCGTGCGCGTGGCCCGCATATCCCTGCAATCGCCGGCCGGCGACTACAGTCACAAGATCGACGAATATGAAATCCGCTGCAACGCCAAGCAGGCGCGCATCATCGTCGAGGTCGAATACGGGCCGGATGGCGTTGAGTTGGAACGCTATCCTGAAGCCGACGCCGCCTGGGACGATATTCGCCCCACCAGCCTGAGCGCCTATATCGAGCCCATGGTCTGCAATGGCGATCGTGCGAGCGGGCCCAATGCGCCGTCGATCAAGGCCTTTATCGACGGCGGCCGCGGCCAGTAGCCGCCGAGCTTCCGACCTCATCGCCGCATAGCAAAAAGGCCGCCCCATCGCTGGGGCGGCCGTTTCAGTTTCAGCGCCTGGTTGGAAGTCAGGCGGCGGCCGTCTGGGGCGCGTCCCCATCCCCCTCAGGGATGTCGTCCAGTTCGCCTTCCCACTTGGCGACCACGGCGGCGGCGACGGAGTTGCCGACCACGTTGGTGGCCGAGCGGCCCATGTCGAGCAGGTGATCGACGCCCAGGACGATGGCGATCCAGGC
>NZ_PCPB01000023.1 GCF_002979535.1 Brevundimonas sp. MYb52 | reverse complement strand
GGCGGCGGGGGGCTGACGCGGAAGGGCGTATAGGCGACCGGCGCGACCATGCGGACGACGGGCGCAGGGGCGGGCGCGGGCGGTTCGGGCAGGGCGGCCAGAAGCGGCATGACGCAGGCGGCGCACTTGGCCCCGACGTGCTTGCTGACGGGGCCGTCCACGCCGCCGGACTGGATCGTCTGCGGCCCCTCGGCCGAGCAGATGACGATGGGCTGGCCTGGAACCGAGGCCGCCAGCGCCGCGAAGGGCAGCAGGGTTCCGATCACGATGGCGAACGTCGCGGCCAGGAAGGCCAGCGAGCGCGCAATCGACCAGTTTTCACTCTGGGACCGGGTCACGGGGCGGGGCTTAAACCTTCCCGCAATGTGAAGCTATAGCGACCGGACGCCGCGCACCCTCGACAACAGCTGTTTCGCCGTGTCAGCGTGGCGGTCGAAACGCTCAGGGAAGACTTCATGATCCGCGCACTCGGACCCTTCGCCGTCGCCATGCTGCTGGCCGCACCCGCAATGGCGCAGCAGGTGGAGGAGGGGCCGGGCGGTCCCGATCGCGTCTCCCTGACCGTCTATAATCAGAACATCGCCCTGGTGGAGGACGTGCGGAACCTGAACGTGCCCGCCGGGCGCTCGCGTCAGGAGTTTCCGGGCGTGTCGGCCAGCATCCGGCCCGAGACGGTCGGCATGTCGGGGCGCGGCCTGTCGGTGGTCGAGCAGAACTTCGACTATGACCTGCTGACGCCCGGCAAGCTGATGGAAAGCGCCGTCGGCGGCGACATCGGCATCGTCCGCACCAACCCCGGCTCGGGCGCGCAAACGACAGAGCGGGCGCGTGTACTGGCGGCGAATCAGGGCGTGGTTCTGCAGATCGGCAATCGCATCGAGGTCCTGCGCGACGACGGCGTGCCGACGCGGGTCATCTTCGACCGGGTGCCGGCCAACTTGCGCCCGCGCCCGACGCTGAGCGTCACCCTGGACGCGGAAGGCGCGGGGCGGCGCGAGACGACGCTCAGCTACCTGACCACCGGCCTGCAATGGAAGGCCGACTATGTCGCCCGTTTCGACGAGAAGGCTGGCAAGCTGGACCTGACGGGCTGGGTCACCATCACCAACAACTCGGGCGCGACCTTCTCCAACGCCCAGACGCGGGTGGTGGCGGGCGACGTCAACCTGATCAACGACAACAACGGCTACAATCCCCGCTATGGCCAGCCGCCCCGTTCGGTGCGCGGCAACGGCACGCAGACGGGTGGGCAGGGCGCCCTGGCCGACGTCTATGTCTATCCGCTGCCGGAAGCGGTCACGGTCGCCAACAACCAGACCAAGCAGGTCGGCCTGATCGACGCCGCGGGCGTGCCGGCGACCAAGCGCTATCTGAACGTCATCGACGGCTTCTACACGGCCGAGGAGCCCGTCGCAGCCGAGGTCGGCGTCATCTTCTCGAACGGTTCGGGCAATGCCGCCCGCGCCCTGCCGGCGGGGGTCATGCGCGTCTATGTGAAGGACGAGGCTGGCGAGCCGCGCTTCATCGGCGAGGATCAGGTCGATCACTCGCCCGCTGGGTCTGAGATCGTGGTCACGACCGGCGACGCCTTTGACGTGACGGTGCAGCCGCGCCTGGTCTCTTCCGAGCGCACGTCCAAGCGCCTGGTGGACTATTTCCGCACCCGCTATGCGATGGAATACACCGTCCGCAACGCCCGGCCCGAGCCGGTGACGGTCGAGGTGCGCCAGCGCGGTCTGGGTCGCGACACCGAACTGTCGGAGCAGAGCATCGAGGGCGAGATGCGTGACGCCCGCACCGTCGTCTGGCGCGTGCCCGTGCCCGCCAACGGCGAGACCAAGCTGACCGCGACCATCACCACGGGCGGCTGACCCCATGCGCCGCCTGCTGGCGATCTCGACTGCCCTGACCGTCCTTGCGCCCACCGCCTGGGCGCAGAGCGAGAGCGTCTCCGTGCGCCCGGACACGGCGACCGTGGTCATCTATCGCGACCAGCCGGTCGATACGGTTCAACTGATGGAGCAGTCGCGCCAGCCGTGGAGCCGGCTGGACCGCGAAGGCTTGGCCCTGATCGTCGAGACGCGCACGGTGGACCTACCGGCGGGCGAGGGGATCATCCGCTTTCGGGGTCTGGCCACCGGCGTCGTGCCGCAGAGCGCGGTGCTGGAGGGCCTGCCCGCCCATGTGGTCGAGCGCAACGCCGACTTTGACCTGTTGTCGCCCGCCAGCCTGATGGAGAAGTCGGTGGGCGAGGTCGTCCGCGTCGTCCGCACCAACCCCGCGACCGGCGAACAGGTCGAGAAGACCGCTGTGATCCGCGCCGGGGCGCAAGGCACGGTGTTGGAGATCGACGGCCGGTTCGAGGCCCTGGACTGCTCGGGCCAGACCGAACGCGTCATCTTCGACCGCGTGCCCGAGGGGCTGGGCGACCAGCCGGTGCTGTCGGTGCGGACGCGGGCCGAGAAGGCGGGGCGCCACACCGTCACCCTGGCCTATCTGGCGACGGGGCTGCAGTGGTCGGCGGACTATGTGGCGCGTTTGGACCCGTCGGACGGGACGCTGGACCTGACGGGGTGGGTGACGCTGGCCAACTTCAGCGGGACGGGATTCCCCGACGCGCCGGTGCAGGTGGTGGCCGGGACGCTGCGGAAGGACGAGGGGACCGTGCCGGTCGAGCCGATGGTGCGTTATCCGCAGACGGGGTGCTGGCCGCAGGGAACGACGACCTTGGGCAGCGGACTTGAACCGACCTACAAGCAGGATCGCGTCGAGTACAATGGACCTCCTGTCATTGTGCCCGGCCCGCCTCCACCCCCTGCGGCTGCCTTGCAAGAGGTCGTCGTCACCGGCACCCGCGTCGTCCGTCAGGGCGAACTGGGCGACTACAAGATCTACACCCTGCCGGAACCGACCACGGTGGCTGCGCGCCAGACCAAGCAGGTGCGCTTTCTGGAGCGGGAGGGCGTGGCCTATGAGCGGGTCTATCGGGCCGACGTGCAGGGCTATGATGACGCCGAAGCGCGTCCGACGGCCATCGTGCTGAAGCTGAAGAACGAGGAGAGCGCCGGGCTGGGCGTGGCCCTGCCGGGCGGATCGGTGGCGGTAATGCAACCGGACGGCGCGGGCGGCGTCCTGCTGGCCGGTCAGGACCGCTTTGAGGACAAGGGCGTGGGCCTGCCGGTGCGTCTGTCCTTTGGCGAGTCGCCGGACGTGCAGGTGCAGACACGGCTGGTGAAGTCGAGCAGCTCCACGCGCGGGGCGGTGACGACGGACCGGTCCGAGATCGAGACCACCGTCACCAACGCCCGCTCAGAACCTGTGACGGTTGAACTGGTGGCTGACGCTGCCATGTCGCGCGGGTTCCGCATCCGCAGCCAGTCGCTGCGCAGCCGCATCGACGACACCGGCTACCCGGTCTGGACGTTGAGCGTGCCGGCCAATGGCGCGGCGACGCTAAAGGCGGCGTGGACGACGACGGATTGAGACTGTGATTTTCCCTCCTCTTCATGGGGAGGGTGGCTGACGCGAAGCGTCAGACGGGTGGGGGCGCTTTAGCTGTTCAACCGCCGCGTTCAGGATCGCCACGCCCTCCCCACCCGATCGCTGCGCGACCACCCTCCCCATGAAGGGGAGGGAGAGGCGTTGTGTTACTCCCCCCGCGTGGCCTGCCTCGGACTGAACTTCGGGGCGGGGGCCAGGCGCATGACCTCGCCCTGGTAGCGTTCGTCGTCGCCCTTCACGGCGAAGGGGAGGGCGTCGGCGCAGGCCTGCAGCATGGCGTCCAGCCAGGGCTTCTCGGCCTTGTGGAAGTCGCCCAGGACGTGGGGCATGACCAGATGGCTCTCGCCCGGATGGCCGATGCCCATGCGGCCCCGGCGGAAGTCGGCGCCCAGGTGGCTGATCAGGCTGCGGATGCCGTTCTGGCCCGCAGCGCCGCCGCCGGTCTTCATGCGGAAGCGTCCGGGGGCCATGTCGATCTCGTCATGGAAGACGATGATCTCGCTGGGTTTGATCTTGTAGAAGCGCGCCGCCTCTCCAACCGCGCGGCCGCTCTCGTTCATATAGGTCTGGGGCTTCATCAGCAGGACCTTGGTCCCCTCGACCTCGCCTTCGCTGACGATGGACTGGAACTTGGCCCGCTCGGGACCGAAGCGCCAGCGGCTGGCGATCTCGTCCACGGCCATGAAGCCGATGTTGTGGCGGTTCTTTTCGTATTTGGGGCCGGGATTGCCCAAGCCGGCGATGATGATCATGGCGCTTCAATGGCTGATGGCGGGGCGGAAGGCCAGTGGGGTTGGCCTCGTTCTCACGCCGTCATCACACCCCCATCGCCGTCATCCTCGGGCTTGACCCGAGGATCGGGTGGTCCGCCTGCATGACTTCGGCAAGGATGAGCGCGCCCCTACGCTCGATCCTCGGGTCAAGCCCGAGGATGACGGCTAAAAGGGTATGGTGCGGGCAAAGAAAAGCCCCGCGCCAGCGAACCGGGCGGGGCTGAACTTCTTAACGGTGAAGAGAAGCTTAGGCTTCGGCTTCAACCGTCGTGTCACCGGCGTCCGATTGGCCAGCAGCCGAATTCTTGATCGTGGCGATCACGAAGTCGCGGTCGGTGATGGTGGCCGAGGCGCCCTTCGGCAGGACGATGTCCGACATGCGGATGGTTTCGCCGACTTCGCGACCCGTCAGGTCGACGACCAGCTCTTCCGGGATCTGGTCAGCGGCGACCAGGATCTCGACCGAGTGACGGACGACTTCCAGCATGCCGCCGGCGCGCGAGAAGGGGGCTTCGTCAGCGTTCTTGAAGTGAACGGCGATCTCGATCTTGAGCGGAGCCTTGGCGTCGACGCGCATCAGGTCGAAGTGCAGCGGACGGTCCGACACCGGGTCGAATTGAACGGTCTTGGCGATGACCGGCTGGGTCTCTTCGCCGTACTTCAGGGTCACCAGGTGGCCCAGCAGCTTGCCGGTGTAGAGCGACTTGCGGAAGTCCTTCTCGTTCACCGAGATCGAGACGGGGGCCTTGTCGCCACCGTACAGGATGCCGGGCACAGCGCCCGAGCGACGGACAGCGCGTGCGCTGCCGGTGCCTGCGCCTTCACGGACGTCAACGTTCAGAATGATCTCGGCCATCGGGCTCGCCTCAATAACAACAGTAACGCCGCGCCAACCGGGGCCCGCGCAGCGGGGTCATGAACCCTCGAATTCAAGAGGGCGGGCTATTACACGGATCAGGGGGAGGACGCAACCGCCCCGGTCGTTTCAGCCCGCCGTGATGTCAGCTCATGCCGCTTCCGGGGGCGGGAGGGGTCTCGGCGACGGTGACGGTCGGCGCCGTGGAAATCGGCACAGGGCCTGTATACTGGGCCGTGCAGGTCGCCAGATCGCGTACGATGTGCCGGCCGGTGCAGAACATGTCCTCATAGCTGGGGCGCGACGCTGCCAGGCACTGGAACAGCATCAGCTTCGACATATTCAGGCAGAACTCGTTGTTCGATTCGGTGGACAGAGCCTCGGTATTGGTCCGCGCGTCATCGCCTGCGGCGCCCAGAGCAGCCAGGGCGGCGATAGCGAGGGAGTTGACCACGGCGGGCGTGAAGGGCGCGCCGCGCTGGGCCGGCGTCAGGTTCAGGCCTGCGCCGCTGTTGGCGGCGGCGAATAGGCGGGCGCTTTCCTCGGCTGACGGCAGCTGGGAAACGGACAGGGATTTCGCGCCCTCAAGGCGGCCGTTGCGGTCTGCGATGGGCGTGACGGCCCAGCGACGACGCGGGTCGCGGCGTTCCTGAATGGTATAGGCGTCGCCTTCCACGGCCTCGGCGATGGCGGTCAGGGCTGCGATGTCCTTGCCCATGGTCGCGGTGATCAGGCCGGCGGCGGAATCCGCGCCAGGCAGGGTGGCGGCATAGGCCGGATCGGCCACGATGCTGGCGATCATCTGCTGACGCAGGGCGGGCGTGGAGGCGAACTGACGCACGCCGGCGACATACTCCGGCGACTGGAGCGCCAGAATGGAACCATAGGCGATCATGCCGCGCGACAACTGGCCAGGCTCGTAGGCAGCGCCCTTGCGGATGGCGGCCTGAATCGATTCGGCGTCGGTGAAGCCGCCTTGGATCGTGCTGACCTCACGCACAAAGGCGACATAGACCGAGGCCGCCTGGGCCACGCCCTCGTTCAGGCTGACCGCAGGCAGGGGCGGCGGGGGCGGCGGCGGCGGCGCTTCCGGTTCGGGTGTCGAGCAACTGGCCAGGGCGGCGGCGGCGGCGATGGCGGCGACGGACAGGCCGCGGCGCAAGAAGGCCTGGGACATCGGCGAACTTCCCTCAAATCGAACGCGGGGCGCGCCCCCTGAACCGGGGCGGGCGCGCCCATGAAACTGATGCGTCTTATATCGCTGAGGGAATGGTTATTCGAAGGTTAATCGAACAGCTTCGAGACCGATTCCTCGTTGGCGATGCGGCGGATAGCTTCGCCGATCAGCGGAGCCACGGAAACCGTGCGGATCTTCGAGCAGTTCAAAACTTCGTCAGGCTGCTCGATGGAATCGGTGATCACCAGCTCTTTCAGCGGGCCGTTGGTGACGCGCTGAACCGCCGGGCCCGACAGGACGCCGTGACTGATGTAGGCTGAAACCTCGGTCGCGCCGCGGTCGATCAGGGCCTGGGCCGCGTTGACCAGGGTGCCGCCCGAATCGACGATGTCGTCGAACAGAATGCAGCGGCGACCTTCGACGTCGCCGATGATGTTCATGACCTCGCTCTCGCCCGCCTTGGGGCGGCGCTTGTCGACGATGGCCAGGTCGGCGTCCAGGCGCTTGGCCAGCGAGCGGGCGCGCACCACGCCGCCGACGTCGGGCGAGACGATCATCAGGTCGTCGCCGCGCGGATAGTGGTCCTTGATGTCCTGGGCCAGAACCGGCGTCGCCACCAGGTTGTCGGTCGGGATGTCGAAGAAGCCCTGAATCTGGCCGGCGTGCAGGTCCATGGTCAGGACGCGGTCGGCGCCGGCGCGGGTGATCAGGTTGGCGACCAGCTTGGCCGAGATCGGCGTGCGACCGCCGGTCTTCCGATCCTGACGCGCATAGCCGAAGTAGGGCATGACCGCCGTGATCCGCCGCGCCGACGCCCGCACCAGGGCGTCCGTCATGATCAGCAGTTCCATCAGGTTGTCGTTGGCCGGATAGGAGGTCGACTGAATGATGAAGACGTCCTCGCCGCGGACGTTCTCCTCGATGACGGCGAAAACCTCGTTGTCGGCGAATCGTTTCACCTGAGCCTTGGTCAGGGGCATGTCGAGGTGGCTGGCGATGGCCTGGGACAGAGTCCGGTTCGAATTGCCAGAGAGCAGCTTCATTACCGGTCATCCTTTTGCCGTCATCGCTGCGCCAATGAGCGCAGTCGTTTCTGGACGCGCTCTTTAGCAGCGGATCGTTTTGCATCAACCCGTCATGACGGATTTCGCTGCATTGGCATGGTCGCTGTCGCTGCTATAGAGGTCCCGTAACGACAGCGGCGCACCGGGGGTGCGCTGTGACCAAGGCATCTTAAGAGGTCGCCCTTGCCCGCTTCGAAGTCCCGTTCCGGCCTGATCCTGATGACGGTCGCCGTCGCCGCTCTGACGGTCTCCGCCTGCGCAGGGAACAAGCCGCGCCAGAAGCTGGTCTATGAAGAACGTCCGGTGGAGATGCTCTACAACACCGGCTATCAGCGCCTGCAGTCCAAACGCTGGACCGACGCCGTCGACTACTTCCAGGAAGTGGAGCGTCAGCACCCGTATTCCGAGTGGTCGCGCCGGGCGATCCTGATGCAGGTCTACGCCTATTATCAGAACAACAATTATCAGGACGCGATCGCGGCGGCTGACCGCTTCATCGCCCTGTTCCCCGGCAATCCGTCGGCGGCCTACGCCTTCTATATGCGCGCCATCTGCAACTTCGAGCAGATCGTCGATGTGGGCCGCGATCAGGCCTATGCCGAGGCCGCCCTGGCCGGTCTGCGCGACGTGGCGCGCCGCTATCCGAACACGCCCTACGCCACCGACGCCCGCGTCAAGATCGACATGGTCAACGACCAACTGGCCGGCAAGGAAATGGCCGTGGGTCGCTTCTATCAGCGCGCCAACCAGCCGCTGGCGGCGCTGAACCGCTACAAGGCCGTGATCAACAACGAGGCCTTCCAGCGCAGTTCACACACGCCTGAGGCCCTCTATCGTCTGGTCGAGGTCAACGTCGCCCTGGGCCTTACCGAAGAAGCTACGCGCAACGCCGCCGTTCTGGGCCACAACTATCCGGGCAGCGCCTGGTACGCCGAGGCCTACGCCCTGCTAACTGAGCGCGGCGCCCGTCCTGACGTTCAGCCGGAAGCCAAGCGCGAGAGCTGGCTGCAGCGCATCATCCCCGGCGGGGCCTGATCCTTTAGGGGAGCGCATGCGAAAGACGCTGCGTTCCCTTTCTGTTTCCGGCTACAGTGGGCTGTAAAGTCGAATCAAGCTGGCCCATGCTGACCACTCTCTCGATCCGTGACGTCGTCCTCGTCGACGCCCTCGACCTGGAGGTCGGGCAGGGGCTGACCGTGCTGACCGGCGAAACCGGGGCCGGCAAGTCCATCATCCTCGACGCCCTCGGTCTGGCGCTCGGTGCACGCGGCGACGCGGGACTGGTGCGTTCCGGCGCCAAGCAGGCGGTCGCCACCGCCGTCTTCACCGCGCCCGACGATGCTGTTCTGATTGAGCTTCTAGCCGAGCGCGGTTTCGAGGTCGCGCCGGGCGAGGAACTGATCCTGCGTCGCGTCGTCTCGGCCGACGGCCGCAGCCGCGCCTACGTCAACGACCAGCCGGCCGGGGTCACGGCGCTGCGTGAGATCGGCGCCCTGCTGGTTGAGGTGCACGGTCAGCACGAGACAGTGGGCCTGCTGGACTGGAAGACCCACCGCGCCCTTCTGGATAACTACGGCGGCCTGCAGCCCCAACTTGGGGGCGTGGGTGCCGCTGCTGAGCGCTTAAAAACGGCGCAGGCCCGTCTGGACGAATTGGAAGCCTCGGCCGCCGAAGCCGCCGCCAAGGCCGAGGAGATTGCGCTCAACCTGTCGGAACTCGACGCTCTGGACCCGCAGCCGGACGAGGAAACCGAACTGGCCGGCGAACGCGCCATCCTCGGCGCCTCGGAAAAGGCCGTGGCCGATCTGGCCGATGCTCGCAACCTGCTGGGCGGCGACAAGCTGAGCCAGCGCCTGGCCTCGGCCCTGCGCGCCGTGGAACACGCTCGCCAGCGCGCCGTTCAGGCGGGCGCCGAGGGCGACAACCTCATCATCATCAAGCTGGGTCTGGCCGCCGAAGCCGTGGATCGGGCCCTGGTCGAGGCGACGGAAGCCGTGGCCGCCGTGGACGCCGCCGCCGACGCCTTCGACTTCGAGCCGGGCCGTCTGGACAAGGCTGAGGAGCGCCTGTTCAGCCTGCGCGCCGCGGCTCGCAAGCTGAACACCACGGTCGACGCCCTGCCGGGGCTGCGGGTGCGTCTGCGGGAGCAACTGCGTCTGATCGAGGACGGGGCCGAGGCCCTGACCAATGCGCGTAGGGATGTGGCCGTGGCGATCGAGGCCTATGACGTGGCCGCCATGCTGCTGTCCTCGGCGCGCGAGGCGGCGGGCGATCGTCTGGTCGCCGCCGTTATGGGCGAGCTGGGCCCGTTGAAGCTGGACCGCGCGCGCTTCCGTGTGACCCTGGACCCGATCGAGAACCGTCGCGGGCCTCTGGGCGTCGAGACGGTGCGGTTCGAGGTCGCCACCAACGCCGGCACGCCCTTCGGCCCGCTGGACACCGTGGCCTCAGGCGGCGAACTGGCGCGCTTCGCCCTGGCCATGAAGGCGGCTCTGGCCAGCCGCGAGGACCAGCGCCAGCCGGTCATGATCTTCGACGAGGTCGATCAGGGCGTCGGCGGCGCCGTGGCCGAGGCCGTCGGCGGGCGCCTGCAGCGCCTGTCGAACGGGGCTCAGGTCCTGGTCGTCACCCACAGTCCCCAGGTGGCCTCACGCGGCCACGCCCACTGGAAGGTCCGCAAGGCCGACGTGGACGGCCACACCCGCACCTCCATCGACGTGCTGGACCCGCACCCCCGTCAGGAAGAAATCGCCCGGATGCTGTCCGGCGCCGAGATCACCGATGAAGCGCGGGCGGCGGCAAGAGTGCTGATCGGGTAGGGTTTTCCTTCTCCCACAAGGGGAGAAGGAAGGAGGTTACACCCCCAGAATCCAGCCTTCTTCGCTTTCGACCTGGGCGATCAGGGCTTCGTCGGCCGTCTTCGGCGCAGCGAAGGCTTTTTGCAGGGTTCCGGCGTCGTCCATCTGGGCGAAGGCTTCGGCGGCGGTGCGGACCTGGGCCTGGGTCTTGTATTCCTTGACGCCCTCGCCGCTGACCTGACGCTTGGCGTCGAACAGGGCGGGCCAGACCTCGACCACGACGGCCGACAGGGGCTCGACGTCGGCCTCGGTCAGTTCACGCCAGCCGGTGTTGAAGGGCCAGACGGCGGCGGAGGCGCCCAGCTTGTCCAGCAGGCGGCGCAGCATGGGCACGCCCAGCAGGGTCAGGCCGCCGACGGCGCCCGCGCCGTGCATCTGCCAGACGCTCTTGGGCGGCAGCTTGTCCTTGCGCGCGGCCAGTTCGGTGGCGCGGAACTCGGGAATGTCGGCGCCGGCGCCTTCGGGCGGCTTGGTCGTGGTCAGCCAGCGTTGCGCCTGGCTGGCGGGCGCACCCCAGAAGGGCCAGGGCTGGTCCGTCATCAGACGGTTCATCTTGGCCGCGACCTGATAGCGGTTGTTGGTGTTGTCGGCCTTGTCGACGATGTTGGCGGCCAGGAACTTGCCCATGGCTTCCCACGGGCGGCCGTCCAGCTTGAGCCGCGCCGCCGTGCCGGCGGGGAAGCCGAAGTCGAAGTCGAAGCCGACCAGGACGCGGTCGCCGCGCTTGCGGTGCTCGGCCAGCAGGTCGGCGATCAGGGCCTCGCCCTCGGCGCGCGTGGCGACGTTGTGGGTCTCGGTATAGAGGCGGAAGCGCACGTCGCGCTTGGCGACGCCGACCCACAGGGTCTGCTCGCCCAGCTTCTTGCCTTCGGCGGCGGTCCAGTCGGCGATGATGTAGGCGTCGAAGAGACGGGCCACGGCGGGCTCCTGAAACACAGTAAACAGTAGAGCCGGGGTTCTTAGCCTTCCGCGACGGAGGCGGGAAGGGCGATCAGCGCTTCATCAGGGCTTCGACGTGCGACAACCAGCGGCGCCCCAGCCGCAGGGCCTCGGACGGCGAGCCGGTGGAGGCCGGAAGGTCGGCGTTCCACAGGGCCAGTTCGAACTCCGGATTGCGTGCATCATCGAACATCAGGCGCAGCACGACCTGTTCAGCCTCGGGCACAACGACGTCCAGATCCTTGCGCAGGGCGCCGCGTCGGGCGCGGGCGACGACGTGGCCGTCGACGATGATCTCGCCGCCCTCGATCTCGTCAAAGCCGTAAACCAGGCCCTGGGCGCCGCGCTGCCACAGCACCACCACCTGACCGCCGTCGAAATCCAGCGCCGCGGCGCGGCCCTCGGCGGGAGACAGGGCCTCGGTTTCGGCCTTGACCCCCAGCGTCTTGAGCAGGGCCCGTTTCAACCGCCGCTCCGGCTCCATCCACCAGGACAGCATCAGGGCGCCCGTCGTCAGGAAGGCGGCGGTCAGGGCAATCAGCAGGATGACCCTGAGCGCCTCGTTCATGGGTCAGGCCTCCAGATCGAGGTCGATCACGACGGGGACGTGGTCGCTGGGCTTGTCCCTGTCGCGGGCGTCGCGGTGGGTCTCGATGCCGCGGAAGCGATCCGTGGCCTGGGGCGAGAGCAGGGCGTAGTCGATGCGGATGCCGTTGTTCCTCTGCCAGGCGCCGGCCTGATAGTCCCAGAAGGTGTAGGTGCCCTTGGGCTCCTGACCGAGTTCATGGGCGTCGGACAGGCCCAGCCACTTCATGGCGTTCAGCGCCGCGCGCGTCTCCGGCTGGAACAGGGCGTCGCCAGTCCAGTCCTCGGGCTTGGCCGCGTCGTCCGGCGTCAGGATGCAGTTGTAGTCGCCGCAGAGGGCCAGAGGTTCTTCATAGGCCAGCAGGGCCTTGGCGTGGTCATGCAGACGCTGGAACCAGGCCAGCTTGTAGGGAAATTTCTCGGTGCCCAGCGGGTTGCCGTTGGGCAGATAGATGGAGGCCACGCGGACCGGAACCGGGGCTTCGATCAGGGCCTCGATATAGCGGGCCTGTTCGTCTGCGTCGTCGCCGGGCAGGCCGCGGCGGATGTCGGACAGCGGGAACTTCGACAGGATGGCGACGCCGTTATAGGTCTTCTGACCGTGGGTCTCGACGTTGTAGCCCAGGCTCTCGAAGGCCTCGCGCGGGAATTTCTCGTCCACGCATTTGATTTCCTGGAAGCAGACGACGTCGGGATTGGCGGCTTCCAGCCAGGCCAGCACGGTGGGCAGGCGGGCGTTGACCGAGTTTACGTTCCAGGTGGCGATGCGCATGGCGCAACGCTAAGGCGCGTCGCGTTCGGCGAAAAGGGCTCGCCGAAAACAAAGACGCCGCCGGATCGCTCCGGCGGCGCTTCGTTCGACAATCAGGAGTCGATCACGCTTGCGGCGTCGCCGCCGGAGGCGTCGTCGTCAGCTTGCAGCCGCCGCCGATCTGCTGGGCCGTGGCGCAGGGATAGACCTGCTGGACGGCGTGTTCGGCGTTCTGGCGGATGATGGCGCCGTCAGCGCCAGCGCAGGTCATTTCGATAAAGCGACCGTTGGCGTTCTGGCCCATCAGGCGGACCTGCTGCACGTCGCAGCTTGCGGCGTCGGTGCCGGCCAACCAGGACTTAACCGTCGCGGCTTGTTCGGTCGGGGTGGTAAACTCGCAGGTGTTGCTCTGGCTGACGAGTTGCAGGCATTCGGTCTTTTTCCATCCCGAGGCGTTCTTCTCGATCCAGTAGCCGTCGACGCCGGAGCAGCCGACTTCATAGATGACGGCGCCGTCGCCCGATTGACCGCGGACCTTGACCTGATCGACCGTGCACGGAACGCCCGCCTGGGTTGCATAGGCTTTCAGGAAACCCTGAATGTCCTGGTTGCCGGGCAGGGTGCAGGTCGGGCTGGTGGCCGGCGCTTCAGGGTTCGCGGCGCGCGCGGCCTGAGCCTGGCTGTCGAGAATCACGCAGTCGACCACTTGCGGCGGGGTCGAGGCGACCAGGATGTAGCCGGGCCCCTCGGCGCAGGCGGCTTCGTAAATTTTGACTTGTTCGGCGCTGACGCCGAGCATTTTGGAGTCCGTCACCTGGCAGGCAGTGGAGGCGGTGGTGAAGAGCGTCTCGACCTCAGCCTTGATGACGGCCGGATCGGCGGGGGCAGCCGCTTGCGAACGCTGGCGCTGCTGTCGGCGTTCATTGCGGTCGCCACCGATGCGGCCGGGCTGGACGCGTTCCGCCGTCACACGCTCATCGCCCGCGCGAGGCGCTTGCTGAGCGAAGGCGAGCGGGGGGCTCAGCGTGACGACGGCCAGGCTGGCGGCGATCCCCAAGGCGCGGCTGATACGTTTGATGGTCACTGAAAGGGCTCCCTCGGCCTCTACTGGATGGCGGCAGCCTTGGCGGGGTCTTTCGATCCGGTCAAGCGCCGCCGCACGACAGGCCACTGGACCGATACCGTCAATCAGCCTAAGTCAATGACAGTTGCGATTGGAGACTGACTTGGCGGATGGCGCGATAAGCGATGAGGCGGCGACGACCGCACGCGGCCTGACCTATCCGTCGGGGCCGCCGCCGGAGCCCGGTCAGGCGGTCGAGGTCGCGCGCGGCGTGTTGTGGATGCGTTTGCCCCTGCCGCTGAGCTTGAACCATATCAACGTCTATGCACTGGCCGATGGCGATGGCTGGACCCTGGTGGACACGGGGCTGAAGACCGGTGCGTCCAAGGCGGGCTGGGACGCGGTGCTGGCCGGGCCGCTGGGCGGCAAGCCGATCAAGCGCGTCATCTGCACCCACATGCATCCCGACCATATCGGCCTGGCGGGCTGGCTGTGCGAGCGCTTCAAGGCGCCCCTTCTGATGTCACGGCTTGAATATGTGACCGGGCGGATGCTGCTGGCCGATACGGGCCAGCCCGCTCCGGACGAGGGCGCGGTCTTCTATCGCGCGGCGGGATGGGACGACGAGCAGATCGCCCGCTGGCGCACAGGATACGGCGGGTTCGGCAAGGCGGTGACGCCTCTGCCCTCGGCCTACCTGCGACTGGCCGAGGGCGATGTGCTGCCTATCGGCGACGACAACTGGCGGGTCGTGATCGGCGAAGGCCATTGCCCCGAGCATGTCTGCCTGTGGCGCGAGAGCGACGGGGTCTTCCTGGCGGGCGATCAGATCCTGCCGCGGATTTCCTCGAACGTATCAGTCTGGCCGACAGAGCCTGAAGGCGATCCCCTGGGCGAATGGCTGCGGTCGCTGGCGGGGCTGAAGGCACGCCTGCCGGGCGACCTGTTCGTCCTGCCGTCGCACGGCGAGCCCTTCTATGGCGTCACGACTCGGCTGGAGGCCCTAATCCGGGGGCATGAGGTTGCGTTGAAGCGGCTGGAGCGGACGCTGAAGGCGCCGTCGCGCGCCGTGGACGTGTTTTCAGCTCTGTTCGCGCGCCCGGTGGGCGACGAGGTGCTGAGCATGGCCACGGGCGAGGCGATCGCGCATCTGAACTATCTGGTCCGCGAAGGGCGGGCCCGGCGCACCCGCGATGAAGCGGGCGTCGACTGGTGGACCCTTGTGGAGGCAGGACAATGAGCGAACACATCAAGATCGACCTGGACGGCGGCGTCCTGACCGTCGCCTTCAATCGGGCGGACAAGAAGAACGCCATCACCCAGGCCATGTATTCGGCCCTGGCTGACGCCACCGAAAAAGCGAAGGTCGACGACGCTGTGCGGGTGATCCTGTTCCGCAGCGAGGGCGACTCGTTTTCGGCGGGCAACGACATCGCTGACTTCATCGCCCTGGGCTCGCAAAGCAGCGGCGACCTGGTCGAAATGGGAGTGTTCCGCTTCCTCAAGGCCTTGGCTGATCTCGACAAGCCGGCGGTGGCGGCGGTGCGCGGCCGGGCCGTGGGCATCGGCCTGACCCTGCTGCTGCATTGCGACATGGTGGTGGTGGCCGAGGACGCCCTGCTGTCGGCGCCCTTCATCAACCTGGCCCTGGCGCCGGAGGCCGCCTCGACCCTGTTGTTGCCGGCGGTGATCGGCCATCAACGCGCCTTTGAGATCTTCGCCCTGGGCGAGGCCATCGACGGCAGGACGGCTCTGGCCTGGGGTATCGCCAACCGCGCGGTTCCCGCCGATCAAGTCGAGGCGACGGCGCGCCAGTTGGCCGACAAGCTGGCGGCGCGCGCGCCCAACTCGATCCGCAAGACCAAGGCTCTGATGCGCGACGCCGAAGCCCTGTGGGGGCTGATGCAGCGCGAGGCCGAGGCCTTCGGCTCGCAGATGCGCAGCCCCGAAGCCATGGAGGCCTTCATGGCCTTCAGCCAGAAACGCGCGCCGGATTTCACTAAAGCCGGCTGAATTCGCGCAAACGCGATTGATTCGAGGGGGCAGGGGGTCTAGGCGCCGCGCATGAACGCCGTCGCCGCCCCAACTGCTGTTGAAACCGTAACGCCGGTCCGCATTTTGCGAGAACGATCGGGCGATGCGGCGGCGATAGACGCCCTGGTGTTAGCGGCCTTTGGTCCCGGCCGTTTCGCCAAGACGGCGGAGCGTCTGCGCGAGGCGGCGGCGCTTGCTGTGGGCTTTTGCGCCTTTGACGGTGAGCGCCTGATCGGTTCGGTGCGGCTGTGGTCGATCTCGGTCGGTGCGGCACGCTCGGTCTTCCTGGGGCCCATCGCAGTGGACGCCGCCAGCCGCCGGGGCGGTCTGGGCGCCGATCTGGTTCAGGCCTGCATCGAGGAAGCGCGGGCGATGAAGCTGGACGGGGTCCTGCTGGTCGGCGATCCTCCCTATTTCTCGCGCTTCGGTTTCCTGCCCGCGCCCGGCGCCGTCCTGTCGGGGCCGGTGGATCGTCGCCGGGTGATGTGGCTGCCGATCACCGATGTTGTTCCGGTCGGGGCGGTTCGTCCCGTCGCCTGAGCGGACGACGCTTCCTTTGCCGGACGACGCGCCCCATAGTTCGGATATGACGAACCTCGCGACACCGTCCGGCCTGTCCGGCGTCGCCGAAGCCGCGCGACAGGCGCCCGGACGCGGCCTGCCGCCGGTGCACCTGTGGCATCCCGCGCATTGTGGCGACATCGACATCCTGATCCGCGCCGACGGCGTCTGGATGCACGAAGGCTCGCCTATCGGGCGGGCCGAGCTGGTGCGCCTGTTCTCGACGGTGCTGAGGAAGGACCTCGACGGCTATCACCTGGTCACGCCCGCCGAGAAGCTGAAGATCGGGGTCGAGGACTTGCCGTTCCGGGCCGTGGCTATACAGGCGGCGGACGGTGTCCTGACCTTTACGACCGATGTCGGCGATGTGGTTGAGGCGGGGGCGGATCATCCCATTGTCGTCGAGACCGACGCTGCGACCGGCGAGCCGTCGCCGCGTGTCCATGTGAGGGCCGACCTGTGGGCGCGGATCGCGCGGTCGGTCTTCTACGAACTGGTCGATCGGGCTGAGGCGGCGGACGGACGGATGGTGGTGCGATCCGGCGGTGAAGGCTTCTTCCTCGGGAGCGTGGAATGAGCTGCGACAGTCTGAGGAAGCGGCTGGAGGCCCGACTCGACCCGCTAGCGTCGTGGACGCCTGAACGAACAGCCACTCGCTCCGACTACGACTTGAACCCCGGAACGGAGCGGCCGGCGCGCGAGTTGCGGCCTGCGGCGGTCCTGATCCCCATCATCATGCACGACGACGGACCGACGGTGCTGATGACACGGCGGTCCGACAGCCTGGCCAGTCACACCGGCCAGATCGCCTTTCCTGGCGGTCGTCTGGACCCCGGCGAGACGGCGGGGCAGGCGGCGCTGCGTGAAGCGTTTGAAGAGGTGGCGCTGGACCCCGGCGTGGTCGAACTGTTGGGGCTGGGCGATCCCTACGAGACCGGAACCGGGTTCCTGGTGACGCCGGTGGTCGGCTGGCTGACGGCGCCGCCCCAGGTCGCGCCCTCGCCGGACGAGGTAGCCGAGGTCTTTGAGGTGCCATGGGATTTCCTGATGGACCCAGCCAATCACCGCCGCGACTTCTATGATCGGGAAGGCGCAAGGCGTTGGTTCTGGGCCATGCCCTTTGAGGAGCGCTACATTTGGGGCGTGACGGCGGGCATCCTGAAAGGGCTGTTCGGGCGGCTGTATGGCGACGAGGCCGAACCTCTGTCGGCGGCGGCCGAGGACGCCGCGTGAGCCACCGGCTGCAAGGGCAGGATTGGTTGACGGCGTCGGCGACGCGAGCAGTCATGGCGGCGCTGGCGGCGGCGGGCGGGCCGGACTGCGCGCGTTTCGTGGGCGGCTGCGTGCGCAACGCCCTGATCGGCGCGCCCATCGACGACATCGATATCGCCACGCTCCTTACCCCCGACGCCGTGGTGGCGGCGCTGAAGGCGGCGGGCTTGCGCTCGGTTCCGACCGGCATCGAGCACGGCACGGTGACGGGCCTGTCGGAGCATCAGCCGTTCGAGATCACCACCCTGCGCCGCGACGTCTCGACCGACGGGCGGCGGGCCACGGTGGCCTTCACCACCGACTGGGCCGAGGACGCGGGGCGGCGTGATTTCCGGCTGAACGCCCTCTATGCCGATGCGGACGGTGTCATTCTGGACCCGACGGGCCTGGGATATGACGACGCCCTGGCGGGAAGGATCGTCTTTGTCGGCGAGCCCGAAGGGCGCATCCGCGAGGATTATTTACGCATCCTGCGCTTCTATCGCTTCTATGCCTGGTATGGGCGCGGCGAGCCGGATGCGGCGGCGGTGGCGGCCTGCGCCGCCCTGGCTGAGGGCGTCGAGCAGTTGTCGGCGGAGCGGGTCTCCAAGGAACTGCTGAAGCTGCTGGCCGCGCCCGATCCGCGCCATGCGGTGCGGTTGATGGATGAGGCGGGGGTGTTGGGGCGGGTGCTGGGACAGCCCGGCGACTTGACGTTGTTCGAGGCGATGACGGACCTGAGCGGGGATGCGGTGTTGCGACTGTCGACCCTGCTGCCGGATGATCCAGCGTGCGTGGGCGAGATTGCGCGAGGCCTGCGGCTGTCCAATGCTCAGCGCGACCGGCAGGTCGAGGCGGTGAGCGGGACGGCGACGACGGTGCTGTCGGAGCCGCAGGCCCGCGCGATCATCTATCGCGACGGGCGACAGGCCTTCGAGGACCGGGTAATGCGGGCTTGGGCGGCGGGCGGCGACGCCAAAGTATCGCGGCGTCTTCTGGCTCTGGCGCAGGCTTGGTCGCGGCCCTCCTTACCGGTCGGTGGGCGCGATCTGGCGCGGCTAGGATTGAAGCCGGGACCGGAGACGGGGCGGGTGCTTAAGGCTTTCGAAGCGGGCTGGATCGCGGACGATTTTCCCGATCACGGGCATGAAGAACGGCTCAGGGCGCTTCTGCCGCCAGCGTGAACGTCGCGATGACCGGGCGGTGGTCTGAACCGGTCTTGCGACCCAGCCTCCGGTCCAAAAGAGCCAGATCGGGCGAGCGCCAGACCTGGTCGATGGTCATGCCGGCCGCCGACGGCGCGGCCGACGGCCAGGTGCCGGGCCAGCCGGGGGCGGGGATCAGGCCAGCCTCGGCCTGAATCTGACGCCCGATGCGGGCGCTGGAGACGCTGTTGAAGTCGCCCGCCGCGATGACTGGACCGGTCATGTCGCGGCGGATGGCCGTCAGGGCCGCAGCCTGATTGATCTGACCCCACTGATACTGGAAGGGCCAAGGCCGGGTCAGGTGGGCGCCGATGACGTTGACGCGGCCGAGCGGGGTCTGGGCGACTGCAGCCACCGAGACCAGACCGTCGCGGCGGTCGGGGATGGCGGTCAGCGGGTAGCGCGACGCGATGGCCGCGCGCGCCGCCCCGCTGGGCCGATCGACGCGGGCGTTGAGGACGCGGTGCGGATAGCCAGCCAACACGCGATCCAACTGAGCCGAGGGCGCGTCGCCGAGTTCGACCAGCACCACGATGTCGGCTTTCGCTTCGGCGATGGAGCGGGTGATGGCCTCGACGTCGGTGTTTCGGGCCCAGAGATTGGCGGAATAGAGGGTCAGCGTCGGCGCGCCCTCGCGAGGCAGGGTTGCGCTGCGCGGGAGCCATTGAGGCCAGACGGCCAGGATCAACAGCATGGTGACGCCCAGGCCGGCGATCATGCCCGGACGTAGCCGCATCAAGGCGTAAACCAGGGTCAGAGCCAGCGTCGCGGCCAGCGCCGGGGCCGTGAACTGGGCCAGAAGGTCGGTCCACCTGTGCCCAATGCGCAGCAGGGCGGACAGGGCGACGGCGGCGGGTGCGGCCAGCAGGCCCAGCGCCGCCAGATGGATCGCGGCCTTCAGGGGGGAGATCAAGCGGACTTCCTCGCAGACTTATGCGGCGGACCGCTTCCTTGGCCTATCCGACCGGGGCGGCGCATGTCGAGGGCGCTGCGTATCCAAGAAGAAACCTCGCGCACAATCGCGCGGGCCAATCCCTTTGATTTTCCGGGTTTGCGGCGCGATCGCTCTCTTCAGCGCGCCGTAGCGGCGGGGCTCAGCAGACTGATCCTCCAATCTTTGGAGATCTTCGATGAGCGACGACGCCAGCGCGCGGCTGGGCCTGCCCTATCTGGCGGCCGGACAACTGCAGAAACACGTGACCCTGAACGAAGCGCTGACGCGGCTGGATACGCTGACGCAGACGGCGGTGGTCAGCCGCACGACGACGGCGCAACCGGCGGCGCCTGTCGACGGCGCACTCTACATTCTTCCGCCCGGTGCGACGGGCGCGGACTGGGCGGGTCGTCCGGCCGGGGCGATGGTGCGCGCCGAAGCGGGCGGCTGGCTGTCGATCGACACGCCTGAGGGGGCGCTGGCGGTGGTGCTGGACAGCGAAGAGGTGCTGGTTCGTCGCGCGGGCGTCTGGTCGCCGCTGTCGAGCGGCGGGGGCGAGGCGACGACGGTCTTGCAGAATCTGACCCGGTTGGGCGTGAACACCGAAGCTGACGCCGTGAACGTCGTCGCCGCCCGACTGAACAAGGCCCTGTGGACCGCGCTGGAAAATGAGAGCGGCGGCGACGGTGATTTGCGCTTCACCTTCAACAAGCAGGGGGCGTCGGACGTTCTGTCCCTGCTGTTTCAGAGCGGCTGGGGCGGTCGGGCCGAACTGGGTCTGATCGGGGACGACGATCTGCGGCTGAAGGTCAGCGCGGACGGCGGGACCTGGCGCGAGGCCTTTGCGGCAGACCGAGCGACCGGGCGTCTGTGGTTCGCCCAAGGGGCGACGCGCCGTGAAACCGCAGTGCTGACCGGCGGCGGCGGTTGGACGCCCCCGGCCTGGGCGCGCTGGGTCGAGGCGGTCTGCGTGGGCGGCGGCGGCGGCGGCGGCGCAGGCGCTGTCGGGGGCAACGGGACCGCGCGTCATGG
>NZ_PCPB01000022.1 GCF_002979535.1 Brevundimonas sp. MYb52 | reverse complement strand
GAGGCGGCGGCGTCACCACCCCGCCGCCGCCGCCGTTCCCTCCGCCGCCGCCTCCCCCGCCGCATGCCGCCAAGGGAAAGGCCGAGAGGCAGACCAGACCGACCGAAACCGCCACGCCGCGCAGATGCCTGAATGCCACTTTTCGCCTCCCCCGAGTTCAAGGCTCATTAGGCCATAGTTTGCAGCCTTGGCGAGCCCGTTTCAGGGGATGTGCGGAGCAATTTTCCGGTTGCGGCCTAGTCGCGCAGCAGTTCGTTGACGCCGGTCTTGGCGCGAGTCTGGGCGTCGACGCGCTTGACGATGACGGCGCAATAGAGCGACGGGCCGCCGTTCGGATCGGGCAGGGCACCCGGCACCACGACCGAATAGGCCGGAACCTCGCCGCGGAATATCTCGCCCGTGGCGCGGTCGACGATCTTGGTCGAGCCCGACAGATAGACGCCCATGGCCAGGACCGCGCCTTCACGGACGATGACGCCCTCGGCCACCTCGGCGCGGGCGCCGATGAAGCAGCCGTCCTCGATGATGGTCGGGTTGGCCTGCAGCGGCTCCAGCACGCCGCCGATGCCGGCGCCGCCCGACAGGTGGACGTTCTTGCCGATCTGGGCGCACGACCCGACCGTGGCCCAGGCGTCGACCATCGAGCCCTCATCGACGAAGGCGCCGATGTTCACGAAGGACGGCATCAGCACGACGTTTTTCGCGATGTGCGCGCCGCGACGGACGATGGCGCCCGGCACCGAGCGGAAGCCGGCCGCCTGATAGTCGGCGGCGCTCCAGTCGCCGAACTTGTTGGGCACCTTGTCCCAGAAGGGACCGACGGCGGCCGGGTGGTCGGCCGACAGGGGCAGGGTCGGAGCGTGGCCCGCGCGCATGATGATGTTGTCGTTCAGGCGGAAGGACAGCAGCACCGCCTTCTTCAGCCATTGATGGGTGGTCCAGACGCCGTCCTCGCCGCGCGTAGCGACGCGGGCTTGCCCCGCGTCCAGCAAAGCCAGGGCGGTGTCGACGGCGTCGCGGACCTCGCCGCGCGTGGCGGCGGAAACCTCGGCGCGGGCTTCCCAGGCGGCTTCGATGACGGATTCCAGATGGGTCAGGTCGGTCATTGCGGATCTCCGTCCAGCATGGCGGTGGTCAGGAAGGGGCCGACGCTGGCGGCCCGGTGTTGGATATGCTCGCCCTCGGCCGTGAAGGCCTTGGGGCCGACCAGAACCGTGGTCATGCCGATGGCGTGCGCCGGCTCCAGATTCTTGGGCGTGTCCTCGAAGAAGCAGGCGGTGGTCGGATCGACGCCGAACCGGGCCAACATCTTGTCGAAGGTGCGCGGGTCCGGCTTGGGGATCAGGTCGGCGTCTTCCAGGGCGAAGACCCCGTCAAAGAAACGCGTCAGTTCCAGCTTCTCCATCACCCGGCGAGCGTGGCCGATGGAGCCATTGGTGAAGATCAGGCGCGGGCCGCTCAGCCGTTCCAGCGCCGCGTGCAGGCCGGGATCGGGGCTCAGCACGTCCAGCGGCACGTCGTGGACCTCGGCCAGGAAGTCGTGCGGATCGATTTCGTAGTGCAGCATCAGCCCGGCCAGGGAGGTGCCGTAGTCGTGCAGATAGCCGCGCTGCATCGCCAGGGCCTCGGCCGATTCCAGCCCCGACGTGCGCACCACATAGTGGTTGATGCGCTGTTCGACCTGTTTCAGGAACTGGCTTTCCGGCGGGTAGAGGGTGTTGTCGAGGTCGAACACCCAGGAGCGGACGTGGCGCAGGTCGGCGCCGATTTCGGTGGTCGCCGCCAGCGGCGTGACAGTCACTGCGCCTTCACCAGGGTGCCGGCGCCGAACTCGGTGAACAGCTCGACCAGCATGGCGTGAGGGCGACGTCCGTCCAGGATGACCACGGCCTCGACGCCCGCGCGGACGGCGGCCATGGCCGTCTCCAGCTTGGGGATCATGCCGCCGTTGGCGACGCCGGTGTCGATCAGGGCTTGGGCCTCTTCGAGGTTCATCTGGCGGATGATCTCGCCGTCCGCGCCCTTGACGCCGGCCACGTCTGTCAGCAACAGCATCCGCTTGGCGCCCAGCGACCCGGCGACGGCGCCGGCCACGGTGTCGGCGTTGACGTTATAGGTCATGCCGTCTTCCGCCACGCCGATGGGGGCGATGACGGGGACCCAGTCCTCGGTCTCCGAGGCGATCAGGCCCTTGATCAGCTTGGGATCGACCTTGGTCGGCTCGCCGACAAAGCCCAGATCTACCTCGTGCTCGATCATGCTGTCGGGGTCGCGCTTGGTGCGCTTGGTCTTCTCGACCGTCAGCAGACCGGCGTCCTTGCCCGACAGGCCGACGCCGCGCACGTCGGCTTCCTTGCCGGCGACGGTGATCCAGTGAGCGATCTCCTTGTTGACGGCGCCGGACAGGACCATCTCGGCCACCTGCATGGTGTCCTTGTCCGTCACGCGCAGGCCGTCGACGAAGGCGGATTTGACGCCTGCCTTGTCCAGCATGGCGCTGATCTGAGGACCGCCGCCGTGGACCACCACGGGGTTCACGCCCATCAGCTTCAACAGCACCACATCGGCGGCGAACTGTTTGGCCACGGCGCTCTCGCCCATGGCGTGGCCGCCGTATTTGATGACCACGGTCTCGCGGTCGTAAACCTGGATATAGGGCAGGGCCTCGGCGAGCGTCTTCGCCGTCTCCCAGCTGCGTTCCTCGGATTGCCGTTCAGTCTCTTTCATAATGGCCGCTCGATAGCGGCGAAGGGCGCGCGAGTCACGATGAAACCCGTCTGTCGCGCCCACGAGCAAGAACCCGCTAGAGCGGCTGGCGCAGAACGCCAGGCAAACCCTAGCGCTGATCTGTGACGGCGTCCGCGAAGGCCAGCCACAAGCTATTCTTGTCGGCTATGTTGGGGACGGTGAATTCGGCCAGGCGATCATACATGGCGGACGGTCGGACAAAATCCTCCACGTCTCGATAGAATGGCCTGTTCTCATAGTCGTCGAAGAGGATGGTTGCGCCGGGACGGCCGAAAATCAGCGTCGCGTAGAAGCAGGCTTTTCGGAAACGACCGTCAATCAACACGACGTCTGGATCGAGAGATTCGGCCCGGCAGGCGCGCCACGCTCCGAGCGGGTATTCGTGCCATGCTCGCCACTTTGACTCGTCCACGGGATGTCCCCATTCACGGGTAGGACCGATGTCCGCATGGAGGAAAATGCGTCGGACGCTTGGCGTGAGAATGAGCCCGGCCTTCAGCGTTTCGAGCCAGGCCTTGTCGCTTTCCACGCTGATGGACACGGGCACGCCGAGTCGATTGGCCATGGAGGTCGAGCCTCCGGACCCGTATTCCAGATAGCATTCGGACTGAGCCAGGGCGCGTTCAAGCCGTGCGACTGCCGCCGCAGGCATGATGGGCTTGTCTGGAATGTTGATCGATTCGGGCATTTGATTCTCGCCTGCTGTTCGTATCGCCATACAGCTTTACGATTCCTCGTTGGCAAATTTTGTTGCCGGTTGCCTGCGTATAGAAGGGCATCGCAGCAGATCGAGTTGTCTTTTGCTATGAAATGGGATGTGCCGACGCGGATCACCGTCTCTGTGATGACCGGGAAGCAAGGACAGCTCGTAAATCTCGCAGATTGCCCCGTAGCGTGCTGTTGTCTCTGCTCAAAAAGGGAGGCAAAACCGCCCTCGCGGAATGCTGGTCGGGAAAGGCTGCGGTTTTGGCGCGGACCGTGCAAAGCGCGCGCTTCGGCGGGGCGGATCGATCCGCAGACGTCCAGGAAACTGTCCAAGCGCTGCTTTTGAGGCCAACCGCCCGTTTGTTCGGGGGACGAAACGAGAATGAACGGGTAACCTGGCGCGCCAGCGACAACGAGACGAGCCTTAAATCGACCATCTGGCCAATGTCGGATGGACTAGAAGCTATGGATAAGATGAAAAGTTCGCGAGAAAAGCCGGTCCAGAAGCCGGTCTGCCTTATGGTTCTGGGGCCGCATCGCTCCGGGACGTCGGCGTTGTCGGGAGTGCTCAGCCATCTGGGGGGGGACCTTCCCAAGACCTTGATGCCTGCAGGCGAGGGCAATGCCGAAGGCTATTTCGAATCCCTGCGCGTGATGGCCTTCAACGACAGGCTTCTGAATGCGCTCGGGTCTGACTGGAAGGATCTTTCGCCGTTGGATTTGGGGGGGACCACCGCTCAGGTCTTCGAGAGCCTCATGTCCGAAGCCGTGCAGGTGCTGCAGGACGAATTTTCCGCTGCCAGGCTTCCTCTTCTGAAAGATCCGCGGATTTGCCGTTTCGTCGGCTTTTGGTCCGAGGCCTTCAGTCGCGCCGGCTATGAGCCCTTGTATATCCATACCCACCGGAATCCGCTTGAGACCGCTCAGTCCCTGCAAAGGCGGGACGGGATTCCGATTGAACTCGGGCTGCTGATCTGGCTTCGCCATGTACTCGACGCCGAGGCGGCGACACGCGGTCGGACGCGTGTCTTTACCAATTACAAGGCCCTGCTTGAGGACTGGCGCGCGCAGATCCCGCAGATGGAGCAGGCGCTCGGCCTGACCTTCCATCGCAATACCGGCAAGGTCCGTCAGCAGATCGACGACTTCCTGACCGATAGCCTTCGCCACCAGCAGCGAGCGCCGGAAGATGTGCGCCGGTCCGCTCAGGTCGCCGATGTCGTGCGCGAGACGTTCCAGATCCTCGAGAGTTGGGCGGGCGGTGCGGGCAAGTCGTCGGATCATGATGCCCTGGACGCGCTACGCAGTCGGATGGACGGCGCTCTGGATCAGGTCGCGCCCTTCGTGCGGGCTCTTGACGCCGGAAAGGAATTGGCGAGCGCGCTGAAGGTCGTCGAGCAGAGGGCGCAGCTTCTCCAGGATGAGAAGCTCGGTCTGGCGACAGAACTGGAACGCGACCGCAAGGCGGGCGCGGAAAGAGTGACGAAGATCGCCGAACTCGAGCAGAAGGTCGAGGTCTTCGAAGGGGAGACGACCCGTCTGACCGCCGAGCTGGAACGCGACCGCAAGGCGGGCGCGGAGCGAGCGGCGGAGCAGACCGCGAAACTCGCTGAACTCGAGCAGAGAGCGGCGATCTTCGCGGAAGAGAAGAGCCGTCTGGCGACCGAACTGGAGCACGAACGCAAGGCGGGGGTGGAGCGAGAGGCGCAACAGGCGGCGAGACTCACCGAACTTGAGGGCGCATTGAGGCAGCGAGGCCTCGAGGCGGAGGAGTGGTTCGAAGAAAACGGCAGATTGGCGCAGGCGCACGCGGCCTTGCAGGCCGAGATGAAGAAGCTTGAGGACGAACGCGAGGAAGATTTAGGGCGCTTGCAGGAGAACTTGCGCACTCGTGACAATCAAATCCGCGTTCTTGAAAAGAACGTCGAAGAACGGTTTGAAGAAATTGCGAAGGTTAGCCAAATTTTGCTCGATATTCAGGCTCAGCAAGAAGAATGGCGAAGGGAGCTGCAGCAGTCGAACGAAAGAATAACCATCCTGTCGCAGAAAAACGAGCAATTGAAGCGCGTAGGATTTAAGAAGTTAATGGCAAGATATTCGCGAAATATCAGACATTCATTGAAAATGATCGACCGACCTGCGTAAGCGATTTCAGTATTAATTTTCTAATGATTTTTATGCCTCGCAAGATTTTATATGCATAATTCATTCTTAAGTCTTGGTTTGGATGTTTGCGAATTCGCATTTTCTGTAAAATATCATCAAGCAACCGAGATGTGACAAAATGAAGAAGATCAAGTCCGTGTCGGCTTCGGATGTGGCGTTGGTGAAGGCCTCCTCGTTCTTCGACGCCGAGTGGTACATGGAGCGCTATCAGGATGTGAAGATGATGGGGGTTGATCCGGTGGGACATTTCCTCTGGATTGGCCATCGCTTGGGGCGGAGTCCATCGCCTGCTTTCAGTGTGCCGAGGTACCTTCAGTCAAACTGGGATGTGAAAGTAGCGGGGGTAAATCCGCTTCTGCATTACCTAAAAAGTGGCGTAAATGAGAGCCGGATAATCTATCCTGTTCAGGAAGAGGGGGGATCTGACGAGCGGCAGGAATGCAGACGGATCGTTACAGCCCATAATCGCGAGTGGGCTTGGTCCGATCATGACAAAACTCTGCGTCGCCTAGAAGTACTGCCCAGTCCCTTCGCGGCGGACAAGGTCTCGATCATTATGCCGACTTACAATCGTGCGGGAATGATTGGGGCGGCCATTCGCTCGGCTCTGGCGCAGACCCACGCCAATTTCGAACTGATCATTGTGGACGACGCCAGCACGGACGAGACCGCTGAAGTGGTCAAGGCGTTTGCGGACCCCCGGATCATCTACACCTCCAATCGACGCGGCAAGGGTGTGTCCGGGGCAAGGAACACCGGCCTCGACATGGCCACCGGAGAATGGCTGTTCTTCCTCGACTCGGACAATGTCTGGAAGGATCGCCTGATCGAATTCCTGCTGAAGCACGCTGTTGAAACGCAGTCGTCTGCCGGCTATTGCGCGGCGAACGTGCAGGATGATGCCCAGCAAACCAAGTTCATCCTGTATGCGGATTTTGACTACGAGTCCTGCTTGCGTGAGAACTTCATCGATCTCAACTGCTTCTTCATGCGCTGGGCCGGGCCGTTCCGCGAATTCCGGTTCGATGAGAGCCTGCGGCGCCTGGTGGACTGGGATCTTATCCTGCGCGTCGCCGCGGGGACCAGGGTCACGGGCCTCCCCTATGTGGGCGTTGATTATTACGACGGCTCCAGCGAGCGCATCACCAACAAGGAGCATGTCGATCGGGACGCCGTCGCTGCGCTTCAACACCAGGTGCGGTCGAAATCGCGCCCCCTAATCGTCGAACCGGACAGAATCCGTGATGCGTCGTCGTATCGGATTGCCGTGCTGTTGCATGTCTATCACCCGGACCGGGTGCTGGAATGCATTGAATATCTAGGCAATATACGTGTCGATTTCGATCTCTTCGTATCGACGTCGCTCGATGAACAGCATGAGTCGCTCGCGCTCATACGCCAAGCCTTCCCGAATGTTCGGATCTTCTTCTATCCCAATCTCGGCGCGGACATCGCTCCCTTCCTCGAGCTGATCTCGACCTTCAAAGCCTATGAGCTGGTTCTGAAGATCCATACCAAGCGCGACGTTGAGCCCTGGGGCGATGCCTGGCGCAAGGGGCTGCTCGACCCCGTGCTGGGGTCGAGTGAATTGGTCGACGATATCGTCGAGCGGTTCAGGGCCGATGAAAAGATGATCATGGCCTGTAGCGCGGATTTCTACAAACATGGCGCGCGCAACACGATCCCGCCCAGTATGGAGCAGCTTGAAGTTCTGGCGAAGAAGATCGGTCTCTCTCATCACCTTGACAAGGACTGGGCCTTTGTAGCCGGCACCATGTTCTGGATACGTCCGCAACTCCTGCTGAAAGCGGCTCGCATGATGTGCGACTCGGAGGGTTACAGCTCGACCTTCTTGCGCGATGGAGCCGTGGAACACGGACTTGAACGCCTGCTTGGATTGGCGCTTTGGCAGGACGAATCCAACCGGGTGGCCATTGTGTCGATGGATGGCGAAATCACGGAGGTTGGGCTTGGCGAAGGCGTTTCCGTCGAGGGCGTCTCGCAGACGATGAAGCGATTGAGCAGCCGATGACCCGTATCTCCACCATCGTGCCGACCTATAATCAGGAAGGCTATATCGACGCGGCAATTGGCAGCATCGTCGAACAGCTTGGTGAGTTCTCACACGAAATCCTGGTTTCGTCGGACGGATCGACGGACGGGACGCGCGCCAAGATCCAGGAATGGCGGAAGCGCTACCCGATGCTGGTGCGCGACATCAGCGAGGAGTCCAATGTCGGCATTTCCGGCAACTTCCGCCGCCTTTTCGAGGCCGCCTCGGGTGACTTTATCGCCATTCTCGAAGGGGACGATCTCTGGACAGATCCGACGAAGCTCGAGAAGCAGAAGGACTTTCTGCTGAGCAACCCGGATTGCTCGATGGTCTTCTCGATGATCAAGGTCAGGCAACTGCCGAGCGGCCAGGATTCATTTCTTGATCGCCAGAAGACGCTGACGACGGACAAGCTGCGCGGCGAGGATTTTCTGGCCGACCCCTCGATGAATCTGATCGCCAACTTCTCGTCCTGTATGCTGAAAACGGACCTGGTGCGGAAGTTACCGGATCGCTTATTCCGTGAACGGTTCAATGAGATCGCGATGGCGTTCTTCTTCGAAAGCTTCGGCCCTATCGGGTTCATAAAGCAGGCGATGAGCATCTATCATCAGCACGCTGGCGGCGTCTGGACCGGCCTTTCTCGCGAGGCGCAACTCCGTTCGGGCATCGAGTCGCGAGAGATGGTGCTTGAAGTCGCGGATCGACGGCATGCGGACGCGATCCGCCAGATTATAGAAGAGCGCTACCGAAAGCCTTTGGAGGCGCTTGCCAAGTAGCTCAGCCATTAGGCGGCGTCTGCCGATCCACCTGTCGCGGTCGATCGGCAGCCCTCGGCGCTGATCTAGCCTCGATGCCGGCGGATGGCGGCCCAGGGATTAATGACAGCACTGCGATCCAGGTGGCTGAGAACCTCGCTCAGGCTTAAGTCGCGATAGCCGTCGTGTGTCCGCGTGTCCGCAGAAACCCAGTGTGGATTCTTGCCGGGTTCCTGCAGCATCGCCTCACCCCATTTCTCATACATGTCGGTGAGTTCGCCATCGTCCCATGCGATGCGGGCGTCATCGACGTGTCGGCCGCGCGTTCTCGACTCGTGGTGGATCGCTTCAAGTTCCGGTTCGTAAAGGACGCTGAAGCCCGCCTCTCGCACGCTCAGGCACAAGTCGACATCATTATAGGCGACCGCCAGGCGTTCATCGAAGCCGCCGACCGCTTCAAAAGCCTGCCGCTTCACCGCCATCAAGGCGCCGGTCACAGCGGACGCTTGGCGCGAGCGGCGCCAACGATTCATGGGGCCTCCTGCGCCCGTGTCTGCGCCGAGGCCTTCGTGACCGGGTCGACCTTGATTGACCCCCATGGCTATGCCCGCGTGCTGAACCGTAAGGTCAGGATAGAGGAGCCTGGCGCCAGTGATCCCTGCTGCTTCATCGGACAGGCTCTCACGAACGATATTGTCCCATCCTGGGGTCAGAAACTCGAGATCATTGTTGGCGAAGACAAGTATGTCGTGCCCGCGTCCAGTTGCGGCAAGATTGTTGAAGCGTCCCCAGTTGAAGGGCTCATCCAGTTGCATGACTTCGATGTCTCCGTTCCGAACGCGTTCGGAAAGGAGATCCAGGGCGTCCACCTCGGAGCTACGATTGTCGAGGACCAATACATCAACAGAACGCGGATTAGATAGCGTTGACTTCAAGCTGTCGAGGCATGTCCTCAGAATATCAGCTTGATCACGGGTGGGGATGATGACCAGTATTCTCTGGTCATTTCCGTGACGCCGTACAGCTTTGTGGGGCGATGATTCAGCGATCATCGATCCTGTATCGGAAATGCGCTTGCTGCTGAGAATGCGCGGCAGATGAGCGACCGGCTGGCCGCTCTTGAGGGCGTTCACCAGGATTGCCCGGCGTCGTTCGCTGCCGCTGGTCTCACCAAAGGCGGCGGCCATCAGGGATCGCGCGCCAGGGCGGACGAGCAGACATAACGGCGGATCGGGCGTGTTCGCCTGATCATGGGCGTCAGGCATGGAGTGAAGCGCAGGTCGGCTGTAGGCGGCGCCGCGCCGCCAGTCATGAGTATGGTGGTCGTGATCAGCATAGATCACGTCAGTGGTCGTGCGCTCTGCAGCGTAGCGCAGCCACCCCACGGCTTCGTGGTCAAGGCGGCAGCCTGCTTCCGTCAGCAACACCAGATCTGAGTTCAGCGCAGCCGCGGGAGCCTCAGAACCGCTGCTGACAAAGACGATCCGGTCATCCTGACAGGCATAGCTGGCGACCGGGTGGTCGTGCTGGCTGGCCGAGACGCGGACGACGGCGGTCCAGTTGCAATCCCTTTGGTCTATGAGACTGGCAAGCGACAGTCGGAGAAGATCAGGATTTACGTCGATCGCATCGATCACCACGACGAGGCTGGAGCCATGGGCCGCCGGAGGGGGCGATACAGGAAAGGTCGATCGGAAGTTGTGATAGGCTTCGACAGGGTAGGTCGATACGGTAAGCCATTCTCGAATAGCCTCCAGATTCTGATCCAGGAGGCCGCTGATCCGTGCCAGGCTCGCGGACATCGCTGGGCGTCCGTATTGCCCCTTTGGGAGAAAGTCGCGCGCGCCCATGGCGATTAGCTCGCCGCGTGCGAGTTTCAGGCCGGGATCAATGTCGAGGGCTTCCAGATAGACCTCGATGGCTTCCTCTCGATGCTCCTGCATCTTGAGCACATGACCGAGGTGCAGGCGTAGTTCGGCGTTCGCCGGATCGGCCGCGCAGGCGAGGCGATAGGTCGCCGCGGCCTCGGACCAACGTCCAGCTTCCTTCAGCACATGCCCCAACTGAATGCGAATAGGCAGGTTGGCGGGAGCTAGGACTAACGACAGTCCGTAGTTTTCGGCGGCGACCTGCCAGTCTTGCCGGTCTCGAGCGGTGTCACCTGCTTCCGCTGCAGCCTTTGCAGCCTCCTCCGTGGATGGCGGAGCGGGGCGGCGAGGCGGGCGGCCAGAAACCTTGCGATAAGCGCGCGCGAGCCACTTGGAGGCTTTCACAAATCCACCTTCAGAACGGAGGGGTGCATAGGTCCAGCGGCGGCAGCGGGGAGGGGCGGTCGGCAGGGACCGCTTTCACGAGGGAGCCCCGAGCCGTCCAAGCCCCGGCACCTAGCGCTTTGTAAGGACGCTGCGCAGATAATCGCCATAGGCGCCTTTCCCGAAATCTTGCGAAATCCGTTCCAACTGGTTGGCGTCGATGAAGCCGCGATCGAAAGCGATTTCTTCAGGGCAGGCAATCTTGAAGCCTTGGCGCTTTTCGAGCGTGCGAACAAATTCGGCGGCCTCCAGCAGGCTGTCGGGCGTGCCGGTGTCCAGCCAGGCGAAGCCGCGCCCCATGATCTCGACGGAAAGCTTTCCGCGTTCCAGGTAAATGCGGTTGACGTCGGTGATCTCCAACTCGCCGCGCGCGGAAGGCTTCAGGTTGGCGGCAATATCCACGACATCCTTGTCGTAGAAATAAAGACCGGTCACAGCCCAATTGGACCGTGGATTGGCCGGTTTTTCCTCGATGGACAGGGCTCTCATGGACCTGTCGAAATCAACCACTCCATATCGTTCGGGGTCGTTGACGTGATAGGCGAACACCGTCGCGCCCTCCGGACGTGACATGGCGCTGACGAACAAGTCATTGATGCCGTGGCCATAATAGATGTTGTCGCCCAGAATGAGCGCCGAAGGCTCATCGCCTACAAAGTCCGCGCCGATGATATAGGCTTGCGCCAGGCCGTCGGGGCTGGGTTGCACGGCATATTGAATGTCCATGCCCCAGCGCGATCCGTCCCCGAGAAGCGCCTGATACGACGGCGTATCCCGCGGCGTGGATATGATCAGGACTTCTCGAATGCCCGCCAGCATCAGCGTCGACAGCGGATAATAGATCATCGGCTTATCGTAGACGGGCATCAGTTGTTTCGATGTGACCATCGTCATCGGATGCAGTCGCGTGCCGGAGCCGCCAGCCAGGATGATACCCTTCATGTTCAGGACTCCCTTGCGGACAGTTGGTCCACGATTTCAGAAACAGCAGCCTGCCACGGCCTGGGAATAACGCCGTACTCACGCTGGATTCTCAGCGTGGACAATCTGGAATTGGCCGGGCGACGTGCGGGGGTGGGATACTCTGCCGTCGTGATGTTCTCGACTTCGGCTGTAGGGCCGCCGCGGGCCCCGCTTAGCGCCAGCACCTCGCGCGCCAACCCAGCCCAGGTTGTGCCGCCGGCGTTGACGAAATGGAAAACGCCGCGCGGTGCGGCTTCATCCTCAATCATGCGTAGGGTGATTGTCTTCAACGCTTCGGCGATGTCCCGGGCTGAGGTGGGACTTCCGTGCTGATCGCCCACGACACGCAGGCTGGTCCGCTCGGTCGCCAGCCGCAGCATGGTCTTGACGAAATTCGCCCGGTGCGGGCTTACGACCCAGGCGGTCCGCAGCACTGCGGAGCGAGGATTGCCCCTCAGAACCGCAAGTTCGCCGGCCAGCTTTGATGCCCCGTAGACACCAAGCGGCTCTACGGTTCCGTCTTCTTCATACTCCCCGGCGCTCGCTCCATTGAAGACATAGTCAGTCGACACGTGGATCAATGGAATACCCGCTGCCCGGGTAGCGTCAGCCAGTAGCGCAGGTCCCATGGTATTGGCGGAGAAGGCTGCCGCCACCTCGCTTTCGGCTCGATCGACGGCGGTATAAGCGCCCGAGTTGATGACCGCAGCATAGTTGCGGGAGGAGAACAGCCGGGCCACCGCCTTAGCATCGCTCAGATCCAGCTCGGCGCGGGTAGGGGCGTGAAGGGCGATATGATCCGGCCAATCGGCCGCAAGCAACTCCAGCCCCACCTGTCCTGCACCGCCGGTGATCAGGATGGAGCGCGGTTGTTCAGTCTCAGGCATGGGCTTTGCCAAGGCGCTCGGTGGCGTAGCGATTGGCCAGAATGGTTTGCCACCATTCCGGATTGTCGAGGTACCATCGGACTGTCAGGCCAATCCCTTCTTCAAATGTCTTGCTCGGCTTCCATCCCAGCTCCTGTCGGATCTTCGACGCGTCGATAGCGTAGCGCTGGTCGTGGCCGGGGCGGTCCGCGACGAAGGTGATCAGGTCTGCGTATTGGCCGCCGTCGCCCCGGGGGCGCTCACTATCCAGAACGGCACAGATGGCGCGCACCACCTCTATGTTCTGGCGTTCGGCGTCGCCGCCGACGTTGTAGGTCTCGCCCGGCGTTCCGTGCTCGAACACGGCTTGCAAGGCGCGGGCGTGGTCATCCACGAAGAGCCAGTCGCGCACATTGGTCCCGTCGCCGTAGACGGGCAAAGGCTCGCCGTTCAGGGCGCGAATTATGATCAGCGGGATCAGTTTTTCCGGGAAGTGATACGGGCCGTAGTTGTTTGAGCAGTTGGTGACCAGAACGGGCAGGCCGTAGGTATGTCCCCAGGCGCGAACGAGATGATCCGAAGACGCCTTCGATGCCGAATAAGGGGAGCGGGGATCATAGGCGGTGGTTTCCGTGAAGAAACCTTCGTCGCCCAATGACCCGAACACCTCATCGGTCGAGATGTGGTGGAACCGGAAGGCGGTCTTGGCGTCGTCGTCAAGGCCGCGATAGTAGCCAAGCGCCTGCTGCAGCATGACGAACGTGCCGACCACATTGGTTTGCACGAACTCGCCTGGGCCGTCGATCGAGCGGTCAACATGGCTTTCGGCCGCCAAGTGCGCGATCACCTGCGGCTTGAAATCGGCCAGGGCTTTGCCGACGGCCTCTGCATCCGTGATGTCGGCTTGAACGAACTGATAGCGTGGGTTGGAGGCCGCCGGCTCAAGAGAGCTGAGCACGCCTGCATAGGTCAGCTTGTCGTAGACCAGAACCTCGTGGTCCGTGTGCTCGATCAACCGACGAACCAGAGCCGAGCCGATAAATCCGGCTCCGCCCGTAACCAGAATGCGCAAATTAATTTCTCCGTCGGTAAGGCCGCTGCATCATGCCGCTGTGCGGCTTAGTCCGAAAGCGCCGCAAGAGGCACGCCATCATAGTCAAACGGACTATCAAATTCGGCCAGCGTGGGCAGTTTCTGGTCCTTGTCCGAAAGGACCGGACCCGTCGCCGGGAGCGGCCAGTCGATCCCGATGTCGGTGTCGTTCCAGATCAGTCCGCCATCGCATTCCGGCGCATATACGGCTGAAACCTTATACATCACCTCGGTGTCAGGCTCGAGCGTGACAAAGGCGTGAGCGAAACCGACGGGCACGTAGAGCTGGGAGCCGTTTTCACTCGACAGCAGGGCGGAAACCCACTTGCCATAGGTAGGCGAGCCTTTTCGGACATCGACGGCGTAATCCATGATCGAGCCGCGCGTGCAACGAACCAGCTTCGCCTGCGCATAGGGCGGCGTCTGAAAATGAAGTCCGCGAATAGTCCCGGGCAAGGCCGAGTAGGAGTGATTGTCCTGGACGAATCTGTCGAGGATGCCCGCCTTCGCCAGTGAGGACTCGGAGTAGGTTTCCGAAAACCAGCCGCGACTGTCGCCGAACCGTCGAGTCTTCAGTAATTGAGCGGTCGTCATGCGTCGTCGTCCTGTCTGGGCGTGCGATCAAGGCTAGGGGCGTCATTGTCAGGTGTAGCCCGGCAGTTCCCGGCAGGGCAATCGCCTCAGTCCATCGACGCCATGTCGTGAGGCTGCGCCGGTTGGCTTAGTCGCTAATCGCCCTAAGCTGCCGCTCCAGACGTTGCTCCGCCAGGGCGTAGGCCTCGTACTCCAGCGCAAAGGCCTGCTCGTGGGCGGAACGATAGGATCGGTAGTCCGTGTCGTCGTTGAAGCGGGTTCGATTCACATGGACCTCGTCCGCGACAGGCTTTCCGAGGGCATGTGCGAATACGCGCAGCGTGTCGCCGAACCGTTCGCTGACGCCGACGGCGACGAAGCCGTGATCGAATACGGTCTCGATCATTGCGGGCGCGACGGGATCGGGAAGCTGAGCCAGAACCCGTGTGATCGGATTGCTTTCGGCCCGCTCGCGCTGCCAGGCGAACCACCGGTCGAAGGTGGGGTTGTCCGCCAGCACGGGAACAACTTCGCCGCCCTGTTGCATGGCGTTGAGAAAGCGCCACAGCGAGATCATGCGTTGGAACGGGTCGCGCATCACTGTGATGAACTGATCCGCCTGGGGGAAATGGTCCCTGACGCGGCCCGGTTCGTTGGGCTGGAAGTGGCCGTGGACGCAGACGCCGGCCTCGTCCCAGTCCCCGTCGTCGGCCGCGCTGACGGGCAGGGCCAGGTTACGATAGTGCCGACGCAGACGATCTCCGAACCAGGTCTCCAGCGCTTGGGCCAGGCTGGTCCCCGCAGTTTTCGGAATGTGCACCGACACCAGCAGCTTGTCCGGATCATAGACGGGCAGGGCGGGGGTGGCTCGGGCGCTGATGGGTCGACCGTTCATAGCCCGGGCGGTAGCAAGGGGGAGCGCATCTCACAATGCTCTTCTCGGCGAAGGAGGGTCAAAGGTCCAAGCCGGTGATCTCGCGAAAAGCCACCTGATCGGATGCATACAACTGCTCCAGATAGGTGCGATCTTCGTCAGATAGGGTGTCTGGCTCGGTCCAGCGAGACATGTTTACGCGTTCAGGCGTGGCTGGCGCCAACGGATCAACGCCGAGGAAGGCGGCCACCCTGCCCAGGGCGACGTCGGGCGATCGATCGAGCTCATTCTGGCTCAGGAACACCATGTGCTCGCGCGGAAACAGCTTGGTCAGCTCCGTGATCTGGCGGGCGTAAAAGCCGCGCTCGACGTAACTCAATCGCCGCGACAAGCCGGACGGCCCTTGCTCGTCCAGCACCCGCAGTCGGCCCGCGCGAATGGCCTCGGAAAACGGCAACGGCTCCCAGCCGTTGGCGCGGTTCATCTTCCAGTGGGACCAGGCCCGCTCCACCGGGTCGCGAAACAGGAGGATGAACCTCATGTCGGGGTTGTAGCGCAGCACGCGATAGTGGGCGGGGGTCCAGTACAGGGTGACAGGCGTGGCCTCGCCGCGCATGCGATCCGGCAAGGCGTAGTGAGCGTGCAGTCGCTCATAGTCGGGCGCACGCCAGTCGACCCCCGTTTCTCTGTCGAAGAAGTGGGTTTCCTTGGGGGAGGCCATCTCCAGCGCGGGATGGCGGCGCAGGTAGGCGTCTAGTGCCGAGGTGCCGCATTTCTGTACCCCGGCGATCAGGAATTGGACCAGATTCACGTCAAGCTCTTTGGGTGTAGCGGTTGCGGGGCGTTCCAAGGCTGGGGCGCTGGGGTGAACGGGCGGCGAATCACTGAAATCAGCCCGCCGCGCTTATGTCATTGGGACGCAAGGTTGCCAAAGCGTCGTCATCTATGCGGCGAAAAGCAGAATGGCGCAGCTTGTTGTTGTGGGCGGCTCCGTTGCGAAAATTGTGGAGCGAAGAACGTGCGAGCTCAAATGCTTTACTCATAAGTTAATGCAAACGTGATGTTTTTCTCGGTCGGATAACGTTGGGACGGAATGTCTTTGTGCTTGACCGCTGAAATCCGAGCGCGCTAGAAGCAGTTTGCCGTGGGCGCAGCCATATTCCAGTCGGGGTGTGAACTGTGGCCGAAAGGCGTTCATTCGTTGGCTCGTCCACATCCGGTTTTCCTGGGGAATCAAGATCCACATGACTAAGAAGCTCTTCCTCGCTGCCGCTTCGGTAGCCGTTCTCGCCGTCGCCGGCGCCGCCACCGCTGGTGAGATCAGCGGCACCGTTGGCGGCCAGGCCTTCAACGACACCACGACCTACAAGGTCGCCAACGAGCGCACCGTCAGCGCGTCGGCTACGATCACGGGCACGATCGTTGCGACGAACGCTCTGGACCTGCCGATCACCGTGGGCGCCGGCGCTCAGCGCGATCACCTGGTGACCTTCACCGTCACGGGCGCGACGGTCACGTCGCCGACCCTGACCGCCGCCAACGTCAACGCTCCCGACGGAAACGTCACGTCGTCGCTGATCAGCAACAACAACGGCGAAGTGGTCTTCCTGGTCACCGTCGCTGACGGCGCTGAAGTTTCGACGCTGAGCCTGAACGCCACCATCACGCAATCGGCCAAGGCTTCGATCACCGTCGCCAACAAGGTCGTGGCCGTCATCGGCGCCACCAACATCACCGTCGACACCGCTCCGGCCGTGACCGCCGTTGAATACGCCTCGCTGTTCAAGGCCCTGTCGGTTGGCGACACCTACACCTGGCAAGCCGACCTGCCTGACTACGACACCCTGGCCGGTTCGACCTCGCAAGACCTGGCTGAAGACTTCGCGGTCGTGAACGCCGGCACCTTCTACCAGTCGCTGTCGGGCACCCCGGTCGTCGCCGCTGACGTTCTGGACGGCGCCGCCATCACCGTGCGCGGTCCGATCATCAATGACGACATCATTGTCTCGGTCGACGGTCTGGGCGTGGCTGGCACGGCTCCGGAAGCCAACTCGGCTCTGTTCGAGCTGAACGCCGGCGACGCTGCGGTCTTCGCTGCCGGCGCCTCGACGCTGAGCATCGAGAACGACACGGGTGAAGGCGCCTTCCGTCTCGGCACCTACCGCCTGACCTGGGCACCGGTCGCCAAGACGGGCTTCACCGTGCCGTCGTCGTCGGCGGTTGACGCGGGTTCGGTCACCCTGGAAGGCACCAACTTCACGGCTCCGTGGGTTTCGGGCACCGGCGCCGCCACCAGCGTGATCCGTATCTCGAACAGCAACTCGGCTGAATCGGGCGCTGTCACGGTTCGCCTGCTGAACGCTGTCAAGGTCGTGGGCGGCGTCGCCACCCCGGTCGCCAGCTCGGCCGTCTACAACGCCGGCGTCGTGCCGGCCGGCGCCGATCTGCAAATCACCAGCGCTCAACTGGTGGGCGCCTTCGGCGACTTCACCCGCGGCGACGTCCAAGTGACGATCAACTCGTCGACGGCTGGCTTCACCGCCAAGATGCGCAACACGCGCGACGGTGCGAGCTTCGAGCAGTCGCTCGCTGGCAACTAAGTCCAGGTTCATTCCTGAACTGGGGAAGGGAGGGCTTCGGCCCTCCCTTTTCTTTTGTCTGAAATCCTAGGGAAAAGCGTCGATCGAAGATCGACGTTTGAAAAAACCTGATAGATGGACGTTGGTCTGTCGAATGGTTACAGCGTATCGCGTGACCCAAGCTGCATTGTCCTCGAACAACGATCTTTCGCCTGCGAACGCGAAGAGAGACCGGCTAGGTGAGGTGCTGGTCGAGCGCGGTCTGGTGCGCCCCGCCGACATCGCCAACGCCCTGTCGCTGCAGGCGCAGAACGGCGGATTGATCGGCCTCAACCTGGTGCGCCTGGGCGCCCTGTCCGAAGCCCAGCTTCTCGATGTCCTTTCCGAACAACTGGATCTGCCTGTTCTGGCGGCCGAAGACGGCCCGGCGCCCGATCTCGTCTCGGCTTTTCTCGATGAAATCGGTGCGCCGCTCGCCTGGTGGGCCGAGCGCGAGGCCGTGGCGTGGCGCGACGGCGAGGACGGCGCATCGCGCGTCCTCTGCGCCGCTGTCCAGCCGCTAGACCCCGCGCTGGCCGAGCGGATCGCCCAGGCCACGGCGGAGCCTGTCGTTTTCCTGCTGGCCCAACGCTCGCTGATCGAGGCTCTGACCGAAGACCTCAGTCGCGACCACGCGCCCGCGCTGGATGCCGGTGTCGGTGGAGCCGGAGCCGACGCCGCCCGTCTGCGCGAACTGGCGCAGGAAGCGCCGACCATCGACTTCGTCAACGCCGTCTTCGCCGAGGCCCTGACGCGTCGCGCCTCCGACGTTCACGTCGAGCCTTACGAGGATCGTTTTCTGGTCCGTATGCGGATCGACGGGGTGCTGACCACGGCCCGCAGCGCCCCGCGCTCGAATTTCGACGCCGTCTGCTCACGCATCAAGTTGCTCAGCGGCATGGACATCGGCGAACGCCGCCTGCCGCAGGACGGGCGACAGTCGATCCGCGTCTCGGGCCAGGAGGTAGACCTGCGTGTTTCGACCCTGCCTTGCTCGTGGGGCGAATCCATCGTCCTGCGTCTGCTGGGCAAGACCAGCCGTTTGCCGCAGTTGTCCGAACTGGGCGTCAGCGCCGAACAGGAAGAGGGCTTCCTGCGTCTGGCCGAACATCCCAACGGCGTCTTCCTGATCACTGGGCCGACCGGCTCGGGCAAGACCACCACCATCTATCGCCTGCTGACCCACCTGAACGACGGCGAGCGCAAGATCATCACGGTCGAGGACCCGGTCGAACTGGACCTGCCCGGCGTGATTCAGGTGCGCGTGCGCGCCGAGATCGGCCTGACCTTCGCCGCTGGTCTGCGCTCCATCCTGCGTCAGGACCCCGACGTCATCATGATCGGCGAAATCCGCGACCCCGAAACAGCGCGAATCGCCGTCCAGGCCGCATTGACGGGCCACATGGTGATCTCGACCGTCCACACCAACACGGCCCTCGCCGCCATTCCGCGTCTGCTGGACCTGGGCATCGAGGACTATCTGCTGGCCGACGTCATGCGCGGCGTGGCGGGGCAGCGTTTGATCCGGCGTCTGTGCGACGACTGCGCCCGCCCCTCGACCGCCGCCGAGGCCGAGATCCACGAACTGGCCATTCCCGCCCACCTGCGCGCCGTCGCCGATCGCGAGCCCGCCGCCTGGCGCGAGCCTGTCGGTTGCGCCAAGTGCGGCGGCAGCGGCTTCCGGGGTCGTGTCGGCGTCTACGAGTTGGCCCCCATGTCGCCAGCCATCATCGCCGGTATGCGCGCCTCTGCCGACGAGGATCAGTTGACCGTCGCCGCCCGCAGCGAAGGCTTCCTCAGCTTCGCAGATGACGGATTCTTGAAAGCGCGGCGCGGCGAGACGGCCTTGTCGGAAGTCTATCGCATCGCAGGAGCCGGGGAATGAGCCTGCCGCCTGTCGCCGTGATCGGCATGCACCGGTCGGGCACATCCTGTCTGGCCGGCTGCCTGGAGGACCTGGGCCTGAGCCTGGGCGACGTCGTCACTTCCGCGCCCCATAACAAAAAGGGCAATCGCGAGAACCCGCGCTTCTGGCCGGTGCACGACGCGGTCCTGGCGCGGGTCGGCGCCAGCTGGGACAATCCCCCGTCCGAGCCGGTGGCCTGGACGGTGCAGGAACGCGCTGACCTGAAGGCGGTGCTGGCGGACTACGACGTCCTGGCGCGGCCATGGGGGTTCAAGGACCCTCGTGCGACTGTGCTGCTGGACGGCTGGTTGGAGGTTCTGCCTGATCTGCGGCTCGTCGGTTCTATCCGCCATCCCGTGGCGGTGGCCGCCTCACTGACGGCTCGCAATGGTTATGAGCAGTCTCGCGGCTTCGCCATCTGGGCAGGTTATAACCGCGCCCTGTTGCGGTGGCGTGATCTGATGGCGTTCGACGTGATCGATTTCGATGCGCCGGACTATGAGGTTCGCGTGCGGAACGCCGCTCACCGTTTGGGACTGGACGCCGCGCGGCACATGCCCTTCCGCGACACCGAGCTGAACCACCAGAAGGCCGGGAGTGAGACCCCGGCAGAGGTCGCCGACCTCTGGATGCAGTTGTCGGAGGCTGCGCGATGACGCCGCGCCTTTCCATCGTCGTGGTCGGGTTTGACATGGCGCGAGAGCTGCCGCGCACGGTCCTGTCCCTGACGCCCCCCTATCAGCAAGGCATGGCGCCGGGCGACATCGAGATCATCGTCGTCGACAACAACTCGGCTGAGCCGGTGCGCCGCGACCAGTTTCATCTGGACGCCGACATCAAGGTGATCCGCGTCGAGGACGGCGGTGTGTCACCCTGTCGGGCGATCAATATGGGCGTTCAGGCCGCCCGCGCAGATATGGTCGGCGTCGTGATCGACGGCGCCCGCATGGCTTCTCCGGGACTGGTCAAGGCTTCACTTGAGGCGGCCCGTGTCGCGCCCGAAGCCTTTGTCGCGACGCTCGGATTCCACCTCGGCCCCAAGGTCCAGCAAGTGTCGGTCGTGGAGGGCTATACCCGCGAGGTCGAGGATCAGCTTCTGGCCAATATCGGCTGGCCGCAGGACGGCCATCGCCTGTTTGAGATTTGCGCCCTCGGCGAGAGCTATCGTCATGGCGTTCTGGCCGCCCCGCCTGAAACCACCTTCTTCATCATGAGCAAGGCGATGTATCTGGACATCGGCGGCTATGATGAACGCTTTGTCGGTCTCGGCGGCGGTTTAGCCAGTTTCGATTTCTTTGAACGGGCCACCAAGGCGGCGGGCGACGCCTTCACCATGCTGGTGGGCGAGGGGACCTTCCACCAGCTTCACTATGGGGCGACGACCCAGGCGGGCGGCATTCGCCGCAGCGTTAATGAAGAAGGTCGGTCGCTAGGCGAGATCTATGCTCGCGAATATGCCGAGGTCGTCGGCCGTCCCTACAAGTCCGCCAACCCGGCTCCGGCCCTCTATGGTCGTCTGACGCACCCCGCCGCCCGCGCCCTATTCTTCCCGCCTGTAACGGCATGACCGATCAACTGACCTTCCAGTATGAGGCCGCTGGTCGCGACGGGCGGATGGTCAAGGGGCTGATCGGCGCCGCCGACGAGGCCGTGGCCATGCGCCGTCTCGCCTCCGACGGCCTGACGGTCGTGCGTATCAAGCCTGCCGCCGCCGCCAAGGCCGAGGGCCGTGAGCGGGGTCTGAAAACGGGCGAACGGGTGCTGGTGCTGCGCCAGATGGCCTTGATGCTGGAGGCGGGCGTCTCGCTGCTGGAGGCCCTGGATACCGTCGCCCAGGGCATGCAGGCTCGCAAGGGCAAGCGCCAGTTCCAGGCCGCCATCGGCGCCCTGCGACGCGGCGATTCGCTGGGCGACGCTCTGGAAGAGCATGTCCCCGGCTTCCCCGACTATGTCTACGCCATGGCCCGCGTCGGCGAGGCCTCGGGCCGCATCGCCGACGTGCTGAAAGAGGCCGCCGAGCAGATGGCCTATGAGGACCGGCTGCAACGCGACTTCGCCAACGCCATGACCTATCCGGGCTTCCTGGGGTTTGCGGGGGTGGCCGCCATCGGCTTCATCTTCACCCAGGTCGTGCCGCGCTTCGCCACCATGATCGGCGACGACCGCGAGAACATCCCGGCTATGTCGCGCTGGGTGCTGGAAGCCGGCGAGTTCGCCAACGCCAACCTGGGCGTGGTCGCCGTCGTCGCCGCCCTGTTGATCGCGGCCGTTGTCTTCATTGTCTCCAACAAGGCGTTTCGCGAGCGGGCCTATACCGTCGCCCATGGCCTGCCGGTCGTCGGCGCGGTGATTCAGGCGCGCGAGGTTGCATCCTGGGCGCGGCTGACAGCGTTCGCCCTCAACAACGGGGTGCCCCTGCTGTCGGCGGCGGCCCTGGCGCGAGCGGCGGTGCCGATCGGGCCCTTCCGTCAGGGACTGGACTTGCTGGACAGCGACCTGCGCGCGGGCATGACGCTGGACGCCTCGCTGGGCGCGCACACCAAGCTGGAAGCCATGGACCTCAGCCTGCTGCGGGCGGGCCAGAAGTCGGGGGCCATCGGCGCCATGTTCGGCTTCATGGCCGACAACTACGAGGCGCGGCTGCGCGATCGGATGAAACGGATGACGGCCCTCCTGGAGCCCATGGCCATCGGCATCATCTCCATCGTGGTCGGCTTTGTGGCCCTGTCCCTGGTTCTGGCCTTGTCGAGCGTCTACGAAGGCGTGGTCTGATGCGCGCGATCCCGAGGGGACGTGACGGCTTCAGCCTGATCGAGGCCTTGGTGGCGCTGGCTATCGCCTCGATGACGCTGATGGCCATTTTCGAACTGCAGATCCAGATGACGCGCAGCCAACAGCGTGCGGCCCTGGCGGTTGAGCAGGTGGCGGTTCAGGAAAACGCCCTGGCCCTGACGCGTCATCTCAATCCGATGGAACAGCCGCAGGGACGGATTGAACTGCCGGGCGGCGACGTGGTGGTCTGGTCGGCCGAACCCAAGAGCGAGCGCCGTATCAACGCTGGCTTTCCGGTTGGAGACGGGACCTTCGAGGTCCAGCTCTATCGGATGACCGTCGGCGTTGAGCGGGCGCAGGGACGGCCCCCCGCGCCCCTGGTCTTCGATCGCGTCGGCTGGCGACGGCTTCAGGAAGGCTGAGGCCTTAGTCGGCGGCGGGTTCGGCGGGTGGCGGAGCGGCCTCTGCCACGGGCTCGACCGGAGCAGGCGAGGGCGTAACCGCCCTGACCTGAGCTTCGGCGCCCGGACGGTCCGACGGGCGGCCCGACTGCGGCAGGTCGAAGCCGATGCCGCGCACGCCAAAGCCGACATTGAAGGGCGTCAGCGTATAGGACCAACCGCGACCGGTGCGGAAGGCGGCGTTCATGTCGCTGGCGTAGCGGTCGGCATAGTCGGCCATGTCCTCGTCGCCACGCAGGACGTGCGGGGTGATCAGGATCAGCAGTTCGGTGCGCGCGCCGCTGACCGAATTGTTCTGGAAGGCCGAACCGATCAGCGGGACATCCTTCAGGAAGGGGATGCCTTCATTCACCTTCGCATAGTTGTTGCTGATCAGGCCGCCCAGGACGCCGGTCCAGCCGTCGGTGATGGCGATCTGGGTCGTCAAGCTGCGATTCAGAATCGGCGGGCTGGCGATGGCGGCGTTCGTTGACTTGCCGACCTCGGAAATCTCTTGGCTGATCGTGATGTCGACGCGGTCGCCATAGACCACGGGTTGCAGGTCGAGAATGACGCCGGTCTGACGGTATTGAACGCTTTGCAGGATGTCGCTGTCGCCGCCGACCTGCGTATTGGTGGCGCGCTGCGAGGTGATGATCGGCACGTCGGTGCCGACCTGGAAGCGGGCCGTGCCGCCGCTGCGGGCGACCAACTGCGGCCGTTGCAGGATGTTGACGCGGTTGTTCGAGGCCTGGGCGTTGAGACTGGCCCTGAGATCCGGGCCCGTGAACGTCATCAACAGGCCGCCGCCGCCGATCTTGATGCCTTCGGTCCCACCGCTCAGCACGCCGTCGCCGTGGGTCTCCTTGCCGAACAACTGGACGCCCAGACTGGTGTTGTCGGTCAGGGTGACTTCGGCGATCATGACCTCGATCACCACCTGGGGCGCGGGCGTGTCCAGCGTCGTCAGAAGACTGCGAAGCTGGGCGAACTCGGTGGCCGTGCCGGTGAAGACGATGCGGTTGCCGCTGGGGTCGATCAGCACCTGGCCGTTCAAGAACTGGCCGCTGCCGCCGCCCATGCCGCCGTTCTGCTGACGCATTCCGCCTTGCTGGGCGCCGAGACCGCCGCCATTCGCCTGGGCCGGCGGCGTACCCGGAACGCCGACGGGCGGTCGGGCCTGGGCCGTTGTCGGCGCCTGACCCATGGCCAACTGACCGAGCGATTGCGCGTCGGTATTCTTGACCTGGTAGACAAAGGTGGACGCCTTGTCCCCGAGCGCGGCGGGCTGGTCCAGATTTTCGGCCCAGAAGCGGGCGCGGGCCAGAACCTCGGGATCGCGTCCGAAGATCAGGATCTGGTTGGCGGTCGGGAAGGACAGGATGACCAGGGCGCGACCGGCCATGGCCTGGCGTGACACCACATAGCCTTCGGTCGTGAGAACCTGCTCCAGTGCGCCGACCAGGGCGTCTGTCGCCCAGAAAGAAGGTTCGATGCGCAACACTTCGGCGCCGGCGAAGCGGGGTTGATCGATCTCGCGCAACGCACGCACGACCTGAGCCACCTCGCGACCGGAGCCCGAGATGATGAGGCTGTTGTTGAGCGGGTCGGGCGTGATCCGGGCCCCGCGCAGATTGGGGTAGAGGTCTTGCAGGAGGCTCTGCAAGGCGTTCACCTCGATGGTGTGGACCGTATAGAACTGCACCACCCGGCCTGCTGTCGCTGAGGGCGTGCGGCTGCGGTTGATTTCGGGGCCGCCGCCAGCCTGGGACGCGGCGCCCACGGTGACGAAGCCGCCATCGACATAGACCTCGACGCCGTATTGCTTCAGCGCCTGCTGGGTCAAGCTGAACAGGGCGCGCTTGCTGATCGGGCCGCCGCTGCCGCCGGCCATGACCTCATTGCGGGTGGCGACGTCGGGCGCGAGGGTGAAGGGCACCTTCAGAACACCGCCGAAAACCGTGGCGGCGAACTGGGGGATCGACTGGGGCGACAGATTGGCCTCCACCATCTCGTCCGAGACCAGGGCGGCGATCTGTTCCGGTGTGGCGGGCTGGCGCACGGGGCCGGCGGGCGGGGCTGCGCCCGGAATGGTCAGGGTGGCGCCGCCGGCCTGGGCGCGGGCGCCGCGATCCACGTTGACGCCGCCGCCGATCAGTCCGTCCTGCGAGGCGCTTTCGACCCGAGCATCCGGGCGCGACACCATCGTCGTCATCTCGGGGAAGGCGGCGCAGCCGGCCAGCATGGCCATTGGCGCCAAGCAGACGGCGGCGCGCAGGCCCGCGCGGCGCAGGACGGCGGCGACAGGGCGCGGGAAGGCGGAAGGACCCGCAGTCAGGTTCGTCATGCCATTCTCCTCGATACTCAACCGAACACCCGGATCACGCGGGTTTCACGTCCCTTGGCCAGGGTTACGGCTTCCGCCGAAATGTCTTTGAGGCGCCAGCCGTCGCCGAAGCCGCCGCCTTCGTTGATTGTCGAAAGGCCGCCCGACGAGTCGCTGACCAGGGCGCGATGCCGGCCTGTGGCAGGGTCTCGCTCTACGCCGCGCAGCGCCGCCCGGAAGGTCACGGCCACGTCAGGCGGCGCTGCGCGGCGTAGAGCGAGACCCTG
>NZ_PCPB01000021.1 GCF_002979535.1 Brevundimonas sp. MYb52 | reverse complement strand
ACGGGGACCGGGGGGCGGGCGGCGACGGGCGCCGCGTCCTCGGTCAGCCTCTTCAGGCTGGGCACGGCGGCCTCGGCGGCCTGGCGGTCGTGATAGGCGGCAGCCAGGCGGCGCATCGGCGCATAGACCTCGGGCGCCAGGGCCAGCAGGAAGAAGGCGCGGGTCAGGCTCAGTTGCTCGGGCGCGGGGAAGGGCAGCAGCTTCAGCAGATTGAAGCCGCAATAAACGGCGACCAGCGCCACGGCCAATGCCGAGAAGAACTCCAGAATCGCCGAGGACAGGAAGGCGATCTTCAGCACACTGCCGGTGCGTCGCGCCAGATCGTTCGAAGCGCGAGCGATCACCGCCGTCTGCTGCGTCTCGGCCTGGAAGGCGAGAATGGCGGGCAGGGCGCGGATGCGGTCGAGAAAGAGGCCGGACAGCCGTTCCAGCGCCTGAAACTGACGTCGGCTCTCGGCCCCCGCCGCCATGCCGGTCAGGGCCATGCCGATGACGAAGGGCGCGAGGGTGAACAAGAAGATGCCGGCGGTGAAGGGGCTGACCACGGCGGCGACGGCGATCAGCAGCAGGGGGGTGACGGCGGCGGCCATGCGGGCGGGCAGAAAGCGCGAGACGTGTCCGTCCATCGCCTCGACGCCCTCGACGGTCGCGGTCATGGTTTCGGCGTCGGACAGACGGCCGGAGAAGGCGCCGTTCAGGGCCTGACGCCGCAGGTCGCCCTTGACCGCCCGCGCGGCGCGCGCGGCCACAACGGTCGCGACCTGGGTCAGGGCGCCGCGCACCAACAGGGCGGCGATCGCCAAGGCGGCGCCGGGCAGGGCGTGACTGAACCCCTGTGGCAGGGCGCCGACCGCCAGGCCCAGACCCGCCGCGAAACCCACGGCCGGAACCGCGTCGGCGATCACCAGTCCGCTGGCCAGGGCCATGATCCGTTTGCGGGGCGACAGGGCCGTTTTCAACCATTGGGCCGGCGTGGCGTCTGCTTTGATCGGCTGGGCCGTCATCGTCTCTCCTGCTCCGTCCGCGCGAACAGACATAGACCAGCGCGAAGGCGCATTGGGCGAATCGTCCTTGTGACGAAACAGCCTTGGGCGAAACGCCGTCTAGAGCGAGTCGTCCTGTCTGGGCTTTGATCAGGATCAAGGCGCGCCAAAGAGCGTTGCCTTAGGTTATAGTAGAACGCCGGTCGATGGGGGCTGGCGGTCAGGAGCCTGAGCCCATGATCGACCTGGCGGTCGTAGACCTGTCACGCCTTCAGTTCGCACTGACGGCGCTATACCACTTTCTGTTCGTGCCCCTCACGCTGGGCCTCTCCTTCATGCTGGTCATCATGGAGAGTATCTATGTGATGACGCGGCGGCCCATCTGGCGGACCATCACCCGCTTCTGGGGCACGCTGTTCGGCATCAACTTCGTTCTGGGCGTGGCCACGGGCCTGACCATGGAATTCCAGTTCGGCATGAACTGGTCCTACTACTCCCACTATGTCGGGGACATCTTCGGGGCCCCGCTGGCCATCGAGGGCCTGATGGCCTTCTTTATGGAAGCCACCTTCGTCGGCCTGATGTTCTTCGGCTGGGACAAGCTGAAGCCGCACGCCCACCTGTTCGTCACCTTCATGGTCGCCCTGGGCACCAACCTGTCGGCCCTGTGGATCCTGGCCGCCAACGGCTGGATGCAGAACCCGGTCGGCGCCGCCTTCAACCCCGACACCATGCGGATGGAAGTCACCGACTTCATGGCGGTGATCTTCAACCCGGTGGCCCAGGCCAAGTTCGTTCACACCGTTTCGGCGGGCTATGTCTGCGCCGCCGTGGTCGTGCTGGGCGTCTCGGCCTTCTATCTGCTGAAGGGCAAGCACGTCGGCTTCGCCAAGCGGTCGATGACAGTGGCCGCCGCCTTCGGCCTGCTGTCGTCGCTGTCCGTCGTCGTCCTGGGCGATGAGTCGGGCTATGCCCTGACCGACAACCAGAAGATGAAGCTGGCCGCTCTGGAGGCCATGTGGCGCACTGAGCCGGCCCCCGCCGGTCTGACCGCCTTCGGCCTGCCCAGCCTGGAAGACCGCCACACCCATTTCGAGGTCAAGATTCCCTATGTCCTGGGCCTGATCTCGACCCGCAGCATCGACAAGCCGGTGATCGGCATTCTTGAGCTGGTCGCCGTGGCCGAGGACCGCATCGAACGCGGCGTCGTCGCCTATGACGCCCTGGAGAAGGTCAAGGCCGACCACACCGACATGGCCGCCCGCGCCCAGTTCGAGAGCGTGCGCAACGATCTGGGCTACGGCCTGCTGCTGAAGCGCTATGTCGCCGATCCGCGTCTGGCCTCGCCGGATCAGATCAAGCAGGCCGCCTGGGACACGGTGCCCAATGTGCCGCTGATGTTCTGGGTCTTCCGCATCATGGCCGGCATCGGCTTCCTGATGATCGGCCTGTTCGCCACCGCCTTCGTCCTGTGCACCCTGCGCAAGCACGAGACGAAGTGGTTCCTGCGTCTGGCCGTTCTGGCCATTCCCCTGCCGTGGATCGCCATCGAGTCCGGCTGGCTTCTGGCCGAGGTGGGTCGTCAGCCCTGGGCCGTGGAGGGCGTCCTGCCGACCTTCCTCGGCGCCTCGAGCCTCAGCGTGCCGCAACTGTGGACCACGATCATCTGCTTCACCCTGCTCTATGGCGCCCTGGCCGTGGTGGAGGTCAGCCTGATCCTCCGCACGATCAAGAAGGGACCGTTCGCCGAACAGGAAGCCCGCGAAGCCGACGCCAGCACGGAAGGCGAACCGGCGGTCGCCTGACCCCGGTCGTTGAAGGAAAAGAGAGATGGAACTCCCCCTCGACTACACCACGCTCCGCCTGATCTGGTGGGGACTGCTGGGCGTGCTGCTGATCGGCTTCGCCCTGACGGACGGCTTCGATATGGGCGTCGGCGCCCTGCTGCCCTTCGTCGCCAAGACTGACGAAGAGCGCCGCATGGTCATCAACACCGTCGGCGCGACCTGGGAGGGCAACCAGGTCTGGTTCATCGTCGGCGGCGCGGCGATCTTCGCGGCCTGGCCGCAGGTCTACGCCGTTAGCTTCTCGGGCTTCTACCTGGCCATGTTCCTGGTCCTGTCGGCGCTGATCCTGCGGCCTGTATCGTTCAAGTATCGCTCCAAGCGGCCCGAGGCGCGCTGGCGCTCCATGTGGGACTGGGGCCTCTTCGTCGGCAGCTTCGTCCCGGCCCTGGTCTTCGGCGTCGCGGTCGGCAACGTCCTGATGGGCGCGCCCTTCCGTCTGGATGGCGACCTGCGCAGCTTCTACGAAGGCAGCCTGCTGGGCCTGTTCACCCCCTTCACCCTGATCTGCGGCCTGCTGTCAGTATCCATGCTGGTCCTGCACGGCGCGGCCTGGCTGTCGGTCAAGGGCGAGGAAGGCGTAGTGCTGAAACGCGCTCGCGCCATCGGCACCGCCGCCGGTCTGGCCAGTCTGGTCCTGTTCGCTGTCGGCGGCGCCATGGTGGCCTTTGGCGACATGGGCTTCCGCATCACGGGCGCCGTCGACACGGCCGGCGTGTCCAACCCCCTGCGCACGGCGGTCGAGGCCGCGCCTGGCGCCTGGCTGGACAACTATGGCCGCTACCCGTGGATGATCATCGCCCCGATCCTCGGCTTTGCCGGCGCCGCCATCGGTCTGCTGGGCATGTGGCGCAAGTCGGCGGCCCTGGCCTTCGGCGGTTCCTCGGCCTCGGCGGTGGGGATCATCTCGACCGTCGGTCTGTCGATGTTCCCCTTCATCCTGCCCAGCTCGATCAACGCCCAGTCCAGCCTGACGGTGTGGAACGCCTCGTCCAGCCACACCACCCTGTTCATCATGCTGATCGTGGTGGCGGTCTTCCTGCCCTTCGTCCTGCTCTACACCGCCTGGGTCTACAAGGTGCTGTGGGGACGTTCGAGCACGGCGGCGCTCAAGACCAACCCCGACCTCTACTGATCCCGCGAAAGGAGATCATTCCATGTGGTATTTCGCCTGGATCCTGGGCCTCGGCCTGGCCGTAGCCTTCGGCGTCCTGAACGGCCTATGGCACGAGTTCCATCTCTATGACGAAGGGGACGAGGGGCGCTCAGAGCCCTGATCCTCTTCGACGAAATCAGCCTCCTCGATCTCGGTCGTGGAGGCTTTTTCATGCGTATTTTCCATGACTTGAGTTGGATCAAGGTGGGGCAGTGCGCGACGTGGGACGGTGTTTTCGACATCGAAGCCGGGCCTCCCTCGATCCGGCGATTGTCGGGGATTGATACCGATGAAGACCGCCGCCGCCCTTCTCGCCGCCGCCAGCGTCCTGACCCTGGCGGGCGCGGCCTCGGCCCAGAACGCCGCCGCCCCTGAAGCCGTCGGCAAGGGCACGTTGATCGTCACCACCCGCATGACCGGCGTCCTGCCCCAGGCCGACGACGCCATCGTCACCGCCGCCGGCGCCGACAGCGGCCTGAAGGTCGATGTGGGCGACGACTGGATGCCGACCCTCGGCTTCACCTATTTTGTGGCCGACCACTGGGCCGTCGAGGCCATCCTGGGCGCGACCCAGCACGAGGTCCGCGCCAAGGGCGGGGCGACCGATGTGGCCGTGCACGAAACCTGGGTCCTGCCGCCCGTCGTGACCCTGCAATACCGCCCGACGCCGAATGCCACGATCAGCCCTTATGTTGGCGCCGGCGTCAGCTACATGGCCTTCTTCGACGGCCAGGATAAGAACGGCTTCGAGGTCGATCTGGACGATGGCTTCGGCGTCGCCCTGCAGGCCGGGGCCGACTGGAACCTGTCGGGACCGTGGACCCTGAACCTGGACGCCAAGAAGATCTGGTTCGACACGGACGCCACGATCAACGGCGGCGCGCTGAAGAGCAGCGTCAGTCTTGATCCGTGGGTCGTGTCGGTGGGCGTCGGCCGGAAGTTCTGACACTTCCGCGTCGATGCGGGGCGGAGGTGCGGGTCGTCAGCCCGCACCTCCATCGCCCGATATGTCAGCCCGCGCCGTCGCCCAGCGCCTTCAGCGCCTCGGGATCGGGCAGGGCCACCTCGTTGTTGGGCAGCAGCTGGATCAGGCCCGAGGTCTTGAACTGGGTGAAGACCCGGCTGACCGTCTCGATGGTCAGGCCCAGATAGTCGGCGATGTCGAGGCGGGTCATGGGCAGGTGAACCCGGCCTTCGGCGCCCCCCAACTGCACCTGACGCGCCGACAGGCGGGTCAGGAAACTGGCGATGCGCTCGCGCGCCGTCTTGCGGCCCAGCAGCACGATCTGTTCCTGCGCCGCCATCAACTCGTCGCCCGCCATCGCCACCAGCCGGTGCTCCAGCGCTGGAAAGGCGTCCAGCAACTGGTCGAAGTCGCCGCGCCGAAAGCGACAGGCGCTCAACGGCGTCAGGGCCTCGGCGGTGAAGCTGGACGGCCCGCGCCCGCCCAGACCCAGAAAGTCGCCCTGGAACAGGAAGCCGGTGATCTGACGCCGCCCGTCGGGCAGCAGGCGATAGAGCTTCACCGCACCATCGACGACGTTGAAGACGAAGGGATTGGGGTCGCCCTCATGGAACAGGGCCTGACCCGGCTGGGCCGTCACCGTCTCGCTGGCGCAGGCCATGTTCTGCAGTTCATGACCCTTCAGGTCGGCGCAGACGCCCAGGGGCCGCGCCCCGCAGTTGGCGCAGGGGTGGACGTCTTCCAGACGAACCTCGCCAGGATTGGGGGCGGCTTCGGCCAGGGCGGCGTTGCAGGCGGTCATGGTCGGCTCCAGCATTCCGCCGCAGCCTAGCTGAACGGGCATTGCTTTCGAAGTGGGCAGGCTGTCCTAGCCGGCGGCGTCGTCCGCGTAGCGCAGCTTGGCGCCCAGTCGATGAGCCAGGGCGGTCAGCTCGACGGCCAGGCTTTGCCGCACCAGAGGCCGCACGCCCATTTCGCGCACCACGAAGGGGCCGGCCCACAGGGTCTCGCCGTATTCCAGATCGGGTTGCCGCCACCAACTGACGAAGCCCAGGACCCCGCCGCGCTGGCTGCGGGCGCTGAGGATGCCGCGACTGTCCGGGGCGGCGCGCCAGTCGTGCAGAAAGGTTCGCCACTGATCGGCGCCCAGATCGGGCCGCCACATCCGGGCCAGGGCGAACTCGGCCGGGGCCTCCGCCTCGGTCAGGGGAACGACATCCAGGCGCGGCGCGTCTGGCATGAGGCGGGACTGGATCATGCGGCCATTTCGCGCGCCCGAGCTCCAGCCGCCTTGATCTGTGTCAAGGTGAACCGGGCAGGGCCGCCGCAGTTTACCGCAAAGGAGTTCAGGTCATGAGTGCAGAACCAGCATCCGGCGTCATCCCCATCCACGGCGCGGCGGTGGCCGCGATCCTGAAGCTGCTGGACGGCCAGCGGCTGATGACCTTGGCGACCAATCGCGCCGACGGGCGGCCTCAGGCCAGCACCCTGGGCTATCTGAACGATGGCCTGAACCTTTATTTCGTCACGGCCCGCGACAGTGAAAAGCTGCGCAATATCATCGCCGACCCGCGTGTCGGCGTGGCCATTCGCGGCGTGGCCGGGGAGGGGGAGGCGGTCGGCCTCTCCATCGACGGTCGGGCTGAAGAGGTGACGGACGGCGACGAGGTTCAGCGCCTCAATGATCTGATCATCCAGCGCTCGCCCGACATCAGCCCCTGGGCGCCCGGCGGCGACGCGGTGGCCGTGGTGAAGGTGATTCCCGAACAGGTCGAAGCCGTGGCCGTGATCGACGGCCGCAGCCGCGCCCAGACCTTCTCGATCGGCGATCCCGACCATGTCGTGCATGGTGTCAGCTATGAACCCAGCGCCGTGGCGCGCCTGTTCTGAACAAAGCTGCGCATCTATCGACGGTTATCGTGAAACGCCCCTTGAAATGCGATCGGCCGTCAGGCATATGCGCCCCTCTGGCGAGGTTAGCGCCGTCGAGCTTGCTCACGGCGCATTGATCTTTGTCCGGGACACTAGGAGTGTAGCTCAGCTGGTAGAGCATCGGTCTCCAAAACCGAGGGTCGTGGGTTCGAGTCCCTCCGCTCCTGCCATTCCCCCTGTCGCAGTCGCTTGGGAGTTCCCATGTGAGGCGACAGGTTCCAGAGGTTGAAGAGACGTCATATGGCCAAGGCGAAGACCCCCGGCGGTCGCCGCACCGTGGGAAACCAGACCGCAGCCGCCGCATCCGGCGCAGCCACGGTCGCCGTTGACGCACCTGCACCCAAGAAAAAGACGTCGCCTGCCCAGTTCTTCAGCCAGGTTCGCGCTGAAGCTCGCAAGATCGTCTGGCCCAGCCGCAAGGAGACCTGGATCACCTCGGTGATGGTCTTCATCATGGTGCTGATCGCTTCGGCCTTCTTCTGGATCGTCGATACGGGGCTGGGCTTCGCGTCCCGCTTCATTCTCGGCCTCGGCCAATAAAGGAGACGCGCATATGACTGATGCAGCGCCCAAACCGGCGGCCAATCCCCGCCACAAATGGTATATCGTCAACGCCTACTCGAACTTCGAAAAGAAGGTCGCGGAACAACTGCGCGAGCAGGCGAAGCAGCAAGGCCTTGAAGACGCCTTCTCCGAAATCCTGGTTCCGACCGAGGAAGTCGTCGAGATCCGTCGCGGCCGCAAGGTGAACTCGGAACGCAAATTCTTCCCTGGCTACGTGCTGGTGAAGATGGAGATGACCGACAACGCCTATCACCTGGTCAAGAACACGCCGAAGGTCACGGGCTTCCTGGGCGCCGCTGGCGGCACCAAGCCGCTGCCGGTCTCGGAACGTGAAGTTCAGAACATCATCGGCGCCGTGGAAGAGGGCGTCGAGCGTCCGAAGCCCACGATCCGCTTCGACATCGGCGAAACCGTCAAGGTCATCGACGGTCCGTTCGCCAGCTTCGACGGTCAGGTCGAGAGCGTCGACGAAGAGAACGCCCGCCTGCGCGTGGCCGTGTCCATCTTCGGCCGCCCGACCCCGGTGGATCTGGAATACAATCAGGTCGAGAAGACCGGCGGCTGATCGCATCGATCATCGCCTGAACGACGTGCAGCGGCGGCCTTCGGGTCGCCGTTTTGCGTTTGGGGCCTGATCTGCGCGCAGGTGGGACTGCGCCGATGCCCATGATTTACTGCGATTGGCGGCGACAACAGTCGTTTTGCCGGCCTGGGTCACGGTCCGTGCTAGGCTGGGCGATGGCCGGTCGCCTGATTGATCGCTGGCGCGAGCCGAGCAGGATTTCAGACGAATTAGACTCTTTAGACTCTGTTTTTTCCGAACGAGGGGGCGGGGCGTCCGTATCGGACGGCCTCCATTTGCCTTCACGAGGGCGTCCTGCTACATGCGCGCCTCCGCCAGAGGGCTTTCGAGTCGTTTGGCGGCAAATCCGTGGGAGGCAGCCATGCCCGACCACGGCTCACCGGCCCCTTCAGTCTCTGTCGGGGTCATCCATAGGAGAGACCAATGGCCAAGAAGATTCTCGGCTATATCAAACTGCAAGTTGCGGCCGGTTCGGCCACGCCTTCGCCCCCGATCGGCCCGGCACTGGGTCAACGCGGCGTCAACATCATGGGCTTCTGCAAGGAGTTCAACGCACGCACCGAGAAGGTCGCCAAGGGCACCCCGCTGCCGACCGTCATCACGGTCTACCAGGACAAGTCCTTCACCTTCGTCACTAAGACGCCCCCGGCTACCTTCTTCCTGAAGCAGGCCGCTGGCATCAAGTCGGGCGCCAAGCTCGTCGGTCGCGAAATCGCTGGCAAGGTCACGCAGGCGCAAGTCCGCGAGATCGCTGAAGCGAAGATGAAAGACCTGAACGCCAACGACATCGACGCTGCCATGCGCATCATCGAAGGCTCGGCCCGCGCGATCGGCATCGAAGTGGTGGAGGGCTAATCCATGGCTAAGCAAACCAAGGCTCACAAAGCCCGCACCGGCGTCACCCAAGAACTGATCTCGTTCTCGGACGCGATCAAGCTGGTCAAGGACAACGCCAAGGCCAAGTTCGACGAGTCGATGGAAATCGCCGTCAACCTGGGCGTCGACCCGCGTCACGCCGACCAACAGGTCCGCGGCGTGGTCAACCTGCCGTCGGGCACCGGCCGTGACGTTCGCGTCGCCGTCTTCGCCAAGGACGCCAAGGCTGACGAAGCCCGCGCCGCCGGCGCTGAATACGTTGGCGCCGAAGATCTGTACGAGCAGATCAACGGTGGTCTGATGGACTTCGACCGCGTCATCGCCTCGCCCGACATGATGGCCCTGGTTGGCCGTCTGGGTAAGGTGCTGGGCCCGCGCGGCCTGATGCCGAACCCCAAGGTCGGCACCGTGACCCCGAACGTCGCCCAGGCCGTCAAGGACGCCAAGGGCGGCGCTGTGGAGTTCCGCGTCGAGAAGGCCGGTATCGCTCACGGCGGCATCGGCAAGGTCTCCTTCACGCAGGAAGCCCTGGAAGCCAACGTCAAGGCTTACGTGGACGCTCTGAACCGCGCCAAGCCGTCGGGCGCCAAGGGCACCTATGTGAAGCGCATCACCCTGTCCTCGACGATGGGCCCGGGCTTCAAGGTCGATCCGGCTTCGCTGGTCTGATCCTAGCCTCGCGCTAAAATGACGAAGGCCCCGAAGAGCAATCTTCGGGGCCTTCTTTATTGGGGGCCTACCGCGCTGTGGCGCTACTTGAGACCCGCATTGGCTCAGTAGCCGACGGTGAAGCGCTGGCGGCTGTGTTTCGGCGTCTCGATCTCGTCGGCCATGGCGATGGCGTAGTCGGGGAAGGAGATGGCGCTGCGGCCCTCGGCGCTGACCAGCAGGGCGTCGCCGCCGAGGCGGAACTGGCCCGTCCGCTCGCTGCCGTCGAACACGGCGGACGGCGACAGGAAGGTCCAGTCCAGCTCGTCTTCCTCACGCAGGCGGTCCAGGAAGCGCCCGCCCGCCGAGGCCTCGGCCTTGTAGATTTCGGGGAAGTCCGGGGTGTCGATGACCTTCAGGCCCGGCGCGGCCTCCAGGCTGCCGGCCCCGCCGACCACCAGATAGCGCGGCGCGCCCGCCGCCTTGACCGCCGCGATCAGGGTGTCGGGCTTGGTGTCGACGAACATGATGGCGCTGACCACGGCGTCTGCACCCTTGAGAAGGGTGGGGAGGGCAGCGGCGTCGTTCACGTCGCCGGCGACGGCCGTGACGCCTTCGCTGGTCGGGATGCGGGCGGGATTGCGGGCCACGCCCGTCACCTGATGGCCGCGACGGGCCAGTTCCTTGACGATCTCCGATCCAGCGCGGCCGCTGGCGCCGAGGACTGTGACTTTCATGGCGATCTCTCCTGTTGGTTACCAATGGGAACCAGGTGTGCTATGGGAAGCAACCATGCAAGAAGGCACCGAAACCTCATCTGGTCACCCGGCGGAAACTGCATCGACGCTCTGGCGCGGCGACGTCTATGCCGCCAACTGTCCGACGCGTCTGTTGCTCGACCGGATCGCCGACAAGTGGACCGTTCTGCTTCTGACCACGCTGGCGGACGGCCCGATGCGCTTCAACGCCCTGAAGCGCCGCATCGAGGGGGTGTCGCAGAAGATGCTGAGCCAGACCCTGCGCCAGATGGAGCGAGACGGCCTGGCGACGCGCTCGGTCGAGGCCACGGTGCCGGTCTCCGTCACCTATGCGATCACCCCGCTAGGGCAGACCCTGGTCCAGGCCTTGCAGCCGGTCATCGACTGGGCCGAGACGCGGATGCCGGAGGTGGAACTGGCCCAGGCCGCGTATGATCGACGGGCGGTCTAGGCGGCCTGGAAGTCGCGCTGGGCCTTCATCATCTCCGTGATCAGCAGCTTTTCCTTGTCATCCAGATAGGGGTTCCAAACATCGAAGATCAGGATGACGCGCAGGTCGTCTGCGTCGTTCCAGGCTTCATGCTCGATGGTGTCGTCGAACACCCAGGCCTTGCCCATCTCCCAAGGTCGGGTCGTGTTGCCGACCCGGAAACGGGCCGGACCGGGCAGGATGATCGGCAGGTGGGCCAGCAGACGGACGTTTGATGAGCCGGTGTGGGCTGGGATGTGGGTGTGCGGTTGAAGGGCCGAGAACATGGCTGTCGGCGCAAATCCGTCCTGGTCGGCCATCGGCAGGCTTTCCAGCAAGGCGGCGGTGCGCGGGCAGCGGGCGCAGACGGCGTCCTGGCGGCGGCCATCCTTCCAGAGGAAAAGCGAACTCCATTTCCGGGAGTGGTTCAACTCTCCCCACTGATTGACCGGGGCGCCCTTCGGGTAGGCGATATAGGGCGAGAACTCGTCCATGGCCGTGTCGAGCAAACCCGCGAGTTCTTCCTGAATGACCGGCGTGGCCTCCTCCAGCCGGGACAGCCAGGGAAACAGACTGCGATCGTAAAAGGGAATCACGGGAAGGCGAGGGTAGTTCAGCAGCAGCGGTTGCTGTTTCGGCGGCTGGATAAGACCAGCATAAATTTCAAGACCTTCGTCAAACCGATCTAACGCTGCTTCGCCCACATCGGCCCGCAATCCCGCTAGGCGTTGGCGCATGAAGTCGCCCAGGGCGCGCGCATGCTCGTCGATCATGCGCGCGGCATAGTCCATTTGCGCCACGACGGCGGGCGGGCAGGCTGAGCGCGGCGGAGCGATCTTCAATGCATTGCGATAGACGTCCACCGCCGCCTTGGGCTGGTTGATCTTCTCCAGCATGGCCCCTTTGGCCAGCAAGGCGGTGAAGTCATAGGGTTTCATGTCCAGCGCTTCGTCCAGCACGACGAGCGAGGCATGGAAGTCGCCCAAAAGGCGAAGCGCGACGGCCCTGTTCAGTGTGGCGTTGTGAGTTCGTCCCAACGCGTCTGCCTGGTCCAGCAGGGCCAGGGCCTGATGCGCGTCGCGCCGCGCCAGCGCCTGGCTGGCCTGAATCAGGAACTGCTCCTGTGCTGGACTGTGATCGGGCATGCGCACTCCCCAATGCGAACACAAGTATGAACTCGATGTAATGTTGCACCGCGGTCGACGGCGTCAACGGCGATTGTGGGAAACCATGATTTCCGTATGCGGACGACTTGACGGCAGGGGGGTAATTCCGGTCTTGGGGCGCTGTCGCCCTGCGCGGCCCTTTCGGAGACGACTGATGCTGAGCTGGTTCCAGGCGCTGTTGCCCAAGGAAGACAACTTCTTCCGCCTGTTTGACGCCCACGCCGCCACCCTGGTGAAGGGCGCTGAGGCCCTGCGCGGCATGCTGAACGGCGGGGAGGCCACGCCCGACTGGTGCCAGAAGATCGTCGATCACGAGCATGAGGCCGACGAGGTCGCCCGCGAGGTCCTATTCGCCGTGCGCCGCAGCTTCATCACGCCGTTTGACCGCTCGGACATTCGCGGCCTGACCAACTCGCTGGACGACACCATCGACCAGATGCAGAAGACGGCCAAGGTCGTCACCCTGTATGAGATGCGCGATTTTGCTCCCAAGATGCGCGAACTGGCGGACATCGCCGTCCAATGCGGCGCCCTGACGGCCGAGGCGGTGTCCCTGCTGCCGGCCATGCGCAAGAACCACGATCGCCTGAACGAGCTCACCGAACAGATCGCCCGCCTGGAGAGCCAGAGCGACACCCTCTACGACGAGGGCATGAAGGCCCTCTATGAGTTGCACCGCCACGACATGACCGGCGGCAATACGCTGTGGTTCATCATCGGCGGCGAGGTCTATGATCATCTGGAGAAGGTGATCGACCGTTTCGAAGATGTGGCGAACCGCATCAATGGCGTCCTGGTCGAGCACCTGTAGGGTCCGATGGATCACGCCCTCCTGATTCTGGTCTTCCTGATCGGCGTCGCCCTGCTGTTCGACTTTCTGAACGGCCTGCACGACGCCGCCAACTCCATCGCCACCATCGTCGCGACGCGGGTCTTGCCGCCGATCTATGCGGTCGGCTGGGCGGCTTTCTTCAACTTCATCGCCTTCCTCTTCTTCGGTCTGCACGTGGCCGACACGATCGGGCGGGGGATCATCTCGCCCGATGTGATCTCGGATCAGGTGATCTTCGGCGCCCTGATGGGGGCCATCAGTTGGAATGTCATCACCTGGATCGCGGGCATCCCCTCGTCCAGTTCGCACGCCTTGGTCGGCGGACTGCTGGGGGCGGGCATCGCCAAGGCCGGGACCAGCGCCGTCGTGATCGCCGGGGTGCTGAAGACGGTCGGGGCCATCTTCATGTCGCCGGCCATCGGCTTCCTGCTGGCGCTGCTGTTGGTGTTGATCGTGTCCTGGCTGTTCGCCAAGGCCAATCCCGCCTTCGCGGACCGGATCTTCCGGGGGCTGCAGTTCGTCTCGGCCTCGGCCTATTCCCTGGGCCACGGCGGCAATGACGCGCAGAAGACCATGGGGATCATCGCCATCCTGCTGTACTCGCGCGGCATGTTGGGCGGCGAGTTCCACGTGCCCTTCTGGGTGGTCATCACCTGCCAGGCGGCCATTGCGCTCGGCACCCTGTTCGGCGGCTGGAAGATCGTCCACACCATGGGCTCGCGCATCACGCGGCTTAGCCCGCAGCAGGGCTTCTGCGCTGAAACGGGCGGGGCCATCACCCTGTTCGCCGCGACCAGCATGGGCATCCCGGTCTCGACTACCCACACCATCACCGGCGCCATCATCGGCGTGGGCGCGGCCAAGCGCGTCTCGGCCGTTCGCTGGAGCGTGGCGCGCAGCATCGTCACCGCCTGGTTCATCACCATGCCGGCGGCGGCAGCCATCGGCGCGATCTTCTACTTTGTCGGCGGCCTGTTCCTGACCTGATGACTGCTCCGGCCCGAACAGAGACCTCGGAGAACCGTCAGGTCGCGGCCCTGCCGTGGCGGACGGGCGAGAATGGCCTGGAGGTGATGATGATCACCTCGCGCGAGACGCGTCGCTGGGTCATCCCCAAGGGCGGCCGCATGGTCGGCAAGACCGATCCCCAGGCGGCGGCCCAGGAGGCCTATGAGGAGGCGGGCGTGCAGGGCGAGACCCTGGGAGCGCCCATCGGCCATTTCCGCTATGGCAAGCGGCTGAAGACGGGCGCTGTTCAGGCCTGCGTCGTCGCCGTCTATCCGCTCGAGGTCCTGATCCAGTTGGGCGCCTGGCCTGAAGATCAGCAGCGCCAGCGTCGCTGGATGCCACAGGCCGAGGCGGCCGAGGCGGTGGACGAGGCCGATCTGGCCCAACTGATCCGGGATTTTCGTCCATAATCCTGGCGGCGCCGTTGATTTCGCCCTCAGGCCGTGTATAGAGCGCGGCTTCTCGTCATGGCTTTGGCCGTGGCGGAGCCTGTCCGAGAACTTCGGGACGTGGGGGCCACCCGCGTCATAATCGTCCAGAGAGCCCTCTGGCGCCGTGGGGAGATGGGGATGCAAAGACCTTTTGCCCTGCCGTTTGCGGCGGGCGGGCCTGCTTCCTTCGGACAATAAGACCGGCCTGAACGCTGTGCAGCGATGCATGGCGCTTAAGCCAAATCCGTCGTCGGGAATTAGCCTGGCGGCGAATACCAAAACTGGAGACCGCAATGGACCGCGCACAAAAAGCCGAGTCGATCGAATCGCTGAAGAGCGTGTTCGCCGACGCGGGCGCCGTGGTCGTGACCCACAACCTGGGTCTGACCGTTGCGGAGATGGAAGACCTGCGTGGTCGCCTTCGTAAAGAAGGCGGCGCGTTCAAGGTGGTGAAGAACCGTCTGGCGCTTAAGGCGCTGGGCGTCGAGGAAGGCAGCGAGTACCACGACCTGTTCAAGGGTCCCGTGGGCATCGCATACGCAGCCGACCCCGTCACCGCTGCGAAGGTCGCGGCTGAATTCGCCAAGGGCAACGACAAGTTCAAGCTCATCGGCGGCTTCATGGGCGACAAGGTGCTGGACGCTGCTGGCGTCGACGCCCTGTCCAAGCTGCCGTCGCTGGACCAACTGCGTGGCAAGCTGATCGGCCTGCTGCAAGCCCCGGCGACCAAGGTCGCTGGCGTTCTGCAAGCACCCGCCGGCCAACTGGCTCGCGTCTTCAACGCGTACGCGACCAAAGACGCCGCCTAAGCCTCGTCATCTCTGCATATCTCTCTGAACCTCATCCTACCGAAGGAAGACTAAAATGGCTGATCTCGCCAAGATCGTTGAAGAACTGTCGGCTCTGACCGTCCTGGAAGCCGCTGAACTGTCGAAGCTGCTGGAAGACAAGTGGGGCGTTTCGGCTGCTGCACCGGTCGCCGTTGCTGCTGTTGGCGGCGCTGCTGCTCCGGCTGAAGCTGCTGAAGAGCAAACCGAGTTCACCGTTGTCCTGGTGGACGGCGGCGACAAGAAGATCAACGTGATCAAGGAAGTCCGCGGCGTCCGCACCGACCTGGGTCTGAAGGAAGCCAAGGACCTGGTCGAAGGCGCTCCGCAGAACGTCGTCGAGAACGTCTCGAAGCAAGTCGCTGAAGAGCTGAAGAAGAAGCTCGAAGAAGCCGGCGCCAAGATCCAGATCAAGTAAGATCGGATTTTGCGCTTCGGCCTTCGGGCCGAGGCTCAGACTTCAAAGAACGGGTCGGAGGGAAACCTCCGGCCCGTTTTCTTTTGGGGTGCGACTGGCGAGGCGGCGAGGGCGGGACCATCTGAGCCGCTCACACAAGGATGCGCTCCATGAAGATCCTGATGGTCCTGACCTCGCACGACCAACTCGGCGACACCGGCCACAAGACCGGCTTCTGGCTGGAGGAGTTCGCCGCCCCCTATTACGCGCTGAAGGATGCGGGGGCCGAGATCGTCATCGCCTCGCCCAAGGGCGGGCAGCCGCCGCTGGACCCCAAGAGCGACGCCGAGGACGCCCAGAGTGAGGACACGCGCCGTTTCAAGGCCGACGCCGAGGCGCAAGGAGCGCTGGCGACCACGCAGCGGCTGGCCGAGGTGAAGGCCGGGAATTTCGACGCCGTCTTCTATCCCGGCGGGCACGGGCCGCTGTGGGATCTGGCTAATGATCCCGTCTCCATCCGCCTGATCGAGGCCTTCGCCGCAGCGGACAAGCCGACGGGCTTTGTCTGCCACGCGCCGGGCGTGTTGAAGGATGTAAAGGGCGCGGACGGTCAGCCGTTGGTGAAAGGGCGGGCGGTCACCGGCTTCACCAACAGCGAGGAAGAGGCGGTGGGTCTGACCGAGGTCGTGCCCTTCCTGGTCGAGGACATGCTGGCCGCCAACGGGGGGCGCTACAGCAAGGGCGCGGACTGGGGCTCTTACGTCCTGACTGACGGGATGCTGGTGACGGGGCAGAACCCGGCTTCGTCGCGCGAGGCGGCGGAGGCTCTGCTGAAGCTGCTGAAGGCCTAGATGCAAAAACGGCCCGGGATCGCTCCCGGGCCTTTTCAGTTTCTAGCGTTGCCTAGCGACGGCGCGGGCTGAGGATGTCGCTGATGCGGTCCGGCGTGCCGGGAATGCGTTCCAGGCGCGGGTAGCGCAGGCCGTCGTGGTAGTCGAAGGCCACGGTGCGGTAGCGGTCGCCGTTCTTGAGCAGCAGGCTGATGGGCGCGGACGTGCCCTTGGCGGCGGTGACGGCGTCGCGAAGGACCTCGGCCGATGCCGCGCGATCGTTGACCGCGACCAGTTCCCAGCCGGGGCCGATGTCGGCCTCGAAGGCGCGACCGCCCCAGCGGATGCCCGTCAGCTTGTTCGATGAGGACAGGGTGAAGCCCAGGGAATACTGGAAGTCGGTGGCCCAGCCGGACTGGATGCGCTTTTCGCCGGCGGTCAGGGCGTCGGTGTAGGTCAGGCGGTAGCCGCCGCGCGCCAGGCCGTCCAGCGGGGCCTTGGCGTCTGGCCCCGTCGCGTCCAGGCGCGTGCGCAGGAAGCTGGTCCAGTCGTGCGGATGGACGGCGTTCAGGGCCGCGACCACGTCGTCGAAGGTATAGCCGCGCGGGGCATATGAGCCGTCGTCGCCGCCGAAGAAGCCCTTGGCGAAGTCGTCCAGCGACTTCTTGCCGTCCGTGGCCTCGCGGATCAGGGTGTCGGCGTCCAGCCAGATCAGCAGGCTTTCGCGGTAATAGTCGCCGGTGCCGCGCATCCACGACGAATAGGGATTGCTGGTGCGGTAGCCGAGCAGGTTGTGGTTGTTGACGTCCTGCAGCGGACGCCATTCGCGGCCCGGTTGGTTGTCGTAGAAGGCGGCGTTCTCGGCCACGGTGACCAGGATGTCTTCCTTGGAAGCCAGCCCCGAGCGGGCGGTCAGCACGTCGCCCCAATACTCCGTCTGGCCCTCATAGACCCATAGCAGGGTGTTCTGGGTCGGGATGTTGTGGTTGGCCGTCAGCTCGTCGGCGGGGCGCTGGCGCTTGCCGTTCCAGGCATGGACGAACTCGTGCGGCAGCAGGCCGACCGCGCCCATGCTCTTGCCCCAGTTGGTGAAGAAGTCGGTCGGGACCGAGTTCTCGGACGAGCGGTGATGCTCCAGCCCGATGCCGCCCATCTTGGACGTGGCGGCGACCAGGAAGTCGTAACGGTCATAGGGCCGAGCGCCGAACAGGCGGTCAGTCTGGGTGACCAGATTCTCGAACCAGGCGATCTGTTCCGGCGTCGGGGCGATGTTCTTGGCCTCGTCGGCGACGATATTCAGGTGGACGGCCTCGCCCTTGGGGTCGATCTCGATGCGCTGGAAGTGGGCGCCGCCGAACAGGGGGCTGTCGATCAGGGTGTAGAGATCGGTCGGCCGGAAGGTGGCGACGCCGTTTTCATAGCGGTCGGTGTCCAGAGCCACCCCGTATTTCCAGCCCTCGGGAAGACGGATCGACGGGGCGAAGGTGATGCCGGTCGAGCGGTAGCCGGCGGGGTAGAGCAGGGCTTTTTCCCACTGCAGGTTGACCATCTCGGGCGTCATGACCACGCGCCAGGTCGAACTGTCGGGTTGGGTCAGCCACTGGAACTCGACCACGATCTCGCTGACGCCCTGAGGGACATCGATGTGGAAGGCGTTGGGGTCGATGGTGTCGCGCAGCCAGTCGATCCGGCCCTGACCGCTGGTCACGGTCACGCCCGAGATCAGCTGGATCGGGCCGGTGGCGGCGTGGTTGCCCGGCAGGAACTTGGGATAGAGCAGGACCAGAGGTCCGGCCGTGACCGGGATGGTCTGGCGGACGCGGATGATCTTGCGCTCAACGTCGGTGGCGTCGACCTCATACTTGATGACGCCGGGATAGGTTTCGGCAGTCGGGGCCGGGATGGGCGGCAGGGCGCGCGGGAGGCCCAGGGGGGTATTCTGGGGCGTGGGCGCGGCCGGCGCCTGCGGGCCGGTCCAGGCCTGCGGAGCATGAGCCAGAGCGGTCGAGGCGACCGAGGTCAGCAACAGGACGAGGGCGGCGGCGGGCAGGCGTCGGGTCATAGGGTATCCAGAACTCTGAGGTCGTCAGGCGTAAGACTTGGCAGGCGGCGTCAGCGACGGCGAGGCGACAGGATGTCGCCCAGGCGGTCCGGCGTGCCCTCGATCCGCTCCAGATGCGGGTAGCGTAGGCCGTCGTGGTAGTCGAAGCGGACGGTCTTGAAGACGTCGCCGTTCTTGAGGGTCAACTCGATCGGGTCGGTCGATCCCTTGGCGGTGGTGACCGCCTCCTTGAGCACGTCGGCCGAGGCGGCGCGACCGCCGACGGCCACGACTTCCCAGCCCGCAGTCAGGCCCTGCTCGAAGGCTGGGCCGCCCCAGAGGACCGAGGTGATCTTGTTCGCCTTGTTCATCATGAAGCCGAGCGAATAGGTGAAGTCGTTGCGGCCCAGCTCCTTATACAGGGCGCCCATGTAGCCGGACGGCTCTTCCTTGAAGACCAGGCGGTAGCCGCCGCGCTCGATGCCGTCCAGCGGGCCGCGCGAGGTCGGGCCGACCGCGTCCAGGCGCTCGCGCAGGAAGGCGGGCCAGTTGTTGGCCTGCACCCCGTTCAGGGACGAGGTGACGGTGTCGAAGGTATAGGGGGCCGGGTTCCAGTCGCCGTCCTGGGCGCCGAAGAAAGCCTTGGCGAAGTCGTCCAGCGACTTCTTGCCGCCGGTCTGCTCGCGGATCAGGGTGTCGGCGTCCAGCCAGATGAGCGAGCCCTCGCGGTAATAATCCTCGCTGCGCTGGTAGGAGCCCCAGGGTTGCGGACGGCGCTGGCTGATGATGGGGTCGTTGGTGGTGTCCTGCATGGCGCGCCACTGGCGGCCGGGGATGTTCTGGAAGCTGGCGGCGGTCATGGCCAGGACGTCCAGGGCTTGCTGCTTGCTCATCAGGCCCGCGCGGGCGGTCAGGACCAGGCCCCAGTATTGCGTCTGGCCCTCATAGACCCACAGCAGGGAGTTCTGCAGCGGCTCATTGAGGTTGGGCGTCATCTGGTCGGCGGGGCGGCGCCACTTGCCGTTCCAGCTGTGGGTGTATTCGTGACCCAGCAGGTCGCGGTCGGCCAGGGTGTCTTCGCGGTCGGTGAAGTATTTGGGATCGACGCTGTTCTCGGACGAGCGCTGATGCTCCAGGCCGATGCCGCCCAGCTTGTCCGTCACCGCCACGAGGAAGTCGTAGTGGTTATAGTGCCGGGCGCCGAACAGGCGGTCGGCCTGCTGGACCAGATTGCGGTGCAGTTGGATGTGCTCGTCGCTGGCTTCCAGCATCTTGGCGGTGTCGGCCACGACGTTGAGGCGGACGGGCGAACGGCCGCCCGGATCAAGGTCGATCTGGCGATAGTGCTGACCGGCGAAGACCGGGCTGTCGGCCAGGTGGTCGAGGGTGATGGGGGCGAAGGTCGCCAGGCCGTTCTCGAAGCTGACGGTGTCAAGGCCGGCGCCGTAGTTCCAGCCGGTCGGCAGTTTCAGCGTCGGCTTGAAGGTGATCTGACGCGAGTAGTAGCCCGCCGGATAGAGCAGGGCCTTCTCCCACTGGATATTCAGCATCTCGGGGGTGACGACGATGCGGCCCTGATTGCCTTCGATGGGCGTCAGCCACTGGAAGGCGACCTCGATCTGGCTGACTCCGGCGGGGACCTCGATCTGATAGGCCCAGGGCTGGACCGTGTTGCGAACCCACTCTAGTCGCTGGCCGTTGGCGGTGAAGGTCAGACCGCCGACGTTGGCGACGGGACCGGCGGGGCTGTGATTGCCGGGCAGCCATTGCGGATAGAGCAGGACCATCGGCCCGGCCTGCGCGACCGGAATGGTCTGGCGCACCTGGATCAGGCGGCGGTCGATGTCGGTGGCGTCGACGTCGAGGCTGATCACGCCCGGATAGGCGACGTCCCTGGCTGCCGGGATCGGCGCCAGAGCGACAGGCAGGGCAGGCGTGCCGACCTGAGCCAGGGCGGACCCGGCGCTGAACAGCAGGGCGGAGGCGCAGGCGGTGACCAGCAGGCGGGCGGCGGGACGCATCATCAGGGGGACTTTCCGGCAAGGCGGCGAGGACGCCGCAGATCACTGCGCGTCGAGACTATGGTCAAGCCCGACGTGGGCGGATGAATTCGCCGTCATGTTTGGTTCGCCCAGCGCGGCAGCGGACTTCATCGGCTACGGTTGCCTACTAGCCCGACGACGGCATCACAAGGCAAGGCGGATCACATGGACGGGAAGTGGATTCTGGCGAGCGTCGCCGCTGCTTTGGCGGTTGCCGCGCCGGCGCCGAGCTGTGCGGCCCAGGTGGCGGCGCTTGGTCGCCTCGGCCACGAACCTGTAATCGAGACCGGCGACGTTGACCGCTTCTATGCGCTCTACGACCGCACTGAGGGACGGCCGACCGCCGAACAACTCCAGACCTATCTGGATGAAGGCTCCTCTGGTCTGACGCATCTGGCGAAGGTGCGTCGGGTGACGGGGGCGAGAATGGCGGACGCCATGGCCGCCCGGCCTGAAATCTATGTCGAGGCGCGGACCTGCGCCGCCCATCTGCCGCGCGTCCGTGTGCGGGTCGCCGAGGGTCTGGCCCGCTTCATTGATCAGTATCCCGAGGCCCGGTTTCCGCCGGCGACCTTTGTGATCGGTCGCGGCCGCCCGGTCGCGGTCGGGAGCCCCCTGGATGGAATTCAGGTGGGATTGGAAGCGCTCTGCGCCACCGATTTCATCAATCCCGACATCGAGGACCGGTTCGTGGGGGTGCTGATCCACGAATATGTTCACACCCAGCAGGCGCCGGAACTGACCGAAAAAGAGCAGTACACGGTGCTGGAGGTGTCGCTGGCTGAGGGTGTCGCCGAGTTCGTCACCGAGTTGATGATCGGCGCGCCGGCCTATGCCTATCTCGCGCCGCAGACCCGAGGCCGCGAACTCGAGATCGAGACCGCCTTCGTCGCCGATCAGGACAAGACCGACTTGTCGGCCTGGGTCTATAATTCCACCCCTGAGAAGCCGGGCGACCTTGGCTACTGGGTCGGCTACCGGATCGCTAAGGCCTATTACCGCAACGCCCCGGACAAGCGCGAGGCCTTGCGGCAGATATTGGGGCTTACGGACGTGAAGGCCTTCGTGGCCGCGAGCGGCTGGCGACCCGGTATGGACCTGAGTTAGCCCGCCGGATTGACTTCCAGCAGTTCTACGGTGAAGCGCAGCGCCGAGTTGGCGGGGATTTCAGTTCCCATCCAGCGGGGGCCGTAGGCCAGGTCGGCGGGGATGACGAACTCATAGGTTTCGCCGGTGCGCATCAGGGCGACGCCCTCGGTCCAGCCCTTGATGACGCGGTTCAGCGGGAAGCTGGTCGGTTCGTTGCGCGAATAGGAGCTGTCGAACTCGCGCCCATCGATGAAGGTGCCGCGATAGTGGACCTTGACCGTGTCGGCGGCGACCGGCTGGACCCCGTTGGGCTTGGCCTTGCCAACGCGACGGTACTGCAAGCCGGACGGGGTGGTGGTCCAGCCGCGCTGCTGGCCGTTCCACATCAGATAGGCGGCCTGACCGACCTCCCAGTTTTCCTGGGTGGCGGGGCCTTGCGGGGCGACCTGGGCGGTCGTGGCGGGCGCGGTGGCGCAGGCCGATAGGGTCAGGGCGAGGGCGGTCGCGGCGAGCGCGGGCAGAGCGATGCAGTTCATACCGCTAGGCTTATCACGCCGATCGAAACTGTCACCTGTCTGCGTCGCAGGCCTTTATTTCGCCGTCGAACGGCGTATATATGCGCCCTCCGCAGATTCCATGAATCCCGCGCGAAAGCGCCCAAGCCCGGTTTGTCGCCCTCCGACCGGTGCGCAGGCGCCGTCCCTTTCCCAAGGGGCGAGCATATCAGGCGCTCTGATCCTATGCGGATCGAGGGTGAGCGCCGCGAGAATTAATGGTCACGGATCGCCGGATTGGCGGGCCGTGGCTGCTGCATTGACGTCGGGCCTTTACCGGCTCGCGATTGGGAAAACAGAATGGCAAACTCCACTGACGGTCTCGCCCTGGGTAAGATCGCCTCCGCCACCTCGTTCACCGGAAAGAAGCGCATTCGTCACTCGTTCGGGCGTATCCCCGAAGCGGTGAAGATGCCGAACCTGATCGAGGTTCAGCGCGCTTCCTACGAGCAGTTCCTGCAGCGCGAAGTGCGCAGCGGTCTGCGCAAGGACCAGGGTATCGAGGCGGTCTTCAAATCGGTCTTCCCGATCAAGGACTTCAACGAGCGCGCCGTCCTGGAGTACGTGTCCTACGAGTTCGAGGACCCCAAGTACGACGTCGAAGAATGCATCCAGCGCGACATGACCTATGCCGCGCCGCTGAAGGTCAAGCTGCGCCTGATCGTCTTTGAGACCGAGGAAGAAACGGGCGCCCGTTCGGTCAAGGACATCAAGGAGCAGGACGTCTACATGGGCGACATCCCGCTCATGACGGACAAGGGCACCTTTATCGTCAACGGCACCGAGCGCGTGATCGTCTCGCAGATGCACCGTTCGCCGGGCGTCTTCTTCGATCACGACAAGGGCAAGACCCACTCATCGGGCAAGCTGCTGTTCGCCGCCCGCGTCATTCCCTATCGCGGCTCGTGGCTGGACTTCGAGTTCGACGCCAAGGACGTGGTTTACGTCCGTATCGACCGTCGTCGTAAACTGCCGGCCACCAGCTTCCTGCTGGCCCTGGGCATGGACGGCGAGGAAATCCTCAAGACCTTCTACGAGACCGTGCCTTACGAGAAGCGCGGCGAAGGCTGGGTCACGCCTTACAAGCCCGAGCGCTGGCGCGGCGTGAAGCCGGAGTTCGATCTGGTCGACGCCGACACCGGCGAAGTGGTCGCGCAAGCCGGTCAGAAGATCAGCGCCCGCGCCGCCAAGAAGCTGGCTGACGGCGGCCTGACGTCGCTGTCGCTGGCCGCTGACGCCCTGCTGACCAAGTATCTGGCTGCCGACGCCGTCAACTACGAAACCGGCGAGATCTACGCCGAGGCCGGCGACGAGCTGGACGCGGAGGCGATCGCCCTGCTGGAAGAGCACGGCTTCACCACCATCGACGTGCTGGACATCGACCATGTCACGGTCGGCGCCTACATGCGCAACACCCTGCGCGTGGACAAGAACGCGGGTCGTGAAGACGCTCTGTTCGACATCTATCGCGTCATGCGTCCGGGCGAGCCGCCGACCCCGGAAGCCGCCGAAGCCATGTTCAACTCGCTGTTCTTCGACGCCGAGCGCTACGACCTGTCGGCCGTCGGCCGGGTCAAGATGAACATGCGTCTGGAAACCCCCGAGGTTTCCGACGAAATCCGCGTCCTGCAAAAGGACGACGTGCTGAAGGTGCTGCAGATTCTGGTCGGCCTGAAGGACGGCCGCGGCGAGATCGACGACATCGACAACCTGGGCAACCGTCGCGTGCGTTCGGTCGGCGAGCTGCTGGAAAACCAGTACCGCGTTGGCTTGCTGCGTATGGAGCGCGCCATCAAGGAGCGCATGAGCTCGGTCGATATCGACACGGTCATGCCGCACGACCTGATCAACGCCAAACCGGCTGCCGCAGCCGTGCGTGAATTCTTCGGCTCGTCGCAGCTGTCGCAGTTCATGGACCAAACCAACCCGCTGTCGGAAATCACCCACAAGCGTCGCCTTTCGGCGCTTGGCCCGGGCGGTCTGACCCGTGAGCGCGCCGGCTTTGAAGTCCGCGACGTTCACCCGACGCATTACGGCCGTATCTGCCCGATCGAAACGCCGGAAGGCCCGAACATCGGTCTGATCAACTCGCTGGCCACCCACGCGCGTGTCAACAAGTACGGTTTCATCGAGAGCCCCTACCGTCGCGTGAAGGACGGCAAGGCCACGGACGAGGTGGTCTACATCTCGGCCATGGAAGAGGCGAAGCACGTTATCGCCCAGTCCAACATTGAGCTGAAGGCGGGCGAGATCGTCGAGGACCTGGTCCCCGGCCGGATCAACGGTGAATCCCAGCTGCTGACCAAGGCCGACGTCGACATGATGGACGTGTCGCCGAAACAGGTCGTTTCGGTCGCTGCGGCCCTGATCCCCTTCCTGGAAAACGACGACGCCAACCGCGCGCTGATGGGCGCCAACATGCAACGTCAGGCCGTGCCTCTGGTGCAGTCGGACGCGCCGCTGGTCGGCACCGGCATGGAAGCGGTCGTGGCCGTGGACTCCGGCGCTGTCGTGATCGCCCGTCGTGATGGCGTGGTCGAGCAGATCGACGGCACGCGTATCGTTCTGCGCGCCACCGGCGACGTGGACGCCGGCCGTTCGGGCGTGGACATCTACCGCCTGTCGAAGTTCCAGCGTTCCAACCAGTCGACCTGCATCAACCAGCGCCCGATCGTGCGCGTGGGCGATGAAGTGAAGGCCGGCGACGTGATCGCCGACGGTCCGTCGACGGACCTGGGCGAACTGGCTCTGGGCCGTAACGTCCTGGTCGCCTACATGCCCTGGAACGGCTACAACTTCGAAGACTCCATCCTGATCTCCGAGCGCATCGTGCGCGACGACATCTTCACCTCCATCCACCTCGAGGAATTCGAAGTGATGGCGCGTGATACGAAGCTTGGGCCGGAAGAAATCACCCGCGACATCCCCAACGTCGGCGAGGAAGCCCTGCGCAACCTCGACGAAGCGGGCATCGTGGCCATCGGCGCCGAAGTCCAGCCGGGCGACATCCTGTGCGGCAAGGTCACGCCGAAGGGCGAAAGCCCGATGACGCCGGAAGAGAAGCTGCTGCGCGCCATCTTCGGCGAGAAGGCTTCGGACGTCCGCGACACCAGCTTGCGTCTGCCGCCCGGCGTCGCCGGCACGGTCGTCGACGTGCGCGTCTTCAACCGTCACGGCGTCGACAAGGACGAACGCGCTGTCGCGATCGAACGCGCTGAAATCGAACGCCTCGGCAAGGACCGCGACGATGAGCTCAAGATCCTTGAGCGCAACGTCTACGGCCGCCTGAAGCCGCTGCTGCTCGGCAAGGACGCCGTCTCGGGCCCGAAGGGCATGGGCCGCGGCGCCGTGACCGAAGAGAAGCTGGCAGAAGTGTCCAAGGGCCTGTGGTGGCAGGTCGCCCTCGACGACGAGAAGTCGATGGGCGAACTGGAAGCCATGAAGAAGCAGTTCGAGGACGCCCGTAAGGCGCTCGACCGTCGCTTCGAAGACAAGGTCGAGAAGCTGCAGCGCGGCGACGAGCTGCCGCCGGGCGTCATGAAGATGGTCAAGGTCTTCGTGGCCGTGAAGCGCAAGCTTCAGCCGGGCGACAAGATGGCCGGCCGTCACGGCAACAAGGGCGTCATTTCCAAGATCCTGCCGATCGAGGACATGCCGCACCTGGACGACGGCACCCACGTCGACATCGTTCTGAACCCGCTGGGCGTGCCTTCGCGCATGAACATCGGTCAGATCTTCGAAACCCACCTGGGTTGGGCCGCTGCTGGCCTCGGCAAGCAGATCAAGGGCCTGCTCGACCAGTGGATGGACGGCGGTCTGCGCGAGGCCCTGGTCACGCGTCTGACCGAGATCTACGGCGCTGACACGCCTCTGCCGGAATCGGACGAGGACCTGATCGAATTGGCGCAGAACCTGGCCAAGGGCGTGCCCTTCGCGACCCCGGTCTTCGACGGCGCGCACATCTCGGACATCGAGGACCTGCTGGAAACGGCCGGTCTGGATCGTTCGGGTCAGTCGATCCTGTTCGACGGTCAGACGGGTGAGCAGTTCAAGCGTCCGGTCACGGTCGGCTACGTCTACATGCTGAAGCTGCACCACCTGGTCGACGACAAGATCCACGCCCGCTCCATCGGCCCGTACTCGCTCGTCACCCAGCAGCCGCTGGGCGGTAAGGCGCAGTTCGGCGGTCAGCGCTTCGGGGAAATGGAGGTCTGGGCTCTGGAAGCTTACGGCGCCGCCTACACCCTGCAGGAAATGCTGACGGTGAAGTCCGACGACGTGGCTGGCCGCACCAAGGTCTACGAGGCCATCGTCCGCGGCGACGACAGCTTCGAAGCCGGCATTCCCGAGAGCTTCAACGTGCTCATCAAGGAAATGCGCTCTCTGGGCCTGAACGTGGAGCTGGAGAACAGCTGATCGGAAAACTGAAGCCCTCTCCCGCCTGGCGGGGGAGGGCGGTCCGACCGCCTCTCCTCTCTGAATGAATTTTCGCGGGGCATTCCCGCAGAAGGAAAAAAGATGAACCAGGAAGTCCTGAACATCTTCAACCCGGTCCCGGTCACGCCGACCTTCGACCAGATCAAGATCGCCCTGGCCTCGCCGGAGAAGATCCGTTCGTGGTCGTTCGGCGAGATCAAGAAGCCGGAAACCATCAACTACCGTACGTTCAAGCCCGAGCGTGACGGCCTGTTCTGCGCCCGTATCTTTGGCCCGACCAAGGACTACGAATGCCTGTGCGGCAAGTACAAGCGCATGAAGTACAAGGGCATCATCTGCGAGAAGTGCGGCGTTGAAGTCACGCTGGCTCGCGTTCGCCGCGAGCGCATGGGTCACATCGACCTGGCCGCCCCGGTCGCCCACATCTGGTTCCTGAAGTCGCTGCCGTCGCGCATCTCGCTGATGCTGGACATGGCGCTGAAGGACGTGGAACGCGTCCTGTATTTCGAAAACTACATCGTCACCGAGCCGGGCCTGACCCCGCTGAAGCAGAACCAACTGCTGACGGAAGACGAGTTCTATCGCTACCAGGAAGAATACGGCGACGACGGCTTCACGGCTGAAATCGGCGCCGAGGCCGTCCGCAACCTGCTGATGGGCATCGACCTGAACGCCGAGGCCGAGCGCCACCGCGGCGAGCTGGCCGACAACCCGTCGGAAATGAAGGCCAAGAAGGCGTCCAAGCGCCTGAAGCTGATCGAGGCCTTCCTCGAGTCCGGCAACAAGCCCGAGTGGATGATCCTGACGATCGTGCCGGTCATCCCGCCGGAACTGCGTCCGCTGGTGCCGCTGGACGGCGGCCGCTTCGCGACGTCGGACCTGAACGATCTCTATCGCCGGGTCATCAACCGTAACAACCGCCTGAAGCGCCTGATCGAGCTGCGCGCGCCCGACATCATCATCCGTAACGAAAAGCGGATGCTGCAGGAGTCGGTCGACGCCCTGTTCGACAACGGCCGTCGTGGTCGCGTGATCACCGGCGCCAACAAGCGTCCGCTGAAGTCGCTGGCCGACATGCTGAAGGGCAAGCAGGGCCGCTTCCGTCAGAACCTTCTGGGCAAGCGCGTCGACTACTCGGGCCGTTCGGTCATCACCGTGGGCCCCGAACTGAAGCTGCACGAGTGCGGCCTGCCGAAGAAGATGGCGCTCGAGCTGTTCAAGCCCTTCATCTATGCGCGTCTGGACGCCAAGGGCCTGTCGGGCACCGTCAAGCAGTCCAAGCGCATGGTCGAGCGCGAGCAGCCGCAGGTCTGGGACATCCTGGAAGAAGTGATCCGGGAACACCCGGTCATGCTGAACCGCGCGCCGACGCTTCACCGTCTGGGCATCCAGGCGTTCGAGCCCAAGCTGATCGAGGGCAAGGCCATCCGCCTGCACCCGCTGGTCTGTACCGCGTTCAACGCCGACTTCGACGGCGACCAGATGGCTGTTCACGTTCCGCTGAGCCTCGAGGCCCAGCTGGAAGCGCGCGTCCTGATGATGTCGACGAACAACATCCTGTCGCCCGCCAACGGCAAGCCGATCATCGTGCCGTCGCAGGACATCGTCCTGGGTCTGTACTACCTGTCGCTGGTCAAGGACGGTCAGCCGGGTGAAGGCAAGCTGTTCGCCAACATGGGTGAGATCGACGCCGCCCTGGACGCCCAGGTCGTCAAGCTGCACACCAAGATCAAGGCCCGCTGGACCGAGATGAACGCTGCGGGCGAAGAGATCACCAAGGTGATCGACACGACCCCGGGCCGGATGAAGCTGGGCGCTCTGCTGCCGCTGAACCCGAACATCGGCTACCGCCTGCTCGAGAAGAACCTGACCAAGAAGGAAATCGGTAACCTGATCGATCAGGTCTATCGTCACTGCGGTCAGAAGGCGACGGTCATCTTCGCCGACCAGATGATGCAACTGGGCTTCCGCGAAGCCGCTAAGGCCGGCATTTCCGTTGGTAAGGATGACATCGTCATCCCCGCCAAGAAGGAGCAGATGGTCGCTGAAACCCGCACTCAGGTCGAAGAGTACGAGCAACAGTACGCCGACGGCCTGATCACCAAGGGTGAGAAGTACAACAAGGTCGTCGACGCTTGGGCCAAGGCCACGGACAAGATCGCTGACGAGATGATGGGCGAAATCGCTCAGCCTCGCGTCCTGATCGCGGGTCAGGAGCCGGACATCAACTCCGTCTTCATGATGGCCAACTCCGGTGCCCGTGGTTCGCAGGCCCAGATGAAGCAACTGGGCGGCATGCGCGGCCTGATGGCCAAGCCGTCCGGCGAGATCATCGAGACGCCGATCATCTCGAACTTCAAGGAAGGCCTGACCGTCCTTGAATACTTCAACTCCACCCACGGCGCCCGTAAGGGTCTGGCCGACACCGCGCTGAAGACCGCCAACTCGGGTTACCTGACCCGCCGTCTGGTGGACGTGGCGCAGGACTCGATCGTCACCGAGGAAGACTGCGGCTCGACGCGCGGCATCACCCTGCGCGCCGTGGTCGAAGGTGGTGACGTTCTGGTCTCGCTGGGCCAACGCGTCCTGGGTCGCTATGCGGCCGAGGACATCAAGGAGCCGGGCGGCGACACCGTCCTCTTCCCTGCGGACACCTACCTGCAGGAAGAAGAGATCGAGGTCATCGATGCGGCTGGCGTCCAGTCGATCAAGGTCCGTTCGGCCCTGACCTGTGAAGCCGACGCGGGCATCTGCGGCATGTGCTACGGTCGTGACCTGGCGCGCGGCACCAACGTCAACATCGGCGAAGCCGTCGGCGTCATCGCGGCTCAGTCGATCGGCGAGCCGGGCACCCAGCTGACGATGCGTACCTTCCACATCGGCGGCACGGCCCAGGTGGCGGAAACCTCGTTCTACGAGGCGACCAACGCCGGTAAGGCCAAGATCGTCGGCCCGACCGTTACCGCAGCGCACGGCGACCTGGTGGCCCTGAGCCGCAACGTCGTCGTCATCGTGGTCGTGGACGGTAAGGACCGCGAGACCCACAAGGTCCCGTACGGTGCCCGCATCCGCGTCAAGGAAGGCGCTGACATCGCCAAGGGCCAACGTCTGGCGGAGTGGGACCCCTACACCACCCCGATCCTGACCGAAGTCGGCGGCGTGATCCGCTTCGAAGACCTGGTCGAGGGCCTCTCGGTCCGCGAAGAGACCGACGAAGCGACGGGCATCGCCCAGCGCGTGGTTTCCGACTGGCGCGCCAGCCCCCGCGGTTCGGACCTGCGTCCGGCCATGGGTGTGACCCTGGGCGACACCTACGCCAAGCTGGCCTCGGGCTCTGACGCTCGCTACCTGCTGCCCGTGGGCGCCGTTCTGTCCGTGTCGAACGGCGACGAAGTCAAGCCGGGCGAGATCATCGCCCGTGTTCCGACCGAAGGCGCCAAGACCCGCGACATCACCGGCGGTCTGCCGCGCGTCGCCGAACTGTTCGAAGCCCGCCGTCCGAAGGACTGCGCCGTCATCGCCGAAATGGATGGCCGCGTTGAGTTCGGTCGCGACTACAAGAACAAGCGTCGCATCAAGATCACCCCGGAACTGGACGCCGACGGCAACCAGGGCGAGGCGGTCGAGTTCCTGATCCCGAAGGGCAAGCACATCTCCGTCCACGACGGCGATCTGATCCAGAAGGGCGACTACATCATCGACGGCAACCCGGATCCGCACGATCTGCTGCGTATTCAGGGCGTCGAGGCGCTGGCCGAGTATCTGGTGAACGAAGTGCAGGAGGTCTATCGACTGCAGGGCGTGCCGATCAACGACAAGCACATCGAAGTCATCGTCCGTCAGATGCTGCAGAAGGTCGAAGTCCTGGATTCGGGTGAAACCACCCTGATCCGCGGCGATACCGTCGAAGTGGCCGAAGCTGCTCTGGAAAACGCCAAGGTCGAGAAGCGCGGCGGTCGTCTGGCCACCACGCAGCCCGTCCTGCTGGGCATCACCAAGGCGTCGCTGCAGACCCGCAGCTTCATCTCGGCGGCGTCCTTCCAGGAGACCACCCGCGTCCTCACCGACGCCTCGGTCCACGGCAAGAAGGACATGCTGGAAGGCCTGAAGGAAAACGTCATCGTCGGCCGCCTGATCCCGGCGGGCACGGGCGCCTATCTGCGCTCGTTGCAGAAGCTGGCGAACGAGCGCGACGCGGAACTGACCCAGGCCCGCGAAGACGCCATCGAGCCGCTGCCGGCCGATCTGGCCCTGGAACTGGAGCAGTCGGAAGGCTGATCCGTTTTCGGAACCGAAGACTGAAGAGGGCGGCGCTGGAGACAGCGCCGCTCTTTTCGTTTGGGCCTATCGCGCTTAGCGCTGCTTGAGGCCCGAGTGGGGCCTACCGCCCGTCGGGCTGTATTCGGCTGGGCTCTAGTCGCCGCCGACGCGGACGCCGCCCACGCTTGCAGAGAAGCCGCTGGATCGGCGTTCGCCTTCGTTCACCGTGCTGCGCGCGCCTTGGCGCATATCGACGCCAGGGACGTCCTTGAGATGGGCGCCGGCGCATCCGGTTCCGAAGTTAGAACCCGGGCAGTCGGCTGGGCCGAGAACGCCGACCCCGCCCGACAGGGGGCGGCGCTGGGCCTCGTAGCGCTGCATTTCGCGAGCGCCTTCACGAGCGAAGCGGGCGTCGCGCTCGGCGTTGCCGCTTCCGGTGATGGGGCGCGTGGCCCCTTCTGCGGCGCGGGCGTTAAAGCGTTCGTCGCAGATGGCCCGTTCGCCCTGGCTGAGGATGGCGGTCGAGCGACAGCCGGCAGGCGAGGTGCGCAGGGCGCGGGCGTTGCGCTCAGCCTGGCTTTCCCCGCCGACCCGCCATGCGTCGGACACGCCGGGAACGCCCGACGCGGCGGCGGAGGGCGCGCCGGGTGCGGGCGCGGCGATGCGCGGCGCCGGCGGAGAGGGTAGGCCGTCGCGGGCGGCGTCCTCGTCCTTCTTGCGGGCGCGAACCGGGGCTACGGGAGCGGGGGCGCTGACAGCCCGCTCGGCCGCAGCGCGGGGCGTCGGCGTCGGGACAGGAACCGGAACGGGAGCGGGCATGGGCGTAGGGACCGGCGTCGGCGCGGGAACGGGGGGGGCTTGAGGCGCCGGTCCCTACGCCCA
>NZ_PCPB01000020.1 GCF_002979535.1 Brevundimonas sp. MYb52 | reverse complement strand
CCTGGCCAAGGCCACTGCTGACGGCGTGCGCGAGCCGCTCAACCGTCGCGCCACCATCGACATCAACTTCTAAGACTGCCGCCCCCGAAACGGACCGCAAGGTCCGGCTTCGGGGGCAAGTTCTTGGTGTCGAAATATCCGGCCGCCGGACTCCTCCCGAGCCGGCGGCCTTCTATTTCTACAATGCAGACTCGCCCCGGTCGTCCACTCGCCTTGTCATTGACGGGCCGTTGGCACTAGGAAGGGGTTCGTTCCTTGGAAAGATACTCAGCGTTTGCTCGCGCCATTTGATCCTGATCAGCCGAACGCGATCCCGCTGGTGCAGGCGGACTTGCGTGGCCGTCGCTTTCTGATCGTCACCGCGCCGTTCGGCGGCTTCGGGCGCTTTCTGGCCCAGGCCGTTGCCGCGCGTGGCGGCGAAACCGTGCGCATGATCTTCAACGCCGGCGACCTGCTGACCTGGCGCCGAGAAGGCGCTCTGGCGTTTCGCGACGATGTCCGGCGCTGGCCTGCGCGCGTGCGCGAACTGGCGAACGAGTTCACCGACATTATCGTCTTCGGCGAGGGCGGTCCCTATAATCAGGGGGTTCTGGCGCAGGCCGACTCGCTGAACGCCCGCGTCTGGGTGCTCGAGAACGGCTACTTCCGTCCCGACTGGATCACGTTGGAACGCAACGGGGTCAATGGGTCCAGCCGGCTGCCGCGAACCGCTGAAGGCTATGCCGGGCCCGTTCCGGCGCTGCCGCTGACGCGTCCGGTCGGCAAGATCCTGCCGCACCACGTCTTCAATATCAGTCTCTATCATGCGGTCGGGTCTTTGGGGTGGGCGGCGTTCCCGCGTTATCGCCATCCCTATACCGTCTCGCCCTGGCGGCAGTTCCTGGGCCATATCCGCCGCTACTTCAGCCTGGCGACCCGCCCCAAGCAGTCCTGCGACGCGGATGTCATCCGTGCGCGCGGGCCTTTCTTCATCGCCTGTCTGCAGCGTGAGGGCGACGCGCAACTTCTTCGCTATTCCTCCTATGCCGACAACATGGCCTTCCTGGCTGAGGTGATGGGCAGTTTCGCTCGTCATGCGCCCAAGGATTGCCGCCTGGTGGTCAAGAACCATCCGCTGGACCCCGGCCTGTCTGACCTGGCGCACATGACCCGCTGTCTGGCGGTTGAGCGCGGCCTGGACGGGCGAGTCGATTTCATCGACGGCGGCAACCTGGCCCAGCTTTGCCGCGCATCGCGAGGCGTGGTGGTCAACAATTCCAGCGCCGCCCTGTCAGCCCTGGGCTTCCGCACCCCGGTCAAGGTTCTGGGCGAAGCGTTTTTCGACTTTGCGGGGCTGACCGATCAGCAGCCCGTGGACGCCTTCTGGAGCGGGCCGGTCGCCGCCGATCCGGGCCTGTTCACCGCTTTCCGCGCCCATGTGATCGCGCGCAGCCAGATCAACGGCAACTATCATGAACCACGCGCCATGCGGCCGACCGCGGGTCTGATCGCCGACGCCTTCGCCTTGCGCGCGGACTAAAACGCCGCCGTGAGCGTGTGACGAGAATCGTCCACAGGGGTGTGGCGTTATGGCAACCCCCGAGGACTGTCATATCACTGTCACATGACTGTCGCCCAACCTTCCCGCAGCGGCCTTAAGGCCCAGCCCATCTCGACAGGCGCCATTGGCCTGCCGCGCATGGCGCTACGCCTTCATCACTGGGGATACAGACAGATGACCAACCGCAAACAGCTGTTCTGGGCGACGACCGCCCTGATGAGCGGCGTTCTCATGGCTGGCGCCGCTTCGGCCCAGTCGACCGGCAGCCAGACAGTGGAAACCACTGTGCTGGACAGCATCGTCGTGACTGGAAACCGTTCGGGAATTGACGGCGCCATCGTGGCTCAGCGCAACCCGCGTTCGACGGCCACGGTCACCGAGCAGTACATCCAGACGCAGAACGCGGGCCAGACGCCGCTGGCGGCCGTCAACCTGGTTCCGGGCGTCAACTTCAACAACGCCGACGCCTATGGTTCGGCAGGCGGCGACGTCACCATGCGCGGCTTCGATTCCGCCCGCATCTCACTGACCGTAGACGGCATTCCGCTGAACGACACCGGCAACTACGCCATCTACACCAACCAGCAGCCCGACCCGGAAACCCTGTCGCGCATCGGCGTGAACCTGGGCACCACCGAGGTCGATAGCCCGACCGCCTCGGCCACCGGCGGCACCATCAACATGGTGACCCGTCGTCCGGCATCGGACTTCGGCGTGAGCCTGGTCGCCTCGACTGGTGATGAGAGCTTCGGTCGCATCTTCGCCATGGTCGACACCGGCGAATTCGGTCCGTGGGGCACCTCGGCCTGGTTCTCGGCCTCGAAGACCGAGTATGATCACTTCAACGCCCTGTTCGGCGTTGACAAGACCCAGTACAATGGCCGCATCTATCAGCCGCTGGGCGACAACGGCGACTTCGTCAGCCTGTCGGGTCACTACAACGAAAACCGCAACTTCTTCGGCAACCAGCAAGTCACGCTGGCGCAGTTCAATGCGGGCCAAGGCTACACCCGTCCGACCTACAACCCGGGTTCTCTGGTAACGGGCATCAACCCGTCGAACACCGGCAACATCCGCGGCAACTCGCGTTTCACCTTGGCTGACGGCCTTCGCCTGACGATCGACCCCAGCTTCCAGTATACGCTGGCGCACGGCGGCGGTAACAACAACTGGACCCGCGCCCAGCTTGACGCCATCGGCGGCGCCGGTTCGGGCGATCTGGTGTTCGCTCGCGGCACCCAGTTCCTTTCGAACGGCAACGTCGTCCTGGCCCGCCCGAACATCACGAACACCCATCGTTACAGCGTGTTGTCCTCGCTGATCTGGGATATCAACGACTCGCACCAGATCCGCGCGGCCTATACCTATGAGCTCGGCCGTCACCGCCAGACGGGTCAGCAAGGCTATATGACCAACGGCTTCTTCGACAACTGGTTCGCTGGCCGTGATGGTGAGCCGGTCGTTCTGGCCAATGGCAGCCTTCTGCGCCGTCGTGACCGCCTGTCGCACGCCATCCTGAACCAGTTCTCGGCGGAATACCGCGGCTCGTTCGTGCAGGACACTGTCGATCTGGTCATCGGTCTGCGCGCGCCTTTCTTCAAGCGTGAGCTGAACAACTACTGCTACCAACGCGACACCAGCAACGCCCTGTGCACCGAGATGACGCCGATCAACAACGGCGACGGCACCTTCTCGTTCCCGAACATGGGTCCGTACAACAGCGGTCCGGCCCTGAAGTACACCGCGCCGCGTTCGTACGAGCGTAAGTACGACGACCTGCTGCCGAACCTGGGCCTGACCTGGCGCTTCGCCCCGAACCAGTCGGTTTACACCAGCTACGCTGAAGGTATTTCGGCGCCGCGCACCGACGACCTGTATGACTTCGGCGATCCGAACCCGACCCCGGAAACGACCAAGACCTTCGACCTGGGCTATCGTTACCAGTCGGGCAGCATCATCGCCTCGATCGCCGCCTGGCGCACGGACTATGAGAACCGCATCGTCCGCGCGTATGATGAAGTGGAAGACACGTCCTACAGCCGCAACGTCGGATCGGTGACGCTGCAGGGCATCGACGGCCAGATCGGCTGGGCGCCGGTGGAAGGTTTCAGCCTGTATGCTTCGGCCAGCTATCTGGACAGCGAGATCAAGGATGATCTGCTGAAGGGCGTGGATAGCAATGGCGATCCGGTCTTCATCCGCACCGCCGGCAAGATGCTGTTCGAAACGCCCAAGTGGCAGTACGGCCTGCGTGCCCAATACGAGATCTCGGACTTCGTCTTCGGTCTTCAGGGCAAGTATGTCGGCGAACGTTTCGCCAACGACATCAACACCGAAGTCGCGCCGGATTACACAGTGTTCGACCTCGACCTGCGTTACACCCCGAGCTGGCTGACGGTGGCCGACACCTACCTGCAGATGAATGTCACCAACCTGTTCGACGAGCGTTACTTGGCCGACATCCGTACCTTCGATCCGGACAGCGCAGGCACCTACCACGTGGGTGCTCCGCGCACGGTGATGCTGACGCTGGGCGTTGCATTCTAAGGTCTGGCATCGGACAGCAGACGACCGGGGGGCGGGGCCGAAAGGCTCCGCCCCCTTTCGTTTGTGTGGTTGCGGCTGGGTGCGTCTGCCCCTATCTGGCGCGGTCTGCCTTTCTCCCATTCGGATCGACTTCGCCCATGACCCCGTCCCTGACTTTGGCTATCCCCGCCGAATGGACGCCGCACCGCGCCATGTGGGTTGGCTGGCCCAGCCATGCCGAGCTGTGGGGCGAGTATTTCGCCCAGGCCCAGGACGAGGTCGAAGCCCTGGTTCGCGCCCTGGCCGGTCCGGGCCGCGAGCAGGTCAAGCTGATGGTCGGTAATGACGAGGCCTTGCCCGGCGCCCGCGCGCGTCTGGACGGCGTCGACGGCGTCGAGGTTGTGGCGGCGCGCTTCGGCGACATCTGGCTGCGCGACACCGGCCCGATCTTCAACGCCGGCTCGAAGACGGCCCAGACCTTCAGCGTCAACGGCTGGGGCGGCAAGTACGACTATCCGCACGACGACGAGGTCGCCGATCAGATCGCCGAGTTTTCCGGCGTGCCGACCACGCGTCACGACTTTATCCTCGAAGGCGGCGCCCTGGACCACGACGGCGAGGGCACCGTCCTGACCACGCGCCAGTGCCTGCTGAACAAGAACCGCAACACCGGCTGGACCCAGGCCGACGCCGAGGCCGCGCTGGCCGCCTCGGTCGGCGCCAAGGTCGTGGTCTGGCTGGGCGACGGTCTGCTGAACGACCACACCGACGGCCATGTCGACAACCTGGCCCGCTTTGTCGCGCCGGGCGTGGTGGCCTGCCCCATCGCCTTTGGCCGCAAGGACCCCAACGCCGAGGTCTATGACGAGACGGCCCGCACCCTGATGGAGACGACCGACGCCATGGGCCGCAAGCTCAAGGTGCTGCGCATCCCGTCGCCGGGTCTGGTGCTGGACGCCGACGAGCGCCCGATCCCGGCCAGCCACATGAACTTCCTGATCGCCAATGGCGCCATCGTGGTGCCGACCTATGGCGATGACACGGCCGCCCGTCTGGCGGGCGAGGCCCTGGCCACGGTCTTTACCGACCGCGAGATAGTCCTGTCGCCGTCGAACGCCGTCCTGACCGGCGGCGGTTCCTTCCACTGCATCTCGCAACAGGAACCCGCATAATGGCCCGCACCATCACGGTCGCTGCTCTGCAGACCTCGTACGGCGAGGACATGCAGGCGAACATCGACAAGACCATTGGCCTGATCCGCCAGGCGGCGGCCAAGGGCGCGCAGGTCATCCTGCCGTCCGAGCTGTTCCAGGGGCCCTATTTCTGCGTGACGCAGGAGGAGCACTGGTTCGCCACCGCCTATCCGTGGCGCGAGCATCCGGCCGTGGTCCAACTACAACCGGTGGCCAAGGAACTGGGCGTCGTCATCCCCGTCTCGATCTTCGAGAAGGAGGGGCCGCACTATTTCAACTCGATGGTCATGCTGGACGCCGACGGCGAGGCCCTGGGCGTCTATCGCAAGAGCCATATCCCTGACGGCCCCGGCTATCAGGAGAAGTACTACTTCCGTCCCGGCGACACCGGCTTCAAGGTCTGGAGCACCCGCTTCGGCCGCATCGGCGTCGGCATCTGCTGGGACCAGTGGTACCCCGAGGCCGCCCGCGCCATGGCGCTGCAGGGCGCCGACATCCTCATGTACCCGACCGCCATCGGCTCGGAGCCGCATGACGAGACGCTCGACACCGCCGCGCCCTGGCAGCGGGCCATGCAGGGTCACGCTGTGTCCAACGCCATGCCGGTGATTGCCTCCAACCGCATCGGCCATGAGGCCCTGACCGAGGCCGGCCAGACCTTCTACGGCCACTCCTTCATCGCCGACCATCGCGGCGATCTGGTCGAGAGCCTGACGGGCGAGGAGGGCGTGCTGGTCCACACCTTCGACCTCGATTTCCTGGATCAGTATCGCGCCGCCTGGGGCTTCTTCCGCGATCGTCGCCCGGAGCTATACGGCCCCCTGGCGACGGGCCGTCCGGCCTAGCGACGAAGGTTCCGCGCCACGACATTGCCCGTGGCGCGGTCACCGTCGTCGATGCTGCTGCCCCAGGGATAGCCGCGATCCGCCTTGCAATAGGAGCGGCCGCCTTCGCGCGCCCCGACCACGACCAGTCGAGGGCGCAGCCATGAGGCCCCCGAGAAGACATTGTCCGTGATCTGATTGTCGGAGGGCGTTTGATGCCGGATCACGCCGCGCTCGCCGCAATTGCGATAAAGGAAGACGCCGGGGCGGCCGCCGAGCGTGAAGTGGTTGTGGACGATGTGGTTGCGGGTGGAGCCGTCGACGGCGATCATTTCGCGATCAGTTTGGACGGCGAGGGTGTTGTTCGCGATCCGATTGTCGGCGCTCTCGGCGTCGAGATAGAGCGCTGTGGCGACGCTGCGGCCCGAAAGGGTCGAATTCATCAGGCTGAGCTGCGTCACCCCCGGTCCGACATAGAGAGGGATCGAGCCGGTCCCGATGATCGTCACCCGGTCCAGCTCGACATGGGATGGAGCCGCCGCCTGCGCTGTTGCTGTGTGCGTGGCGGTGCGTGACGAAGCGCGCAGGTCGTCATAGCCGCCGTCAGCCCCCATGCCCCAGACGCGCACGGCGCCGTGGATGACGCAGTTCCGGATGTGGATGTCGGTGGGGCGACTCCAGTGGCCGGCGCTGAGGCGGCGCGACCAGACGGCGATGGTGGGCCGACGCGGGCTGACGGCGAGGCCCGCCTGTCCGATGGTTCCGCCCTGGCAGTCCAGCCCCGCGCCCGAGGCCTCGGCGCCTTCGATCAGCACAGGACGGACGATGCTCTGGCCTGGAGCCAGGACGGCGCGGCAGGTCAGGCGATAGGGTGTTCTCGCCTCGGCGGTCAGTTCGCCCAGGTCGGCGGCGGAGCAGGGGCGGGCCGCAGGCAGAGCCCAGGCGGTTGAGGTTGTTGCGTCAGGCGCTGCGCTTAACCACAGGGCCGCCAGCCAAGCCGTCATCAGGGCAGGGGCGTGGCCAGGGCCAGCCGCTCCGAGGCGCAACCGGGGCTGGTCAGGCCCGTGGCGCGCGCTGCGGCCAGTTCGGCGCGCGCGGCGGCCAGATCGGCGTCGAAGCCGGGTGTTGCGGCGGCGGCGTCGAACACGGTCTTGCCCAGGACCTCGCCAGCGGCGACGTCGCTGGGATAGTGCATGCCGCAGACCAGTCGGCTCAGGCCCATCTCATGGGCGATGCGGCGGACTTCGGTCGCGCGCTGGGGCTCCAGGGCGGCGAAGGCCTCGCCATAGACGGTTGCAACGGTCGAACTGCCGGACGGATAGGAGGCGCTCTCGCGGCCCGCCTCGCTGACCCGCTGGCAGGGGCGGCGCTCGGCGTCGTCGCCGACCGGCCGCGCGCGGAAGCCTCGCGCCTTGACCAACTCGGCGGCGGCGTCGGAATCGTCGAATAGCCGTTGCATCAGCCGGTTCAGGTTGGGCGTCGTCGCCGAGCCCAGGCGCAGGCCCAGGGCGCAGTCGAAATGCTGCAGGGCCAGCGGCGGGCGCAACTCGGCATGGGCGGTGGCCAGAAGCCAGCGGTCGCTATCCTCCAGCGTCTTGAACTGAGCGGAGCGCGCCTTGTCGGCCAGATCGACGGGCGAACCGGCGATGGGCGGCGGGGGCGTAGCATCGGCCAGGGCCTGGATCAGCGGCCCGTTCAGATAGCCCTTGGTTTCCGGGGCGGCGGCTAGAACCGCTTGCGGGCGTAAGGCGGCGGGGGTGCCGGCGCAGGCCGACAGCCCCGCCGCGAGGATGGCGATGACGCAGGCCCCCCGGCGGGTCATCAGGCTCCGGCGCTCCAGGTCAGTTGCACCGAGGTCAGACCGCCTTCGCCGGGAGCGGCGACGACCTGCAAGGTGGCGCCGTTTTCCTTGCGGGCGGCGGCGCCATAGGCGCGGGCCTCGCCCTGGTTCATGGCCATGACAGGGGAAAGGCCCGCCGCTTCGGCGCGTTGCTTGTAGAAGGCGACGACGGCGTCGGGGACGGCGTCCGTGGTGAAGGTGATCAGGCCGCCCGGCCCGGTCGGGCCGTTGGCGACGGCGGCGGGACCATCGGCCTGGGCGCCGGGATAGAGGGCGGCGAAGACCGGGGCCCCGTCAATGGTCGCTGCGTCGACGGCCGGCGCGGCGACGGGCGCTGCCTCTGCCGGGGTGGTCGGCGAAGCGATTTCAGCGGGCGGGGCGTCGGCGGCCGGCGGCAGGCTGGTCTCGGGCGCAGCTTCGCTGCGTCCATCGCATCCGGTGAGACCGACCGTGAGGGCCACGGCGACGGCTGCCACGCTACGCTTCATCCCGCCTACGTCCTTGAGACTGTTCAACTTGATGAACACCGTGGCCCATCCGTGCGGCGGCAGCAAGGCGGTTCAACCGGTTGGGGCGTCCACATCGTCGCCGGGCTGGCCGGTCGACTTGCGCGCTTCGGCGGGGCCTCCCGCCGGTTGGGAGCCCTCGCCCTTGGCGCGTCGGCCCTCGGCGGCCAGGGCCTCGTTGATGACATCCTGGTCCGGATCAATGTCGGAGCCTGAGGCCGAACCGCCGCGCAGCGAGCCAGCGCGGGTGTCAGAGCCCATGTCGCTACCCTCCAGCGCTCTTTTCAGCGCGTCTTGGGCGTGGCCCCGGTCAGGTTTTTCGCCCATGGCGGCGGCTTCGCGGGCTTCCTCGCTGTCGGTCCTGGGATCGGCCATCATCGTCTCCTTGTTTCAAGAGGAACGCGATGGGGCGGGCCGCGGGTTCCAAAAAAGAAAAGGCCGACGGCTTGCCCCGCCGGCCTCATTATTCTTTGCGCCTAACGCGCTTCGCGCTGCTTGAGGCGCGCGAGGCCACGTCGGGTCGAGACCCGGAGGGCGGCGCAAGCCAAGGCGGAGCCTTCTGATCGCGGTCTAGGACGAATGACCGAACAACTTGTTCCAGCGGCGCTTCTCGCGGGTCTTCCAGGCGCCGCGATGATAGGCGTCCGAGCCGATCAGCGGCACGACGGTCGTGGCCTCGGCGAAGACCATCTGCTCGTGCGTGGTCTGAACCTTGCCCCAGGAGGCGGCTTCTTTCAGCGTCGAAGATGAGCAGGCGCCGTCGCGCACGTCGGCGACCGTGATCTGAACCGCGTAGCGGTGCATCTCGGCCTCCACGCCCAGGATTTCGGCGCAGACGACAGTGTCCTGCGCAAAGTTCTTGGGCACGCCGCCGCCGACCATGAACAGGCCGGTCACGCCGGCGGCGATCTTGATGTCGGTCAGTTCGCGGAAGTCGGCGATGGCGTCCAGCATCAGATAGGGCAGGCCGGCGGCGGCCCGCTCCTTCTGATGCTTGACCAGGCCAAAACCGGCGGAGCTGTCGACGAAGGCCGGGCAGAAGATCGGCACGCCTTCTTCATAGGCGGTCTGGATCAGCGAGCCGGGCTTCTTGGCGTTGCCCTCCGACAGCCACTTGCCCATCTCCCAGATGAACTCACGGCTGGAATAGCCGCGCGGCTCCAGACGGTTGGCGATCTCCAGGATGGTGTGGTCGCAGGCCTGGAGCTCTTCCTCGTCGATATAGGTGTCGTAGATCCGGTCGATGTAGTTGTCGCGCAGGACGTTGTCGTCCACCTCGCCGGCGGCCTGGTAGTGCTTGAAGCCCAGGGCTTCGAAGAAATCCATGTCCACGATCGAGGCGCCGGTGGCGACGATGGCGTCGACCATGCCGAACTTCACCATGTCGCGATAGACATGCATGCAGCCGCCGGCCGAGGTCGAGCCGGCCAGGATCAGCCAGGGCGAACAGGCCTTGTCCTCGATGGCCATGTTGAAAATGTCGGCGGCGCGGGCCGTGTCGCGGCTGCTGAAGGACATCTTGCGCATGCTGTCGATGATCGGGCGCGCGTCGAAGCTGGTCATGTCGACGTGCTCGACGGTGTTCTTGAGCAGCGCAGCCTTCTGGTTCGACTGAACGGGAGCGTTCATTTCGGCGGTTTCCCTGAGATATGAGCGCCCGTCGCCAAGAAGACGCAGCGGCCCGGACGGAGCGACGGGCCGCTGCGGATCTCATATCAACGTCCGAAGACGCTATGGGGTCAGACGATCAGCGCTTGCGCTTGCGCACGCCGGCCTTGCCCTTGGGGCGTGACAGGCGAACGACCTTGCGGGCGGCTTCCTCGGCCGAGGTGCGGACCGTGGGGATCGAACGCGGAGCCAGGCCGTAGAGCGAAGCCATCGGGGCGTCCTCGACCGCGGCGATCTCGTGCTCGCCATAGCCGTTGAAGCCGGTCGTCATGGCCACGCCATAGGCGCCCAGCATGCCGATCTCGATGAAGTCGCCTTCCTGCACATCGGCCGGCAGCCAGAACGGGCCCGGCATGTGGTCGATGCTGTCGCAGGTCGGGCCATAAAAGCGGAAGGGCTTCAGCTCCGACGCGGCTTCGCCATCCCGGACCAGCTTGGTCGGGAAGGGCCAGCGCGAGTGGGTGGCGTCGAACAGCGAGCCATAGGACCCGTCGTTCAGATAAAGAGCATCGCCCTTGCGCAGGTCCACGCGGCACAGCACCGACGACGACTCGGCGACCAGCGCCCGGCCGGGTTCGCACCACAGTTCGGTCGTTTCGGACACCGGCATCTCGTTGAAGCCGCGGTGGATGGCGTCGGCGTATTCGCTCAGGTCCGGCGGAACCATGCCCGGATAGACCGAAGGGAAGCCGCCGCCGACGTCGACGATGTCGACGAAGACGCCTGCCTTCTTGATGGCGCGACCGACCTGCGACATGGCGGCTTCATAGGCGGTCGGGCGCATGCACTGCGAGCCGACGTGGAAGCTGACGCCCATCAGGCCGTCTTGCACCGCCTGGCGCACGGCCAGCAGCAGGGCAGGGGCCTGATCCGGCGACACGCCGAACTTGCCCGACAGGGAATAGGCGGCGCCGTCGGCCGAGACAGCCATGCGCACGACCAGATTCAGGTCGTCGGCGTTGTCGGTCGCCTCGATGATCTTCTGCAACTCGTCATGGCTGTCGAGCACGAAGGTGCGCACGCCGTGGTCGGCGTAGGCCGCACGGATCGCGCCGCGGCTCTTGACCGGGTGCATGAAGGCCAGGCGCGCGTTCGGGCTGACCGAGCGAACCAGCTCGATCTCGGCCAGAGAAGCCACGTCAAAGGCGTTGACGCCCTGCTCGACCAAGGTCTCGATGACCCAACGCGAGGGGTTCGCCTTCACTGCATAGAAGACGTCGGCTTTCAGATTGTCCTGGAACCAGCGCGCCGCTACGGAAACCGAACGCGGTCGCACGAGGGCGACGGGACGTTCAGGGGACCGCTCACGGACCAGGTCCAGGGGAAGTTGGTACGTGCGCAATTCACGTAACCCCCTGCTAATTGTTAACCCAGACCGGCGTTAGCAGCGCTTAACGGTTAGACCACGGGGTCCGCCGGAACGCGCGATGTAGGGATGCGGGGCTGTCATGTAAAGCGGTAATTTCGTGACCTGATCCACAGGGGAAGGGGCGGAAAGGGCTGCTGCACAGCCCCCGCACTGGACGAAAACGACGCAGGCATGCCATTAAGACTTGTCGAAACGCGCGTGGCGCGTCATGCGGCGCCCCCTGTTGCAACCGCCACCCACGGGTTCATGAGTTCTTCAACCGCCGCTGTCGCGTCCGTACGGGATGTGTCAAAGACCTATGGAGCCCGAAAGGCGCTCGACGGCGTGTCCGTCGAAGTGGCCGCCGGCGAGATGGTCGCCCTGATCGGACCGTCCGGATCGGGCAAGTCCACTTTGCTTCGTTCCATCACCGGGCTGCACCCCATTGATCCCGGCAAGGGGACGATCCAGGTGTTCGGCGAGACCGTTCAGCAGAACGGCCGCATCACCGGCGCTGTGCGCAAGGCGCGCCGTCGCATGGGCATGATTTTCCAGCAGTTCAATCTGGTGGGTCGTCTGTCGCTCTTTTCCAACGTCATGCTGGGCGCGCTCGGACGGCTGCCGGGCTGGCGCGGGATCTTCGGCGTCTGGCCCAAGGCGGATCGCGAGCGGGCCATGGCGGCCCTGCACCGCGTCGGCGTGTCTGACTACGCCGCACAGCGCGCCAACACCCTGTCGGGCGGTCAGCAGCAGCGCGGCGCAATTGCCCGCGCCATCGTCCAGGGCGCGCAAGCCATCCTGGCCGACGAGCCGGTCGCTTCGCTGGACCCGGTGTCGGCTCGCAAGGTCATGGAACTGCTGGTCGAGCTGAACAAGCGCGACGGCATGGGCGTGATCGTCACCCTCCACCAGGTCGACTACGCCATCCGCTACTGCAACCGCGTCATCGCCCTGCAGAAGGGCAAGGTGGTCTATGACGGTCCGTCGACCGGTCTGGACTCCAAGCGCCTGATTGAAATCTACGGTCCCGAGTACGAGGACGCGTTCTGGGAAGCCAAGGCATGACCCGCACCCCCATCACCCGCCGCCTTGTGGGCGTCGCCGCCGTCGCCGCCCTGACCCTGGGCCTCGCCGCCTGCGGCAAGGGCGAAGACAAGGCGGCGGGCGCCGCCCCGACCGAAATCACCTTCTCCATCCTGTCGGCCGAGGGCCAGGCCTCGTCGGGCCCGCTGTGGCAGCCGCTGCTGGACGACATGTCCAAGTCGATCGGCGTGCCGGTGAAGCCCTACTTCGGCTCGAACTACACGGTGCTGGTTGAGGCCATGCGCGGCAACCATACCCAGGTGGGCTGGTTCTCGGCCAAGCCCGAGGTCGAGGCCATCGATCGCGCCAACGCCGAGGTCATCGCCCGCACGGTCAACCGCGAAGGTCTGGACAGCTATCAGTCGACCCTGATCGTCAAGAAGGGTTCGGGCATCACGCTGGACAAGGTGCTGGCCTGCGGCAAGCAGTACAACTTCGGCATCGGCGACGCCCAGTCGACCTCGGGCACCCTGGCGCCCATGACCTTCCTGTTCAACGCGCGCGGCGTCGTGCCGTCGCAGTGCTTCAAGACGGTCCGTTCGGCCAACCATCAGGCCAACGCCTTCGGCGTGGCCACGGGCGTGATCGACCTCGCTACCTCGAACAGCGTCAACACCATCTTCATCCGCCGCGAAAACCCGCAGCTGGCCGATCAGATCGAGGAGATCTGGGTCTCGCCGCCGATCCCGGAGAGCGGCATCGTCGTGCGTGAGGACCTCGATCCGGCGCTGAAGGAGAAGATCCGCAGCTTCTTCCTGACCTATGGCCAGGGCGAAGGTCCGGAAGCCGAGCGTCAGCGCAAGGTTCTGGCGGGTCTGGAATATTCGCGCTTCGCCGCCGCCGACGACAGCTATCTGAACCCGATCCGTGAAATGATCGCCGACCAGAAGCGGGGCGAGGCTGAAGCCAAGGGCGACAAGGCCGGCGCTGCCGCCGCGACCGCTGAGCTTCAGCGCTTGCGCAGCCTGCGCGAGGTCCAACCTTGACCTCTGCTCCGCTGACGCCGACCGCGGTTCCGGCCGCGCCGCAAAAGTCCGCCGTCTCCTGGGCGATGGACATCCTGGTCTGGGGCGGCGTGATCGCCGTCCTGCTCTACAGCATCGACGCCGTCGACCTGGGCAATATCTCGCGCCTGTTCTCGGGCAATGAGAGCACGCGTCTGTTCGTCCATGACCTGCTGCGTCCGGACTTCTCCGACTGGAAGATGTTCGTCGCCAAGATGTGGGAGACGGTCCAGATCGCCCTTTGGGGCACCTTCCTGGCCGTGCTGTTCGGCATTCCCCTGGGTCTGGCCGCCGCCCGCAACATGGCGCCGGCCTGGGTCGTAACCCCGGTGCGCTGGGTCATGAACCTGCTGCGCTCGGTGCCCGACCTGGTCATCGGCCTGCTGTTCGTCACCGCCGTGGGCCTCGGCCCCCTGGCCGGCGTCCTGGCCATCACCCTGAACACCGCCGGCGTCCTGGCCAAGCTGTTCTCGGAGGCCGTCGAGTCGATCGACAAGGGTCCGGTCGAGGGCGTGCGCGCCACCGGCGCGTCCAAACTGCACGAGATCGTCTGGGGCGTGATCCCGCAGGTGGCGCCGCTGTGGACCTCGTTCGCCCTCTATCGCTTCGAGTCGAACAGCCGTTCGGCGACGGTCCTGGGCCTGATCGGCGCCGGCGGCATCGGTCAGGTTCTGTTTGACAGCATGAATGCGTTCAACTTCCGCGCTGTCTCGGCCATTGTCATCATCGTGGTCATCGCTGTGACCCTGATCGATACCCTGTCGCAGGTCATGCGCAAGCGCCTGCTGTAATCGAACCACGTCGGGGCGAGGTTTGCCCTGACTGTCACAAAGGTCTGGCCGGACCGTCACACTTCGCTGCTCTAAGCGTCTCAAACTGACGTCTGGAGAGGTCCGGCCAATGATCCGTTCCCTGAAAATCACCGCTGGTGCGGCGGCGCTGCTGGCCCTGGCGGCCTGTGGCAACAACGAGGGCGGCGCCGCCCCTGGCAGCCAGAAGGCCCGCGCGGGCATCTGGGCCGCCGGTTCCTCGACCGTCTTCCCGTTCGCCACCCGCGTGGCGGAAAACTTCGCTCGCACCTCGGGCGGTTCGGCGCCTCGCGTCGAGTCCCTGGGCACGGGCGGCGGCATCCAGGCCTTCTGCGCCGGCGTGGGCCCCTCGACCCCGGACATCGCCAACGCCTCGCGTCCGATGAAGCAGAGCGAGTTCGACCGTTGCGTCGCCAACGGCGTCAGCGACATCGTTGAAATCAAGATCGGCTTCGACGGCATCGTCATCGCCACCGCCCGCACCGGCAACAGCTTCAACTTCGAGCTCAACGACCTCTATGAGGGTCTGGCCAAGGAAGTGCCTGGCCCGAACGGGACCTTCGTCGCCAACCCGACCAAGACTTGGAACGACGTCAACAAGGGCCTGCCGAGCCAGCGCATCCAGGTTTATGGCCCGCCGCCCACCTCGGGCACGCGCGACGCCTTCCTGGAGCTGGGCATGGCGCCCGGCGGCGAACTGGTCCCGGCCGTGGCCGCGCTGAAGAGCGACAAGACCCGGTTCGAGACCCTGACCCACACCCTGCGTGAAGACGGCGCCTGGGTCGACTCGGGCGAGAATGACAACGCCATCGTCCAGACCCTGACCCGTACGCCGGGTTCGCTGGGCGTGTTCGGCTTCTCCTTCCTGGAGCAGAACATGGACACGGTGAAGGCCGAGACCATCGACGGCGTCGCTCCCTCGGCTGAGACCATCGCCGACGGCACCTATCCTCTGGCCCGCAGCCTCTACATCTACGTCAAGAAGGCCCACATCGGCGTGACGCCGGGCCTCGAACAGTTCGTTCAGGAGTTCATGTCGGAAGGCTCCGCCGCGCGTGGCGGCTACCTGCAGGACCGTGGTCTGGTGCCGCTGCCGGTCGCCGAACTGACCGCCGAACGCGCCAAGGCCGCCGCCATGACCTCCATGGCTCGCCCGAACTAAGGGTCAGCGCGAGGAATGCCCTTCTCCCCTTGTGGGAGAAGGTGGGCGCCGAAGGCGCTCGGATGAGGGGTGTGAGCGCCGCGGTCGGCTGATCGCGGCGCTTTCCTTTTGAGCGTTACAGGGGTGAGGCGGAGCAATCCCTCATCCGTCTCGCTGCGCGAGCCACCTTCTCCCACAAGGGGAGAAGGAAAATTAGGCCGCCGCCTTGCGCCTCAGCCGGGCGATCCGGCGCAGGCGGCGCCAGAAGCGGCCTCGCGCCGGCTCGGGATAGGGTTGCAGGTTCTCGACGAACTGTTCGGCCGAGGCGCGCCAGCTGAATTTTTCCGCGTAGGCGCGCACATCCTTGCGATCCAGCTCCAGGGCTTTCAGGCAGGCGGTCTTCAGGTCGTCGTCGATAAAGCCGGCGCCCGAGCCCGGAATGATGTCGATGGGGCCGTGCGCCGGATAGGCGGCGACCGGCGTGCCCGCGCCCATGGCCTCCAGAATCACCAGGCCGAAGGTGTCGGTCCAACTGGGGAAGACGAAGACGTCGGCGTCGGCGAAGCAGCGCGCCAGGTCCTCGCCGAAACGGGCACCCAGGAACTTGGCCTCGGGGTATTTCTCTTCCAGCTCGGCGCGGGCGGGGCCGTCGCCGACGACGATCTTGGTGCCCGGCAGGTCCAGTTCGAGGAAGGTCTCGATATTCTTCTCGACCGCCACGCGACCGACGTTGAGGAAGAAGGGGCGGGGCCATTCATCGCCGCCCATCTCCTTGTAGATGGGCTCAAGATCGGGACGGAACAGGTCGGTATCCACGCCGCGCGTCCACGGAGAGACATTGCGGAAGCCGTGCTCGACCAGTTCGTCGCGCAGGGTCGGCGTCGCCACCATCAGCCGGCCTGACGGCTTGTGGAACCACTTCATATAGGCGTAGCCGACCTGGACCGGGATCGGGAACCGGGCCGAGACGTATTCGGGGAACTTGGTGTGATAGCTGGTCGTGAAGGGCAGCTTCCACTCCACGCAGATGCGGCGCGTGGCGATGCCCAGGGGGCCTTCGGTAGCGATGTGCACGGCTTCCGGCTCGAAGGCGCGCAGGCGTTCGCGGATTTCTTCTTCGGCGCCCAGGGCCAGCCGGATCTCGGGATAGGTGGGGCAGGGGATGGTCTTGAACTGGCTGGGTTCAATGACCTCGACCTCATGGCCCATGGCGCGGCACTCGGCCACGGTGCGGGTCAGGGTACGGACGACGCCGTTGACCTGGGGCTCCCAGGCGTCGGTGACCAGAACAATGCGCATGAAGTCGAGTGGGCCCGGGCCGTTTCGCTGAGCCGGCAGTTCTAGCCGCTTCGCATGACGAAGGCGAGACGGCTTACAGCGGCAGCACCGTCGTCGACTTCACCTCTTCGAGAACGGCATAGGTCCGCGTATCGCGGGCGCCCGTCGTCGACCGATGATCAGAACAACGAAACGGCGGGTTTTCTGTCTGGTGAAAGGGCCATGACCGCGCGTTCCACTTCGGCGTAGGCGGCGACGATGTGATAGAAGGAACTGGCTGGCGCAGGTTCCTCGATAAATCGCCCGACCTCCAGCAGCTTGTCCTTCCACAGGCCGTCTGACGTCAGGTAGCGCCAAAGGCCGGCCTCGGCCCTGGCCGCCTGGTTCAGGCAGAACTCGCGCCGCCCGTCGTCTGACAGCGTCGCAAAGATCAGCGACGCCTTGAGCCACTCTGTCTGCGGCCAAAGACGGGCGCGCTCGCTGCGCACGGTGCCATTGATGTTGCGGCTGTCGATGATGACTTCCTTGTGGGGATCGAACCCGTCCAAGCCGCTGAGATAAAGGTTCCAGGCTAGGCAGGCGAGCTCGGTGTCGCCGCGTGCTTTTGCGTGCAAGGCGAGCAGGCCGGACCACTCCAGTTGATGGCCGGGCTCGATCAACTCGCTCCGCCTGTCGTCGGGCGGGGTCCAGTCGTCATCGAAGAATTCGCCGATGAGGCCGATCTTCTGGTCGATCAGTCGGGTACGGGCGATCGCAACGATGGAATCGGACAACTCGCGCCAACCAGCGTCGGCGCTCGCCTCCTCCCATGCCATCGAGGCTTCGAGCATGTGCATCAGGGGGTTGGCCTGATAGGGCTTGGCTCCGACTTCGGTCAGCCCGCCCTTGTGGCTCCGTTCCTGAAGCAGGAGCTCACGCACCGCGACGGCGCGCGGCTCCATGTCCGCCCGCCCCAGGGCGCGACCCGCGAAGGCCAGCGCCAGAAGCAGAAAGGCCTGATCATACAGACTGGCGTGTTCGTCGATTGGCTGGCCATCAACATCCAGGATGGAGCGAAGCAGTCCGTCCGGTCGCGTGAACGGTCCATCCAGATAGTCCAGCCCGCTTTCAACCGCGCGTCGCCAGGGGCCTTGCCAACCCAGCAAGCCGGCCTGGCTGTAGGCATAAATCTGTCTCGCCTGGACACGGGCGCGTTTGGCGCTTCGCACCCGACGTCCGTCCAGGCCCAGAGTTTCTTCGAACGCGCCGCCGTCATTTTGGCCGAGCGTGCACCAGATCGGCAGGGCCTTGCTTCTCAACCATGCGCTCAAACGCGTGGCGCCCTCGTAGAAGGAGGGGGTAGCCGAAACTTCGAAATCGAGGTGCCGGGGGGAAAGATTCTCGAGGCGTTTGACGACCTTTTTGACATCCTGGCTGCGTTTCAGATCGGTAACGAGGACGGCGTCCTGCTCCACCACGATCCCGATGTTGCGCAAGCCGATGGCCGCTACCAGGACGCCGTCGCGCGCACGGATGAGGCAGCCCTCCGAATCTTCCAGCACATGGAGGCCGACATCGCCTTCGCCCGAGGCGTGAACAGCGTCCCAAGCGCCGAGATCGGACCATTCAAAAGAGACCGGCAGCACGGACGCGCGGCAGGTCTTCTCCATGATCGCATAGTCGACGGAGATCTTGGCGGCGGTTCGGAAGGCTTCGCCCAGTAGGATGCAGCCGCTGTCGTGCACGGCCGCGTCGACTGCATCCCTGACGCTGGCGTGCAGGGAATTGGCGGATTGCGTGAACTCCTCTTCGAGCAGGTCGGCCCGCACGATGAAGTTGCCGCTGTTCCAGAGGTAGCCGCTGTCTATGTATCGACGCGCCGCGCTCTCGGTCGGCTTTTCCACGAAGGCGGCGACGGGGCTGAGGCCGGCGGTCGCGGGTGCGATATAGCCGTAAGCCGACGAGGGCGTGTTGGGCACGATGCCCAGGGTCACGATGCGACCAGCCAGCGAAGCTTCAACAGCCTGGGCCACAGCTTCATGGAAGGCGTCGTGATCCGGCACGTGGTGATCGGACGGGACGAACAGGTTGACCGCGTCGGGCGACTGTCGTCGCGTCCAGATCGCCGCGGCCGCCATAGCCGCGGCAGAATCGCGTCCCTCGGGCTCCAGCAAGATAACGGCCGAGGCGCCGATTTCGGATAGCTGGTGTAGAATGGTCTTTTGATGGCCGGCGCCGCCTACGATGATCAGGCGGCCGTCGCCAGCGGCCAGCGGGGCCACGCGTTGAACGGTTTCCTGAAATAGGGATCTGTTGCCGGCCAAGGGAATAAAATGCTTGGGCCGCGACGGTCGGGAGGCGGGCCACAGTCGCGTGCCGGCCCCACCGCAAAGAATAACCGGATATACAGATGGCCTCGAACTCATGGGACATGGGTTTAGCGGCGCGGCTCCAGTTGGTCGAGGCCCTGACAAGTCTGCGCCCTGTATTCCGGTCACAGCGGCAGCACCGTCGTCGACTTCACCTCTTCGAGAACGGCATACGTCCTTGTCTCGCGCACGCCGGGCATCCGCACCAGAATATCGCCGAGGAAGACGCGGTAGGCGTCCATGTCGGCCACCCGCGCCTTGATCAGATAGTCGAAGCCGCCGGCCACCATGTGGCACTCCAGCACCTCGGGCTGGCGGCGCACGGCGTCGGCGAAGGCGTCGAAGACGTCGCCCGTGGTGCGGTCCAGCAAAACCTCGATGAAGATCAGCAGGGCCCGGTCGGCCGAGGCCGGGTCGATCAGGGCGGCGTAGCCGGTGATGACCTTCTTGTCCTTCAGCCGTTTGACCCGTTCGAAGCAGGCGGCGGGCGACAGATTGCACCTTCGCGCCAGTTCCGCGTTGGAGATGCGGCCGTCTATCTGCAGCACGCGCAGCAGACGGCGGTCGGTGTCGTCAAGAATTTGCATGGCGAATGAGCCTGATTGCCGAAGGATCGCTGGCTTAGATCATCATCATACAATGCACATTCGGCGAAGTCCGCCATATATGCCGCAAATCGAAGGGTTTGATCCCAGGGTGAGATGATGACGCCGACCGACTTGAAGCACTGGGACGACCTGGACCGGAACAAGTTCCGCGACGAACGCGCGGTGGTCGCCGAACTGCTGGCCAACCCCGGCCTGACCCAGGCCGAGCGCGCCGACGTGCTGGCCGACGCCATCGGCCTGGTCGATCAGGCTCGCGCCAGTCAGAAGAAACAGGGCGTGGTGGAAAGCTTCCTGCAGGAGTTTTCGCTGGGCACCCGCGAGGGTCTGGCCCTGATGTGCCTGGCCGAGGCCCTGCTGCGCACCCCCGACGCCGACACCCGCGACCGTCTGATCGCCGAGAAGATCGGCTCCGCCGACTGGGCCTCGCACATGGGTCAGTCGGACAGCCTGTTCGTCAACGCCTCGACCTGGGGCCTGATGCTGACCGGCAAGCTGGTCGATGTGGACGACGAGGCCAAGACCGACCTGTCGGGCTTCCTCAAGCGCATCGCCGGGCGTCTGGGCGAGCCGGTCATCCGTCAGGCCGTGGCCACCGCCGTCAAGATCATGGGCGAGCAGTTCGTGGTCGGCCGCACCATCGAGGCGGCGCTGAAGCGCTCGGACCGCGAGGGCTGGCTGTGCAGCTTCGACATGTTGGGCGAAGGCGCCCGCACTGTCGCCGACGCCGAGCGCTATGAAAAGATCTACGCCGACGCCATCGAGGCCGTGGGCAAGACCGCCAAGGGCCAGGGCCCGGAGGCCGGTCACGGCGTCTCGGTCAAGTTGTCGGCCCTGTCGCCGCGCTATCAGGCGGTGCAGGAAGACCGCGTCTGGGAAGAGCTCTATCCCCGCATCCTGCGTCTGGCTCTGATCGCCGCCAAATACGACATCAACTACACCATCGACGCCGAGGAAGCCGATCGTCTGGCCCTGTCGCTGAAGCTGCTGGAGCGGCTGGCGCGCGAGCCGGAACTGGGCGACTGGAAGGGCCTGGGCCTGGCCGTTCAGGCCTATCAGAAGCGTACGACCGAGACGGTGGCCAAGCTGGCCGAGCTGGCCAAGTCCTCGGGCCGTCGCCTGATGGTGCGTCTGGTCAAGGGCGCCTATTGGGACACCGAGATCAAGCTGGCCCAGGTCAATGGCCGCACCGACTATCCGGTCTTCACCACCAAGCCCGCGACCGATCTGAACTATCTGGTCTGCGCCAAGGCTCTGATCGAGGCCTCGCCCTACATCTACGCCCAGTTCGCCACCCACAACGCCCATACCCTGGCGGCGGTGCGGCGCATGGCTCGCGACCGCAACGTGACCATCGAGCATCAACGCCTGCACGGCATGGGCGAGGCCCTCTATGACGCCGCGCACGAGGCCTGGGCCGACGAGACGGTCATCGTTCGTGCCTACGCCCCTGTCGGCGGCCACGAAGAACTGCTGCCCTATCTGGTGCGCCGCCTGCTGGAAAACGGCGCCAACTCCTCCTTCGTCCACGCCCTGCTGGACGAGCGCGTTCCCGCGGCCGCTGTCGCCGCCGACCCCATCACCGCCGTCGAGGCCCAGCCCGACCGTCACCCCAGGATTCCGGTTCCCATGAATATCTACGGCGATCGTCAAAACTCCCTCGGCCGCGACTATTCGCAGGCCGCCGACCGTGAGCGCCACGCCAAGGCTCTGGAGCGCGTCGACAGCGAGAAGCTGACGTCCGGCCCCATCATCGGCGGCAAGCTGAAGGCCGGCGTGAACCCGCAGGATGTGACCAATCCCTTCGACCGCTCGCAGGTCCTGGGTCATGTGTCCGAAGCCTCGGTCGAGGACGTGGACGCCGCCGTCAACGCGGCTGGTAAGGCCCAGGTCGCCTGGGACCGCATCGGCGGCGCCGGTCGCGCGCCCGTCCTTCGCGCCATGGCCGACGCGCTGGAAGCCGACATGGACCGCCTGGTCGCCCTGCTGTCGCGTGAGGCGGGCAAGACCCTGAACGACGGCGTGGCCGAGGTGCGCGAAGCCGCCGACTTCTGCCGCTACTACGCCCTGCTGGCTGAGCGCGACTTTGGCGGTCGCCAGACCCTGAAGGGCCCGACCGGCGAGACCAATGAGTTGGTGCTGCACGGTCGCGGCGTCTTCGCCGCCATCAGCCCGTGGAACTTCCCTCTGGCCATCTTCGCCGGCCAGATCGCCGCCGCGCTCGCCGCCGGCAACGCCGTCGTGGCCAAGCCCGCCGAGCAGACCCCGCTGATCGCCGCCGAGGCCGTCCGCCTCTTCTACAAGGCCGGTCTGAACCCCGACCTGCTGGCCCTGGTCCCCGGTCGCGGCGAGATCGTCGGCGCGGCGCTCACCAACCATCCGGGCATCGACGGCGTGGCCTTCACCGGCGGCACCGACACCGCCGCCGCCATCAACCGCGGCCTGGCCGCGCGTCCGGGCGCCATCATCCCCTTCATCGCCGAGACCGGCGGTCTGAACGCCATGTTCGTGGACACCACGGCGCTGAAGGAACAGGTCATCGACGACGTCATCCTGTCGGCCTTCGGCTCGGCCGGTCAGCGTTGTTCGGCCCTGCGCGTCCTCTATGCGCCCAAGGAAGCCGCCGACGCCCTGATCGAAGGCCTGAAGGGCGCCCTGGCGACCCAGGTGCTGGGCGACCCGACCGACACCAAGAGCGACATCGGCCCGGTCATCGACGCCGAGAGCCGCGCCAACCTGGAAGCCCACGTCGAGCGCCTGTCGAAAGACGCCAGGATCGTCGCCCGCGCCGAACTCCCCGCTGGTTCGGACAGGGGCGACCTCTTCGCCCCGACCATCGCCGAGATCCCCACGCCCGACTTCCTCGAGCGCGAGGTCTTCGGCCCGATCCTGCACGTCTATCGCTATGACTCGAAGGACCTGAAGTCGGTCGCCGCCAAGCTGGCCGCACGCGGTTACGGCCTGACGCTGGGCGTCCACAGCCGCATCGAGGCATTCGCCGACGAGGTCGTGCGTCTGGTCCCGGCCGGCAACGTCTATGTGAACCGCTCGATCATCGGCGCCGTCGTCGGCGTGCAACCCTTCGGCGGCGAAGGCCTGTCCGGCACCGGCCCGAAAGCTGGCGGCCCCAACAGCCTGATCCGTTATGCGGCGGAAAAAGCCATCAGCGTCAACATCGCGGCCCAGGGCGGCGACCCGGCTCTGCTCAATCTCTGATCGGAACGAAAGCGAAGCGCGTCGGGGTTCGTCGCGCTTCGCCCCAAATCGGTCTAAGGCCTGCGCATAAGGAGCCTGGATGATCGATCTGTTTCGAAGCGAGAATGTCGTGGTCCGCAGTCTGCCTGCGGCCGATGTCAGTCGCTGGGTCGTGACCTTCGACAACTACGGCATCGGTCACGGCTTCGATCGAGCGGGCTTCGGGCAGGAGTTTCTGCGTCAGGCGGGGGTGTCCGCCATCCATGTGATGGGCGCGCGCGAGGACTGGTACCAGTACCCTGAGATGGCCGCAGCCATGGCGGCTGTCCGGGAAGCGACGGCAGGCGCCGAGCGTGTGATGACCTATGGCTCCAGCATGGGGGGCTATGCGGCCATTCGTTTCGCCGACGCCGCTGGCGCACATGCGGTGCTGGCGCTTTCCCCGCAATATTCGATTGATCTGCAGAAGATGCCGTCTGAGAAGCGCTGGCTTCAGGACAGTCAGCGCATCTCCTGGCGGCCGGAAATTGACGGTCGGATCATTTGCGGCGCCCGACCTGTCGTGGTTTTCGACCCGTTGGAAGACGGGGCTCAGGTCGCGCGGATACAGGACGACATCGACATCTGGCCGATTCGTCTGCCCTATGTCTCTCATCCCGCCAGCACCTATCTGGCCGAGACAGGATTGCTGAAGTCATTGGTGCTTCAGGCGCTGTCTGGAGAATTCGACGCCGTCAGGTTTGGAGGCGAGGCTCGAAGGCGTCGTAGGACAAGCGGCTTTTACCTGTCGAACCTGGCGATGAACCAGCCGGCGCATCGACGGGAACTGGCGTTTGATCTGGCCCAGCGGGCTGTGAACATCACCCCTTCAAGCCCGCTCTCAGGTCTGGCTCTCGCCAGGCTGCTGTCCGTTGAGGGACGACACGACGAGGCTATCGAGAAGCTTGAGCGCATCGTCGCCTCGACCAATCGGGCGCCGATCTATCTCATGTCCTATGTGGATGCCCTGGTGGCGGCCGGCCGCTTTGAGGAGGCCAGACCACATGCGCGAGAGGCGGTCGAGGCGCTTTCTCATCAGGCTCACCTTCATGTGTGGGAAGGGGCTCTGCTGAAGAGCCTGGGCGAGACGAGGGCGGCTGTTGAAGCGGTGGAACGGGCGATCGCCCTCGATCCCCAGCCGCAGTATTACGAGTTGTTGGAAGCCTATCGCGACGGGGTCGAGACGGATGATCTCAGCCAGCGGCGTGCGGCGCGGTGGGCGTCTCGCGTGCTGGCTCGGCTTCGACCGGTCATGCGGGGTATTCGCAAGGTCTGACGCGCGCGCAAAGACCGCGTCAGCGACGCCGTCGATCCATGCGCCGCTCAATGGAGCCTATGCTCCGCGCCGCACGATGATCCCGAACGAGGTCGTGGAGAAGCCCGACAACGCCATCTGCAGGTGGGGCTGCTCCCGATAGGGCGGCACGTCGATGTAACGATCCACCGGGCGATCACCGAGGTTGAAGTCGAAGGGGATGACGGTGTGGCCCTGTTGCGTCAAGCGTTCGGCGAGCGCCTCGAAGTCCCGGCGTCGGAACAGCACAGTGCCTAGATTATCGACCGTTTCCTCGTTGGAACTGGTGTTGAACTCGGTGGTGTGGACGGCCCAGCCGCCGGGCTTCAGACACTGAATGGACCGCTCAATAAAGGCGAGGCCCTTTTCGATGGAGCCGAGGTGTTCCAGAGCGCAGGCCGACCAGCAGAAGTCGAAATCGACGAATTCCGCCGGCACGTCATTCATGTCGCAGGCCTGGAACGAGACGTTCTCGGTGAACAGGTCATCAGGGCAGACGGCCGGCTTGCGTAGAGCCTCCTTGCCGACCGCGTGCTGGTTGGTCAGGGTCCAGCCCATGGCCTCGGCCATCTCGACGTCCATGTCGGTGGCCAGGATGCGGCAGTTCTGAGAGGCGAAGAAGGCGCTCAGGGGTTCGGCGCCGACCCCGAAGCCCAATCCGCGGGCGCCAGGAACGACGGCGCCGCGCTCCCACAGGACCTGACAGATAAAGACGAACTCCCACAGCTTGCGATGATAGCGCAGGCCCTCGCGCAGGCGGTGGGTCCAGTAGGAAAAATAGGGCTCATGGAAGCTGTCCTGTCGGCACAGGGTGCTGCGCGGAAAGGCCAGTTTCGCGGGCTCGCCCTGGATCATGGGCGGCTGGCCATGCCACTCTGCGCGCGCGGGCAGAGCCAGGCTGTTGTAAAGCAGGCGTGTTTCGCGTCGATGTTCTTCCAGCGCCAAGGTGAGGGCGTTGATCTGCCTGGTCGCCGTCTGAAACTTGCTTGCAAGCGCTTCTGCTTGACGGGTTTTTTTACGCCAGAACTTGAACGGATTTATCAAAGCATTCTCGCCTGGAGGAGTTCGCGGTCGCCCCCAAGGGCCTCTTGAACCTGCTCGTATCGCATTTCTGCCTTCGCGGGAAAGGCGTCAGGGGCATTTTTCGAGCCGGAGATCAGGTCTTGGTCTGCGGCCAACCGCCTGCGCGGCTCAGGGCGCTGAGGCGGGGCTTGTCGATCTGGCCACCGATCCAGCGGGCGCTTTCGATCAGTTGGTCGAGGTCGTAGCCGGTCGAGAAGCCGGCGCGTTCCAGCATGTAGACGAGGTCCTCGGTGGCGATGTTTCCGGTCGCGCCCGGTGCAAACGGGCAGCCGCCGATGCCGCCGGCGGAGGCGTCGAGGATGTCCACGCCCGCCTCGACCCCGGCGTAGGCGTTGGCCAGGCCGGTGTTGCGGGTGTCGTGGAAATGCAGGCGCAAGGTCGCGTCGGGCGCGGCCTTTCGAGCGGCCTCGACCTTTTTGGTCACGCTCCACGGATCGCCGACGCCGATGGTGTCGGCCAGGGCGATTTCCTCGACGCCGAGCGCGGCGATGCGGGCGACCAGTTGGCTGACCTGTTCGACCGAGACCTCGCCGTCGAAGGGGCAGCCCCAGACGCAGGACAGGGTGGCGGTCAGCTTGGGCGTCGCGCCCGGCGCGCCTGCTGCATTGGCGCGACCCGCCATGATGTCGGACAGCATCTGCACCTGTTGGTCGACGTTCAGCCCCTGGTTCTTGAGGCCGAAGCCGTCGGTGGCGGACATGGCGACATTGACCTCGTCCACCGCCGTGCCCAGCGCCCGGTCATAGCCCTTGCCGTTCAAAACCAGGCCGATGCGGCTGTGACCCTCGGCGGGGGGCAGGGCGGCCATGACCTCTTCGGCGCCGGCCATCTGCGGCACATACTTGGGGTGGACGAAGCTGACGGCTTCGATGCGCTTGGCGCCCGCCGTTTCGAGGCGCTGGACGAAGTCGGCCCGGACGGCGGGGCTCAGCACGGCCTTTTCGTTCTGCAGGCCGTCGCGGGGCCCGACCTCGACGATCTGGATGAAGCGACCCATCAGCGCGCGCTCCGCTCGCCTGCCCCGGCGGGGGCATAGACGGTCAGACGCACGTCGTCGCCCGAGGAGTAGTTGTGACCGCTGACCACGCCGACAGCGCGTCCAGCGGCGCCGAGATCCGCCAGGGCGCGGCGGAAGGCCTCGTCGTCATGGGCCTCGACGATAGCGGGGCGCCCCTCGGCCAGGGCCCGGGCGGCGCCGGGGCCGTCGGTCAACTGGGTGTCGCGCCCAGTCAGGAAGACGAAGCTGGGTTCATGGAAGGTGGTGATGGCCACCGGCCCCGGATAGCGGCCCTGAGCAGGGCTCAACTCGGCCGACTCCATGGTTTTCACCAAGCGCGGCGCGATGGACAGGGGGCGCAACTGACGGATGGTCCCGGCCAGACCGGCGTGGGCGATGACGCCGCAGAGGATGGCGGCCAGCACCCCGGTGATCGCCGCCCGGTTGACCAGCAAGAAGCCGCCGACCGCCGCCGCCATGACGGCGAAGACGATGGTCACGGTGGCCCAGGTCTGGGCTGTCGAGCGGCCGAACTCGGTCAGGCCGTAGACGGTGATGGCGCAGACGATGACAGCGGCGAACAGGCCCAGCAGGGCGCCCGCGATGCGCGAGACCTTGCCGATCGGCTGGGTCAGGGCGGCGGCGGCCAGAAGCGCGATCGCGCCGAAGGTGGGCAGAGTGTAGTGCCACAGCTTGGTCGGGGCGATCTCGAACATCAGCCAGGCGGGCACCAGCCAGCAGACGGCGAAGCGGATGGCCGGCTCGGCGCGGCGATGCCAGCCCGTCGACAGGGCGGCGGGCAGCATCAGGGTGACAGGGAAGAGCAGCAGGGGCGACAGCAGGGCATACATGCCGATGAAGCCGCCGTGGCTTTCGTGGGCGCCCGCCAGCTTGGGCGCCAGATCGCCGCCGATGGCTTCACGCCAGAAGCCGCCGTCCGTGGCGATGGTGATGGCGATGGCCCAGGGACCGACCAGCAGGGCCACCAGAGGCAGGCCCCAACCCCAGCCCAGCTTGCCCAGCCACTTGATGTTTCGGTCCCAGACCGACAGGGCGATGATCGACAGGGCCACGACCAAAAGCCCGATCGGCCCCTTGATCAGAATCGACAGGCCGATGCCCAGCCAGAACAGCAGCTTGTGCCAGCGCACCGGCTTCTCATTGGCCCGCGTCGCCATATAGATCCGCGCCAGGGCCGCCATCGACAGGGTGGTCAGGCCGCACAGCATGGCGTCGGTCTTGGCGATGCCCGCTTCGGATGACAGCAGGAAGGTCGCGCCCAGCATGGCTCCGGCCAGGAAACCTGCGCGATTGCCGAACAGGGCGGCGCCCGCCCAGGCCACGGCCCAGGCGGCCAGCATGGCCCCGAACAGCGACGGCAGGCGATAGGGCTGGATGTTGCGGTCTTCGACGTCCGAGGTCAGACCGACGGCCACGGCCTGCATCCAGTAGATGCCGACTGGCTTTTTCCAGCGCGGTTCGTCCTGGAAGCGGATGTCGACATAGTCGCCGCTTTCCAGCATCTGGGCCGTCGCCTGGGCGAAGCGGCTTTCGTCGCGGTCCAGGGGCGGCAGCAGCATCAGGCTAGGCAGGCCGGCGAGCAGGGCGAGCAGGGCCGCCAGAACGGGGCCGCGCCAGCCGGCGATGAGGTGATCCAGGTTCGGGCGGTTCATGGCGCTGTCGTATCACGCCGACGCCGCTCGCCGGAAGCTTCAGCTTGCAACCTCTTCGCGCGGCCCGGTTTTCCTCCGGCCCGACGATGCGCTACAGAGCGACGATGACCGACAGCCTCGCTTCCACCCCTGAAATCTCCGTCGTCGTGCCGGTGCATGACGAATCCGGCGCGGCCGTGCCCTTGGCGCGCGAGATCGCCGAGGCCTTCGCCGGTCGGTCCTATGAGATGATCTTCGTCAACGACGCCAGCCGCGATTCGACCCTGGCCGAACTGCAGGCGGCGATGGCGGAACTGCCCGCCCTGCGGGTGCTGTCGCACGCGACCAATGCGGGACAGAGCCGCGCCGTGCGCACCGGCGTCCTGGCGGCGCGCGCGCCCATCGTCGTCACCCTGGACGGCGACGGCCAGAACCCGCCCGCTGACGCGCCGCGCCTGGCCGACGCCCTGATCGCCGCGCCCGCCAATGTCGCCCTGGTCGGCGGCGTGCGCGCCAAGCGTCAGGACTCGAACGCCAAGCGCCAGGCCTCGATCTGGGCCAACCGCATCCGTCGCAAGCTGCTGTCCGACGACGCCGATGATACCGGCTGCGGGCTGAAGGCCTTCCGTCGCGACGTCTTCCTGCGTCTGCCCTACTTCGATCACATCCACCGCTACCTGCCGGCCCTGACGATCCGCGAGGGCTATGAGAACCGCTACCTCGACGTCGATCACCGGCACCGTGAGACGGGCCAGTCGAAATACACCAACTGGGGGCGGCTGCGGGCCTCCTTCTCGGACCTGCTGGGCGTGATGTGGCTGAAGTCGCGCTCGCGGCGTCCGGGCGCCATCAGCGAGTTCTGACCGAACCGCGACCATATGGTCGTGCGCGGGAAACAGGGTTAAGCAAAGCGATCTGGAGGGGCCGCCCATGCTGATCGCCATACCGCTGCTGATCGTGCCGGTCGTGATCTACAATCTGGTGATCCTGCTGGGCGGGGCCGGTGTCGATCCCCTGCTCGGACCGTCGGCGGTGCTGGATGAGGTGCTGTTCCGCGTGCCCATGACCTCGGGCGCGAGCTGGAGCATCAGCATAGGCGAGCTGATCCTCTTCCTGTCGCTGATCCTGCTGTTTGTCGAACTGCTGAAGTCGACCTCCAGCCAGCGGGTGGCCATCGTCAATCACGCCCTGTCGATGGCGCTGTTCGTGGTCTGTTTGGTCGAGTTTCTGCTGCTGCCGGGTTTTGCAGGATCGGTCTTCTTCCTGATCCTGACCATGGTGCTGCTGGACGTGCTGGCGGGCTTCATCGTCACCATCATCGCCTCGCGGCGCGACTTCGACATGAACCCCCGCTGAGTCATTGAGCTAGCTGAAGGCGACGAAGACCAGGGCGACCACGGTCACGTCGAACAGGCGGGCAGCGAGGTTGAGGACGGCCATGGGCGAAACTCCGGTCGAAGACGCCGGAGCCGTCGCAAGCGCCATGCCATCAAACGGGGCGCCCTAGATTTCGGTCTGCTTCGCCTTGCCCACGCGGGGGCGACGGTCGCGCTGGCCCGAGTATTCCGCGCCCAGATAGGTGGAACGGGCCGCGTCCAGCACCGGCGGTCCGCCCTTCAGTCCGCGCTTCTGTCCCTTCTGGCCAAGAACCTGGGCGGCGAACAGGGCTGGCGGGGCGAGGGGCGACACGGCAGGCTTTGCCGGGGAGGCGGCATGATCGACCCGCTCGCCCGCCGGGACCAGGGCGCGAGCTTTTTCAGCTTCGGCCTCAGCCTTGGCGGCGCGGCGGTCCCGTTCGCGCCGGTCGCCCTCGCGGCGTTCCTGCACCGTGGGCCCCTCCAGCGGGCCGACCGGGCGCACGCCGTCGGTCATTTTCCGGCGCCGGCCAGGCGGTCGATCTGGGCGCGCATCTCGTCCATCTGGCGACGCATTTCGTCCAGGGCGGGGTCCGCCGACGCCGCCTTGGGCGCCGGCTCAGGCTCGGCGGCCTTGTCAGGCTCGGCTTCGGGACGGCCATAGGCGGCCATGCCAGGGAACATCTTCATGGCCCGTTCGAACATGGCCATGTTCTGGCGCACGGCCTCTTCCATCAGGCCGCCGCCGGGCGCGCCGGCGAAGGCGCGACTGAATTGGCTGCGCAACTGTTCCTGCTGGCGCGTGAAGCTGTCCAGCGACATCTCCAGATAGGAGGGCAGGACCGACTGCATCGAGTTGCCGTAGAAGCCGATCAGCTGACGCAGGAACTGCACCGGCAGCAGGGCCTCGCCGCGGCTTTCTTCCTCGAAGATGATCTGGGTCAGGATCTGACGCGTCAGCTCGTCATTGGTCTTGGCGTCATAGACGACAAATTCGACCCCCTCGCGCACCATCTGCGCCAGGTCTTCCAGCGTCACATAGGCGCTGGTGGCGGTGTTATAGAGCCGCCGGTTCGCATACTTCTTGATGACGACCACGCCGTCACGGGTTTTTCCGCCCTCGGATTTCTTGTCGTTCACGCTTGTTCTCGCGTTGTTGCAACGCCGCACTATCACGCGTTGCGCGCGCGAAGGCCAGAGGGCGCTTTTCGGTCAGGCCGCGCCGGGCGCCAGAACCACCCCGATCAGGATGGCGGCCCAGTGCACGCCAGCCCCGGCGACGACGAACCCATGCCAGATCGCGCGGCGGAATTTCACCTTCTGGCTGATGAAGACGAAGACGCCCGAGGTGTAGATCAGACCGCCCGCCACCAGCAGGCCCAGCGCCAGCGGATGCACCGTCTCGATCATCGGCTTCAGTGCAAAGATCGCCACCCAGCCGAACAGGACATAGACCCCGCTCCAGAAGACGTCGGAAATGCGCGGGGCGAACATCTTCACCCCGACCCCGGTCAGGGCCATCAGCCAGACGGCCAGGGTGAAGCCGATCGACCAGGCGCCCTCGAACCTCTGGGTGGTGAAGGGGGTGTAGCTGCCGGCGATCATCAGGAAGATGGCCGCCTCGTCCAGTCGCCGCAGCACGGGGCGGGCGGCGCAGGGATGGGTCTGGTTGTAGATGGTCGAGGCCGTCAGCATGGCTAGCAGGCAGACGGCGTAGATGGCAGTGGCCACGACCGCGCTGATGCCGCTGTAGAGCCCGGCCAGGACCGCCAGGATGACGCCGCCGACCGCCGCCAGTCCCAGGCCTACGATGTGGACCCACAGATCGGCCAGACGCTCGGCGCGCGACTGATAGTGCTCGATCATATCGAGGTCGTCGGGCGTCCACACCCGTCTCGCCAAGGATTTCACCCGCACCAGCATCACTCCTGAAAAGCGTTCGCCGTGAGGATCGTTCCCGTCAGATTGCGCCCTGATGATGACGAAGTGCTGAACTTCGCACTTGCGAAAGGTGACGCGGGATGTGGAATGCGGCACAACCGCCCGCAGAATTTCTCCCCGGAGTGAATATCATGACTGACGTAGTGATCGTTTCCGCCGCCCGCACCCCGGTCGGCTCCTTCCTCGGCGCCCTGTCCAGCCTGCCCGCCTCCAAGCTGGGCGAGGTCGCCATCAAGGCGGCGCTGGAGCGCGCGGGCGTGGACGCGGCTGACGTGGACGAGGTCATTCTCGGCCAGGTGCTTCAGGCGGGCGCAGGGCAAGGCCCGGCGCGTCAGGCCTCGATCGGCGCCGGTCTGCCCAACGAGACCCCGGCCTGGAGCCTGAACCAGCTGTGCGGCTCGGGCCTGCGCGCCGTGGCTTTGGCCTATCAGCAGATCATGCAGGGCGACGCCAAGATCGTCGTCGCCGGCGGTCAGGAAAGCATGAGCCAGTCGCCGCACACGGCCCAGCTTCGCAACGGCCAGAAGATGGGCGAACTGGGTTTCAAGGACAGCATGCTGCAGGACGGCCTGATCGACGCCTTCCACGGCTATCACATGGGCCAGACGGCCGAGAACATCGCCAACAAGTGGTCGATCGATCGCGCCTCGCAGGACGCCTTCGCCGTCGCTTCTCAGAACAAGGCCGAGGCCGCCCAGAAGGCCGGCAAGTTCGTCGATGAAATCGCACCGGTGACCATCTCGACCCGCAAGGGCGACGTGGTTGTCGATCAGGACGAATACATCCGCCACGGCGCCACCATGGAGGCGATGGAGAAGCTGAAGCCCGCCTTCGTCAAGGACGGCTCGGTGACCGCGGCCAACGCCTCGGGCATCAATGACGGCGCCGCCGCCCTGGTGTTGATGTCGGCCGATGAAGCCAAGGCGCGCGGCATCGAACCCCTGGCCCGCATCGCCTCCTGGGCCACGGCGGGCGTCGATCCGTCGATCATGGGCACCGGCCCGATCCCGGCCTCGAAGAAGGCGCTGGAGAAGGCCGGCTGGACCGTCGCCGACCTGGACCTGATCGAATCCAACGAAGCCTTCGCCGCCCAGTCGCTGTGCGTGGTCAAGGAACTGGGCCTCGATACGGCCAAGGTGAACGTCAATGGCGGCGCCATCGCCATCGGCCACCCGGTCGGCGCCTCGGGTGCCCGCGTCCTGACGACCCTGCTGCACGAGATGAAACGCTCGGGCGCCAAGAAGGGCCTGGCCACCCTGTGCATCGGCGGCGGCATGGGCGTGGCCCTCTGCGTCGAACGCTAAGGCCTCGCGCCACAGGCTGAAATGCAAAAGGCCGGCGGAGCGATCCGCCGGCCTTTCTCATGTCTGGCGCTTCTGGATCAGAAGCCGCGTCGCCAACTGCCCAGCAGGGCGTAGCCGGTCGGCGCGCCCGCGCGGTGCTGCTCGTCGCGGCTGGCCACGGCCTCCAGTTGCAGCATGGACCCGCCGGGCAGGGGGTGCAGGCTGCGCACGGAGAAGTCGATCTGACGCCCCGAGGGGCTGGCCGAGAAGCGGCGCTCAGAGAAGGTGACGGGGTCGAAGTATTCCAGCGGTACATCGGCCAGGGAGGCGCTGAAGGTCCCGCTCTCGATCCGCAGCGGCTGGGAAATTTCCCAGGTCAGGCGGCTGCAACCGAGCGCCCACGACGGGCAATCCGACTGCAGGGCCATGCGCCAGGTCGAGCTGACGGCGGCGCTGGACAGGTTCAGGAACCGGCCCTCGATCTCGGTGCGGCCGAAACCGGCCTCGCCGCTCAACACCAGGCCATGACCCAGCGACAGGTCGCCGCCAAAGGCCGCAAAGCGGGTGCGTGACGGCAGGGCGAAGTCCGAGCGCGTCGGCATATAGGCGCCCAGCGGCCCCATCTTCTCGTCCAGGGCCCCCATGCTGAGCGACAGGCCGCCGCGTTCGCCGCGCCAGTCCAGCGCCGCGCGGGCGTAGGACGACACGTCCTGCTCGACCGAGCGCAGGGGCGCGCGGCGGTCGCCGGCCCCGGTCTCGGCGCTGACGGTCAGGGGACCGAAGCCTAGCCCATCGAAGACCATGGCCCCGCGAATAGCGTGATCGGCCTGGGCCAGGGCGGCGAAGCCGTCGCCCGAGCCGGTACGGAAGGGCGAGCGCGACCCGCCCTTGCCCTGCCAGGCGGCGAACGACATGCGGCCAGCGGTGACATCGAACAGGGCTTCCTGCTTGATCTCGTCGCCCAACCAGGGGGCGTCGAAGGGGGTGTAGCGGTTCAGGATCGGCTCGGGCGTGGCGACTGGGGCGGCGGCGATCAGCGACAGCTTCGCCCCGCCGGGGCCGTCCATCGTCACCTGCGACTGGCGCATCGGCGTGGGGTTTTCCGGCTGATAGCTGCGGCGCGGGGCCATGCGCCAGGCCTCGCCCATATCGATGCGAAACAGGCGTTCGTACTCGTCATAGCCGATGGTGTTCAGGGCCTGTGTGCGGCCCATGGCGTCGCCGAACGGACCGCCGACATAGGCGCCCGGCTCGATGGCGACCCGCACTGCCGAGCCGGTGGCCTGAGGCGAGGAGGTGGCGCCGACCGGTTGGAAGGCCTGGGCGATGTCCAGCAGACCGCGGCCATAGACTATGTCGTCGCCCTGGTCGCCCGCGTCCCGCGCTGTGCGCAGCAGGATCTCGACGGCTTCGCGGCCCGTGAGGTTGGGGAAGGCTTCCAGCAACAAGGCCAGAGCCCCCGCCACGGCGGGCGAGGCGAAGGAGGTGCCGTTGGCGACCCAGCAGGAGGTTCCTTCGCAATCCGTGTAGATCTGAACCCCTGGCGCGGACAGGAAGTAGGTCTGGGAAACACCGGCGCGGTTTGAGAAGTCGGCGATCTGATTGGCGTTGTCGTGGGCGCCCGTGACGATGATCCCGCCGGCGAACCGAGGGTCGCTGGCGTAACGCCCCGGCCATTCCGGGTTGGCCCCGGCCGCATTGCCTGAAGCGATGGCGAAGACGACCCCGGCGTTGATGGCGCGCTGCAATGCGGCCTCGAAGGCGCCGCCCAGCGGACCCTCGCCGCCCAGCGATAGGTTGATGATCTTGGCGCCGTTCTGCACGGCGTAGTCCAGGGCGCGGGCCAGATCGCCGCCCTTGAAGCAGACCGTGTCCTCGGGCTTTTCGCAGTCGCTGACGTCGGCGCGGATCGAAAGAATAGTCGAATTATAGGCGACCCCGACCGTGCCATAGCCGTTGAAGGCGGCGGCGATGACGCCGGATACGCCGGTGCCGTGGCTATCGGGGCCGTGCGGCTGGTTGCGGCCGGAGATGATGTCGGTTGAGCGCGACGAAATGTTCACCGCCAGATCCTGGTGGTCCAGCTTGATGCCGCTGTCGACCACGCTGACCGTGATTCCCCGTCCGGTCGCCCCAGTCTTCCACGCAGCGATGGCGCCAGTATTCACGACGCCGAAGTTGCGCTGGTACTCGGCGGAGCTTTCGGAAGGCGACGCGGGCGGAGGCGGCGGAGGCGGCGGAGG
>NZ_PCPB01000002.1 GCF_002979535.1 Brevundimonas sp. MYb52 | reverse complement strand
CATCGCCCTGGTCAGCTACACCGCCATGGCGGTGTAGCTGACCAGGGCGATGGCCGTGACCGTGGCCCCGGCGATGATGCCCGGCATGGCCTCGGGCAGCAGGGCCCGCGTCACGATCTGGAAGGTCGAACCGCCCATGGCCTGGGTCGCCTCGACCACGCCCTTGTCCACTTCGCGCAGGGCCGTTTCGACCAGGCGCGCATAGAAGGGCGCAGCGCCCACGACCAGCGGCGGGATGGCCCCCGCCACGCCCAGTGACGTGCCGACCAGCAGCACCGTCACCGGCAGCATGACGATCAGCAGGATGATGAAGGGCACCGAGCGCAACACGTTGACGATCAGCGACAGCACGGCGTTCAGCACCGGATTGGCCGCCAGCCGCCCCTTGCCCGACAGATAGAGCAGCACGCCCAGCGGCACGCCCAGGATTACCGTCAGCACCAGAGACCCGCCCAGCATCAGCAGGGTATCTAAGGTGGCGCGACCGATCTCGGCCCAATCGACGTTGTCGAACATCAGACGCTCTCCACCTTCACGCCGCGCGCGGTCAGTTGCGCCACAGCCGCCTCGGCGTCGCCGCCGGTGAAGGCCACGACCAACTGGCCATAGGGCTCGCCCCGGATGCGGCTGATCCGCCCCGACAGGATCGAATAGTCCACGCCGACCGAACGTGCGACACGGCTCAGCTCCGGCTCATAGGTCGAGGCGCCGCGGAAGGTCAGCCTGGCCAGACGCGCGCCGACCGGCACGACCGAGGCGTCGAACGCTTCTTCGCCCTCGGCCAGCATGGCGCGGGTCACAGGGTGCTGGGGGCGCAGGAAGACGTCGGCCGTCGCGCCCTGCTCCACGATCTTGCCGTCCTTCAGCACCGCCACCCGATCACAGACGCGGCGCACCACCTCCATCTGGTGGGTGATCAGAACGATGGTCAGGCCCAGATCGCGGTTCAGCCCGTCCAGCAGGGTCAGGATGTCCTCGGTCGTCTCCGGGTCCAGGGCGCTGGTCGCCTCGTCGCACAGCAGGACGCTGGGACCACAGGCCAAGGCGCGGGCGATGCCGACGCGCTGCTTCTGACCACCCGATAGCTGGGCGGGATGCTTCCTGGCGTGTTCGGCCAGACCCAACTGTTCCAGCAACTGCGCCGTACGCGCCTTCACCTCGGCCTCGGGCCGTCCTTCCAGCCGCAGGGGAAAGGCGACGTTGTCCTCGATGGTCTTGGCGTTCAGCAGATTGAAATGCTGGAAGATCATGCCGATCCGACGCCGCGCGGCGCGCAGCTCCGCGGGCTTCAGCGCAGTGATTTCCTGATCATCGACAAAGATGCGGCCTGCGTCCGGCGTCTCCAGCCGGTTGATGGCGCGGATCAGGGTCGACTTGCCGGCGCCGGAACGTCCGACCACGCCGAACACCTCGCCGCGCCCGATGCTCAGGTCCACGCCGTCCAGCGCCGTGCGCTCGCCCGCCGCGCTGCGATAGCGCCGGGTCACGCCTTCCAGTCGGATCATGTCAGTCGGCGTCCAGAGCGGCGGCGGGGATGATGGTCACGCTCTCGCCGCAGCCGCAGGCGTCGGTCTCGTTCGGATTGCGAAAGACGAACTTGGACGCCAGCTTGGTCGTCTCATAGTCGATCTCGCTGCCGATCAGGAACAGCACGGCCTTGGGCTCGATCAGGATGGTGACGCCCTTATCCTCGACCACCTCGTCCAGCGGCTCGATCTGCTCGGCATAGGCGAAGGTATATTCCTGCCCGGCGCAGCCGCCGTTCTTCACCCCGACGCGCAGGGCGACGTAGTCCTTCTCCGCGTTGGCCATGATCTCGCGCACGCGCTCGGCTGCGGCGTCGGTCAGGGTCACGGCCTTGGGCCGGGGGCGGCGCGGTCGGGCGGCGGTCTGAAGCTCGGTCATCGCTACGTCCTCAGAACATGTTCAGGGCCAGCTTGGCCTCATCGCTCATCTTGGAGGAATCCCACGGCGGGTCGAACACCAGGTTGGCCCGCGCGGACTTCACGCCCTCGACCTTCATCACCGCCGCCTCGACCCAGCCCGGCATCTCGCCGGCCACGGGGCAGCCCGGCGCCGTCAGCGTCATCTCGACCAGAACGTCGCGGTCGTCGGACACGTCGACCTTGTAGATCAGGCCCAGCTCATAGATGTCGACCGGGATTTCCGGGTCATAGACGGTCTTCAGCGCCTCGATCAGGTCGTCGGTCAGCTTGTCGAGTTCGCCCTGAGACAGGGCGCTCTTCTGCGGCTCGTCCCAGCTGGCGGCAAAGGCGTCGCTGTCGCTGATGGCGGTTTCGGTCTTGGCGTCGTCCATACTCGTCACACGAAGAAGTTCCGCGCCTTGATCAGCGCATCCACGAAGGCGTCTGTATCCTCCACGGTGTTATATAGGGCGAAGGAGGCGCGCGTGCTCGAGGTCACGCCCAGTCTTTTCGCCAGCGGTTCGGCGCAGTGCAGACCGGCCCGCACGGCGACGCCGTAACGGTCCATGATCTGCGCCACGTCATGAGCGTGCGCGCCCTCGACAGCAAAGGTCAGCAGCGCGCCCTTGCCTTCGGCTTCGCCCAGGACCCGCAGCCAATCCGCGTCGACCAGCCGCGCGCGGGCGTGGTCATAGAGCGCCATCTCGTGCGCGGCCACGGCCTGACGGTCAAAGCCCGACAGCCATTCCAACGCCGCGCCCAGACCAATGGCCTCAAGAATCGGGGGCGTGCCGGCCTCGAAACGATGCGGCGGCTTGGCGTAGGTCACGCGGTCCTTCTCGACCGTCTCGATCATCTCGCCCCCGCCCTGATAGGGCGGCAGGCTCTCCAGAGCCTCGGTCGTGCCGTACAGGGCGCCGACGCCGGTCGGGCCATACAGCTTGTGGCCGGTGATCACATACCAGTCGCAGCCGACCGCCTGAACGTCCGGCGTGGCGTGAACCGCGCCCTGACAGCCGTCGACCAGGACCCGTGCGCCGGCCGCGTGGGCCAGTCGGGTGATCTCGGCGATCGGGTTGATGGTGCCCAGCACGTTCGACATGTGGGTGACCGCGACGACCTTGGTCCTCGGCCCCAGCAGTTCGGCGTAGGCCGCCATATCCAGCGAGCCGTCGTCCTTGATCGGCGCCCATTTCAGCACCGCGCCCTTGCGCTCACGCAGCAAGTGCCAGGGCACGATGTTGGAGTGATGCTCCATCTCGCTGACGATGATCTCATCGCCGGGTTCAATGCTCAGGCCCACGCCGTTGGCGACCAGATTGATCGCCTCGGTCCCGCCCTTGGTCCAGACGATGTTCTCGCCCGAGGGGGCGTTCAGGAAGCGGGCGACGATCTCGCGCGCCGCCTCGAACGCCTCGGTCGCCTCGTTCGACAGGGTGTGCAGGCCGCGGTGGACGTTGGCGTAGCTGCCCTCCATCGACGCTGTCAGGGCGTCGATCACCGCACGCGGTTTCTGCGCCGAGGCGGCATTGTCCAGATAGACCAGAGGCTTGCCGTTCATCTGTCGCGACAGGATCGGGAACTGCGCCCGCGCGGCGTAGGGGTCAAAGCGGTTCACAGGCACGCCTTTCAGAGTCTGGCCGTCAGCCATGCGCGCACAACCTCCCTGGCCGCCTCGTCCTCGATGCGGTCGATGACCTCGAACAGGAAGGCCTGGACCAGCAGGGCGCGGGCCTCGTCGGCGGGAATGCCGCGCTGCTGCATATAGAAGAGCGCGCTTTCATCCAGCGTCCCCACCGTATTGCCGTGCGCGCACTGCACGTCGTCGGCATAGATGATCAGTTCGGGCTTGGCGTCGATCTCGCCGCGCTCAGACGCGATCAGGGCGTTGTGGGCCATGCGAGCGTCGGTGCCGTCCGCCCCGCGCTCGACGACGATCTTGCCCTGAAACACGCCGCGCGCCGTGTCGTGAACCACGCCCTTGGTCAGTTGGCTGGTCGTGCCGTCGGCGGCCAGGTGATCGACCACAGTGGTCAGGTCGGCGTGACGCGAACCCTTCAGCAGATAGAGGCCGTCCAGACGCGCATCGGCGCCCTCGGCCCCGTGGCTCAACTGCGTCTCGATGCGTTGCAGCTTGGCGCCGGTCGTCACGATAGTCTGGCGATAGCGACCGCCAGCCTCCAGCCGCACCTCGGCGTTGGTCACCGAAATGGCGTCCTCGGGCTCCTCGATCAGGACGATGCGCGTGACCTCGGCTTCGCGCGCGACATCAATCTCGACCTTGTTGTGGGCGACATAGGCCGAACCCTTGCCCTGATGGGTCTCCAGCAGCAGCAGCCGCGCGCCGGGCCGCGCAACGATGCGCGCCGAGGCCGTGTGGCCTGTGCCTACCGCGTCGGACAGGAAGCGAAGACGCAAGGTCTGCACGCCCGAGGCGATGAAGTCGGTCACCCCGACCGGGCGGCCGTTGGCGAAGACGATCGCCTCGCCACCCAGGTCGTAGAACGGCCCCGGAGCCCCGACCAGCGCCGTGCCGGATGGCTCAGGCGCTTCACGAAGCCAGCGCTTCAGGTCGCTGTATTTCCACGCTTCCGTGCGCCGCGACGGGAAGGTCTCGGCGTTCGTCAGGTCGATCTGGACGGCGCTCACGCGGCGGTCGGCAGGAACTTGTCGTATCCTTCCGCCTCCAGCTCCAGCGCCAGTTCAGGACCGCCCGAGGCGACGATGCGGCCGGCGGCCAGGACGTGCACCTTGTCCGGTTTGATGTAGTCCAGCAGGCGCTGATAGTGGGTGATGACCAGCATGGAGCGGTCGGCGCGACGCAGGGCGTTCACCCCCTCCGACACGATGCGCAGGGCGTCGATGTCCAGACCCGAGTCCGTCTCGTCCAGGATCAGCAGCGACGGCTCCAAAAGGGCCATCTGCAGGATCTCCATCCGTTTCTTCTCACCGCCGGAGAAGCCGACATTCAGGGGCCGCTTCAGCATATCGAAGTCCATCTTCAGCGCCTGCGACGCCGCCTTGACCTGCTTCAGGAAGGCGGGGGCCGAGACTTCCTCCTCGCCGCGCGCCCGCTTCTGGGCGTTCAGCGCCGTGCGGATGAAGGTCATGGCCGGCACGCCGGGGATCTCCATCGGATACTGGAACGACAGGAAGACGCCCGCCGCCGCGCGCTCGGCTGGGTCCAGACCCAGCAGGTCCTGACCGTTCCACGAGGCGGAACCGTCCGTGACCTCATAGCCGGGACGGCCCGACAGGCTGTAGCCCAGCGTCGACTTGCCGGCCCCGTTCGGCCCCATGACGGCATGGACTTCGCCCGCCGGCACTTCGAGCGTCAGGCCCTTGAGGATCGGCTTGTCAGCGACCGAGACGTGGAGGTTGTTGATCTTCAGCATTGTTCTTCTTTACCCGACCGAGCCTTCAAGGCTGATCGCCACTAGTTTTTGCGCCTCGACGGCGAACTCCATCGGCAGCTTCTGCATCACGTCGCGGACGAAGCCGTTGACCAGCAGGGCCACCGCCTCCTCTTCCGACAGGCCGCGCTGCTGGGCGTAGAAGAGTTGATCTTCCGACAGGCGGGTCGTCGTCGCCTCGTGCTCCAGCTGGGCCGAGCCGTTGCGGGCCTCGATGTAGGGGATGGTGTGCGAGCCGCACTCCTTACCGATCAGCAGGCTGTCGCACTGGGTGAAGTTGCGCACGCCCGTCGCCTTGGGGTGTACCGAAACCAGACCGCGATAGGTCGAGTCCGACTTGCCCGCCGACACGGCCTTGGCGATGATCCGTGACTTCGAGTTCTTGCCCAGATGGATCATCTTGGTGCCGGTGTCGGCCTGCTGATGCCCGTTGGTGATGGCGATGGAGTAGAACTCGCCCGAGCTTTCCTCGCCCTTCAGGATGCAGGACGGGTATTTCCAGGTGACGGCCGAGCCGGTCTCGACCTGGGTCCAGCTGACCTTTGAGCGGTCGCCGCGGCAGTCGGCGCGCTTGGTGACGAAGTTGTAGATGCCGCCCTTGCCCTCAGCGTCGCCCGGATACCAGTTCTGAACCGTCGAGTATTTCACCTCGGCGTCGTCCAGGGCCACGATCTCCACGACCGCCGCGTGCAGCTGGTTCTCGTCGCGCATCGGCGCGGTGCAGCCTTCCAGATAGGAGCAGTAGCTGCCCTTGTCGGCGATGATCAGGGTCCGCTCGAACTGGCCGGTCTGGCTGGCGTTGATGCGGAAATAGGTCGACAGCTCCATCGGGCACTTCACGCCCGGCGGGATGTAGACGAACGACCCGTCCGAAAAGACCGCGCTGTTCAGCGCCGCGAAATAGTTGTCCGACACCGGCACGACCGATCCCAGATATTGTCGCACCAGATCAGGATATTCGCGTAAGGCCTCGGAAATCGGCATGAAAATCACACCCACCTTGGACAGCTCCTCCTTGAAGGTGGTCACGACCGAGACGCTGTCGAACACGGCGTCCACGGCCACCTTGGGTGCGCCCTGAACCCCCGCCAGCACTTCCTGCTCCTTCAGCGGGATGCCCAGCTTCTTGTAGATTTCCAGAATCTCGGGATCGACCTCGTCCAGCGACTTCGGCCCCTCCTTCTGCTTCGGCGCGGCGTAGTAGAACAGCGACTGATAGTCGACCGGCTCATACTTCACCGCCGCCCAGGTCGGCTCTTCCATCGCCAGCCAGCGCTCATAGGCGGCCAGACGCCATTCCAGCATCCATTCCGGCTCGCCCTTCTTCTCGGAGATGAAGCGGATGATGTCGGCGTTCAGGCCGCGCGGCGCATATTCCGTTTCGATGTCCGAGGTGAAGCCATGCTCGTACTTCTCCAGCGCGGCGACAGCTTCGACAGTTTCCTTAACAGCAGCCATGACTTACGCGACTTCCTTCACGCGCTCAGACAGGCGCGCTTGATGCTTGTTCCAGGCGGAGACCCAGGCCTCGGCGAACCGATCCCAGTCCCCCTGCGTCGTGCCCCAGCCGCCAGAGACGCGCACGCCTCCGGTCGCCAGATGATCCAGACCCATGGCGCTGATCGCCTTGGACGGCTTGACCTTGCCCGACGAACAGGCCGAGCCGGCCGAAACCATGACGCCGACCAGATCCAGGGTGATCAACTGCTGCGGGCTGTCCCAGCCCTCGACCGCCATGAACAGGGTGTTGGGCAGGCGCTCGACGGCGCCACCGATGATGGTCGCACCCGCCGCCTTGACCTTGGCTTCCGCCGCGTCGCGCCAGACGACATGAGCCACGGCCTCGTCCAGATCGCGCGCCGCGCAATCGGCCGCGGCGCCGAAACCGGTGATGCCCGGCACGTTCTCGGTCCCGGCGCGCAGGCCGCGCTCCTGACCCGCGCCATGCAGGATGCGCACGGCGGCGACGCCTTCCTTGAGCACCAGAGCGCCCACGCCCTGCGGTCCGCCCAGCTTATGCGCCGACAGCGTCAGGCTGTCCGCGTCCAGCGCCCGCATATCGACCGCGACCTTGCCCGCCGACTGGATGGCGTCGACGTGCAGCCAGCCGCCCGCCGCGCGGACCAAAGCCGCCGCCTCGGCGATGGGTTGGATCACGCCGCTTTCATTGTTTGCATGATGGATGGCGACCACGGCCCGGCCCGGACGCTTCAGCGCCTCGGCCAGCCAGACCAGATCGACCACGCCGTTCACGTCAACCGGCAGCACCTCGACCGGAACGCCGCTGACGGCGGCCGCCTCGGCCACGCAAGGATGCTCCGTCGCCCCGACGATCAACCGCTCGCAGCCCGCCGCCAGGGCGCTGACGACAGCCTGGGCGTTGGATTCGGTGCCGCCCGAGGAAAAGACAACGGCAGTCGGATCAGCCCCGACCAGCTCGGCCACCTGGGCCCGCGCCGTCTCGACCCGCGCCCGCGCCCGACGCCCGGCCGCGTGAACCGCCGACGGGTTGCCGTTGTCAGCCAGGGCCTTGGCCATGATTTCCTGAACTTCGGGCCGCACCAGACCCGAGGCGTTGTAATCCAGATAGATGCTCATGCTGCCGCCTCCATGCCTGCGACGGCCGGCGCTGCGCCCATGCGCGCCTGACCGGTGCGGTTCTGGATCACGTCCTCCAGACTGACGCTGGCGAGATAGCGATGAATCTCTTGCCCCAGGTCTTCCCACAGGTGGTGGGTGATGCAGCGTTCGCCCTTGATCATGCAGCCCTTGGGCGAGCCGGCGCCGACGCAGCGGGTGGCGCGGATCGGCTCATCGACCGCCAGAACGATCTCGGCCACGGCGGTCTCACAGGCCTCTCGCGCCAGTCGATAGCCGCCGCCGGGGCCGCGCACGCTCTTGACCAGACCGCTTTTACGCAGACGCGCAAACAGCTGCTCCAGATAGCTGAGAGAGATTTCCTGGCGCGTCGCGATCTCGGCCAGCGACACCGCCCGGTCCGCGCCGTTGCGCGCCAGATCGGCCATCGCCATCACGGCGTATCGTCCCTTTGTCGACAGGCGCATAGAAAGCCCTCAAAAATTTCACGCTTTTCGGGGCTCATGTGTTAGAACCCGCGCCCTCGCAGACAAGTGCGCCACGCTGAGCGGACTTAGAAAGTCCTACTGCGTTGGTCAAGTATTGTCCGCCCGCGAAACGACAGTTGAAGACAGGATTCCGCTGATCCATGCCTGAAGTCATTCTTCCCGGCGCCTCGGGCCGCATCGAAGGCCGCTATTCGCCCGGCAAGCGCCCCAATGCGCCGATCGCCCTGATCCTGCACCCGCACCCCAAGGCGGGCGGGCACATGAACAACCCGGTGGCGGTGACGCTGCACCAGCTGTTCGTCCAGCGCGGCTTCGCCACCCTGCGCTACAACTCGCGCGGCGTCGGCAAGTCGCAGGGCGAGTTCGACAGCGGCATCGGCGAACTGGCCGACGCGGCCACGGCCCTGGACTGGCTGCAGGCCAACAACCCCGCCGCCACCCAGACCTGGGTCGCCGGCTATCAGTTCGGCGCCTACATCGGCATGCAACTGCTGATGCGTCGCCCGGAAACGGACGGCTTCATCTCGGTGTCGCCGCCGTCGAACATGTACGACTTCAGTTTCCTGGCGCCCTGCCCGGCCTCGGGTCTGTTCCTGCACGGCACCGCCGACACCGTCGTGCCGCCGGTCGAGGTCGAGCGCGTGGTCAACAAGCTGCGCACGCAAAAAGGCATCGTCATCGACTACGAACTGGAAGAGGGCGCCAGCCACTTCTGGCAGGACCACATCGGTGCTGTCGAGCGTCGCGTCGGCGCCTATCTGGACAAGCGTCTGGAAGAAAAGCCGGCCTGATCGGGCCTCATGTGTCGACCCGGGTTTCGGCCCGGGTCTTCCACATCGACCACAAAATGCCCGCGGCCAGGATGGCGGCCGTCACGCCGAGCGAGATCGCCGGCGGAAACTTCTCCAGCCCCATCAGCGGCGCGGCGATGACCTTCCCCCCGATAAAGACCAGCAGAATCGCCAGCGCCTGCTTCAGATAGGCGAAGCGGTGGATCACCGCCGCCAGGGCGAAATACAGCGCCCTCAAGCCCAGAATGGCGAAGATGTTGGACGTGTAAACGATGTAGGGGTCCGTCGTGATCGCAAAGATCGCCGGCACCGAATCCACCGCAAAGATCACGTCGGCGAACTCGATCGTCACCAAGGCCAGGAACAGCGGCGTGGCCCGCCAGTCCCATCGTCCCGCCGCATCCTCCTCGCGCACGAAGAACCGCGCGCCGTGCAGTTGCTCCGTCACCGGCACCCGCCGGATCAGCCAGTTCATCAGGCCGCGCCCCGTTGTGGCGTCTTCCTTGGGACTGGTCGCGATCATCCGGCCCCCGGTGAAGATCAGAAAGACCGCAAAGACATAGAGCGCCCACTCATACCGGCTGACCAGGGCCGCTCCCGCCGCGATCATCACCGCCCTCAGCACGATGACGCCCAGCACGCCCCAGAACAGCACGCGGTGCTGATGCAGGCGCGGAATGCCAAAGGCGCTGAAAATCATGGCGATGACGAAGACATTGTCCATCGCCAGGCTCTTCTCGATGGCGAAGCCGGTCAGGTAGTCCAGCCCGCTGTCCGCCCCCAGCCGCACCCAGACCCAGATCCCGAACAACAGGGCGACCGCAATATAGAAGGCTGAAAGCAGCAGGCTTTCGCGCACCCCGATCTCGTGCGCCTTGCGATGCAGGACGCCCAGATCAAAGGCCAGCAAGGCAACCACGATCACCAGAAAGGCCGCCCACATCCATGCGGGCTTGCCCATCCACTCGACTGTCAGGAACTCCATCGGGACCTCTGGACCGCATCAGCCGCCGACGTCCGAACGGACGACCGGCGCGGCCCGACATCACGACCAAGATCGCCAGAGGGGCCCGGTCCGCTGTGCCTAGAACGCGAAACTGACCGGGACGTTCAGAACGCTGTCCTCAGGGGCTACAGGGCGGATAGTGCGCGAAGTTGGTTTCATACTCCGCCAGCGTCTGGCGGAACCCCATTTCGGCTCGCCGCTTGTCGGCGTTAACGGGGTCCTCAAGGTTTTCACGATCAATGGCCCAGCGACCGTCCTTGCACGCCATCTGCGTGCCGTAGCGCTGCGGACGCTGCTCGTTGATGGCCAGACGGTCGTACATCAGGCCGAACTGCTGCCCATCAACTTCACCCGTCGCAACTAGCGGCTCAAGAACCGGCACGAAGCGACGCCATTGCTCAAGGTCAGAGTGTTGAATGATGAGAAAGGCGGTCTGCGACGGCCCTTCGCCATATCGGCTTTTATAGAACCACCCCTCGGGGGGCAGCATCTTCAGCAACGCGTCCAGATTGGCGTCATCGACAGCACTTTGCGCCGCCCACATGGCGCCCTCAGCCGCCTTTGCCTGATCCAAAGGCAGGTCGCTCAGATCCACGTCTTGCATGGCCTCGCGGCCGATCTGATCCAACCGATACATCCGCAGGAAGCGCTCGGTATCGTCAGCTGGCGGCGGGGCTTCAGCCTGACGTTTTTGTTCGTCTGCCAGGACCGCCAAGACAGGCGCGATCTTGGCACGTGCTTCGGCATCAAGCACGGTAGATGGGGCTGCTAGCCCGACCTGAACCAAGGCCAGCACAAATACGAAAGCTATCATCAGCCCCTCCCTTTCGGGATTGAAGCTGTAGATTTCAGGCAGAATTACGTCGTTCGACTAGTGCTCGCCCTCTGCCGCCGCGAGCGCCGCCGGGCGGTGGGCGCGCACGCACCAGACGACGCTGACGACCATCAGGATCATGGCCGCGATCTCGATCACGGTCGGCCCTCGGCCTTCCCACAGGAAGCCGTAGAGGAAGGCGAACAGGGTCTCGGACACGATCATCTGGCCTAGCATGGTCAGGGGCAGCAGACGGCTGGCCTGGTTCCAGAAGGCGTTGCCGATGATGGAGGCGAAGACGGCCACGCCAATGCTGACACCCAGGAACCGCACCCAGGCCTCGCCAGACCAGACGCCCAGGGTCAGGACCGCCGGGACCGCCAGCAGCAGGGCGAACCCGCCCGTCACGACGCCCGTCAGCAGCGACCAGTCATGCGGCGACACATCGGGCAGCCGCCCCATCCAGCGGCTGTTGCCCACCGCAAAAGCCGACCATGACAGCAGGGCCGCCAGGGCGCAGGCCAGACCAATCAGGGTCTGAACCCTGTCATGACCCGCATTGCAGGTCTGGCTCAGGGATTCCCAACCGATCAGGCCGACCGCCAGGGCCGCCACGAGGATCGGCGGCGCCACGCGCGTCAGCGGCGGCGAGTCCTTGTCCTTCAGCCCCCACAGGGCGACCACGACCGGCACCATGCCAACGATCAGGGCCGAGGCCCCGACGCCCGCAAAATGGACGCTGGCCACCAGAAAGACGAAATAGACGATGTTCCCGGCCAGGCTCAGCCAGGCCAAGGCCCGCCACGCCTTCCAGTCCAGCGCCGCCGTCACCCGCCGCCAGCGCGGTGCGATCAACAGGGCCGCTATCAAACCATAGGCAAGGTAGCGCCCCGCCGTCAGCATCATCGGCGAGGCCTCGGGCGCGACCTTGGGCGCCAGGAAGACCAGCCCCCACAGGGCGCCCGCCGCCATGCCGCTGGCGACGCCCCAGAAGCGCTGGGACTGCTTCAGGCTCACTGTTCGCCGGGCTCCACGATACGCCCGCCCGTCATGGGCTCGGGCACGCCCGTCGTGCCGGGGAAGCTGATCGGCAGGCCCAGCAGGCAGCGCGCCGCCAGGAAGGCGAAGGCCTCGGCCTCGATGCTATCGCCGCGCCACCCCTCGCCCTCGGCCGTCGTCACCGGCACGCCCGCGCGCTCGCGGATCGCCGCCAACAGGACCGGATTATGCCGTCCGCCGCCGCAGGCCACGACCTTGGTCGGCTTCTCCGAGCAACGCGCCACGCCCAGGGCCGCCGCCTCGGCGGCAAAGGCCGTCAACGTCGCCGCCGCGTCTTCCAGCGACAGGCCCGCCACCGGGTCCAGCGAGAAATCGAACCGGTCCAGCGACTTCGGCCCCGTCGCGGCGAAATAGGGATGGGCCAGATAGCCAGCCAGCACCGCCTGATCGACCGTCCCCGCCGCCGCCAGACGACCACCTTCGTCCATGCGCTTCTTGCCGCGCGACTGAACCAGCAGGTCGACCATGCCGTTGGCCGGGCCGGTGTCGAAGGCCTCCAGCCCACCGTCGGCGCGGATCAAGGTGATGTTTCCCACCCCGCCCAGGTTCAGCACGGCGACCGGCCCGCTCAGGCCCGCCTTCTTCACCAGGGCCGCGTGATAGACCGGGGCAAGCGGCGCCCCCTGCCCGCCCGCCGCCACGTCGGCGCTACGGAAATCATAGGCCGTGCGCACGCCCAGGCCCTCGGCCACGCTCAGAGCGTCGATCAACTGCACCGTGCGGCCCGGCAGTTCCGGCGTCGGCGCCTCGTGCAGCACCGTCTGGCCATGCACCCCGACCAGATCCAATGCGCTGGACTTCACGCCGTTGACCGCCATGAAGCTGAGCGCCGCCGCCAGATGGGCGTCGGCCACCGCCATGCGGGCGTCCTCGAAGCTGTCGGGCTCTTCCTCATCACGCTCCCAGTCCAGGGCGTCCTCGATGGCGTCCTCGACGATGGCGCGGGTTTCGGCGTCCAGCTTCATTTCGCCCGCCGGGCCGAAGCTGATGATGTTTTCGCCGTCGGTTTCGATCACCGCCATGTCCACGGCGTCGAGCGAGGTGCCGGTCATGAAGCCGAGCACGCGAAGGGTCTTTGTCGAGGAGGTCGTCATGGCGGGTTGACTGCCACGTCACGCACGCCGTAGCTAGCGCCCATGATCGCCGCCCGCGCCATTTCCGGCCTGTATTACCGTTCGCTGAGCTAGCGAGCGGCCGCGATCTCGTGCCGCCTTCGCTGGCGGCGCGACTTCCCGACAAGGAAGACGGCCGCCGGCATCCCTGCTACGGAGCCGTCCATGACCGACCAAGCCTTCAAGTCCGACTTCCTCAAGACCCTGCAATCGCGCGGCTATATCCACCAGGTGACCCACCCGGTGGAGTTGGACGACGCCGCCTCGAACGGGATCGTGACGGCCTACATCGGCTTCGACGCCACGGCGCCCAGCCTGCACGTCGGCAGCCTGATCCAGATCATGATGCTGCGCCGCCTGCAGCAGGCCGGGCACAAGCCCGTCGTCCTGATGGGCGGCGGCACCACCAAGGTCGGCGACCCGACCGGCAAGGACGCCTCGCGCCCGCAGCTGACCGACGAAACGATCCAGGCCAACATCGCCTCGATCAAGACCGTGTTCGAGAAGTTCCTGACCTTCGGCGACGGTCCGTCCGACGCCGTCATGGTCGACAACAACGACTGGCTGTCCAAGTTCGGCTACGTCGAGTTCCTGCGCGACTACGGCACGCATTTCACCATCAACCGGATGCTGAGCTTCGACTCGGTCAAGCTGCGCCTCGAGCGAGAGCAGCCGATGACCTTCCTCGAGTTCAACTACATGCTGATGCAGTCGGTGGACTTCCTGGAGCTGAACCGTTCGCTGAACGTGACGCTGCAGATGGGCGGCTCGGATCAGTGGGGCAACATCACCTCGGGCGTCGATCTGGTCCGCCGCGTGGACCAGAAGGCCTCCTTCGGCCTGACCACGCCGCTGCTAACCACGGCCTCGGGCGGCAAGATGGGCAAGACGGCGCAAGGCGCGGTCTGGCTGAACGCCGAGCAGCTCAGCCCCTATGACTACTGGCAGTTCTGGCGCAACGCCGAGGACGCCGACGTCGGCCGCTTCATGCGCCTGTTCACCGACCTGCCGCTGGATCAGATCGCGCTTTACGAAGCCATGGAAGGCGCCGGCATCAACGAGGCCAAGAAGGCTCTGGCAGACGCGGCCACCTCGATGCTGCACGGCTCGGAGGCGGCCCAAACAGCCCGCGCCGCCGCCGAGGCCGCCTTCGAGAAGGGCCAGCTTTCGGCCGATCTGCCGACCGTCGAACTGCCGAAGGATGAGGTGATCGGCGCCATGATCGCCGCCGTCGTGACCAAGGCTGGCCTGACCACGTCCAACGGCGAGGCGCGCCGCCTGGCCCAGGGCGGTGGTCTGCGTCTGAACGACGAAGCCATCGCCGACGGCGCCCGTCTGATCGAGGACGCCGACGTCAACGCCGACGGCGTGCTGAAGCTGGCAGCGGGCAAGAAGAAGATCGTGCTGGTGCGTCCCATCTAAACCCCGCTCATCCCGGCGGACGCCGGGATCCAGTGCTTTGGCTTCAAATGCAGCAGTTGGTTTTGCTGCCATCACTCAACCGGCGTCGCCGGGGCTCTCACTGGGTCCCGGCGTCCGCCGGGATGAGCGGAGAGATTGAGATGACCGACATCACCGAAGGCCAGGCCGCCCCCGCGTTCGATCTCGCCACCGACGGCGACGGCCGCGTCACGCTGGATGCGCTGAAGGGCAAGTCGTTCGTCCTCTACTTCTACCCCAAGGCCGATACCCCCGGCTGCACGACGGAAGGGTTGGACTTCTCGGCCCTGGCCGATCCGTTCGCTGCGGCGAACACCGTCGTCATCGGCGTCTCCCGCGACGCGGTGAAGAAGCTGGACCGCTTCAAGGCCAAGCACGACCTCAAGGTCATCCTCGGCTCGGACGAGGACGGCGTGGTCTGCGAGGCCTACGGCACTTGGATCATGAAGAAGCTCTACGGCCGGGAATATATGGGTGTCGAACGCGCCACCTTCCTGATCGACGGCACGGGCGTGGTGCGCCGCGTGTGGCGCAGCGTCAAGGTCAAGGGCCACGCCGAACAGGTGCTGGAAGCGGCCCAATCACTTTGATCCGCCGAATGCTCTGAGGCCAAGCTTGCCTCCATCGCCGACCTGCCCCTAACTGCCGCCCAAGGGGCAACAGTAGGATTAGGCCGGCCTTGCTGGCGAGATGCGGAGAGCACCATGTTCAACAAGAGCAAACCCTTCGACAACGGCCCGTCCAGCGGCATGGGCATTCCCCCTGCGCCGGAACCGACGCCCGCCGCCACGCCTTCGGTCACGCCTGCTGCACCGCGTGCGCCTGAGCCCTCGCGCCCGGCGGCGAGCTCGCGTTCGTCCAGCCTGTCGACCCTGTCGGCCGGGGTAAAATACGAGGGCAATATCTCGGGCGCGGGCGAACTTCAGGTCGATGGCTCGCTGAAGGGCGACATCCGCGTGGTGCGCGTCACCATCGGTGAAGGCGGCTCAGTAGAGGGCACCGTCCACGCCGACGTCCTGGATGTGCGCGGCCGCGTCTCGGGCGCCATCGTCGCCAAACAGGTCAAGCTGTTCGCCACAGCTCGCATCGAGGGCGACATCACCCAGGAGCAGTTGTCGATCGAACAGGGCGCCTGGTTCCAGGGCCGCTGCACCCAGGCCAAGCGCGACACGCCCGGCGCCAATATGCTGGATACGCCGGCTACGGCTGAAAAGCCCGCCGCCGCCAACGCCAAGACCGACAAGGTCGAGGCCAAGCCCGCCGCCTGAATCCGCCGATCGGACAAATGAAAAGGGGCGGCCCTGCTGGGCCGCCCCTTTTTTAGTTCCCGTCGCGGGTTTCTCCGACCCGGGCCGCCAGGGCTGCGCCCATGAACCTGTCCAGGTCGCCGTCCAGAACCCCTTGCGTGTCCGAGGTCTCAACCTCGGTGCGCAGGTCCTTGACCATCTGATACGGCTGCAGGACATAGGATCGGATCTGGTGACCCCATCCGATGTCGGTCTTGGCGTCAGCCAGGGCCTGAGCCGCCGCCTCACGCTTCTGCAGTTCCAGTTCGTACAGTCGGGCGCGCAGCATCTTCCACGCCATGTCGCGGTTCTGGTGCTGCGAACGACCAGCCTGACAGGCCACGACCGTGTTGGTCGGAACGTGGGTCAGACGCACGGCCGAGTCCGTCTTGTTGATGTGCTGACCGCCCGCGCCCGAAGCGCGATAGGTGTCGGTGCGCACATCCGACGGGTTGATATCGATCTCGATCGTATCGTCCACGACGGGCGACACCCCAATGGAGGCGAAGCTGGTGTGGCGCTTGGCCGCCGCATCATACGGGCTGATGCGGACCAGCCGGTGCACGCCCGATTCCGACTTCAGCCAGCCATAGGCGTTCGGTCCCTCGATCAGGATTGTGGCCGACTTGACCCCCGCCTGCTCGCCCTCTTCGTGGGCCTCGATCGTGACCTCATAGCCGTGGGCCTTGGCCCACCGCGAGTACATACGCAGCAACATGCCGGCCCAGTCGTTGGACTCGGTGCCGCCAGCGCCGGAGTTCACTTCCAGATAGGCGTCGTTGCCGTCAGCCTCGCCGGACAGCAGAGCTTCAAGCTCGGCGCGGGCGGCGCGATCCTTGACGCCGCGCAGCTGTTCTCGGGCCTCCTCAAGGGTGGCTTCGTCGCCCTCCTCGTCGGCCATTTCAGCCAGCATGACGCCATCTTCCAGATCGGTTTCCAGCGCACGAACGCTATTGATCTGACCTTCCAGGCGCGAGCGATCGCGGCTGACGGCCTGGGCCTGTTCAGGATTGTCCCAAAGGGTCGGATCTTCGACCCGAGCGTTCAGCTCATCCAGTTTTCGAAGCGAGACATCCCAGTCAAAGACGCCTCCTGAGCAGAGCGACGCTCTGCTCGATGTCGGCCTTCATGGCCTCGACATCCGGTCTCATCGCAAACTCCTGCGAAACAAACGCCCTCCCTCAAGCAGAGCCGCACCGCGTGCGGACCGATAGGGAAAGCAACGAAAATAAACGGCGCGCCTGCGAACAGGCGCGCCGGTTGATGGGTCTAACTAGAGCCTCAGTAGAGTCCGCTCAAGTCCTCGGCCGGTTCCTTCTTGGGCGGCGGCGGTGCAACGGGCGCCGGCGCGGCGCTGGACGGCGCTGGTCCCTTGGCGGCCTCCTGCTCGCGGCGGACCACGTCGTAGTAGTTCTGCGGCCCTTCCGGCTGGACAGGGCGCGGCGCTTCTTCGCGGATCTGGCGCTCGGTGCCGGGTCGGAAGGCCTCCTCGATACCGTTGACCGTGCGGAAGACAGCGTTCTTGGGTCGGACGAAGGGTCGTGCCGGACGTTCCTTCAGCGCGACCTGCATGAAGTCGGTGAAGATCGGCACGGCGGTCGCTGCCCCGGCCTCACCGCCGCCCAGCGAACGGTTGTCGTCAAAGCCGACGAAGACACCGACCACGATGTCGCTGGAGAAGCCGACGAACCAGGCCGAGCGGTATTCATTGGTCGTGCCAGTCTTGCCCCCCACCCACCGGCCCAGGCTACGCGCGCCTGCGCCGGTGCCGCGCTGGATCACGCCTTCCAGCATGGAGCTGATCTGATAGGCGGTGATCGGATCGATGACCTGGGTCCCGCGGTCCTGCAGACGCGGCGATTCCTGACCGCTGAAGCCCCGGCCGCAATCGCGGCACTGGCGACGGTCGGCGCGGTGGATGGTCTGGCCGTTTCGATCCTGAACCATCTCGATCAGATAGGGGTCGACGCGACGGCCGCCGTTGACGAAGGCCGCATAGGCAGCGGTCAAGCGATAGGGCGTCGTCTCCCCTGCCCCCAAGGATACGGACAGGTTGGGCTGCATATCATCAGCCACGCCCATCTTCTTGGACAGTTCAACGATGTTCTTCATGCCCACGGCCTGCGCCAGGCGGACGGTCATGACGTTGCGCGACAGCTCCAGCCCCCGTCGCAAGCTCTGAGGTCCGTAGTACTGACGGCTGTAGTTCTCAGGCGTCCAGCGGCCGCCATTGGCGCCGCCGGCAAAGCTGATCGGCGCGTCCAGCACGATGCTTGTCGGGTTGAAGTCGCCCTCAAGCGCCGCCGCATAGACGAAGGGCTTGTAAGCAGAACCGGGCTGGCGTTCGGCTTGGGTTGCTCGGTTGAAGCTGGACAGGGCGTAGGAATAGCCGCCGACCATTGCCAGGACACGGCCCGACTGGGGTTCGATGGCCACCAGGGCTCCGTTCACGGCTGGGACCTGTTTCAGCGCAAACTGGCCGCCTTGCGGCTCGACAAAGACCAGGTCGCCGCGCTTCAACTGGCGATTGGCGTTGGCCCAGGCGGCGTCGGAGACGATCAGCGAGCCCGTGCGGTTGTCCCGAGCCGTGCGAACGCGGACGTTGTTGCCGACGACGCTTTCGACGGCGGCGGCCTGCCAGGTACGGCGTTCGGGCGGGGTGTTCTTCTTGAGCGCGTCGGCCTGCCAGCCTTCAGCGAAGTCAGTCGTGCCCCAGGCGCCGCGCCAGCCGTGACGGCGGTCATAGCGTTCCAGCCCGTTCATCAGCGCGTCGCGGGCCGCGGACTGCAGTTTGGGGTCCAACGTGGTGCGCATGTAGTAGCCGCCGCGGTTGACCTCTTCCTGACCGAACAGGCCAATGGCGCGACGCCGCGCCTCTTCGACGAAGAAGTCAGCATCGGCGTATTCTGCCCGACGCGGGGCCGCGCGGGTGTTCAGCGGGCGCGCCAGAGCCGTCGCCAACTCTTCTTGCGTCAGCCACTTGTTGTCGGCCATCTCGCCCAGCACCCAGTCGCGACGCCCCTTGGCGGCCGCGGGGTGACGCTTGGGATTATAGTTGTTCGGTCCCTTGGGCAGGGCCGCCAGGAAGGCCGCCTCGTCCGGCGTCAGCTGGTTCAGCGACTTGCCGAAATAGTTGTAGGCCGCCGAAGCCACGCCATAGGAGCGATAACCCAGGTAGATCTCGTTCAGATACAGCTCAAGGATCTGTTCCTTAGTCAGAGTCGCTTCCAGGCGGCTGGAAAGGATGGCCTCTTTCAGCTTGCGGTTCAGACTGGATTCGTTGGTCAGCAGGACGTTCTTGGCTACCTGCTGAGTGATGGTCGAACCGCCCTCAAGGCGCCGCCCCGACACAACATTGAACACGTTCTTGAACATGGCCCGGCCGATGCCGGACACGTCGATGCCGCCGTGCTGGAAGAAGTGGCTGTCTTCGGCGGCCAGGAAAGCGTGGATCACCTGGTCCGGCACCTGGTCATAGGTGACGTAGATGCGCCGCTCGTCCGAGAACTCACCGATCAGGGTGCCGTCGCCGGCGAAGACGCGCGTGGCCGTCGCCGGGCGATAGTCCGCCAGCTCCGACGCATCCGGCATGTCGTGCAGGACCCAGGCCGCATAGATGGCCACGACCAGCCCGGCCACGGCAATGCCGCCCAGCAAGGCGACGCCCGCCATAACGAACCAGCGTTCGGCTATCTTCACCGTGAACTCCGCAAGACGCGCCCCAGGAATTGTCGTTTATCGCGCGTCGCCCGCGCCGCAAAGCGGAACCGCAAACTCAGCCCTTGTCGCGCAGCAGGCGAGCCTTGTCGCGCTGCCAGTCGCGTTCAGCCGAGGCCTCGCGCTTGTCGTGCAGCTTCTTGCCCTTGGCCAGCGCGATCTCGAGCTTGGCCTTGCCCTTTTCGTTCAGGTAGAGGCGCACAGGAATGATGGTCCGCCCGTCGCGCTGAACAGCGCCGATCAGCTTGTCGATCTGCTTGCGGTGCAACAGCAGCTTCCGGTGACGGCGCGGCTCGTGGTTGAAGCGGTTGGCCTGCTTGTAGGGCGGAATGTCCGAGTTGATCAGGACGATCTCGCGCCCCTCCACCGCCGCATAGCTCTCGGCGATATTGGCCCGACCGTCGCGCAGCGCCTTGATCTCGGTCCCCAGCAACTGGATCCCGGCCTCGATATAGTCCTCGAGGAAATAGTCGAAGCGCGCGCGCCGGTTCTCGGCGATCACCTTCTTGGGCGCATCGGCGGCCATCAGATGACCCCGGCTTCCGCCATGGCTTGATCTATGGCGGGTTTCACGGCGTCGCGGGTCAGGGACAGAGGCAGACGGACTTCCTCGCTGCACAGGCCGAGCCTGGCCAGGGCGTATTTGGCCGGTGACGGCGAGTTATCGAGGAACAGCGCCTTGTGCAGGCCGATCAGACGATCCTGCAAGGTCCGCGCTGTAGCGAAATCACCCGCGGCGACCGCGTCATACATGGCGACCATGGCTTCCGGCGCGACGTTGGAGGTGACCGAAATCACGCCCACGCCTCCGGTGGCGGCATAGCCCAGCCAGGTGGCGTCATCGCCGCTGATCAGGTCGAACGGGCCGTTGATATGGCTCCGCATCCAGCTCACTCGCGAGATGTCGCTGGTGGCGTCCTTGATGCCGACGATGTTCGGATTGTCCGCCAGATGCGCGACCGCCTCGTTCGACAGATCGACGCCGCATCGGCTCGGCACGTTGTAGAGCAGCATGGGAATCTGCACGGCGTCGGAGATCGCTTCGAAGTGGGCGATCATCCCTTCCTGCGAAGGCTTGTTGTAATAGGGCGTCACCACCAGGGTCGCGTCGGCGCCGACCTCCTTGGCGAAGGCCGACAGCTCGATGGCCTCATGCGTGGCGTTCGATCCCGCGCCGGCGATCACGCTTACGCGGCCCGCCGCGATGTTCACGCACTGCTCGATGACGCGTTTGTGCTCGTCCATCCTCAGGGTGGCGCTTTCCCCCGTCGTGCCGACCGGCACCACGCCATGGACGCCTGCGGCGATCTGGCGTTCCAGGAGTTTTTCGAATGCCCCTTCGTCCACGTTTCCGTCACGAAGAGGTGTGATCAAGGCGGTGATCACGCCCTTGAACAAGGGGGCGGTCATTGAAACAAGTTACCTGCGCGGTGTTTCGGGCGGCATGGGCCGTCCTTTTGAAGAGGCAGGGAGCGTAGGTTGCTCGCCGCTCGGCCGCAACCAGTGATGAATGAGGATCGGACATCTGATGATCGCGACGACCGTGGCCGCCGCCCTGGCGATTCTGACTCCGCCGACCCAGGACGTGTTGACCAGCACGCCTGTGGGCTATTCCTCCAGTCAGAATGGCGTCATCAGCGGCCAGGACATGGCCCTGTTCCAGCAAGGTCTGGCCTCGGCTCGCGCTCGCGATGTGATCGGCACGCAATCGGTGATGACGCGCATTTCCGATCCCACGGCCAGGAAGCTGGTCGAATGGGCCCTGGTCGATACCTCGGACAAGCAACTTTCCTACGCCGATCTCGCCCGCGCCCAATCGGACCTGGCCAACTGGCCCCGTAGTGATTCGCGTCGTGCGGCGGGCGAGCGCGCCCTGGGTCTGGCCAATGCGTCACCCGACACCGTCGTCGCCTTCTTCAACGGCTCGGCCCCCACGACTGCCGACGGCGCGATCGCCCTGGCCGGCGCGCTCGAACAAAAGGGCCAGCGCGACGAGGCTCAAGCCCTAATCCGCGACTGGTGGCGCACCCGTTCGTTCGAGGAAGCCCAGCAATCCGTCATCGCCAACCGCTGGGGCGGATGGCTCAACACTGACGATCACGCCACGCGCCTGAACATGCTGCTGCTCGGCCCGCACGGCCCGGCGACCCGCGCCATGGTCTATATGGTCCCGACCGACCGTCAGGCCGTCGCCAACGCCGCCATGGCCCTGCGCACCGCCTATTCGCCGGACGCCATCGTGGCCGGCCTGTCGCCCGCCGTCGCCAATGACCCGGCCGTGGTCCTGGAACGCGTCCGCCTGCTGCGCTCGGCCGGTCGCCAGTCCGAGGCCTTCCCCCTGCTGTCCGCCCTGCCCGCCGCGCCCTCGCACAAGGAGGGCCAGGACACGCTGTGGAGCGAACGCCGCAACTACTTCCTCGACGCCCTGCAACAGGGCAACCCCCGCGCCGCCTACGCCGCCATGAACGGCCATGGCTTCCCCTCGGGCGAGCGCAAGGTGGACGCCGAGTTCTTCGCCGGCTGGGTCGCCCTGACCAAGCTGAACGACCCGGCCGCCGCCGCACAGCATTTCGAGGTCCTGCGCAACAGCTCCTCGACCCCGATCACCCAGGGCCGCGCCCTCTACTGGCTGGGCCGCGCCGCCGAGGCGCGCGGCGACCGGCAGAACGCACAGGCCTATTATCAGGCGGGCGCCGAACACTGGCAGACCTTCTACGGCCAACTCGCCGCCGAGAAAGCCGGGATCACGACCCTGACCCTGCCCGGCGAGCCCGCCCCGACACCCGAGGACGTCAACAGATTCGAAGGCAATGAGGTCGTCCGCGCCACCCGCATCCTGGGCGCGGCCGGCGAAAAGACCCTGATGCGGGTCTTCGCCTACCACCTCGACGACACCCTGCCCTCGCCCTACGACCTGACCCAGTTGTTCGACCTGATGCAGGGCTATGGCGACCAGTTCGGCTCCATGATGGTTGGCCGCGCCGCCAGCCAGCGCGGCTTCGTCATGCCCGAGCGCATGTATCCGGTCCGCATGCCGCCCCAGACCTCGGGCGCCGCCCCCCTGGAATTCACCCTGGCCATCACGCGTCAGGAATCCAGCTTCGACCCCCTGGCCCGCTCGCACGCCGATGCGCGCGGCATGATGCAGCTTCTGCCCGCCACGGGTCAGGGCGTGGCCCGCCGCATGGGCATCGGGTACTCGGCTGAACAGCTGTGGGACCCCGACGCCAACATGCGTCTGGGCAGCTATCACCTCGGCGAACTGATCAACAACTTCGGCGGTTCGCCGCTTCTGGCCACGGTCGGCTACAACGCTGGTCCGGCCCGCCCGCCGCAATGGGTGGCCCGCTGTGGCGACCCGCGCAGCCAACAGGTCGATCCCATTGACTTCATCGAGTGCGCCCCCTTCACCGAGACGCGCAACTACATGATGCGGGTGATGGAAAACATGCAGGTCTATCGCGCCCGCCTGAACGGCGGCTCGGCCCCGCTGACGCCCTCGGCCGACTTGGCCCGCGGCACCCCGCCCAACAGCGGCCCGCGCGCCTATCAGCCGTAGCCGCGCCAGCATCGTCCCTTAGCCTTGACCGCAATGGGGTGAAAAACCGCCGTTGACTCAAGGCCTGTGGCCAGTATGCCTTGGCTGTTCGAGGAGGGGCGGCTTTTTAGATGCAGGGTAGAGATCCGGCGGCCGACCAGGCTCTGGCGCAAGCGCATGATCGACTGCTGAAAGACGATTCTCTTCAGTTTGATCGCATCGGTTTCGATCCACCCCCGCCGCCGGAGTGGTTTCGCTGGCTCGGAGATCTACTGCAGGCGATAGGGCCTGCCCTGAAATGGGTGTTCTGGATCGGACTGGCGCTTCTGGCGGGTTTGATCCTGTACGCCATCGTACGCGAGATTTTGCGTCTGCGCGCGCCACGCGCCAAACTGACCGCTCCGCCATCCATCCCCGACGAATGGCGGCCGAACGCTCAGGCGGCTCGAGATCTTCTGACGGAAGCCGACGCCCTGGCCGGTCGGGGCCTATACGCCGAGGCGGCCCACCTGCTGTTGCTGCGCAGCGTTCAGGACATCGAAAAGCGCCAGCCCCGCGCCGTCCGCGTCTCCCTGACGACACGCGAGATCGCTGCGCTGAAAGCCGTGCCCGACGCGGCGCGCCCCGCCTTCGCCCTGATCGGGGCCGTGGTCGAGCGCAGCCTGTTCGGTGGCGACGCCATTGGCGCGCCCGACTTCGCTGATTGCCGCCGGGCCTACGAAGCCTTCGCTCTGCCCGAAGGCTGGCGCGCGTGAGCCGCTCGGCGAAGGCCACTGGCGGAGCCTTTTCGCCCGCCGTCATGATCGTCGCCGTCCTGGTCGGGGTGGTCTGCTTTGCAGGCTTGGGGCTGCTCTCGGCCTATGCGCCGGAACTGAAGTCAGGAAACAACGGCGGCGAACATGCGCTGTCGCGCGCCGCCACGGGCTACGGAGCCCTGCCCAATCTTCTGCGTAATCTCGGCGTGCCGGTAGTGATGAACCGCGGCGTTCTGACCGAGAAAGCGAGCGACAGTCTTCTGGTGCTCACCCCCAATCCCGACACCCAACCCGAAGAGATTGAGGATATACGACATGACGGCGCCATCCTGATTGTCCTACCCAAATGGCAAGCTATTCCTGATGCCAAGCATCCGGGCTGGGTGCGGACAATCGGCGCCCTGCCGCCTGACGCAACGCTCGCCCCCCTTCCCGATGCCCTGCGCGAGAACTCAGAACTGATCGCACGCAAGGGACCAGCCACGGTCGCCCTGCGCCGCCCTTCCGGCACGCCCTTCGGCGCCGCGATCAAGGTTGAAGGCCTGCGCACCCTGTCCGGCCCACATTGGATTCCGGTCGTGGTCGATGACCAAAATCATCCGGTGCTGGTCATGCACAAGGAACTTCGCACCTATGTTCTGGCCGATCCGGACCTGATCAACACCCAGGGTTTGAAGACCCTGGCGGGCGCCAGGACGGGGGTTGCGCTAATTGACATCGCGCGGGCGCAGCCCTCGCCTGTGATCTTCGACCTCACCCTTCATGGCTTGAAGCGAAGCCGCAACCTGCTGCGCCTGATGCTGGAGCCCCCGCTGCTGGGCATGACCCTGGTCCTCGCAGCCTTGGCGGCGTTTGTCGGCTTCCAGGCGATCATCCGATTTGGTCCGGCCCAAGAAACTGGCCGCATCATAGCCCTGGGCAAGCGCGGCCTGGCTGACAACACGGCCGGTCTGGTGCGACTGGCACGGCGCGAGCATCATATGGCCGCGCCTTACGCGCTTCTGGTCCGCGCCGCAGTGGCGCGCGCGATCGGCGCGCCTCGACACCTGAGCGACGCATCGCTGGTCGCCTTCCTTGATCGGGTCGGACGAACCAACGGCGCCGCCGACACCTACTCAAGCCTGGCCGAACAGGCTCGGGCGGCCAAGACTGCCGGCGACCTGATGCGGGTCGCGGGCGCCCTATACCGATGGAACCAGGAGCTGACCCGTGGACGTCAATGAGGTGAAAACGATCGCCGAGCGCATCCGCGCCGAGATCGCCAAGGCCGTCGTGGGCCAGGACAGCGCCGTGGACCTGTTGCTGACGGCTCTGTTCGCTGGCGGCCACGTTCTGCTGGAGGGGCCGCCGGGAACCGCCAAGACCCTGTTGGCTCAGAGCTTCGCCCAGGCGGTCGGCCTGGATTACGGCCGGATCCAGTTCACGCCCGACCTGATGCCCGGCGACATCATCGGCTCCAACCTGTTCAACTTCCAGACGTCCAGCTTCACCCTGACGCATGGACCGATCTTCTGCGAGTTGCTGCTGGCTGATGAGATCAACCGGACCCCGCCGAAGACCCAAGCGGCTCTGCTGGAAGCCATGCAGGAACGCCAGATCACTATCGACGGTCAGGCCCATGCGCTGAACCCCCGCTTCACCGTCGTCGCGACTCAGAACCCGATCGAGCAACAGGGCACCTATCCCCTGCCCGAAGCTCAGTTGGATCGCTTCTTGTTCAAGCACGTCCTGGACTATCCGACGCTCGAGCAGGAACAGGCCATCATCGCCGCCCACGGCGCCCGCACCGGCCAGATGGACCCTGTCGCCCTCGGCGTTGCGGTTGTGGCCGAAAGTGCGGCGATCAACGCCGCCGTGGACACCGTCGCGAACGTGCGGCTGACCGAAGAGGTGGTCGCCTATGTCGCCGGCCTGGTCCGCGCAACGCGGGATTCGGCGGATGTCGAGACCGGGGCCTCGCCTCGTGCAGGGGCCATGCTGGCCGTCGCCGCCCGCGCCCGCGCAGCGCTGGACGGCCGCGACTACGTCATTCCGGACGATGTGAAGGCGCTGGCGATTCCGGCTCTGCGCCACCGCCTTGTGCTGTCACCGGCTGCCGAGATCGAGGGCAGACGGGTTGAACAGGTGCTGGCCGGTCTGGTGGATCAGGTGGCGGCCCCCCGGTGATCTATCCCAGCCGACGCGCGGTGATCGTCATGGCGGCAGGCGCGCCTGTGGCCCTGCTGGTGGGCGTTCTGACCCCCGCCGGATGGCTGGCGGGTCCGGTCTGGATCGCCGGATTGATGCTGCTCGTCGCCCTGGACGCCCTCTTGGCGGGATCGCGCGCCGGACTGTTATTGGACGAACCTGAACCCGTGCGAGCAGCCGTCGGACGTCCCGGCCTTGCAGGACTGGCGATCCGTTTCTCGCCCTCTGGACGTGCCCCGCGTCAGGTGGAGGCGGCCCTGTCGGGAGAGGGGCGACTGGGTCTCGACCACGCCCCGCGTCGTGCCGAGGTCGTGGAAAAAAGCGCCGTCCTCGCCTTCCCCTTCACGCCTACGCGCAGAGGCGCCGCCAGCCTGGACGCGCTATGGGTCCGTTGGCGAGGGCCGATGGGACTGGCCTGGAAACAGAAGGTATTCAGCCTAAGCCTGCCCGCACCCGTGCTGACCGACCTGCAATGGGTGCGTGATGAGGCCGTGCGCCTGTTCGCGCGAGACGCAGAGTTCGGGACCAAGACCCAACTCGAAATCGGAGAAGGCTCTGAGTTTCAGGCCCTGCGCGACTATCAGCCGGGCATGGATCGTCGCGCCATCGACTGGAAGCAGTCAGCCCGGCACTCGGCACTGATGGCCAAGGAGTTCCGCACCGAGCGCAACCACAACGTCATCATGGCTCTGGACTGCGGTCGTGCTGCCTGCGAGCCGGTCGGGGGCATGCCGCGCATAGACCGCTTCATCCACGCCGGCCTGTTGCTGTCCTATGCCTGCCTGCGTGGCGGCGACCGGGCGGGTCTCTTCGCCTTTGACTCCCGTCCCCGCATCTCGACCGGCGCCCTGGGCGGCGTGGATGCCTTCCGCACCTTGCAAGCCGTGGCGGGGCGGATCGACTACTCTGCGCATGAGACCAACTACACCCTCGCTCTGGCCACCCTGTCGGGCCAACTTCGGCGTCGCTCCTTGATCGTCGTCTTCACCGACTTCACCGATCCGACCGCAGCTGAGCTGATGCTGGAAGCCCTGTCTCCGATGCTGAAGCGCCACCTTGCCCTCTTCGTCGTCCTGCGCGACGACGAATTGGAGGGTCTGGCGGCCGCCGCACCTGAATCACCCGAAGACGTCGCCAGAGCCGTCGTGGCTGGGACGCTGCTACGCGAGCGCGAGACCGTCCTTGGGCGACTGCGCCGCATGGGCGCCCACATCGTCGACGCCCCGGCAGACCGCATCGGGCCCGAAGTCGTCAACGCCTATCTGGACCTGAAGCGGAGGGATCTGCTGTGACCGAGACCCGACCGTCCGGCCTGTTGAAAAGCCAGCGCTTCCGTCAGGCCCGCGAGGACGACTGGCGTCGTCTGGAACGGTTGATGGACAAGGCCGAAAAGGGCTCCGCCGCCAAACTGACCGACGCCGAAATCCTGGCGGTTCCGGTGCTGTACCGCTCGACCCTTTCGGCTCTTTCGGTAGCGCGCGAAACCTCGCTGGACCAGGGTCTGATCGACTATCTGGAGACCCTTGCCGCCCGCGCCTACTTCTTTGTCTATGGTTCACGGGCGACCCTGCAGGACCGTCTTACGTCCTTCTTCCGTCACGACTGGCCCAGGGCCGTTCAGGGCATATGGCGCGAGACCCTAGTCGCGGCGGCTTTGATGGCGCTGGGCGCGGTCGTCGCTGGCTGGCTGGTGATACATGAGCCCGAGTGGTTCTACGCCTTTGTGCCCAGCGATCTGGGCGGTGGTCGCGATCCGGCCGCTTCGACGGCGTCGCTGCGCGCCACGTTGGACGGCACGGAAGACGCGGACGGCCTGTCGGTCTTCGCGGCCTTCCTGTTCACCCATAACGCCCAGGTCGCCCTGCTGGCCTTCGCGTTAGGGTTCGCCCTTTGCCTGCCGACTGCCCTTCTGGTTCTCTACAATGGCGCCACTCTCGGGGCCTTCTTCGCCCTGTTCGCCAGTAGAGGTCTAGGCGTCGAGCTGGGCGGTTGGCTTTTGATCCACGGCGTGACTGAGCTGTTCGCTGTGATCCTGGCCGGCGCCGCTGGTTTGCGCATCGGCTGGTCCATCGCCTTCCCAGGCCAGAAGCGGCGCCTGGACGCCGCCGTCGAGGCCGGACGAACGGCAGGGACCGTCATGGGCGGGGTTGTGGTCATGCTGTTGCTGGCCGGCTTGCTGGAAGGCTTCGGTCGACAGTTGATCGTCGACACAGGCGCCCGCTACGCCGTGGCGGCGACGACCGCCGTGGTGTGGGGCCTCTACTTCTATGCCCGCCGTCGCGAGGCCGCTCATGTCCGCTGAGCCCATCCGCCCTCGCTCGACTGAACGCGCCTTCATCACGCCGGAAGGGGTCGATCTGCGCCTGAATATCGGCGATGCGGGTCAACGGGCCGCCGCCTTCATGCTGGACGCGGCCATCATCGTCGCCGTCCTGGTCGTTTTCACCCTGGTCGTCATCTTCACCGGCATCGGAGCGATCGGCGCGGCGGGCCGGGCCGGCGCTGAGATGATCGCCGTGCTCTGGCTGGTCGTCTTCTTCCTGCTGCGGAACTTCTATTTCACGGCGTTCGAGCTATCGGCCGCCGCCGCCACGCCGGGCAAGCGGATCATGGGCCTGCGCGTCGCCTCACGCGACGGCGGGCGGCTGAGGGCCGAATCCGTCTTCGCCCGCAACGCCATGCGCGAGTTGGAGGTCTTCCTGCCCCTGTCGGTGCTGTTCGCCCGCGCCAGCGAGGGCGGCGTGGACAGCTGGATGTATCTCCTAGCCTTCGTCTGGGCGGGAATTTTCGTCTTCTTCCCCCTGTTCAACAAGGACCGGCTGCGCCTTGGCGATCTGGTCGGCGGCACCTGGGTCGTACGGACGCCACGCCGCAAGCTGACCCGCGACATGGCGGACGACGGCGCGCCACGTCGAACCGCCTACGACTTCACTCCGGCCCAGATCGACGCCTATGGCGCCAAGGAACTACATGTTCTTGAATCGGTCCTGCGCCAAGGCGACCGCAAAACCAAACGCGCCGTGGCTGACCGTATCGCGACCAAGATCGGCTGGACCCGTGATCCGATCCAAAGCGACAGTGACTTCCTCAGCGCCTATTACGCCGCCTTGCGCGGCCGTCTCGAGGAAAAGCTGCTGATGGGTGTCAGACGCCGCGACAAGCACGACGTCTGATCGCTGCCGGATCAGTCGAAGATCGAGGCCAGATCCTCGGGGCCAGCGCCTTCCTTGGCAGTGCGCAACTCGTAGTAGAGCGACGCCACGCCCGCCGAGGCCACGACGCCGGACAGGACATTGACAATTGGCGTGGTGATCAGGTTGAGGCCGAGATTGGGACTGGCGTCAAAGCTGCCGCCAAGCGCCAGGTTCAATCCGCCAATCGCCCCGCCGACAATCCAGCTCAGAACCAGATAGATCACCAGAAGGCCGAAAACCGGCCAGCGATAACCCCGCGTCAGATCGCGACTGCGTTGCAACCCCTCCATGATGCCGCGCTTCTCGACCACGACGGCCGGAGCCGCCACGGACCACAGCACCGTGAGCATCACGCCGGGCACGATCAGAAGGAAATAGCCTAGCATCATTCCCAAACCCGCCACGATTCCCAGGCCCAACAGAGGCAGGAACATCTGAATGCCGACGCCGAGCGCGCTGTCGAACGAAGTGGACTTGCCGTTGAAACCATTGACGGCCGCCTTCACCACGACGCCCTGCAGAATATAGAGGCCGACGAGGTAGAGCACCGTTCCAAAGGCTACGAACAGGAAAGATGAGCCGGACGCGGTTGTCAGCAAGTCCCCCTGCCCAAAGGCTGCGAGCACACTGGGTACGCCGACCAGCAGGGCCGCCGCGCCAAAGAAGACCACCGCATTTTGACTGATGCTCGTAAAAGTCCTCTGGATCACACGACCCAGATCGAACTGCCCGCGCCGAACGGCTGTAGAGTTCGTGTCCCTATCCGGCGCCACAGGACGCATAACAAAGATTTCCTTCGCCTGTCGGTCCTCGCCCGCGACGAAATCGACCCGCTGCCCCGGCTCCAACGGCGATGACGAAGATTGAACGTCCACGCCGGCGAAGCGATAGCGAGCGCCGTCGTCTCCGACGATCGCTCCCTCGTCCGTTTCCCTGTCAAACGACAGCACCTGTCCGCGCATGGGCCCCTCCTTGCTCGCATCGTGGCCGCAAACCCTAGAGTCGTCAGCCGCCGTTCGCCAGCACCTTCGCAGCATCCATCTCGCAATCGGAGACAGTGAAAGGGCTGCGGCCGATTAAGCCGCCCGCCGCACGTTCATGCCATCACATCAAAACCAGGCCTTGATCCCGACCACGAAGCGCGTCGCGTCCGCGTCGTCGCCGCGCGCCTTGGCGTAGTCGGCGGTGTCGCCGAACGAACGGCTCCACTCGACCCCGACATAGGGCGCGAACTCCTTGCGGATTTCGTAGCGCAGACGCAGCCCCGCCGTGACCGAGGTCAGGCCCGACCCGATCTCCAGCTCGGGGATATCGCTGGCCGAGAAGGCGACTTCGACGGCCGGTTGCAGGATCCATTTCTGGGTGATGCGCTGGTCGTATTCGGCCTCGGCACGGGCGGTCAGATCGCCCTCGGTCGAGAGGAAGGCGGCCGCGCTCATCTCGAACCAGTAGGGCGCCACGCCCTGCACCCCGACGGTCAGGTGGGTGGTGTCGTAGCCATCAGGACGGAAGTCCTGTCGAACGCCCGCCTGCACGTCCCAGAAGGGGGCGACGGCGCGGCTGTAGAGGGCCTGAACCTCGGCGTCGTGCAGCTTGCCGTCGAAGGCGCCCTCCCCTTCAGTCTTCCACCAGAAGCGGTTGATGTCGCCGCCGGTCCAGCCCTGGGCGTTCCAGCTGTAGCCTTCTTCGCCGTCGCTGAAGCCGGCCTCGATGGCGTCAATCAGCACCGCCGTCGTCCGCACGTCGCCGTTCTCGACCAGAAGCTGCTTCCTCGACGCCGCCATGACGGCGGGGTCGAACAGCAGGTCCGCCGCATGAGCCGGCGCGGCGCGGGCCGCGGCGGGCGGCGGCGTTTCGACCATGCGCCCGCCGACGGCGTCCACGCTGGTCGGGATATTGGGCGCGCCGCCGGTCATGGCCGACATGTCATGCCTGGCGTGGGGATCAGCGGCGGGCGTCTGGTCCATCTTGTGATCCGCGTGAGGATCATTAGCCGGCGTCTGGATCGGCGCCGTCTGCATCCCGCTCATATCGTGACCGGCGTGCGGGTCAGCCGTTGCCGCCGGAGTCGCACCCATATTGTGACCGGCATGAGGGTCAGCAGCGGGCGCCGTGGCTGGAGCCATCCCGCTCATGTCATGGCCAGCATGGGGATCAGCCGACGAGGCGCCGGGTATGGCGCAGTCATGGGCCGCGCCGCCCTCGGCGCATTTCGGGCAGGTGCAGGTCTTGTCCGTCGTTTGAGGCGCCGTGGCCGGAGCCATGTTGTGACCGGCATGAGGATCAGCCGCCGGCGTCTGTGCCGGGGCCATTCGCATCCCGCCCATGTCATGACCGGCGTGGGGGTCGGCCGCGGCCGCCGGAGCGGCGCCCATGGTGTGACCAGCATGAGGGTCGGCGGCGGGCGTCTGGACCGGCGGCGCGACGCGCTGGGGCTGAGGCGCGGCGGCGCGCGGCTTGGGCTTGGGCGTCGGCCGGGCTTGCGGCGGACGCGCTTGAGAAGGGCGGGCGGGTGCAGCGTGGGCGCCGTGACCGGCATGGCCCCCGTGGCTCTGAGCGACGGCGGACCCGGCGGCCAGCATCAGGGGCAGAACCGCGACGGCGGCGAACAGGGCGCGGCTCATCGGGCGGCTCCTTCCAGCGGACGAACCGTGACGACGTTGAACATCCCCGCGTGCATATGCATCAGCAGATGGCAGTGGAAGGCCCAGTCGCCCGGCGCATTGGCCGTCAGGTCGAAGGTCACTTTCGAACCCGGGGCGACGTTGACTGTGTGCTTCAACGGTTGATGGCCGTCGTGGCCGTTGACCAGCTCGAAGAAGTGGCCGTGCAGGTGGATGGGGTGGGCCATCATGGTGTCGTTGACCAGGGTGACGCGCACCCGCTCGTTCAACTCGAAGCGGATGGGTTCGACCAACTCCGAGAACTTGCGACCGTCAAAGCCCCACATGAACCGCTCCATATTGCCGGTCAGGTGGATTTCCATCGAACGCGACGGCGCGCGGGTGTCGGTGTTCGGCGTCAGCGAGCGCAGGTCGGTATAGACCAGCACCCGGTGGTCGACATCCTGAAGCCCCTGTGGTCGCTCGCCCAGGCGGTTGGCCGGCGCGGGCGCGATGGCGTCCACCCCGACCCCGACCGCCATGTCGGCGGGGGCGTTGTTCGGGTCGCGCATGCTCATGCCGCTGTGGTCCATCGGCGCGGCGGCGGCTCCGGCGGCGGCGCCATGACCCATCGCAGCGTGGTCCATACCGGCCATCGCGCCATGGTCCATGCCGCCCATGCCCATGTCCTTCATGGTCAGGTTCGGTACCTTGCGCAGGGGCGGCACCTCCGCGGTCATGCCCATGCGCGGGGTCAGGGTGGCGCGACCCATGCCCGAGCGGTCGATAGCTTCGGACACGATGGTGTAGGCGCGGTCCTCGGTGGGGCGAACGATGACGTCATAGGTCTCGGCCACCGAGATCTGGAACTCGTCGACCTCGACCGGGCGCACGTGCTCGCCGTCGGCCTGAACCACGGTCATGGCCAGGCCGGGGATGCGGACGTTGAAGATCGACATGGCCGAGGCGTTGATGACGCGCAGACGCACCCGCTCGCCAGGCCGGAACAAACCGGTCCAGTTCTCCTCCGGACCGTGGCCGTTGATCAGATAGGTATAGGTCGTGCCGTTGACGTCCAGGATGTCGCGCGGATCCATCCGCATCCCGCCCCAGATCCGGCGCTCTTCCAGGTTCAGGCGATCCGAACCATCCAGCAAGCCCGCCAGCGTCGTCTTCTGCATGTTGAAGTAGCCGGGGCTCTTCTTCAGCTTGGCCAGGATTTCGTGCGGATGCATGAAGCTCCAGTCCGACAGAACCAGAACATGCTCGCGGTCATAGCCGACCGGGTCGACGCCCGCCGGGTCGATGACGATGGGGCCATAGTGGCCCATGGCCTCCTGCAGGCCCGAATGGCTGTGATACCAGTAGGTGCCCGACTGCTTGATCGGGAACTCATAGACAAAGGTCTCGCGCGGCTTGATGCCGGGGAAGCTGACGCCCGGCACGCCGTCCATCTGGAAGGGCAGCAGCAGGCCATGCCAGTGGATCGAGGTGTCCTCGTCCAGGGTATTGGTCACCGACAGGCGCACGTTCTGCCCCTCGCGCATCCGCAACAGGGGCGCAGGCAGCAGGCCGTTGACGGTGAAGGCGTGGCCGGTGCGGCCCCCGACGGTGAAGTTCGAATGCCCCACGCTCAGGTCGATGTTCGGCCCCGTCAGGGTCGGCAGATCGGCGCGCAAGCCCGGCGATCCGGTTTGGGCCCAGGCGGGCAGCAGGCCCTGCAGGCCAAGCATGCCGCCCCCCAGGGCGGCGCCGCGCAGCAGAGTTCGACGGTCCAGAGATGTCAGCGCCATGAAGTCAGGTCTCGATAAGATGGCGCCTGCCGAAAGCGAGGCGCGTAAGGGGTCTGACTGGGCTTACGCGAGAAACGGCGTCGCCCCTCAAACCTGCCTTGCGTCAGGGCGCCGCAGCATGGGCCCAAGTCGGGTGCACGACCAGTCTGCGTATCAGTCGTGACGTTGCGACAGGGCCATATTCAGCTTCTGGCGGGCGCGGGCGATACGCGTCTCCACCGCCTTGGGCGTTATCCCTAGCATCTCGGCGATTTCAGCATGTGAGCGCCCTTCCAGCGAGGCCAGCAGCAGCGGCGCCTTCAGCTTGTCCGGCAGGTCGGCCAGAGCGCGATCTAGCTCAGCCATGCGCCGCCGGTCATCCAGCCCAGCTTCGGGCCCCGGTTCGTCCATACCCACCGCCATGGCCTCGGGCGCATCGAGCCCCATGGCCCCACGGATGAAGCGCCGGACAGTGCGCTTTCGCCCCCAGTCACGACACTTGTTGACGGCGATAACTCGCAGCCAGGCCGTAAACGGGCGCGCCGGATCATAGCGCCGGATCGCCAGCCAGGCTGAGGCATAGGTTTCCTGCAGCAGGTCGTGCGCCTCTTCGGCGTCCCCGACATAGCGACGGATAAAGCGATAGAGGTCCCCCATGGTGGCGGACATGAGGGCGGAAAAGGCGACGCGATCGCCCCGCGTCGCGCGCGCTTCATCCGTATCGCCCTCAACCGTCACCTCGATCTTACCGAGACTCTTGCGTAAGGGCGCCGGCGATTTCCGCGTCAAAGACCCGCGCCTGCTCGGGCGTCAGCACCGAACGCATTTCAAAGACGTGGGCGATAGTGGCCTTCTGCAGCGCGCCCATGGCGTCGTGGAAGTGATCGACAGCCGCGCGAACTTCGGGGCTGTCGCCCTTGCTGGCGGCAATAGCCTGGGCCAGCTCGCGGTTGGCGGCGCGAACGTCGGCCTCCAGCGCCGGGCGGCGGGCGGCGAAGCGGGCTTCGATCTGGTCCAGCCGAACGTCCTGGTCGGCGCTCAGGTCCAGTTTGCGGTGCACGATCTCGTGCAGGCCTGGCGCTTCATGCTGCTTCATCATCCAGCCGGCGCCCAGCCAGGCGCCCGCGACGCTTGCCAAAGCGGCCAGAACGACCGTGACGACGATCGACTTCCAGTTCGCGATCATCCGCCGACCTCAAAGTTGGCCATCGGCGACAGACCCGCCGAGACGCTGAATATCTGAATGTCCGATGGGCGCGGTTTGATGACCTGACCCAGAACACCGCCGTTAGCCATGCCGACCAGCAGAGCCATAGCCGTCACGGCCAGACGAACTTGCCCCATGCGGCGCTGCGACTGACGCTGTTCGATCCGTTGCCACACGCCGCCTTCCAGATCCGCCAGACGCGCCGTGTCCTCGGCGAAGAGCGGCGCCGCCAGCCTGTCCTCGATATTGTCCGTCATTCTCAACCATCCTCGCGACCCCGCCTGTAATACGCACGCTGACGCCCTTCCCCTTGAAAGCGCATGAGGGCGCGCACGTCGATAGGCGTATAGATCTGAAACGGCCTCATGGGCCGCGACGCCTTGAGCTTGGGGGAAGCGATGAAGGTCCTGCGTTATTCGACCCAGATCCACAAATGGGTCGGCCTAGTGGTGGGCATACAGGTGCTGTTCTGGGTCGGGGGCGGCCTGGTCATGACCGCCATTCCGATCGAGACCGTGCGCAGCGAGCACCGTATCAAGACGCCGCCGCCCATCGCCCTGCCATTGGATCGCGCCCTGCCGCTGGCAGAGGTCGCGCGCCTGTCCGGCGTATCGCCGATGCGGGCCGAACTTAAGACTACCCAACGCGGCCCCGCCTGGGTGCTGACCTCCACAGACGGCAAGCCGGTCGTCCTCGCCGCAGACACGGGGCGACCGTTCGGCGCCATGACAGCGAGCGAGGCTTCGCATCTGGCCGTCGCGGCCTATAGGGGCCAAGCCGCGCCCTCGCCGGCGGTCCTGCTGGATCAGGCCCCCAAGGAGACCGGACGCGACGGCCCCCTATGGCGCGTCGACTTCCACGACGCGGAACGGACGACTTTCTACTTGTCGCCGGAGACCGGCGAGGTGGTCACTCGGCGCTCGGGCGTCTGGCGCATCTATGACTTCTTCTGGCGGCTGCACATTCTGGATTTCAAGACTGGCGAGAACTTCAACCATCCGACCCTGGTCGCCATCACCGCCCTGACCCTCGGCGTGGCGATCACCGGCATCATCCTTCTGTGGATCAAGCTGTCGCGAGACTGGAAGGTCCATCGGGCGACACGCCGCAAGCTGGCGCAAAAGGCCTAAAGCCGCGATCAGAGGGATGCCGGCGGCGCCAGCATCCCCATCGCTCCAACCAGGGCCAGGATCAGAAGCCCCAGCACCAGTTCTGCGCCAAGGCTGAGGCGCAGGCCGCCCCGACCGCCCTGCCCGCGTTCCAGCGCCGGGGCCGAGCGAAACCGGTGCAGCGCCGCCAGACCCAGCATGGCCGCAAAGGCCGCCAACTTGACCGCCAGCAGGCGGCCATAGGGCGTCTCGGTCAGGCTGAAGATCCGCTCGATCCCGACCAGATAGGCGCTGTTGATCAGTCCGGTGACCAGCAGCACGGCGACACAGATCGTCCCCACCCGCGCAAAGCCGCCCAGCACCGTCGCCAGTTCGGCCTTGGACGCCGCATCCCCGGCGATCCGTCGCGAGGCCATGACCACAAAGGCGGAGACGGCCCCCAGCCAGACCAAGGCGGCGACGGCGTGGGCGATGTCAGAGGCCAGGTGCAGGTCATGGCCCGGCCCCTCGGTCGCCGCGCCGTGACCGGTCCAGGCGAAGCTGGCGGCGACGATCAGGCCGAGAACCGCCGCGACCGACCACAGACCTCGCCCCGGACGCAAAGCCAGAACCGCCAGCAACAGCAACAGGCTGGCTCCGATCCGCGCCGCATAGGCCGCGCCCAGGGCCGTGCCGCCGACGACAAAGCCCAGGGCCTCGGGATTCAGCGCCTGATCCAGCGCCCCGGCCATCACCCCCGTCTGCAAGGCCAGGGCCGCCGTCGCCAGCAGCGCCAGCACCGCCGCGCTCCAGCCCAGGGCCGGACGCGCCCAGCGAGGCGGTCGCCCCCCGAAGACGCGACCGCCGTACAGCATGAAGGCGGGCAGCCCCAGGGCCACGGCGGCCGCGGCGTACTGGGCCGCCCGCAGCCCCATCAGCCACGCCTCCATGCTCAGCGCACCGTGAAGGGAACGGCGCCGGTCATGCGGTGGCCGTCGCTGGAGGCCAGTCGCCAGTTGATCACATAGGCGCCCGCCGCCAGCGGTCGGGCCACGGGCGCGCTCAGCGTCTTGCCGTCCTCGCTGACCGTGGTCCGCACCGGGATCTTCACGCCCGCCGCATTGACCACCTCGAAGGTCGAAAAGGCCGGGGCCATCTTCTCGCTGAAGGTCAGGCTGAGGACGCGCGGCGAGGCCGAGCTTGATCCGGCGACGGGGGTCGAGCTGACCAGACGCGCATGGGCGGCCGCAACGGACGGCAGCATCAGGGCCGCAGTGACAGCCACGGCGGGTAGAAGACGAAACAGGGTCATGAGGGGCTCCAAGGAAAATCAGGTCTCCAAACGCCTACGCGCCGCCCCGTTCCGCCCCTCGCAAAAGGGCTGTTGACCTTACCATGATGGGAAGGTTTAGAAGGTTCAGGCTGTAAATGACGAAAGGCTCCCGCCCATGTCCGACGCCTCCCTGAAAGTCCTCGATCTGCCGGTCCTCGGCATGACCTGCGCCAGCTGTGTCGGTCGGGTCGAGAAGGCCGTGCGCGCCGTGCCCGGCGTGGCCGAGGCCAACGTCAACCTGGCGGCCGAGCGCGCCCATGTGGTTCTGAACGCTGACGGAAACCCCGCCGCCATCGCCGCCGCCATCCGCACCGCCGGCTACGAGCCGATGGAGGAAGAGGTCGTCTATCCGGTCCGCGAGATGACCTGCGCCAGCTGCGTCGGTCGCGTGGAAAAGGCCCTGGCCGCCGTGCCGGGCGTGCTGAGCGCCAGCGTCAACCTGGCCACCGAACGCGCCACAGTCCGCTTCCTCTCGGGCGCCGTATCCTTCCGCAACCTGGCCGCCGCCGTGCAGCAGGCGGGCTATGTGCTGGAGCAGCCGGAACAGGCCGGCCTCGACGCCGCCGACCGCGAACAGGCCGCCCGCGCCGCCGACATCCGCAACCTGGGCCGCGCCGTCCTGATCGCGGGCGCCGCCACCCTGCCCCTGTTCGTGCTGGAGATGGGCTCGCACTTCATCCCCGGCATGCACCACTGGCTGGAACAGACCATAGGGACGCAGAACTGGCGGCTGATCAGCTTCGTCCTCGCCAGCTTCGTCCTGTTCGTCCCCGGCCTGATCTTCTTCCGCAAGGGCGTGCCGGCCCTGCTACGCCGCGCGCCGGACATGAACTCGCTGGTGGTGCTGGGGGCCAGCGCGGCCTGGGCCTTCTCGACGGTCGCGACCTTCGCCCCCGCCCTGCTGCCCGCCGGCACGGCCAACGTCTATTTCGAGGCGGCGGCGGTCATAGTCACCCTGATCCTGGTCGGCCGCTGGATCGAGGCCCGCGCCAAGGGTCAGACCAGCCAGGCCATCCGCCGCCTGATGTCAATGCAGGCCAAGACCGCCCGCGTCGTGCGCGACGGCGTCGAACAGGACGTGTCGATCGACACCGTCCAGGCCGGCGACATCATCGTGGTGCGCCCCGGCGAGCGTGTCCCCGTCGACGGCGTGGTGACCGAGGGCTCCTCCTACATCGACGAGTCCATGCTGACCGGCGAACCCATCCCGGTCGAAAAGAGCGCGGGCGCCAAGGTCGTCGGCGGCACCCTGAACACCACGGGCGCCTTCCGCTTCGAGGCGCAGCAGGTCGGCGCCGAAACCGTCCTGGCCCAGATCGTCCGCATGGTCGAAACCGCCCAGGGCGCCAAGCTGCCCATTCAGGCCCTGGTCGATCGCATCACCGGCTGGTTCGTGCCGGTCGTCATGGGCGTGGCCGTCCTGACCTTCGCCGTCTGGTATCTGTTCGCGCCCGATCCGGCCCTGGGCATGGCCCTGGTCGCCGCCGTCTCGGTGCTGATCATCGCCTGCCCCTGCGCCATGGGTCTGGCGACGCCGACCTCGATCATGGTCGGCGTGGGCCGCGCCGCCGAGCTGGGCGTCCTGTTCCGCAAGGGCGAGGCCCTTCAGGCCCTGCAAGGGGTCGAGGTCATCGCCTTCGACAAGACCGGCACGCTGACCGCCGGCCGCCCCGAGCTGACCGACCTGAGCGTCGCCGACGGCTTCGAGGAGGCCGAGGTTCTGGCCCTGGTCGCCGCCGTCGAGGGCCAGTCCGAACACCCCGTGGCCCGCGCCCTGGTCGAAGCCGCCTCTGCGCGCGGCCTGAGCGTCGCCCGCCCCGAGGCCTTCGATTCCGTGCCCGGCAAGGGCGTGGCGGGCGTGGTCTCGGGCCGCCGCATCGCGGTCGGCGCTGACCGCTACATGGCCGAGCTGGGCCACGACGTCGCCGTCTTCGCCGAGGCCGCCGCCCGTCTGGGCGACGAGGGCAAGACGCCGCTCTACGCCGCCATCGACGGAAAACTCGCCGCCGTCATCGCCGTGGCTGACCCCATCAAACCGACCACCGCCGCCGCCATCCAGGCCATGCACGGCCTGGGGCTGAAGGTGGCCATGATCACCGGCGACAACCGCCGCACCGCCGCCGCCGTCGCCCGCCTTCTGGGCATCGACGAGGTCCACGCCGAGGTCATGCCCGACGGCAAGGTCGCCGCCATCAACGCCCTGAAGGCTGGCGGCCGCCGCGTCGCCTTCGTCGGCGACGGGGTCAACGACGCGCCCGCGCTCGCCTCCGCCGATGTCGGCCTGGCGGTCGGCGGCGGCGCCGACGTGGCCATCGAAAGCGCCGACGTGGTCCTGACCGGCGGCGACCTGCGCGGCGCCGTCAGCGCCATCGGCCTGTCGCGCGCCACCATGAGCAATATCCGCCAGAACCTGGCCTGGGCCTTTGGCTACAATGTCCTGCTGATCCCGGTCGCCGCGGGCGTCCTCTATCCCGCCTTCGGCTACATGCTGTCGCCCATGCTGGCGGCGGGGGCCATGGCCCTGTCCAGCGTCAGCGTGGTGTTGAACGCTCTGCGCCTGCGCGCCTTCAAACCCCAGGTCGCCAAACCCCAAATTGAAGGAGCCGCCCAATGAACATCGGCAAGGCCTCCGCAGCCACCGGCGTCACCGCCAAGATGATCCGATACTACGAATCCGTCGGCCTGATCCGGCCGTCCGAGCGGACCGAGAGCAACTATCGCGACTTCAACGAGCGCGACCTGAACGACCTGCGCTTCATCCGCCGTGCGCGGGGTCTGGGCTTCTCGGTCGATGAGATCACCCGCCTTCTATCCCTGTGGCGCGACCGCAACCGGCCCAGCCGCGAGGTCAAGGCCCTGGCCGAGAAACACGTCGCCGACCTCGACGCCCGCATCGCCGAAATGCAGGCCATGGCCGATACGCTGCGCAATCTGTCGCATTGCTGCGCCGGCGACGACCGGCCCGACTGTCCCATCCTGTCCGACCTGGCGGGTTCGCCCGCCGCCGCTTCTGAAGGAGCTCCCCAATGATCGTCCTGACCATCCCCAAGATCCGCTGCGAAGGCTGCGTCGCCTCCGTCGAAAAGGCCATCCATTCAGTGGACGCCACCGCCGCCATCAAGGCCGACATTGAGGCCCGCCGCGTCGAGGTGACGACCGACGCCGACCGTCAGGCTCTGCTGGCCGCGCTGGACGCCGCCGGCTATCCGGCCGAGGCCGCCTGACCATGAACAAGATGAAGATCGCCACCCTCGCCTTCGGCGCCGCCCTCCTCGGCGGCGCGGGTTTCCTGCTGAACGGCCTGCCCACCGTGGCCCAGGCCTCAGACATGACCGTCTACAAGAGCGATTCCTGCGGCTGCTGCGGCGGTTGGGTCGAACATATGCGCAAGGCCGGCTACGCCATCACCGTCGTTCCCACCGACGACCTGGCCCCGGTCAAGGTCCGCCTCGGCGTGCCGCAATCCCTCTGGGCCTGCCACACCGCCGTCGTCGACGGCAAGGTGATCGAGGGCCACGTCCCCGCCGCCGCCGTCGACGCCTTCCTCAAGGCGCCGGGCGCTTCACGCGGGATCGGCGTCGGCGGCATGCCGACCGGCTCGCCCGGCATGGAGGCCCCTGGCTACGCCCCCGAACGCTATGACGTCATGCGCTTCGGTGCGGGTCAGCCTGCCCGCTTCATGACCTTCGAGGGCGCGACCCCGGTTCGTCCTTAAGGTTTGAAACTAGAAAAGCCCTGGCGGAGCGCATCCGCCAGGGCTTTTGAATTCAGGCTAGATGGAAGAGGCGCGCTACAACCCTGGCCACAGCCCCCGCCGCGCCAAGGCTCGCGATCATTCCAAGGATCAGCACGACCTTGAAATGCCGATGCAGGAAATAGAGGATTTCACCCGCCATCTGCGTTCACCCAATGATTGCGACCCATAATGGCACAACACTGGATGAACGCTGCAACAACCGTGCGTGAACAGTCGCCCTAGACGAGGCGGCTTTGCACCAGGGCGGCGCCGATAAAGCTGGCGAAGAGCGGGTGCGGCTTGAACGGGCGGCTCTTCAGTTCCGGGTGGTACTGAACGCCGATAAACCACGGGTGGTCCGGGCGCTCGACCGTCTCGGGCAGGACTCCGTCAGGCGACAGACCGGCGAAGACCAGGCCCGCCTTCTGCTCGATCGCCTCGCGATAGTTGATGTTCACCTCGTAGCGGTGACGGTGACGCTCGCTGATCTCGGTCGAGCCATAGATCTCGGCGATCTTGGACCCGGCGATCAGCGTCGAGTCATAGGCGCCCAGGCGCATGGTGCCGCCCAGGTCCCCGCCCTGCTGGCGCAGAACGCGCTGGTTGCCTTGCGTCCACTCGGTCATCAGGCCGACCACGGGTTCGTCCGCCGGGCCGAACTCGGTCGAGGTCGCCTTGGGGAAGCCCGCCAGGTTCCGCGCCGCCTCGATCACCGCCATCTGCATGCCGAAGCAGATGCCGAAGTAGGGAATTTTGCGCTCGCGGGCGAAGCGCGCCGCCTCGATCTTGCCTTCGGCCCCGCGTTCGCCGAAGCCGCCTGGGACCAGAACTGCATGGGCGCCCGCCAGGCGGGTCTCGCAGGCCTCAGGATCGCCTTCGAAGGTGTCAGCCTCGACCCAGTCGATATTGACCTTGACGTTGTTGGCCACGCCGCCGTGGTGCAGGGCCTCGATCAGGGACTTATAGGCGTCCTTGAGCACAGTGTACTTGCCGACGACGGCGATGGTGACTTCGCCATCCGGGTGCAGGCGGCGACGCACGATCTCTTCCCAGCCGGTCAGGTCGGGCTGGGGGGCGTCGATGATGCCGAAGTGAGCCAGGACTTCGCTGTCCAGCCCTTCGCGGTGATAGTCCAGCGGCACGGCGTAGATGTCGGCCGAGTCCATCGCCTGGATCACGCCGCTCTCGCGCACGTTGCAGAACTGGCCGATCTTGCGCTTTTCCTCAGCCGGGATCGGCTGCTCGCAACGGCACAGCAGGATGTCAGGCTGGATGCCGATGGAGCGCAGTTCCTTGACCGAGTGCTGCGTCGGCTTGGTCTTCATCTCGCCGGCCGTCTTGATGAACGGCAGCAGCGTCAGGTGGACGAAGCAGGACTGGCCGCGCGGCAGGTCCTGGCCCAGTTGGCGGATGGCCTCGAAGAAGGGCAGGCCCTCGATGTCGCCGACGGTGCCGCCGATCTCGACCAGGACGAAGTCCACGTCCTCGCCGTCATCGGTCTTGGCGGGGCTGAGACAGAACTGTTTGATCTGGTCCGTGACGTGCGGAATCACCTGAACGGTCGCGCCCAGATAGTCGCCGCGACGTTCCTTCTCCAGGATGGTCGAATAGATGCGACCGGTCGTGACGTTGTCCGACTTGGCGGCCGAGACGCCGGTAAAGCGCTCATAGTGGCCCAGATCGAGGTCGGTCTCTGCGCCGTCGTCGGTCACGAAGACCTCGCCGTGCTGATAGGGGCTCATCGTCCCCGGATCGACGTTCAGATAAGGGTCCAGCTTGCGCAGACGGACCTTATAACCTCGTGCCTGCAAAAGAGCGCCGAGAGCGGCGGAGGCGAGGCCTTTTCCTAGCGAGGAAACCACGCCGCCGGTGATGAACACATAGCGAGCCATGGGCGGACACCTTACTCCATGATTCGCGGCGGGAGCATGGCCCGACGCAAAACAACTGTTGAACAAAAGAAGAAAGCGCGCCCTGCGGCGCGCTTTCGGGGATTTCGTAGCTGTCGGCGGCTTACTGCGCCGGCGCGGGGGTCGGAGCCGGTGCGGAAGCGGCCGGGAGGCTGGCTTCCAGATCATCCAGCGACGGTGCGACCGGAGCGGCCGGCGTCGGAGCCGCAGGTTCGGCCGGAGCCGTCTGTTGCTCATTGCCCACCGCGATGGCACCCACGGCGTCCGCGTCGATCACCGAACGCGAACCGCGAGCAAAGTTGCCCGCGATGGTCAGGCTGATGGCGCAGACGAAGAAGGCGATCGCCAAGATCGACGTGGCGCGCGTCAGCAGATTGCCCGCGCCGCGCGCGGTCATGAAGCCCGACGGGCCCCCGCCCATGCCCAGGGCGCCGCCCTCAGAGCGTTGCAGCAGGATCACGGCCGTCAGGGCGACCGAGATCAGGATCATGGCGACGAGCAAGATGGTCTGGAGCATGGTGTCAATCATGTGGGCGCGCAGATGCGCCGATCAAGCGGCGGCGTCTAACACCGATGCGGGACCGGGGCAAACGCCGAACGAACTGTGGCTAGAAATCCTCGCCTAGGCGGCGCGGATAATGCCGAGGAAATCCTCAGCCTTCAGCGAGGCGCCGCCGACCAGGGCCCCGCCGACCTCGGCCACGGCCAGGATTTCCGCCGCGTTCGACGGCTTGACCGAACCGCCATAGAGGATCGGCGCGACGCGACCGCCCTCGCCCAGCCTGGCGACCATGGCTGCGCGCACGGCGGCGTGGACTTCCTCGATCTGTTCCAGCGTCGGCGTCAGGCCGGTGCCTATGGCCCAGACCGGCTCATAGGCGACGGCGAAGACCTTGCCCGCCAGCGACGAGGGCAGCGAACCGGCCACCTGACGGCTGACGACCGCGACCGCCTGCCCGGCTTCGCGCTCAGCCAGGGTTTCACCGATGCAGATGATGGGCTCCAGTCCAGCCGCCAGCGCGGCCTCGACCTTGGCGGCGACGTCGGCGTCGGTCTCGCCGAAACCGGCACGACGTTCCGAGTGGCCGAGAATCACCAGGGTCGCCCCGGCGTCGGTCAGCATGGGGGCGGACACCGACCCGGTGAAAGCGCCCGAATCCTCGGCGTGGCAGTCCTGACCGCCCAGTTCGACGGGGGCGCCGACCACGACACCCGCCATGCGGTCGAGCAGCGTCGCGGGCGGGCACAGGGCCACACGACAGGCCGCAGCCTGTTCCTGCAAGGCTTTCGCCAGAATTTCCGCCTCGCCCAGGCTCGCGCCCAGGCCGTTCATTTTCCAATTGCCGGCGACCAGCTTCACAGATTGTTTCATGCGGCCTGTTTAGGCGCCGTTGTCGTGGAAGCCAAGATGTTGAGGCGCGTCCGCTTGCGGCGCCCTAGGGACTGCCCCTATACGCGACCGTGGCGCCCCTTTGACGCCGGCCCTCGTCAGGTTCTTGTCTCGATGATCACGCTGTTCCGCAACTTCTCCAAGTCGAAATGGGCTGCGGGCCTGTTCGCCTTGATCATCCTTAGCTTCCTGATCGTAGGCGGCTCGCAAACCGATGTCTTCTCCAGCTTCGGCCCGAAGCATGTGATTGACGCCGGTGAGCGCAGCGTCGATGGCCCCCGCTTCCGCGCCGATTTCGAGCGCGTTCGCGCCAACCTGCAGGAGCAGGCAGGCCGCCCCGTGTCGTTCGACGACATGGTCAAGGAGAACATCCACACCCAGTATCTGGACAGCCAGACGCAGCGTCTGGGCTTCCTGGCCTGGGCCTGGAACGCCGGCATCCGCCCTGGCAAGGAACTGGTGCTGAAGCAGATTCGCCAGATCCCCGCCTTCTTCAACCAGGTGTCGGGCCAGTTCGATCAGGACCGCTATGAGCAAGCCCTGGCCGAGCAAGGCATGACGTCGGAAATGCTGGAGCAGGACCTGCGCGACCAATACGTCGCCAGCCAGTTCGGCGCCGCCGTCTTCGCCGGCGCGCGCGTCCCGCGCATTTACGGCGCCCTGCTCGCCGGGCAGGCCCTGGAAACGCGCGATGGTCGTTGGTTCACCGTGACCCAGGCCATGGCCGGTTCCGCTCCCGCCCCCACCGATGCTCAACTGACCGCATTCCTGAACGAGAACGCCGCTCAACTGCGCCGCCCTGAATTCCGCATGATCTCGATCGCGCTGTTCAACCCGGCCCCGAACAGCCAGGCCGCGCCGATCACCGAGGAGCGCATTCGCGAACGCTTCGAGTTCCGCAAGGCCGCTCTGATCAATCCGGAAAAGCGCACCTTCGTGACGCTGACCGTCCCGACCAAGGCCGCCGCTGACCGCGTCGTGGCGGAACTGCGCGCCGGCAAGACCCCGACCGAAGTCGCCGCCGCCAACAAGATCGAAGCCGCCGCCTATAATGACACGCCGCAAAGCGCCCTGGGCGACCCCGCCGTCGGCGCTGCCGTCTTCGGCCTGTCCGCCAACCAGGTCTCGAACCCGATCCAGAGCCGCGTCGGCTTTACGGTCGCCAAGGTGACAGGCGTCACCGCCGGCGCCCCCGCCACCCTGGAAAGCGTCCGCAGCGCCCTGATCGACGAACTGCGCGCCGAAGACGTGAAGGGCGCGACCTACGCCAAGGTCGAACAGTACGAAAAGGCTCGTCAGGACGGCAAGAACATGGCCGACGCCGCTCAGGCCGTCGGCGCTCGCCTGGTGCAGCTGCCGCCATTCACCGCTGACGGTCGTCTGCCGGATGGTCAACCGCTGAACGCTCCGCGCCAGATCTTCGAGTCGGCCTACGCCCTCTCCAAGGGTGGCGAGAGCGACATCATCGATGCCGGCGAAGGCCAGTATTTCGCGGTCCGCGTCGATGACATTCGTCCGGCCTCCCTGCCGACCCTGGCCGAAGTCCGCGCGCCCCTGGCCCAGCAATGGACCTTGCGTGAAAACGCCCGCCGTCTATCCGCCAAGGCTGAAGAACTGGCCGGTCGTATTCGCGCCGGCGAGGACATCGCCAAAGTGGCCGCTTCGGCGGGCGCTCAACTGTCGACCCGCGCCGGCGTTCAGCAGAGCCAGGCCAGCCAGACCGAACTGGGCGAAGGCGTCCTGCGCGGCCTGTTCGGCCAAGGCAAGGGTCAGGTCTTCACCGGCGCCCAGTCGGCCAACAGCTTCGTGGTCGGCCATGTCGACGCCATCCACGCCGCCGTCCCGGCTCTGGCCGCCCCGCTGGTCGAACAGGTTCGTCCGCGCCTGACCCAAGCGATGGCCAACGCCATGGTCGAGCAAAGCTTCAATGCCGCCGCGGCGCGCGTGAAGGCCAAGAACGACCCGGCCGCCGCCATCCTCGCCCTGGGCATCGAAGCCCCGGCCGCTGCTCCTGCGGCTCCGGCCGCCCCTGCGCCCGCCAAGAAATGAGCGCAGGCGTCGGACAGGAAGCTGAACGCGCTGCGTTTGTCTCAGGCCTGACTTCAGGCCGCCCTCAGGTCGTCGTTCGCCGATTGATCGACGACCTGGAGACGCCCGTCTCGGCCTTCCTCAAGGTCGGACACGGGCGTCCCTACGCCAGCCTGCTGGAGTCGGTCGAAGGCGGCGCAGTCAACGGCCGCTATTCGATCGTCACCCTGGCCCCCGACGTTGTCTGGCGCTGCCGCGACGGCAAGGCCGAGATGGCGCGGGGCGAGGCCGTTCTGGCCGACCGCTTCACCGCCGAAGACCGGCCCGCGCTGGACTCCCTGCGCGCCCTGATCGCCGCCACCAAGTTCGACCTGCCCGACGACCTGCCGCCCATGGCCGCCGGCCTTTTCGGCGTCTTCGGCTACGACATGGTGCGTCTGCTGGAGCCGCTGGGCCCGGCCAATCCCGATCCGCTGAACCTGCCCGACGCCGTCATGGCGCGGCCGTCGCTGGTCGCCATCTTCGATTCGGTGAAGCACGAGATCGTCCTGATCGCCGCCGCCTATCCCGACAGCGGCGCGGACGCGGACACAGCTTTCTCGGCCGCCATCGCGCGCCTCGACGAGTTCGAGGACCGCCTGCGCAGCCCGCTGCCGATCCAGCGGGAGGCCGAGCCGGTCCCCGCGCCCGATTTCCACACCCCCGTCGACGCTGATGGCTTCGACGCCATGGTCGCCAAGGCCAAGGACTACATCACCGCCGGCGACATCTTCCAGGTCGTCTTGGCCCACCGCTTCTCGGCGCCGTGGAGCCAGGACCCGTTCGCGTTTTACCGGTCGCTGCGTCGCGGCAACCCGTCGCCCTATCTCTTCTTCCTCGACTACGTCGATTTCCAGCTGGCCGGCTCCAGCCCCGAAATCCTTGTCCGACTGAAGGACGGTCGGGTCACCATCCGCCCCCTGGCTGGCACCCGTCCGCGCGGCGCCACGCCCGAACTGGATCAGGCGCTGGAAGCCGAACTGCTGGCCGATCCCAAGGAACGCGCCGAGCACCTGATGCTTCTGGACCTGGGCCGCAACGACGTGGGCCGTGTCTCCTCGCCCGGCTCGGTCGAGGTCACGGAAAGCTTCGTCGTCGAGCGCTACAGCCAGGTCATGCACATCGTCTCCAACGTGCACGGCGCCGCTGATCCCAAGCTGGACGCGGTGGACACGCTTCTGGCCGCCCTGCCCGCCGGCACCCTGTCAGGCGCGCCCAAGGTGCGGGCCATGGAGATCATCGACGAACTGGAGACCGAGAAGCGCGGCGTCGGCTATGGCGGCGGCGTGGGCTATATCTCGGCCAATGGCGAGGCGGACATCTGCATCGTCCTGCGCACCGCCATGTTCGCCCAGAACAAGATCTTCGTTCAGGCCGGCGCCGGCGTCGTCGCCGACAGCGACCCTGCAGCCGAATACGCCGAAACCCTGGCCAAGGCCCGCGCCCCGATGAAGGCGGCCGAGGACGCGTGGCGTTTCAACGCAACGACTCGCGGCCAGGGCGCCGACGGCAAGATCTAAGGATTGGAAACCGTGGAACCCTGGTCGAACGACACGCCGGGGCCCACGACCATGGTCCCCGCCAGCAGCACCGCCGCCGTTGCGGCGAAGGCCGCCGCCGCCAGCAGGCGCAGCGGCTTGGGTTGTTCGATGGCCGGCGGGTTCAGCAGGGCCTGGGCGTCGCGGATAGCTTCTAAGCGGGTCAAGACGGATTTCTTCCGATGGCGATGCTCCTGTATCGCGCGGACAGCTTAACGTCCGCTTTCAATCCGCCTTCGCTTGGCGCGTCGTCCCTCCCGTCCTAAGAACCCTGTCATGATCCTCGTCGTCGATAACTACGACAGCTTTACCTACAACCTCGTCCACTACCTCGCGGAGTTGGGCGCCCAGACGCACGTCGTCCGCAACGATGACCTGACGGTGGACGAAGCCTGGGCGCTGAAGCCCGAGGCCGTGCTGCTGTCGCCCGGTCCCTGCGCCCCCGATCAGGCCGGCATCTGCCTGCCCATCCTGAAGACCGCGCCGCTGGATATGCCCATCTTCGGCGTCTGCCTGGGCCATCAGGCCATTGGTCAGGCCTTTGGCGGCGAGGTGATCCGCGCCAAGACCCTGATGCACGGCAAGACCTCGCCGATCGAGCATGAGGGCCGCAGCCTGTTCAAGGGCCTCCCCTCGCCCTTCACCGCCACCCGCTATCACTCCCTGGCCGTGCGCCGAGAGACCCTGCCGGACGAGCTGGAAGTCACCGCCTGGACCGCCGATGGCGAGATCATGGGCCTGGCCCACCGCACTCGGCCGATCCACGGCGTGCAGTTCCACCCGGAATCCATCGCCACCGAGCACGGCCACGCCATGATCGCCAACTTCCTCGATCTGGCGGGCGTCAAACGACTGGCGACGGTCTGACGCCATGGACGGTTTCAAGCCTCTGCTGGGCAAGCTGGTGGACGGGCGCGTCCTGACGCCGGATGAAGCCCACGCCTTCTTCTCCGCCTGCCTGCGCGGCGAGCCCACCCCGTCACAGGTCGCCGCCGCTGTCACCGCCCTGCGCATCCGCGGTGAGACGGTGGACGAGATCGTCGCCTTCGCCACCGCCATGCGCGAGGCGGCCTTGTCGCTGGAGCACCCCTTTGACGAGGTGATCGACACCTGCGGCACCGGCGGCGACGGCCAGCACACCTATAATGTCTCGACGGCGGCCGCCTTCGTCCTGGCGGCCGCGGGGCTCAAGGTCGCCAAACACGGCAACCGCGCCATCAGCTCCAAATCCGGCTCCTCCGACGTGCTGGCCGCGCTGGGCGTCAACCTGGACGCCACCATCCCGCAACAGGCCCGCGCCCTGGATCAAGCCGGCATCGCCTTCCTGTTCGCCCCCACCTACCACGGGGCCATGCGCCACGTCGGCCCGGTGCGCGCCGAGATCGGTTTCCGCACGGTTTTCAACCTTCTGGGACCGCTTTGTAATCCAGCGCACGCAAACCGACAGGTCATGGGCGTCTATGATCCCGCCCTGCTGGAGCCTCTAGCCGAGGTCCTGGGCCGCCTCGGCGCCCGTCGCGCCTGGACCGTCCATGGTCAGGGGCTGGACGAGCTGACCACCACAGGTTCGACCGAGGTAGCCGAGTGGAAGGACGGCGCCGTCCGCCGCTTCACCGTCACCCCCGCCGACGCCGGACTGCCTCTGGCCACGCTGGACGACCTGCGCGGCGGCGACGCCGAGCATAATGCGGCGGCGCTGAAGGCCCTGCTGGCCGGTGAACGCAGCCCCTATCGCGACATCGTCGTGCTGAACGCCGCCGCCGCCCTGGTCGTGGCCGACCGCGCCGCCGACCTGCGTCAAGGCGCCGAATTGGCCGCCGCCGTCATCGACGACGGTCGCGCCGCCCGCGCGCTGGAAACCCTGGTGCGCGTCACCAACACCCCTATCGATCCTGACGAGGCTGCATGACCGACGTTCTGGCGAAGATCGCCGCCTACAAGCGCGACGACGTGGCCGCCCGCAAGCTCGCCACCCCCCAGAACGCCATCGAGGCCCTCGCCCGCGAAGCCTCGCCCCCGCGCGGCTTCCGCGCCGCGCTGGAACGGGTCGCAGAGGAAACCGGCCGCCCCGCCCTGATCGCCGAGATCAAGAAGGCCAGCCCGTCCAAGGGCCTGATCCGCGCCGACTTCGACCCGCCCGCGCTCGCCAAAGCCTATGAGCGCGGCGGCGCCACCTGCCTGTCCGTCCTGACCGACGGCCCCAGCTTCCAGGGCGACGACGCCTTCCTGGCCGCCGCCCGCGACGCGGTCGCCCTGCCCTGTCTGCGCAAGGACTTCCTGGTCGATCCCTGGCAGGTGGCCGAGAGCCGCGCCCTGGGCGCCGACTGCATCCTCATCATCCTGGCCATGGTGGACGACGCCCTGGCCGCCGACCTGCTGGCCGAGGCCGAGCGATTCGGAATGGACGCCCTGATCGAGACCCACGACGAGGCCGAGATGGCCCGCGCCTGCAAGCTCGGCGGCGATCTGGTCGGGGTGAACAACCGCTCCTTGCGCACCTTCGAGGTCGACCTCGACGCCACCGAACGCCTGTCCATGCTCAGCCCGGTCAAGGCCCTGCTCGTCGCCGAAAGCGGCATCTTCACCGCCGATGATGTCCAGCGCGTCGCCGACGCCCACGCCCAGGCCATCCTCGTCGGCGAAAGCCTGATGCGTCAGGATGACGTGGAAGCGGCGACGAAGGCCCTGCTGTCGCTGGGCTAATGTCGGATATCGGCTAAGCAGGAAGTGTGGGCTTCCGACCCGTTACTGTCATTGCCCGCCCGCCATCCTCGCTGGTGTCGAATTGGCCGCCCAGCGCAAAGGAGGCTATCTTCTCCAGTGCGGGCAGTTCGAAGAGTTTAAGGCGAAGCCGCCATAGCCCGCACTGACAGGACCGATCATGTTGGCGACCGCCCTTGCGATCCTCGCACTACAGTCTCAGGCTCAGACCGAGTCTGTCGTCATCAGTCCGAAGTTCAGGGACGGCGTCCACTTCGCCTGTGAGGCCAGATTCGATGTCTACGTGCTGGACACGGCGTATTTCCGAGGTCAACCGGTTGCGGTGTCAGGGAGCTTCACCTTCTACAATTGGCCGGATCAGAGCCGGGTATTCGTCGGAATGAAGCTCGGCGTTCTGGCCGTGGAGAATGGCGGCTGGCGGCCCCCAGCAAACGCATACGTGGTCAACGGCTACCGGACCAACCTGTCGGAGCAGCAGGCGAACATTGAGGCCGAAGATCCGAATTTTCGGCTCTTCGTTTACGACTTCACCGGCGATGAGACGATGAACGCCATGACCCGTTTATCCACCGAAGGCCAGCTTAATGTCGCCTACACGATGGAAGGCGGCTCAATGCCAACCACCTTCCCCGTTATGCTGACGGATGAACAGGCCCGGCAATGGGCTGAGTGCGCCCGTGCGCTCGCGAGCCGCGACCAGTAGCCGTTGACGAAGGCATAACGAGGCCGCGATCAGGCCGCTTGTAAATCGCGCCGGAGAAACGTCCGCTTCCCCCCCTAGTCGACATCCAGAGAGGCTGCTTGGAGCGGCAGCGCCCTCTCAATGCGGCCGAGTTGACATTCAGCAAGAACACTTACAGAACATCCTCAACGGTTCACGCCTTGTTCTGGAAGCCTTGCGCCCATGCTCACCAAGAAGCAGCACGAACTCCTGATGTTCATTCACGAACGGATTCAGGAAACGGGCGTCTCGCCCTCCTTCGACGAGATGAAGGAGGCGCTGGATCTGGCGTCCAAGTCGGGCATCCACCGCCTGATCACGGCGCTGGAGGAACGCGGCTTCATCCGCCGTCTGGCCCACCGCGCCCGCGCCCTGGAAGTGACCAAGCTGCCGGAACAGGCCACGGCGGGCGCGCCGCGCGGCCACGCGGGCTTCAAGCCCGGCGTCATCGAGGGCGGCGGTCGTCCCAAGGCGGCTGAGCCCGCCAACGACACCCGCGAACTGGCCCTGATGGGCAAGATCGCCGCCGGCACCCCCATCGACGCCATCGAGCATGAAACCGCCCGCTATCCGGTGCCGGAAGCCATGCTGGGCGCCGGCGAACACTATCTGCTCGAGATCGAGGGCGACTCGATGATCGAGGCGGGCATCCTCAACGGCGACATGGTCATCATCAAATCGACCGGCGACGCCTCGTCGGGCGAGATCGTGGTGGCCCTGGTTGAGGGCGAGCAGGCCACGCTGAAGCGCCTGCGCAAGAAGGGCGCCTCCATCGCCCTGGAGCCCGCCAACCGCAACTACGAGACCAAGATCTACGGTTCGGATCAGGTCGCGGTTCAGGGCAAGCTGGTCGGCCTTATCCGCCGCTATCACTGAAGTCGGGATCGGCCTGACGGGTCCAGGGCCTGCGCCCGCGCACGTCGGCCGCCCACACCGCCTTCCAGCCCGCTTCCGCGCGCCACAGCTCGACCGAGCCGCCGCGCGCATAGTCCACGCCATCCAGCACCAGCCGCCCGGTGCATGACGCGGGCAGCGACGTCAGTTCGGCCCGACTGCTGACGACCGCCGCCGAACGGCACATCGCCTCCAACTGCTCCACTGACGGCGCCTTCTTGCCCCACCACAGCGCCACCGGCCCCGCCTCGGACACGTCCGGCGTGCAGAAGGACCGCTTGCAGGTCCAGCCTTCCTCCGGCCTTGGCGTCAGTTCCAGCCCTCGACGTCGGGACCACAGGTCCGCCGCGAACTGGCGCTCGCCCGGACGCACCACGACCGCCGCCTCGGCCTGCCGCCAGGCCGCATTGGTCCCCCCATCGCCGATCCACAGATCCGGCGCCGCCGGACGCGGCCAGATCAGAACCGCCGCCGCCAGCGGCAGGCCCAGCCAGCGCAAACGCCCCCGCCACAGGCAGATGAACAGAATGCCGAGGAAAGCGATCGGCAGGGCCGCCGCCGGCGCGCTGGCCACCGTCTGCACCGCGCCTGGCAGGCCCGCCGTCCAGTGACCGATGGCCAGCATCAGATCGACCCCCTTGCCCGCCAGCCACAGGAAGGGCGCGCCCAACCCCAGCGGCTCCAGCGCGGCCCCGAGCGCCAGGGCCGGCATCAGCATGAAATCCGCGACCGGCGCCGTGCCCAGATTGGCGATCAGGCCATAGACGGCGGTGCGGTTGAAATGCTGCATGGCGAACGGCCCCGTCGCCATGCCCGCCACCAGGCTGGCGGTGCAGGCGATCAGCAGCCAGCTCCCCAGCCGCTGCGCCGCCACGATGGGCCAGGGCGCCGAAATCTCCTTGACCCGACGCGGCCAGACCTCGGCCAGCGCCACCAGCGTCGCCGTCGCCGCAAACGACATCTGGAACCCCGGCGTGACGATGGCCTCGGGCTGCAGCAACAACACCGCAAAAGCCGCGACCGCCAGGGCGTGCATGGTCACCGCCTGTCGATCCAGCAGGATGGCGAAAAAGGCGATGGAGGCCGTGATCGCCGACCGCTCGGCCGGCGGCGGCGACCCCGACACCACCAGATAGGTCCCGACCGCGATCAGGCCGGCGACCGCCGCGACCTTCTTGCCCGACACCCTGAGCGCCAGCCACGGCCAGGCCGCCACGCCCAACCGCACGCCGAAGAAGACGAAGCCGCCAACGATGGCCATGTGCAGGCCCGAGATCGACAGGATGTGCGCCAGCCCGGAATCGCGCATGGCGTCCAGATCCTCGCGCCCGATCCAGGCCTCATGCCCGGTGGTCATGGCGGCGGCGATCCCGCCGGTCCGCTCGCCCAGCCTCGCCACGATCCGCTGCGCCAAGGCATAGCGCGCCGCATTGACCTTCATCGCCATCCGCACCCGCCACGGCGGCTCAGGCAGGGCCGTGGGTCGCGTCTGGCCCAGAGCAAACAGCGTCCCGCCCATGCCCTGGAAATAGGCGTTGCGGCCAAAGTCATAGGCCCCTGGACTGGCCGGAGCCGGCGGCGGGTTCAGGATGCCGAACAGCCGCACCGCCTCGCCCGGCGCCGGCGGCTCGCCCCGCACCGTAGCCCGTAGCCGCACCGGCGTCGCCTCTGGCGCCAATCCCCTGATCCGCACCGGCGCCACGACTATTCGCGCGCCCCGCTCGCCGGGACTATCGACATCCATGACCCAGGCCTCGACCACGGTTGGCTCGGCCAGGGACGGCGCAATCGGCCCGCTGACCGCCTCGGTCCGCAGCTTGGCCACCGCCGCCCCGCCGCACAGACAGGCCAGCATCAGCAGGATCAGGGTCCAGCGCCGCGCCAGCCCGAACCGCCGCGCCCCCAGCCAGGCCGCGCCCGCCAGCACCGCCGCGACCATCAGGGGCCACCCGGCCGGTTCGGCCCTCAAAGCGAAATAGGCCGCGCCCCCCCCGCCGAAGAAGACCGGCGCCCACAACCGCCACCGGTCCGTCTGATCCGCGACCTCGGCGCGCAGCCTCTCAATAACCCTTACGGCAAGGCTTCGCTTTGGCGCGCGCGGGCGTATAAGGGCCTCCGCAACGGACCCTTCCTGAATGACCTCCCCCTCCTCGACTGTCGTCACCCGCTTCGCCCCCTCGCCCACAGGCTACCTGCATATCGGCGGGGCGAGAACCGCGTTATTCAACTGGCTATACGCCAAGAGCCGGGGCGGGAAATTCCTGATCCGCGTCGAGGACACGGACCGCGAGCGTTCGACCGACGACGCGGTCAAGGCCATCTTCGACGGCTTGTCCTGGCTGGAGCTGTTCGGCGACGAAGAACCCGTCTTCCAGTTCGCTCGCGCCGACCGCCACCGCGAGGTCGCCGAGCAACTGCTAGCCGCGGGCCATGCCTACCGCGACTTCCTGAGCGCCGATGAGACCAACGCCCTGCGCGACGCCGCCAAGGCCGAGGGCCGCGACTTCGTCTCGCCCTGGCGCGACCGCGAACCGACCGTCGACGATCTGGCCAAGCCCTCCACCATCCGCTTCCGCCGCCCGCTGGATCAGGCTGTCGTCGTCGATGACGCGGTGCAAGGCAGCGTGCGCTGGGAATCCTCGTCCCTGGATGATCTGGTCATCGTCCGCTCGGACGGCGCCCCGACCTACAACCTGGCTGTTGTGGTGGACGACCATGACATGGGCGTGACGCACGTCATTCGCGGCGACGATCACCTGAACAACGCCGCTCGTCAGAGCCTGATCTATGACGCGCTTGGCTGGACCCGTCCGACCTTCGCCCACATTCCGCTGATCCATGGACCGGATGGCGCCAAGCTCAGCAAGCGCCACGGCGCACAAGCGGTGCATGAATACGCCGAGATGGGCTATCTGCCTGAGGCCATGCGCAACTATCTGGCGCGCCTGGGCTGGGCCCACGGTGATCATGAGCTGTTCAGCGACGAACAGGCCATCGAATGGTTCGACCTGCCGGGCATCGGCAAGGCACCTGCCCGCCTCGACTTCGACAAGTTGGCCCACGTCAACGCCCACTGGATCCGTCTGGCCGAGGACGACCGTCTGGCCAAGCTGACGCTGGACGCTCATCTGTCCAAGGGCCGCGCTCTGCAGCCCGATGACGAGGCCCGCCTGATGCGCGCCATGCCCTTCGTCAAGGATCGGGCCAAGACCATTGTGGAACTGGCCTCCCAGACAGAGTTCGTGCTCAAGGCTCGCCCGCTCGCTCTCGACGAGAAAACACGGGGCCTCCTGACCGGCGAAGGCGGCGAAAGAATTTCACGACTCCGTGAACGACTCCGTCTTTTCCAGAGTTGGGACGTTTTCGCCCTCGAAGCCGAGCTTAAGGCATTCGCCGAAGAAGAAGGCGTAGGCTTCGGAAAAATTGGACCTTCCATGCGCGGCACTCTGACCGGCGGGTCCGTGTCGCCGGACATTGCGAGAATTCTTGCCGCCCTGGGACGCGACGAAGGTCTGGGGCGCTTGGATGATGCGCTGCAACAGACTAAGTGAACACCCATAACCATGCAGGCTGGACGCCTCCCCGCGCCCGGCCCGAAGAAAAATAAGGGGCCTAGATGACTGAACAAGCGAAACCCGCCGGCACGGCGACCTTCACCTACGGCGACAAGAACGTCGAACTTCCTGTCCTCGCGGGCTCCACCGGACCGGACGTCATCGACATCCGCAAGCTGTACGGCGCGACCGGCGCCTTCACCTTCGACCCCGGCTTCACCTCGACGGCGGCCTGCGAAAGCGCCCTGACCTTCATCGACGGCGACGAAGGCATCCTGCTGCACCGCGGCTATCCCATCGACCAGCTGGCGTCGAAGTCCAACTTCATCGAAGTCTGCCACCTGCTGCTGCACGGCGAACTGCCGACCGCCGCCCAATACGAGAAGTTCGAAAACAGCATCACCATGCACACCATGTTGCATGCGCAGTTTGATCGCTTCTTCGAAGGTTTCCGCCGCGACGCCCACCCCATGTCGATCATGGTCGGCACCGTCGGCGCCCTGTCGGCCTTCTATCACGACAGCCTGGACATCCACGATCCGGTACAGCGCGACATCTCGGCCATCCGCCTGATCGCCAAGATGCCGACCATCGCGGCCCGCGCCTACAAGTACCACATCGGCCAGCCCTTCATCTCGCCGCGCAACGACCTGTCGTACGCCGAGAACTTCCTGCGCATGTGCTTCGCCGTTCCGGCGGAGGACTATGTGGTCGATCCGGCCCTGGTTCGCGCCATGGACCGCATCTTCACCCTGCACGCCGACCACGAACAGAACGCCTCGACCTCGACCGTCCGTCTGGCCGGTTCGTCGGGCGCCAACCCGTTCGCCTGTATCGCCGCCGGCATCGCCTGCCTGTGGGGCCCGTCGCACGGCGGCGCCAACGAAGAAGCGCTGAACATGCTCAAGGAAATCGGCACGCCGGACCGCATTCCTGAGTTCATTCAGGGCGTTAAGGACAAGAAATACAAGCTGATGGGCTTCGGCCATCGCGTGTACAAGAACTACGATCCGCGCGCCAAGGTCATGCAGCAGTCGGCCTACGAAGTGCTGGCCGCCACGGGCCGCGAGAACGATCCGCTGTTCCAGGTCGCCAAGGAACTGGAGCGCGTCGCCCTGTCGGACGAGTACTTCACCTCGCGCAAGCTGTTCCCGAACGTCGACTTCTACTCGGGCATCACCCTGTCGGCGATGGGCTTCCCGACCACCATGTTCACCGTCCTGTTCGCCCTGGCCCGCACCGTGGGCTGGATCTCGCAGTGGCAGGAAATGATGGCCGACCCCTCGCAGAAGATCGGTCGCCCGCGTCAGCTCTACACCGGCCCGACGCAACGCGACTACGTGCCGATCGAACAGCGCGGCTAAAGCCGTGTCTCGGGCTGCGTCGGGTCGAAAAGGCGAAGCCTTTTGACCGCAGCCCACCAAGAATGAAAAACGCCGGGGCGAAAGCTCCGGCGTTTTTTGTTCGCAGAAGAAGGCCGCTGAAACGGCCCCGCTGTGCTAGGTGTTCGACATGAGCGACCAAAACGACGACACGCCCGCCGCCGAGACCCCGGCCCAGAAGGCGCTGCGCCTGAAACAAGCCGCGCTGAAAGCCCGCTCCGGTCCGCCGCAAAAGGGCGGCCTGAAGCGCGACCAGTCGGTCACGGTGAAGTCCGGCTCCAACAAGCCCTGGATGACACGCTAGGCGGCCGTCTTGGATGTCGCCTCAGGGTGGGAAGCAGACGTTAAACGTGGGATGCGTCAGGCATGATATCGTCGGCACTCATAGCTCTCATGACTGTTTTGCAGGTTGAGGCATCACGCCCTCAGCCGCCAGTTGCTGAGATTTCGGGTCGTGCCACGGCGATCAGCGCGGACACCATAGAGCTCAGGGGAGAACGCATTCGGCTCGCGGGAATCATGGGTCCGGATATCGGTCAAACCTGTGAGCTACAGGGCGCTCCGACACGGTGTGGTGAACAGTCAGCCCAGCAATTGCGCGCTGCAATCGGAGGCGAGTTCGTGTTTTGCGACCACCTCGAAGTGAATGCAGCGGGCGTGAGGGTCGGGCGGTGCTGGTTGGCCATACCAGCGGTCCCGTCCGCGCCGGATCTCAACCTCAACCGGTTCATGGTGCGATCGGGTTGGGATGGACCACGCCCCAAAGCGAATACGCCCCCGATGAGGAATACGCCCGACGAAACCGACTAGGGCTGTGGAGCGATCAGTAGCTGATGGAGAGTTTGGTCGGCTATGGGGCGCGAGCCGAAGTTCGCTTAAAGGTGGATTGCGGAAGTGTAACTTGCAGCCGGAACGACAGCGTCTAGCTTAACCGTGAGAACGGCACTGGTCCGCCTCGTCGCTGGTCTGTTACCATGGCCGATAGAAATCTCGGTATGATGCGATCCCTTCTACTAGGCTTCACGCTTCTTGTTGTCGCCTCCTCCGCAGAGGCCATCGTCATCAGGCATGATGTCGACGACCGCAGGTATCGGATACCTGCGTCCGATTTTCCGGCGCTCGCGGACATGCCGTCCGAAGGTCACGGCGTGCTGATTGCCCCGCGATGGGTGATTACAGCAGCTCACGCAGTCCCTCGAAACGCTACCCTGAAAGACATTGAGATCGGCGGTGTGCCGAGAGAAGTACAAAAGGTCTTCATCCACTCTGGAGCGAAACAGCCGCCGCAGGGGATGATTGATCAGGCCCTTTCCACGGGCGATTGGATCCTTGCGGTCTTTTCCATTGCGTCGTCTAACGATATTGCGCTGATCAAGTTGACGCACGCCGTAACCGACGTTGAGCCAGTTCCTATCTACGATGGCGATGGCGAGGTTGGCAGCGTCGTCAAAATTATCGGGAAGGGTGCGACGGGAACGGGATTATCCGGCCACAGCCCGCAAGGTCCGAACCGGACAGCGCTGCGTCGTGCTTTCAACACCATAACCAGCGCCGATGATCGGTGGATTTGTTACGTCTTCGATGACCCTGCCAAGGCCCTGCCCCTTGAAGGCAAGACGGGCAGCGGCGACAGCGGCGGACCGGCATTAATTGAAGAGGGCGGCGAGTGGAAGTTAGCGGGGCTGGCTTCTTGGGGGTTCATCTTCGGCGACGTCAAGACTACCAACCCGGGGCTCTATGGACAGTTGACCTGCAATGTTCGCATCAGTCGTTACACCGACTGGATCAGGAGTGTGATGGCAGAGCCTTCTGATGCTGCAGGCAGGTCTGCGCGGTGAACAGTTCTGTCAGCCCAGCGCGGTGACAGGACGTCCCAGCTATCACCATCCGAATGGTCGAACCGAGCAAACGGTTTCGGACCTGAAACCCGCCGAAGGTGACCGGACGGTGTGACGATCTACGCAAAGCACACGTCGGGAATGCGGATAACGAAATACCCGCAACGGGTGGGGAGCGGATATCAGGAAATGCGGGTTCAGCTTACCGTTCGGTGGGGTTATCCAGCTCTGCACGAAGCCCTGCTAAGACCCGCTCAAACGCCTCGGTCTCAGACCGCCCGTTAGCCGCATAGGCTCTAGCTGCGTGACGAGCCAAGTCCGCGAGCAAGAGCCCCCAGGCTGCAGGATCATCCCATGTCGGCTGCAATGTGAACTGCTGTGGAGAACCCTCGGCTGCCCAAACCCTGAGAACCTCAACCGCGTTTGGCGCTGCTGCGAGCGAAGGAGTCGAGAGCTCTTTCATCCGCCAACAGTATGGCTGGTCAAGCTAGTGTCCGCAACGGGTCGAAAGCGGACGCGCTTTCAGCAGAGACACGCCGACATTGCTGATTGCACCTTCAGCCCTTCGTCGCCGCAATCACCCGCAGCACCGCATCCGCCGCCAGTTCCGAAGGATCGGGACCGCCACGGCCCATCAGGTCCAGGGCCGCCGTTTGGCGCGCGGCCTGTTCGGCGGCGGCCTGCGGGTCAGCAAGGAGATGACCGACGACTTCGGACAGCTTCTCGGGCGTGGCGTCGTTCTGAATGAACTCGGGGGCGATCCGGTCGTCGGCGGCGATGTTGAACAGGGTGATGTGCTTGGCGGTCACCAGGTTCTTCATCAGTAGGTATGACAGCCCGTCGATCTTGTAGGCGATGACCATGGGCGCGCCGGCCAGGGCCAGCTCGGTCGAGACGGTGCCGCTGGTGGCCAGGGCCACATTGGCCGCCTTCATCGCATCATACTTGTCCGCCTCCTGCACCAGATGAGCGCGGAAGGGCCAGGCGGCGACGCGGCCGGCGACATCGGCGGCGACCGTGCCGGCGGCGACCACGGCGACCTCCAGCGACGGGTTCGCCGCCTTGAGACGCTTCACCGTCGCCTCGAAAACGGGCGTCATGCGGGTGATCTCGCTGGGCCGACTGCCCGGCAGGACCAGCAGCAGGGGCGCTTCGGCGGCGATGCCGCGCGCGGCACGGAACCGAGCGCCATCAGCGCTGGCCATATCGACGTGCAGGGCCTGTGACCCCACAACCGTCGTCGGCAGACCCTCGCGCTCGAACCAGGGCGCGTCGAAACTGTAGAGAGACAGCAGGTGATCGACGCTGGCGGCCAGGGTCTTGGCCCGGCCCGGACGCGAGGCCCAGACCTGCGGCCCCACATACTTGATCAAGGGCACGCCCGGCAGGACCTCGCGCAGGGCCTTGGCCACACGGATGGTGAAGCCCCAACTGTCGATCAGAACGACGGCGTCCGGCCGCTCGGCTTTGGCCAGCGCGACCGTGTCGGCCACCCGACGCTTGACCAGGCCATAGGCCTTCAGCCCCTCGATCCAGCCCAGGATGGACAGTTCGGCGATGTCGAAGGGGCTGACCACGCCCTCGGCCGCCATCTTGGGCCCTCCGACGCCGACGAAGGTGACGTCCGGTCCCAAACGCGCCTTCAAGGCTTGCGCCAGACCGGCGCCCAAGGCGTCGCCGGACGCCTCGGCGGCGACCAGCATGATCTTCAGGGGACGGCTCATCGTTCAACGCCCCAGACAAACAGGCCCAGACGGTTCGCCGCGGCTACCAGTGCCTCATGGTCGATGATGATCAACCGCCCGGCGAAGCCGCCGATACCCGCCAGACCCGCAGCGGCCGCCAGTTCAACGGTCGTTGGGCCGATCACCGGCATGTCCACGCGCAGGTCCTGGATCGGCTTGGGCGCCTTGCCCAGCGCGCCCTTCAGCGCGCCCGGCGCGCCATGCAGGTCGGCGGGCAGCCCCGCCACGCGGCGCAGCATCTCGTCCGTGCCTTCCTGCGCCTCGACCGCCAAAACCAGTCCGTCGCAAACAACCGCGCCCTGGCCAATATCTAGTTCGCCTGATTTTTCAGCAACATGCAGCGCCTTCTTCAGGTCCGCCAGTTGCACCGCCGTCGGCGACACCGCGCCCAGCGCGCCGGGCGCCAGCGCTTCGCCGCCCAGAATATCGTCCGCGCCCTCGACCGCGTAGCCTTCAGCCTCGAACACCGACAGGATCTTGCGCAGCAGGGCGTCATCGCCCTTGGTCGCCGCCGCCACGATGCCGGGCAGCAGGGTCGCACCCTTGAAGTCGGGCTTCAGGTTCTTGAAGTCGGGCCGGTTCACATAGCCGGCCAGACAGACGGCCTCGCAGCCTTCGGCCTTCATCGTCTTCAGGATACGGCCGATCTCGGCCATGCCGAACTCGGCGCCGGGCCAGCGGACCAGATGTTCGTCGGCGAAGCCCGCCAGACGGATGATGAAGACCGCCCGGCCCTCAGCCTCGCACCGCGCCGCGATCCGGGCCGGCAGATCGCCGCCCCCGGCGATCAGGCCCAGCTTGGGCGCCGCCTTCATTCCTTGCCCGGCAGGCAGAGTGGTCGCTTGGCGCCGTCGCGGATGAAGGCGACGATCTCCATGATCTCGGGCAGGTCGGCATAGGTCGCCTCAACCTGGTCCAGACGCTCGGCGAAGACGCCTTCGCCCTCGAACAGGTCGCGGAAGGCAGCCAGCAGGCGACGCACGGCGTCCTTGCCGTAGCCTTTACGCTTCAATCCGATCAGGTTGAGGCCGTGCAGGCTGGCGTGGTTGCCCCAGGCCGAGCCGTAGGGGATGACGTCGCGCGTCACGGCGGCCAGACCGCCGACGATGGCGCCCTGCCCCACGCGGCCGTTCTGGTGCACGGCGCACAGGCCGCCCAGGAAGACCTTGTCGCCGATCTGAGCGTGACCGCCCAGGGTCGCGTTGTTGGCCATGACGACATTGTCGCCGACCACGCAGTCGTGACCCACGTGGGCGCCGGTCATGAACAGACCGTTCGATCCAACGCGCGTCACGCCCGTGCCCTGCGGCGTGCCCCGATTGAAGCTGGCATGTTCACGGATGACGTTGTCCGAGCCGATCTCCAGCCGCACCGGCTCGCCCTTGTAGCCATTGTGCTGCGGGTCGCCGCCGATGACGGCGAAGGGATGGATGACCGTCCGCGCGCCAACGCTGGTGTCCTGCTGGACCACCACATGGCTGACCAGCTTCACGCCCTCGGCCAGGATCACGCCCGGACCGACGATGCACCAGGGGCCGATCACCACGTCCTCGGCGATCTGGGCCGAGGCGTCGATCACGGCGGTCGGGTGGATGGTCACTGGGCAGGCTCCGCCACGGTCACGACCATGGCCATGAACTCGGCCTCGGCGGCCAGCTTGCCGTCGATGAAGGTCTCGCCTCGGAACTTGTAGGCGTCGCCGCGCGCGCGGATCACCTTGACCTCCATGCGCAGTTGGTCGCCCGGGCGGGCCGGTTTGCGGAAGCGCACGCCGTCGATCGACATGAACATGATGACCTTATCGGCCACCGCCACGTCCAGGGATTTGGACATCAGCAGGGCGCCCGTCTGGGCCATGGCTTCGACGATCAGGACGCCCGGCATGACCGGGTCGATCGGGAAGTGACCGGGGAAGAAGGGCTCATTGTGGGTGACGTTCTTGATGCCCACGATGGAGGTCGCCGCCACGAAGTCCTCGGCCTTGTCGACCAGCAGGAAGGGATAGCGGTGCGGCAGGCGACGCATCACCTCGGCGTAATCGATCTTGTTGTCTTCGCTCATTCTTTCGATTCCTTCGCGCCCTTCTTCTGGGACGCCTGTTTGGACAGCCACACCGTCTCGCGCAAGAATTGGCGAAGCGGTTTGGCGGGATAGCCGGACCAGATTTCGCCCGGCGGGATATTGGCCAGAACGCCGCCGCCGGCCGCGACACGCGCGCCCTCGCCGATGGTGATGTGGTCGCCCACGCCCGCCCGGCCGCCGAAGATGCAGTTGTCGCCGCTGGTGACCGAGCCCGAGATGCCGGTGTGAGCCGCCATCAGGTTGTTTCGACCGATGACGCAGTTGTGGCCGATCATGACCAGGTTATCGATCTTGGTGTTCTCACCAATGACCGTGTCGTCATAGGCGCCCCGATCGATGCAAGAATTGGCGCCGATCGTGACGCCGTCCTGCAGGATGACGCGGCCCAGTTGTGGAATATCGACTGGACCGGTTTTCGACCCGGCGGCGCCGAAGCCCGCTTCGCCGATCCGCGCCCCGGCCAACAGCTTCACCCGGTCGCCCAACAGAGCGAAACCGACAGTGACATTCGAGCTGATCAGGCAATCGCGACCGATCTGGACACCTGGCCCGATCACGGTGTTGGCGCCAATGCGGCTGCCGCGACCGATACGGACACCCTCGCCCAGGATGGCGCCCGGCTCGACGACGACCGTGTCATCCTCGGCGGCCTCTGCGACCGTGATGGCGCGCTCCAACCGGACGGGGCGATGCAGCAGGGCCGAAGCCCGCGCCCACGAGGCCTGGGCCTCGCCCGAGACGATGACGGCGACGCCGGCCGGCGCCAGATCGACGGCCGAAGCCGGCACGATCACGCACCCCGCCTGGGTTTCCGCCAAGGCGGCGGCGAATTTGCGATCGCCCATAAACGCAATCGCGCCCCGGTCCGCACTGGACAGGGGCGCAACGGCCGAGATGACGATCTCGCCGCCCCGGACCACCTCCCCGCCGATATGTTCGGCAAGGGCGGCGACCGTCAGGGGCGACAGGGTCTGAAAGAACCTCGGATCGGGCATGGCCCGCCTTACGACTGCGGCTGAGCCGGAACCGGCATGCGGTTGAAGCTAAGCGTCGGCAGGGCCGTGTTCAGGCGCTGGATGACCAGCGGCGTGACGTCCATGGCCGGATTCATGATGAAGACGCTCTCACGGTCGACCAGGATGCCGCAGCCCTTTTCCTGATAGACGGCGACCAGGATCGGCTCGATGGCTTCCGAAATCTTCCGGCGTTGCTCGGCCAGAGTGTAGCGCAGCTCGCCGTCGCGGGTCTGCTCCAGTTGTTGGGCTTCCTGAGCGCGCTGTTGCAGGGCCTGGCGGCGCTGGTTCATCTGCTCAGCCGGGATGGTCGAGGCGCCGGCCTGCAGGGCCTGATACTCGGTCTGCAGTTGAGTGGCGTAAGGGGCGATCTCGCCCTGAACTTCCTGGGCCAGTTGTTCCATGCGCGTCTGCACAGCCTGACCAACGGTCGATTGGGCCAGAGCCTGCTGGTTGAAATAGACGCAGACGCCGGGGATCACCGGGCCAGGGTTGGCCGGGCCTTGGGCTTGGGCCAGAGCCGACGAAGCGGCGAGCGAAGCGATGGCGAAAGCGCCAATGGCAAACAGTTTCATCTTGAACCTTTGAGCAGACAGGAAGGCTGCAGTTAGAACTGGGTCGAAGTGGAGAAGCGGAAAGTCTCGGTCTTGTCGTAGTCTTCCTTGGACAGAACCTTGGACAGGTCGAAACGGATCGGTCCCATTGGCGAGCGCCAGTGGATGCTAAGGCCCGCAGCGGCGCGAAGCGCCAGGTTATCGACGATGTTCGGATCGGGCACGCCCGTGGTGGAGTTCACCATATAGCGGTCATCCAGCATGCCCAGGGTGCCGACATCGGCGAACAGCGAGGTCTTGATGCCGTACTCGTCGGGCAGATAGTTCGGCACCGTCAGTTCAACCGTGCCGATGGCGTAGAAGTTGCCGCCGAGGGCGTCGGTCGTGGTCAGATCTCGCGCGCCCATGCCGGCGGTTTCAAAGCCGCGGAAGGTGTTGCCGCCCTTGAAGAAGCGGTCGTTGATCCGGATCGGATCGCCGTTCCAGCCCGACACATAGCCCGTCGATCCCTGCAGGCTGACCACCCATTTCGGCGTGATGCCATAGTACCAAGAGGCGTCGGCCTCGGTCTTCAGGTAGTTCACGTCGCCGCCGATGCCGGCGAAGTCCTGACGCAAGGAGGCCGACCAGCCACGCGTCGGGCGAACCGGATCATTCGTCCGATTGACCATCAGCGTATAGCCCGCCGACGAGTTCAGGAACGAACCTGCTTGATCGCAGAGCGCCGACGAGCCGGTGCCATTGCAATAGCCCGAAGGGATGATGACCTCATCGGACTTCAGGAAGTAGCGCACGCTGAAGGAGGAGTAGCCGTTCAGCGGATAGCTGAGCCGCAGGCCGCCGCCGGTCGAGCGATAGTCGTAAGACGAATACTCGCTCAGGTCGTAGCGCGTATGGAACAGGTCAAAGCCGGCGCGCAGGTCACGCCCCAGGAATTTCGGCTCGGTGAAACGGAAGTCGATCTGTTGACGCAGCGAGCCCCATTCGGCGCGCGCCACCACGTTCTGGCCCCGACCACGGAAGTTCCGCTCGGTGATGCCCAGGTTCAGCACGAAGGAGTCGACCGAGCTGAAGCCCGCGCCCACGGACAGTTCGCCGGTGGGTTGCTCTTCGACCATGACATTGACGACCGACCGATCGGGCGCGCTGCCACGCGTTTCCTCGATCTTGACGTCCTTGAAGAAGCCCAGGCCCCGCAGGTTGTTGCGCGAGCGCTCGACCAACGACCGATTGAACGCGTCGCCCTCGCCCACCATCAGCTCGCGCCGGATCACCGTGTCCAGGGTCCGCGTGTTCCCGACCACGTTGATCCGGTCGACATAGACACGCTGACCCTCCTTCACGTTGAAGGTGACGTCGATCGTATCTGTGTCAGGGTTGGCCTTATAGGTCGGGTTGATCTCGACGAAGGCGTAACCGGCCGACCCGGCCGCAAACGTCAGGGTGTCGACCGCATTCTCGATCCGGTCGCTCTCATAGAGATCCCCCGAACGGATGGGCAGCAGGCGCGTCAGGAAGTCAGCGTTCAGACGATCGCTCTCGGTGACGACCTTGACCTCGCCGAAGTTGTAGCGGTCGCCTTCGTCCAGGGTCAGCGTCATGCCGAAGGCGCTATTGTCCGGCTTCAGTTCAGCCACCGACGACAGGATGCGGAAATCGTAATAGCCGCGGTTCGTATAGAATTTCCGCAGTTGCTCGCGGTCGTAGTCCAGACGGTTCGGGTCGTAGTTGTCGTTCGAGCTGAACAACCGCCACCAGCTGGATTCCTTGGTGACCATCACATCGCGCAGGTCGCTGTCCGAGAAGGCCGTATTGCCCAGGAAGGTGATGGCGGCGACGCCCGTCTCCGGCCCTTCGTCGATCTCGAAGACCACATCGACGCGGTTCTGGTCCAACTGCACCAGCTTGGGCGTCACAGTGGCCGAGATGCGGCCGGACAGGCGGTACAGTTCAACGATCTTGCCGACGTCTTCCTGAACGCGGGCGCGAGTGTAGATGCCGCGCGGCTTGATCGTGACTTCGTCCTGCAGCTTCTTCTGAGCGAGCGCCTTGTTACCCTCGAACGTCACCTGATTGATGATCGGATTTTCCGCGATCTCGACGATCAGGTCGCCATTGGGCTGAAGACCCAGTTGCACGTTCGCGAACAGGCCCGTCCGTGACAGGGTACGAACCGCAACGTCGATCGTCGCCGCGTCGATGGTGTCGCCCGGCTGGATCGGCAGATAGGACAGGACCGTGGTCTGATCGATGCGCTGATTGCCGCGCACCATGATCCGATTCACGACAGCCCGATCTTCGGCAGGAGCCGTCACGACCACCTGCGGCTCCTGCGGAGCGGCCGCCGATGCGGCAGGCGCCGTCTGCGCCAGGGCCGGGCCGGCCAGGCCGGCGGCGACGGCCAACGCCAATGCGCTGGGACCAAGAATACGGCCACGGGTTCGGATCATGAGGCGACTGTCGTTCTGAATCATTCGGGGAACCATCGGGGGCTGGCGTCGGCTCACGAGACGAGCCCGCCGAGGAATTTGAAGAGATTGAGTTTCTGCAGGTCGTTCCAGGTCGCGAACAACATTAAACTGGCCAGCAAAGCAAGACCGACGCGATAGCCGGCCTCTTGAACCCGCGCCGCCACCGGCCGCCGCGCCACCGCTTCATAGGCGTAAAACATCAGATGCCCCCCATCCAGAACCGGAACGGGCAGCAGATTAAGAAAACCGATTCCGACCGAAAGTATGGCGGCGAAGCTAGTCAGCGTCAGCAGAAGATTGCCTGCCATGGCCAGCGGATCGGGATTGGCGGCCACGGCGGCGTTGGTCAGAGCGCCCGAGGCCTTGGCGATGCCCAGGGGACCACTGAACTGATCGCCCGATTCGCGACCCGTGAAGATGCGGCCGATATAGGTGAAGGTGGTGTTCAGAATGGCGCCGGTTTCCTTGAACCCCTGCCCCACGGCGGCGACCGGCCCATAACGGACATGGCGCACCTCATCGCGACTGGAGCCCAGACCCAGACCGATGCGTCCGATCGAAACCCGCCCGGCGATGGGATCATTCTCAACCCGGCGCTCTGGCGTTGCGGTCAACTGGACATCAGCACCCGCACGCTCGACCGTGAACTGCACCGGATCGCCGCTGCTCAGGGCCACGACGCGCGTGACCTCGCCGCCGTCAGAAATCAGCTTGCCGTTGACGCGGGTGATCAGGTCGCCAGGCAGGAACCCCGCGGCGGCCGCTGGCGATTCAGGCTGAACTTGCAAGACCCTGGCGGGGCGCTGCTCGACGCCCACCAGGCTGAACAGCAGGGTGAAGATGAAGATGGCCAGGACGAAGTTGGCGAACGGACCGCCCGCCACGACCAGCGCGCGCTGCCACAAAGGTTTGAAATAGAGATAGTCACGCTCGGCGCCGGGGCCGTGGGCGGCGACCACTTCTTTCTTCAGCGCATCCAGTCCGACCTTGTCCGGCACGCCGGTCGCATCCAGATCACCAGCGAACTTGACGTAGCCGCCCAGCGGCAGCCAGCCTAGGCGCCATTCGACGCCATGCTTGTCGGTGCGCTGGAAGATGGCGCGGCCGAAGCCGATGGAGAAACGCTCCATCTTCACGCCAAAGGCGCGCGCGGTCAGAAAGTGGCCCAGTTCATGGACGGTGACGACCAGGGTCAGCACCAGCAGGAACGGCACGACATAGATCAGGGCCTGCCCAAGAACTCCTAGCATCCCAGTCATGTCTCCTGTCGCCCTCAGGCAGCAATCGCGAGCGAGGCGATGATGTCGTTCGCGATCCGTCGGGCCGCCGCATCCACGGCCAGGGCCGCGTCACAGGCGTCGTCAGAACCGGAATCCATCCCCGCATTCGTCGCACGTTCCAAGGTGTCGGCGACGACTGCGGCAATATTGAGAAAGCCCAGCCGGCGGTCAAGGAAGGCCAGGGCCGCGACCTCGTTAGCCGCATTGAAGACAATCGGCGCCACGCCTCCGGCCGCCAGAGCCTCCCGCGCCAGCTTCAGCGCCGGGAACCGCGCCATATCGGGAGCTTCAAACGTCAGACGACCCAGCGCTGCAAGGTCCAGCTTGGGCGCGGGCCAGACCATGCGGTCAGGCCAGGCCAGTGCGCAGGCGATCGGCGTCTTCATGTCCGGCGGCCCCATCTGGGCCAGGGTCGAGCCATCCACATATTCCACAAGGCTGTGGATGATTGATTCGGGGTGGACCACGACGTCGATCCGGTCGCCGCTCATGGCGAACAGATAGGCGGCCTCGATCAGTTCCAGGCCCTTGTTGGCCATGGTGGCGCTGTCGACCGAGATCTTGGCGCCCATGCTCCAGTTGGGGTGGGCCACCGCCTGTTCCGGCGTAATCCGGCCCATGGCCTCGCGTGGCAGGGTGCGAAAAGGCCCGCCCGAGGCCGTCAGCACCAGCTTGGCCACCTGTTCCGGCGCCTGGGCGGGGAAGACCTGGAAGATGGCGGAATGCTCAGAGTCGACGGGGATCAGCTTGCCGCCGCTGCGCTTGACCCGCTCGATCAGAGCCGGACCGCAGCAGACCAGGCTTTCCTTGTTGGCCAGGGCCAGGGTCGCGCCCGTTCCGGCGGCGGCCCAGGCGGAGCGCAGCCCGGCCGAGCCGACGATGGAGGCCATGACCCAGTCCACGGGCCGCGTCGCGGCCTCGACGATGGCTTCAGGCCCGGCAGCCGCTTCGATTCCGGTTCCTGCCAGCGCATCACGCAGTTCCGACAGGCGGGCGGGGTCGGCCGTGACAGCCAACTTGGGCCGCCAGCGCCGGGCCTGCTCAGCCAGACGCGCGATATTGTTCCCACCGGTCAGAACCTCAACCTGAAACGCGCCCGAACCGGCCGTTTCGGCCTGATCCATCAGGTCCAGCGTCGACGTCCCCACCGAGCCGGTCGAACCCAGCACGCTGACTTTGCGGGCGATCATGCGCCCTGCCCCAGCATCAGGACGATCACGCGCCCGGCAGCCACGACCACGACCGCAAACATCAGACCGTCCACCCGGTCCAGCAGACCGCCGTGGCCAGGAATGATGTTGCCCGCATCCTTGACCCCGAAGCGGCGCTTCAACGCCGATTCCCACAGGTCTCCGGCCATGGTGGCCAGAGCCGCCGCCAGACCGAGGACACCGCCCCAGAAGATGTTCAAACGGCCCATTTCCAGCCAGCCCGCCATGGCGGCGCCGGCGATCATCCCGGCGATCAGGCCGCCGATGAAGCCGGACCAGGTCTTGTTGGGCGAAAAGCGCGGCCACAGCTTTGGGCCGCCCACGGCGCTGCCGACCAGATAGGCCAGGATGTCGGACGCCCAGGCCACGGCGAAGACCAGCACGGTCCAATACAGGCCCTGGGCATCGTTCAGGTCACGCAACCAGATCAACAGGACGCACGGCCAGCCGAGATAGAGCACGCCATAGGCCGCATCCAGCGCCTCGCCGCCCCGCGAGCGGGCGAAAAGTCCGGCCGCCAGAGCGCCAAAGACCAGCAGAATCAACGCCAGCGACATCTGCCCGATGTGGGCCGCGACCACGGCGATGATCAGGGCCAGGGCAACCGCCGCCCCGACAGAGCGCCAGATGCGCGGCGCGCTCATCCGCGCCCATTCAAAGGCCAGCAGGCCGCATGCCGCCACCACCAGGGCGCAGAACCAGCCGCCTCCGGCCCAGGTCGCCAGCACGGCGGCCGGGGCCAGAACCACGGCGGAGGCTGCTCTCAAGCCGATGTCGCCGATTTTCAAAGCCATCAGTTGGTCGCCGCTTTCACTGCACCAGTATCGGGCAGCGCCTCGCGCCCGCCATACCGCCGCTCGCGGTCGCCATAGAGTGCGATCGCTTCACCCAGCGCCTCAGCGCCGTAGTCAGGCCACAGGATGTCCTGAAACACCAGTTCGGCGTAGGCGGCCTCCCACAGCAGGAAATTGGAAAGCCGCTGTTCGCCCGAAGTCCGCACGATCAGATCCACGGGCGGGGCGCCCGCCGTCGAAAGACCGGCGCCGAGGTCGTCCTCGCTGATCTCGCCCGTCAACTGCCCTGCACGCACGCGATCGACCAATCGTTGAGCCGCATCCACCAGATCTGCGCGTCCGCCGTAGTTGAAGGCCACCTGCAACAGGAAACGGTCATTATGCGCCGTCTGCGCCTCGGCGCGGTCGACGATGGCGGCGATGTCCGCCGGCAAGCCCTTGCGTCGCCCCAGGACCCGAACCCTGACCCCTGCCGCGTCCAGCCGCTTCAGATCACTGCCGACGAAAGCTCGCACCAGACCCATCAGGTCCGACACCTCGTCCGCGGGACGGCTCCAGTTTTCGGTCGAAAAACCGAACACGGTCAGGCAACGAACGCCAAACTCCGGCGCCGCCTTGATCGTGCGCCGAAGCGCCTGAACGCCCTCGCGGTGCCCCACGACGCGCGGCAGGCCCCGACGTTCGGCCCAGCGACCGTTGCCGTCCATGATCAGGGCGACGTGGCGAGGCCCCCTCTCAGGCGCCGTGGCGACGGTCTCGGCCGACATTTCCGCATTCCCTCCCGACGCGAAACTGCGTCAGACCTGCATGATCTCGACTTCCTTGGCCTTCAAGGCCTCGTCGATCTTCTTGATGGCGGCGTCGGTGTCCTTCTGGACCTCGGTCTCCATCTTCTTCTGCTCGTCCTGGCTGATCTCAGTCGCCTTTTCGGCCTTTTTCAGGTCGTCATTGGCGTCGCGGCGCACGTTGCGCACGGCGATCTTCTGCTGTTCGGCGTATTTGCCGGCCAGCTTGACCAGGTCCTTGCGGCGTTCCTCGGTCAGCGGCGGCACGGGAATGCGCAGGGTCTGACCATCGACGATCGGGTTCAGGCCAAGGCCGGCGGCGCGAATGGCCTTCTCGACCGGACCCACCATGCCCTTGTCCCAGACGCTGACCGAGATCATGCGCGGCTCAGGCACGCTGATGGCGGCCACGGCGTTCAGCGGCGAGTTCGAGCCATAGGCTTCGACCTGAACCGGGTCGAGCAGGCCCGAGTTGGCCCGACCGGTGCGCAGACCCGCGAAATCTTCCTTCAGCGAGTCGACGGATTTCTCCATGCGATCGCGATAGGTCTTGAGGTCAGGCTTGGCCATGGTGGTTTCCTTGGTCTGTCGTTCGAGTCGAGGGCCGCTTAAGCGGCTTTCTTGTTGGTGATGACGGTGAAGGTGCCTTCGCCCGCCAGCGTCTTGCGCAACGAGCCCTCCTCGCGGATCGAGAAGACCACGATCGGAATTTCGCTATCACGCATCAACGCAATGGCCGAGGCGTCCATGACGCGCAGGTCCTTGGCCAGGACGTCCTGATAGCTCAGCGTCTCATAACGGGTGGCGGAAGGGTCCTTCTTCGGGTCGGCGGTATAAACGCCGTCCACGCTGGTGCCCTTCAGCAAGGCGTCACAACCCATTTCGGCGGCGCGCAGGGCGGCGCCCGAATCCGTCGTGAAGAAGGGGGCGCCCACGCCGGCGGCGAAGATCACGACCCGTCCCTTTTCCAGGTGACGCATGGCGCGACGACGGATGTAGGGTTCGGCGATGGCGGCCATGGGGATGGCGCTCTGGACCCGCGTATCGACGCCGATCTTCTCAAGCGCGCCCTGCATGGCCAGGGCGTTCATGATGGTGGCCAGCATGCCCATGTAGTCGGCGTTGGCGCGATCCATGCCCTCGGCGGCCTTGGACAGGCCTCGGAAGATGTTGCCGCCGCCGATGACCAGGCAGATCTCGACGCCTTCACGAGCGACCTGGGCCACGGCCGCCGCCACCACATCAACGGTCTTCATGTCGATGCCGTAGGACTGATCGCCCATCAGCACCTCGCCCGAGACCTTGAGCAGGACGCGCTTGTATCGGAATTCGGAAGGGGCGTCGGGCATGGGTCTGGGTCCGTGGATACAGGGGTTACGCATCCGCGCGAAGTGAATCGGCGGCTCATCATAGACGAAGGGCGCGCCGGCCATCAAAGCCGAACGCGCCCTTTTGAAAATTCTTCCCTTTCAGGAAGAAACTTCGATCTTAGTTGCCGCCCATCATCGAGGCGACTTCGGCCGCGAAGTCGGGGCCTTCAACCTTCTCGACGCCTTCACCCAGCGCCAGACGGACGAAGCCGGCCAGGTGCAGGTTCGAGGAGCCCAGTTCCTTGGCCGAGTTGGCGACCAGCTGCTCGATGGTCACGTCAGGGTCCATGACGAACGGCTGCTTGGACAGCACCACGTCCTTCTGGAACTTGTTGATCTGACCTTCCACGATCTTTTCGATCATGTTTTCCGGGCGGCCTTCTTCCTTGGCCTTTTCGATCAGAACAGCGCGTTCCTTCTCGATGGCGGCCGGGTCCAGGTCGTCGGTGTTCAGCGACAGCGGAGCGGTCGCAGCGACATGCATGGCGATCTTGCGGCCCAGTTCGCGCAGAGCGGTCTTGTCGCCCTCGCCTTCCAGGGCGACCAGCACGCCGATGCGGCCGACGCCCGGCGACACCGCGTTGTGGACGTAGGTCGAGACGACGCCTTCCGACACCGACAGGCGGGCGGCGCGGCGCAGTTGCATGTTCTCGCCGATGGTGGCGATCATGTTGGTCACTTCGTCCTGGACCGTCTTGCCGACTTCCAGTTCAGCGCCGTGCAGGGCTTCGACCGAGTGATGGTCCAGACCCAGTTGGGCGAACGACTTGGCGGCGTTCTGGAACAGGTCGTTACGAGCGACGAAGTCGGTTTCAGCGTTGAATTCGATGGCGGCGGCGACTTCGCCCTTGCCGTCTTCCTTCGACGCAACGGCGACCAGGCCTTCAGCGGCGACGCGGTCGGCCTTCTTGGCGGCCTTGGACAGGCCCTTGGCGCGCAGCCAGTCGATTGCTGCTTCGATGTTGCCGTCGTTTTCGACCAGCGCCTTCTTGCAGTCCATCATGCCGACGCCCGAACGCTCGCGAAGTTCCTTCACGAGGGCGGCAGTGATCTCGGCCATGTTCTTCTCCTGAAAATTCAAATGAGCGGCCGGGCATGGATAGCCCGGCCGCATGTCAGTTTGGCGTAGGCCCGATCATCGACCGGGCCCCGAGGGCGTCTTAGCCCTCGACCTTTTCTTCAGTCGTCGCGAGCAGTTCTTCAGCCACGGCTTCCGTACCGGCCGGAGCAGCTTCGGCTTCAGCCGGAGCAGCAACCGCTTCACGCAGCATCGGCTCAACCGGAGCTTCCGAAGCGCCCAGGTCAATGCCCGAAGCCGAAGCGCCGGCGGCCAGGCCGTCCAGGACAGCGTCAGCGATCAGGTCGCAGTAGGTCTGGATGGCGCGGGCGGCGTCGTCGTTGCCGGGCACCGGGTAGGTGATGCCGTCCGGGTCCGAGTTGGTGTCCAGGATGGCGATGATCGGGATGTTCAGCTTGCGAGCTTCCTGGATCGCGATCGCTTCCTTGTTGGTGTCGATCACGAACATGATGTCCGGGATCGAACCCATGTCCTTGATGCCGCCCAGCGACAGTTCCAGCTTGTCTTTCTCGCGCTGCAGGGTCAGCAGCTCTTTCTTGACGCGGCCTTCGCCGCCGTTGGCCAGAACGGTTTCCAGCTCACGCAGGCGAGCGATCGAGCCCGAGACGGTGCGCCAGTTGGTCAGCGTGCCGCCGAGCCAGCGGTTGTTCATGTAGTACTGGGCGCAGCGCGTGGCGGCTTCAGCCACCGGGCCAGCGGCCTGGCGCTTGGTGCCGACGAACAGAACGCGGCCGCCCTTTGCGGCGACGTCACGCACAGCCACCAGAGCCTGGTGGAACAGCGGCATCGTCTGCGACAGGTCGATGATGTGGATGTTCGAGCGCGAGCCGAAGATGTAGCGGTCCATCTTCGGGTTCCAGCGGTGCGTCTGGTGGCCGAAGTGAGCGCCGGCTTCCAGCAGCGTACGCATCGAGAAATCTGGCAGTGCCATGATCGTGGTGTCCTTTTTCCGATCAAACCTAGCGTGAGCGAGTAAAAGGACCGGACGGTCCCTCGGAACGGTGCAGGCCGGGATGTCTCCCCGGACCGCGCCACGCCCACGTGCGAAGTGCGCGGGCTCTCTAGGCGCATCGTCGGAAAAAGGCAAGTGCGTGAAGATGATCGGGATTTAACTTGTCCGCGGTTTCGATCCTCGGCCTCATGACGCCATGCGGATCTCCCACGCCCTCCTCCTTGCCGCCCTGGCCCTCCTGACGCTTGCCCCCTTGGCGACCGCCCAAACCACAAGCGCGCCCACCGTCGAGGACTATCGCCAGGACGCCCTGGCCCTGCCTGCGCTGATCGAAGAACAATACGCCTATGCCGAACGGCTGCCCGGCGGCGCCTTCCCCAATACCGATGTGCTGAAAGCCGAGGCCGAGGCGGTCCACGATCAAGCCGGCCTGCTGCGATATGCCGAGCACGCCCTGACCGCTCTGGCCGACCATCACGCCATTACCGGCTCCTCCTTCTCTGACAGTTGGGCCGTGACGCCCAGCTATTCCGATCTGTGGATCGAACCTCAAGGACAGGCCTGGGCCATCACGGCCGTGCGCGCGGATTCTCCGGCCCAGGCCGCCGGCGTTCAACCAGGCGACAGGTTGACCGCAGTGGGAGACCTGACGACGACCGAGGCTGTCGCCGCCTTTTGGCGCGAGATCGGCCTGTCCGCCACGGGCGACCGCGCCGGATACGCCGCTCGCGTTCTGGCCGCCGGGCGACGGGACCGCCAGCGTGACCTGACGATCACCGCCCCCGATGGTTCTGCCCGACGCCTGAACCTGCCCAGCCTCTACGCGATGCAGCGTGATCGCCCCGGAGTTGAAAGCCGCGTTCAAGACGGCGCTCTCGTCATCCGGATCAATGACGCCCTGGGCGACCGGGCGACTATCGCCGCCTTTGACGCCGCCATGGCGACGGCTCGCGAAGGCCAGGCTGTCGTCATCGACCTGACCGAAACGCCGAGCGGCGGCAACACCGTGGTCGCCCGCGCGATCATGGGCTGGTTCGTCGACGCCCCCGCCGCCTACCAGATCCACGCCCTGCCCGCCGAAGCGCGCGAAACCGGGATCGAGCGCCGCTGGGTCGAGCAGGTCATGGCTCGCCCCGGCAAGCGCCACCATGGTCCGATCAAAGTCCAGGTCGGCCGATGGACCGGCAGCACGGGCGAAGGCCTGGCCATCGGTCTGCACGCACAAGGGGCGCACGTCGTCGGTCAACCGATGGCGGGACTTTTGGGGGCTATCTATGATCTGCGCCTGCCGCGCACCGGCCTTCTCGTCAAAATCCCGATCGAGAAACTGTACGCCGTCGATGGCGCGCCCCGTGAGCAGTTCCGGCCTGCGCCGAACTGATCAGAAGCTGCGCCCGTCCACCCGTTTGGCCGTCCAGGCCCAGGGCTCCACATCGGTCAGCGTCCGCACATTGATCGCCGCCACCTCGGACCCGTCGGGCGCGACGCCGTAGCCGAAGGGCTGAACGCCGCAGGTCTTGCAGAAGCGATGGTCGATCTTGTGGTGGTTGAAGAAGTAGGAGGTCGTCGCTTCCTCGCCTGCCGTCAGCCGGAACGCCGCGCGCGGCGCGAAAGCCAGGACGAAGCCCTTACGGTAGCAGTGCGAACAATTGCACTCGATCAGACCCTCCAGCCCAACCTCGACCTCATAGGCCACCGCGCCGCAGTGGCAGGAACCCTTGTGCACGCTCATGGTCGGTCCTCTCCGTCAGGATGTCGGCAGGCTGTATTCCAGGTCATAGCGATGAACGCCGTCTTCAACGGTCAGGTGAAACACCCCGGCGATCCCGGCCAGCCCCTCCGCCCCCGATCCCGGCACGATGGTGATCAGCAGTTCCTGCGCCCCACGATCCATCAGGCCGCGATGCACAAGAGTGAAGGCACCTTCGCGTCCGTCGATGACGCCGTGCACACGGTCCAGAGCGACATAGGCGCCCGATCGATCCGCGCCCATGACGCCCAGCATTTCACCTGCGCCGGTTCCGGTCAGATCGCCATGAAAGGTCTTGGCCAGCAGCATTCGCCCCGGGGCGTCCGGCGCCGCGCCCTCCCCTGGCTGGACCGGGGTGATGACGACATCAAAGGTCCCACGCGCGTTCCGCATGATCTGATCCTCACCCATCAGGCGTCCTCCAGAATGACCACGCCGGGCGCCGATTTCAGCGCCCCGCGCAAGGCGGCGTCCAGCCGATAACGGCCCGGCAGCTTGATTTCGATCTCGGTGCGCCCGCCCAGCGTGGCCTGCAGCCAGACTTCGCCGCCCTTCCCCTGGGCCCGCGCCCGATCCAGCCGCGCCTTCAGGGCCTCAGCGTCCGCCGACTGAGCCGACAGCACGACGCGCAGTCCGATCTGGGTGTCGTCGAGCAAGGTGTCCATCTGGCTGGCGTCGTCGCCGAAGAAACGCACCTCGCCGTCCGCCGACTTGGCCCGCACCTTGACCAGGACCGAGGTCCCGACCTCAAGAATATCGCGACAGCGGCGCAGTTGTTCCGGCGGGAACAGGCATTCGAACTCGCCCGTCGGATCCGAGAAGGTGACGAAGGCGAACTTCTCACCGCTCTTGGCGCTGGCCCGCTCCTGACGGCGACGCACGACGCCCGCCATCATGAAGGCTTCGTGCCCGGCCTCGGCCAGACCCTGAGCCTCGGCCACGAAGGTCACGCGCTTGCGCTTCAACGCCGGTGTCAAATCCTCCAGCGGGTGGCCCGACAGATAGAAGCCGACCGCAGAGAGTTCCTGATCCAGCTTGTCCGGCCCGGCCCAGGGCTCGACGCTACGCAGGCGCGGCCGCGCGGCTCCGGCCTGATCCGCGCCGAACAGGCTCACCTGGGACGAAGCGCGCTCGGCGGCCACACTCTGGCAATAGGCGATCAGGGTGTCTGCTTGCTCGAACAACTGGCGACGGTTGAGATTCAGGCTGTCAAACGCCCCGGCCTTGGCCAGGCCTTCCAGCGCCCGCTTGTTGACCGCCTTGGGATCGACCCTTTCCAGGAAGTCGAAGATGTCAGCGAACGGCCCGCCCGCCTCGCGCACCTCGACGACGTGCTTCATCGCCTCCAGGCCGACGTTGCGAATGGCGCCCAGAGCATAGAGGACGCTGCCCTGCCCGTCCTTCCACAGCACGTCGAAGTCGGCCGAGGACCGGTTGATGTCGGGGGCCAGAACCGGCACCTCGAAGCGACGGCAGTCCTGATAGAAGACCGCCAGCTTGTCGGTGTTCGACAGGTCCAGACTCATCGATGCGGCGAAGAACTCGACCGGATGATTGGCCTTCAGCCAGCCCGTCTGGAATGAGATCAGCGCATAGGCGGCGGCGTGCGACTTGTTGAAGCCGTAGCCCGCGAACTTGGCCACCAGATCGAAGATGGAGCCCGACTGGGCCTCCGGCACCGACCTCTCGGACGCGCCCTTAACGAAACGGAGGCGCTGGAAATCCATCTCCTCCTTCTTCTTCTTGCCCATGGCCCGGCGCAGAAGGTCGGCTTCACCCAGGCTGTAACCCGCCAGGACCTGGGCGATCTTCATCACCTGTTCCTGATAGATGATGACGCCGTAGGTCTCGGTCAGGACCTCGGTCAGCGAGGGGTGCAGATAGTCCACCTCGGCCCGGCCGAATTTCCGGTCGATATAGGTGTCGATCATCTCCATCGGGCCGGGCCGATACAGAGAGATCAGGGCGGTGATTTCTTCAATCGACCCGCAGCGCATCTTGCGCAGGGTGTCGCGCATCCCCTGGGATTCCAGTTGGAACACACCGACCGTCTGGCCCGAAGCCATCAGCTCATAGGTTTTCGCGTCGTCCAGCGGCAGCAGGTTCCATTCCACCGCCGCGCCGCGCCGTTCCAGATACTCTCGCGCGCGGTCCAGCACCGTCAGGGTCTTCAGACCCAGGAAGTCGAACTTCACCAGCCCCGCCGGTTCGACCCACTTCATGTTGAACTGGCTGGCCGGGATGGTCGACCGCGGGTCCTGATACAGAGGCACCAGCTCGGTCAGCGGACGGTCGCCGATCACGATGCCAGCCGCGTGGGTCGAGGCGTTGCGGTACAGCCCCTCCAACTCCAGCGCCGTCTCCAGCAAGGTCTTGACCGCAGGCTCGGCGTCGCGCGCCTCCTTCAGGCGCGGCTCCAGGTCGATGGCCTGCGCCAGAGTGACCGGGTTCGCCGGATTGTTCGGCACCATCTTGCAGAGCCGATCCACCTGGCCCAGCGGCATCTGCAGCACCCGCCCGACGTCGCGCAGCACGGCCCGCGCCTGCAGGGTGCCGAAGGTGATGATCTGGGCCACCCGGTCCTTGCCGTAGTGGTCCTGCACATAGTCGATCACCTCTTCCCGCCGCTCTTGGCAGAAGTCGATGTCGAAGTCGGGCATGGAGACGCGTTCGGGGTTCAGGAATCGCTCGAACAGCAGGCCGAACCGCAAGGGGTCCAGATCGGTGATGGTCAGCGACCAGGCCACCAGCGAACCGGCGCCGGACCCCCGCCCCGGTCCCACCGGGATGCCGTGCAGCTTGGCCCACTTGATGAAGTCGGCCACGATCAGGAAGTAGCCGGGGAAGCCCATCTGCTGGATGATCCCCACCTCCCATTCAAGGCGGGTCCAGTATTCCTCCTCGGGCGCGGCGGGCGTGACCTGTTGTAGGCGGGCCTTCAGCCCTTCGCGCGCCTGGTGCGCCAGTTCGTCGGGTTCGGAGCGGCCGGCGCCCGTGTCGAAACGCGGCAGGATGGGCGCCCGCGTCGGCACCAGGAAGGCGCAGCGGCGGGCGATGTCGATGGTGTTGTCGCAGGCCTCGGGCAGGTCCGAGAAGAGCTCGCGCATGGCGGCCGCGGTCTTGAACCAGTGCTCGCCGGTGATGCGGCGTCGGTCTTCCTGGCCGGTGAAGGCGCCGTCGGAGATGCAAAGAAGGGCGTCGTGGGACTTCGCCTGCGCCGCCTTGGCGTAATAGACGTCATTGGTGGCGACCAGGGGCACGTCGTTGGCGTAGGCCCATTCGACCAGCCCCGCTTCGGCCACCGGCTCCTGCGGCAGGCCGTGACGCTGCAACTCCACGTAGAAACGGTCGCCGAAGACGCGTTTCATTTCAGCGAGAGAAGATAGCGCATCAGCGCGCTTGTTCTGAACGAACAGGGGGTCGACGGGGCCGTCGGGGCCGCCCGAGAGCAGGATCAGGCCCTCGGACTTATCCACAACCTGCGACCAGGGCACGCCGGGCTCGGACATCTCACCCGCGTCGAGATAGGCGGCGGACGACAGAGCGCAGAGGTTGAGCCAGCCCTGCTCGTTCTGGACCAGCAGCACCACGGTCGGAGTCTTGGCCCAGCGTTCGGCGACCTGACCGCCGATGCCCACGACCGGCAGGGCGCAGGCCACGATGGGCTGAACACCCGCGTCCTTGGTGTTCTGGCTAAACTCCAGCGCGCCGAACAGGTTGGCGCGGTCAGCGACCCCAACCGCCGGCATTCCAGCGTCAGCGGCCATCTTGCCGATCTTGCCGGCCTTGATCGCCCCTTCCAGCAGGGAATAGGCGCTGCGGACCCGCAGATGGACAAATCCCTGGCTGTTCACGGTTTCCGCCAACACAAACTCCGCTGATCCCGGACGCCGGGACCTCTCATATCCAACCGCGGCGCGGCGGGATTGTGATCATGCAGGGAGTCGATGCGGCGATCACGTCACCAGGAAAGACGCCTGCCAGATCATCCAGACGAAGCCGCCGCACGACGCAAGCGACAGCATATCCCTCACCCAACGCGACATCAGCTTATCCCCAGCTCCGTTGTTCCTGAAATGTTCTATATTCTTGCTTTGTTCTCATTGCAAGCGACCGGAACGCGAATGTTCCCATGGCGTATCGGCATCCGCATTCCCACGTTGAGCCTATGATGCAGACATAGAGGGAGCGTCCCATGTCGTTGCGCATTCTGCCCCTGATCGCGGTCGCCCTGACCGCCGCCTGTTCGCCTGCCGAAGCCCCCGCCGCACCGCTGGAGCCGCCTCCCCCCGGCTATCAGACCGCCATCTTCGCCGGCGGCTGCTTCTGGACCGAGGAAAAGGCCTTTGACGGCCTGCCCGGCGTGCGCTCGGCGGTGTCCGGCTTTGTCGGCGGCATGCGGCCCAACCCGACCTATGAGCAGGTGGTGCGCGGCGGGACCGGCTATCGCGAGGCGGTGCAGGTGACGTTTGATCCGGCCGTCGTCAGCTATCGCACCCTGGTCGACCGCTACTGGCGCACCATCGACCCGACTGACCAGACCGGACAGGTCTGCGATCAGGGGCCGTCCTACGTCACGGCGGTCTATGCCACCGAGGCCCAGACGGCGACGGCGCAGGCGTCCCGCACGGCGGCGCAGGCCGCGCTGGGCGCCAAGGGCTCGAGTTTCACCACGCCGGTCTATCCGGCCATGCGCTTCTGGCCCGCCGCTGCCGAACATCAGGACTTCGCCCGCCGACACCCGGCCCAGTACGAAGCCTACCGCATCGGTTGCGGCCGCAGCGCGCGACTGCGCATCCTGTGGGGCGCCGCCGCCGTGGGCTGATCCCACTGACCGCCGTCATGCCGTCTGGCGGTGAACGACAAAGCTGGTCATGGTCGGGTCATGACTGCTGATCGTCCCGGCCTGAGCCCCCTGCCCATTCCGCCGAAGGAGGCGCCCGCCTATCGCGGCTTCATGGTCGCCATCGTCTGCGGTCTATTCTACGCGCTGGGCATCTATGGCTGGACCCGACTGAATGCGCCCGATTCAGGGATGCTGCTGGTGGGCTTCCTGCTGGGAGCGCCGATCGCGGCCTGCATCCTCGCCGTCGCCGTGTCGGACCCAAAGCGGATCAAGGGTAGCGGCTCTCACGCCGGCATTTCAGCCCTGACCGTTACGGTCATGTTGGTCTGCGCCGGCGTGGTCCTGCGCGAAGGTTCGGTCTGCCTGGTGATGGCTGCGCCGATTTTCTACGGCTCCGGCATTTTGGGCGGCGTGATCGCGGGAAGCGTCATGAAGAGCCGCCCGGGTCGCATAGCCTGTCTCGGCCTGCTGGCCCTGCCGCTAGTCGGCGTTCCGGTTGAGGCGGATCGCCCGCCGCCAGCCCAGACCCGCGAGGTCGTCAGCCGCATTCACATCGACGCCGCGCCTGATGTCGTCTGGAAAAACCTGACCGACATCCGCGCCATCAAGGACGGCGAGCACCGCTGGAATTTCAGCCATGACCTGGTCGGCATACCCCGGCCTCAGGATGCCCGGATGGAGGGCAGCGGCGTCGGCGCTGTTCGCCATCTGCAATGGGCGCGAGGCGTGAACTTCGAGGAGCACATCACTGAATGGTCGCCCGAGCGCGCCCTCGCCTGGACCTTCCATGTCGGGCCAGACGCGTCGCGCCTGATCCTCGACGAGCACCTGACGGTCGACAGCGCCTACCTGCGACTGGAGGAAGGCCGCTATCGGATCGAGGCGACGGCGGACGGCGGTTCTGACCTGATCCTGACCACCCGCTACTGGATCCGCACGCCGATGAATGGCTACGCAGCCTGGTGGGGCGGCGTCTTCCTCGGCGACTTCCACCGCAACGTCCTCGGCGTGATCAAAAACCGCGCCGAGGCTGTCGCCTGATCCAGTCGGCCTAGTAGGTCTGGGCCTCAGCGGCGCGTTCTTCCAGATGACCATCCTTCAGGGCGAAGACGCGGTCCATATGGCCGGCCAGCTCCATGTTGTGGGTGGCGATCAGGGCGGCGACGCCCGTGGTCTTGGCCAGTGCGCGCAGGGCCTCGAACACCGCATGGCTGTTGGCGGGGTCCAGGTTGCCGGTCGGCTCGTCCGCCAGCAGCAGGCGCGGGCTATTGGCCAGCGAGCGGGCGATGGCGACGCGCTGCTGCTCGCCGCCCGACAGTTGCGCAGGCTGGTGGGTGAAGCGCTCGCCCAGACCCAGGCTGGTCAGCAGGGCCTCGGCCCGGCGACGCGCCTCAGCCTCGGAGTGACCGGCGATGCGCATCGGCAGGGCGACATTATCGCGTGCATCAAATTCCGGCAGCAGGTGATGGAATTGATAGACGAAACCGATCCGCGACAGGCGTAGGCGCGTGCGCGCCCGCTCGTCCAGACCGCCGACGTCCTCGCCGTCGATCATGACCTGACCGTTGGTCGGCCGTTCCAGCAGACCGGCCGCGTGCAGCAGGCTCGACTTGCCCGAACCGGACGGCCCGATCAGGCCGACGACCTCGCCCGGCATGACGTCCAGATCAACGCCCTTCAGCACCGTCAGCCCGCCGGAAGCAGTCGGATAGGTGCGGGTGATGCCGCGCAGGCTGAGCGTCGGCGTCTTGTTCAGCGGACTATTCAAAGCGCAGGGCCTCCACCGGGTCGATCCGCGACGCGTTCCACGACGGCGGCAGGCTGGCGAGGCAGCTCATGAAGAAGGAGAAGACCGCCACCCAGGTCACGTCCCACGGATCGACCAGGGCCGGGATGGCGTCCAGCATATAGACGTCCGCGTTGAACAGCTGGACCCCCAGCAAGCCTTCGAGGAAGTGCTGGATCGTGCCGATGTTGAGGCAGAACAGCAGGCCCAGCACCAGACCGGCGATGGTGCCGCCGATGCCGATGGCCGCGCCCGAGACGAAGAAGATGCGCAGGATCGACGAGGGGCTGGCCCCCACGGTGCGCAGGATGGCGATGTCGCGGGTCTTGTTCTTCACCAGCATGACGATGCCGGAAATGATGTTCATGGCGGCGATGGCGACGACCAGACCCAGGATGATGCTCATGGCCACGCGCTCGACTTTCAGCGCACCCCAGAAGGCGGCCAGACGGACGCGCCAGTCGGTGACGATGCTGCCCGGCCCGGCGGCCTGCTGCACCGGCGTCAGCAGGGTTTCGACCTGATCGGGCTCGGCGACCTTCATCTCGATCACGTCCCAGACGCCCTCCTTGCCGAAGAAGAGCTGGGCCTGTTCCAGCGGCATGAAGATAAAGGCTCGGTCGTAGTCTGCGGTGCCGGAGCTGAAGATGCCGCCGACGCGGTAGGTCTTTTCCAGACCGCCGAGGTTGCCGAAGGCGCTGTCGGCGCCGGTCGGGGAATAGATGGAGATGGCGCTGCCGACGCTGAGGCCCATCTGGTCGGCCAGAGCCTTGCCGATCAGGATGTCGTCGCCGCCGTACTGACCGCGCCCGAAGCTTTCCCGCATCTCGGGCGTCAGGCTGTCATAAACGAACTTGGTCGAGGCCAGGTCCTGAGGCCGCACGCCACGCACGATGCCGCCGGTCATCTGGCCGCCGGCGCGGAACATGGCGGGGGATTCCGTCAATGGCGTCACCGAGACCACGCCCGGCACGTCGCTGATCCGCTTCACCGCCGCGTCGCGGTCAGGCGAGGTCAGCACGGGCCCCTGGACATACATATGCCCGTTGAACGACAGCATCCGCCCCAGCAGTTCGCTGCGGAAGCCGGCCATGATGCTCATCACGCTGATCAGCACCGCCACAGCCAGCATGATGCCGACGAAGCTGATGATCGCGATCAGAGCGACCCCGCCCTCCTTGCGCTTGGCGCGAAGGTAGCGAAGGGCCAGTCCGATCTCCCAGGCGGAGAAGGGACCGGCCGGTTTCACGGCGGGCGGCGCGGAGGCCGTCGCGGCGTCGGTCATTTCGTCAGCAGCTCCAGGGCGGCGTCCAGCGACAGGGTTTGCTTCTCGCCGGTGGCGCGGCGCTTCAGTTCGACCACGCCGTCGGCCAGGCCCTTGGGACCGATGGTCAGTTGCCACGGCACGCCGATCAGGTCGGCGGTGGCGAACTTGCCGCCCGGACGCTCGTCGGTGTCGTCGTAGAGGACGTCCTTGCCCAGGGCTTCCAGCTTGGCCACGGCCTCTTCACAGGCGGCCGAGACGGCGTCGTCGCTGGCGCGCAGGTTGATGACCACCACGTCGAACGGGGCGACCGAGTCCGGCCAGATGACGCCGCCGGCGTCGTGGCTGGCCTCGATGATGGCGCCCATCAGACGCGACACGCCGACGCCGTAGCTGCCCATGTGGACCTCGGTGTCCTGACCGTCCGGCCCGGCGACCTTGGCCTTCATCGGGGCCGAGTACTTCGTGCCGAAGTAGAAGATGTGGCCGACCTCGATGCCGCGCGCCGACAGGCGGTCGCCCTCGGCGGTCTGGGTCTCGAACTGGGCCGCGTCGTGCATTTCCTCGGTCGCGGCGTAGAGGGCGGTGCGCTCGTTGAACACGCCTTCCAGTTGCTCGACGCTGAGGTTGTGGCCGGGCGCGTCCATCTCGACCAGCTTGCGGTCGCAGAAGACCTCGCTCTCGCCGGTCTCGGCCAGAACGATGAACTCGTGGCTCAGGTCGCCGCCGATCGGGCCAGTGTCGGCGCGCATCGGCACGGCCTTCAGGCCCAGACGCGAGAAGGTGTTCAGGTAGGCGGCGAACATCCGCTTGTAGGCGATGCGGGCCGAGGCCTCGTCCAGATCGAAGGAATAGGCGTCCTTCATCAGGAACTCGCGGCCGCGCATGACGCCGAAGCGCGGGCGGCGCTCGTCGCGGAACTTCCACTGGATGTGGAAGAGGTTCAGCGGCAGAGCCTTGTAGCTCTTCACATAGGCTCGGAAGATGTCGGTGACCATTTCCTCGTTGGTCGGTCCGTACAGCAGCTCGCGCTCATGGCGGTCGGTGATGCGCAGCATCTCCGGGCCATAGGCGTCGTAGCGGCCGCTCTCACGCCACAGGTCGGCCAGTTGAAGCGTCGGCATCAACAGTTCCACGGCGCCGGCCTTGACCTGCTCCTCACGAACGATGCCTTCGATCTTGCGCAGCACGCGCAGGCCCAGCGGCAGCCAGGCGTAGATGCCGGCGGCCTCCTGTTTGATCATGCCGGCGCGCAGCATCAGCTGGTGCGACACGATCTGGGCGTCGGAAGGGGCTTCTTTGAGGGTCGGCAGGAAGTAGCGCGACAGGCGCATGGGAGAATCTCTGCAAAATCAGTCTGGCCCGAGGTTAACCGGGCGAATGGGGCGAAAGCTAGAGCGCAGGACCGCGGCTGAAGTCGGGCAGAGGCATCCACCCCGACCAGACGATGAAGACGATGACGGCCCAGACGATGGCCGACACCCAGGTCGTGGTGATGAATTTCTTCTTCAACTGGGGATTGGCAGGGGCGCCCCACTGGCTGCCGTCGGTCGGCGGCGTCTCGGCCTGCTTCGACGAACCCAGCGGCAGGATCGTGAACAGCACGATCCACCACGAGGTCAGATACAGCGCCACCAGGGTAAAGGGGCCAAGAGGCATCGGGGCATTCCATCCATCAGTTCGTGCGCCCTTTTCATTCCGTCCGCGTCGTCAGCGGGCTAAGGAAGGGCGCGAAACAAGGACGCCCTCATGCCACAGATCACCCTGGAACACTCCCCCCATTTCGACGGGACAGATTGGCGCGCCCTGGCGCTGGAGATCCATCAACTGTGCGTGGACGTAGTCGGCGCCACGACGAAAGCGTGCAAGACTCGCATCGTGCGCTGCGACGACCTGATCATCGCCGACGGCGACCCGACCCAAGCCATGGTCCATTGCGACCTGCGCATCCTGACCGGGCGCACACAAGAGCAGAAGACGGCCCTGGGCGAGGCGGTTCAGGCGGCCCTGCTGGCGGGAGTGAAGCCCTATGCCGGCCCGGCGCAGATCTCGGTCGAGATTGGTGCGCTGGACAAGGACAATTATCGCAAGGTCACGCTGGGCGGGTGATGCCTAACAAATAGCCCTCCCCCTCGAGGGGGGAGGGTTGGGTGGGGGTGAAGTCGCTGCCTTTGCCGGTTCGACGCAGGAGACGCAGACGGTCTAGCCTCAAACGCTACGCCTTCGACCTCGGCGCACACACCCCTATCCCCGGCCCTTCCCCCTCGAGGGGGAAGGAAGTTCGTATGATTTTCCGCCTACGGGTGCGGGCGGCCGATGCCGTAGCGGGCCGCCCAGTAGGGCAGAATGTCGTCGTCCTGCAGGAAGCGGGCGCCCGTCTCCTCGCTGACCTGGGCGTCGGGCCAGTCGAACTCGCCGTCCAGCACCAGCAGGGGGCAGCTCTGGTTGGCCTCCCCCACCTCGGCCACCACGGCCGCGCGCGGGCGGGGGTGGTCCAGGTGCGTGACCTGGACCTGCTCGCGCAGACGCGGATAGAGGCCCAGTACGCCCTCGATGCGAGCGCCGGGCGGGCAGTACCAGGGCCCGCCTTGATCGTCGAACCAGTCGGCGTTCAGCAGATACAGCCGGTCCGTCATTAGAGGCGCAGGATGACGGTTTCGACGATGGGACGGCGATCCCAGATCTGCTGGCTGGCCTTCTTCAGCACGCGGCTGACGGCCTGTTCGACCACCAGCTCATCGTCCAGAGCCTCGCCCTTCAACTTGCGAACCGCCTGTTCGGCGCGCTCGGCCAGATCGTCGAGGATGTCGCCCAGCGGACGGTCCTCATCGCCCGGCAAGCCGATGCCGCGCACGTCGATGTCGCTGACGATCTTGCCGCGCTTGTCCATAGCGAAGCTGACGACCAGCACGCCGTTGGAGGCGGCGTGACGGCGCTCGCGCAGGGCCTCGCCCGCCTCTTCGACCAGCATCCCGCCATCGACGAACAGACGGCCCGAGGGCACTTCGTCGATGATGGCCGCGGGTCCAGGGGCCAGACGCACCATGTCGCCATTGCGCGGCGTCACGGTTTCCGGGACCTGCATGTCCTTGGCCAGGTTGGCGTGTTCCATGAGGTGACGGCGCATGCCGTGGGTCGGCACCGCGATCTGCGGACGGGCCCAGCTGTACATCTCGCGCAGTTCGTCACGGCACGGGTGGCCCGAGACGTGGATGCCCGGATGGTCCTTCTCGGTGTAGAGGCGCACGCCCCGGTCGGCCATCTTGTCCTGCAGGCGGCCGATCGACAGCTCGTTGCCCGGAATGACGCGCGACGAGAAGATGCAGTGGTCGCCCTTGCCCAGCTTGATGAAGGGGTGGGTGCCTTCGGCCACGCGCGACAGGGCCGCGCGGACCTCGCCCTGGCTGCCGGTGCACAGATACAGGATCTCGTCGGCGGGCCAGACGCGGGCCTCCTGCTCACTCAGGAAGGGTTTGACGTCGCTCAGCATCCCGACCGACTTGGCGGCGGCGCTGATGCGGTGCATCGAACGACCGGCCAGGGCCACGCGGCGGCCAGCAGCCTCGGCGGCGCGGATGACGCTGTCCATGCGCGCGACGTTGGAGGCAAAGCAGCCCACGGCGACGCGGCCCTTCAGGTCCTTGATCAGGTCGGCCATAGCCACCTTCACGTCGCCTTCGGAACCGGCCACGCCGTCCACGAAGACGTTGGTGCTGTCGCAGACCATGGCCAGCACGCCTTCGTCGCCGAGGCGCTTGATCGTCTCGACGTCGGTGCGCTCGCCCACGACCGGATCATTGTCGATCTTCCAGTCGCCGGTGTGCAGGACGGTGCCCAGCGGGGTCTTGATGGCCAGACCGTTCGGCTCGGCGATCGAGTGGGTGATGGTGACGAAGGTCACGTCGAACGGACCCAGGTTCAGGTCGCCGCCCAACGGAATTTCGTTCAGCTCGACCTGATCCAGAAGATTGGCGTCGCGCAGCTTCTCGCGGATCAGATAGGCGGTGAAGGGCGTCGCATAGAGCGGCGCCTGCAGGCGCGGCCACAGCCAGCCCAGGGCGCCGATGTGGTCTTCGTGGGCGTGCGTCAGCACGATACCCAGGATGTTCTCGCCTTCCAGGAAGGACGGATCGGGCACGATCACGTCCACGCCGGGCGTGGACGGGTCGCCGAAGGTCACGCCGACGTCGACCAGAATCCACTTGCGGTCGTGCGCCGGGCCGAAGCCATAGGCGTTGAGGTTCATGCCGATCTCGTTCGAGCCGCCCAGCGGCAGGAAGACGAGTTCATCGTTTTGAGTTTTCTTTGTCATGCGTCCCTAGAGGTGGGTATTCCGCCGCCAGATTTCGAGTAGGCCGCGGATAGTCAGGTCCGGATCGAACCGGTCGATTGATTGTGTGGAGCCCTCAAACAGCGAGGCGACGCCGCCGGTGCCGACGACCGTCATGGGCTTGCCCCACTCGGTCTTGATGCGGTCCACCAGGCCTTCGATCAGGGCGATATAGCCCCAGAAGACGCCCGATTGCATGGAGGTGACGGTGTCGCGCCCGATGACGACATCGGGGCGTTGAATGGCGATACGAGGCAGCTTGGCCGCCGCTTCGTGCAGGGCCTGCAGCGACAGGTTGATGCCCGGGGCGATCAGCCCGCCCTCGAAAGCCCCCTGCCCCCGCTCGGCGCCGCCGGACACCACGTCAAAGGTCGTGGCCGTGCCGCTGTCGATCAGCAGCAGGTCGCCCTCATACATTTGAAGGGCACCGATGGCGTTGACCAGTCGGTCGGCCCCGGCCTCGCTGGGCTTGGGAATGCGCACTTCGATGCCGAGGTTGACGTTCTCGCCAATCACAAGAGGTTCAACCGCGATATAGCGGCGCGCCAGGTTGCGCAGGTTGAAGATCGACTGCGGCACCACGCTGGAGATGATGCAGCCGTCCAGGTCCTTCATGGTCAGGCCGCTGCCCAGCTTCTGGCCGCGCATCTCGAACAGCTGGTGCAGCCAGACGGCGTATTCGTCCGCCGTGCGCATCGCGTCGGTGGCCGTGCGCCACTGGGCGATCCATTCTGTGCCGTCGTGGACGGCGAACAGGGTGTTGGTGTTGCCTTGCTCGATCGCCAGCAGCATCAGGCGGCCTCTCCGAAAAAGACGTCGCCAGCGGAGATCACCCGCAGCGATCCGTCCAGCAGTTTCAGGCGCAGGGAGCCGTCGGCCTCGACCCCGTCGGCTGTGCCGGTCAGGGTCTCGTTGGTCAGCCGCGCCGTGCAGGGGCCGTGCAGACCAGGGGTCCGCGCGATCCAGGCGTCGAGAATGGGCTGGAAGCCCAGGGTGGTCCAGCGGTCCAGCCAGACGCCGAAGGTCTCGGCCAGGGCCTTAGCCGCCTCATCGACGGTCGGGGCCAAGGCGATCCCCTGCCCCAGATGCTCGGCGATGCAGGTGGCGGGTCGCTCGGTGTCGCCCGGCGTCTGGCTCAGATTCACGCCGATGCCGACCGCCAGCCACAGGCCGCCTGTCGGCGCAGGCCCCGACTCGATCAGGATGCCCGAGGTCTTGCGACCGTCCAGCAACACGTCATTGGGCCATTTGATCCTGACCAGAGCCGGCGGGACATAGCGATCCAGCAAGTCCGCCACGGCCAGGGAGGCGGCAAAGGTCAACTGCGCCGCCTCAGCGGGGGATTTTCGCGTCAGCAGCAGCAGGCTGGAGAAGAGATTGCCGCCCTCGCTCTCCCACTTGCGACCGCGACGGCCGCGACCGGCGCTCTGGCGCCGCGCCGTGATCCACAGCGGCCCGACCTCACCCGCCTCGGCGCGGCGTCGCGCCTCGGCGTTGGTGGAGTCAGTTTCGTCGAGGATCAGGACCGGGGCGGCCAAGCGCCCTTACCCGACGCCGACGCCCGAGGCGGCAGCGCGGGTCAGCGGCTCCAGCCAGGTCAGGGCGACGATCACCAGCGGGAAGCAGAAGGCGGCGGCCGCGAGGGCGACCCACTTGGCTTCCAGCGGCGACTTGTCGGTCGTCACGTCGAACTCCGGCGTATCGAACCACATCACCTTGATGATGCGCAGGTAGTAGAAGCCGGCCACGACCGAGGCGACCAGACCGGCAGCGCCGGCCATCCAGTAGCCCGCGTCGGCAGCGGCACCGAAGACGAAGAACTTGCCCCAGAAGCCCGACATGGGCGGGATGCCGACCGCCGATAGCGACAGGATGGTCAGGGCCACCGCCGTCAGCGGACGATCCTTCTTCAGACCGGCCAGGTCGGCGATCTTGCGGATCGGACGCCCATTGCGGCTCAGCGACAGCAGGACAGCGAAGAAGCCGAACTGGTCCATGACATAGAGGGTCATGAACATCAGCGTGGCCTGAACGCCCGCCTCGGTGCCCGCCGCCACGCCCAGCAGGGCGTAGCCGATGTTGATGATCGAGGAATAGGCCAGCAGGCGCTGGATGTCCTTTTGCATCAGACCGCCGAACGAGCCGACAGCGAAGCTGATCAGCGAGATCAGGATGATGACCTGGGCCCACTGACCGTGCGCCACGCCGAAGCCTTCGACTAGGACGCGGATGATCAGCACCATGGCCGCGATCTTGGGCGCCGTGGCGAACAGGGCCACGACCGGGGTCGGGGCGCCCTCATAGACGTCGGGCGTCCACATGTGGAACGGTGCGGCCGAAACCTTGAACGCCAGACCGCAGATCAGGAAGACCAGACCGAAGATCAGGCCCGGGCCCGGGTTGGCGGTGGCGAAGGCGGCGATGTCGACGAAGCGCATCGAACCGGCGAAGCCGTAGATCAGGCTGGCGCCGTAGAGCAGCAGGCCCGACGACAGGGCGCCCAGGACGAAATACTTCAGGCCGGCTTCCGAGGCCTTCAGATTGTCGCGGTGATAGGCGGCCAGGACGTAGAGGGCCAGCGAGTGCATCTCGATGCCGATGTAGAGCGAGATCAGGTCGCCTGACGAGGCCATCATCGACATGCCGACCGAGGCCAGCACGATCAGGACGGGGTATTCGAACTTGGCGATGCCGTTGCGGTGGATCCAGCCGTCACCCAGGACGATGGCGACCGCTGCCGACAGGAAGATGGCGACCTTGCCATAGACGGCCAGAGGATCGGCCACATAGGCGCCGTTGAAGGCCGTGCCCAGCGGACCGACCGCAGCTAGCACCGAGGCGGCGGCCAGCAGCAGGATCGACAGGCCCGAAATCAGGCGCGTCGACTTCTCGCCGGTGAAGGCGCCGAGCATGAGCAGCACCAACCCGCCGACCGCAAGGGTCAGCTCCGGGGCGGCGAGTTGAAGGGCGGAAGACAGATCAGTCATTATGCTCTCACCCGCCGATGGCTGCGCGATAGGCGGTCGTCAGGGCCTCAACGGTCGGCCCGGTGTAGTCGAGGACGGCGTTGGGATAGAGGCCCAGCCAGATGGTGCCGACGATCAGCGGCACGAAGATCAGCAGCTCGCGCTTGTCGATATCCGTGATGGTCTGCAGCGCCGGGTTCTTGATCTCGCCGTACATGACGTTGCGGAACAGCGTCAGGGCGTAAACCGCCGAGAAGATGACGCCCGAGGCCGCGATCAGGGCCGTCCAGGTCGAGACCTGATAGGCGCCGGTCATGGTCAGCACTTCGCCGATGAAGCCCGAGGTGCCCGGCAGGCCGACGTTGGCCATGGTGAACATCAGGAAGATGGCCGCATACCAGGGCATGCGCGCCGTCAGGCCGCCGTAGAAGGCGATCTCGCGGGTGTGCATCCGGTCATAGACCACGCCGACGCAGAGGAAGAGTGCGCCCGAGATCAGGCCGTGGCTCAGCATCTGGAAGACCGCGCCCTGAACGCCGGTGTCATTGCCGGCGAAGATGCCCATGGTCACGAAGCCCATGTGGGCGACCGACGAATAGGCGATCAGCTTCTTGATGTCCGTCTGACGGAAGGCGACCAGCGAGGTGTAGACCACGGCGATCACCGACAGGGTGAAGACCAGGGGCGTGAACATCTGCGACGCCTGCGGGAACATCGGCAGGTTGAACAGGATGAAGCCGTAGCCGCCCAGCTTCAGCAGGATGCCGGCCAGGATGACCGAACCGGCCGTCGGGGCCTGAACGTGGGCGTCGGGCAGCCAGGTGTGGACCGGCCACATCGGCATCTTGACCGCGAACGAGGCGAAGAAGGCCAGCCACAGGATCGGCTGAACGGCCGGGTCGAAGGCGTACTTCTTCAGCTCGGGGATGCTGGTGGTGCCCGTCTCATGGGCCATCCACAGCATGGCCAGCAGCATCAGCACCGACCCCAGCAGGGTGTAGAGGAAGAACTTGTACGAGGCGTAGATCCGGTTCGCCCCGCCCCAGATGCCGATGATCAGGAACATCGGCACCAGAGTGCCTTCGAAGAAGATGTAGAAGAGGAACAGGTCCAGCGACGTGAAGACGCCGATGACCAGGGTCTCCAGCACCAGGAAGGCGATCATGTATTCGACGACGCGCGTCTCGATCGATTTCCAGCTGGCGATGATGCAGATCGGCATCAGGAAGGCGGTCAGCAGGACGAACAGGATCGAGATCCCGTCCACGCCAAGGTGATAACCGGCACCGGCGAACCAGGCGTAGTTTTCAACGAACTGATAGGCCGGGTTCGACGGATCGAACTGGGCCACCAGCAGGACGGACACGGCCAACACCACGAGCGTGGTGCCCAGGGCGATCCAGCGCGCGGCCGGCGCCGCGGCGTCCTGGCCGCCCTTGTTCAGCATGCCGGCAAGAAGCAGCAGGCCGGCGCCGACCAGCGGCAGGAAGGTGACGATGCTCAGAATGTGAGGCACGAGGCTCAGGCTCCCCACGTGAAGATGGCGAAGGCAAGGAACGCAGCCACGCCGATCAGCATCACGAATGCATAGAAGTAGACGAAACCGGACTGGAAGCGGGACAGCCACCCAGCCGACTTCAGCGAAGCCCAGGCCGCACCATTGGGGCCCAGACCGTCGATGATCTTCACGTCGCCGATCTTCCAGAAGAAGTCGCCGAGGGCCTTCGTGCCCTTAACGAAGACGGCGTCATACAGCTCATCGAAGAACCACTTGTTGTAGAGGAAGGACCACAGCGGGCCCTTGCGGTCGGCCCACTGCTTGGCGACGCCTTCCTTGAGGACATAGATCCAGAAGGCGGCGAAGGTGCCCAGCAGGGTCACGACCAGCGGCGCCCACTTCACCCAGGTCGGGACGTTGTGGCTCTCGTGCAGGACGTGGTTGTTGCTGCCGACGAAGATGGCGCCGCGCCAGAACTCGGCCTCGTGGTGGCCGATGAAGTGCGGGGCGAAGATCATGCCCGCGAACATGGCGCCGATCGACAGCACCAGCAGCGGCAGGACCATGGGCAGCGGGCTCTCATGCGGCGACAGCGGGCCATGATGGTGGTCGTCGTGCGCATGATCGTCATGGGCGTGGTCGTCGTGACCGTGCGCGTCATGAGCATGGGCGTCCGCATGGTGAGCGCCCTCCTCTTCCTTCCACTTGGCGGTGCCGTGGAAGGTCATGAAGACCAGGCGCCACGAGTAGTAGGCCGTCAGCAGGGCCGCAGAGATGCCGATAACGAAGGCGAACATGCCTGCCGCCGAATGGCCGCTCGTCGCCGCTGCATAGGCGCTCTCGAGGATAGAGTCCTTGGAATAGAAGCCAGCGAAGCCGCCGACGCCGGGCAGACCCAGGCCGGTGATGGCGATCGTGCCGATCATCATGACCGCATAGGTGATGGGCAGCAGCTTCCACAGGCCGCCCATGTTCCGCATGTCCTGCTCGTGGTGCATGCCGTGGATCACCGAACCGGCGCCCAGGAACAGCAGGGCCTTGAAGAAGGCGTGCGTGAACAGGTGGAACATGGCGGGCTGATAGGCGCCGACGCCAGCAGCGAAGAACATGTACCCCAGCTGCGAGCAGGTCGAATAGGCGATCACGCGCTTGATGTCGTTCTGCATCATGCCGACGGTCGCGGCGAAGATGGCCGTGATCCCGCCGATGATGGCGATGAACAGCGAGGCGACGGGCGCGTGCTCATAGAGCGGCGACAGCAGGCAGACCATATAGACGCCGGCGGTGACCATGGTCGCCGCGTGGATCAGGGCCGACACAGGCGTCGGGCCTTCCATGGCGTCCGGCAGCCAGGTGTGCAGGAAGAACTGGGCCGACTTGCCCATGGCGCCGATGAACAGCAGCAGACCGGCCAGATCCAAGGCGGACCAGGTGTGGCCCAGGAAGTCCCAACCCGTGCCGGCCTTGCCGGCGATCTGCGGGAACAGTTCGGCGAACTGGATCGTGCCGAACATCCAGAAGATGGTCATCATGCCCAGCAGGAAGCCGAAGTCGCCGACGCGGTTGACCACGAAGGCCTTGATGGCGGCGGCCGAGGCGGTGTCCTTCTTGTACCAGAAGCCGATCAGCAGATAGGACGCCAGACCCACGCCTTCCCAGCCGAAGAACATCTGCAGGAAGTCGGCGGCCGTCACCAGCGCCAGCATCATGAAGGTGAACAGCGACAGGTAGGCGAAGAAGCGAGGACGGCTGTCGTCCTCGGCCATGTAGCCCCAGGAATAGAGGTGAACCAGCGACGACACCGTCGTCACCACGATCAGCATGGTGGCCGACATGGCATCCACGCGGATCGACCAGTTCGACTGGAAGTCGCCAACGTGGATGAAGGGCGCGATGTGGACGGTGAAGGCTTCGAGCCCGCCCCAGGTCCACTGGCTGAACACGATCCACGAGACCGCGCACGAGAAGAACAGCAGGCCGGTCGTGACCGACTGCGAGGCGATGTTCCCGATCCTGCGACCGAAGAAGCCAGCGATCATCGCCCCCAGAAGGGGGGCGAAGACGCCGAGAGTGACGAGAGTCTGGATAGTCACGTTCCGATCAGCCCTTCATCACGGAGGCGTCGTCAACCGCGATATCGCCGCGGTTACGGAAGAAGGTCACGAGGATCGCCAGGCCGACGGCGGCTTCAGCCGCAGCGACGGTCAGGACGAACATGGCCATCAGCTGACCCGACACGTCATTGAGATAGGTCGAGAAGGCGACGAAGTTGATGTTCACCGCGAGCAGGATCAGCTCGACCGACATCAGGATGATGATGACGTTCTTGCGGTTCACGAAGATGCCGAACACGCCGATGGTGAACAGCATGGCGGCGACCGCCAGATAGTGCTGGAGCGAGATGTCCATCACAGAAGCTCCTCGGGGGTGACGCCCTGGCCGGTGGCGACCGACTTGACCTCGACGGCCTTGGCGCGTTCGCGGTTGGCCTGTGCGGCCAGGTCCTGGCGACGCACGCCGGGGCGGTGACGCAGGGTCAGGACGATGGCGCCGATCATGGCGATCAGCAGCACAATGCCCGCAGCCTGGAAGAAATAGACGTAGTCCGTGTAGAGCACGCGGCCGATGGTCTCGATGTTGCTGGCGTCAGCGCCCGCAACGACGGGGGCGATGGCTGCCTTGGCCGCGCCGCCCTGGACCACGGTGATCGACACCATGATCATCTCAGCCAGCAGCACGCCGGCGACGATCCCCGCCAGCGGCAGGTAGCGGGCGTAGCCTTCGCGGAGGCGGACGAAATCGACGTCCAGCATCATGACTACGAACAGGAACAGCACCGCGACGGCGCCGACGTAGACGACCACCAGCAGCATCGCCAGGAACTCTGCGCCCAGCAGGACGAACAGGCCGGCGGCCGAGAAGAAGCTGAGGATCAGCCACAGGACGGAGTGCACGGGATTGCGCGCGGTCACGACCAGAAGGCCTGAGACCACGGCGACCGTCGCCAGAAGATAAAACGCTATGCCTTGCAGCATGGGTGGGACAAAGCCCCCTTCAAAATCTTGCGCTGCGATCCCATGGCGGAATCGCGGCTCGGTTTAGCGATACGGAGCGTCGAGTTCCAGATTCTTCGCGATCAGCCGTTCCCAGCGGTCGCCATTGTCCAGCAGTCGGGCCTTGTCATAGAGCAGTTCTTCGCGCGTCTCGGTGGCGAACTCGCTGTTCGGTCCCTCGACGATGGCGTCCACCGGGCAGGCCTCCTGGCACAGGCCGCAGTAGATGCATTTGACCATGTCGATGTCGTAGCGGGTCGTGCGGCGGCTGCCGTCGGCGCGCGGTTCGGCCTCGATGGTGATGGCCTGGGCGGGGCAGATGGCTTCGCACAGCTTGCAGGCGATGCAGCGTTCTTCGCCGTTCGGATAGCGGCGCAGCGCGTGTTCGCCACGGAAGCGCGGCGACTGCGGGTTGCGCTCGAACGGATAGTTCACGGTGGCCTTGGGCTTGGCCATGTATTTCAGCGACAGGCCGACGGCGCCGAACACGTCGGTCAGCATCGCGCCCTTGGCCGCCTGAACGATACGGGTCAGCATTACGATTTCACTCCGGCGCACTCGCGTTGATAGCGCGCGCTTTCCTTGTCGAGGGTTCCGCAGACACGAAGGCGTTCGGCTTCCTGCCGCTGCACCTGCTCCACCTTGCGTTCCCATTGATAGACCGAGACCGGATCGGCCTCATACGGCGCACAGGCCGACGCCAGCAAGGGCGCGGCCAGGGCGATCATCATCACGACGGCCTGTTTCATCCGCCCACCTGCCGCTTGCAATCGTCGCGGTCGAAACGCGGATCATCGCGCGACAGACGCTGACAATAGGCGCGCTTGTCGCCTTCCTCGCGCCGTTCGCGTTCCACCCGCTCCAGACGAGCACCTGCGCTTTCGGGCGCAGCCGGCTCCATCGGCTTGAAGGTGCAGGCCGACAGGCCGGCGGCGAGGGCCAGCGCAAGCAGTGATGTGGCGCGAACGCCCATCACGCGCCCACCGCGAAGACACGCCAGGCCGCCACGACCACCACAGCCACCAGCGAGGCCGGCAGGAAGATCTTCCAGCCCAGACGCATCAGCTGGTCGTAGCGGTAGCGAGGCACAAAGGCCTTCACCAGGGCGATCATGAAGAACCAGAAGACGATCTTGGTCGCCAGGACCAGGAAGTAGAACAGGTTGGCCAGGAAGGTCGGCCAGCTGTCCAGGAAGTCGGTCGGGAAACCCGGGTTCCAGCCGCCGCAGAACAGCAGGCTGATCATGGCGCACATGAAGACGATGTTGGCGTACTCGCCGATCATGAACAGCAGATAGGGGGTCGACGAATATTCGACCTGATAGCCGGCCACCAGTTCCGATTCCGCTTCAGGAAGGTCGAAGGGCGGGCGGTTGGTCTCGGCCAGGGCCGAGATGAAGAAGACGATCGTCATCGGGATCATGACCACGATGGTCGGCAGGGTCTCGAGGCCGCCGCCGAACATGTTCCAGTTCCAGATCCACCCGGTTTGCTGGGTGACGATCTCGGTCAGGTTCATCGTCCCGGCCAGCAGAATGACGTTGATGATAACCAGGCCCATCGAGACCTCATAGGACACCATCTGCGCCGCCGAACGCAGCGAACCCAGGAACGGATACTTCGAGTTCGAAGCCCAGCCGCCCATGATGATGCCGTAAACGCCCAGCGAGCTGATCGCGAGGATGTAGAGCACCCCGACGTTCAGGTCCGAGATGACCCAGCCCGGCGCAAACGGGATCACCGCCCAGGCGATGAAGGCCAGGATGAAGGTGATCAGCGGCGCGGCCAGGAAGACGACCTTGTCAGAGCCCGACGGGACGACGATTTCCTTGAGCACGAACTTGAAGAAGTCGGCGAAGGACTGCAGCAGGCCGAAGGGGCCGACCACGTTGGGGCCTTTCCGCAGCTGAACGCCGGCCCAGATCTTGCGGTCCGCCAGCAGCAGGAAGGCGAGCGAGATCAAGATCCCGACCGTGACGATCAGGATGCCGCCGATGGTGGCGAGGGTCCAGCCGATGGGGGTGGCCCAGAAGGAGGTCGCAGCGTCCATGATTTACTCCGCCGCCAGTACGACCGGGGCAGTCCGCTCAGCGGACAGCTCGGCCATGGTTTCGCTGGCGCGCGCGATCGGGTTGGTCAGGTAGGGATCGACGATGGTCGAGACGAAGGCGACGTCGCCCAGGTCGCCCTTGGCGCCTAGAGCCGCCACGTCGAACGACTGAGCCGGCGCCAGATAATCGATGCGGCCAAAGGTCGGATGGTCGCCCATCAGCTTGGCGCGCAGTTGCTCCAGCGTGTCGAACGGCAGCTTGTGACCCACGCGTTCCGACAGGGCGCGGATGACGGCCCAGTCTTCCTTCGCCTCGCCCTTCGGGAAGACGACGCGCTCGGCCATCTGCACCCGGCCCTCGGTGTTCACATAGAGGCCCGACTTCTCAGTATAGGCGGCGCCCGGCAGGATGACGTCGGCGCCGTGCGCGCCGCGGTCGCCGTGCGAACCCAGATAGACACGGAAGGCGTCCGAGCCCGAAGCGTTCACTTCGTCCGCCCCCAGCAGGAACAGAACGTCCAGCGCGCCCGGCTTCAGCATGCCGGCCACGTCCAGACCGCCCTCGGCAGGGACGAAGCCCATGTCCAGACCGCCGACGCGGGCGGCGGCGGTGTGCAGGACGTTGAAGCCGTTCCAGCCGTCCTTGACCACGCCGACCTTCTTGGCCAGCGCGCCCAGGGCGTTCAGCACGGCCGCGCCGGTGTCGCCGATCAGGGCGCCCGCGCCGACGATGATCGCCGGGCGTTCAGCCTTGGTCAGGAAGTCGACGGCCGCCTTGGGCAGCTTGCCGACCGTTTTCGAGCCAGCGCCGAGATAGTTGTAGTCATAGGTCAGGTCGACCTGTTCGCCGATGACGCCGATCTCGGCGACGCCCTTCAGCCAGACCTTGCGGATGCGGGCGTTGAGCAACGGCGCTTCGGTGCGCGGATTGGCGCCGACGATCAGGATGGCGTCAGCGTTTTCAATACCTTGCAGGCCGGAGTTGAACAGCCAGCCCTCGCGAGCCCCCTGCCCGATCGCGGCGCCGTCCTGGCGGCAGTCGGTGTTGGCCGAGCCCAGGGCGCGGAACAGGTCCAGCGTCGCCTTCATCGACTCGGCGTCCTGCAGGTCGCCAGCGATGACGCCGATGCGGTCAGCCGAGGCCGACTTCAGCTTGGCGGCGACAGCGTTCAGGGCCTCGTCCCACGAGGCGGCGCGCAGCTTGCCGTTTTCGCGCACGAAGGGGCGATCCAGACGCTGGCGGGCCAGACCGTCAACGGCGTAACGGCTCTTGTCCGACAGCCACTCTTCGTTGATGCCCTCATTCACGCGCGGCAGCACGCGCATGACCTCGGCCCCGCGCGCATCGGCGCGGATGTTCGAGCCCAGGGCGTCCATGACGTCGACGGTCTCGGTCTTCTTCAGCTCCCACGGACGATAGTGGTACTGCCAGGGACGGTGCGTCAGCGCGCCCACCGGGCACAGGTCGTTGACGTTGCCCGACAGCTCGCTGTCGATATTCTTTTCCAGATAGGTCGTGATCTCGGCGCTTTCGCCGCGCGAGATCATGCCGATGTCCGGCACGCCGGCCACTTCGGTGATGAAGCGAACGCAACGCGTGCACTGGATGCAGCGCGTCATGAACGTCTTGACCGTCGGGCCCATGTTCTTTTCTTCGACCGCGCGCTTGTTCTCGCCGTAGCGCGAACCGTCACGGCCGTAGCCGACGGCCTGGTCCTGCAGGTCGCACTCGCCGCCCTGATCGCAGATCGGGCAATCCAACGGGTGGTTGATGAGCAGGAACTCCATCACCCCTTCGCGGGCCTTCTTGACCATCGGCGTGTCGGTGAAGATCTCCTGACCTTCGGCAGCCGGAAGCGCGCACGAAGCTTGCGGCTTCGGCGGTCCGGGCTTCACTTCAACCAGGCACATCCGGCAGTTGCCGGCGATGGACAGACGCTCGTGGTAGCAGAAACGCGGGATCTCCTGGCCTGCCAGTTCTGCGACCTGCAGAACCGTCATGCCGGGCTCGAACTCGGTTTCGACGCCGTTGACCTTGGCGATAGGCATTACGATTACTCCGCCGCGATCGCGTGGCCGGCGAAGTTCGCGCGGCGGCTGCGGTAGGTGTTGATGCGGTCTTCGATCTCGTGGCGGAAGTGGCGGATCAGGCCCTGAACGGGCCAGGCCGCGGCATCGCCGAGGGCGCAGATGGTGTGGCCTTCGACCTGACCGGCCACGTCGAGCAGCAGGTCGATTTCCGAAGGATCGGCGTCGCCGACGGCCATGCGTTCCAGCACGCGCCACATCCAGCCCGTGCCTTCGCGGCACGGCGTGCACTGGCCGCAGCTCTCGTGCTTGAAGAAGTAGCTGATGCGGGCGATCGCCTTAACGATGTCGGTCGACTCGTCCATGACGGTCACGCCGGCCGTCCCCAGCGACGAACGCATTTCGCGCATGGAGTCGAAATCCATCAGGACGGTTTCAGCCTGTTCGCGCGTGATGACCGGGCAGGACGCGCCGCCGGGAATGATGGCTTTCAGGTTGCCCCAACCGCCGCGCACGCCGCCGCCGTGATCCTCGATCAGCTGGCGCAGCGGGATCGACATGGCTTCTTCGATCACGCAGGGCGTGTTCACGTGGCCCGACAGGGACATCAGCTTGGTGCCGGTGTTGTTCGGACGACCGAAGCTGGCGAACCAGTCCGCACCGCGACGCAGGATGGTGCCGACCACGGCAATCGATTCCACGTTGTTCACGGTCGTCGGGCAGCCGTACAGACCGGCGCCGGCCGGGAACGGCGGCTTCAGGCGCGGCTGGCCCTTCTTGCCTTCCAGCGATTCCAGCAGAGCCGTCTCTTCGCCGCAGATGTAAGCGCCGGCGCCGTGGTGGATATAGACGTGGAAGTCCCAGCCGTGGACGTTGTTGTCGCCGATCAGCTTGGCCTCATAGGCCTGCTTGACGGCGGCTTCCATGCGCTCGCGCTCCAGCACATATTCGCCGCGCAGGTAGATGTAGCAGGCGTGGGCCTGCATCGCGAAGGAGGCGATCAGCGCGCCCTCAATCAGCAACTGCGGATCATGGCGCATGATCTCGCGGTCCTTGCAGGTCGCGGGCTCGGATTCGTCGGCGTTGATGACCAGGTAGTGAGGACGATCCTTCACTTCCTTGGGCATGAAGGACCACTTCAGGCCGGTCGAGAAACCGGCGCCGCCGCGTCCGCGCAGGCCCGAATTCTTGACGTTGTTGATGATCCAGTCGCGGCCAAGGTCCAGCATGTCCTTGGTGGCGTTCCACGCGCCGCGCTGCTTCGCACCCTCCAGGCCCCAATCATGGAAGCCGTAGAGGTTGGTGAAGATGCGATCCTTGTCTTCGAGGATTCCGACCATGAGCCCTTAAAGTCCTTCCGCCAGACGGCGCTTGTGGTGGCGGGTGCGCATGAAAATAGCCGTAACGACCAGCGCCCAGCCGGCGGCCAGAAGGCCATAGGCGACGATCAGCAGGTCTTCCGACAGCCACTTGCCGTCCTTGACCGCCAGAACCATGCCCGCTGCAATGATGATCAACGCCAGCCCGCCCCAACGCAGGGGCCAGCCGACGCGACGCAGCTCGGCCCGGTAGGCCGCCCTGCCCTCATCGCTGTCGAGGTTCGGTCTCGTCATCAGGCCGGAGCCTTCTCAGCCGCCGGCTTGGAGTTCGGCAGCGACTTGATCTTCTTGGCGCGCGAGCCGTCGTACAGTGTCGGGTCCGTCAGGACCTTGGCGCCGCCTTCGGGCTCGGAGGTGTGACGACCGACGCGTGAACCCGGCTTCGGCGACTTGCCGGCGGCGAAGTCGTCGATAATCTGGGCCATCGTCTCGGGCGTCAGGTCTTCGTAGTAGTAGTCGTTGATCTGGGCCATCGGCGCATTGGAGCAGGCGCCCAGGCACTCGACTTCCTGCCAGGTGAAGCGACCGTCGGCGGACAGGACGTCCTTGTCGCCAATCTTCTCCTTGCAGACGCGCATCAGCTCATTGGCGCCGCGCAGCATACAGGGGGTGGTGCCGCAGACCTGGATCAGCGCGGCCTTACCGACCGGTTCCAGCTGGAACTGAGTGTAGAAGGTCGCCACCTCCAGCACCCGGATATAGGCCATGCCCAGCAGATCGGCGACGGCGCGGATGGAGGGTTCCGAGACCCAGCCTTCCTGCTTCTGGACCAGCCACAGGACCGGGATCACCGCCGACTGGCGACGGCTGTCAGGATACTTCTTGATCCACCACTCGGCCTTGGCCTTCGTGTCCTTTGAAAAGGCGAAGGATTCAGGTTGTTCCTTGGCGAGGCGACGAACGCTCATCGGTCCACTTCTCCGAACACCATGTCGAGCGAGCCGAGGATGGCCGACACGTCCGCCAGCATGTGGCCTGTGTTCATCCAGTCCATCGCCTGCAGGTGGCGGAACCCAGGGGCCGACAGCTTGACGCGGTAGGGTTTGTTGGTGCCGTCCGACACCAGATAGACGCCGAACTCGCCCTTGGGCGCTTCGACAGCCGCATAGACCTCACCCTCGGGCGTCTTGAAGCCCTCGGTGTAAAGCTTGAAGTGGTGGATCAGCGCTTCCATCGAGCGCTTCATCTCACCGCGACGCGGCGGGGTGACCTTGTTGTTCTCGGCCAGGACCGGCTCGCCAGGGCAGTTGCGCAGCTTGTGGATGCACTGCTCCATGATGCGGATCGACTGCTTCATCTCTTCGATGCGGCAGAGGTAGCGATCCCAGCAGTCGCCGTTCTTGCCGACGGCGATGTCGAACTCGAGGTCGGCGTAGCAGTCGTAGGGCGTGGCCTTGCGCAGGTCCCAGGCGATGTCCGAGCCGCGCAGCATGACGCCCGAGAAGCCCCAGGCCAGGGCCTCTTCCTTGGACACCACGCCGATGTCGACGTTGCGTTGCTTGAAGATGCGGTTCTCGGTGACCAGGCTCTCGATGTCCGCCAGCTTGGCCGGGAACTCGGCGCACCAGCGGCCGATGTCGTCGACCAGCTCCGGCGTCAGGTCCTGATGGACGCCGCCGGGACGGAAGTAGTTGGCGTGCAGACGGGCGCCGCAAGCGCGCTCGTAGAAGACCATCAGCTTCTCGCGCTCTTCGTGGCCCCACAGCGGCGGGGTCAGGGCGCCCACGTCCATGGCTTGCATGGTCGTGTTCAACAGGTGGTTCAGGATGCGGCCCATTTCCGAATACAGGACCCGGATCAATTGGCCGCGATACGGCACGTCCAGTTCCAGCAGGCGCTCGATGGCCAGGCAGAAGGCGTGCTCCTGGTTCATCGGCGAGACGTAGTCCAGCCGGTCCAGGTAGGGGATGTTCTGTAGATAGGTGCGCGACTCCATCAGCTTCTCGGTGCCGCGGTGCAGCAGGCCGATATGCGGATCGACGCGGGTCACCAGCTCGCCGTCCAGCTCCAGCACCAGACGCAGCACGCCGTGTGCGGCCGGGTGTTGCGGGCCGAAGTTGATGGTGAACTTGCGGTCGTCCATCGCCCGCGCGTGCGGGGTCAGGCCGTCTTCATAGTCCTCGAACGGGTCGATCGCCTTGGGAGCGGTCGTCGCGGGGGTGTTGTTGCCGTCAGCCATTACTTGGCTCCCGCCTTCTCGTCGCCCGGCAGGACGGTCGGATATTCAGCGCCTTCCCACGGAGAGAGGAAGTCGAAGTTGCGATATTCCTGGGCCAGCTTGACCGGCTCATAGACCACGCGCTTCTGCTCTTCGTCGTAGCGGACCTCGACATAGCCCGTCATCGGGAAGTCCTTGCGCAGCGGGTGCCCCTGGAAACCGTAGTCGGTCAGGATGCGGCGCATGTCGGGGTGATCCGAGAAGATCATGCCGTACATGTCGAAGGCTTCACGCTCGAACCAGCCGGCCGACGGATAGACCGAAACCACGCTGGGCACCGGCTTCACTTCATCGGTCGAGACCTTGACGCGGACGCGCGCGGCGCGGGTCAGCGACAGCAGGTGATAGACCACCTCGAAACGCTCGGCCCGGTCCGGGTAGTCGGCGCCGCAGGCGTCCATCAGCAGTTGGAAGCCGAATTGATCGCGCAGAGCCGTCATGACGGCGACGATGTTCTCGCGCGGGGCGATCAGGGTCAGCTCGCCATAGGCGACGACGGCCTCGACACCGAGAGCCGCCACCATTTCGGTCCCCAGCGGGGTCAGGGCGGATTCGCGCTCCGCGACGCGCACCAGTTCGCTCATCGCTCGATCGTCCCCGTGCGGCGGATCTTCTTCTGCAGTTGCAGGATGCCGTACAGCAGGGCTTCTGCGGTCGGCGGGCAGCCCGGAACGTAAACGTCCACCGGCACCACGCGATCGCAACCGCGCACGACGCTGTAGCTGTAGTGATAATAGCCGCCGCCGTTGGCGCAGCTGCCCATCGAGATGACGTAGCGCGGGTCCGGCATCTGGTCATAGACCTTGCGCAGGGCCGGAGCCATCTTGTTGGTCAGGGTGCCGGCGACGATCATCAGGTCCGACTGACGCGGGGAACCGCGCGGGGCCGTGCCGAAGCGTTCCAGGTCGAAGCGCGGCATCGACAGGTGGATCATTTCGACGGCGCAGCAGGCCAGACCGAACGACATCCACATCAGCGAACCGGTGCGGGCCCAGTTGATGACGTCGTCGAGCGAGGTCGTCAGGAAGCCCTGCTCGCCGAGCTCGGTGTTCACCGCCTCGAAGAACTTGTCGTGGATTTTGGGGTCGTAGCCCTCAACGGTCGAGCGCGCGGCCGAGCCGGCGGGGACCAGGGACGACGCCAAGGGCGACGAAGGCGCGATTATTGCCATTCCAGCGCTCCCTTCTTCCATTCGTAGATAAAGCCGACGGTGAGGACGCCGAGGAAGATCATCATCGACCAGAAGGCGAAGACCATGCCGCCCGTCGACAGGTCGAACATCGACACCGCCCAGGGGAACAGGAAGGCCACTTCCAGGTCAAAGATGATGAAGAGGATCGACACCAGGTAGAACCGGACGTCGAACTTCATGCGTGCGTCGTCAAAGGCGTTGAAGCCGCACTCATAGGCCGACAGCTTTTCGGTGTCGGGGTTTTTCGGCGCCAGAGCCCAGGCGGCCAGCATAAAGCCGAGGCCCAGGACGGCTGCGATCGCCAGGAAAACGACGATCGGGAGGTATTCCAGAAGAAATGCGTTCATTCGAGCTGCCTCGCCCGCCGAGGGAGGGGGCGGATTCGGGGCTTCTTAGACCCAACCTCGCCGGGGTTCAAACCCATGTCGGCAAAGGTTTTTTGTTGAGAATGGTTCGCAAGCCTTTGCGCGTTTTGCCGCAGCCCCCGCGGTTGGCGCCCGCACCAACGATACGCGTAAATGGCGGCTTCCCCATACCTCTGTAATGAAGGTCGCAGCATGAGCCTGGCAGCCCGCTTGCTGAACACCATTGAGCGCGTCGGCAATCGTCTGCCCGATCCTGTTTTTCTCTTTCTGTGGCTTATCCTGGGCCTGATTGTCCTCAGCCTGGTCGGCGCAGGTCTGGGCTGGTCAGCGGTCAACCCGGTGACGGGCGATGTGCTGCAGGCCGAGAGCCTGTTGTCGCCCGCCAATCTGGAGCGGCTCTTCATCGGCATGCCGCGCACCCTGGCCGATTTTCCACCTCTGGGGATCGTGATCACAATTATTTACGGCGCGTCCGTCGCCGAGCGGACCGGCATGTTCTCGACCGCCATTCGCGGCGCCCTGCTGAATGCCCCGCGATTCATCTTGACGCCGATCGTCGTGGTGACCGGCATGGTGTCGCACCATGCCTCTGACGCCTCCTATGTCGTGGTCATTCCTCTGGCGGCCGTCATCTTCGCCGCTGCGGGGCGCCATCCGCTGGCAGGTCTGGCCGCCGGATTCGCCGCCGTGTCGGGCGGATACGCAGGCAATCTCTTCCCCGGCGCCAGCGACGCGCTGATTCTGGGCATCACCGAACCGGCCGCCCACCTGATCGATCCGTCCTACGCCGTCAGCATCGCCGGCAACTGGTTCTTCATCGTCGGCGTCGTCTTCGTCTTCACCCCAATCGTCTGGTTCCTGACCGACCGGGTGATCGAGCCGCGTCTCGGGCCGTGGGTCCCCACCTCGGCTGCGCCCGCCACCGCCGAGGAAAAGCAGCCGCTTTCAGCGATGGAAAAGCGCGGCCTGATCTTTGCCGGCCTGACCATCCTGTCGATGATCGCGCTGTGGACCATCGTCACCCTCCTGCCCGGCTCGCCCTTCGTCGATGCGGATGCAGAGCCGGCCCAGCGCTTCAACCCGCTGTATCGCTCGCTGGTCGCCTTCTTCGCCCTGACCTTCTTTGGGGCGGGCGCCGCCTTCGGCGTCGGCTCCGGCTCGATCAAGTCGCACCATGACCTGGTCCGCATGATGCGCGAGGGGATCAGTCAGTTAGCCCCCTATATCGTCCTGGCCTTCTTCGCCGCCCACTTCGTCGCCATGTTCAACTGGTCCGGTCTGGGGCCGATCCTGGCGGTCAACGCCGCCGCCTCGTTGCGCGAGTTGGCCCTGCCGACGCCGCTGCTGCTGATCGTGGTGGTGCTGGTGTCCTGCGTCTTTGACCTGTTCATCGGCTCGGCCTCAGCCAAGTGGTCGGCGCTGGCGCCCATCGTCGTGCCCATGTTCATGCTGCTGGGCATCAGCCCCGAGATGACGACCGCCGCCTATCGCATGGGCGACAGCGTCACCAACATCGCCACCCCGCTGATGAGTTACTTCCCGCTGATCCTGACCTTCGCCCAGCGCTGGGACCCGCGCTTCGGCCTCGGCTCGCTGATGGCCACCATGCTGCCCTATGCGGGGGCCTTCCTGATCGCGGGCCTGATCATGGTGGCGACCTGGGTGGCGCTGGACCTGCCGCTGGGGCCGGGCGTGGGCGTCCACTACGAACCGCCCCCGCCCGCCGTGGCCTCGCACCTGCCCACCGACGGCGGAATCGCCGGTCCCGTGGCGCCGCCGCAGGCCGCCGCTGCGGCCAAGTAACGGAGGTCTCGCGATATTTTCACTTATCCACAGCGGGGCCGCTTGACGTGTGCGGCGGCCCCGCCTAAACGACGCCCCTCGCCGCGGCGCACAGCGCTTCGGTTCGGGAAACGCGGGTGTAGCTCAGTTGGTTAGAGTGCCGGCCTGTCACGCCGGAGGTCGCGGGTTCGAGCCCCGTCACTCGCGCCATTCTCTTCAGCGAAGGGAATGGCGCACACCGCCCCAACGCATCTGAAATCAGCACCTCGACCATCGCATAGCGATGTCGCTTGCCGCCCCCTTCGCCGTATCTATGATCACGGCGTTCCAGAGGGGGAAACGCCGAATGTCAAAAGCGATCTGGGCCTGTTGCGCCCTGGCCTTGCTGGCAGCGCCCGTCGCGGCGCAGTCCGCACCGCCGCCATCCGACTCCGCCCGCTTCCAGGCCCAGGACCTGTTCGGCCTTGAAGTCGCTTCGGACCCACAAATAAGCCCGGATGGCTCGCGCATCGCCTATGTGCGCCAGACCGCCGACATCATGACCGATCGGATGCGGCCGACGATCTGGCTGATCGACGTGCGCACGGGTCAACAGACGCCTCTGGCGGCCGCCGCCGGATCGCACAGCCAGCCGCGCTGGTCGCCCGACGGCACGCGCGTCGCCTATATCTCGACCGCCGAGGGCGGCGGCGCCCAGTTGTTCGTGCGCTGGATCGCCTCGGGCCAGTCCGTGCGCGTCACCAACCTGCCCAATACGCCCACCGGAATCAGTTGGTCGCCGGACGGGACCAAGCTGGCCTATTCGATTCTGGTCGCCGGCCAGGCGCCCAGCCTGGGCGCAGCCCTAGCCAAACCCGAAGGCGCACAGTGGGCCCCGCCACTGGAAGTCATCGACACCGTTACCTATCGCGCCGACGGCCAAGGCTATCTGAAGCCGGGCTATCGTCAGGTCTTCGTCGCCCCCGCCGACGGCGGCGGCGCGCGTCAGCTGACCCAGGGCGACTTCAACCATGGCGGCGACCTGTCCTGGTCGCCCGATTCCGCCACCCTCTACCTCAGCGCCAATCGCGGCGCCGACTGGCAGCGCGAAGCCGCCGACAGCGAAGTCTATGCCCTGGACGTCCGCTCCGGCGCCCTGACGGCCCTGACCGATCGTCGCGGCCCGGATCAGTCGCCCGTCGTCTCGCCCGACGGCCGCCGCATCGCCTATGTCGGCTATGACGACCAGCGGATGGGCTATCACAACGTCCGCCTCTATGTGATGGACCGCGACGGCGCGAACCGGCGCGTCCTGACCGCCAGCCTGGACCGCTCGGTCCAGTCGCCGGTGTGGAGCCAAGACGGGCGCTCCGTCCTCATCGCCTACGATGACCACGGCTCGACCACGGTCGCGCGCGTGACACTGGACGGCGCCGTGTCGACCGTGGTTCAGGGTCTCAGCGGCGATGATATCGGCCGCCCCTATTCCGGCGGCGATTTCTCTCTGGCCGATGACGGTTCGGTCGCCTTCACGCGCGGCGACGCCCTGCGCCCCGCTGACATCCACGTTCTGCGCCAAGGCCGCCAGACCCAGCTGACCCGCCTGAACGCCGACTATCTGGCCGGCAAGACCCTGGGCGCCGTCCAGCGGCTGGAGATCGCCTCCTCGCACGACGGCCGCACGATCGAATCCTGGCTGACCCTGCCCGCAGGCTATGTCGAAGGTCAGAAGTATCCGCTGATCTTGGAAATCCACGGCGGCCCCTTCGCCGCCTATGGCCCCCACTTCGCCACCGACAATCAGCTGTTCGCCGCAGCGGGCTACGCCGTCCTGTCTGTCAATCCGCGCGGCTCGACCTCTTACGGCGAGGAATTCGCCAACCTGATCCACCACGACTATCCCAGTCATGACTATGATGACCTGATCAGCAGCGTCGACGCCGTCATCGCCAGGGGCGTGGCAGATCCGAATCGTCTTTTCGTCACCGGCGGCTCGGGCGGGGGCGTGCTGACCGCTTGGATCGTCGGCAAGACCGACCGCTTCAAGGCCGCCGCCAGCCAGAAGCCGGTGATCGACTGGGCCAGCTTCGTCCTGACCGCCGACAACCCCGCCTTCTTCGCCCGCTACTGGTTCGGTGAATATCCGTGGGAGAACCCCGAGGCCTACTGGCGCCGCTCGCCGCTATCGCTGGTCGGCAACGTCAAGACGCCGACCCTGGTCGTCGTCGGCGACGAGGACTATCGCACCCCCGTCAGCGAGTCGGAGCAGTATTACAGCGCCCTGCAACTGCGCGGCGTGCCCACTGCCCTGGTGAAGATTCCCGGCGTCGGCCACAGCCTGGCGGTTCGCCCTTCTCAGAACGCCGCCAGAATCAACGCCATCCTGGCCTGGTTCGACCGCTACAAGGACGGCGCTCCGGCTTTGACGACGCCACCCTCGACGACACCGCGCTAAGCACAGGATCAGAATCGCCAAAGGCCGCCGGATCACCCCGGCGGCCTTTTTCTTTGGCGTCATGGCTCAGCATGACCCACGGCAAGCGCAGACAGGACGTCTGTCGCTTGAGCGATCACACATTATAATATGAAGGAAGCTTTGAGCCGGTCGATGCTCTTGCCCCGAGGGGCGGATGGCTGGGGAACTAGGACTCGAACCTAGAATGACGGTACCAAAAACCGTAGTGTTACCATTACACCATTCCCCAGCAGGTCCGGCGCGCCCCGCAGTTCGTCGCTGCGAGGAGCGGTGAGATACGCCAAGCTTTTCGGGGATGCAACACTGAAAACATAAGAATTTTCATCGAGCAGCGAGTTTTTGAAAAGGCGCGAAATCCCCGCTTGCGAGGTCCGAAACTCGTGGCTATAAGCCCCCTCCTCGGCGCAACAACGGCCTCTGGTCCGCGCCGAGAAGAAATGTCGGAGTGTGGCTCAGTCTGGTAGAGCACTGCGTTCGGGACGCAGGGGTCGGAGGTTCGAATCCTCTCACTCCGACCATTTTTCCTTACATCGTCAGATGATTTCCCCCTCGGGGGCCGTGCATTCGCGCCTGTGCGCGCTAAGCTTCTGCACATGACCCAACTGCTTACCCCCGCCGAAGTCGTCGCCTTCTGGATCGATGCCGGTCCCGACAAGTGGTTCGCCAAGAACGCGGCTTTCGACGTGGCCTTCACCGAACGATGCCGCGACACCCACTTCGCCGCCGCCGCCCGCACGCTGGATCACTGGACCGCGACGCCTGAGGGGACGCTGGCCCTCATCATTCTGCTGGACCAGTTGCCGCGAAACGCCTTTCGCGACACGGCCCATATGTTCGCCACCGATTCCCTGGCCCTGATGTTCGCCAAGGCGGCCATCACGCGTGGCGACGACCAAAAGGTGGCCCACGATCTGCGCCCCTTTGTCCTGATGCCCCTGATGCATTCGGAATCGCTCGCGGATCAGGAAAGCCTGCTGACCCTGCTGGACGAGACCGACCAGCCGAACACCTTCAAGTTCGCCGTCATTCACCGCGACATCATCGCCCGCTTCGGCCGCTTCCCCCATCGCAATGCCTGCCTGGGCCGCGTTACGACGGCGGAAGAAGCCGCCTTCCTGTCCGGCGACGGCTTCAAGGGCTGATTCAGCTTTCTTGTGGGCAAGCGATTCGTCGCGCGTGACGACCGGACCGATTCGGCCCCATCCTCTCTTTCCATGAACGCCGCCCTCGCCCTCGCCGACCTGGAAGCCCGTAGCGGAGCGGTCGCCGCCGATCACCCCGAATGGCAGTATCTCAACCTGCTGCGCGACATTCTCGACAACGGGGTGCGCCGCGACGACCGCACCGGCACCGGGACGCTGGGCGTCTTCGGTCGTCAGATCCGCTTTGACCTATCGAAGGGCTTCCCCCTTCTGACCACCAAGAAGCTGCACACGCGCTCGATCTTCATTGAGCTGCTGTGGTTCCTGCGCGGCGAGACCAATATCGGCTGGCTCAAGGACAACGGCGTCGGCATCTGGGACGAATGGGCCGACGAGAACGGCGACCTCGGCCCCGTCTATGGCAAGCAGTGGCGCTCCTGGGCCGCGCCCAACGGCGCGAGCATCGACCAGATCCAGAAGCTGGTCCACGGCCTGAAGACCAATCCCAATAGCCGCCGCCATATCGTCAGCGCCTGGAACCCGGCCGACGTCGACGACATGGCCCTGCCGCCCTGCCACTGCCTGTTCCAGTTCTTCGTCGCCGACGGCAAGCTGAGCTGCCAACTGTATCAGCGCTCGGCCGATGTCTTCCTCGGCGTGCCGTTCAACATCGCCTCCTACGCCCTGCTGACCATCATGCTGGCCCAGGTGGTCGGGCTGGAGCCGGGCGACTTCGTTCACACCTTCGGCGACGCCCACCTCTATCTGAACCATCTGGAGCAGGCCGAGCTGCAGCTGACCCGCGCCCCCCTGCCCCTGCCAACCCTGACCGTCGCGCCGAAATCCGACCTGTTCGCCTATGAGCTGTCGGACTTCGTCGTCAGCGACTACGCGCCCTGGCCGCACATCAAGGCCGAAGTGTCGAAGTGATCCGGCGGCCGCCTCTTTTCATCGGCTCCTCGGTCGAGGGGCTGGAGGTGGCCTACGCCCTTCAGGAAAACCTGGAGTTCGACTGTGAGCCGACCGTCTGGCCGCAGGGCGTGTTCCAGCCGTCCAGCGCGGCCCTGATCGACCTCTACGCCTGGAGCCGAAAGGTCGAGTTCGCCGTCTTCGTCTTCACGCCCGACGACGTGGTCCGCATCCGGGGCCGAACCGTTCAGACCGTGCGCGACAACGTCGTCTTCGAACTGGGTCTGTTCATCGGCGCCCTGGGACCACGTCGCTGCTTTTTCGTCATGCCGCACGGGGCCGAGCTCCACCTGCCGTCCGACCTGATCGGGGTCGAGCCGCTCCGCTATGTCGCCGACCGACGCGACCAGAACCTGAGAGCCGCGCTCGGCCCCGCATGCAACCGCGTGCGCCAGGCTTTGCGCCTCGAACCCGCCGCCGTCCCCTCGGCCGCCAGCGAGGCGACCGCTCCATCCGAAACGCCTCTGCAACTGGCCGCGCAACTGGTCGCCGCCTGGGACGACGAACCGGTGCTCGGCGCCCGCCGGGTCCTGCGCGACGGCGTCCCCTTCCACATCGCCGACGACCATGACGGAGAGGCCACCGCCGCCCTGTCCACGGTCTTCAACTTCCTGAACAGCATGGCGGACGGGGTCCTGACGGGCCGCATCGACGCCGCCTTGGCGCGCGACGCCTTCCAGCAAGCCGTCATCGAGATCTGGACCCGCGCCTACGGCTATTTCGTGCCGGCCGGCGGCGATCCCGAGGAGGCCTGGTCGCCCGCCCCGCCTCTGGCCGTTCTCGCCAATCAATGGGCCTCGATCCGCACCTGATGAAACTGACTGACCTGAAGGCGGACGTCCTCCGCATCTCCGACATCTATGCGCGCGAGCATTCCATCGACCGCGACCGCGACTGGGCCCTGCTCAAGCTGCAAGAAGAACTGGGCGAGCTGACCAAGGAGCATCTGAACCTGTCCGGTCGCGCCCGAGGCAAACCCGACGCCGAGGCCCTGGCCGACGAAGCCGCCGACGTCCTCGGCATGCTGCTGATCTACTGCGACCACGCCGGCATCGACCTCGAAGCCGCCATGCAACGCAAATGGCTGAAGTGGCTGGAGCCGGCCGCTCAAAAGACCTGATCGTAAACTCCCGTAACGCCGGCTGGCGAGCGTAAGAGACTCGGCGCACCCTCCCTGATCCGCGTCGATGCGGACGCATGAAACGGGAGGGTTGTCATGTTGAAGAAGTTTGCGGCCGAACTGGTCGGGACAATGGTGCTGGTGCTGTTCGGGTGCGGGGCGGCCGTACTGGGCGGTTTCGATCATGTGGGCCAGCTAGGCATCGCCCTGGCCTTTGGTTTCGCCATCATCGCCATGGCCTATGGCATCGGACCGGTGTCGGGCTGTCACGTCAACCCGGCGGTTAGCCTGGGAGTCTTCGTCGCCGGGCGGATGAGCGCCAAGGATATGCTGATCTACTGGATCGCCCAGTTCGTCGGCGCGATTATCGGCGCGGCCATCCTCGGCATGATCGCCAAGACCGGCTTCGCCAGCCTGGGCCAGAACGGCTTCGACGCCGGATCGCCGGGCGGGTACGGCCTGCACGCCGCCCTGGTCTTCGAGATCGTGGCCACCGCCATCTTCATCATCGCCATCCTGGGCGTGACGGGGGCCAAGGGGCACGGCGCCTTCGCCGGCGTCGCCATCGGCATCACCCTGGCCGTCATCCACATCGTCGGCATTCAGGTGACGGGCGTCTCGGTCAATCCGGCACGCAGCTTCGGTCCGGCCCTCCTGGTCGGCGGCCAGGCCCTGAGCCAGGTCTGGGTCTTCTTCGTCGCTCCAGCCATCGGCGCGGTGATTGGCGCGCTCTTCTTCCGCTTGAAACTGCTCGAGCCTGAGGCCTGATCAGGCCTGAACGTCGGGCGCCGTCATCGGCATGCGGGCAAGCCGCGCGCTGAGGTCGGACCTGTCGCCGGGTGCGGTTTCGAGCGCGATAGTGTTCTTGATCGCACCCATCGACACCGTGGCGCGATAGACTTGGGCCTGGCCCGCGGCCACGAAGAAGCTCACGGTCGCGGCGTTGTTCTGCGGCCCGGCCAGACCGCCGAACCCCGCCGACAACTGATGTTCGCCCGGCCCGACCGCAATGGCGGTGAACTTGCCACCCTTCAACTGAGCGAACTCACGCCCATCCAGCGCCAGGTTCATCCCGGCCGCCATGGCCACGAAACCTTCGCGATAGACAATGAGCAGCCCCTTTCCAGGCAGCGGGATCAGGGAAGCTGCCTGGGCGCGATCGGCGTCGCTGGCGGCGACCCCCGCTCGATTTCCTGCCAGGTTGGCCATGATGTAGGCGGTGAATCCGCCGGTGAACAACCCCGCCAGAACCGGAAGCGCGCCAAGGTCCGCGCCCACCGCCCCGCCCAGCATGCCAAGCACGAAGGACACGGCGAACAGGACAATAAAGCCCACGATCAAGGGCTTGGCGTACTTGTTCATTGGTCGATCCCCGGCCAGACTGAGACTATCGTTTCATCACCAACGGATTTCATAGCTTGAGCGTTCCCAAGATCGCCATCGTCGTCGCCCGCGCCAGAAACGGCGTCATCGGACGCGACGGCGACCTGCCCTGGCGGCTGCGTTCGGACCTGCAACGGTTCAAGGCCGTCACCGTGGGCAAACCCTGCATCATGGGCCGCAAGACCTGGGAGAGCCTGCCGCTCAAGCCCCTGCCGGGTCGCCTGAACATCGTCCTGACCAAGGACGGCTCCTACGAATCCGAAGGCATGGCCAAGGGCGCGCTGGTCTGCTCCAATTTGAGCGAAGCCCTGTCCATCGCCCGCGAAACCGCCGTCGAAGACGGCGTGGACGAGGTCTGCGTCATCGGCGGCACCGCCCTGTTTGAAACGGTCCTGCCGCGCGCCCAGCGCCTCTACATCACCGAGGTCGATGCCGAGCCCGAGGGCGACGCCCATTTCCCGACCTTTGACGAAGCCGCCTTCGTCGAAACCGCGTCCGAAACCCACCCGGCGGGCGAAAAGGACGACCACGCCTTCACCTTCCGCACCCTGGAACGCCGCTGAACCCGGAGATGTCAGCATGATCGTCGCCACCACCAATGATCTGACCGGCCATCGCATCGTCCGCCATATCGGCATGGTGCGCGGCGTCACCGTGCGCTCGCGCAATCTCGTCTCGGACGCCATCGGCGGGGTGCAGTCGATGATCGGCGGGCGCGTCGGCGCCTATGTCAAACTGGCCGAGGCCGCGCGTCAGGAAGCCTATGATGAACTGGTCGCCCACGCCCGCGACATGGGCGCCAACGCCATCCTGGCCATGCGCTACGACGCCAATGAGATCATGCCCGGCGTGACCGAGGTTCTGGCCTATGGCACCGCCGTCGTGGTCGAGCCGGCATGATGCGCACGGCCCTGCTCGCGATCGCCCTGATGGCGACGACCGCGCCCGCCTGGGCCGAGCTGCCGCCCCATGTCTATCAGCGCGCGAGAGCCGACGCCGATACGGTGATGATCATCGAGGTGCGCGAGGTCATCGGCCTGGCGGACACGCAGACCAGCGGGATCTGCATGGTGCGCGGCATCGCGACCGAAATTCAGCGTGGCGACCGCCATCACGTCGGCGATCACGTCTCGGTCGCAACACCCTGCGTCGGCCCCGCCTACCAAGCCATGCCTGGCCCATTTCCCGGCTATGATGCACGTGCGCTCCAGTCGATCCAACGGGCGCTAGTGTTTCTGAAGGACGGTCAATTGGTCGCGCGCGGTCTCGAGGACCGATCGCCGCCCGTCGCGGTCCGCTAGACGCCCAGCCCTTCAGCCACCCGTGCCGCAACCGCCGCGAACCGGGCTGCGACATCGCCATCCGGTTCAGCCGAAACCAGCGGCCGCCCTGCGTCGCCCGCTTGGCGCAAGGCAGCGTCCAGCGGCAGGTCGCCGAGGAAGGTCACGCCCAGTCGGGCGGCTTCAGATTCGGCCCCGCCCTGGCCAAAGACTGGGCCGCTCATGTTCTCGATCAGGCCCAGGGTCGGCACCTTGACGCGCTGGAACAGGGTGTGCGCGCGCCGCGCATCAGCCAGCGCCACCTCCTGCGGGGTCGAGACGATGACCGCCCCGTCCAGCGGCGTCTTCTGGATCAGGGTCAGTTGCACGTCACCGGTGCCGGGCGGCAGGTCCACCACCAGAACGTCCAGCGGCGCTTCCTCGGTCCCCCAACGCGTCTGGGTCAGCATCTGGGTAATGGCCTGCGATGCCATCGGGCCGCGCCAGATCATGGCGTCATCGGCCTTGGTCAGCAGGCCGACCGACATGGCCTTCAAGCCATGCGCGACGTGCGGAACAATGGCCCCGTCCACATAGTCCGGCTGGCCCGACAGCCCCAGCATGGTCGGCAGCGACGGGCCATAGACGTCGGCGTCCAGCACGCCCACCGACAGGCCCCTAGCCGCCAAGGCCGCCGCCAGGTTCACCGCCACGGTCGACTTTCCGACCCCGCCCTTGCCGCTGGCCACCGCCAGGACCCGCTTCACATGGGCGGGGCGATCCGTCGGAACCGGCGCCTTGGCCCGGCCCTGATCGGTCGCGGCCTTCGACAGACCCGCCGTGCGACGCGGCGCGGCGGCGGGCGCCGTCTCGGCGGTCAGGACGACCGACACCCGCGCCATGCCCGGTATGGCCTTCAGCGCCGCTTCGGCCGCGTCACGCACCGGGGCGTAGATCGCCGTCTCGCCCGCCGGCGCCTCCAGGACGAAGCCGGCGCGGTCTTCCGCCACCATCAGCCCCTGAACCAGACCGGCGGCGACCAGCCCCTGTCCCGATTTCGGGTCGATGACGGCGTCGAGGGCGGCGATTACGGCGGTGCGGTCGATCAAGGCTCTGCTCCTTGGCCCTTGCCGGGCCGGTCGCGGGCGTTCTATCGCCCTCTGGTCCTGTTCGCGAGCCTCTTCCTTTGACCAAAACGCCCCGCCTCACCCTGATCGCCGGCCCCACCGCCTCGGGCAAGTCGCGTCTGGCTCTGGACATGGCGGCACAGACCGGCGCCGTCATCATCAACGCCGACAGCCAGCAGCTCTACGCCGACCTGCGCGTCCTCAGCGCCCGCCCCTCGGTCGAAGATGAAGCCCTTGCCGAACACCGCCTCTACGGCGTGACCGACGCCGCCGAATCCTGGTCCGTCGGCCGTTGGACCCGCGCCGTCATGCCACAGCTGACCGAGTTGGCCGCGCAGGACCGCCCCGCCCTGCTGGTCGGCGGCACCGGCCTCTATTTCAACGCTCTGACGCGTGGCCTGGCCGACATTCCCGCCGTGCCCGACGCCGTCCGCGACGCGGTCCAGGCCGACTATGACCGCGAAGGCGAAGCCGCCTTCCGTCGTCACCTGGCCGTGGTCGATCCCAAATCCGCCGCCGCCATTACGCCCGGTGACCGCCAGCGCCTGATCCGCGCCCTGGCCGTGGCCCAAGTCACCGGCCGCTCGCTCAGCGACTGGAAGGCCGACACCCGCCCGCTGCTGGAGCCCGGCTCCTATGACGCCCTGGTCATCGAACCGCCGCGCGACCGCCTCTACGCCGCCTGCGACACGCGGGTCCGTCTGATGATTGAACACGGCGCCGTGGACGAGGTCCGCGCCCTTCTGGCCCGCAATCTTGATCCCGCCCTGCCTGCCATGAAAGCGGTCGGCGTGCCGGAACTGTCCGCCCACCTGACCGGCGCGACAACCCTGGACCAGGCGATGGCCGCCATCCGCCTGTCCACCCGCCACTACGCCAAGCGCCAGCTGACCTGGTTCAGGAACCAGACTGCGGACTGGGCCCGCGTTTAGGCCAGCCGCGCCGGGTCCAGGATCACATGCCGAATGCGGGTTCGATCATGCGTATAGGTGACATGGACCAGACCGTCTGACGCCTGAACCACAGCAGGATAGGCATAGCCATGAACCAGAGGCTCGCTTTCCAGCGTCAGCACGTTTCGCCATGACAGACCGTCGTCCGACAGGCCGACATTGAGCGGATAGCGCGGCCCTCGCCCCGGTCGATCAGGCTCATGGCCCGCATGATTATAGATCATCAGATGACGTCCGTCCGACAGCGTCGAGGCGTCCGTGCCAGAGTTGGGATTGGGCAGGTCAACGGCGCCGATGGGGCTCCATGTCTGCCCGCCGTCATGAGACCAACTGGACGCCAGCGCTCCCTGACGCGCCCGCGCTACGGCCTGAAGCGCCCCGTTCGGATGGATCAGGATGCTGGGCTGGATGGCGTCGATGTTCAGCGGCGATTCGACCGGATCAGTCAGACTCCAGTGGCGGCCCTGATCCCTGCTGATCTCGAAATGCAGCCGCCAGCCCGCGCCTGCCGCCGCCCCCATGCCTTCGCCCGCCTCGGTGCTTGACGGCGATACCCAGGTCCCGTCAGCCAGCACGACCGGCTTGTTCTTGATCGGTCCCAGCACCCCGTCAGGCAAACGACGCGGGGCCGACCATGTCTGGCCTCCGTCCGGCGAGGTCATCACCATGCCCCACCAGTTGAAAGGATCGGGCCCGACCTTGTAGAACAGGATCAGATCGCCCTGCGGCGGCTGGAACAAAACAGGATTCCACGTCGGGTGACGCGACCCATCCAACTGCACGCCGTCGGCGAGCTGAACGCCCTCGCCCCAGGCGCCGTTCTCGAACCGCGCGAACCAGATACAGACGTCCGGGTGCTTCTCGTGCGTGCCGCCGAACCAGGCCGCCGCCATCACGCCGCCCAAGGTCTCCACGATGCTCGAAGCGTGGCATTGCGGATAGGAAGCCTGCTCATAGATGAAGCCCGAGCGGATGACGGCCGGATCGGCTGTTCGCTTCTGCTCCGCTGCCGCCGCGGCGGCAGTCGCCGTCAGACCTGCGCCTAGACCGACGCCAAGACCCAGCCCCAGTCGCCTACGTGTGATTCTGCCCATATCACCTAACTCCCTCATGCCATGCTCGCGGCGATGTCCACCGGTGTCAATCACGCTGGTCGACGACAAATCGGCAGAGAATCTGAGTGTTGCACGCGCGCCCTCTTGGATACGCCCCCCGCACGGCCTATATTGGTTTTGTTCGGGTTCGCCCGGACTATGGCGATAAACGCGCCTGTAATAAGCGGACCGGACCCGGGTGCGATTCCCGGCGGCTCCACCAATCTCTCACCGCGTTATCGGCGGGAGCTGCGGGGCCGACTAGCATCGACGGACGTGTAAAGAGGATGCTTTTGCCCGTCTTGGCCCACCGTATCGGGCCATTTTATAACTGCGAACGATAACTTCGCTGGAGAAGTCCGCCTCGCCGCGTAATGCGGTTCGGTTGATTTCGAACACTTAAGTCCTGGGGGTTCAGATCCTCAGGCGGGGCCTGTCGGGAGCCTGGCAACAGAATCCCGGCGCTTTCCTCAAATCCGCATCTTCCGTCGCTCGCCTGTCGCGGGTAACAGTCGCGCGTTCCCAGTTTCGAGGCCCCCGATGACGGATCAATCTCCCCCGGTCGACGAGATGTTCTATGAGCAACTCGCCCAGGACGCCCTGCGCGGCGTGATCCGCTCTGCGCTGGAACGTGCCGCCGAGCCCGACGGCATTCCCGGCGCGCACCACTTCTACATCACGTTCAAGACGCGAGCGCCCGGCGTCTCGGTGCCGCCGGACGTCCTGGCCAAATACCCCGACGAGATGACCATCGTCCTGCAGCACCAATATTGGGACCTCGACGTCCAGCACGACCGCTTCTCGATCATGCTGAAGTTCGGCGGCATGCCCAAGGTCCTGGCCATGCCCTATTCGGCCGTGACCCGCTTCTACGACCCCAGCGTCCAGTTCCTGCTGCAGTTCGAAGAACCGGAAATCGTCGAGGCCGAGATCGCGTCCCTGACGCCGCCCGCCCGCGACCCGAACGCCGCCCCGCCCCCCTCGGGCGACGACGACGGCCCCAAGGTCGTCTCGCTGGACCAGTTCCGGAAGAAGTAGAGCGTCGGCGCCCCCCTCAACCGGACGCGCTGGAAGTTCGATGTGGGCGGGAAGCGGACCTCAATTACTGTCCGTCACGCGCCTGCCGAGCTTCCAGTCGGTCACGTCATCGACCTCGAAAATGTCAGCCGTCGCCTTTTGGACAGCGAACCAGCCCATGTTTGTGCTGCCGCATAGATCGTCCGAGCATTGGGCGCGCAGAGCCATGATATAGAAGCCAGACGGGCTGTCCGCCTCCCTGGTCTGATCGCAGTAAGCGACATGGGTGATCGGCAGACCTCTTTGCGCTGTCACCAGTGCTGTCGCCTTGGCGCAGGCATCCTCGGCATTGTGGACTGCAACGTATTCAGACGGGCCAGTCGGAGCGGGTCTAATCGACGGACCGTCGGCGTTGAAACAGGCCTCCCGTTCCGTGTCCCAGAGACCCAGCCGGTAGTCGCATGCGGCTTCTTCCGAGGTTTTTTGGCCGCTCGCCACTTGTTGACCAAGAATGGCGCGACGCTCCTGATCGTTCATGCGGTCCGCACGCTCGATAGTCGCGAGTTCAGCCTTTGAGGTACGCTCTCCACACCCAGAGACTGCGGCGGTCAAAACCAAGGAAATGGTCAGTGCGTCAATCCTCATCGGGCGAACTTGTCACGTTCCCCAACGAGCCGGAAGCAGCCTCGAACCCCTAACCCCTCGGGAACACCCGGATCGTGATCCGCTCGCGTTCGCCCTCATGGCGCTCCACCAGCAGGCGCGCCACCTGACTGTCGTCATGGAACAGATAGCCCTTGATGGAATCAAGCAGGGCCTTGGCTAGGTTGTCGAGGTCCATCCACGGCGCGTCGCCGACGTGCTCCATGCCGATCTCGACGACGTAGTCGCCCCAGGCCGGACGCGACGTCCACTCCTTGCGGAAGAACTCATAGGCCAACGGCTTGTAGTATTTGGCCTGGGTGGTCAGGCCGTCGATGGTGATTTCCACCGTGTCGCCGACCTCGCGTCCGCGCACCTTTCCGTTGCCGATCCAGCCTTCCACGCGCGCCTTGCTCCCTAGCCAATGGTCGGGCCGCCTTGCCCCGTCGTGTCCGCGTGCTACACCGCCCGGCATCTTCCCGCCACGTCTGAGAACGAGCCTGTGATGAGCAACGTCCGCATCGAAACCGACACCTTCGGCCCCATCGAGGTCGCCGCCGACCGCTACTGGGGCGCTCAGGCGCAGCGCTCGCTCGGCAACTTCAAGATCGGCTGGGAAAAGATGCCCCTGCCCGTCGTGCGCGCCCTGGGCGTGGTCAAGCGCGCCGCTGCCGAGACCAACCGCGACCTGGGCAAGCTGGACGCCAAGCTGGCCGAGGCCATCATCGCCGCCGCCAATGAAGTGATCGAAGGCAAGCTGAACGACCACTTCCCGCTGGTGGTCTGGCAGACGGGTTCGGGCACCCAGTCGAACATGAACGCCAACGAAGTCATCTCGAACCGCGCCATCGAGATGCTGGGCGGCGAGATGGGCTCCAAGAAGCCGGTCCACCCCAACGACCACGTCAACATGAGCCAGTCGTCGAACGACACCTATCCGACGGCCATGCACGTCGCCTGCGCCGAGCAGGTGGTGTCGGACCTGTTGCCCGCCCTGAAGCACCTGCACGCCGCCCTGAAGGCCAAGTCGGACGCCTGGGCTCACATCATCAAGATCGGCCGCACCCACACCCAGGACGCCACGCCCCTGACCCTGGGTCAGGAGTTCGGCGGCTACGCCCAACAGGTCGAGAACGGCATCAAGCGCATCGAGCAGACCCTGCCCGCGCTGATGGAACTGGCCCAGGGCGGCACCGCCGTCGGCACCGGCCTAAACGCCCCCGTCGGCTTTGCTGAAAAGGTCGCCGCCAACATCGCCGCCATCACCGGTCTGGCCTTCACCACCGCCCCGAACAAGTTCGAGGCCCTGGCCGCCCACGACGCCATGGTCTTCAGCCACGGCGCGATCAACACGGTCGCCGCCTCGCTGTTCAAGATCGCCAACGACATCCGCTTCCTGGGCTCCGGCCCGCGTTCGGGTCTGGGCGAGCTGGCCCTGCCGGAAAACGAGCCGGGCTCGTCGATCATGCCGGGCAAGGTCAACCCGACCCAGTGCGAAGCCCTGACCCAGGTCTGCGTCCAGGTGTTCGGCAACAACGCCGCGCTGACCTTCGCCGGTTCGCAAGGCCACTTCGAGCTGAATGTCTACAACCCGGTCATGGCCTACAACTTCCTGCAGTCGGTGCGTCTGGTCGCCGACGCGGCCATCAGCTTCACCGACAACTGCGTCGTCGGCATCGAAGCGCGCGAAGACAACATCGAGCGCGGCCTGAACAACTCGCTGATGCTGGTCACCGCCCTGAACGGCCGCCTCGGCTACGACATCTGCGCCAAGATCGCCAAGACCGCGCACAAGAACGGCACCACCCTGCGTCAGGAAACCGTCGGCGGCGGCTACCTGACCGACGCCGAGTTCGACGAATACGTCCGCCCCGAGAAGATGATCTCGCCGGGCTGAGGCTATGCAGGCTGATGATCTCAATATCCCGGCTCACGGCGCCGCGCTCTTTCGGGCCGTGCTGTCGGAACGGGATATTGCGGATCTCCTGAACCGGCTGGGCGACGAGCTTCAACGTCGTCCCGGCCGGCGGCTGCTGCTTGATGCGCAAACGACGGACTTGCTGGCGGCGACGGGCAAGATCGGAGCCATAGCTGCCGAATTACTCGGACCGGGCGCTCGTCCGGTTCGCGCCGTCCTCTTCGACAAGACACAGGCGATGAACTGGCTCGTCGCCTGGCATCAGGACCGCACCATCGCCGTCCGTGCTCGCCGGGACACGACGGATTTCGGGCCATGGTCCGTCAAGGACGGCATCGTCCATGTCGCCCCGCCGATCTCGGTGCTCGACCAGATGGTGACGCTTCGGGTTCATCTCGACGCCTGCAATGACGAAAATGCCCCTCTGATCGTCGCTCTCGGCTCACATCGGCTTGGCAAGGTGGCCGCCGACGAGGTCGAGGCCACGACAAACCAACACCCCATCCACACCTGTCACGCGGATGCGGGCGACGTCTGGGCCTATGCGACCCCGATCCTGCATAGCTCGGCCAAATCTGTCAGCGACAGACGGCGGCGCGTCCTGCAGCTCGATTACTCAGCGAACGAACTACCCAATGGCCTCGAATGGCTCGGCGTCGCCTGCACTGAGACCAAAGCTACCTGTCTCTGATCGTCCGCCCCACCGGGGCCAGCGACAGCTTGGCCAGTTCGACATTCTTCAGCGCGAACGGGATGCCGATCAGGCTGACGAACTGCGGCACGGCGATCAGGATATGGGCCAGGGCGATGTACCAGCCGGCCAGCATCAGCCAGATCACGTTCAGCCCCAGTCCAAGGCAACCCGCGCCCAGATCCGCCGGGTTAGGCTCTCGCCAGACGATCTCGCGTCCAAAGGGCCAGAAGGAATAGCTGGCGATCCGCCAGGCGGAAAACGCCCACGGCAGCCCAACCACCGTCAGGGCCAGCAACAGCCCGCCGAACAGCCAGGCCAGGCCCGAGGCGAAACCGCCGAGGAAAAACCACAGCAGGTTCAGGATCAGTCGGATCAAGGTCGTCTCCCATGCGCGAACGGCGCGACGTCCCTGATATGGCGAAAGGCCCCGCCTGTGACAGCGGGGCCCGGGTGAATTCGCGGTAAGGCGGCGGCTAGTGCTTTTCCATCCAGCGCGCCTTGGCCTCGTCCTTGGTCATCGTCAGATGGACATGCTCGTCAACGTGATCGACCCAGCTGACGGGGATCATGTGGTGCTTCAGGCCTGACCCCATGTCGAACTTGGCCAGCTCGATCTGATCGCCCATCACATGGTCCACCCGGCCGACGTGCCCGCCGTCCGAACCCACGACTTCGAGATGTTCCTTGATCATCGAGGCGTTTATCATGACCCTCTCCATGGCTGTTTGAGGTGAGAGTGAAACGGTCCGGCCCACGAACGGGTCCATCACAATCGCCGCTTGAGGGAGTTCACGATGCCGCTGACCATCCATATCACACCCTCGTCCGGTCACGCCTGATGGGCGAGGTCGTCAATCTGAACAAGGCGAGGAAGGCCCGCGACAAGGCCGAGGCAAAGCGAACTGCCGACGCCAATCGCCTGACCTTCGGCCGCGGCAAGGCCGAGCGCCTGACGATGCAGAAGGAGCGCGACCGCGACGCCGCCCGCCTGAACGGCCACAAGCTGGACGAGCCGGAGGCCTAGGCCGCAGACCGCTTCGGCGCGCGGATCAGGAACAACTGACCCGCCAGCACCAGCGCCAGCCCGGCAAGGGCGATCCAGCCGAACTTCGCCCCCTCGAACAGCACCGACACCAGCATGGCGATCGGCGGCGTCAGGGCCGAGACATAGCTGGCCAGGGCGAAGCCGCGCAGACGGGCGATAGTGAAATAGAGGCCAAAGGCGATCACCGAGCCGAACAGCGACAGATACAGCAGCGAGATCACATAGGCCGGGCTCCACGCCACGGACCACGACACGCCCGTCGCCAGCCCATAGAGCGCCAGCGCCCCCGTGCCATAGGCCATGGCCCAGGCCGTGCCGGGCAGGACCTGCGCCCCTGCCTGCTGACCCTTCCAGGCGAACCAGTTGCCAAAGGCCGAGGCCACGACCGCAATGACGGCGAAGGTCACGCCCTCGACCGCGTGTAGGCCCAATCCGGCGCCCATGACCTCGCCGCCCGACAGGACCGCCACCCCGATGACCCCCATGCCCGCACCCAGCCAGGCCGCCGGCGCAGCCTTCTGCTTCGAGGCCACGCGGAACAGGATCAGGTTGAGGAAGGCCAGGGCCGCAAAGATCACCGCCACCACGGCCGAGGCGATCTTCTCTTCCGAGGCATAGACGAAGGCGTAGCTGATCGCGAATGAGAACAGCCCCTGCCCCATGGCCATCAGGTGCTGCGGCCGCGTCATGGCCAGCTTTCCACCCGTCGCCTTGACCACCAGGGCCAGCACGACGGCGGCGATGGCGAAGCGCATCACCACCGACACGACTGGATCAACCGCGCCCAGCTGGAAGGTGATCGCATACCAGGTCGTGCCCCAGATCAGGGCGCAGACGCCGATGCCGCCAATCGCCAGCGATGCCGGAGAAAGAGAAAGCTTTGCAGACTGGGTCACAGGCAGGGCCTCAAGGCGACTCAACGGAAACGAAACCGGAACCTCCGTTATCACCGGTTTTCAGACAGCGCCGCCATGATCTTGCAGCCTTATGCCTTCATGGGACGTTCTGCTAAGCTAACCCCCTCACAGGACACCCTGTCATGCGCTTCCTTCCGCTGATCGCCCCGCTCGCCCTCGTGGTCGCCGCCTGTTCCAGCATGCCCGGCGAGGAGAGCGCCTCGACCCAGGTCGAGGTCATCGCCGCCTATCGCGAGCGCATCATGCTGCCGCCCGGCCATGTCCTGACGGTCAAGGTCGAGGATGTCAGCCTGATGGACGCCCCCGCCCGCGTTCTGGCGCAAACCACGCAACCGCTGGACGGTCGCGGTCCGCCCTACGCCGTCACCCTGTCGGTGCCGAACAGCCAGATCGACGCCCGCCACACCTATGCCGTCCGCGCCGAGATCCGCGACCCGGCCGGCGCCCTGCGCTTCACCACCGACACCCGCCATTCGGTCCTGACCAACGGTGCGCCGAACAAGGCGGACATCATGATGGTCGGCGTCCGCTAAACCGTGAGCAGCCTCGCCAAGCGTTCCGTCCTGCTGTCCGGCCACGCCACCTCGGTGGCGCTGGAGCCGGAGTTCTGGGCTGTGCTGGACGCCATCGGGGCTGAACTGAACCTAGGCCGCGCCGCCCTGTTGATCCGCATCGACGCCTGGCGCGGCCGCCGCCCCCTCGCCTCGGCCTGTCGCGTCCTGGCCCTGCAATGGGCCGGCGGCGACCGCAGCTTCGCCGGAGAAGACGCATGACAACCGACAATCGCCTGATCCCCGCCGTCGTCATCGGTGGTCTGCTGGCCGTCGGTCTGATTGGCGGCGGCGCCCTGATCGGTCAGGGCGTGGTCAATGCGCGCGCCGGCGACCGCTCCGTCACCGTGCGCGGTCTGGCGGAAAAGGACGTGAAGGCTGACCTCGCCGTCCTGCCCATCCGCTTCACCGCCTCCGGCGAGGTCCTGTCCGAGGTTCAGGCCCGCATCGACGGCGACCTGGCCATCGTCCGCCAGTTCCTGAAAGCCCAGGGCTATCCCGACACCTCGGTCGATCTGGGCCAACTCGGCGTCGCCGACACCCGTTCACGCGAATACGCCAGCCAGACCGGCGGGCCTCGGTTTATCCTGACCCAGACGGTGATCGTTCGCACCAGTGACGTCGACCGGGTCCAGACCACCACCCGCAACCTGAACGATCTGGTGCGTCAGGGCGTGGTGCTGCAGGACTTTCAGGGGCCGTCCTACATCTTCACCAAACTCAATGACGTGCGCCCCGCCATGATCGCCGAGGCCACCGCCGCCGCCCGCACCGGCGCCGTCCAGTTCGCCAAGGACTCCGGCGCACCGCTCGGCCCCATCAAGTCCGCCGGTCAGGGCTCGTTCGAAATCCTTCCCCGCGACGGCTTCGGCGACGAAGCCACCTCGCTGAACAAGAAGGTCCGCGTCGTCACCACCATCAGCTACCGGCTGAAGTAGTCCCGCCCAGATACTCGGCCAGCACCACGGCGTCGTTATGCGCCTCGTCCTTCGCGCCATAGACCAGCGTGGTCTTCCCCGCGCGGATCACATCCTTCAACTGCCCGACGACCTCGCCATTGGCGTCCAGTTCCGCGCGATAGCGCCGCTGGAACTCTTCCCACAGCGCGGGATCATGGTTGAACCATTGGCGCAGCGCCGTGCTGGGGGCGATCTCTTTAAGCCACAGGTCGATCGCCGCCTTTTCCTTGCTCACGCCACGCGGCCACAGCCGATCGACCAACACCCGCTGGCCGTCCTCGGGCTCCGCCGGCTCATAGGCCCGCTTCAGGAGCACAGCCCCCTTCATCACGCGGCTAGCCCTGAGGCTCCGGGGCCGGGGTGGTCACGGTCGGCGGCTCGGCCGGGCGCGGCACGTCCGGCAGTTGCGGCGCTTCCGGCAACTTGGGGGCTGGCACGTTTATGTCCAGGTTGACCTCCGGCGCTTCAGGCGCGGCCGGCGGACGCCCGCCGGAGTAGAGGAACCAGCCGATCACGGCCACGGCCACGATCAGTCCGCCGAGGATGAAGGCCATAAAGCCGCCCCCGCCCTTCCGCTCCGGGCTGGTGGTGTTGATCGTCGTCTGGTGCACGACGCGTTCGGGCGGCGGGATATTGGGGTCGGTCATTCACAGGCTCCTCGTCGCTTCGCTGAGGTCGAGAGAACGGGGGTCAGGCTTGACGGTTCCCGCAGGCCATTTTCAGACGGGGCCTGACTTTGGCCGCTGTGCTGCTTATGTTCTCCTCCGAATCCGCCCTGCGTGAGCCGCTTATCCTGTGACCGACCTGCCTTTCCCCCGCATTTCCGACCTCGCCCGCGGTCAGTCGTCGCAAGGCGCGGCTGACTACCTGTCCGGCCTCAACCCCGAACAGAGGCTGGCGGTCGAGACGACCGAGGGGCCGGTTCTGGTCCTGGCCGGCGCCGGCACCGGCAAGACCCGCGTCCTGACCACCCGTCTGGCTCACATCCTGGCCACAGGTCGGGCCAAGCCGTGGGAACTGCTGGTCGTCACCTTCACCAACAAGGCCGCGCGCGAGATGCGTGAGCGCATCGGCCACCTGATCGGCCCTTCGGCCGAGGGCCTGCGCTGGCTCGGCACCTTCCACTCGGTCGCCGCCCAGATCCTGCGCCGCCATTCGGAACTGGTCGGGCTGAAGTCCAGCTTCACCATCCTCGACACCGACGATCAGGAGCGGCTGCTGAAGCAACTGCTCGAAGCCGCCAATATCGACACCAAGAAGCACACGCCCAAGTCGCTGGCCCACCTGATCGATCACTGGAAGAACCGCGGCTGGACGCCCGAAAAGCTGCCGCCGGGCGAGGACTTCGCCAACGGCAAGGGTCATGCCCTCTACGCCGCCTATCAGAAGCGATTGGCCACGTTGAACGCCTGCGACTTTGGCGACCTGCTGCTGCACAATCTCACCATCCTGTCGAAACACGCTGATCTGGCGGCGGAGTATCGCAACCGCTTCCGCTACATCCTGGTGGACGAGTATCAGGACACCAACGTCGCCCAGTACCTGTGGCTGCGGCTGCTGACCTCCTCGACCGGCAATGTCTGCTGCGTGGGCGACGACGATCAGTCGATCTACGGCTGGCGCGGGGCCGAGGTGGACAATATCCTGCGCTTCGAGCGCGACTTCCCCGGCGCCAAGATCGTCAAGCTGGAGCGCAACTACCGCTCGACCAAGCATATCCTCGGCGCCGCCTCGGCCCTGATCGCCACCAATCAGGACCGTCTGGGCAAGACCCTGTGGACCGAGGACGACAGCGGCGACAAGGTCCGCGTGCGCGGCGTCTGGGACGGCGAGGCCGAGGCCCGCCTGATCGCCGACGAGATCGAGACCGCCCGCAAACAGGGCATGAAGTACAAGGACATGGCCGTCCTCGTCCGCGCCTCCTTCCAGATGCGGGCGTTTGAAGAACGCTTCGTCATGCTGGCCATCCCCTATCAGGTCATCGGCGGCCCCCGCTTCTTCGAGCGCGCCGAAATCCGCGACGCCCACGCCTATCTGCGCCTGATCCAGTCCGAGGACGACGACCTGGCCTTCGAGCGCATCGTCAATGTGCCCAAACGCGGCATCGGCGAGACCAGCGTCCAGAAAATCCTGCACATCGCCCGCGAGAACGGCGTCTCGGCCATGCAGGCGGTCCGCCACCTGCTGACCACGGACGAGCTTCAGGCCCGCACCCGCACACCCCTGGCCAACTTCGTGCGCGACCTCGACCGCTGGCGCGATCTGGCAAGCATGGGCACGCCCCACTGGCAGGTGACGGAAACCCTGCTGGACGAGAGCGGCTACACCGAGATGCAGAAGGCCGACCGCACCAGCGGCCAGACGCGCCTGGACAACCTCAAGGAACTGACCCAGGCCATGCAGGCGTTCGACACCCTGCAGGGCTACCTGGAACACGTCTCCCTGGTCATGGACCTCGACCGCGCTGCGCCCGAGTCCGAAAGCGGCGCGGTCCAGATCATGACCCTGCATGGCGCCAAGGGGCTGGAGTTCCCGCTGGTCTTCCTGCCCGGCTGGGAGGAAGGCGTCTTCCCCAGCCAGCGCAGCATCGACGAGAAGGGCATGAAGGGGCTGGAGGAGGAACGCCGCCTGGCCTACGTCGGCGTCACCCGCGCCAAGCGGGACGCGCGCATCAGCTTCGCCGCCAACCGTCTGGTCTATGGCCGCTGGACCTCGCAACTGCCCAGCCGCTTCGTCGACGAACTGCCCCTGGCCCACGTCGATCCGCAGTCCGACACCGGCTACTACAATGGCGGCGGCGCGCCCGGCATGCAGCAGCCCAAGAGCCGCTGGGACGACACGCCTTCGTTCGGCGCCGGATACTCCAGCCCCGGCTGGAAACGCGCCCAGAGCTTCACCTCGAGCCAGCCCTCCCGCACAGGCGCAGGCTCCACGCCCGCCCGCAAGGCGATCATCGAGGGCCAGAGCCGCCCGGTGACGCCGCCGAAGTCCAGCAGCGACTGGTCACGCGGCGACCGCGTCTTCCACCAGAAGTTCGGCTACGGCGCCGTGCGCGCCGTCGAGGGCAACAAGCTGGTCGTCGCCTTCGACAAGGCGGGCGAGAAGAAGGTCATCGACACCTTCGTCGAGAAGGCCTCCTAGGCCTTCCTTACTCTGCCCGCGACGGACTCCCAGATCGCTGTCAGCACCAAAATCACCGTCGAGGTCATGGTCAGGAGCAGCGGCGACAGGCCCTGTCCGAACAGCAGGGTCGCGCCCATCGCCGCCACCCCGGCCACGCGCGGCCAGGCGACCTTGCCCCAGATGCTGTAGATCGACAGGGCCGTCCCCAGCAGGAACAGCATCGGTCCGCCGATCAGGACCGCCGCCTTCGCCACGCCCGCAACGCCAAGCGGATGCGCCAGGGCCAGTTCATCGCCCACCGCCGTGACCACGATCCCCGCCACCACGATGATCGGGCAATAGGTATAGGTGCGCCGGGCGATGGCGCCGGGGTCGGCGGCGTGGCTGATGGTCTCCGATCCTGCCTCGTGGGCCTCGCTGAAGAAGAGCCACCACATGGTGATGGTGGTGATCAGGGCCGACACAAAGACCGTCACCACCGTTGGCGTCCACGGCAACTCGCCAAAGGTCGCCCCGGTGATGATGATGGATTCGCCTAGGCAGATGATGACGAACAGGCCGACCCGCTCAGCCAGATGCGCGCCTTCGACGTCCCAGTCCATGGTGCTGGAGCGTCCCAGACCCGGCACGAAGAAGGCCAGCAGCGGCCCCGTGAACTCCAGTCCCAGGGCGATCAGCCAGATCAACAACCGCGTCTGCCCCTCGGCCAGGCCGCCGCTGATCCAGAACACGGCCCCCAGCAGAGCCCAGATCGAGATCCGCTGGAAGTTCGCCTTCTGTGTGGGCGACCCTCGCACGGCCCTCAGGGTGAACAGGCTGCGGCCCACTTGAATGGAGGCAAAGGCGCAGGCGAACACCAGTCCCTTGTCGCCGAACGCATGGGGCAACGACGTCGACATGATCAGGCCCGCCGCCATCAGGGTGAACAGCATCAGCCGCACCGGCCCCCGCTCGGGGTCCAGCCAATTGGTGATCCAGCTTGTGTCGATCCACACCCACCACACAGCCGCCAGCAGGATCGCCGCCTCCAGCGCTCCCAGCGGCGTCAGGTGCGCCAGCAGAAGATGGCTGACCTGGGTGATAGCGAAGACGAAGACCAGGTCGAAAAACAGTTCGACAAAGCCGACCCTGGCGTGTTCTCCCGGTGTTCGAACGCGCATCAGACTGGTCATGGCTCACCCTTCCCTCATCCCGTTCAGCGACCGTGCCGCCGTGCGCGCCGTTCGTCCAGACCCCGGCGTCTCCTTGCCTGGGTCGGACCTCGCTGACCCGCCTATGTGGGAGCAGGCGGCGGCGGGGTTCATCCTCGCCATGCTGACGGGGGCCCTGATCGGACCTGTCCTGGCCCCGGACCAGGCCGAGACGCCCATCCTTCGCCTGTTCTGGCTGCCGGTCTATGCCATGACCGCCGGGCTGGTTTTGCTGCGGTTCGAGACCGTGATCAGAGCCTGGCCAGCCTGGCTGGCCCTGGGCGCCCTGGTCGCCCTGGCCTTCGCCTCGCAATACTGGTCGATCGACCCCGCCACGACGCAACGGCGCGTCATCGCCATGACCATCAACGGCAGCTTCGCCCTGTATCTGGGCGCTCGCTTCCACGGCATGAACCTGCCTCGGCTGATCGCCTGCTGCGCCCTGGTGCTCGGCGTGTTGAGCCTCTTCATGGTCTTCGCTGTGCCGTCGATCGGCGTGCACCATGGCGTCAACGACGGCATGTGGCGCGGCGTCTGGTATGAAAAGAACCAGATGGGCATAGCCATGGTCGCCGGCGCGACCGCCGCCGCCGCCTGGCTGGCCGCGGAGGACCGGCCCAGGCTCGCACCGATCGCCGCCCTTGTTCTATGCCTCGTGCTGGTGCTGGCGACGCGGTCGAAGACCTCTCTGTTGTGCGCCCTGATCGGCATCGGTGTGATCGGCGTCCTGTGGAGCCTGAAGCGCTCCCCCCCGGCCCTGATCGTCGTCGCCGTCTGGATGGGCGTGATCAGCGGCGCCGTCGGATGGTGGCTGTGGACGTTCGAGTCCGCCGAAATCCTGAAGGCGCTGGGCAAGGACCCGACCCTGACCGGCCGCACCGAGATCTGGACGGCCCTGTTCCGCATGATCGATGAACGCCCCTGGACCGGCTATGGCTACAACGCCTTCTGGGGACCGGACTCCGAGCCCGCCGCATGGATACGTCACCAGACTGGCTGGTCCGTGCCCTCGGCCCACAACGGCTGGATCGACCTGCTGATCCAGTTGGGCTGGCCGGGCGCGATCCTGGTCGGGACCATCATGGCCTCGTCCTATCTTCTGACCCTGATCCGCCTGCCGTCAGCGGGCCGACGTGAAGGCTTCTGGGGCATCGCCTATCTCAGCGTCTACATCCTGCTGACCCTGTCCGAGAGCGTGCTGGTCAGCGCCCAGAACATGCCCTGGGCTCTGTGTCTGGCCATCCTGGCGCGGGCGGTTTACCCAGAGCCTCGACCTGAACGCGCTACGCTTGCGCCCAACCTTCGTGCGGCCTACCAGACCGGTCCCCGAATCGCCTCAGACTGAACCGATGGCCGACCTGTTCTCTACCCTCGACGACGCTGAACCCACCCGCCCGGAGGCGGAGACGAAGGCCCCCGCCTCGCCTCAGCCCGTCGTTGCGCCGACCGCCCCCGTTGCGCCGCCCCCCGTACATGAGCCCAAGGTCGAGCTGACGACGCACGCCAGCACGGCGACCGCCGCCGCGACCGGTTATTCCGCCTCCTCGATCGAAGTTCTGGAGGGGCTGGAGCCCGTCCGCAAACGCCCCGGCATGTATATCGGCGGCACCGACGAACGCGCCCTGCACCACCTCTTCGCCGAAGTCCTCGACAACGCGATGGACGAGGCCGTCGCCAAGCACGCCAAGCTGATCACCGTCGATCTGGACGCCGACGGCTTCCTGTCGGTGCGCGACGACGGACGCGGCATTCCGGTCGACCCCCACCCCAAGCACCCGGGCAAGTCGGCGCTGGAAGTCGTCATGACCGTGCTGCACTCGGGCGGCAAGTTCTCGGGCAAGGCCTATGAGACCTCGGGCGGCCTGCACGGCGTCGGCGTCTCGGTGGTCAACGCCCTGTCGGACCATCTGAACGTCACCGTCTGGCGCGACGGCTTTGAATGGCGTCAGTCCTTCAGCCGCGGCCTGGTCCAAGGCCCCATTCAGCAGATCGGCGCGTCCAAGAAGAAGGGCACCCTGATCCGCTTCCACCCGGACGAGCAGATCTTCGGCGTCGGCGCGGCCTTCAAGCCCGCGCGCCTCTACCGCATGGCCCGCGCCAAGGCCTATCTGTTCCGTGGCGTCGAGATCAAATGGACCTGCGCCCCTGAACGCATCACCGACGCCACCCCGGCTGAAGCCACCCTCCACTTCCCCGGCGGTCTGGCCGACGCCCTAGCCGAGCGCGTGGGCGAGCTGGAAACCGTCACCCCCGTCTTCGCTGGCCGCGCAGAGCGCAAGGGCGAGGCGGGCGCGCTGGAATGGGCCGTCACCTGGTCACCCATCGGCTTCGGCGACGCCGACAGCTTCATCGGCTCCTACTGCAACACCGTCTCGACCCCCGACGGCGGCACGCACGAGGCTGGCTTCCGCGCCGCCCTGGTCAAGGGCCTGAAGGCCTATGGCGAACTGACCAACGAGAAGCGCGCGGCCCAGATCACGGCCGAGGACGTCATCGCCAACGCCGGCGCCCTGATCTCGGTCTTCATCCGCAACCCGGAATTCCAGGGCCAGACCAAGGACCGCCTGTCCTCGCCCGAGGGCCAGCGCCTGACCGAACAACTGCTGCGCGACCCCTTCGACCACTGGCTGACCGAAAGCCCCAAGCAGGCCAACGCCCTGCTCGGCTTCGTCATCGACCGCGCCGAGGACCGTCTGCGTCGCCGCAAGGACAAGGAAGTTCAGCGCGCCGCCGCCACGCGCAAGCTGCGTCTGCCCGGCAAGCTGTCGGACTGCTCACGCCAGGCCGCCGAGGGCACCGAACTGTTCATCGTCGAGGGCGACTCGGCCGGCGGTTCGGCCAAGCAGGCGCGCGACCGCACCACCCAGGCCATCCTGCCCCTGCGCGGCAAGATCCTGAACGTCGCCTCTGCCACCGCCGACAAGCTGCGCGCCAACGTCGAACTGTCGGATCTGGCCCTGGCGCTCGGCGTCCAGCCCGGCAATCGCTTCAACATCGAAGACCTGCGCTACGAGCGCATCGTCATCATGACCGACGCTGACGTAGACGGCGCCCACATCGCGGCCCTGCTGATCACCTTCTTCTATCGCTCCATGCCCGAGACCATCCGTCAGGGTCGCCTCTTCATGGCCCTGCCGCCGCTCTACCGCATCAGCGCCGGCCCCCTGTCGGAATACGCCCGCGACGACGCCCACCGCGACGAACTGCTGGCCACCGTGTTCAAGGGCAAGAAGGTCGAGATCGGCCGCTTCAAGGGCCTTGGCGAGATGATGGCCTCCCAGTTGAAGGAGACCACCATGGACCCGAAGAAGCGGACCCTGGCGCGCGTCTCCCTGCCCGACAGCGAGGAAGAGATCGAGGATCTGGTCGAACGCCTGATGGGCCGCAAGGCCGAGGCCCGTTACCAGTTCATCCAGGACAACGCCCGCTTCGCCGTCGCCGATCTGGACGTTTAAGCCGCGCATCCGTCATCCCGGACGGCCTGCAAGGCCGATCCGGGACCCAGGCGGCGGCCTCAAGCACCGCCGCCCTTCAGTATGGATGAGAAGCCTGGGTTCCGGGTTCCGCTACGCGGCCCCGGAATGACGGCATTAAGGGCTTGAAGGGGCCTTACCCCTTCAACAGCCGATCCCGCGCAGCGTTCACGCGCGCCGCAAGCCCTTCTGTCCCTCCCTGATCGGGATGCGCCCGCGCCATCACGCGGCGCCAGGCCGCCTGCACGGCCTCAGGCGTGGCGTCGGACGAAACGCCTAGTATCGAGCGCGCCTCGGCCTCCGTCAGACGCTCGGCCACAGCGCCACGCGGAGCCGCCGTGCGAATTCGCGACTGCACCGCCAGCCACAACCCGGCGCCCGCCATGCCGATCGCGGCGATCCACACCCCGCGCGAGGCAGCCAGAACCGCGCCTGCGAACAGGGCCGTGCTGAGGATGGTTGCAGAGATGCGCCAGTGGCCGCGCCGCGCGCGCTCGGTCTGACGACCCAGTCGGGCCAGCGCCCAGACCGCCACGGCGGCCAGCCCCAGCCAGATCAGCCCCATGCGCCGATCAGGCCGCCGCCGCGTCCAGCGGAGCCAGGGCTCCGCCCGTCACGTCGTCCAGACCCATGGCCTGCATCAGGTTGCGCATTTCCTGACGCGCGGCCACGTGGGCCAGCGAAACCGACACCGGGCGGATGTCGTTCGACAGGTCGGCGACGGTCAGGCCGAACGGGAACAGCTCGCGATAGATGACCCGGTCGCGCAGGCCCGGCCCGACACGGAAGCCGACGCGCTTGGCCAGCTTCTTCATCCGCTCTTCCAGACGGCGCCGGTTGCGCGCCTCGGCCACGGCCAGACGGTTGGTGACGACGATCCAGTCGATCGTCACCTGACGCCCCTCGGTGATGGCGCGATGCTTGCGCGCCTCCCAGACGCTCTCGGAATAGATGGAGGGCTTCTTCAGCTCCAGCGTCACCGGATCGACCTCGCCCAGCAGGTCGAAGTCGACGAAGCTGTCGTTCATCGGCGTGACAATCTGATCGGCGCGGCCATGCGCCGCGCGCGACAGGGCCGTGTCGCCGCCCGGCGTGTCGATCAGGATGATGTCGGCGACTTGCGCCTCTGCATAGGCGGCGTCGAAGCGCGCCAGCTGCTCGGCCTCGTCGGCCTTGGCCAGGGCCTTGCCGTCGCCCATGTCGGGCACGATCGGCAGCGGCAGATCGTGACCATTGGCCGCCGTCCAGGCGGCGCGGTTCGAGAAGAAGCGCTCCATCGACCGCTGGCGCAGGTCCAGATCGATGATGGCGACCTTCTTGCCTGCGTGCAGCAGGCCGGTGACGATGTGAATGGCCAGGGTGGACTTGCCCGCCCCGCCCTTTTCATTGCCGATGACGATGACCTGAGGCTGCGCCATGTTGGACCCCAATGTTTCGACGGTCGCGACTCAAGCGGTCGCGGCCCGTCCCAGACGCCCTAGATCAGCCCAAGGGCGTCAGTCGTCAACGAAACCTTAAGCCGCGCCTGTGGACGACGCCGCCTCTGCGGCCCGAACGCACCAGGGATCGGACGCCGCCGCGCGCTCGCAAAGGGCCCTGGCCTGGGTCGATCCAGCACGAACCTTCAGCCGAACCAGTCGCCGCCCATTGACCTCGACCGGCTCGAAAACCGGGTTCAGGCCGCTGCCACCCTGTCCTAGCCGTTCCCACGCCGCCAGGGCCGAAGCTTGACTGGCGTAGGCGCCCAGTTGAATCAGAACAGCCGAAGACGGCGCCGTGACGGCGACCCGACGCAAGGGCTGAGCCTCGCGCTGCACGGACGCCGCAGCCTGCACCTCGGGCGGCGCCTCGGGATCATGAAACACAGGAGGCATGGCCGGCAGAACCGCAGCAGCCTTGGAGGTCAACCCGTCACGGGCGTCCCAAAGTTGATGCGGCGTCAGAAGCTCGACCTTCAGCGGACGCAGCCCCGCCTCTTCAGCGTTGCGCGGCCCTGCGGGCTCCCGCGTGGGCGCAGACTTGGCTGACAGAGGAATGGCGGCGATCCGTTCAGCCACGCCCTCGAACCGGTGCGGATCAGCCTCGGCCATGCCACAGCCGGACAGCAACGCCGCAAGGGCGCTGACCGATCCGAGCCGCAGGATGACGGAAGCCTTCATGCCGCCATGCTGAACCCAGTCTTTTGAGACAGGGTTGAGGAACAGACTTAACGATCGTTAAGCTCTCGCCGTCAGCCGATAGCGCCGACGCAGCCTTCCACATCGCCCGGCGCCACGTCGGCGTCGGTCAGGGCCAGGGTCCAGCCATGGTTGGTGTTCAGGCCCCAACGACGCGCGCCCGAGCCGTCGCCGGCGTCGCCGCCGACCGTCACCACCACGCGGCGGCCCGTCGGCAGAGCCGGAGGATCGATCTTGCCCACGGCCAGCGAGGTCGGGGTCTCGCCGCCGTAGCCGTCGAAGACGCTCAGCATCGACCATTCGCGACGCAGACCCATCCACCAGGCGTCCTCGGTGTTGATCGACAGAACGGCGACACCATGACCTTCGGCGGCGTGCGCCAGCGCAGCCTGCGGATCGCGGACCAGCTTGATGTCGGCGGCAGCGCCGAAACGCAGACGGGCGCCGTCCACGGCCTTGGACGGATCAATCGGCGCCCAGACGTGGACCTGCAGGCGGCCCTGGCGGGCCAGACCCCAGCCGACGATCTCGCGCCACAGGTGCTCGACCGCCTCGCGGTTTTCCGGTTCGCACTGCTTCAGGACGCGGGCCTGAACGGCCTGTTCGCGGTCGGGGCGCAGCTTGGTGTGGGGGCCGGTCGGGGCGTCCTTGGCCTTGCCCACCTGGGCGGCGACGGCGAGACGGCGCTCGAACAGTTCGAGAATTTGATCGTCCAGGCTGTCGATCTCGGCGCGCAGGGCGGCCAGCGCCTTCTGCTCGGGGCTCAGTTCGGCTTGTTCAGCGGGCCAGACTTGCTGGATGTTGGATTGCGGCATGGGATTTGGCTTTCGGCATTCGAATTTCGATGGGGAGATCGCGTCCGCCGAAACATCAGGCAGGGACGCGTGCAGGGGCCGCTCAGGAGAAGCGGTCGCCAGCGAGACTGTCAGGGTTGGTTAAAAGCCCGACGCCTCAGCCGGCGTATCGAAAGCCGTAATAGCCGTAGCCAAAATAAAAGCCGGCCACCGCGCGCGTGGTGGTTTCAAGGGTCAGTTGTGCGCGCAGCGAGGACATGAATCCGGTCCGGTTTCAGGATCAGGGTCGATCCGATCCTTCCTTAAGCGCGCAAAGACTATGCGCGGTCAAGCCCCAGAGCGAAATCGGTTCGAATGTTTTCACATTCGAACCCAGATATTCGCTCAAGAATAATGCGAGAGCCTGATTCTCGGCATCGGAGAAATCGCGAAGCGATTTCGCCTCAACCGATCAGGCTCTTGGAGCGCTTAGCAGGACAAATCGCGTCCGGTTGTCGCTGAAATCCTGCAGATCGTTGCGCAGAACCGACAGACCATAGACCTCGGCCGCGCGGGCGGGCGCGACCGCCGCGCGGGTCAGATCACCCGCCTCGGCCACCGCAGCAGCCGCGCCGCCAGTATCGAAGACCTCGACCGAGGCGATCTTCATCTCACCCAGAGCCTTGGAGCACTGCTGCAAAGCCACCGGGTGACTCTCGGCCGTCCTGATGTCCGACAGACGCGCCTCCGGCAGGCCTAGAAGGGCCAGCCGGATCGGACGCCAGGCCTCGCTGACCACCATCAGACCCGCCTCGCGCACCAGGGTAGCGGCGGGCTCGACCACGCCGATGGTCGAGTTCTCGACCGGGATCAGCGCCGACTGGCAGTCGCCCGACAGCAGAGCCTCGATGGCCCCCTGAAACGTCTCAAAACCAACCGCCTCGTCCCACGGACGCAGGTCGAGGCAGGCTTCGTGGCTGAAGGCGCCGGGCGCGCCCTGATAGGCGACGCGGCCCGGTCCTTCGTCTTCAGTCGGCGTGGTCACGCGGCCTCGGCGCGCGCCTGACGGCCAGCCTTGAGGCGTTCAGCCACCAGGAAGGCCAGTTCCAGCGCCTGATCCGCGTTCAGACGCGGATCGCAGTGGGTGTGATAGCGGCTCGACAGATCGTCCTCAGTCACCGCCTGGGCGCCGCCCAGGCATTCGGTGACGTTCTGACCGGTCATCTCCAGATGGACGCCGCCGGGGTGGACGCCCTCGGCCTCCGCCACGTCGATGAAGGTGCGGACCTCGCCCATGACGCGGTCGAACGGCCGGGTCTTGTAGCCGTTGGCGGCCTTGAGCGTATTGCCGTGCATCGGGTCGATCGACCAGATGACGCGCTTGCCCTCGGCCTTCACCGCCCGCATCAGGGCCGGCAGGCGATCGCCGACCTTGTCGTGGCCGAAGCGGCCGATCAGGGTCAGACGGCCCGGGATATTGTTCGGGTTCAGGGCGTCGATCAGCGGCAGGATGTCTTCCGCCGTCATGGTCGGCCCACACTTGACGCCGATGGGGTTCGAAATGCCGCGCATGAACTCGATGTGCGCGCCGTCCAGCTGACGGGTGCGCTCGCCGATCCACAGCATGTGGGCCGAGGTGTCGAACCACTCGCCCGACGAGCCTTCCAGACGCGTCAGGGCGCTCTCGACGTTCAGCAGTAGGGCTTCGTGGCTGGTGAAGACCTCGACACGCGACAGATCAGGATGCGTCTCGGGCGTGACGCCGACCGCCTCCATGAAGGCCAGGGCCTCGGTGATCTTGTCGGCCAGTTCGCGGTAGGCCGCGCCCGCGCCGTTGTCGGCAAAGCCAAGCGTCCAGCGATGGATGTTGTACAGATCGGCATAGCCGCCGCCGGCAAAGGCGCGCAGCAGGTTCAGCGTCGAGGCCGACTGGTTGTAGGCCTTCAGCAGGCGCTGCGGATCGGGCACGCGCTCTTCCGGCGTGAAGCCCATGCCGTTGATGATGTCGCCGCGGTAGGACGGCAGCTCGACCCCGCCGATCTCTTCCAGCGGCGACGAGCGCGGCTTGGCGAACTGACCGGCGATGCGGCCGACCTTCACCACCGGCTTGCGACCGGCGAAGGTCAGGACCACCGCCATCTGCAGGATCAGGCGGAAGGTGTCGCGGATGTTGTCGGTCGAGAACTCCTTGAAGCTCTCGGCGCAGTCGCCGCCCTGAAGCAGGAAGGCGTCGCCCGCCTCCACCTGCGCGAGATGCTGGGTCAGTTTGCGGGCCTCGCCGGCAAACACCAGGGGCGGCATGGCCCGCAGCTCGTCTTCGACACGGGCCAGTTCGGCCATGTCAGGATAGTCCGTCGGCATATGCACGACGGGCTTGTTTCTCCAGGATTCAGGGGTCCAGCGCTTACTCATGCCGTCTAGATAGCCCTCAAGGCGTCTCGGAACAACAAATGTTGCGCTGCAGCGACCTTTTCAGAGCGGCGACCAGGCCTCGTCGGCGGACAGGGGCGCGAACAGGGCGTCCAGCGTCGCCTCATTGACGCCCGACAGGTCGGCGGGCGACCACTTCGGCGCATTGTCCTTGTCGACGATGACGGCGCGGACGCCTTCCTGGAAGTCGTGGGTTTGCACCACCCGGCCGCCCAGCGCATATTCCATAGCCATGTTGTCGGCGAAGGACGACAGCCGCGCCCCGGTGCGGATCTGGCGCAGGCTGACCTTCAGCGACTGCGGCGACTTGGTCTTCAGCGTCTCCAACTGCTTCAGCGCCCATTCCGACCCGTCGGCCTCCAGCGCGGCGAAGATCTCCTCGACGGTGTCAAAGGCGAACAGCCGGTCGATGGCCTCACGGTGCGGGTCGAGCGGAGCCGGACCCGCGTCACCCGCGAGACGGTCAACCACAGCCTTGGGATCACCGGCCGCGGCCAGCAATTCCGCCTTCAACGCCTCGACGCCATCGCTCGGCACGAAATGGGTGTGAATACCCAGCGCCACCGTATCCGCCGCCTTCAGCCGTGCGCCCGTCAGGGCCAGCCAGACGCCGGTCTGTCCCGGCAGACGCGGCAGGAACCAGCCGCCGCCCACATCGGGGAACAGGCCGATGCCCGTCTCGGGCATGGCGTAGGTAGTGCGCTCGGTGGCGATGCGGACGTCCGCCGGCTCGCTGATGCCCACGCCGCCGCCCATGACGATGCCGTCGACGATGGCCGTGATCGGCTTGGGGTATTCGAACATCAGATGGTTCAGCTGATACTCGGTCTTGAAGAAGGCTCTGGCCTCCGACGCATCCCCTGACCCGCTCTCGGCGATCATGCGGATATCGCCCCCGGCGCAGAATCCGCGCTCGCCGGCATGGTCGATCAGGACCGACTTCACGGCGTCGTCGCCACGCCAGGCCAGCAGCGCCGCAATCATCGTCTCGCACATGCTCCGGTTCAGCGCATGGATCGCCTTGGGCCGGTTCAGGGTGATGCGGCCGACGCCGTTCTCGACGCGGGTGATGACTTCAGCTTCGATGCTCATAGCCTCGATCTAGAGCCGACGCCGTCGCGGGTAAAGCCAGGACCCGCTTGCATTCGCACCGCCGCACCGGTGGTATGCGCTGTCTGCAAACGAAAGGCTCCCCATGCTCATCGCCGCTGTGACAGCCGCCCTGACCCTGACTGCTACTCCCGTCGATGAAAGGAGCGCACAATGGGTGGCGCATGACGTATCAGGCGAAGGCCCGGTGGCCAGTTTCCTGAGCTGGAACTTCACCTCGGTCATCACGCGCGCGCACTGTGCGGACGGGCGGGTTACATTCCAGTATTTCTATGATTTTCCGGGATCGGCCATCCCCAGCGAGCGCGTCCTGGCCGTGACGATCGATAACACAGACTACAGCCTGACGCACTCCGTCGATGAGATGGACCGACAGGTCTACACTCTATCGCCCGAGGGACAGGCCGCCCTGAAACAGGCGCGCAACGTCGATTTCCACGCCCCGAACGAGGCGGACGAGCCCTGGTATCTGGGCCAGTCCGCCGCCCTGGTGACGCTGGCGAGGCGCTGCGGCTGACGCTTAGCGCGCCAGCTCCCGCGCGATGATCACGCGCATGATCTCGTTGGTGCCTTCCAGGATGCGGTGGACCCGCAGGTCGCGCACGATCCGCTCCAGCGGATAGTCCTTCAGATAGCCGTAGCCGCCGTGCAGTTGCAGCGCCTCGTCAGCCAGCTGGAAGCAGGCGTCGGTGGCCAGACGCTTGGCCATGGCGCACCACTTGGTCTTTTCCGGGTGGTCATTGTCGATGGCCCAGGCCCCGCGCTGCACCATCAGGCGCGCCGCCTCTAGGTCCGTCGCCATGTCGGCCAAGCGGAACTGCAGGGCCTGGAACTGGCCGATGGCCTGACCGAACTGCTTGCGGGTGGTGACGTATTCCTGCGCCGTCTCCAGCGCCAGCCGCGCCCCGCCCAGCGAGCAGGCGGCGATGTTCAGGCGCCCGCCGTCCAGACCGGCCATGGCGTACTTGAAGCCCGCGCCCTCCTCGCCCACCAGATTGCCGACCGGCACGCGGCAGTCGTCGAAGCTGACCACGGCGGTCGGCTGGGCGTTCCAGCCCATCTTCTTCTCATTGGCCCCGAACGACAGGCCGGGCGTTCCCGCCTCGACCACGATGGTCGAGACGCCGCGCGCGCCCTCGGCTCCGGTGCGAACCATGACGACATAGACGTCCGACACGCCCGCGCCAGAAATGAAGGCCTTGGAGCCATTCAGCACATAGTGGTCGCCGTCGCGCACCGCCGTCGTCCGCAGCGCCGCCGCGTCCGACCCCGAGCCCGGCTCGGTCAGGCAGTAGCTGGCCATCTTGTCCATCGTCACCAGCGACGGCACGAAGCGCGAGCGCAGGTCGGCCGACCCGAACTTGTCGATCATCCACGTGGCCATGTTATGGATCGAGATGAAGGCCGCCGTCGCCACGTCCCCGCGCGACAACTCCTCAAAGATCACCGCGGCCTCGACGCGGCCCAGGGCCATGCCGCCGTGTTCCTCGCCGGTATAGATGCCGCAGAAGCCCATCTCGGCCGCCGACTTCATCACCTCGACCGGGAAATGCTTGTCCTCGTCCCACTGGGCCGAGTGCGGCGCCAACTCGGCGTCGGCAAAGGCCCGCGCCGCGTCCTGGATGGCGCGCTGGTCGTCGTTGAGGGCGAAGTCCATGATCTAATACTCCCGACTCTGGCCCTCTGACGGGGCGTTCATGCTGCTTCTATCCAAGCCCCGGCGAAACGTCACCCCGCCAGCGCCCTGCGCCGCATCTTGTGTCCGTCCATGACGCAGGCGCGCGCTAACCTCTGCCTCTCGACACGACGATTTCAGACTCATTGGACGAATTGGACTCTGTTTTTTCGCGTCGGGTTTCCGATATGCCTTCCCCAAAGCCGTTTCCCTACCCCGTCTTGGGGACTATGAGCGCACCATGACCCTGCCCTTCCAGCCCGCCGCCTTCCCTTACGCCCGTCCGCGCCGCCTGCGTTCGCAGCCCTGGGTGCGCCGTCTGGTCGCCGAGACGACCCTGACGCCCGCCGACCTGATCTGGCCGATCATCGTCCACGACGGCGCCGAGGACCGCGTTCCGGTCGCCTCCATGCCGGGCGTCTTCCGCCTGTCGCCCAAGGAGGCCGCCAAGGCCGCCGTCGAGGCCCGCGATCTGGGCATCCCCATGATCGCCCTCTTCCCCAATGTGGACGGAGCCATCAAGGACAGCGTCGGCACGGCCGCCAGCGACCCGGACGGCCTAATCCCCGACTGCATCAAGGCCATCAAGGACGCTGCGCCCGAGATCGGCGTCATGACCGATGTGGCCCTGGACTGCTACACCGACCACGGCCACGACGGGGTTCTTGAAAACGGCTGCATCCTCAACGACGCCAGCATCGAGCGTCTGGTCGAACAGGCCTTCATCCACGCCCACGCCGGCGCCGACGCCGTGGCCCCGTCCGACATGATGGACGGCCGGGTCCAGGCCATCCGCGAAGCCCTTGAAGCCAACGGCCTGTCGGACACCCTGATCATCAGCTACGCCGCCAAGTACGCCTCGGCCTTTTACGGCCCCTATCGCGACGCGGTGGGCTCGTCCAAGTCCCTGACCGGCGACAAGAAGACCTATCAGATGGACTACGCCAACGCCGACGAGGCGCTGCGCGAGGTGGCGATGGACATTTCCGAGGGCGCCGACGCCCTGATCGTCAAGCCGGGCCTGCCCTATCTCGACATCGTCCGGCTGGTTTCCGACACCTTCAAGGTCCCGACCTTCGCCTATCAGGTGTCCGGCGAGTACGCGATGATGCAGGCCTCCATCGCCAACTGCTGGCTGGAGGAAGACCGCGCCATCCTGGAAACCCTGCACGCCTTCAAGCGCGCGGGCGCCTCCGGCGTCCTCAGCTACTTCGCGCCCAAGGCGGCAAGGCTGCTGGGGGCCTGATCCGGTTCAGGCCGTCGGATCGACGGCCTGTCCGTACTTGCCGCGGAAATAGGTCAGAGCGTCGCCGGGGTGGGTGTCAAAGGCCGCGACCCGACCGACGATAACCAGATGGTCGCCCATGACGATGCGGTCGTGGGTCGCGCAGTCCAGCCGCGTCACGGCGTTGCGCAGACGCGGCGGCGCGGGGTCGCCGACCTCGAACTCGTCGTCCGACAGGGTGCAAACGCCCCAGGCGAAGCGGTCCGACATGGCCTGATCCTCAACCGGCAGCATGTGCACGGCGAACCGCTCGGCCCCGGCAAAGGCGTCATGTCGGTCCGACTTGATGTCCAGGCACCACAGCACCAGCGGCGGGTCCAGCGACACCGAAGTGAAGCTGTTCACCGTAATGCCCAACGGCCCCTCGGCGGTATGGGCCGTCACCACGCAAACGCCCGTGGCGAAACCGCCCAGCGCCTTGCGATAGGCCTTGGCGTCGAATTCGGAGGATGATGAGGACCCAGTCACGCGCCTGACCTAAGCCGTGGACCGCCACCGGGCAAGGCCGCTCTCGGAAACGACCGCGCCGCAACCGCTTCTTAACGGCCGTCGTGGGATTCAGGGCTAACAAACGACGTTAAGATTGGCCTGCCCATGTCCGCGAGCGATCGTCCGATCCTCATCAAGAAGGTGAAGAAGGTGACCGCCGGCGGTCACCACGGCGGGGCCTGGAAGGTGGCCTACGCCGACTTCGTGACCGCCATGATGGCCTTCTTCCTGCTGATGTGGCTGATCAACACGACCGACCCGGAGCAAAAGCGCGGCATCGCCGAATACTTCGCCCCGGCCAACGTCTCGGCCTCGACCTCCGGTTCCGGCGGCATCCTGGGCGGCACCGCCCTGGGCGACGACGGCGCCAAGAGCTCAGGCTCCATGGCCATGATCGAACAACTGGCGCCCGAAGCCCCGCAATCGCCTGAAGAAGCCGGCCAGAGCACCAACCTGGCCGGCGCCAGCGAATCCGCCCTGCGCGCCGAGATCGCCCGGCGTGAGGCCGCCGACTTCGCCAGCGCCGCCGAATCCCTGCGCCAGGCCATGCAGGCCATGCCCGAACTGGCCGAACTGTCGAAACAGTTGATCATCGACCAGACGCCCGAGGGTCTGCGCATCCAGTTGGTCGATCAGGAAGGCCGCTCGATGTTCGAGAACGGGTCGTCACGCCCCAATCCGCGCGCCCAGTTGCTGCTGCGGGCCATCGCCAAGGTCATCAACCAACTGCCCAACCGTATCTCCATCACCGGCCACACCAGCGCCGTGGCCGGCTCCAGCCGCGCCAGCGGCGCGGGCGACTGGGCTCTGTCCGCTGAACGCGCCAACGCCTCGCGTCTGACGCTGCAGGGGGCGGGCGTGAACGCCGACCGGGTCTATTCGGTAGCGGGCAAGGCGGGCTCCGACCCCCTCTATCCCGACGACCCGTCGCTGGCCGGCAACCGCCGCATCGCCATCGTCCTGCTGCGCGAGGCGCCGGTCCTGCCCACGGACACCAGCCTGTGACGGCGAGCGCCGCTCTCACGGCGCTTGCGAAATCCGCCGGTTGCGCGCCAAATCGAAACATGACGACCCCGCGCGCAGACCTGCCGAAACGATCGGGACCGGACGTAAGGCCGTGACCCAGCATTTTCCGACCCGGCAACTGCGGTTCTTCATGACCGCCAACGCGCCCTGCCCCTATCTGCCGGGTCAGTTCGAGCGCAAGGTCTTCGCCAACCTGCCCTTCAGCGACGGCGCCGACGTCAATGACGCCCTGACCCAGGCCGGTTTCCGACGCAGTCAGAACATCGCCTATCGCCCGGCCTGCGAGGCCTGCGCGGCTTGCGTGTCGGTTCGCATCCCGGTAGCCGAGTTCGCCTTCTCTCGCTCGCAGCGCAAGATCCTGAATCGCAACGCCGACCTGTCGCGCGATCTGGTCGAGGCCGAGGCGACGACCGAGCAGTTCGACCTGCTGCGCCGCTATCTGACCACCCGCCACCCCGGCGGCGGCATGAGCGACATGGGCTGGTCCGACTATGTGTCGATGGTCGAGGATACCGCCGTCCGCACCCACCTGATCGAATACCGTCTGCCCGCGACCGACGACGGCCCCGGCGATCTGGTCGGGGTCTGCCTGACCGACCTGCTGCATGACGGCCTGTCGATGGTCTACAGCTTCTTCGACCCCGATCTGGAGCGCCGCAGCCTCGGCCAGTTCGCCATCATGGATCACCTGCGCCAGGCAGCCCTGGTCGGCCTGCCCTACGTCTATCTGGGCTACTGGGTTCAGGGCTCACCCAAGATGGACTACAAGGCCAAGTTCAGGCCCATGGAGGCGCTGCGGCCCCTGGGCTGGGAGCGACTGCCCTAGACCTCAGGTCGTCGGAACGGCCGTGCTGGATGCAACCGAAGGCGTCGGTCCCCACGGCCCCTCGTCCCGACCGCCGGCGAACTTCACCACGGCCGCGATCCGCTTCTCGATCGGCGGGTGGGTGGCGAACAGGCCGGAGAAGCCCGCCTTGTCCGCCGTATTGTCCAGGAACATACCGCGCAGTTCGTCGGGCGCCTGCAGCTTCGACTGGCCCGACACCTTCCTCAGCGCCGAGATCATGGCGTCGGGGTTCTTGGTCAGCTCCACCGCCCCCGCGTCGGCCACATATTCCCGTGTGCGCGACAGAGTCATGCGGATCACTGCGGCCAGACCGAAACCGATTACGCCGATGGCCAGCCCGATCAGAACCAGCGGCATGGCGTTCTTGTTGTTCCCGCCTCGGTTGCCCCGCATATAGAAAAGGCTGCGGAACACCAGTTCGGCGATCACGCTGATGATGCCCGCAAAGATCGAGGCGATCACCATGGTCCGCACGTCCTTGTTGATGACGTGAGTCAGCTCGTGCGCCAGGACGCATTCCATCTCATCGCGGCTGAGGGTCTGCATCAGCCCACGCGTGACGTTGACGCTGTAGTTGCCCTCATGCAGGCCCGACGCGTAGGCGTTCAGCGACGGGCTCTCGATGATCCGCAGCGTCGGCGTCCGCAGCCCGCGCGAGATCGCCAGATTTTCCAGCAGGTTGTAGAGCTCAGGCTCTACCCGGCGCTCGACCTTCCGCGCGCCCGTCATGGCGTCGATCATCGCCTGGTTGCCGAAATAGGCGATCACGAACCAGATCGCGGCCACGACCAGGGCCGTCGGCACGGTCCAGCCTAGCATCGACGCCGCCAGAGCCAGATCCTGCGACAGGCTACCGCCCGAGTTGGGCAGTAGGCCGAACCCCATCATCAGCACCTGAATGCCGAACAGGATCAGCACCAGCAGCACCGGAAACCCGGCCAACAGGATCGCTGAGCGGGTGTTGTTCTGCCAGATGTGGGTCTTGAGGCCGACGGCCTGACCGAAAACCGCCATTGGGGCTTAGAACTTCACCGTCGGCGGGGCCGCGTTCAGGGCGGCGCGCTCGCCCTCGCCCACGTCGAAGAAGGGCTTGTCCGAACCAAAACCGAACATGCTGGCGAACAGGACGGTCGGGAACTGGCGGCGCACGGCGTTGAACTCGCTGACCGCATTGTTGAAGAAGCGGCGCGCGGCGGCCAACTTGTTCTCGATGTCCGACAGGTCCATCTGCAACTGCTGGAAGTTGGCGTTGGCCTTCAAGTCTGGATAGGCCTCCGACACGGCGAACAGACGCCCCAGCGCGCCAGTCAGCATGTTCTCGGCCTGCACCTTGTCGTTGACCGTGGTGGCCCCGGCGGCGGCGGCGCGGGCCTGGGTCACGGCGTCCAGGGTGCCGCGCTCGTGCGTGGCGTAGCCCTTCACCGTCTCGACCAGATTGGGAATCAGGTCCTGACGCTGCTTCAGTTGCACGTCGATGTCAGCGAACGACTGATTGGCCGATTGATCCAGCGCCACCAGTTTGTTGTAGGCGCCGACGACGACAAACAGCAGAACGACGACGATGACGCCGATGACGATCAGGGTGATCATTGAAATCTCCAGCCCCGGCCGGAACGGCCTAGGGCGAGATTATCGCAAGGGCTGACGGCGACCGCCTAATGAAATCGCCGTCACCTTGGTGTCAGCGGAACTTCCTCATCCCGCGCGGCCCCTGGCGACCGGCGCTCGCGCGTTTGCCCAGCCAGTCCTTCCAGTCGGGCCAGTTGCGGCGACGACCGCCGCCGTCAGCCCATTCCGGCCCCGTCTCGGCGTTGAACACCGAAACATCGACCAGACCGCCCTGCTTGTAGTTCTGCAGCTTCACGCCCTTGCCGCGACCCATTTCGGGCAGTTCGGCGATCGGGAAGATCAGCGCCTTGATGTTCTCGCCAATGACCGCGACGTGGTCGCCAGTCACGCGCAGCATGGACAGCATGTCGCCGTTCAGCACCTGCTTGCCGCCGCGTTTCTGGGCCAGAAGGTCGTTTTCCGGCGCGACAAAGCCGTAGCCGGCCTTGGACGCGACCAGAAGCTTCGCATTCGGTTCGTGCGCCACGACGTTGATAATTTCAGCCTTTTCGTCGAGATCGATCATCAGGCGCAGCGGTTCGCCGTGGCCGCGCCCCGACGCCAGCTTGTCGGCGCCGACCGTGAAGATGCGCCCGTCAGAGGCCCCGATCAGCAGCTTGTCGGTGGTGAAAGTCGGGACCAGGAAGGCCAGGCTGTCGCCTTCCTTGAACTTCAGCTCCGACGGGTCCTCGACCTTGCCCTTGGCCGCGCGGATCCAGCCGCGTTCCGACAGGATGACGGTGATAGCTTCGCGCGGGATGAAGGCCTCGGGCGCCACGAAGGCCGAGCTGTCCACCGCCTCGCCGATGGTCGTGCGGCGCGGCGAGATCAGGGCCTTGCGGACCGCCTCCAGCTCCTTGGAAATGGCCTTCCACTGTTTGGCCTCGGACGAGGTCAGCGCCTTCAGCGCCGCCAGTTCCTCGGCCAGGGCGTTGTATTCCTTGTCGATCGCCATTTCTTCGATCCGCGCCAGCTGACGCAGACGGGTGTCGAGGATGTAATCGGCTTGCGGCTCGCTCAGGCCGAAGCGCGCGATCAGAACAGCCTTGGGCTGCTCTTCCTCGCGGACGATGCGGATCACCTCGTCCAGGTTGAGGAAGACGATGCGCAGGCCTTCCAACAGGTGCAGTCGCTTCTCGACCCGCTCGATCCGCCATTGGCTGCGACGGTTCAGCACCACGCGGCGGTGATCGAGGAAGGCGCGCAGGCAGTCCTTCAGGCCCATGACGCGCGGCGTGCCCGAGGCATCCAGCACGTTCATGTTGATCGGGAAGCGCACCTCCAGATCGGACAGCTTGAACAAGCTCTCCATCAGCATCTCGGGCTCGATGGTGCGGTTCTTGGGCTCAAGGATCAGGCGAATGTCTTCCGCCGACTCGTCGCGCACGTCGCCCAGAAGCGGCGCCTTCTTGTTCTCGATCAGGTCGGCCAGACCCTCGATCAGGCGGCTCTTCTGCACCTGATAGGGCATCTCGGTGACGATGATGCGCCAGACGCCCCGGCCCAGGTCCTCAGTCTCCCAGCGCGCGCGCAGACGCACCCCGCCGCGACCGGTTTCATAGGCGTCCAGAATGGAGGCATGGCCTTCCACCGAGACCCCGCCGGTCGGGAAGTCCGGCCCCGGCACGATCTGCACCAGCTCCGCCGTCGTCGCCTCGGGCCGCTCCAGCAGCAGTTGGCAGGCGTCGATGAGTTCGCCGACATTGTGCGGCGGGATCGAGGTCGCCATGCCCACGGCGATGCCCGACGAGCCATTGGCCAGCAGGTTGGGGAAGCCCGCCGGCAGGACCAGCGGCTCTTCGTCCTGATCGTCATAGGTGGGGCGGAAGTCGACCGAGTCCTGATCGATGCCGTCCAGCAGCAGGACGGCGGCGGGCGTCAGCTTGCACTCGGTGTAGCGCATGGCGGCTGCGCTATCGCCGTCGATGTTGCCGAAGTTCCCCTGTCCGTCGACCAGCGGATAGCGCTGGGCGAAGTCCTGGGCCAGTCGCACCAAGGCCTCGTAAATCGAGGCGTCGCCGTGCGGGTGATAGCCGCCCATGACCTCGCCGACGACCTTGGCGCACTTGCGCGCCGCCGCCTGCGGGTTCAGCCGCATCTGGTGCATGGCGTACATGATGCGCCGGTGCACCGGCTTGAAGCCGTCACGCACGTCGGGCAGCGCGCGGTTGGTGATCGTGGACAGGGCGTAGGCGAGATAGCGCTTGGACAGCGCCTCGCTCATCGGCTCTTCAACGATGCGGCCGCCTTCAGGTGTCGGGGTGTGGATGGTCATGCGACTTCGAATCGGTGATCTGAACGACAAAGTCTAGCGTAGCGCGCGGCTGACGCGGGGACGATCCACGCCTATCTGTGGAGGGTCGCCGCAGATCAGGTCAGGAACCCGCCATGAAGACCGCCCTCACCGACCGCCTCGGACTGAGTTTGCCTATCATTCAGGCGCCGATGGCCGGGACCTCGACGCCCGAGTTAGCCGCCGCCGTGTCGAACGCTGGGGCGCTGGGCTCCATCTCCATCGCCTCGGTCGGCGCGGCCGGGGGCCGACGTCAGATACAGGCGCTTAAGGCCCTGACGACGCGACCGTTCAACGTCAACGTCTTCTGCCATAAGCCGACGCCGCCTGATCCAGCACGTGACCGGGTCTGGATCGACAGCCTGCGCCCGATCTTCACCCAGTTCGGCGCCGCGCCGCCCGAGGCCCTGAACGAGATCTACCAGAGCTTCCTGACCGACGACGCCAAGCTGGCCGTCCTGCTGGACGAGAAGCCCGCCGTGGTCAGCTTCCACTTCGGCCTGCCGGATCCAGACAGGATCGCCGCCCTGAAAGCCGCCGACTGCGTCCTGATCGCCAGCGCCACCACGCCGCAGGAAGGCCGACTGGCCCAGGCGGCGGGGATCGACATGGTGATGGCTCAGGGGGTGGAGGCCGGCGGCCATCGCGGCGTCTTCGATCCCGCCGACGACCCGCGCTTTGCGACCCTGCCCCTGACGCGCCTTCTGACCCGCGAACTGGACATTCCGAGTATCGCGGCGGGCGGAATCATGGACGGCGCCGGGATCGCGGCGGCGCTGGCGCTGGGCGCAGCGGGTGCACAACTGGGCACGGCCTTCGTCTCCTGCCCGGAGTCCGCCGCCAACGCGGCCTATCGCGCGGCCCTGGCCAGTCCCCGCGCCGAGCGCACTCGCGTCAGCCCCGTGATCTCGGGCCGCCCCGCACGCGGCATCGAAAACGCCTTCATGCAGCGCGCCGACGAAGCGCTCGTCGCCGCCTATCCCTACGCTTACGACATCGGCAAGGCGTTGAACGCCGCCGCCAGCCTGCAGGGCGACGACGGCTACGCCCCGCAATGGGCCGGTCAGGCCGCGCCCCTGACCCGCGCCCTGCCGGCCGCTGAGCTGGTTGAAGTTCTCGCGCAGGAAGCCCGCGCCGCTATCCGCGACCTGCAACGGCTCTTGTAACCCGACGCCATCCGAAGCGTTCTTCGCAGCGTAAGATCCAGGTTTGAGGCCATAGGACGACGCCATGCTCCTGATCCTTTTGTCCTATCTGGCCGGGGCGCTGACCATTCTCAGCCCCTGCATCCTGCCGGTGCTGCCCTTTGTCTTCGCGCGGGCGGGCCAGCCCTTCATGAAAAGCGGCCTGCCCCTTTTGCTGGGCATGGCGCTGACCTTTGCCGGGGTGGCGACGCTGGCGGCGGTCGGCGGCGGCTGGGCGGTGCAGGCCAATCAGGTCGGGCGCTGGATCGCCCTGGCGGTCATGGCGGTGCTGGGGCTGACCCTGGTGTTTCCGTCGCTGGCGGATCGGCTAACCCGGCCTCTGGTCGCGCTCGGCTCGCGCCTGACCGAGAAGGCCAGCGCAGAGCAGCAGTCCGGTGGCGGTTTCTGGCCCTCCTTCCTGCTGGGCGTGGCGACAGGCCTGCTGTGGGCGCCGTGCGCTGGGCCGATCCTGGGGCTGATCCTGACCGGCGCCGCGCTTCAGGGGGCCAGCGTCGGTACGACCCTGCTGTTGGTCGCCTATGCCGCCGGGGCCGCGACATCTCTGGCTCTGGCCCTGCTGATCGGCGGAAAGGTGTTTCAGGCGATGAAAAAGTCGCTGGGCGTCGGCGAATGGGTGCGTAGGGGTCTGGGCGTGCTGGTCCTGATCGGCGTCGCCGCCATTGCGCTGGGCCTCGACACCGGCTTGCTGACCCGGCTGTCGAGCAGCAGCACGAACCACATCGAACAGAGCCTGCTCAGCCGCTTTGGCGCTAGCCAGCCGATGAACGCCGCCCCGGCCCCGCTCAACGCCCTGCCCGTCGAAGGCACCATGCCGCCTCTGACCGGAGCGACCGAGTGGATCAACAGCCCGCCCCTGACCACCGAGCAGTTGCGCGGCAAGGTCGTGCTGGTCGACTTCTGGACCTACTCCTGCATCAACTGCGTGCGGACCATCCCCTATGTCCGCGCCTGGGCCGAGAAGTATCGCGATCAGGGTCTGGTGGTGATCGGGGTCCACACGCCCGAATTCGCCTTCGAAAAGTCCCCCGCCAACGTCCGCGACGCCGTGCGCCGGTTCGGCATCACCTACCCCGTGGCCATGGACAATGATTTCTCGATCTGGCGCGCCTTCGACAACAAATATTGGCCCGCCCACTACTTCATCGATGGCAGGGGCGACATCCGCTACCACCACTTCGGCGAGGGCGATTACGAACATTCCGAGCGGGTCATCCAGCAACTGCTGAAGGAGGCCGGGGCCGCCAATGTCGATCAGACTGTGGTTCAGGTGCGGGGTCAGGGCGCAGAGGCCGCCGCCGACATGGCCGAGGTCGCCTCGCCCGAAACCTATGTCGGCTATGCCCGCGCCGAGCACTTTGTCTCACCCGGCGGCTTCGGCTTCGACGTGCGCAAGACCTATGCGGCGGCGCCACTGCAGCTGAACGACTGGAGCCTGTCCGGCGACTGGATCGTGCGCTCCGAACACGCCGACCTGCAGACGGCGGGCGGACGACTGGCCTTCCGCTTCAAGGCCCGCGACCTGCATCTGGTCATGGGGCCGAGCAGCATGGGCCAGCCGGTGCCCTTCCGCGTCCGCATCGACGGTCAGGCGCCGGGGGCCGACGCGGGCTTGGACATCGACGCGCAGGGCCTGGGCCGGATCGACAGCCAACGCCTGTATCAACTGGTGCGCCAGTCCGGCGGCGCCCGCGAGCGGACCTTCGAGATCGAGTTCCTCGCCCCCGGGGTTCAGGTCTTCGCCCTCACCTTTGGCTAGAGCCTTCCCGCCTCTGCCAGCCGCTCGATCATCCAGACCCGTGCGGGCGGCAGCGGTTTGTTCAGGGCGTGGAAGACGAACTGCTCAAGGAAGTGGCCGGTCAGCTCCAACCCGGCCTTCACGTCGCCTTCGCCTAGCCCCGCCTGCGCCCCCAGCATGAAGGGCGGCAGGTTCAGCAGCTTGTCGGCATAGGGCGCGCCCGCATCTCTGCTGACGGCGCGGCCCGTGCGCGGGCTGACATAGATCAGGTCGTCCATCGAGCCGGTGGCGGCGCAGCGCGACAGGTCCAGCCCAAAGCCCAGGTCTTCCAGCAGCCCCGCCTCAAAACGCACGAAGATGGCGGGCCAGACCTCGGGCATGACGAAGGCCCCCATCAGGGCCTCGAAGGCGTAAAACGCCCCCGGATGCGCCTCGCGCTCAGGCAGCGCCCCTTGCGCCACCGCAGCGGCGGCGTTCAGCCCGACCAGGGCCAGAGGATCGTCGAACAGGGCCGCGGGCCCCTCGCCCACAGGCTCCAGCCGCGCCGAGCCCAGTTGGTCCGAGGTCCGCGACCGCATATCGGCCACGACCCGTGCCCCGGCCTGCAGGAAGGGCCGCATCTTGCGCGACGCCCCGCCCGCGACATAGGCCGCACGTCGCCCGTGATGCTCGGTCAGCAGTTCGACCACGGCCCCGGTGTCCCCATGCGCCCGCGCCGACAGGACGAAGGCGTCGTCCTGAACCTCCATCAGTCGGCCTTGATCACGTCGACGACGGCGCGCGCCTTGTCATTCGGCACGGCGAAGCTGAGGACGTATTGTTCGATCTTCCAGCCGTCGTCGGTCAGGCGCAGCACGCCCGACCCGCGCGTGGTCCCATAGGCGTCGTTGTCCAGAACCTCGTCGAACCAGGCGACACAGCGGCAGTCGATCGAGGCGATCGTCACCACACGCTGCGACGGCCGATAGGTCCAGCCCTTGCCCTGCGAGAAGTAGGGCATGGCGTAGGCGCGGAACTCCGGCAGGGTCCAGCGTTCGGTTGCGTCGGTGCCGATAAAGCGGCCGTCCGCAGTAAAGGTCGCGAAATAGGCCTCGCCGTCGGCCGCTGAAGCAGCCGCATGCATGGCGTCCAGGGTGCGTTCGACCGAGGCGGTGTCGGCAGGCGCTGCGGACAGTTGGAGCATCATCAGGGCGGCGGTGATCATGAAGAATGTTCTAGTCCTGTTCCTTTAGCGAAGAAAGCGCCCGTTGCCCTTCTCCCCTTGCGGGAGAAGGTGGCCGAGCCACGCGAGGTCGGATGAGGGGTTGCGCAGCAGTCTGCCCATCAGCCTTCACATAACCTAGCGAGACCCCTCATCCGTCAGGCTTCGCCTGCCACCTTCTCCCGCAAGGGGAGAAGGACACTTCGGCGCTCTCGTGCGTTTCGCCCCGATCCAAGGGAGGACAAAATGAAGATCGTCACCAGCCTCAGCTTTCAGGGCCAGTGCCGCGAGGCGCTGGAGTTCTACGCCCGCGTGCTGGGCGGCAAGGTCACAGCCGCCTTTCCGTTCGGCGACGGCCCGCCCGACATGCCGGTCGATCCGAAATACAAGGACTGGCTGATGCACGGCTGGCTGGAGGTCGAGGACCAGGCCATCATGGGGGCCGACCTGCCGCCCGAGTTCGCCCCGAATATCGATAAGCCCAAGAACGGCTTCGACGTCTCGTATCACACCGACGACCTCGCCAAGGCGCGCGAGGTGTTCGGCGCCCTGTCCGAAGGGGGCAAGGTCGGCATGGCCTTCGCCGAAACCTTCTGGTCGCCCGGTTTCGGCAGCCTGACGGATAAGTTCGGCATCCCGTGGATGATCAACACCAACCCGGCGGCGGACTGGAAGCCCGGCGGCTGACGCCTTTGTGATCACGGACTGTTACGACCAAAGCCGTATTGGAATCAGGGTGATGCGGTGCCTATGTCCGCTCCGTTCCCCGAGCCCTCCCCGGCTCCAGTCGTCAGGTTTCCGATGTCCCGCGTCCGCAACGCCGCCCTGCAGTCGAAGATCATGTCCGCCGAGGACGCCGCCGCCCTGATCCCGGCGAACTCGACCGTGGGCATGAGCGGTTTCACCGGCTCGGGCTATCCCAAGGTCGTGCCAATGGCCCTGGCCGACCGGATCGAGGCCGAGCACGCAGCGGGCAATCCCTTCAAGCTGAAGGTCTGGACCGGCGCCTCGACCGGGCCGGAGCTGGACGGCGCCTTGGCCAAGGCGGACGGCATCGAGTTCCGCCTGCCCTACAACTCCGATCCCATCGCCCGCGAAAAGATCAACAAGGGCGAGATGGAATACCTGGATATGCACCTGTCGCAGGTGGCGCCGGTCGCCTGGCAGGGCTTCCTCGGCCCGCTGGAGACGGCGGTGGTGGAGGTGTCAGGCATCCGCGAGGACGGCGCCCTGATCCCCTCGTCGTCTATCGGCAACAACAAGACCTGGCTGGACCGCGCCGACCGCATCATCCTGGAGGTCAACAGCTGGCAGAACCCGGCGTTGGAGGGGATGCACGACATCTACTACGGCACGGCCCTGCCGCCGGCGCGCGTGCCGATCCCGCTGACCAAGCCGACCGACCTGATCGGCGAGACCGTCTTCCGCGTCGATCCGTCCAAGATCGCCGCCATCGTCCAGACCGACAGCCCCGACCGCAACCTGCCCTTCGCCGCGCCGGACGCCAGCGCCACGGCCATCGCCGGGCATCTGATCGAGTTCCTGCAGCACGAAGTGAAGCTGGGCCGCCTGCCCGCCCATCTGCTGCCGCTGCAATCGGGCGTGGGCAATGTCGCCAACGCCGTGCTTGCCGGTCTGGCCGACAGCCCGTTCGAGAACCTGACCGCCTATACCGAGGTGCTGCAGGATGGAATGCTGGACCTGCTCGACAGCGGTAAGCTGACCGTCGCCTCGGCCACCGCCTTCTCGCTTAGTCCAGAGGCCGCCGCTGATCTGAACAGTCGGATGGAGCAGTTCCGCGGCAAGATCATCCTGCGCCCGCAGGAGATCTCGAACCACCCGGAGATCATCCGCCGCCTGGGCTGCATCGCCATGAACGGCCTGATCGAGGCCGACATCTATGGCAACGTCAACTCGACCCATGTCATGGGTTCGCGCATCCAGAACGGCATCGGCGGTTCAGGTGATTTCGCCCGCAACGCCTACATCTCCTGCTTCGTCACGCCCTCGACGGCCAAGGGCGGCAAGATCTCGGCCATCGTCCCCATGGCCAGCCACGTCGACCACATCACCCAGGACGTACAGGTCATCGTCACCGAACAGGGTCTGGCCGACCTGCGCGGCCTGTCGCCCAAGCAGCGCGCCCAGGTCATCATCGCCAACTGCGCCCACCCCGACTATCGCGACGCGCTCAGCGACTACTACGCCCGTGCCCTGAAGGGGTCTTACGGCCTGCAATCGCCGCACCTGCTGACCGAGGCCCTGTCCTGGCACCAGCGGTTTATCGAAACGGGATCGATGCAGCCGTAAAGCGAAGCGCTCATTTCCTCCCCATTTCATGGGGAGGGGGACCGCGAAGCGGTGGAGGGGGCGACGCAAAGGTCTGCCGTCGAGCCGCCCCCTCCGTCACGTCGCCTACGGCTCCGCGCCACCTCCCCATGGAATGGGGAGGAGATCAGAAAGCTGACTTCTAGCGGTTCAGCCCCGTCGGGAACTCGCGCCCCAAGGCCTCGGCCATGGCTTGCTGGCTCAGCATGAAGACCAGGTCGCGCTGGTGGTAGTTGTTGGACAGGACCACCACGGTCACGTCGGCGTCCGGTTGATACAGGACCAGGTTGCGGAATCCGGCCCAGCTGCCCGTGTGATAGATCTGCTTGTCGTCAAAGGCGGGCCTCACCTGCTCGCCCAGGCTGTTGACGTAGATGCCGTAGCCATAGGCGCGGTGCGCGCGGCCCCGCTCCTTGGGCGTGCCCTCGGGCGCATGGTCGGCGATCATCTGGGCGTAAGAAGCGTCGCTGAGGACATGGCCCTTATGCAGGGCCTGGTTCCACACCAGCATATCGTCCAGCGTCGAATACAGGGCGCCGGCGCCATAGACCACGCTGACGTTGGCGATCGGCTGGGCCGCCAGTCCGGCGGGGAAGTTGGCGTAACCCATGGCCAGGCCTTGGGCGTCGGCGTGGGCGTCCGACCCGGTGTCCTTCAGGCCCAGAGGCTTCAGGATGGCGTCGTTCAGATAGGTCTCGAACGGCTTGCCGCTGGCCTTGGCGACGATCTCGGCGGCCAGGTTGTAGGCGGCGTTGTCGTAGCGAATCTTGGTGCCCGGCTCGAACTGCAAGCCATAGCGGGCCGAGGTCTCGGTCAGTTCCTGCGGCGTGCGCGGCGTGACGCGGATGCGTCCCCACTCGGACTGCGCCATCAGGTCGGGTATGCCCGAGGTGTGCGACAGCAGGTGGTGAATCCGCAGCGGCTTCCACGCGTCCGGGCAGGCCTTGATCCATTTGCAGACCGGGTCGTTGACCGACAGCTTGCCCTCATCCTGCAGTTTCAGGATGGCGGCGGCGGTGAACTGCTTGGACACCGAGGCCAGGCGGAAACGGGTGTCCAGTTTCAGCGGCTGGTTGTTTTCGTAGTTCGCCTTGCCATAGACCTGCCGGAACAGGACCTGATCGCCCCTGGCCACCAGGATGGCGCCCATGAACTGCTTGTGCTCGCCCAGATAGTCCAGCCGCGCCTTCAGTTGCGGCAGGGCCTCGACCACCTCGACCGGCGGGCGTTCGGGCAGTCTGGCCTTGGTCGCCGTCGCCGCCTGGGTTTCAGGCGCGATGGCGTGGACGATCCAGGCGCCGGCGCCGGCGGATACCAGAGCGACCGCGGCCAGGGTTCCGAGGAACCAGGGCCGCCCGCCTGCGGACTTGGGAACTACAAACACGATACTGAACTACGATCCTAGACGTCGAACTCCAGCCCGAACTGGGCGTAAAGGGCGCGGCTGTCCTGCCACTTGGGGTCGACCTTGACGGTCAGAAACAGGTGAACCGGGCGGTCGAGCAGCTCGATCAGCTCTTCGCGCGACTTCTGGCCGATCCACTTCAAGGTCTGGCCGCCCTTGCCCAGAACGATCGGGCGCTGGCTTTCGCGTTCGACATAGATGGTCTGTTCGATGCGGGCCGAACCGTCAGCCTTTTCCTCGAACGAGGTCGTCTCGACCGCTGCCGAATAGGGCAGTTCCTCGTGGACGCGCAGATAGACCTTCTCGCGGGTGATCTCGGCGGCCAGCACGCGGACCGGCACGTCGGCCGACTGATCTTCCGGGTAGAGCCACGGCCCCTCGGGCATGGAGCGGGCCAGACGCTTCTTCAGGTCGTCCACGCCGTCGCCGCTGAGGGCCGAGATCATATAGACCTCTTCATAGACGCCGGTTTCGAACAGGCGGTGCGACAAAGCCAGCAGGGTGTCGCGGCGCATGCCGTCGATCTTGTTGAGGCCCAGGATGACCTTGGTTCCCGTCGCCTGCAGATTGGCGATGATGGTTTCGGTGTCCTCGGCCGACTTGCGGTCGGCCGGGGTGCCGTCACGGCCTTCCGAAGCAATGTGCGAGGGCGCGTCGATCAGGTGCAGCACCACGTCGGCGTCCTGCGCCCCGCCCCAGGCCGAGGCGACCATGGCGCGGTCCAGACGGCGGCGGGGCGTGAAGATGCCGGGCGTGTCCACCAGAACGATCTGGGCGTCACCCTCGATGGCGATCCCACGCACCGGAAAGCGCGTGGTCTGGACCTTCTGGGTGACGATCGAGACCTTGGAGCCCGTCAGGCGGTTCACCAGCGTGGACTTGCCGGCGTTGGGCGCGCCAATGATGGCGGCGAAGCCCGCGCGCTGGTTCGGGTTGAGGGTCTCGGTCAAATTACGCCTTCTCGTTTCAATAGTGCTGTGGCGGCGGCTTTTTCCGCCTCTTGACGCGAACGTCCTGTTTGTTTCTCGGGGTCGAAACCGACCACCGTCGCTTCGACCACGAAGGTCGGAGCATGATCTGATCCGGTGCGTTCGACCACCCGATAGGTTGGCAGCGGACGCCCTTGTGCTTGCGCCCACTCCTGCAGAGCAGACTTGGGATTGGTTACGGCCGGCGCCGGAGGCGATGCGAACTCCTCGGCCCAGGCGGTGTCGAACATGGTCTTGGCCGCGCTCAGGCCGCCGTCGCGATAGACAGCCGCCAGAATAGCCTCGACAGCATCGGCGATGACTCCGGCCTTTCTGCGGCCACCCGTCTTGGTCTCGCCCGGCGACAGGCGCAGCGCCGCGCCGACACCGAGCCGCTCGCCCACGCGGGCGCAGGCGGCCTTGTCCACCAGGGCGTGCAGACGGCCAGACAACTGGCCTTCGTCGGCGGAGGGGAAGTCGCGGATCAGCCGGTCGGCGACCAGCAGGCCCAGCACTCGGTCGCCCAGGAACTCCAGCCGTTCGTTGTCGGCGATGGGGCGCCCTTCGACCTGGCCCGCGCCCTCGCCCACGCTGGCGTGGGTCAGGGCGCGTTCCAGCAAGGTCGGATCAGCAAAGTCATGGCCCAGCCGGCGCCGGAGCGCGGCCACGGCCTCGGCACGCACGTTCGCCATCAGTCCAGGATCTTGAAGAACCGGCTGGGACGCAGGTTGGCGAACCAGCTGACCGGGTTGAACAGCGACGCGCCCGGCGACCAGGAGAACATGATGATCTCGGCCTTGCCGACCAGGTTCTCGGCCGGAACCATGCCCACGCCAGCCGACATCTCGACGCGGCTGTCGATCGAGTTGTCGCGGTTGTCGCCCATCATGAAGAAGTGGCCAGCCGGGATCTCATAGACCGGGGTGTCGTCCAGGTCGCCACCGGGACCATAGTCCTGGGTCATGAAGCTCTTGCCATTGGGCAGGGTTTCGCGGACCTGGGTCACTGGACGAGGCCCGAACATGTCGGCCAGTTCAGCGCGGCTGACGACAACGTCCTTCACGGGGGCGCCGTTGATGTAGAGCTTGTTGGCGATCATCTGCACCTTGTCGCCCGGCAGGCCAATCACGCGCTTGATGTAGTCGGTCTTGTTGTCACGCGGCAGCTTGAACACCACGATGTCGCCGCGCGTCGGGTCCTTACCCAGGATGCGGCCGTCGAACAGCGGCGGGCTCCACGGGATCGAGTGCTTGGAATAGCCATAGGACCACTTCGACACGACGATGTAGTCGCCCTCGTAGAGGTTGGGCTCCATCGAGGCTGAGGGAATGGTGAAGGGCTGGAACAGCAGCACCCGCAGCACGAAGGCGATCAGCAGGGCGAAGACGACGGTCTTGATGATCTCGACCGTCTCGTTGCTCGCGGACTTCTCTTTTTTCACACGTTTGGCTTTCTTGGGACGCGGCGTGGCGTAGATCGGCTTGTCGCTGTCGAGAGCTTCGGGATCGTCGCCCATGTCGAAGGGGGCGTCCCCGTCGTCGCTCCAGATCGGTCGCTGCTCGGTCGGGTCGATGGCAGGATTGCCGGCGCCGCCGTTCGCCTTTGGGTCGTCGCTCATGGTCTGCTCGAATCCCCCGCAGAACGCGGGGTTGGAAGCCTGAGGCGTAAAGGCTGATTAAGCCACGGGCAAGGCTTCGATGACCACGAAAGCGAGAGCATAAGGGTGTTCGTCGCTGAGGGTCAGATGGATGCGCGGCTCGTGCCCTGTCGGGATCAGGCGGGCCAGATGTTCGGCGGCGTGACCGGTCAGGGCCAGGGTCGGCTGACCCGACTTCAGGTTCACCACCCCCATGTCGCGCCAATAGACGTCGGCGCGCATTCCGGTGCCCAGGGCCTTGGCGCAGGCTTCCTTGGCCGCGAACCGCTTGGCGTAGCTCCAGGCCGGGTCCGGCTTGCGGTCGGAACGGGTGCGCTCCAGTTCGGTGAAGCAGCGCTCCTTGAAGCGGTCGCCGAACCGATCCAGCGACTTCTGGATGCGGCGAATGTCCGACAGGTCAGCGCCGACGCCGATAATCACTGACCGGCTCCGCTGACAGCTTCATCCATCGCCGTCCGCATCCGGCGAATGGCGGCGTCCAGACCGACGAAGACCGCCTCCCCGATCAGGAAGTGGCCGATGTTCAGTTCCTTGATCTCGCGGATCGCCAGAACCACGCTGGCGGTGGCGTAGTCCAGACCGTGCCCGGCGTGGACCTCCAGCCCCAGAATGTCGGCCTGGGCGGCTGCGGCGGCCAGACGGTCCAGCTCGAAGGCGCGCTCGGCGGGGTCGGTCAGGTGGCAATAACGGCCGGTGTGGAACTCGACCACCTGCGCGCCCACGGCGGCGGCGGCCTCGACCTGGGCTTCTGACGGTTCGATGAACAGGCTGACGCGGATGCCCGCCTCCGACAGCGCCTTCACCACGGGGGCTATGCGCGCCTCGTGACCGGCAACGGCCAGACCACCCTCGGTCGTGACCTCCTCGCGCCGCTCTGGCACCAGGCAGGCGGCGTGCGGACGGTGACGCAGGGCGATGGCCAGCATCTCGTCGGTCACCGCCATCTCGAAGTTCAGCGGCTTGCCCGCGCGGCGGCACAGCGCCGTCAGCACGTCGATGTCGGCGTCGGTGATGTGACGACGATCCTCGCGCAGGTGGGCGGTGATGCCGTCCGCCCCCGCCGCCAGCGCCGCCTCGGCCGCACGGGCCGGATCGGGATGAGCGCCGCCGCGCGCGTTACGAACCGTGGCGACGTGGTCGATGTTGACGCCCAGACGAACCCGCTCGCGCTTCATCCCGTTCTCTCTTCTCTTACTTGGACAGCCGGCGGCTGCCCGGATCCTCGACCGGCAGGGCGGCCAGTTCCGGCGGCAGGGCGTCGGCCGGATAGGCCGGGACGTCCAGCGTCGCCAGGGCGATCAGCGGCACGCCCACGTCAGCGCGACCGCCCGAGCGATCGACGATGCAGGCAGCGGCGACGACCTCGCCACCGGCCTTCTGGATGGCGGCGATGCATTCGCGCGACGACAGGCCGGTGGTGACGATGTCCTCGACCATGACCACCTTCTCGCCCGGCTCGACAGTGAAGCCGCGACGCAGCTTGAACTCGCCGCCTTCACGCTCGACGTAGAGCGAGCGCACGTTCAGGTGCCGCGCCGTCTCATAGCCGGGGATGATGCCGCCGACGGCGGGCGAGATGGCCACATCGACCGGGCCGACCGTAGCCACGATCTTCTCGGCCAAAGCCTTGCACAGGCGCTCGCAGCGGCGCGTGTCCATGAAGACCAGGTTCTTCTGCAGGAAGACCGGGCTGTGCAGGCCGGACGACAGGACGAAATGGCCTTCGCGCAGAGCGCCGGCGTCGCGGAATTCGTTGAGGACGTCTTCAGTGTTCATGAGAGCGTCCCTTAGACCTTGCATCCGCGCCCCTCAAGCCGAGTGACCTACTTGGTGTCGCAGTTCGGCTTAAGACCGCCTTCCAGCAGCTTCGCCCACACGGTCTCAGCGTCGTCTGCGAAGGAAAACAGCGCCATGTCCGAGGCCTTGACCATGCCGTGCTCGATCAGGGTGTCGAAGTTGATGACCGAGCGCCAATAGGCCTCGTCGAACAGGACAATGGGAATCGGCGGTGCCTTATCCGTCTGACGCAGGGTCAGGATCTCGAACAGCTCATCCAGCGTGCCGAAGCCGCCGGGGAAGACCACCAGGCCATTGGCCCGCATGGCCAGATGCATCTTGCGCATGGCGAAGTAGTGAAACTGGAAAGTCAGCTCCGGCGTCGACCAGGGATTGGGAACCTGCTCGTGCGGCAGGGTGACGTTGAAGCCGATCGACGGCGCGCCCGCTTCATGCGCGCCCTGGTTGGCGGCCTGCATGATGCCCGGACCGCCGCCGGTGGCGATGACGTTGTCGCGGACTTCGCCCGGCGAGCCGCGGAAGGCCCCGCCCCGCTCCGAGGCGATGCGCCCGAACTGACGCGCTTGTTCGTACCAGTAGGCGTGGCGACCGCCCCCGTTGGCGCCGACGCGGGCGCTGCCGAACACCACGATGGTCGAGCGCACGCCCCAGGCCTTCAGCGCCTCCTCGGCCTTCTCGTATTCCATCAGGAAGCGCACGCCGCGCATGGACTCGCCCAGCAGGAAGTCCTGATCCAGGGCGGCCAGTCGATAGGAGGGCGACGCCAGTTGAGCGGCGTTGGCGAGTTCTTGCTGTTCGGGAGTCATTTCGGCCTTCAGTCAGACGCGCAGGCGATCAGCCCCGCGCGCGGTCCACGGTGTCGACGGACGGATTGGCGCGCAGTGCGGCGATGATCATGGTGGCGTGACGCGCGTCCTCGACCTCGACGTCGATGTCGACATCGAAGAAGTCCTGCTGACGGTGGGCCATCGACAGGTTCAGGATGTTGCCGCCGGCCTCACCGATGATGGTCGCCACCTGGCCCAGCACGCCGGGCGCATTGCGGATGGTGGCGCGCAGACGAGCGGCGGCCACGGCGTCCTGTTCCGCCTGCGGCGTCCATTGCAGATCCTGCCAGACGCTGTCGTCGTCGGCGAAGTCGGCCAGGGTCTGACAGTCGATCGTGTGCACCGTCAGCCCCTTGTCGGGCTCCAGGATGCCGACGATGCGGTCGCCCGGCACAGGGCTGCAGCAGGCGCCGAAGTGGATACTGACGCCCGGCGTCAGGCCGCTGCCGCGCACGAACAGACGGGCGTGTTCATTGCCGATCCGCTTGCGCTCCGGCCCGGCCTTCAACTGGCCCTTCAGCGCCGGGAACATGGTTTCAGCGATCTTGGTCGCAGCCAGACGCCCCCGGCCGATGGCGTCGAACATGTCCTCTTCGGTGGCGATGGCGTGGGTTTCCAGCACCGGTTTCAGCGAAACCTCGGCCAGAGACTTACCCGCGCGTTCCAGCGTCTGCTCCAGCGTCGCCTTGCCCAGGCGCACGAACTCGTCGCGCTCGGACGTGCGGATATGGCGGCGAATGGCCGAACGCGCCCGGCCCGTCACCGTCAGGCTGCGCCAGTCGGTCGGCACCTCGCGCTTGGTCCCGCGAATGATCTCGACCACGTCGCCGTTCTGCAGCGCCGTGCGCATGGGCTTCAGTTCGCCGTTGATCTTGACGCCCACCGCCGTGTCGCCGACCTCGGTGTGGACCGCATAGGCGAAGTCCAGCGCCATGCCCCCGCGCGGCAGGGTGATCAGCGCGCCCTTGGGCGTGAAGACAAAGACCTGATCCAGATACATTTCGAGCTTGGCGTGCTCGACCCAGTCCTCGCCGCCCTCGCCGTGCTCGATGACCTGAACCAGATGGCGCAGGTTCAGCAGCGGGTCGCGCCCGCCATCCGCCTCCATCGCCTCACGGTCGAAGCCATAGGAATGGTTCTTGTAGGCCCAGTGCGCAGCCACCCCGTCCTCGGCCACGCGGTCCATGATCTCGGTGCGGATCTGCATCTCGATGCGTAGGCCGCCCGGGCCAACCACCGTGGTGTGCAGCGAGCGATAGTTGTTCGACTTGGGCGTCGAGATGAAGTCCTTGAACCGTTCCGGCACCATGGGCCAGGCGCGGTGGATGACGCCAAGCGCGCGATAGCAGTCGTCTTCGGCCTCGACGATCACCCGGAAGCCGTAGATGTCCGACAAGGACGAGAAGCCGACCGACTTCCTCTGCAGCTTGCGCCAAATCGAATAGGGCGTCTTTTCGCGACCCTTCACATGGGCGGGGATGCCCGCCTCGCTAAGGACCGTCTCGATTTCGCGCGACACGCCCTCGATGGCGCGGCCGTGCTCCAGCTTCAGCGCCTCCAGACGGCGCTGGATGGCGACACGGGCCGTGGCGTTCAGGTGTTCGAACGCCAGTTCCTCCAACTCGGAGGCGATGGAGTGGATGCCGATCGATCGGCCCAGCGGGGCATAGACTTCCAGCGTCTCGCGGCTGATGCGCTCGCGCTTCTCCGGCTTGACGTACTGGAGGGTGCGCATGTTGTGCAGGCGGTCGGCCAGCTTGACCAGCAGGACCCGCACGTCCTTGGAAATGGCCAGGATGAACTTGCGCAGGTTCTCGGCCTGACGCGTGTGCTCGGCCTGAAGCTCCAGCCGCGACAGCTTGGTCACGCCCTCGACCAGGACGGCGACCTCTTCGCCGAACATGGCGGCGATGTCGTCACGGGTCGCCGAGGTGTCCTCGACCACGTCATGCAGCAGGGCGGTGACGATGGTCGCCGTATCCAGCTTGTAGTCGGTCAGGATGCCCGCGACCTGGATCGGATGGGCGAAATAGGGATCGCCCGAAGCCCGCAACTGCGAGCCGTGCATTTTCATCGCATAGACATAGGCGCGGTTCAGCAGCGCTTCGTCGGCGGTGGGGTCATAGGCCTTGACCGCCTCGATCAGTTCAAACTGGCGCATGATCGGGGCGCGCTTGGCTTCAGACAATTGAGACTCGGAGACTTCAGACGACAACGGCGCCGCCCCGGAAAGGAGCGACGCCGTCTGGTCTATCTGATTCGCGACTTGATCCGGCGACGGGTCCGCGGGGGACCGCGCCGGGAGGATGGTTACGCCGTTGACAGGCTCAGCCGTCAGTAGCGTTCCTCCTGACCGCCGTCCCGGTCGCTTTGCAGCGCACGGATCAGTTCGGCCTCGGCCATGTTCATGTGCTGCGGCTCGGCCAGCAGGGCCACGACTTCGGCCTCATCCTCGGCTTCGGTGCGCTCATCGACGCGTTGCAGCGTGGTGATGATGTTTTCGCGCAGGTCGTCCGGCACGACAGTGTCGTCGGCGATTTCACGCAGGGCCACGACAGGGTTCTTGTCGTTGTCGCGGTCCAGCGTCAGAGGGGCGCCGTTGGCGATGTTGCGGGCGCGGTGACCGGCCAGCAGAACCAGACCAAAGCGGTTCGGAACCTTCTCGATGCAGTCTTCGACAGTGACGCGGGCCATGAAATTCCTCTGGCGGCAGGGAGAACCGCACAAAATATAGGGTTAGGCGTGATTGTGCAACGCCGCGAAGGCCGGAATGCGGCGCAAAACGCCTCAGTTCTTCCTTTGGGCCAGCGGATAGCTGATGATCAGCACCAGGTCCACCTCTCCCGTCTGACGGATGCCGACGACATTGCCGTCGAACAGGTAGGCCGCGTCGCCCGCGCGCATCTGCGTCGTCACCCCGTCCGACGTCACCTCGCCCTCGCCGCTGACGACATAATAGACTTCGTCGTGGGCGATCGGATGCAGGCCAATGGCGGCGCCGGGATGCATGACCCGCTTGCGGAACTCCATCGCCCGGTTCGGCACGCCGTCGGAGATGCGATAGGCCGTGCTCATGCCCTGCCCGCTATGCGGCGGAACCTGACGCACCATGGTGTCGGTCTCGCGGATCACCACGCCGACCCCCGCCGGCGGCGAGGCGGGCTGGGCCTGTAAGGCGGCAATCAAAACGAGGGTTGGCAGGAACATGGCGTTGTCTCCCGGTGTCATTTCCGACGAAGCTATCCTGCTCCGGGATCAGGTCAACGGTTCAAAGGTCGCGCATCGACGCCGACGCTCGTCTGTCCGGCCAGGGACGCGGCGTCGCCCTCAAGCGTCGGATGTCGCCACGCCGGGGCGATCTCGGCCAGCGGCCCCATGACGAACAGGCGCTCAGCCGCCCGAGGATGCGGCAAGATCAGCCCGTCCAGGTCGCCGCTCAGCCGTCCGTAGGCGATCAGGTCCAGATCCAGGGTGCGGGGCGCGTTGCGAACGCTGCGACGGCGATCAAATACGTCCTCCATCCGCGACAGCTTGCTCATCAAGACGCCCGGATCATGCTCGGTGCGCACGATGACCACCCCGTTCAGGAAGGGCGGATCGGTCGGATCGGGCCAGGCCCTTGACGCCCACCAGGACGAGCGAGCCAGAATATCGACGCCCTCGGCCCGGAAGCGGGCCAACGCGGCCTCCAGCGCCTCTTCGCAGGACGCCCAGACACCCTTGTCATTGCAGCCCAAGGCGACGATGACTGCACCGTCCAGATCCAGGTCGCCTTCGGGGATTTCGGTCGGGACGCTCATATTCTCGACCATTTCCACGGACTCATATTCATGACCGGCCACACGGGCGACCGCATCGCCTTGTTCATCGACGGCGCCAACCTTTATTCGGCGGCCCGCGCACTCAACGTCGATCTCGACTTCAGGAAGCTGTCCGACTGGTTCGGCCAGAAGGGCCAGCTGGTGCGCGCCTATTATTACACGGCGGTGGTCGAGGGCGAAGAGTTCTCGCCCATTCGGCCGCTGGTCGACTGGCTCGACTACAACGGCTTCACCGTCGTGACCAAGCCGGTCAAGCGCTTCACGGACGCCCAGGGCCACAGCCGCATCAAGGGCAATATGGACATGGAGATCGCCGTCGACATGCTGGAGCTGGCTCCGCGTCTTGATCACATGGTCCTTTTCTCGGGCGATGGCGATTTTCGCCGGGTCGTCGAGGCCATCCAGGCCAAGGGCGTGCGCGTCACCGTGGTTTCGACCACCCGCACCCAACCACCCCAGATCGCCGACGAGTTGCGCCGCCAGGCCGACTCCTTCATCGACCTGTCCGACGTCATGATCCACTTCAGCAAGCCCAAGGCCGCCATGAATCAGGGCGTCGCCCGCACCCTGGACCGGAGCGACCGGACGTGAGCCGCGCCCTGAACCCTGAACCGGCGCGCGACTGCCCCCTGTGCCCTCGTCTGGTCGCCTATCGCCAGGAGAACATCCGCCAGAACCCCGACTGGTGGAATGGCCCCGCTCCGTCGTTCGGCGATCCCAACGCCCGCCTGCTGATTGCGGGTCTGGCGCCGGGCCGCATGGGCGCCAATCGCACTGGACGCCCCTTCACCGGCGACCACGCCGGCTGGCTGCTGTTCGACACCCTGAGGAAGACCGGTTTCGCGCGAGGGACCTACGACCCCGACGGACAGGACGACCTAACCTTGGTCGACGCCATGATCACCAACGCCGTGCGCTGCGCCCCGCCGCAGAACAAGCCGACAGGTGACGAGGAAAACACCTGCCGTCCCTTCCTGATCGATCGGCTGGCCGCCCTGCCCCGGCTGAAGGTGATCGTGACCCTGGGCGACGTGTCACGGCGCAGCATCTTGCGGACGCTCGGCTATCCCGGCACGGCCATCCCCGCCGGGCACGGCGTCGAGGGCAAGGTCGGCGGCTACACCATCATCAACAGCTATCACTGCTCACGCCTGAACACGAACACGGGCCGGCTGACGCCGGAAATGTTCGAGGCGATCTTCCATCGCGCCAAGGCGGCGCTGGAAGACTAGATCAGCCGCCGCCAGCGACCTCGCCGGCCACCATCACCGGCGCCGAAGGTTCGCGGAAATAGCGGTCGATTCCTTCGGCGACCGAGCGCATCAGGCGGCGACGGGCGCGCTCGTCGGTCAGGACGCGCTCGTCCTCGGGATTGGTGATGAAGCCCATCTCCAGCAGGATGGCCGGAACGTCGGGGGCCAGCAGGACCGCCAGACCGGCGTCGCGGTGGCTGCGGCGCAGCAGCGGATGACTGTCGCCCTCCAGGTGAGTCAGCAGCACCCGCGCGAACTGGGCCGAGCGGTTCTGGGTGGCGCGCTGGGTCATGTCCAGCAGGATGCGGTCGACCGAGGGATCGCGGCCCGGCAGGCGCAAGTCACGCTGCCAGTCGTCGCCGCGCGTATATTCACGCACCGCACGGCCCGCGCCCTGCTCCGACAGGGTATAGACGCTGGCCCCGCGCAGGGCCGGATCGGTCCCGGCGTCGGCGTGCAGAGAAATGAACAGGTCTGCCCCGGCGTCACGGGCGATCTGCACCCGGCGGCCGTGAATGACATAGACGTCGCTGTCGCGCGTCAGGCGCACGCGATAGCGGCCGGTGCGCTCGATGGCGGCCTTCAGATCGCGCGCGGCGGCCAGAGTGACGGCCTTTTCCTGCGCGTGCTGGCCTTGCGCGCCCGGATCGCGGCCGCCGTGCCCGGCGTCGATGACGATCAGCGGCTTTTCCCGGCGGGTCTGCTCGCGACGCGGCGGCGCGCCGGCGGCGACCGCTGCGGCAGCGCCCGTGGCCTTCAGATCGATGACATAGCGATAGTGCGAAACCCCGTCGCCCGGCGGCAACAGGAAACGGCGCTCGATTTCGGCTCCGCGCGCCAGGTCCAGTCGAATACGCGACGACGCGCCCGCGGAACTGACCTCATAACCGCGCACCAGGCCCGAACCGGCGCCGTCCAACCCTCGCTTCGGCGCCACGTCCGACAGGGCAACGACGACGCGGCCGGCCGTGCCGTCCTCTATCACCTGGCCGCGCGTGGTCTTGCCCAAATCCAGCACGACCCGCGTGCGCTGGGCGTCGCCGCCGAAGCGGATGCCGGAAATCTGACCGTCCGGCCCAAAGGCCAGACCGCGCCCAGCCGTCAGCACGACGGCGCAAATTACGACGAAGGCCAAGCCCGTCATCGCCCATTCACGCACGCCCCAACGGGACAGACTGTTACGCCACCGGCCGTACATGGACGGACTTCACCCTTCTGGTTCAGAAGGCGATCCTGAGCGGCGCGACTAAGGATTCCGTTAACACCTGTAACGGTTGTGGTTCTTTTATTTTCCGCCACATATGCCTATGATCTAGTCCGCTCGCGAACGATCGCGCCCTCTGCATGTTTCCGCAGGGTCGGGCGCGCCCTCCTCGCAGCGCTGACTTTCACCTCATTCCGAGGATCGCCCGGCCTGGCCGACGATCCGAAGAACGGGTCCGGGACGCGGCCTAGAACGGCGCGTTCGGACCCAGGACCGACAGAACCTCATGGGCCGACCCGCCTGCGCTCCCGACCGGCAGTTTGATGCCGCTCTCGCACTTCGCGAGGGGATGACGCGCGCCCTGGCCCCCATTTCCATTCGGCGAGCCGCCCCCTTGTCCGCGGATGCATCCGCAGGGCCCGGCCTGGCGCGCCAGAGAGAGACTTTCCATGTCAAAGACAATGCTGATCGATGCGGCGCACGCGGAAGAAACCCGCGTCGCCATCGTGGACGGACGTCAGGTTGAGGAATTCGACTTCGAATCCACGGCCCGCCGCCAGCTTCGCGGCAACATCTATCTCGCCAAGGTCACTCGCGTAGAGCCCAGCCTGCAGGCGGCCTTCATCGAGTACGGCGGCAATCGTCACGGCTTCCTAGCCTTCAACGAAATCCACCCAGACTACTATCAGATCCCGGTCGCCGATCGCGAAGCCATCATGGCCGAAGCGAACTCCGACGACGACGATCATGACGATCTGGGCCGTGAAGGCGACGACGAGTCCGAAGGCGGTCTGGCCGACGAGGAACGCCTGAAGCGCCGCCTGATGCGTCGCTACAAGATCCAGGACGTCATCAAGCGCCGCCAGATCCTGCTGGTGCAGGTCGTCAAGGACGAACGGGGCGCCAAGGGCGCGGCCCTGACCACCTGGCTGTCGTTGGCCGGCCGCTACTGCGTCCTGATGCCGAACACCGGCAAGGGCGGCGGCATTTCGCGCAAGATCACCAACACCTCGGACCGTCGCCGCCTGAAGGCCGCCGCCTCGGCGCTGAAAGTGCCCAAGGGCATGGGCCTGATCATCCGCACGGCAGGCGCCAAGCGCACCAAGGCCGAGATCAAACGCGACTACGAATACCTGCTGCGCCTGTGGGAGACGATCCGCGAGACGACGCTGAAGTCGAACGCCCCGGCCGTCATCTACGAAGAAGAAAACCTGGTCCGCCGCGCCGTGCGCGACATGTACGACAAGGACTTCGACGGCATTCAGGTCGAGGGCCTGGAAGGCTTCAAGGAAGCCCGCGACTTCATGCGCGTGCTGATGCCGTCTCAGGCCAAGAAGATTCACCTCTATCAGGGCTCCAAGCCCCTGTTCGCGGCCAACGGCATCGAAGAGGTGCTGACCCAGATTCACCAGCCGGTCGTGCCGCTGAAGTCGGGCGGCTATCTGGTGATCAACCAGACCGAAGCCCTGGTCGCCATCGACGTGAACTCGGGTCGTTCGACCAAGGAACGCAACGTCGAGGCCACCGCCACCAAGACCAACCTGGAAGCCGCCGTCGAGGCCGCCCGCCAGTTGCGTCTGCGCGACCTCGCCGGTCTGATCGTCATCGACTTCATCGACATGGATGAAGGCAAGAACAACCGCGCCGTCGAGAAGGCGCTGAAGGACGCCCTGGCCAAGGATCGCGCCCGCATCCAGATGGGCCGCATCTCGGGCTTCGGCCTGATGGAGATCAGCCGCCAGCGTCGTCGCCTGGGCGTCATCGAGGGCGCCACCGAGGTCTGCGCCTGCTGCCAGGGCGCCGGTCGTATCCGCTCGGCGGAAAGCGCCGCCCTGACCACCCTGCGCGCCGTGGACATCGAGGCGGGCCGCAACGGCGCCGGCTCGGTCAACCTGCGCGTTTCGACCGCCGTCGCCCTCTACATCCTGAACCACAAGCGCAGCTATCTGCAGCGCCTGCTGGAGCAGCGCGGCCTGAACGTCGTCATTCAGATCGACGACAGCCTGGCCCAGGGCGAGCACGCTATCGAGCGCACCTCGACCAACGAGGACTTCATCCCGGTCGTCACCCATATCTCGGCGGCCGAGTTGGACGACGGCTTCGACGACAGCGCCTTCGACCATGAAGACGAAGACGAGGACGACGAAGTCATCGAAGGCGACGATGAGGACGACGCCGATCTGGACCGCGAAGACGGCGACGACGACGAAGCCCGCGAGCGTTCCGAACAGCATGACGGCGAAGGTCGTGGCCGTGGCCGCCGTCGCCGCCGTCGCGGCGGTCGCCGTGACGAGGAGACCTCGGACGAAGCCGGCTCGACCGACGTGGTCGCCGCCGACGACGAAGACGACGACAGCGAGGCCGGCCGTCGCCGCCGTCGCGGCCGTCGTGGCGGTCGCCGCATGCGTGAGGACGGCGAACGCGACGCCTTCACCTGGGTGCGCGGCCGCACGCCGTCGCTGGACGATCCCTATGTCTGGTTCGATCCGATCAACCCTGCCCCACGCAGCGAACGCGCCCCGGCCGAAACCTCGGAAGCCGGCGACGTCGTGGAAGCGACCGCCGAACGTCCCGAAGGCGAACGCGCCGAGCGCGAAGGCGGACGTTCGCGTCGCCGTCGCGGCCGTGGTCGCGGTCGTGATCGCAGCGGCCTGGCTCACGAGGCCAAGGTCGAGGACCGCGCCGTCAACGAGGGCCTGCCCCCCGTTGGTTCGCCGGACACGCCCATCGCCACGATCATTCCGACCGAGGAAGCTGTCGCTGACGCGCCTGAAGTCGTCGCCGAACCCGTCGAAGCGCCCAAGCGTCGCCGCGTACGCCGCAAGGTCAGCGCCGACGTCGCCAGCGAAGCCGTGATCGAAGCCCCTGCCGAGTCCGAAGTCGCGGCGGAAGCCCCGGTCGAGGCCGAGCCGGTCGCGGTCCCCGCCCAGTTGGACGTGGAGCCGGCAGTCGCCGCCAAGATCGAGGCCGCCATCGAACAGGCGCTGGAGCCCGAAGCTGTGGCCGAACCCGCGCCCGAACCGGCCATCGTCGTCGAGCCGACGCCCGAACCAACTCCAGAGGTCGACGTGGCTGCCATCATCGCCGAAGACCCCAATCAGATCGTCGCTCCGCCTGCCAAGCCCAAGCGCGGCTGGTGGCGCCGTTGATCGGACACGATTAGGCTTGAAGACACGGGGGAGACTGTCGCTCTGGAGTACGTCATGACCAGGCTTCCCCGTGTCGCTACCCGCGCCCTTGTCGCCGCCACGGCTGCCGTGGCGGTCCTGACTGCAGCCGGATCAGCCTCGGCCCAAAGTCTGATCCGCGACACCGAGATCGAGGGGATCATCCATGAGTGGTCCGAGCCGGTCTTCGTCGCCATGGGGCTGGAGCCGACCGAGGTCGAGATCCTGCTGGTCAACGACCAGGACCTGAACGCCTTCGCCACGCGCGGGCGCATCATGGGCCTGAACACCGGCCTAATCCTGCAGACCAAGACCCCCAATCAGCTTCTGGGCGTGATCGCCCACGAGGCCGGCCACATCAAGAACCGCCACACCCTGCGCGACGGCGCCCAGAACGCTGGCATGCAGCCGATGATCATGACCATGGCCCTGGGGGCCCTGGCCGCGATCGCGGGCGCGCCGGATGCGGGCGCGGCCCTTTTGGCCTCCAGCCAGTATTTCGGCACCCTCGGCGCCCTGCGCTACATGCAGAGCCAGGAAGGCGAGGCCGACATCACCGGCGCCCGCGCCCTGGAACGCGCCGGGGAATCCGGCAAGGGCATGGTCGAGTTCTTTGAGAATTTCCGCTCACAGGAAGTCTTCTCGGACCAGCGCCGCTACCCCTACTTCCGCAGCCACCCCCTGTCGTCGGCCCGTATCGAGGCCCTGCGCCGTCCGGTCGAGGCCGCCCCCCACTACGCTCACCAAGACAGCCCCGAGCGAATGGCCCAGCACGCCCTGGTGGTGGCCAAGATCCGCTCTTTCATGGAATCGCCCAACGCGGCGCTGCGCGACTATCCATCGTCCGACACCTCCCTGCCCGCTCGCTATGCGCGGTCCATCGCCTGGTATCGCGACGGCCAGACGGACAAGGCGCTCGACGCCGTCGACGCCCTGCTGACTGAACAGCCTGCCAATCCCTACTTCTGGGAGTTGAAGGGCCAGATCCTGTTCGAGGAAGGCCGCCCGGCCGAGGCTATCGGCGCCCATCAGAAGGCGGTCGAGCTTAAGCCCGACGCACCGCTGCTGAAGATCAACCTGGCCCACGCCCTGATCGAGACCAACGACCCCGCCAATCTGGACGCCGCCGTCGATCAGTTGAAGCGCGCCGTGGCGCTGGAAAAGGACAACACCCTGGCCTGGCGTCTGCTGGGTCAAGCCTACGCCAGTCAGGGCAAGGAGGGCGAGGCGCGCCTGGCCTCGGCCGAATACTGGTTCGCCCTGGGCCGGACGGAACAGGCCAACCAGTTCGCCATGCGCGCCCGCGACATGCTGGACCGCAACTCCATCGAATGGCGTCGCGCCACTGACATCGTCTTCTCGTCGGGCGCTTCGCAAAGAGACATCGACGACGCCGAGCGCCGCAATGAGCAGCGCAACAACCGCGGCGTTATCCTGCCCAACGGCTGAGGCCGCTTCCTTTTCCGATACCGAGACCTGCATGACCGACGACGCCCGCCCCGACGCTCAAACCCCGAAACCCGCCCCGAAAGGCAGCCTCCTGTCGTCCCTGTCCGGCAAGACCCTGGCTGGCGCGGCCTTGGCCGTGTCGGTTGTGGCGCTGGGCGTCTCCGCCGTTCCCTATCTGACCGGCGGCGATTTCGGCGGACGGGTGCGCGCCTATCTGATCGAGAACCCGCAGGTGCTGGATGAGGTCCTGGCCGCACGTCAGACCCATGAGGAACAGTCCCGCGTCCAGACCATCGACGCCGCCGTCAAGGCCAACCCGGCCCTGCTGGCCCCCGACGCCCGCGATCCCAGCTTCGGCCCCGCCGACGCCAAGGTGACGGTGATCGAGTTCTTCGACTTCCGCTGCCCGGGCTGCAAGGCCGTGGCCCACGACTACCGCGCTCTGATGGCCGCCCACCCCGAGGTCCGCTTCGTCTTCAAGGACTGGCCGATCCTGGATCGGGGCGACGACGTCACCTCGCAATACGCCGCCCGCGCCGCCCTGGCCGCGCATCAGCAGGGCAAGTATCTGGAGGTCTATGACGCCCTGATGACCGAACGCGCCCTGGACCGCGCCGCCATTGACGGCATCCTGGCTGCGCACGGCGTGGACATGACCAAGGCGAACGCGGCCATCGCCTCGCCCGAGATGACGCGCCACGTCACCGACATCCACACCGTCGCCGCGACCCTGGGCCTGCAAGGCACGCCGACCTTCTTCATCAACGGCAAGGCCAGCGCCAGCATCGAGCCCGGCGAAGTCGCCAAGATGATTGAAGCGGCGAAACGCTAGGCGGCATCTACGCCGTTACCCTCGGGCTTGTCCCGGGGGCCTATGGCGGCTTCTAAGTCGTGCGGGCTGCTTAAACGCAACGCTCACTACTGCGCCCCGAGGGGCGAGGCGGAACGATAGGCCCTCGGGACAAGCCCGAGGGTGACGTCTTGAAGCTTAAGCCCCCGCCAAGCTCCGGTCGCCGCCGATCCACTCGATGTTCGACCGTCGGGTCGCTTCGGCGGCGGCTTCGGCGTTGCCCAGATTCCGCTCGGCCTCGGCCAGGACAAAATAGCTGTAGGGATCGCTGGGCCAGTCGCTCAGCAGTTCCTCGATCTTGGCCTTGGCCCCGGCCGCGTCGCCACTGGCCAGCAGGGCCGCCGCCAGACTGCGGCGCGTCGGATACCAGATGACCGGCGGATCGCCGCCCTCGTCGTCCATGGCCTGGATCTGCGCCGCGCGGGTGAAGGCGGCGACGGCGGCCGTCGCATTACCCTCGATCATGGCCGCGCGGCCTTCTAGAATCCGTTGCGACAGCTCGGTGAAGACCGCCCGCTGCTCGGCCATCGGCCCAGTGAAGGGTGTCGCCTCACGCAGGGCCTTGATGGCGTCCGCCTCGGCGCGAACAGCACTCGCATCACCGGCTCGCGCTGCAGCCTCACCCCGAGCATAGCGCCAGTTGATCCGCAGCAGCGGATGGGTCTCTGGCGGCTCCTTCAACGCCGCCACCTGCTCGGGCGTACCGAACCGGCCATAGAGGGCGTAGGCGTTGTTGGCGACGATCTGACGCCAGTATTCCTGCGCCCCGATGTTCGGATAGGTGGTCAGGAACCAGTCAGCGAGCTTCAGCCCCTCCTCGCCGCCCCCGGCCATCAGGGCGCCGCCCATGCCGAAGTGGATGTTGTGGGCGTGCAGCCGCATCGCCGGCACCCCGCCTGGCGGCCTGGCCAGGGCGTCATAGCGCCGATCCAACGCTACGGCGTTGACGTTGGACATCATCGCATCGCGATAGCGCCCGACCCGGTAGTAGGTGTGCGACGGCATATGCACCAGATGGCTGGCCGCCGGGGCCAGCAGCGCCAGCTTCTCGCCGTAGGGAATGGCCTTGTGCGGGTCGTCCGACCACTCGGTCAGGTGGATATAGAGGTGGATGGCGCCAGGATCGTTCGGGTTCTTCGCCAGCGCCTGCTCCAGCAGGCCCATGGCGCGCGGGATGGCCGGATCAGCCGCCTTGCCCTCGTCGTCCCACCATTCGTCGGCGGCCAGCAGCCAGGCGTCGGCAGTGATGTTGGCGATGGCCCCGTCATCGGGGTTCTGGCGTGCGATCCGGTCCATGCGCTGGGCGAAGCGGTCGGCGCGGCTCTTTTCCCCGCCGGAATAGCGCTGGATCAGGGCGTCGATCATCTGACGCTGCACCGGCGTGGCGTCGCGGGCCAGACGGCGGGCGTCGCGCGCGGCCTTGCGAGCCGCCTCGATCGAAGCCTTGTCCTGCCCGCCGCCGTTCAGATTGGGACCGATGGCCCAGGCCTCGCCCCAGGCGCACATGCCGCAGGACGGGTCCAGCGCCCGCGCCTTGCGGAAGGCGCGCACCGATTCGGTATGCTCGAACGCCCAGCGCAGCCGCACCCCGTGGTCGAACCAGGCCTGGGCCTCAGGGTTGGTTGTGTCGATCTTGAACCCGCCGGTTCCGAAGCCGTCGACCATGACGATGTCGTTGGTCGGGATGGCCTCGATGGCCGAGCCGCCGGGGCCGCAGACTTGAGGCTGATCCAGCAAGTCGCGCACGGCCTTGTCCGCCGTCGCATCCGCCACCGCCATCGGCCCGATCATGCAGGCCGCCATAGCCGTGCAGGCCATCAATCCGAAACGCATATTCCCTCTCCCGCCGTCGCCGGAAGAGTGCGCGCCAGCGCCTGAGGCCGCAAGCGGCCTCAGCGTCGCGGTTTAGATCAGACCGGCCAGCGGCGACGACGGATCGGCATAGAGGCGCTTCTTCATGCGCCCGGCCAGATAGGATTCCCGCCCGGCGATGACCGCGTGCTTCATGGCGCTGGCCATCAGCAGGGGGTCGCGCGCCTCGGCGATGGCGGTGTTCATCAGCACGCCGTCACAGCCCAGCTCCATGGCGATGGCGGCGTCCGAGGCCGTGCCCACGCCCGCGTCGACCAGGACCGGCACCTTGGACTGCTCGACGATCAGGCGGATGTTGATCGGGTTCTGCACCCCCAGGCCCGAGCCGATCGGCGCGCCCAGCGGCATGATGGCCACGGCGCCCGCGTCCTCCAGCTTGCGCGCATAGACGGGGTCGTCGGTGCAATAGACCATGACCTCAAAGCCCTCGGCGGTCAGCAGCTTCAGCGACCGCAGGGTTTCTTCCATGTCGGGGAAGAGGGTGCGCTGGTCCGCCAGAACCTCCAGCTTGACCAGGGTCCAGCCGCCGGCCTCGCGCGCCAGACGCAGGGTCCGCACCGCGTCCTCGCCGGTGAAGCAGCCCGCCGTATTGGGCAGATAGGTGTATTTCTTGGGCTCGAGGAAGTCCGTCAGCACCGGCTGGTTCGGATCGGTCAGGTTCACCCGGCGCACCGCCACGGTGACGATCTCAGCGCCCGAAGCCTCGGCCGCCGCCGCGTTCTGGGCGTAATCGCGGTACTTGCCGGTGCCCACGATCAGGCGCGAGTTGAAGGTGCGGCCGGCGACGGTCCAGCTGTCGGTGCGGGGGGCTGTATCGGTCATGCTCCTGACCTAGCGCCGCCATGCGCCGGGGGGAAGCGCCGTTGCGGGATTTGATAAGCCCCGCTCCCCTTCCCGTTCATCCCGGCGGACGCCGGGATCCAGTGAGAACCCCACACACAGCCAGAAAGCGCCGCGCCTGTCGCCAAAGGACTGGATCCCGGCGTCCGCCGGGATGAGCGGTGTTCAAGGACGCCTCAGCCGCCGCCCACGAACTGCACCAGCTCGATCTTGTCGCCCTCGGCCAGCGCCGTTTCGCCGTGCAGCGAGCGCGGCACGATCTCCAGATTGCGCTCGACCGCCACCTTCTTGGGGTCCAGCGACAGCTCCTGAACCAGGCCCAGAATGGTCGTGGCGGCGGTGTCCCGCGCCTCGCCGTTGACTTCGATACGCAAACTGTTCGCTCCAAGGGTGCGCGCGGAGGCCGAGCCTCTCTCAAGTGGCGCGGATAATGGGGGTTCAGGTCCGAGACATCAAATCCCAGAGCCAATATCCGCAATCGACCCAAAGTGGACGTTGGTGCGCGCTTTCGCTTTCGTCATCCTCCGGCGAGCGCAGCGAGACCGGGGGACCCAGCGGCGCGCGAGAGCGCGAACCTGTCGCGCAGATGATGGTCGACAGATCGCCTTCGGCGCCGCTGGGTCCCCCGGTCTGCGCCGCGAAGAGGCGGCTTGCCGGAGGATGACGAAAAGGGAGAAAACGCCGCTCTAGGGAGCTCCGCTTTCGACCCGTTGGCGACGTTCCAGAGGTCTGCTTATGGTGTGGCGAGCTCAGGAGTTTCTACCATGCGACCTCTACTGCCCGCATTCCTCGTTGCCGCCTGTGCTCTCGGCACTGCGACTGACGCTATGGCCTGCCGGATGAGAGTGCCGCGTGCCGATGAGTTGGCTCAACGGATGATTATCGTAGCAACAGTGAGCCATGCAGAGCGTGTTGAGGCGCCCGGCTGGAACACTTGGCGGGTCGTCGCAGAGATCACGCCGGAAGTGGAACGAACCGCAAGTCGACCGACATTCGAATTCACGACCACGCTGAGCAGCGATGGGTGCGGCCAGACCCCTTTGCCGTCCTCAGGCGAGCGATGGGTTCTGTATCTGGCCCAGGCCGACACGAGTGAGATTCTGGACGCCTTTCCACTCGACTATGTGAAAAACTACGACGCGCGGCTCGCTGATGTCCGCTAGCCACCCTTAGCCGCCATTCAAGCCGCCCGCTCCAACACTCTTCTCAGCCCCATCCGCCAACCCGCCCCTGCGTCAACCTTTTCAACCACCCGCTTTGCGCCGCGCCACACCTGAGCTACAACGCGCGCTCGATTCCGCGCGGCTGCGCGCCTGTTTTGCGAGCGAATGCCCGAAACCCTGACCCTCTATGTCCTGAACGGCCCCAACCTGAACCTTCTCGGGGTTCGGGAGCCGGACATCTATGGCCATGAGACCCTGGCTGACGTCCACGCGATGTGCGAAGCGGCGGCCGACGGCGCGCGCGTGGTGTTCAAGCAATCCAATCACGAAGGCCAGTTGGTCGACTGGATCCATGAGGCGCGCCTTGAGGCCGACGCCCTGGTGATCAATCCCGCCGCCTTCACCCACACCTCGGTCGCCCTGCTGGATGCGTTGAAGACGCTCAGCGCGCCCGTCGTCGAATGCCACCTGTCGAACCCCGCCGCGCGCGAGGACTTCCGGCGTCATTCCTATGTTTCGCTGGTTGCGACCGGCGTCATTTCGGGCTTCGGCCCCCACAGCTACGAACTGGCCGTCAAGGCCGCCCTTCGGCTTGCGCGGGAACGCGCCAAGGCCGGGGCTCGTTCGCCCAAGATCTAAAGAGAGACAGAACCATGTCCGACGACAAGCACAAGAACGAAGGCATCGACGCCGGCCTGATCCGCAGCCTGGCCGACATCCTGAACGAAACCGACCTGACGGAAATCGAGGTCGAGCGCGGCGAACTGCGTATCCGCGTCGCCCGTGAAGTCACCATGACGGCGGCTGCGCCGATCCAGTACGCCGCCGCCCCGGTCGCGCACGCCGCGCCCGCCGCTGCCGCCCCGGCCTCGATGCCGTCGGACCCGGCCACCATCGTCTCGCGCAAGGGCGAAGAGGTGAAGTCGCCGATGGTCGGCACCGCCTACCTGCAGCCCTCGCCGGAAGCCCCGCAGTTCGTGAAGCCGGGCGACAAGGTCAAGAAGGGCCAGACCCTGCTGATCGTAGAAGCCATGAAGACCATGAACCCGATCCAGGCCCCGCGTGACGGCGTGGTGTCGGAAATCCTGGTGGGCGACGCCCAGCCGGTCGAGTTCGGCGAAGCTCTGGTCCTGCTGGAAGCCTGAGACCGGATATGTTCACCAAGGTCCTGATCGCCAACCGCGGCGAAATCGCCCTGCGCATCCACCGGGCGTGCAAGGAGATGGGCATCTCCACCGTCGCCGTACACTCCGAAGCCGACCGCGGCGCCATGTGGGTGCGCCTGGCCGACGAAAGCGTCTGCATCGGCCCCGCGCCGGCGGCCAAGTCCTATCTGAACATCCCGCAGATCATCGCGGCGGCGGAAATCACCGGCGCCCAAGCGATCCACCCGGGCTATGGCTTCCTGTCGGAAAACGCCCGCTTCGCCGAGATCATCGAGGCCCACGGCCTGACCTTCATCGGTCCCAAGCCTGAGCACATCCGGGTCATGGGCGACAAGATCACCGCCAAGAAGACGGTCATGGAGGCGGGCATCCCCGTCGTCCCCGGCTCTGACGGCGAAGTGGAAACCGTCGAGGCCGCCATCGAGGCGTCCAAGACCATCGGCTTCCCCCTGATCGTCAAGGCCGCCGCCGGCGGCGGCGGTCGCGGCATGAAGGTCGCCCTGACCGCTGACGATCTGGTCGAGGCCGTGCAGACGGCCCAGACCGAGGCCAAGGCCGCCTTCGGCAACGGCGCCGTCTATATGGAGCGCTACCTCCAGAAGCCGCGCCACATCGAGATCCAGGTCATCGCCGACAGCCACGGCAACGTCGTCCACCTGGGCGAACGCGACTGCTCGCTGCAACGCCGCCACCAGAAGGTGCTGGAAGAGGCCCCCTCGCCCGCCCTTTCGGCCGAGGGTCGCAAGAAGATCGGCGAGACGGTCAACAAGGCCATCGCCGCCATCGGCTACCTGGGCGTCGGCACCATCGAGTTCCTGTGGGAAGACGGCGAGTTCTTCTTCATCGAGATGAACACCCGTCTGCAGGTCGAACATCCGGTCACGGAAATGATCACGGGCGTCGATCTGGTCCGCGAACAGGTGCGCATCGCCGCCGGCCTGCCGCTGTCCTTCACCCAGGACGACATCCATTTCGAAGGCCACGCCATCGAAGTGCGGATCAACGCCGAGAACGCCGAGACCTTCACCCCGTCGCCGGGCACGATCACCGACTTCCACGCCCCTGGCGGCCTGGGCGTGCGTCTGGATAGCGCCATCTACGCCGGCTATTCGATCCCGCCCTACTACGACAGCCTGATCGGCAAGCTGATCGTCCACGGTCGCGACCGCGAGGAAGCCCTGGCCCGCCTCAAGCGTTCGCTGGGCGAGATGGTCATCGGCGGCGTCGACACCACCATCCCCCTGTTCCAGAAGCTGTTGCAGGAACCCGACATCCTGTCGGGCGACTACGACATCCACTGGCTGGAAAAATGGGCCGCCGCCCAGAAGGCCAAGGCCTAACCTCTCTTGGACGAACCCGAGTTCAGCGCCAGCAGCCCCTCCAGCGTCTTCGGACCCGAGGAGTTGCTGGCCTGCTACGCTCGCGGCGTCTTTCCGATGGCCGAGGACCGCGACGATCCGCGTGTCTTTCTGGTCGAGCCGGACCAGCGGGGCGTCGTACCGCTGGATCGCTTCCACATTCCCACGCGCCTGCGCCGCACCGTTCGGGGCCAGTCGTTTCAGGTGCGCGTCGACACGGCCTTCGCCGCCGTCCTCGACGCCTGCGCCGCCCCCATGCCGGGGCGCGAGGACACCTGGATCAATGATCCGATCCGCCGCCTCTATCTGGAGCTTCACGCACGCGGCCACGCCCACAGCCTGGAATGCTGGCAGGACGAGGTCCTGGTCGGCGGGCTCTATGGGGTGACGCTGGGCGGCGCCTTCTTCGGCGAGAGCATGTTCAGCCGGGTGCGCGATGCGTCGAAGGTCGCCCTGGTGCATCTGGTGGCGCGACTGCGGAGGGGCGGATGGAGCCTGCTGGATGCCCAGTTCCTGACCGAGCACCTCAGCCAGTTCGGCGCGGTGGAGACGCCGCAGGCGGCCTATTTGCGGCTGCTCAAGCCCGCCCTGCGTCTGACGCCTGACAAATCAGCCCTGTCCGCGCCCCTGACGGGCGCACAGGCCGTGGCCTATGCCTTACAGCCGACCACCCAGGCGTCGTAGATCGGGTGTTGCAGGCCGCTGACGGCCGGCGATGAGGCGAACATCCAGCCCTTGAAGATCTGGCGCGCCTCGGTCGGCACGGCGATGCCCCGCGGCTGAACCCCGACCTCCAGATAGGCGATGGCGTCCTCGGTCTGCTCGTCAGAGGCCGAGACCTCGCAGGCGCGGACGCTGAAGATCAGAGTCTTGTTGAAGCGAACCGGACGACCGCCGACCTCGACCTCGAACCGCATGGATTCGGCCGTCACCTTGTCGATCGCCTGGATGACGGCCACCGGCCGACGCTGACGACGGCCAGGGACAGCAGCGGGCTCGGTCGCCGGCTTGGGCGCCTCGACCTCGGCCTCAAGCGGGGCGTCTTCTTGAACGGCGGCGATCTCGGCTTCGGGCGTCACGACCACGACGGGCGTGCCGGGGGCCGTGATCGGAGCCCCTGACGAAGGCGCAGCCCCCTGCGCGGGCGCAGGCGTCGGCGTTTGCGGCGGCGTCGCCTGCGGGTTCTGTAGCGGCGTGCGGTTGGTGTCGCGCAGCAGGTCCCCGACCGGGTCCTGAACCGGCACAGCGTCCTGCGGCAGGTCCATCAGGGCGCTGGCCATGCCGGCGCCCGCGACCGTCAGTCCCGCCACGGCCACGCCGATCAGCAGGACGCGTCGTTTCATTCCGGGCTCCAGGCCTGATAGTCGCCGGTGGCGGCGGGACGCTTGCCTTCGTTGGCCAGCGAGCCCTGCGGACGCCACGCCATCGGCGTGCCCGTCAGGTTGGGCAGGTGATCCTTTTCCCAGGAACGGCGCGGCAGCGGCTTCTCGACCGGGCTCTCGTCATAGGTGTAGCGCAGCCAGCCCTGCCATTCCGGCGGAACCTTCGACGCCTCGGCATAGCCGTCATAGATGACCCAGCGGCGCTTGCGGCCGTCATAGCTGACGTTATCGCGCGACTGGTAATAGCGGTTGCCGAACTCGTCCGTGCCGACCAGCTGGCCGCGTTTGCCGACGGTGAACAGGGTGCCGATCGTGGCGCCGTTCCACCAGGTGAAGATCTTGCTCAGCACGTCGTCGAACCTACTCGAATCCCGTCGCCCAGGGAGGTCCGGCGACGCAGGCTGATCATAGAAACCACAGCCGCCCGCGTCCAGTCCGAGACCGGTTTCCGGTATCGCTGCCGGACATCAACATCTTGGGGGTAACCCGCTCAAAGCCCCCAAGATTTATTGAAACGCCTTTAGAGGCGTCGTTAATGTCGCGATCAGGACACGCGCGGAGACGTCTGATGCGCATCAAGCCCCGTTTCGCCCCGCTCGCCGCCGCCGTGGCGCTGGAGCCCCGCCTGATCGAACGCCCCGGCGTCATGACGCCGACGCTGGCGCCCGCCGACTGGTCCGACGCACGGGTTGAAGCCTGGTTGGACTGGGCCGAAGGTCTGCCGGTCGACCTGCCCCAGGACGCCGCCGCTCTGGATGAAGATCACGCCGCCTTCGTGAACGGCGCGGCCGAGCGCTGGGCGCATCGGCTCAGCGCATGGGGCCGCGCCCTGGGCCTGCTCGATAGCGCGGCCGACGCAGCAACCTTCGCCGACGAACTCACGGCTGTCCTGCTGCTGGGCCTCGCCGCACCGGGCGCGAATGGCGACCGCGCGCCCACAGCCGTCGCCTACCTGTCCCTCAGCGATCCCGGCGCCGCGCGCCGTCTGGCCGACCTGGCCGCCGCCCGAAGGGGCGAACGCCTATCCGGTCGCGCCGCCGAGGCCCTGTCCGAAGCCTTGAAGGCCGTCGCCGAGGCCGTGAACCGCTGCGAAGGCCCGCATGAGGCCTGCGCCGATCCTACCGCCAACCCGGCCCTGGCTCGCGCCGCCCTGATCGCCCGGCGTTGCGGCGCAAACGACGCCGACATCATCCGCGCCGTCGAGGGCGAAAGCCTCGCCGTCGCCCTGCCCGTCCCCGTTGCACGAACCGTGACGCCCGTCCTGGCTGCGCGCGACAACATCGCTTCGGGCGGACCCGAAGCCCTGGCCGTGGCCGAAGCCGCGCTGGAAGGCGATCTGGCCCTGGCCTTCACGCCGCACGACGCTGAAGCCCTGGCCGACGCCGGGTTGGAAGCCCGAGCGGCCCTGCAACTTCCTCAACTGGCGACCCTGAGCGGGAACGCTTTCGACGACGCCCTGGAGGACCTGACCCGCCTGCTCGTCGTCGCGCTCGAGATCGAAACCTCTGTCGCCTTCTGTCCCGACGCCGCGTCCGCCCGGCGTCGTCAGGCCGTCCGTCCCATTGCGATCGGCCTGTCGGGCCTGGCCGACTGGTCCCTAGCCAGGGACGCCGAGAACGCCACGACCCATGCCGCCTCGGTCGGCGCTCGCGTCTCGGCCGTCGCCAGCGCCGCATCCAGCGAGATCGCCGCCCGCCTTGGCCCTTGCGCCGAATGGGACGCGGTCAAGGACGAGGCCGCGCACCTGGCTCGCGAGCGCGGCCAGGACGAAACCCTGCAGTCGCGCCATGGCCGCCGCCATGCCGCCATCAGCCTGTTCGTGCGCGACGCCGACCTAGACCTGCGCCTCGGCGCCTCGCCGTTTTCGGCCACGGACCTGTTCCAGACCGAGGATGGCGAGACTGAACCTCGCCTGCGCCCCGCCCTGGCCCGCGCCATCGCCCGCGCCGGCGGCGACGTGGAGGACGCCGAACGTCAGTTGTTCGGCCGTCGCACCCTGATGGGCGCACCAGGGATCAATCATTCAGCCCTGCGCGACCTCGGTTTCACCGATGTGGAACTGGAAGCCGTCGAACTCGCCCTGAGTCAAAGCGACCAGCTTGCCGCCGCCTTTGCCCCGCCCGTGCTGGATGCGGGCTTCATCGGGGACGTTCTGGGCCTTTCGGTCGAAGAAGGCGCCGACCTTCTTCCCCGCCTGGGCTTCGACCCGTCCGCCATACAGGCGGCGCGCGCCGCAGCCTTCGGCCACGCCGATCTGTCCGACTGGAAAGCAGCCCCCGAAGTGCTGCGCGGCCTTTTGGCCGCCGACCCAGCCGCCTTCGACGCCGAACTGCGCCGTGCGATCGAACCTTTCAGCGACGCTCCCGACGTCACGCCGAAATTGGTCGACTGGCGCGCCGGACCGCTTCAAGCCGCCCGCGCCCTGGGCCAGGCCGCTCGCGACGGTCGCCGTGCCGTCGTGCTGCATCGCGCCGCTGCCCCCGCCGACTTCCACCTGGATCTGCCCGAGCCCGACACTCCTGTTCAGCGCCGCGCCGAGCCGGAGGCCAGGACAGTCGAACGGGTCGTTGAAAAGGTCATCGAGCGCGACCGCACCCGGCGCAAACTGCCCGACCGCCGCAAGGGCTATATCCAGAAGGCGGCCGTCGGCGGTCACAAGGTCTATATCCACACCGGCGAATACGAAGACGGCGAACTGGGCGAGATCTTCATCGACATGCACAAGGAAGGCGCCGCCTTCCGCAGCCTGATGAACAACTTCGCCATCGCCATCTCGATCGGCCTGCAATACGGCGTGCCGCTGGACGAGTTCGTCGATGCCTTCGTCTTCACCCGGTTCGAGCCCGCCGGGCGCGTCACCGGCAATGATTCAATCCGCTCGGCGACTTCGATCCTCGACTACATCTTCCGCGAACTGGGCGTCTCCTATCTGGAGCGACAGGAACTGGCCAACGCCGAACCCGAGAACAACCCCGACGGCCTGGGTGCGACGGCGATGAACGACGCCGAGCCTGTGCCCGCCGCCCGGTTCATCTCCAAGGGCTTCGCCCGTGGCGCGGCGCCCGACAACCTCGTCGTCGTCCCATTTGGGCGCAAGGCGGAGACACCGCGCGACTCTGCCCCGACCGAGGCTGTAGCCTGCCCGGCCTGCGGCGATTTCAGCCTGCAGAATCGCGGCGGGGGCTGGATCTGCGACACCTGCGGCGCGGCCCCGCAGATGCAGGGTTGAGACAAACCTCCATTCGGCCCGCTTCTTGCTGGGCAGAGGCAAAGCCCCGGAGTCTTCGCATGAACCGTCTCGCTATCGCACTCGTCGCCTCGCTGGTCGCCGCTACGGCCCTGCCCGCCGTAGCTCAGAACGCCTCGCAGATCAGCCGCGTCCGCGGCGGCGCCAGCTGCCCCGGCTGCAACCTGTTCCAAGGCGACTTCTCGGGCATGGAGGTGCGCGGCCTCAACCTGGCCGGCGCCCGCCTGCGTCAGGCCGACCTCAGCCTGACCGTCATGAACCGGACCCGGTTCTCGCGCGCCGATATGCGCGATGTGGAAGCCTATGGCGGCGTCTTCTCCGGTTCGAACTTCGCCGGGGCGGACCTGACCAACGCCAGCTTCGTCGGCGCCTATCTGGACGGCTCCACCATGTCCGGCGCCAAGCTCAGCGGAACCAACCTGTCGGGCGCGCAACTGGCGCGGGCGGTCGGCCTGACCCAGGGTCAACTCAACCAGGCCTGCGGCGACGATGCGACCGTCCTGCCGTCGGGCCTGCGCATTCCAGCCTGCTGAAGGTCGCCATCGTTACCGCGATTTAAGTAGGGTTATTCGGGCGATGGGCGCATCTAGGTAGCGTGATGAAACGCCCGCTCGCCCTCCTCCGTCGCCTGGTTCCCGCAGCAGCAGCCGTGTCTGGCGTGCTGGCGGCCGCCCCCGCCTTCGCCGGTGTCGTGACCCTGTCGCAGATGCAGGACCGCGACGTCGCCCGCATGGTTTCTCTGGGCGGCAGTTGCAACCGCTGCGAACTGTCAGGCCGCGACCTGTCCGGCGCCACCTTCACCGGCGCCAGCTTCACCAACGCCACCCTGGTCGGCGCCACCCTGCGCGGGGCCGAATTGGTCGGCTCGAACTTCGCCGGCAGCGACTTCAGCCGCGCCGACATGCGCGGCGTCGAAATGGTCGGCGCCAACTTCCTCGGCAGCACCTTCACCAGCGCCAACCTGACCGGCGCGGAAGCCACCGGCGCCAACCTGATCAACACCAACTTCCAGGACGCCAACCTGTCCTCGGCCGAGTTGAACGGCGTCAACTTCAATCGCGCCGTCTTGATCCGCACCAAGTTCAACAGCAGCGAGATGTTTGGCGCCACCCTGGCCAATGTCCGCGCCGTCGGCGCCGACTTCACCAGCGCCGAAATCAACGCCTCGAACCTGACCAACGGCGTGTTCGACAGGGCCTCGTTCCGCGAAGCCTCCCTGGATAGCGCGCGCCTGACCGGCGCCAGCTTCGACGGCGCCAACTTCTCGGGCGCTTCGATGAGCCGAACTGATATTCGCGGCGCCGACCTGTCCGGCGCACGCGGCCTGACCCAGGACCAGATTCATGAGGCCTGCGGCGACGGCGCGACGCGTCTGCCGGGCGGCCTGACCGTGCGGTCATGCGGCGGCGGCCGCATCCGCGTCATTCGCACGCCGCCGGCTCCTCCTGCGCCTCCCATCCCGCCGCGTCAGCGCAATCTGGTCATCGCCTCCGGCAACTAGGCGCGAACATCCAAAACAAAAAAAGGGCGGCCCGCGAAGGCCGCCCTTTTCAATTCGACTAACGGTCGCCGCCTACTTGAGCGGCAGGGCCGTGCGGATCGACAGTTCCTTCAACTGCTTGTCGGCGGCCTCGGCGGGCGCGCTCATCAGCAGGTCCTGGCCCTGCTGGTTCAGCGGGAAGGCGATGACCTCGCGGATGGCCGTCTGGTTGGCCAGCAGCATGACGATGCGGTCGATGCCGGGGGCCAGGCCGCCGTGCGGCGGAGCGCCGAAGCGGAAGGCGTTCAGCATGCCGCCGAACTGCTCCTCGACCACCGAGGCGTCGTAGCCGGCGATCTCGAAGGCCTTCAGCATGATCTCGGCCTTGTGGTTCCGGATCGCGCCCGAGCACAGCTCATAGCCGTTGCAGACGATGTCGTACTGATAGGCGCGGATGGTCAGCGGGTCCTGGGTCTCCAGGGCCTCCATCCCGCCCTGCGGCATCGAGAAGGGGTTGTGGCTGAAGTCGACCTTCTTCTCTTCTTCCGACCATTCGAACATCGGGAAGTCGACGATCCAGCAGAACTTGAACTGCTCTTCGTCGACCAGCTTCAGCTCCGTGCCCACGCGGGTGCGGGCGAGACCGGCGAACTTGGCGAAGACGGCGGGGTCGCCGGCGGTGAAGAAGGCGGCGTCGCCCTTGCCCAGACCCAAGGAAGCCATCAGGGCCTCGGTCGGCTCCTGCCCCAGGTTCTTGGCGATAGGACCGCCCCAGGCCTGCTGATCGTCCGACCAGAAGATATAGCCCAGACCCGGCTGGCCCTCGCCCTGCGCCCACGAGTTCATACGGTCGCAGAAGGCGCGTGAGCCGCCGGTCGGCGCCGGGATGGCCCAGACCGCATTCTTGGCGTCAGCGCCCAGGATCTTGGCGAACAGACCGAAACCGCCTTCGCGGAAGTGGTCCGAGACGTCCTGCATCTTGATCGGGTTACGCAGGTCCGGCTTGTCCGAGCCATACCACTTCATCGACTGGGCATAGGTCAGGCGCTCGAAGCCCTTGTGCTCGAACGTGTCACCGAAGTCGTTGGTGAAGGTGTGGACGCCGTCGATTGGGGAAACCGGCTTGCCCTCGCCGAACTCGTTGAAGACGCCGTTCATCAGCGGCTCGATGGCGGCGAAGACGTCTTCTTGCGTGACGAAGCTCATCTCGACGTCGAGCTGGTAGAATTCCAGCGAACGGTCGGCGCGCAGGTCTTCATCGCGGAAGCAGGGCGCGATCTGGAAATAGCGGTCGAAGCCCGACACCATCAGCAGTTGCTTGAACTGCTGCGGGGCCTGCGGCAGGGCGTAGAACTTGCCCGGGTGCATGCGCGACGGCACCAGGAAGTCGCGCGCACCCTCGGGCGAGGAGGCCGTCAGGATCGGGGTCTGGTACTCAAGGAAGCCCTGCTCGACCATGCGCTGGCGGATCGAGTGGATCACCTTGGAGCGCAGGACGATGTTCTTGTGCAGGGTCTCGCGACGCAGGTCGAGGAAGCGGTTCTTGAGGCGGATTTCCTCAGGATATTCCGGCTCGCCAAAGACCGGCAGCGGCAGTTCGGCGGCTTCCGACAGGACCTCGACCGACAGGACGCGCACTTCGATCTCGCCGGTCGGCAGGTTGGCGTTGGTGGTTTCGGCCGAGCGGCTGACCACTTCGCCGTCGATCTTGATGACGCTTTCGGCGCGCAGACGCTCAACGGCTTCAAAGCCCGGCGTCTCCGGGTGCAGCACCAGTTGGGTCAGGCCGTAGTGGTCGCGCAGGTCGATGAACAGCAGGCCGCCGTGGTCGCGCTTGCGGTGAACCCAGCCCGACAGGCGAACATTCGAGCCAGCATCCGTCGAACGGAGGGCGCCGCAGGTATGGGTGCGATAGGCGTGCATGATCGGATTTCGTCTGAAAACGGCTGGAGAACAGCGTGAATTAGGAGGGGCGAAAGGCCCATCATCGCCCCGGAAAGTCAAGGCTGGCGGCTAAATCCACAGCGCCGCGCGGTTGTCCACCGCAGCAAGGAACCTGCCCACAGCGCATCCAGCGGCCTCTGCTATGGTTCAATCCATGACCGCACTCGGTTCCGACATCCAGCAACTGCGCCTGCCCCTGCGGCAGGAGGAATCCCAACGCGCGGCTGATTTCGTCGTATCCGAATCCAATTCGGCGGCGACTTCGGTGCTGGCGACCTGGCCCGAGACGCCCGGTTCGGTCCTGTCAATCTTTGGCCCGCGCGGCAGCGGCAAGAGCCATCTGGCCGCCGCCTGGGTCGAGCGCACCGGCGCCGTCGCCCTGCACGGGGCCGAGGCCGCATTGGTCGATCCGCTGGAGCTTGAAGGCCAGATCGTCCTGCTGGACCGCGCCCAGGACGCCGATGACGAGAGCCTGTTCCATCTGATCAACCTGACGCAGTCGGGCGGCGGCGCCCTGCTGCTGGTGTCACGCGACCCGCCGGCGGCCTGGGCCTGCGACCTGCCCGACCTGCGTTCGCGCCTGAACGCCATCCGCACGGTCGGGATCGAGGCGCCCGACGACGCCGTGCTGGGCGCCATGCTGAAACGCGCCTTCGCCACGCGTAACATCATGCCCGGCGACGAGGTCATCGACTATCTGGCCCGCCGTATAGATCGTTCAGCCGACGCGGTTGAACGCATCGTCGATCAACTGGACGCCTATCACCGCCCGGTCACGCGGGTTCTGGCCCGTCAGGTCCTGGGCGATAGCGACGAGATGTCTGACTGATTGCGTCACATCGCGGTTGCAGCCGTCACAGGGCCGCGCGACAACAGTCAAATGACTGAAATCGCGCCCATAGCCGTCGACACCACCGGCGAGGAGGTCCCCTCCTCTCGCGCCCCGCAGTTGGAGCTGTCCGAGGCGCTGATGACCTCGCCCGAGCGCTTCATCAACCGCGAGCTGTCGTGGCTGGCCTTCAACGGGCGCGTGCTGGAAGAAGCCGCCAACGAAGGCCATCCGTTGCTGGAGCGGGTCCGTTTCCTGTCCATCTCCGCCAACAACCTGGACGAGTTCTTCATGACCCGCGTGGCGGGCCTGAAGGGACAGGTGCGCGAGCGCGTCCGCGTCGTCTCGCCGGACGGCCTGACGCCCGCCGAACAGCTGGAACAGGTCAACGCCGCCGCCGGGGGCCTGATGGCCGAGCAGCAGCGCCGCTGGCGCGTCCTGCGCAAGGAAATGGCCGCCGCCGGGATCGAGGTGGTCGAAGGCTCCAAGATCACCCGCACCGAACGCGAGCGGCTGGAACCCGAGTTCCTCAATCAGTTGTTCGCCGTTCTGACGCCGATGGCCATCGACCCGGCCCACCCCTTCCCCTTCCTGCCCAACCTCGGCTTCTCGCTGGCGCTGAAGCTGCGCCGCAACAGCGACAATCGCGTCCTCTACGCCCTGGTGCCGGTGCCGACCCAGGTGCGCCGCTTCTGGGCTCTGGCGACGGACGGCCGCTCGGCGCCGGGGCGCAAGCGCTTCGTTTCGCTGGAAAACCTGCTGCTGCTCTTCATCGACCACCTCTTCCCGGGCTGCGAGATCCTGGAAAAGGGTCTGTTCCGCCTGATCCGCGACTCGGACATTGAGATCGAGGAAGAGGCCGAGGATCTGGTCATGGAGTTCGAGGAGGCGTTGAAGCAGCGCCGCATGGGCTCGGTCGTCCGCATCAAGATCCAAGCCTCCATGCCGGAGGACCTGCGCAACTTCATCATCGCCGAACTGCACGCCCAGCCGCAGGACGTGGTTCTGGTCGAGGGGATGCTGGGACTGGCGCAGCTGGCCGAACTGATCCCCGGCGGCCACCCTGACCTGAAGTTCAAGGGCTATGAGCCCCGCTATCCCGAGCGCGTGCGCGACAACGGCGGCGACATCTTCGCAGCGGTCCGCGAAAAGGACATGCTGATCCACCACCCGTTCGAAAGCTTCGACGTGGTGGTGCAGTTCCTGCGGCAGGCGGCGCGCGATCCCAACGTCATCGCCGTCAAGCAGACCCTGTACCGCACCTCCAAGGACAGCCCCATCGTCGCCGCCCTGATCGAGGCGGCCGAAAACGGCAAGAACGTCACCGCCCTGATCGAGTTGAAGGCGCGCTTTGACGAAGAGGCCAACCTGCGCTGGGCGCGGCAGATGGAACGGGCCGGCGTCCACGTCGTCTTCGGCTTCGTGGAGTACAAGACCCACGCCAAGCTGAGCGTGGTCGTACGGCGCGAGGGCGACGCCTTGCGCACCTACTGCCACTTCGGCACCGGCAACTATCACCCGACGACGGCCAAGATTTACACCGACCTCAGCCTGTTCACCTGCAACCCTGTCCTGGGACAGGATGCGACGCGGGTGTTCAACTACATCACCGGCTATGCCGAGCCCGACGAACTGGAAGCCCTGGTCGTCTCACCGCTGAACATGAAGACCTCCCTGCTGGAGATGATCGGCAAGGAGATGTCGGCCGCCGCCAAGGGCAAGCCCGCCGCCATCTGGGCCAAGATGAACGCCCTGGTCGATCCCGAGATCATCGACGCCCTGTATCGCGCCAGCCAATGGGGCGTGCGTATCGAACTGGTCATTCGCGGAATCTGCTGTCTGCGTCCCGGCGTGCCGGGCCTGTCCGAGAACATCCGGGTCAAGTCCATCGTCGGCCGCTTCCTGGAGCACAGCCGCATCATCGCCTTCGCCAACGGCCACGACCTGCCCAGCAACAAGGCGAGGCTCTACATCTCGTCCGCCGACTGGATGCCGCGCAATCTGGACCGCCGCGTCGAGCTGATGACGCCGATCCTGAACGCCACGGTCCATGATCAGGTCCTGGATCAGATCATGGTCGCCAACCTGAAGGACGACGCCCAGAGCTGGACCCTGGCCGCGGACGGAACCTATCACCGCGTCACGCCCTCCGGTCCTGAACGTCCCTTCTCGGCTCACAAGTATTTCATGACCAATCCCAGCCTGTCGGGCCGCGGCCGCAAGGTGAAGACCCTGCCCGGCGCCCTCTCCTACGCGGGTCTCAAGGCCCGGAAGCGCCGCTGATGGGCGTCGAGGCCGAATATCCGTCGCGTCAGATCGCCGTCATCGACATCGGTTCCAACTCAGTGCGTCTCGTGCTGTACCGGTTGGAAGGCCGGGCGGTCTGGACCATGTTCAACGAGAAGGTCCTGGCCGGGCTGGGGCGTGATCTGGCCGCGACGAAGCGCCTGTCCGTGCCGGGTGTCGCCTCGGCCATGACGGCCCTGCGCCGCTTCGCCGCCGTCATCGAGGGCGTCCAGCCGGACCAGACCATCATCGCCGCCACCGCCGCCGTGCGTGAAGCCGAAGACGGCGCCGAATTCTGCGCCCGGGTTGCGGCCGAAACCGGTCTTCAGGTCCGCGTCCTCAGCGGCGAGGAAGAAGCCCGCTATTCGGCGCTAGGCGTCTTGGCTGGCGCGCCGAGATCACACGGCGTGGCCGCCGACATGGGCGGCGCCAGCCTGGAGCTGACCCGTATCGGCAACGGCGGCCGTAGCCGCCCGCTGGACAAGGGCGTGACCCTGCCGCTGGGCCCGTTCGCCCTGATCGATCCCAAGGGGTTCGAGGTTGATCGCCTACGGTCACGTATCGCCAAGCGACTGGCTCCCGTGGCCGAGGCCTACGCGACAACCGATCTGCACGCCGTTGGCGGCGCCTGGCGCAGCCTGGCTCAGATGCACATGTCCATGACCGACCATCCGCTGAGGATCGTCCACGAATACGCCATGAGCGCCGCCGACGCGCGGGATCTGGCTCGTCTGGTGGCGCGTCAGTCCAAGGCCTCGCTGGAGAAGCTGCCGGGCGTGTCCAAGCGCCGGGCCGAGACCCTGCCCTACGCCGCCCTGGTGCTGGACGGCCTCATCGACGCGCTCGGCCTGAAATCCATCACCTTCTCGGCCTGGGGCGTGCGCGAGGGCCTGCTCTACGCCGGCCTGTCGCCCGAGATGGCGGCGGTGGACCCCCTGCTGGCCGGCTGTTCGGCCTGGGGCGGCCGTCAGGGCGTGGATCCGGCCCTGCCGCGCGCGCTGGACGGCTGGCTGCAACCCGTCGTCTCGGCCATGCCCGAGGCCTTTGGCGAGGAGCGCGACGCCCTGTTGACCGCCTCGGTCTGTCGTCTGGCCGACCTCGGCGCGCGACTGCACCCGGACCACCGCGTCGATCTGGTCTTTGATCAGGTGCTGCGCTCGCCCATTCCGGGCCAGACCCATGCCGAACGCGCCTTCCTGGCCGTGGCCATGAACGCCCGCTATGGCGGCGAGGCCAAGACGCCCTCGCCGAACGTGGTGGACCGCCTGCTGCCCCTATCAGGCCAGAAGCGCGCCCGCGCCCTGGGCCTGGCCATGCGACTGGCCTGCGACCTGTCGGGACGCTCGCCGCAACTCCTGGCCAACGCCGCCGCCACCGTCGAAAAAGGCGCGCTACGCATTACAGCGGCCGAGGGTTACGCCGACATGCTGCTGGGCGAACAGACCCGCCGTCGCGCCAAGGCCCTGGCTGAGGCCATGAACCTGACCCTGAAAATCTAGAGGAACGATCCCATGCCCGTGACCGGAATCGGCGGCTTCTTCTTCCGCTCCAAGGACACCAAGGCCCTGGCTGAGTGGTATCTGACGCATCTCGGCGTCGGCGCGCCTGAGGGCGTCTGGATCTGGAACCAGCAGGCGGGACCGACGGTCTTCGCCCCGTTCAAGGAAGACAGCGACTATTTCGCCGTCGACCACCGCTGGATGCTGAATCTGCGGGTCGAGGGTCTGGACGAGCTGATTGCCTCGCTGAAAGCGGCCGGGATCGAGGTCATCACCAAGGCCGAATGGGACGCTACCCCCGAGATCGGACGCTTTGCGCGCATCCATGACCCCGAGGGCAATCCGATCGAGCTGTGGGAGCCGGCGTCGCCGCCGGCCTAGCCCCGAACTAGCCTTCGATTTCGACGACTTCGACCCGCGAGCCGTTCAGCACCAGGGCGATCTCGCCCTTCTTCAGCTTCAGGGCGTCGTCGCCGAACAGCTGACGACGCCAGCCCTTCATGGCTTCGACGTCGGCGTTGTCGTCATTGGCGATCTTTTCCAGATCGGCCACGTTGGCGATCAGCTTGGTGGCCACGCCGGCGTTGTCGCTCTTGGCCTTCAGCAGCACCTTCAGCAGTTCCACCACCGAGGGCGGGGCCGGCTGGCTGTGGGCCGGGCGTTCCAGCTTGGGCGCGTGCGCCTCCGGGTCGGCCAGGACGCGCTTCAACTCGCCAGCCAGTTCCAGACCCAGGCGCGAACCGCCGAAGCCCTTGGGCACCGAGCGCAGACGATTGAAAGCCTCGGGGTCGGTCGGGGCCTGGACGGCGATCTCGTCGATGCCCTCGTCCTTCAGGATACGGCCGCGCGGCTGATCGCGTTCCTGCGCCGCGCGCTCGCGCCAGACGGCGGTGGCGACGAAGGCGGCCAGATATTTGGCGCTGAACTTCTTGGGCTTCAGACGCTTCCACGCATTCTCGGGCGTGGTGTCATAGAGGGCCGGATCGGTCAGGGCGCCCATTTCGGACATGACCCAGTCCAGACGGCCTTCCTTCTGCAGGCGATCGCGCAGCTTGGGATAGAGCGCAGCCAGATGGGTCACGTCGCCCAGGGCATAGACCAGTTGCGCCTCGCTGAGCGGACGACGCGCCCAGTCGGTGAAGCGACTGCCCTTGTCGAGTTCCTGGCGCAGCATCTGGCGCACCAGCTGCTCATAGCTGACCTGATCGCCGAAGCCGGCGGCCATGGCCGCGACCTGGGTGTCGAACATCGGCTTGGGCATGGCGCCCAGACGGTTGAAGATTTCCACGTCCTGTCGAGCCGCGTGGAAGACCTTGATGATCGATTCGTCGCGCAGCAGGGCGAGGAAGGGCTCCAGGTCCAGATCCTCGGCCATCGGGTCGATGATCGCGGCGTCCGTGGGCGAAGCGGCCTGGATCAGGCACAGCTTGGGCCAGTAGGTCGTCTCGCGCATGAATTCGGTGTCGACTGTGATGAACGGGGCCTTGGCCAGGCGTTCGCAGAAGTCGATTAGCGCGTCATTGGTGGTGATTGGCGTCATTCCGATGCTATAGCCCCGCGCGACGCCGTCGTGGCAAGAGCGCTGCGACAGATTTTCGCCCCCGATTTCGAGCCGTGACCGATGAGCGACACCCCCGAAGCCCTGAAAAACGGCCTCACCTACGCCGATGCGGGCGTGGATATCGACGCCGGAGAAATGTTGGTCGATGCGATCAAACCCCTCGCCAAGTCGACGCGCCGCCCCGGCGCCGAGGCTTCGCTGGGCGGATTCGGCGCCCTGTTCGACCTGAAGGCCGCCGGTTTTGAAGACCCGCTGATCGTCACCACCACGGACGGCGTGGGCACCAAGCTGAAAATCGCCATCGAAACCGGCCGTCATGACGGCGTGGGCGTCGACCTGGTCGCCATGTGCGTCAACGACCTGCTGGCGCAAGGCGCCGAGCCGCTGATGTTCCTGGACTACTACGCCACGGGCAAGCTGGACGTGGACGCCGCGCGCCGCGTCGTCGCCGGCATCGCCGAGGGCTGCCGTCAGTCGGGCAGCGCCCTGGTCGGCGGCGAGACGGCCGAAATGCCGGGTATGTATTCGGGTGGCGACTATGACCTGGCCGGCTTCTCGGTCGGCGCGGTCGAGCGCGGCCAGGTCCTGCCCTATCTGGACCAGCAGAAGGCCGGCGACATCATCATCGGCCTGGCCTCCTCGGGTCCGCACTCGAACGGCTATTCGCTGATCCGCAAGGTGGTCGAGAAGTCCGGCCTGGCCTGGGGCGACGACGCCCCCTTCGCCAAGGACTGCTCGCTGGCCCAGGCCCTGATGGAGCCGACCCGCATCTATGTGAAGCCGGTCCTGCCGCTGATGAAGGCCGGCCTGATCAAGGGCGCGGCCCACATCACGGGCGGCGGTCTGATCGAAAATCCGCCGCGCTGCATCGCCGAGGGCCTGCAGGCCGCCTTCGACTGGAACGCCTGGGCCATGCCGCCCGTCTTCCAATGGCTGGGTCAGGTCGGCGGCATTTCCGACCACGAACTGCGCCGCACCTTCAACTGCGGCGTCGGCTTCATGCTGATCGTCTCGCCCGAGAACGCCGAGCCGGTCCTGGCCGCCCTGCTGAACGCGGGCGAGGACGCCTTCGTCTGCGGCCAGCTCGAAGCCGCCTGAGCGCCTCGCGCCTGAAACGACAAAGGCCCCGGTCTCGCAACCGGGGCCTTTTTCTTTGACTGAATTTCCCTGCCTCTCCCCGCCGTCATTCCGGGGCGCGTAGCGAACCCGGAACCCAGGCGGTTGAACCTTCGCCGCCCTTGCCATTTGAAGCAGACGTCTGGGCCCCGGATCGCCCCTTCGGGGCGTCCGGGGTGACCGCAGAGGAAGCACCCGTCGGGATGAGCGGGAGAATAGATTTCTTACCGAACCCCGCCGTTCTGGGTCTCGTCGTAGAACTTGGCCAGATCGACGTGCAGTTGCTCCAGCGCCTTGCGGCTCGTGTACATCATGTGCCCGCCCTCATAGTAGGTGAACTCTAGGTTCTGGCGCAGCCTGGGTTCCAGCATCATCTGGGCCAGGTCGTATTCGGTCGAGAAGAAGGGCGTGGCGGCGTCGTAATAGCCGTTCAGCGCCAACACCTTCAGATGCGGGTTGCGCCGCATGGTCGTCGCCAGGTCCACCGCCGTGTTCGGCGTGGTCTGCGGACCGCCGACCGGCGGGCGGTGGCTCCAGTTCCAATTAAAGCCCGGCAGGCCGCGCGCCGACTGACGATAGTCCATGTCGGTGCGGTAGTTCAGCGTATTGGCGATGTAGTCGTTGAAGACGCCAAAATAGGCCCCAGTGATGGCGCTGCTGGACGGGTCTTCCTCGGGCGAACCGCCCACGGCATCGGCGTCCATGCCCAGATAGCGAGTGTCCAGGCGGCCGATGGTCTCGCGGCGGTCCCGCAGCAGCTCCTTGCGGAACGGCGACAGCTCGACCCGCAGGTTGGCGTTGTCGATGAAGGTCGGCGAGACGCCGATCAGTTCGCTCATCTGCTGGGCGATCTGGGCGCGCTCGGCGTCCGAGATCATGTGGCCCTTGGCCAGGGCCGCCGCATAGGGGCCCATGGCGAAGTCGCGCGCCCGTTGGACGTGCTCCTCAACCGTAGCCGGGCGGTTCGGCACCTTGTTGTGATACCAGGCCGTCGCCGCATAGGTCGGCAGCAGGGTGATGAAGTTCTGGGCATAGCCCGGCTGGCGCACGCCATAGTTCATGATCGACGACAGCAGGATGACGCCATTCAGCGACATGCCCCGGTCTTCCAGCTGATGCGCCACAGCGCCGGTGCGCAAGGTGCCGTAGCTTTCGCCCAGCACGTATTTGGGGCTGGACCAGCGGTTGAACTTGCTCGTGTAGCGCATGATGGCGCGGGTGAAGGCGTCCGCGTCCTGATCCACGCCCCAGAAAGCCGAACCGGGCGTCTCGGCCAGCGGACGCGAATAGCCGGCGCCAACCATGTCGATGAAGACCAGATCGGTCTTGTCCAGCAGGGTCATGTCATTGGGGCCGACATTGAACGGGGCCGGACGCTCGACCACCGGATCGTCCGTCAGCACCCGCACAGGGCCAAAGGCGCCCATGTGCAGCCAGACCGTCGGCGAGCCCGGTCCGCCGTTATAGAGATAGGTCACCGGACGCCGCCCGACCGGCTGACCGTCCAGGGTGTAGGCCACATAGAACAGGCTGGCTGTCGGCATCCCCGCGTCGTCACGGATCGTCAGGGTGCCTGCCGTCGCCTTGTAGCGCATGGCGCGGCCGTGGGCGGTGATCGAATGGCTGGTCGTCACCTCCTTCTCTTCCGGCGTGGCGCGCGCCCAGTTGCGCTCAACCTGCTCGGCGTTGGCGTTGCGCAGTCGATCCGAAGCCGAACGGATCGGGCCGGAGCCGCCGCTGGATGCTTCCTGGGCCACGGCGACCATCGGCGCGGCAAGCAGCGCCGTCGCGCAGACGGCGGTAAGCAGATGACGCATTGTGAACTCCCCCTCACGCACCGGACAGCCCGGCGCCGGGACGCTAACGCCAAGCCGGTCTATCCGGCAACGGACTTTGTAACGTTGCGGGCTTGCCAAGAGACGCCGACGGCCGCATCCCTCGCCTCCTCCCCGTCCGACACGCCCGAGCCGCCCTATGCCGACCGAAACCGCCCGACCCAGGACACGCGTCGCCGTGCTGATCTCCGGCTCCGGCACCAACATGGCCTCGCTGATCGCGGCGGGTCAGGCGGCGGATGCGCCCTATGAGGTCGTGGCCGTCATCTCCAACGTCGCTGACGTGGCGGGGCTGGAAAAGGCGCGGGCCGCCGGGGTCGAGGCCCTGACCGTCGCGCACAAGCCCTTCGGCAAGGACCGCGAGGCGCATGAGCGCGCCATCGACGCCATCTTGGTCGAGCGAAACGTCGAGGTCATCGCCCTGGCCGGCTATATGCGGTTGTTGACGCCCTGGCTGGTGCAGAAGTGGGCGGGGCGCATGCTGAATATCCACCCCTCGCTGCTGCCGCTCTATCCCGGCCTGAACACCCACGCCCGCGCCATCGAGGCTGGCGACCTTGAGGCAGGCTGCACCGTCCACGTCGTCACTGAAGGCGTCGATGAAGGCCCGATCCTGGGCCAGGCGCGCGTGCCAATCCTGCCCGGCGATGACGCCGGCACCCTGGCCGAACGGGTGAAGACGGCGGAGCACAGCCTCTATCCGCAGACCCTGGCGGCCTTCGTCGCGCGCTGAGGCCGCGCCTACCTTAACGATTTTTAATGCGACAGCCTGCCGCAGGCGGGAGCAGTTTCCCCGCGAACGATCGGACCAGCTCTGTTGGGACCGCTCGCCGTTTCCACATGGGAAGACCCGATGTCCAAGACCCGCCTGATGGGCGCCGCCGGCCTGGCGCTCGCTTTTGTGCTCTCCGCCCAAGCCGCTTCGGCCCAGAACGCCCACGCGGGCCATGCAGCCGCCCCGGCTGCCGATGCGCCACAAATCCATCCCTGGGGCTTTGATCTTAATGGTCGCGACCTGGCGGTGAAGCCGGGCGACGACTTCAACGAGTACGCCAACGGAACCTATCTGCGCGACACCGAGATTCCTTCGGACAAGGCCCGCTTCGGCCCGTTCGACGTCCTGTACGAAAACGCCCAGAGCCAGTTGAAGTCGATCATCGAAACCAGCGCCGCCAACCCGACCAACGCCAATGCGCAAAAGGTCGGAGCCCTCTACGCCAGCTTCATGGACGAGGCCCGCGTCAACCAGCTGGGTGCCCAGCCGCTGGCCGCCGATCTGGCCGCCGTCCGCGCTGTCACCGACCACAGCGGCATGGCCCGCTTGATGGGCGAAAGCCACGCCGGCTTCGGCGGCTCGCTGTTCGGCGTCGACGTGTTCGAGGACCTGCAGAACCCCGACCTGAACTCGGCCTACATGGGCCAGGGCGGCCTCGGCCTGCCCGACCGCGACTACTACCTGAAGGCCGACTTCGCGCCTCAACGTGAAGCCTATGTCGCCTATGTCACCCGCGCCCTGACGGCGGCCGGCTGGTCGAACCCGGCCCAGGCCGCCGCCGACATCCTGGCCTTCGAGACCAAGGTGGCCGAGAAGCACTGGACCACGGTCGAGCGTCGCCAGATCGACAAGATCTACAACCCGGCCCCCACCGCTGATCTGGCCAAGCTGGCCCCCGGCTTTGACTGGACCGCCTTCCTGCAAGGCGCCCAGATCGCCAACGTGCCGACCATCGTCCTGATGGAAAACACCGCCATCCCGGGCATCGCCCAGGTCTTCGCCGACACCTCGCTGGACACGCTGAAGGCGTGGGAAGCCTTCCAGATCGTCGATCAGGCCGGACCCTACCTGTCCGACGCCTTCGTCGACTCGCGCTTCGAGTTCCGCGGCAAGACCCTGCGCGGTCAGCCCGAGAACCGTCCGCGCTGGAACCGCGGCGTCGCCCTGGTCGACGGCCAGCTGGGCGAGGTTCTGGGCCAGGAATACGTCCGCCTGCACTTCCCCGCTTCGTCAAAGACCCAGATGGAGGCCCTGGTCGCCAACCTCAGCGCCGCCATGACCGAGCGCCTGAAAAACCTGGACTGGATGAGCGAGCCGACGCGCGAACAGGCCCTGCTCAAGATGTCCAAGTTCGGCGTCAAGATCGGCTATGCGGACAAGTGGCGCAGCTATGATGGCCTGGAACTGTCGGCCGGCGACCTCTACGGCAACGTCGAGCGCGCCTCGGCCTTCGACTGGGCCTGGAAGCGCGGCAAGATCGGCCAGCCGGTTGATCCGCTGGAATGGGGCATGACGCCCCAGACGGTGAACGCCTACTACAACCCGCCGCGCAACGAGATCGTCTTCCCCGCCGCCATCCTGCAGCCGCCGTTCTTCGACCCGAACGCCGATCCGGCGGTCAACTATGGCGGTATCGGCGCCGTCATCGGCCACGAGATCACCCACGGCTTCGACGACCAGGGCCGCAAGTCGGACGCCAATGGCGTCCTGCGCGACTGGTGGACGCCCGAAGACGCCGCCCGCTTCGAGGCGCGCGCCAAGGTCCTGGGCGCCATCTACGACGCTCAGGAGCCCATTCCCGGCACCCACATCAACGGCGAGCTGACCATGGGCGAGAACATCGCCGATCTGGGCGGCCTGCTGATGGCGCTGGACGCCTATCACCGCAGCCTGAACGGCCAGCCGGCCCCGGTCATCGACGGCCTGACCGGCGACCAGCGCGTCTTCCTCGGCTGGGCCCAGGTCTGGCGCGAGAAGTCGCGTGAGGCGGCCCTCAAGGAGCAACTGACGACAGACCCGCACTCGCCGGGCGCCGCCCGCGCCGCCACGCCGCCGCGCAACATCGACGCCTGGTACGCGGCCTTCGGCGTCACGCCCGATCAGGCCGAGTTCATCGCCCCGGAAAGCCGCGCCCGCATCTGGTAGGCGGCGCGTCCGATAGCAGACACGAAAACGGCGTCAGCTTCGCAGCTGACGCCGTTCTTGTTTCCGGGAATGCCCGAAGGAAGTCAGTTCGGCTTCTTGGGGGTCGTCACGGCGCCTGCAACCGCACCGATCGCGGCCCCGGCGACGGTCGCGCCCGTATTGCCGCCGATGGCCTGACCAGCGACCGCACCACCAATTGCGCCCGTGGCTGCGCGTTGCTCTGTAGTGGTGCCGCAGGCGGCCAGCAGGCCCACGACGCCGATAACCGGAGCCAGTTTGAGGATCGTCTTCATGGCGGTCTTCCTTGATGGCTGAACAGGTAACAGGACCGTGAAAACGAAACGGCCCGCCTCCGGTTCCGGAGACGGGCCGTCTTTATGCTCTCGCCAGGCTGCGTCGGGTCGAAAAGGCAGAGCCTTTTGACCGCAGCCCAACCAGAAAGTCCTTAGCCAACGATGTCGGCGTCGGTGAAGAACTGGGCGATTTCGATGCCGGCGTTTTCCAGCGAGTCCGAACCGTGGACCGAGTTCTCGCCGATCGACAGGGCGAACAGCTTGCGGATGGTGCCTTCAGCGGCGTCGTTCGGGTTGGTGGCGCCCATGACTTCGCGGTACTTGGCGACGGCGCCTTCGGCTTCCAGCACCTGCACGACGACCGGCTCAGCGATCATCTGGCCGACCAGTTCGCCGTAGAAGGGACGCTCGGCGTGCACTTCGTAGAACTTCTTGGCTTGGGCTTCGGTCAGCTTGATGCGGCGCTGGGCGACGATGCGCAGGCCAGCGGTTTCGATGACGGCGTTGATCGCGCCGGTCAGGTTGCGGCGCGTGGCGTCGGGTTTGATGATCGAGAAAGTGCGTTCGGTCATGGGAAGACTCTTTGCGGTTTGGTAGTTTGAGGGTCGCGGGCTTATAGCGGCGCCCTCCCCGCTTTCCAACCGCCACCTGAACGTCAGACGCTTTCCATGCTCCAGATCACAAACCTGACGTTCAACGCCTGGGGCCGCCAGTTCCTCGACGACGCCTCCGTCAGCCTGCCGCCGGGCTCGAAAGTCGGCCTGGTGGGCCGCAACGGCATCGGCAAGTCGACCCTGTTCAAGCTGATTCTGGGTGAACTGGCCGCCAACGGCGATGAGGTCAGCCTGCCCAAGACCGCCCGCGTCGGCTCGGTGGACCAGGAACACCCCGCCACGCCCGACAGCGTGCTGGACACCATTCTGGAAGCCGACGTCGAACGTCACGAGCTGATGAATCGGCTGGAAACCGCCCCACCCGAGGAGATGGGCGAGATCTGGGCGCGTCTGATCGACATCGACGCCGACTCGGCTCCCGCCCGCGCCGGTGAAATCCTGGCCGGTCTGGGCTTCAGCCAGGAGGACCAACAGCGTCCCATGTCCGAGTTCTCGGGCGGTTGGCGGATGCGCGTGGCCCTGGCGGCCGCATTATTCGCCGAGCCCGACATGCTGCTGCTCGACGAACCGACCAACTACCTCGATCTGGAAGGCGCTCTGTGGCTGGAAAGCCGGCTGCAGAAATACCCGCACACGGCCCTGATCATCAGCCACGACCGCGAACTGCTGAACAACAGCTGCACCCACATCCTGCACCTGGCGAACCGCAAGCTGGAGCTCTACACGGGCGGTTACGACATGTTCGAGAAGGCGCGCGCCGAGAAGGCCCGCCTGCAACTGTCGGCCAAGGCCAAGCAGGACGCCGAGCGCGCCCACTTGCAGGCCTTCGTGGACCGCTTCAAGGCCAAGGCCTCCAAGGCCGCCCAGGCCCAGTCGCGCATGAAGCGTCTGGCCAAGATGGAGCCGGTCTCGACCACGATCGAGGAGCGCGTCGCCCCCTTCACCCTGCCCTCGCCGCCGCGCCCGTTGGCGCCGCCGCTGATCCGTCTGGAACGCGCCAACGTCGGCTATGAGACCGGCAAGCCCATCCTGCGCAATCTGAACCTGCGCATGGACCTGGACGACCGCATCGGCCTGCTGGGCGTCAACGGCGCCGGCAAGTCGACCTTCGCCAAGATGATCGCCGGGGCGCTGAACGTCTCCGAGGGCGAACTGCACCGCGACAAGAAGATGCGCGTGGGCTGGTTCCACCAGCATCAGATCGAGGCCATGGACCCGACCGACACCCCGCTGGAAATCATCCGCCGGGCCATGCCGGACGCCAGCGAGAGCAGCCGCCGCTCCAAGCTGGCCCAGTTCGGCCTCGGCTACGAAAAGCAGGAAACCACGGTCGAAAGCCTGTCGGGCGGCGAACGCGCCCGCCTGCTGCTGAACATGGTGGCCATGGAGGCGCCCCACGTCCTGATCCTCGACGAACCGACCAACCACCTGGACATCGACAGCCGCCGCGCCCTGCTGGACGCGCTGAACGACTACAGCGGCGCCGTCATCCTGATCACCCACGACCGCTCGCTGATGGAGTTGGTCGCCGACCGCCTGTGGCTGGCGGCCGACGGCACGGTGAAGCCCTATGACGGCGACATGGACGACTATCAGAAATTCGTCCTCGACCGCGCCAAGGCCGCAGCCGTCAAGCCCAGCCAGATCAAGCAGGAGGCCGCAGCCGCAGCCCCCTCGCAAGGCGGCAAGAAGAAGAACGACAAAAAATCAGGCCCTTCGCCCTCGACCCTACGTCATGCAGTCAAGAAGGCCGAAGAGCGCATGGCCGCCCTGGCCGCCGAGGTCGCCCGCATCGACGACGACCTGGCTAACGCCGCCGTGTCCAATCCCAAGGCCCTGGAAGGCCTGACCCGCGCCCGCGCCAAGACCCAGACCGATCTGGAAGCCGCCGAGGCTGCCTGGGTCGAGGCGGAAGAAGCTTTGGCGGCGGTGTCCTGATGACCAAGCCGATCCAGTTCAGCAAGGACGAGCGCACCGCCATCGGCGGCCGCATCCGCGACTTCTTCAACAAGGAGCTGGATCAGGACATCAGCCAGCTTCAGGCCGAAATGGTGCTGGAATTCTTCGGTGGCCAGATCGGCGGCTGGTTCTACAATCGCGGTCTGGCCGACGCCCAGGCCGTGGTCACGGCCAAGGCCGAGGACATCGCCGACGCGATCTATGCCCTGGAACGCGAAAGCGGGGCGGGTCGCTAAACCCGCCCCGCTCCAGCGTCGATTCAGATTGCGCCCGCGTCAGCCACAGCTGACGCGCGTCACGACATTGGTCTGATCGTCGTAGGTGAAGGTCACGCGGTTTTCGCGGTAATCCATCGTGGCCGCGCAGCTGCTGCACAGGACGCGGAAGATGCGGCCGCGCGGGGCGTCAGCAGGAATGGTCGAGCGATTGCGACCGACATATTCCTGATAGTCGCTGGCCTTGCAGGCCACAGGCGTCGGCTCGACGCCCGGCGCGGACTCCTGGTTCGGCGCGCAGGCCGACAGCGCCACAGCGCCCGCGAAAGCCGTCAGCATCAGCATGGTCTTCATGGCGTCTCTCCGTTTCGGCCTAGCCGCAGCTCACGCGCTCGACGATGCCGGTTTGCTGATTATAGAAAATATTCAGGCGGTAAGGCGAATAGTCTTCGGTGACGGGACAGGTAGTGCACGCCACGCGACGGTTGACCACATCTACCGGAACGGGAATCTCGCTTCTGGGTTTCCCGACCAGCCACTGAAGCTCGCCCGCCTTGCACATATCGGCATCTACGGAACGCACGCCCGGCTCGGACAGATAGTGGCGCTCGGTCGAGGAGGTGCGCGGCGCGCTCGTCGGCTGGCTGGGTCGCGCCGGCGGCGGCGAAGCGCAGGCCGAAAGGGCGATCAAGCCCATGCCTAGAATCAGGCCGCCTTTTCCCAGCGTCCTTCGTCCGTCTGTTTCCAGTAGGCCAGGTTGGCGTTGGCCGCCTTCAGCGTGCGCCAGCGCTCGCGCGCCTGTTGCAGCGCCTGTTCGTTGCGACCGTCGAAAATGATGAAGCACCGCTCGTACCCTTCCGTGGCCCCCAGCTCTGACTCATCGACGATGAACAGCGCCTGAGCACCATTCAGGTTCTCGCCTGATTCGGACAGTAGGATGGGCTGGCGGGCGGCGTGGTCCTGCGACGCCAGGCCATGCGGCAGGAAGCTGTCAGGGCGATAGGTCCACAGGTGTTCGTCGATGTCGTCGAGGCGGTGCGAGACCGCCCCGCGCACCAAGGCGCGCCAGCCCCGCTGGAGGGTCTTCTCCAGCAGGCCCGGCAGCACCTGATCCAGCGTCGAGCGCTCCAGGTGGTAGAACCAGATTTCCGGCTTTGCGTCAGACACCTGGCCCTACCCTCTGAATGCGTCGGCTCAGGCTTCGTATTTGTCAGCGACCATGCGGTCCAGCATACGCACGCCATAGCCCACAGCGCCGTCCGGCACGGTCGGGTTGCGGCTGTCCTTAACCCAGGCGGTCGAGGCGATGTCGATGTGCGCCCACGGCGTGCCGTTGGTGAAGCGTTGCAGGAACAGGGCGGCGGTGATCGAACCGCCGGCGCGACCGTTGCCGGTGTTCTTCACATCAGCGATCGGGCTGTCGATATGACGCTCATAGGCCGCCGGGATCGGCAGACGCCAGACGTTCTCGCCGACCTTGGGACCGGCGGCCAGGATGCCGTCGGCCAGGTCGTCATTGTTCGAGAAGACGCCAGCGTATTCCAGGCCCAGCGAGATGATGATGGCGCCTGTCAGTGTGGCCAGGTCGATCATGAACTTCGGCTTGAAGCGCTCCTGCGTGTACCAAAGCGCGTCGGCCAGAACGAGGCGGCCTTCGGCGTCGGTGTTCAGCACTTCGATGGTTTGACCCGACATCGAGGTGACCACGTCGCCCGGACGCTGGGCGTTGCCGTCCGGCATGTTCTCAACAAGGCCTAGCACGCCAACGACGTTCACCTTGGCCTTGCGGCCCGCCAGGGCGTGCATCAGGCCCGCCACGGCAGCGGCGCCGCCCATGTCCCACTTCATTTCTTCCATGCCGTCAGCCGGCTTCAGCGAGATGCCGCCGGTGTCGAAGCAGACGCCCTTGCCGACGAAGGCGATGGGAGCCTCGCCTTCCTTGCCGCCGTTCCACTGGATGACGGCCATCTGGCTTTCGCGCACCGAGCCCTGCCCGACGCCGAGCAGCGAGCCCATGCCCAGCTTCTCCATCTCGGCCTCGCCCAGGATCTCGACCTTGGCGCCCAGGGCCTCCAGCTCCTTCACGCGGCGCGCGAACTCGGCCGGATACAGGATGTTGGCGGGCTCTGACACCAGGTCACGCGCGAACAGCACGGCGTCCGCCACGGCCGACAGCGGGCCAAAGGCGGCTTCGGCGGCGGCCACGTCCGAGGTGACGACGCGCACGGTCGTGACCGACGGAATCTTCTCAGCCTTCTGCTTGGTCAGATATTTGGCGAAGCGGTAGGCGGCCAGGCGCACGGCGAAACCGGCGCGCGCGGCCTGTTCGGCCGACAGATGCGCGGCGTCGATGGTCAGAACTTCCGCGCCCGACAGCTTGGCGGCGTGATAGGCGGCCGCGGCAGCGGTTTCCACCGCCAGATCGTCGAACTTGTCAGCCGCACCCGCGCCGACCAGCAGGACCGCGTTAGCGTCCACGCCGGCCGGAGCCGCAACGGTCAGGTGGCTGTTGGCGGCGCCGGTGAAGCGGCTGTTCGCCATGGCCTTGGTCAGAGCGCCGGAGGCGGCGGCGTCCAGGGCCGAGCCCGTACCAGCCAGCGCGCGGCCGTCGTGAACCAGAACGGCAAGGATTTGGGCGGCGCTGGGGGAAGCGACGAACTCGATTTTCATGAAACCTACTCCAGGCCGAGGTTCTGTGCCCCGGTCGTGCTTGAATCAGACATAACGCTGCGGCTGTTTCACCGTCGCGTTGGGATGTGTATTACATGGCCCGCATCGCTCGCGGCTGCAACTCGCTCGCTCCCGAAACACTTTCTTTCACGACCATGACGCTGATTCAGGGCTATCTTTTCCGCCAGATCGGTCTGCCCGTCCTGGCGGCGTGCGCGGCGCTGGCCGGAATCGGCCTGCTGAGCCAAAGCCTCGATCAGCTCGAGGTCATCGTCGAACGCGGCCAGAGCATATGGGTCATGGCCAAACTGACCCTGCTGGCCCTGCCCCAGTTGATCGCCGTCATCCTGCCCATCGGCCTGTTCGTCGGCGCCCTGATCGCCCTGACGCGTCTGCAGCGCGAACAGGAACTTACAGCAGCCTACGCCGCCGGCGTCAGCCGCTGGTCCCTGATCCGACCCGCCATCCGCATCGCCGTCATCGTCGCCGTGGTCGCCCTGATCACCAATGTCTTCGTCCAGCCCTGGGCCCAGCGCGAGGCGCGCCGTCAGGCCTTCGCCATCCGCACCGACCTGGCCGCCCTGCTGGTCGAAGAAGGCCGCTTCGTCCAGGGGCCGGGCGGTCTGACCGTCTATGTGCAGCAGATCGAGCAGAACGGCCTGCTCAAGAACCTGTTCGTCTATCTGGACAACGGCAAGACGGTCACCACCTGGGATGCCGAAACCGCCCGCTTCGGCCGCGTCGACGGCCTGCCGGTGCTAACCATGCAGAACGGGTCGATGCAGCGCTATTCGTCGCGCGATGTGCTGAACCAACTGTCGTTCGACCAGCAGGTGTTCGATCTGTCCCCCTATACCAAGACGACCGAGCGCATCCGCTTCAAGCCGTCCGATATGTGGCTGACGGAACTGTTCGACCCGACCCCGGCTCAGTTGGAAAGCGCCGGGACCCGCGGGGAACTTCTGGCCGAGGCCCATTCGCGTCTGGCCTCGCCCCTTTATGCCCTGGCGGCGATGGCCCTGGCGCTGACGGCCATTCTGGGCGGCTCATTCAGCCGCACCGGCTACAGCGGCCGGATCGCCAAGGCGGCCGGCGTCTTCCTGGTCGTGCGCGTGATCGGCTACGGATTGGTCGCCGCCAGCGCCTGGAACGGGGCGCTAAACCTGCTGCAATATCTGCTGCCGCTCGGCGTCAGCTTCGTCGCCCTGCGCCTGCTTTTCCGTGCGCTGAAGCCGCATCGTCGGCGTGTCTGGGCGCCCTATGAGCGTTTCAAGGCGAGGTTCGCATGAGGCTCCGTCTCGGCCGCATCGAGCGCTATGTCCTGGCCCAGCAGCTTCGCGCCCTGGCGGTCGCCCTGGCCATCATTTCCGCCCTGGTGATGTTGATCGACTTTGTCGAGGTGTCGCGCGGGCTGAACTCGTCCGGCGAACTGTCGAGCGCGCGCATCTTCGGCCTGGTGCTGTTGAAATCGCCCAGCGTCATCATCCAGTTGCTGCCTTTCGTCTTCCTGTTCGGCACGCTGGCGGCCTTCGTCGGGCTGAATCGACGCAGCGAATTGATCGCCATGCGCGCGGCGGGCATTTCGGCCTGGCGCTTCGTCCTGCCCGCGGCGGGCGCCGCCCTGGTGCTGGGCGTGCTCAGTGTCACCGTCTTCGGCCCCATGGCCGCCGCCGGCGATGGCCTGTGGCAACGCGAGCGCGGCCGCATCTCGGGCTCGACGCCCGGCTCCGACGCGCAACAGGCCGTCTGGCTACGCGAAGGCGACGCCGCGCGTCAGATGATCATTCGCGGCGCACGGCAGGACCCCGCCAGCGGCCGCCTGCTGGACGCCAGCTTCTTCATCTACACGACGACCCCGGACGGGCGGCGCAGCTTCACCGAGCGGATCGACGCGGCCACGGCCTCGCTGACCGCCGGACGCTGGCGCTTGACCGAGGCCACCGGCGCCCAGACCGGCCAGCGCGCAGTGCGCTACGCCACCCTGGATCTGCCCTCGAACCTGGCGGACAAGGAGGCCTTCCAGCGCTTCGCACGGCCCCAGTCAACGCCCTTCTGGTCGCTGCCGAACCAGATCCAGCGGATCGAGGACGCCGGTTTCGCCTCCACCGCCTATCGTCTGCGCCTGCAACAACTGCTGGCCACGCCGCTGATGTTCGCCGCCATGTCGATTCTGGCCGCCGCCTTCTCGCTGCGCCTGATGCGTCTGGGGGACCTGGCCCGGATGACCGTGGCCGCCGTGGTGCTGGGGTTCGCCTTCTTCTTCGTGAACCAGTTTTCGTCGGCCATGGGCTCGGCCGAGGTGGTGCCGCCCTTCCTGGCGGCCTGGCTGCCGCCTGTCTTGACGGCGCTCGCCGCCTTTACCTTGCTGTTCTATACCGAAGACGGCTAATCGGACGGTTTCCGGTCGCCCGGCAATGAGTGGATTCCGCATGAGTGATCGCCGCACATCCCGAGAGGGAGCCCTGCGCGCCCGGCTCCTGGCCGGTGCAGCCGTGATCGCGTGCATGCCTGCCCTGCCCGCGCTGGCCCAGGACGGAGCGTCTGCTGCGGCGACGGCCCCGATTCCAACCGCCGCCCTCCAGGCCGCCAACGCACCCGGCCCAGACGGCCTGACGCCCGGCAGTCTCTACGTGAACGCCGACGCCGCCAGCCGTGAAGGCGATGTCGTAACCGCCAGCGGGACGCCCGACGACCGCGTCTATGCCCGGACGCGTGACCACAGCATCCGCGCCGAAACTGTCACCTATGATCTGAAAAGCGGCGTCGCTACCGCCGCCGGTCATGCCGAACTGGCCGCGCCCGACGGCACGGTGGTTCACGCCAGCCGCATTGAACTGGATTCCGACTTCAAGGCCGGCGTGGCCACCGACCTGGCCATGCGCCTCGCCAACGGCGCCAGCCTGATGGCGGCGACCGCCGTTCGCCGCTCTGAGAATGTCAGCGAGTTGAACCGCGTCATCTTCACGCCCTGCCCGATCTGCGACGTCAACGGCCCCAAGCAGCCCAGCATTTCGATCCAGGCCGACAAGGCGGTTCAGGACCAGGATCTGCGCGCCATCCTGTATCGCAACGCCGTCTTCCGCGTCGGCGGCGTGCCGATCTTCTACCTGCCGGTTTTCGCTCACCCCGATCCCAGCGTGGACCGGGCCTCGGGCTTCCTGACCCCCTTCCTGGATTATGACGAAGGGCGCGGCGGGTCGGTCGAGATCCCCTATCTTCACGTCGTATCACCCTCGGAAGACTGGCTGATCAGTCCGCAGATCAACACCGAGGTCGCCCCCCTGCTGAACCTGCAATGGCGCCGGCGCTTCGACAGCGGCACGATCGTCGTGCGCGGCGGCTATACCTACGGGCGCAACTTCGGCGACTTCGATCAGGACGGCGACGGCGCCGCCGAAAGCAATGTCCGCTTCGGCGACCGCACAAATCGCAGCTACCTGCTGGCCCACGGCAAGTTCGACCTGGAAGGACCCTGGCGCTGGGGCTTCACCGCCGAACGCACCTCGGACAAGACCCTGTTCGACCGCTACAACGTGCGAGACACCTATCAGGACAATGGTCTCTACTATGGCGACCGCCGTCGCCTGATCAGCCAGCTCTACGCCGAACGTCAGACCCAAAGATCCTATCTGTCGATCGCAGCCTTCTCGATGCAAAGCCTGCGGGTCGCGCGCTTCGATCCGGTGACGCCGGCGCTGAACGTGTTCGAGGACGACAAGACCCTGCCTCTGGTCGCGCCGCTGATCGATGCGCGGTGGGAACCTGAAGGCCCCGTCTTCGGGGGTCGCCTGCGTCTTCGCGGCTCGGCCGTAGCCCTGACTCGCGACGCCTATGTCGGTTCACCGACCCTGTCGCCCGAGTTGATCCCTCCCGGCGCGACCGACGGCCTGCCCGGCGTCGACAGCCGCCGCATCAGCGGCCAGGTCGACTGGCGTCGCACGATCATCTCGCCCATGGGCCTGCGTTGGGAGCCCTTCGTCGACGCTCGTGTCGATGTCTATTCGGTGGATGATCTGCCGCTGATGATGGGCGTCGATTCGGACGTCTTCACGCGTGGTCGCGCCAGCGCCGGCGTGGACGTCAGCTACCCCCTCTATCGCCGCCTCAGCGCCACTTCGGATCTGATCCTGGAGCCTATGGCTCAACTATCAGCCTCGACCGACGCCGACCTTGATCCGCGCATCCCCAACGAGGACAGTCAGACGCTGGAGTTGGACCACAGCTCTCTGTTCCGCATGGATCGTTTTCCCGGCTACGACCTGATGGAAGGCGGCCTGCGCTTCACCGCCGGCGCCCGCGCCACCCTGCGTTGGGACGACAAGCGCTCCGCCAGCCTGTTCATCGGCCGCAGCATTCGCGCCGACGACCAAGACGAGTTCCTGACCCCGATCCCGGACGATCCCACGCGCCTATATGATCCCTCCGGTCTGGCCGACCGCACGTCCGACTGGGTGGTTCAGGCGACCTTCTCGCCGTCCGACCGCATTCGCGGATGGTTCCACGCCACGATCGACCCCAATGGCGAGATCCGTCGCGGCGAGACCACGGTCGACGGCCGCTGGGGCCGCCGCAACCTGGCCAGCCTCAGCTACATCGTCGATCGCTCAAATCCCGTGTCCGGCCCGTTGAACCGCAACTACGAGTTCGTCCAGTTGTCCGGCGAGCAGTTCATCTATGGCAACTGGGGCGTGGCCGTGAACGGCATCGCCGATCTGGAACGCGACATCATCACACGTTCGGAAATCGGCCTGCTGTTCGACGACGACTGCTTCCGGGTCGAGCTGGGATGGCGTCGTGACAACACTCGCGTCCGGCCGACTGGCCCCTCCGAGGGCGTCTATATTCGTCTTAACCTCGCCACTTTTGGAGGTTCAGGCTATGAATGAAGTGATATGCGCTAAGCATGGCGTGCAGGGGCGTGCGCCCTCCCTGGTCCAGCGTCGTCGATGACGCTGCTGGATCGGACCGAGACCGCTTTAGGGAATCAGGACTGACGATGGGTTTGATGCGTTATACGACGGGCGTGGCCATGGCCGCCCTCATCGCCGGTTCGGCTGTCGGTCAGTCCGCCGCGCAGACGACGCCCGCCCAACCGGCCTCGGCCGCGGGAACCCTCAATCCGGCGGCAGAGGACGCGCCCCAACGCGCGACCGCAGCGCCGCAGTTCCGTCTGGCCGACGGCATCATCGCCACGGTCAACGACCGCATCATCACCGGCTACGACCTGCGCCAACGCATGCTGGTCATCATGGCCATGTCTCAGATTCAGCCCACCGAAGAAAACATCGCCGCCATTCAGCAGCAAGCGCTCAACGATCTGATCGAGAAACACCTTCAGGACGCCGAGATCGCCAAGTTCGAGTCGCTGAAGATCAGCGATCAGGAGGTCGATCAGGAGATTGCCGGCATGGCCCGCGAGGCCGGCACGACTCCGCAGAACTACATGGCCTTCCTGGAACAGGGCGGCATCCGCCCTCAGCCCTTCCGCGAACAGCTGCGCACCGAGATCGGCTGGCGCGACCTGGTCGGCGGACGTTTCCGCGACCGCGCCAAGGTCAGCCGCACCCAGGTCGATCAGGCCATGCGCCAACTGACCGAGGCCGCCACCAAGCCCCAGTATCTGGTCGGCGAGATCTATCTTGAAGCCAGCCGTGTCGGCGGCATGCAGGAAGCCTTGAACGGCGCGCGCCAACTGGTGCAACAGATGGTCCAGGGCGCGCCCTTCATGGCCGTCGCCCGTCAGTTCTCGGCCGCCCCGTCAGCGGCGCGCGGCGGCGACGCCGGATGGGTGGTCCAGGGCACGATCCAGCCGGCGCTGGAAACCGCGATGGAGTCCCTCGCTGTCGGCCAGTTGTCGAACCCCATCCCCGTCGATGGCGGCGTCTACATCCTCTACATGCGAGACAAGCGCTCCGGTGCGGCCACCAGCCTGGTTCAGATGAAGCAGGTCATGATCGAGTTGCCGGAAACCGCCACGGAAGCCGAAGTCACCGCTGCGACCCAGCGCCTGGAAGCCCTGCGCGGCAGCCTGACCTGCGACAACATCCTGGAACGCGCCCGTGCCGAGCAAGGCATGCTGGGCGCCGACCTGGGCGAAAGCGACGTGGCCAACCTGCTGCCGCAGTTCCAACAGGTCGCCCGTTCGGCCGAGATCGGCTCGGTCAGCAGCGCCGTGCGCAGCCCGCTGGGCGTTCACCTGCTGGCCGTTTGCGGTCGCCGCCTCGGCGGCCCCGAGGCCCCCTCGGCCCAACAGGTCGAATCCCGCCTGCAGAATCAGAACTACGCCATGCTGGGCCGCCGCTATCTGCGCGACCTACGGGCCGACGCTCTGATCGAGATCAAGCAGTAATGACCGTCCGGCCGCTCATCGTCACGATGGGCGACCCCGCCGGCGTGGGGCCGGAGATCATCGCGCGCGCCTGGTCCGTCCTGGCCACGCGGCCCGGCCCCCTGGCCCCCGTCGTTCCCTTCGCCGTCATCGGCGACGCTGACGTCCTGGCCGCTCATGGCGCGCCGGTCGAACAGGTCTTCAGCCCGTCCGACGCCGCCGCCGTCTTTGGCCGCGCCATCCCGGTCCTGCACGCACCGGCCCCCGCGCCGGTGACGCCGGGCCAGCCCGATCCCCTGAACGCCCCCGCCGTGGCCGACTGGATCGAGCGGGCGGTCGGCCTGAATCTCTCGGGCGAGGCCTGCGGGATCGTGACGGCCCCCATCGCCAAGGCGCCCATGTATGCGTCCGGCTTCCGCTTCCCTGGCCACACCGAGTTCATCGCTGAACTGACTGCCGACATGCCCTTTAATGGCACGCGCGGCCCGGTCATGATGCTGACCGCCAAGGACCTGCGCGCCTGTCTGGTGACGATCCACGTCCCTATTGATCAACTGCCGGAGTTGATCACGGCCGACCGCGTCATGCGCGTCGCCCGCGTCGTTCATGAGTCGATGAAGCGCGATTTCGGCATTGCGGCCCCTCGTCTGGCCCTGGCCGCCCTGAACCCCCACGCGGGCGAAGGCGGCTCCATCGGCCTGCAGGAGGTCGAGGTGCTACGTCCCGCCGCCGCCGCCCTGCGCGCCGAGGGGCTCAACATCACCGATCCCCTGCCCGCCGACACCCTGTTCCACGAGGAGGCGCGCGCCCGATACGACGCGACGGTCTGCCTCTATCACGACCAGGCCCTGATCCCGGTCAAGACGCTGGACTTCTGGGGCGGGGTCAACGCCACGCTCGGTCTGCCCATCGTCCGCACCTCGCCCGATCACGGCACCGGCTTCGACATCGCCGGCAAGGGGATCGCCCGCGCCGACAGCTTCATCGCCGCCCTGCGTCTGGCTTCAGAGATGGCGGCGGCGCGCGCCACGCGCTAAGGCGTCCGTATGACGGACCTTCCTTCCCTTCGCGAAACGCTCGACGCCCACGGCCTGCTGGCCAAAAAGAGCTTCGGCCAGCACTTCCTGCTGGACCTCAATGTGACGCGCAAGATCGTCCGCTACGCCGGCCCCTTCGACGGCCGCGCCGTGATCGAGGTCGGCCCCGGCCCGGGCGGCCTGACCCGCGCCATCCTGGAAAGCGACGCCGGCAAGGTGGTGCTGGTCGAGAAGGACCCCCGCTTCATCCCCCTGCTCAGCGAACTGGACGACGGCTCCGGCCGCCTGACCATCGTCGAGGGCGACGCCCTGAACGTGCGCGAGAACCAGTTGGTCGAGGGTCCGGCCCATCTGGTGTCCAACCTGCCCTACAATGTCGGCACGCCGTTGCTGATCAAGTGGCTGACCGGTCCCTGGCAGCCCTGCGCCCTCACCCTGATGTTCCAGAAGGAAGTGGCCGAGCGCATCGTCGCCGCCCCCGGCGATGATGCCTATGGCCGTCTGGCCGTCATTACCCAGGCCGTGGCCGAGGCCCGCATCGTCATGCACCTGCCCGCCGCCGCCTTCACCCCGCCGCCCAAGGTGGCCTCGGCGGTCGTGCATGTGGTGCCGCTGGCTGACCGCCCGTCGCCGGAACGGCTGAAGAAGCTGGAACGCGTCACCGCCGCCGCCTTCGGCCAGCGCCGCAAGATGCTGCGCTCCAGCCTGAAACAGCTCGGCGGGGCCGCCCTGTGCGAGGCCGCCGGCATCGAGCCCGACGCCCGCGCCGAAGTCATCGACATCGCCGGCTTCCTCCGCCTGGCCGACGCCCTGAAGTGACCGCCGCAATGCCTGTTGAAATCGACCCCTTCCGCGCTATCAGCGTCAGCCGCCTGGCCCATGAGTTGAAGGCCCAGGGCCGCTCCATCATCCACATGGAGTTCGGCCAGCCCTCGACCGGCGCCCCCGCCGCCGCCATCGCCCAGGCGCACCGCATTCTCGACAGCGAGCCCGGCGGCTACTGGGAAAGTCCGGGCCTGCGCGCCCGCATCGCCAAGCTTTACGACGACCGCTACGGCGTCACCGTCGATCCCGAGCGAGTGGTCATGACCGCCGGCGCCTCCCCCGCCCTGGTGCTGGCCCTGATGATGCGCTTCCAGCCCGGTGACCGAGTGGCCATCGCCCGCCCCGGCTATGTCGCCTATCGCAACACGCTGAAGGCCCTGCACATGGAGCCGGTCGAGATCGACTGCGGCCCCGAGGTGCGGTTCCAGTTGACGGCCGAGGCCCTGCGCGCCCTCGATCCCGCCCCCGCCGGCGTCATCATCGCCAGCCCCGCAAACCCCACCGGCACCATCATCCCCGAGGACGAACTAAAGGCCATCGCCGAGGTCTGCCGCGAACGGAACATCTCGGTCATCTCGGACGAGATCTACCACGGCCTGTCCTACACCGGCCCGACGCCATCGATGCTGCAGTTCGAGCCGAACGCCTTGATCGTCAACAGCTTCTCCAAATACTGGAGCATGGCCGGCTGGCGTCTGGGCTGGCTGATCCTGCCCGAGGCCGAGGTGGCCCAAGCCCGCGCCCGCGTCGGCAACATGTTCCTGACGCCCGCCACGCTCAGCCAGCACGCCGGCCTGATCGCCATGGACGAGGAGGAGGAGTTGGAGGCCAATATCGACGTCTACCGCGCCAACCGCACCCTGATGCTAGACGCCCTGCCGGCCATGGGCCTGCGCTCCATCGCCCCGCCGGACGGCGCCTTCTACATCTACGCCGACATCGGCCACCTGACCGACGACAGCATCGGCTTCTGCGAGGCCCTGTTGCGCGAAACCGGCGTGGCGACCGCCCCAGGCGTCGACTTCGACCCGGTCAACGGCCACCGCTTCATCCGCTTCAGCTTCGCCGTCTCGACGCCCCAGGTCGAGGACGCCCTGAGCCGCATCAAGCCCTTCTTCGCGGCGCGAACGGCGGCTGCCGAGGAACCCCTCAGCGCCTAGGGACGTTCGACAAGCCCCGAAACCGTCGGAGCTTTCATGCTGAAATCGCGTCTCGCTGCCTCCGCCGCCCTGCCCTTCGCCCTGGTCGCCCTGACCGCCTGCGGATCACCCGCCGAGACGCCAAAGCCCGAACAGCCATCCGCTGTCACGACGGCTCCCGCCCTGACGCGAGAGGCCATCGAGGCGGCGGTGTTCGAGGCCACCCCTTCGGCAGCCAACAGCCCGACGACTCCTGCCACACCCGACCCCGCCATCGCCCGCGCCCAGATCCTGCTGGACCGCGCCAACTTCTCGCCCGGCGTCATCGACGGCCTGGGCGGCGACAATACGCGCCAGGCCATCGCCGCGTTTGAAAAGGCCGCCGGCCTGCCCGAGGACGGCGTTCTGGACGCCGAGGTCTTCCGCCGCCTAACCGCCGCCGACACTGGCAAGGTCATGGCCGACTACACCATCGCCGCCGCCGATCTGGCTGGGCCGTTTGTTGGTCAACTCCCGCCCGATCTCCAGGCCATGTCGAAGCTGGCCACCGTCGGCTACGCGACGCCGCTGGAAGCCCTGGCCGAGAAGTTCCACATGACCGAGGGTCTGCTGCGCGCCCTCAATCCCGGCGTCAACTTCGGCAAGGCGGGCCAGACCATCATCGTCGCCGCCGTCGCCCAGACCGACCTGACCGGCGACGTGGCCCGCATCGTGGTGGACAAGACCGAACGCTCGGTCCGCGCCTATGACGCCAATGACAAGTTGCTGGCCTTCTATCCGGCCACCATCGGTAGTTCGGCCCGCCCCGCGCCCTCCGGCGACCTCACCGTCGTCGGCGTCGCGCCCGAGCCCAACTACACCTATGACCCCGACCGGGTCAGCTATGATCGGGGCGACCGCAAGGTCATCGTGCCGCCGGGACCGAACAATCCGGTTGGCTCGGTGTGGATCGACCTGTCGCGCGACACCTATGGCATCCACGGCACGCCGGACCCGTCAAAAGTCGGCAAGACCTTCTCCAGCGGCTGCGTGCGCCTGACCAACTGGGACGCCGAACAACTGGCGTCGCGGGTCAAACCCGGCGTGCGAGTGGTCTTCCGCTAGGCGGTCAGACCACTTCCTTCATCAGGGCGCTCTTGTAGGCGTCGACCCACAGGTTGCGGTGACGGCGGCTGCGCTCGGCGTGATAGATGTGGGCCAACTCGGCGTAGGAGCGGTCGAAGTCCTCGTTGACCAGGACGTAGTCGAACTCGTCGCAGTGTTCGATCTCGCCCTTGGCGTTGGCGACGCGGCGTTCGATCACGTCCTCGGCGTCCTGCGAGCGCGTCACCAGACGGCGGCGCAGTTCTTCCAGGCTGGGCGGCATGACGAAGACGCGCACGGCGTCGCCGGGGCATTTCTCGGCCACGTCGCGGGCGCCCTGCCAGTCGATGTCGAACAGGACGTCGCGGCCCTCGGCCAGGGCGCGGTCCACGGGCGCCCGCGGCGAGCCATAGCGGTTACCGTGCACGTCGGCCCATTCCAGGAAGGCATCGCCGTCGATCAGGCGCTGGAACTCCTCGTGGGTGACGAAGTGATAGTCGCGGCCGTCCACCTCGCCGGGACGGATGCCGCGCGTGGTCATCGACACCGACAACTCCAACCCCTTGTGGTCGGCCATCAGGCGGCGGCACAGCGACGTCTTCCCGGCCCCCGACGGACTGGCCACGATCAGCAGGACGCCACGGCGGGGGGTGCGGTTATTCGACATTCTGAACTTGTTCTCGAAGCTGCTCGATGACGGCCTTCAGTTCGAGGCCGATTCCGGTGAGCGGCGTGGTAGCGGATTTCGAGCAGAGCGTGTTCGCTTCACGCATGAATTCCTGCATCAGGAAGTCGAGTTTTCGCCCGGCGGGGGGTTGCTGCAACAGTGTGCGGGCTGAATCGACGTGGGCGGTCAGGCGATCCAGTTCCTCTCGCACGTCGGCCTTGGTCGCCAGGGCGGCGGCTTCAAGGAAAATCCGCTCGTCCAGACCCGGCGCGTCGGGGGCCAGTTCGCTGATCCGGCGGGTGAAGCGTTCGCGGATCGCCTCCGTCTGACTTGAGGCCTCCAGCTCGGCGCGCGCGACCAGGGCCTCGATCGTCCCGACGAAGTCGTGGATGACCGGCGTCAGCTGCTCGCCCTCGCGCTGACGCGACTGCTTCAGCGCGTCCAGCGCCTGTTCGATGGTGACGGCGATAGCGGCTTCGACCGCGGCCTGGCCTTCAGGGTCCTCGACCGCCTCGGCCACCTCGATGACGCCGCGCAGGGCCAACAGACCGTCGGCCGAGGGCGGAACCGCCCCCTCCTCCGCCAACTGGTTCGCCAGCTTCAGATAGGTCGCCAGCACCGCCTCATTGACGCGCGGGGCGGGCTCATTGCCCTCGGCCCGCTTGGCTTGAACGCCCAGCGTCACCTGACCCCGGTTCAGACGCGCCTGCGCCGTCGCCTTGGTCAGCCGTTCCAGATTCTCGAAGCCGCCCGGCCCGCGATAGCGGACCTCCAGCGAGCGCCCGTTGACCGAGCGCGCCTCAACCGTCCAGGTCCAGCCGTCCAGCGCCCCGTCGGCCCGGCCGAATCCGGTCATGCCCGAAATCCTGCTCATTGCGGAACCGCCGTCGGCACGGAGATGACCTTGGCGCCCGGCGGGATGACCACGGGCGAGGCCGCCGACTCGCCCATCGGCGTCGCCGCCGCGCCGGGAACCGAGGCGGCCTGGCCCGGCGGCGGACCCGCCTTGCGTCGTTCGATCTCGCGCCAGCGCGCCACGTTCAGCAGGTGCTCGGGATAGGTCCGGGCGAAAACATGTCCGCCGGTGCCATCAGCGACGAAGAAGACATATTCCGAACGCGGCGGGTTCAGCACCGCCTTCAGCGCCTCCTCGCCTGGATTGGCGATGGGCGTCGGCGGCAGGCCGTCGATCAGATAGGTGTTCCACGGCGTCTGGGCGCGCAGTTCCGAGGCGCGGATGCCCCGGCCCAGCGGACGGCCCTTGGTCACGCCATAGACGATGGTCGGATCGCTCTCCAGCCGCATCCCCAGCCGCAGTCGGTTGGTGAAAACCGCCGCCACCTCGGGCCGTTCCGAGGCCAGACCCGTCTCCTTCTCGACGATGGAGGCCAGGACCATGGCTTCTTCCGGCGTCGTGACGATGGTGTTGGGCGAGCGCGAGGCCCACAGGGCGGCCAGCTTGGTCTTGGCGGCGCGCTGCATCCGCGCCACGACCGAGGCGCGGGTCTCGCCGCGCGCTACCTCATAGGTGTCAGGCCACAGGGTGCCTTCGGCGGGGACCTCGACCTCGCCGGTCAGGACCGGCTGCTTCATCAGGATGTCGACCGCCTGGGCCGAGGACCAGCCCTCCGGCAGGGTCACGTAGTGACGCACCGCCTTGCCGTCGACTAACAGGCCGACCACGGTGGATAGGGAGGCGCCCGAGGGCACCTCATACTCGCCCGCGCGGATCTTGCGATCGGCGCCGCTCAGGCTGACGGCGGCGCGGAACAAGTCGGTCGAACGGATCACGCCCGCCGATTTCAGGCTCGCCGCAATCGCCGGCACGCCCGCGCCGGCCGGAAGGGTGACGACCGTCGCTTCACCCTCGACCGCCTTCGGTCCCGGTCCCCAATAGACCGCCCACAAGGCGATCAGGGCCGCGACCACGAACAGGCCCAACGTCCCGGCGGCGGTGATCAGACCGACGCCGAGGCTGGATTTGGGTGCTCCGCCGCCCCGCTTCGGCACGCGATTCTTGGGGATGCGAACCTTCGGGGTGCGGCGCGACGGAGCCTTGGCCAAATCAGTCGACCTTCTTGAAGATCACGGCCGCATTGGTGCCGCCGAAGCCGAAGCTGTTGGACATGGCGACATCGATCTTCATCGGCTTGCCCTTGTGCGGGACCAGGTCGATGGCCGTCTCGTGCTCGGGGTCGTCCAGGTTGATGGTCGGCGGGGCGACCTGATCGCGGATGGCCAGGACGGAGAAGATGCTCTCGATGGCCCCGGCGGCGCCCAGCAGGTGGCCCGTCATCGACTTGGTCGAGGACACCGCGACGTCCTTGGCGTGATCGCCCACCAAACGCTCGATGGCGCGCAGTTCGATCCAGTCGGCCATGGTCGAGGTGCCGTGGGCGTTGACGTAGTCAAGGTCCGACGGCTCCATCCCGGCGCGCTTCAGCGCCATCTTCATGGCCCGCAGCCCACCATCGCCGTCTTCCGACGGAGCGGTGATATGATAGGCGTCGCCGCTCATGCCGTAGCCCACGACCTCGGCATAGATCTTGGCGCCGCGCGCCTTGGCGTGCTCGTATTCCTCCAGCACCATGATGCCGGCGCCCTCGCCCATGATGAAGCCGGCGTGGCCGCGATCATAGGGACGCGAGGCCTTTTCAGGTGTGTCGTTGTAGGCGGTGCACAGGGCCTTGCAGGCCAGGAAGCCGGCGATGCCGATCGGCACGACCGAGCTCTCAGCGCCGCCCGCCACCATGACCTCGGCGTCGCCCAGGGCGATCATGCGGGCCGCATCGCCGATGGCGTGGGCGCCGGTGGCGCAGGCGGTGACGACCGAGTGGTTCGGCCCCTTCAGGCCGTGGCGGATCGAGATCTGGCCCGAGGCCAGATTGATCAGGGCCGAAGGGATGAAAAAGGGGCTGACGCGGCGGACGCCCTGTTCCTTCAGCACGATGGCCGTGTCGGCGATGGGGCCCAGGCCGCCAATACCGGAGCCGACCATGACGCCGGTGGCTTCCTTGTCGTCCTCGGTTTCCGGCTTCCAGTTCGCGTCGGCCAGGGCCTCGTCGGCGGCGGCGATGGCGTAGAGGATGAAGTCGTCGACGCGCTTGCGGTCCTTGGCCGACATCACCTGATCGGGATCGAAGACGCCCGGTTGGTCCGGCGCGCCGCGCCCGCGGCCGTCCACGGACGGCACTTCACCGGCGATGGTGCAGCCATAGCCCTCGGTGTCGAAGCAGGTGATCGGACCGATGCCCGAGCGGCCCTCGACGATGCCTTTCCAGACGTGTTCCACGCCCGTGCCGAGCGGAGTGACAAGGCCGAGGCCCGTGATGACGACGCGGCGCATGGTTCGCGCTCCTTGGACTGCAGAATCGTGACCAAAAACAATAATGGCCGCCGGACGGTCCCGCTAGGGGCCCGCCACGGCGGCCATCACTTAGGAAGTGCGACGGATCGCAGCTGGATTAACCAGCCAGCTTCTCGTCGATGAACTTCACAGCGTCGCCGACGGTCTGGATGTGCTCAGCGGCGTCATCCGGGATCTCGACGTCGAATTCTTCTTCAAAGGCCATGACCAGTTCGACGTTGTCGAGCGAGTCGGCGCCCAGGTCGTCGATGAAGGAAGCCTTTTCCGTGACCTTGTCCGGATCGGCGTCCAGGTGGTCGATAACGATCTTGCGGACGCGTTCGAGGGTGTCGGACATGAGTGTCTCTCTGCCTGTTTGTTGGTCGCCGTGAAGGCGGGGTCTCAGTGTTCGCCGTGTCACGGCAGCCCCTTGGAAGCAAGACCCTAAGGGACTCACCGCCGCGAAGCGTTCCCGCCCTTTAGCACAGCCATCGGGGCGGGAAATAGATTGTTGCGCGTCGTGATCGCGACGCGCAACGCCTTAGATCATCGCCATGCCGCCGTTCACGTGCAGGGTTTGCCCCGTCACATAGGCGGCTTCGTCCGACGCCAGATAGACGGCGGCGGCGGCGATTTCGTCGCCCGTGCCCAGACGGCCCGACGGAATCTTGGTCAGGATAGCCTCGCGCTGCTGATCGTTCAGCACGTCGGTCATCGGCGAAGCGATGAAACCCGGCGCGATGCAATTCACCGTGATGCCGCGCGAACCGACTTCCTGAGCCAGGGACTTCGAGAAGCCGATCATGCCGGCCTTGGACGCCGAATAGTTGGTCTGGCCCGGGTTGCCGGTCACGCCGACCACCGAGGTCACGCCGATGATGCGGCCCGAACGACGCTTCATCATCCCCTTCACCGCGGCGCGGGTCAGGCGGAAATAGCTCTCCAGGTTGATCTGGATGACGGACTGGAAGTCCTCGTCCTTCATCCGCATCAGCAGGCCGTCCTTGGTGATGCCGGCGTTGGCGACCAGGATGTCCAGCGGACCGCCGGCGGCTTCCTCGGCGCGCGCAACCAGGCCGTCGACCGATTCCGGGTCCGACAGGTTGGCGGCGGCGAAGAAGGCGCGCTCACCCAGTTCCTTGGCCAGATCCGCCAGCACCGCTTCACGCGTGCCCGACAGCACCACGGTCGCGCCCTGAGCGTGCAGCGAGCGCGCGATGGCCCCGCCGATGCCGCCGGTCGCGCCGGTCACCAGGGCGATCTTTCCCGAAAGGTTGAACATTGAAATCTCCTCTTCCTTCTCCCCTTGCGGGAGAAGGTGGCCCGAAGGGCCGGATGAGGGGTCGCACAGACCCCGCCATTATAAATAAATCACGAGAGGCTTTGCCGGACCCGTCCGTGAAACCCCTCATCCGTCTCGCTACGCGATCCACCTTCTCCCGCAAGGGGAGAAGGATCAAAGGCTTTTCGCGAACGCTTCCAGGTCTTCCGGCGTGTTCAGCGCCAGGCTCTCGGCGTCCGGCGCGATGCGCTTGGCCATGCCGGTCAGGACCTTGCCCGAGCCGATCTCGGCAAAGCGGGTCACCCCGCCTTCCGTGGCCATCCACTCCATGCTCTCGCGCCAGCGCACGCGGCCCGTGACCTGCTCGACCAGCAGGCGGCGGATCACCTCGGCGTCCGTTTCCGGGCGCGCCGTGACGTTGGCCACCACGGCGACCGACGGCGCGATGATCTTCGCATCCGCCAGGGCGTCAGCCATCTCGTCGGCGGCGGGCTGCATCAGCGGGCAATGGAAGGGCGCCGAGACGTTCAGCGGAATGGCGCGCGCGCCCAGTTCCTTGGCCTTCTCGATGGCGCGGTCCACGGCGGCCTTGTCGCCCGAGATGACGACGTTGCCGTTGTTGTTGTCGTTGGCGACGACGCAGACGCCGACTTCCGAGCCGGCCTTGGCCGCTGCTTCGGCCAGAGCCAGATCCGTCTTCGGACCGATCAGCGAGGCCATCGCGCCCTTGCCCACCGGCACGGCGCGCTGCATGGCCTGACCGCGCAGTTTCAGCAGGCGAGCCGTGTCCGACAGGCTGATCGCCCCGACCGCCGCCAGAGCCGAATACTCGCCCAGCGAGTGACCGGCGACGAAGCCGGCCTTGGTCACGTCCACGCCGAACTCGGCCTTCAGCACCCGCGCCGCCGCGACCGACACGGCCATCAGGGCCGGCTGGGCGTTCTCGGTCAGGGTCAGCTGGTCTTCGGGGCCTTCGCGCATCAGGTCGAACAGCTTCTGGTTCAGCGCGTCGTCGACCTCGGAAAAGACGTCGCGGGCGCTGGCGAAGGCCTCGGCGAGAGCGGCGCCCATGCCGACGCTCTGGCTGCCCTGACCGGGGAAGAGAAGCGCGAGGGTCATAGAGGAACGATCCGTGGTCCGTTGATTCAAGGGGCCGAGGGGTAGGCGAAACCCTCCCCTACGGCAAGCAGGCGCTGACAGCGGATGTCAGAACAGCCCCAACAGCTCCTTGCCCGCCAGCACGGCGAACAGGACAGCGGCCGCCGCCAGCAGGGCGTTCGACAGCCCGCGACTGCGCCATTTCCTCGGCACGCGGTCGCTGTTCAGCAACCACAGCAGCGTCCCCGCCAGGAAGGGCATGAACAGGCTGCCCAGCACGCCGTAAGCCACGATCAGCCCGAACGGCCGGTCGATGAACAGCAGGGCCATGGGCGGGAAGGTCAACCACAGGGCATAGCCACGAAAGGCCCGGCTGCGATCACCACGCACAGCCTCGTCGCCCGCCCTGCCCCGAACATGGGCGGTGAAGTCGGCGAACATCAGGCTCACGCCCTGCCAGACACCCAGCAGGCTGGAGAAGCTGGTGGCCCAGAAGCCGACCAGGAAGAGGATGGAGATCGGTCGCCCGAACCGCTCGCGCAGCACCTGATCCAGGTCCAGCAGCCCCCGGTCTCCGCCCTGCAAGGCGATGCCCGCCGCGTGCAGCAGTTCCGCCCCGACGATCAACATGGCCACCACAAAGACGCCCGTGACCAGATAGGCCACCCGGTTGTCCAGCCGCATCACCGACATCCAGCCCGGCCCATGCCAGCCCTTGGCGTTCAGCCAATAGCCATAGGCCGCCATGGTGATGGTCCCGCCCACCCCGCCGATCAGGCCCAGGGTATAGAAGACAGACCCCTGCGGCAGGCTCGGCCACAGGCCGGTCAGCAGGGCCGGAATATCCGGCGTCACGATCACGGCCAGACCCACCACGGTGACGAACATCACGCCCACACAGGCCGTCATCACCTTCTCGAACAAGCCGTATCCGCCGAACCAGACGAAGGTCAGCCCGACGACGCCGCTCAGCATCCCCCAGGCCTTCAGGTCCAGCACCGGGAACAGCGTCGCCAGCGGCAGGGCCGTCGCCGTCATGGCCGCCGCGCCATAGACGAAGCCCCAGATGACGACATAGAGGCCGAAATAGAGCCCGGCCCAGTTCAGCCGCCCGCCGATGGCGCCGGGCAACAGACCCCGCCCCAGACTCGACCAGCCGTCAAAAATGCTGCGCTCGCTGGCCAGGGTCCATCGCCCTATCGCCTCGGCCAGGGCGATCTTCAGCACCGTGCCGATGATGGCCGCCCACAAAAGGGCGTAGCCAAAGCGCGAACCCGCGATCAGGGTCGCCACCAGATCCCCCGCCCCCACGCCGGTCGCCGCCACGACGATGCCCGGCCCGATCAGGGACCAGCGCCTTTTCAGGGCGGCGTTCGGCTCGGTCGAGGTCATGCGGCGTCTCCGATCAGGCAAAAACCCTCCCCTGCTTCGGCCCTGCTTGGCAATGCAGGCCAGCCAGCCATGCTCTGTCCTTGCTCTGGCGGGCTTTTTCGCCTATACGCGCCGCCTTTCCAGGGCTTCGGTCCTGTTGCGGAACGCCAAAGGGTTCGGGAAGTCATCCCGGCCGCCGCTTCAGGAGCCATCGTGGGATTGGACTTTAACCCGGTCCGTCGCGCGCCGACGCCCACAAGGGAGACTACCGCATGGCTCTTTACGAGCACACGGTCATGACGCGCCAGGATATCTCGGCGCAACAGGCCGAAGCGCTGAACGACACCATCAAGGCTCTGATCGAAGAAGGCGGCGGTTCCGTCGCCAAGATCGAGTACTGGGGTCTGCGCAACCTGACCTACCGGGTCAAGAAGAACCGCAAGGCTCACTATTCCCTGCTCGCCATCGACGCCCCGGCTGCCGCCGTGGCCGAAGTCGAGCGTCAGCTGTCGCTGAATGAAGACGTCCTGCGTTGGCTGACCGTCCGCGTCGAGGAACTCGACCTGGAACTGTCGCCCCTGCTGGCCCGTCGTGAACGTGAGCGCGATCGCGATCGCCCCGCGCGCACCGACGAAGCTGCGGCTTCGGAATAAGGAACCGGATCATGACCGACACCACCGCTCCCATCCCGGGCGCCCCGGCCGGCTCCGGCTCGGCCGGCCGTCGTCCCTTCTACCGTCGCCGCAAGGTCTGCCCGTTCTCGGGCGCCAATGCGCCGAAGATCGACTACAAGGACGTGAAGCTGCTGCAGCGTTACGTTTCCGAACGCGGCAAGATCGTGCCTTCGCGCATCACCGCCGTTTCCGCCAAGAAGCAACGCGAACTGGCCAAGGCCATCAAGCGCGCTCGCTACCTGGCCCTCCTGCCGTACGTGGTGAAGTAAGATGAAGGTCGTTCTGCTGGAACGCGTCGAGAACCTCGGCGCCATCGGCGACGTCGTCACCGTCAAGGACGGCTTCGCTCGTAACTACCTGCTGCCGCGCGACAAGGCTCGTCGCGCGACCTCGGCCAACCTCAAAGCGTTCGAACTCGACCGCGCCGCCATCGAGCAGCGCAACGAGAAGAACAAGGCCGAAGCACAGAAGGTCGCCGACAAGATCGACGGCCAGACCTATGTGATGATCCGTCAGGCCGGTGAAACCGGACACCTGTACGGTTCGGTCGCCGGTCGCGACGTGGCTGAAGTCATTCAGTCCGAAGGCGGCAAGGTCGAGCGTTCGCAAGTCGTGCTGAACGTCGCGATCAAGGCCCTGGGCGTCCACGAAGTGCCGGTTCGCCTGCACCCGGAAGTCCGCGCCACGGTCAAGATCAACATCGCTCGTTCGGCCGAAGAAGCCGAGCGTCAAGCGAAGGGCGAGGATGTCATCCGCGCCCAGTTCGACGACGAGCGTAACGCCGCCGAACAAGCCGCCCAGGAACTGATCGAAGGCGGCGCTGGTCAACAAGAAGGCTTCGGCGACGAAGCCTGATCTGTCGACTGACGGTATCGATCAAGGGGCGCGTCCTTCGGGACGCGCCCCTTTCTCTTGGCCGAAATGTTTAGTTTTTCTGCATATCAGGCGACATATTCTCGATATTCCGCGCCGTTTTCGCACCGCAATATCGTCACAGCTCATCCCCTTGATGGGCGGGAGATGACGATGCGAATGCGCTTTTACGCCGACATACATCGCCCGGTCGTTCGACCGCCGCGATGTCCAGCCCGCCGCTGATCGCCTTTCCGCCGGTCCGCCGCCGGCCATGACTACCCAGACAATCGACGCAGTCTCACGACGCCGCCCGACGGCGTCGCCCAATCCCGCGCGTCCAATCAGAAAAGCTGACCTCTCGAGATGACCTTCGCCTATCGTTCCAGTCTATTCCTCGCCGCATCCGGGGCCGCTCTGCTGATCGCCGGCGCCGCTTCCGCCCAGGAGGCGCCGGCCGACACCACCGCCATCGACGACATCGTCGTCACCGGCAGTCGCGTGCCCAGCCGCTCGCGCCTCGACACACTGGCCCCCGTCGACGTCGTGACCGCTGAGACCCTGTCCACGCGCGGCACCACTGAGTTTGCCGCAGCCCTGGCCCAGACCGTTCCGTCGCTGACCTTCGCGCGCCCCTCGGTCGTGGACGGCACCGACTCCATCCGCCCGGCCACCCTGCGCGGCCTGTCGCCTGACCAGACCCTGGTGCTGCTCAACGGCACGCGCCGCCACGCCTCGGCCCTGGTCAACGTCAACGGCTCGATCGGTCGCGGCTCGGCTGCGGTCGATCTGAACGCCATCCCGACCGGCGCCCTCGACCGCGTCGAGGTGCTGCGCGACGGCGCCTCAGCGCAATACGGCTCGGACGCCATCGCCGGGGTCATCAACCTGCGCCTCAAGGAAGCCCGTGAGGGCGGCGGCGCCAGCGTCACCTATGGTCAGTATTTCACCACGGTCGAAACCGCGCGCGGCGAGCGCGACGAAACCGACGGCCGCACGGTCACCGCCTCGGCCTGGCAAGGCCTCGGCCTGGGCTCCGACGGCTTCCTGACCCTGTCCGCCGAGTATCTGAACCGCGAGCCGACCAACCGGTCAGACTATGATCCGCGCGTCACCCCGACCGCTATTACCGCCCGCGCCGGCGACCCCAAGGTCGAGCAGTGGACCGTCTTCGCCAACGCCGGCAAGCCGTTGAACGCCGATTGGAAGGCCTATGGCTGGGCCGGCTATCAGCACCGCGACAGCGAAAGCGCCGCCTTCCCCCGCCTCCAGAACAACACCAACAACGTCGTCAGCATCTATCCCAACGGCTTCCTGCCCAAGATCGCCGTCAACTCGCAGGACCTGTCGCTGGCGGGCGGCGTGAAGGGCGAAATCGCCGGATGGAGCGCCGACTTCAGCCTGGTCTATGGCCGCAACGCCCTGGACTTCCGCACCGAGGACTCGCTGAACGCCACCTATGGCGCAGCTTCCCCGACCAGCTTCGATTCCGGTGGTCTGACCTATGACCAGTTGGTCTTCGGCGCTGACTTCGCCCGCCAGTTCGAGGTCGGCCTCAGCGGCCCGCTGAACTTCGCCTGGGGTCTGGAAGCGCGCCGCGAGGGCTACAAGATCGACGCCGGTCAGCCCGAATCCTGGAACCGTGGCCCGCTGGGCGCCAACACTGCCCTGGCCGGCGGCGCGCAAGGCTTCGTCGGCTTCCAGCCGTCCAACGAAGTGGACGAAGACCGCGACGCGGTCGCCCTCTACGCCGACGTGGAAATCCCGCTGACCGACAAGTTCACCGTCGAGGGCGCCCTGCGGGTCGAGGACTATTCGGACTTCGGCGATGCCCAGACCGGCAAGCTGGCGGCCCGCTACGACTTCAGCCCCAACTTCGCCCTGCGCGGCTCGGTCTCGACCGGCTTCCGCGCCCCGTCGCTGCAACAGAGCTTCTTCACCTCGACCTCCTCGGTGATCCAGAACGGCGCCGTGGTCGAAACCGGCACCTTCCCGGCCACCAGCCAGGTCGCCACGGTCCTTGGCGCACGGGCCCTGAAACCCGAGACCTCGACCAACTACAGCCTCGGCGCCGTCGTCCGTCTGGGGAACTTCGACCTGACGGTGGACGCCTACAGCATCAAGATCGAAGATCAGATCGCTCTGTCGGAACTGATCAACCGCAGCTTCTCGACCGATGTCGCCGCCCTGCTGGACCCTCTGGGCGTTCAGGCCGCCCGCTTCTTCCTGAACGGGGTAACGACCGAGACCAAGGGTGTGGACATCGTCGGCCGCTATCGCCTGCGGACCGAGACGGCGGGGAACTGGGACTTCACCGTCGCCGCCAACGTCAACGACGTCAGCGTGTCGAAATGGCCGACCTCGACCTCGGTGCTGAACCCGGCGCCGACCCTGTTCTCGCGCCAACGTATCCTGACCATCGAGGAAGGCACGCCGGATACAAAGGTCTCGACCTCGGCCGACTGGAGCCTGGGCCGCTGGGGCGCGACGGCGCGGGCGACCTACTACGCCGACGTGCTGCAACCCGGATCGACGGCGGCCAGCGACTATTCGACCGGGGCCAAGACCACGGTCGACCTGGAAGGCCGCTTCCAGGTCACGGATCGGATCGGCGTCGCTGTGGGCGTGGACAACGTCTTCGACGAATACCCGGACTTCGTCCCCGAGACGCTGAACAGCAACGGCGTTCTGGGCTTCCCCTACTACTCTCCGTTCGGCTTCAACGGCCGCTACGGCTACGCCCGCCTGAGCGTGAAGTGGTGACGGCGGCAGGAGCCAGGCGCGAGGGAGCTCTTCCCTCCGCTTCGCGCCGGGCCCTGCTGGTTGGGGGCGGCGTGGCGGCTGCGGCGGCGACCGCCGTAGCCGCTGCGTCCCGTCCCGCCGAGGCGGCGGTGCAAGTCGGCGACGAGAGCACGCTCAGCCCCTGGGGCGCTCGCCCCAAGGGGCCGCCCGAGCCGCTGCCGCGCGGCGTCGATCTGCCCGCTGCTCCGCGCACCTACACCGAGGTCAGCAGCTATCACGCCCATGTCTATTTCAACGAGGACACGGCCTATCGCGCGGCCCAGCTGCGCGACTGGGTCATCCATCGCTTCAAGGTCGAACTAGGCGAGTGGAACGAGGGACCGCGCGGCCCCCACACCACGCCCTCCTTCTACTTTGGCTTCGCCAATGATCAGGTCCCGACGGTCATCCCCTGGCTGATGCTGAACCATCTGGGCCTGAAGATCCTGATCCATCCCAACACCGACGACCCCTACGCCGACCACCTGATCAACGCCCTGTGGATCGGCGAGACCCAGCCGGTGAACGCCTTCCGCATGGCGCGCTCGGCCAAGGCGTCGGGCGGCGACATCGAGCGGATCTATCCCAACACCCTGCCGACGGTCCCGCTGGAAACCTGACCGCGTTCGTCGGCCATTGTTCCGCCACGGATGTGGAGCCAAGCTGGGCCGTTCCAAACGGAGGGGTCCGTATGACGAAGGCCGCGCTCATTCTCGCTCTCGCCGCCAGCCTATGGGCCAGCAGCGCCAGCGCCATGACGGTTCAGGAATTCCTGACCTCGGCCAACCGCATCCCGCGCAACCCGACCGCCCTGCTGCGGTCAGATACGCGACGGCTGATGGACGAGGTGAAGCAGGCCTTCTCGACCGTTCGCAGCGACCAGACGGCGGCTCAGGCCGCAGGGCGCCGCTCGGCCACCTGTATGCCCGAAAAGGTGAGCCTGTCCGCCGATGCCCTTTTGGCGCGCTTCAACGCCATCCCGGCGGCGCGCCGCAACATCAGCGTGACCCAGGCCGTGCGTGAGTGGATGGCGGCAGAGCATCCCTGCCCGATTTGATCTAACAGCCTTGCGCAGCCCGCTGTCCCGGCACATCTAGCGGTCATGTTCCGTGCCCCTGCATTGTGCGCCGTGCTTGCCGGCGTTGTGATAGCCTTCGCCATCCCTCATCCGGTCATGGCGGCGGACATGACCGTGCAGCAGTTCCTGAACCTTGGCGCCCATGTGCCCCGCAATCGCGTCGCAGCCATGCTGCGTCCCGAGACGCGGCGCCTGATCGGAGAGGTCACCGACGCCGTCAGCACGGTCAAGGCGGAACAGGCCCAGGCCGTCTCCTCGGGTCGTCGTCCTGCCCACTGCATCCCCCCGTCCGGCACCGGCATCACGCCGGAAAGCCTGGTCGTGCGCTTTGAGTCCCTGCCGCAGGCACAGCGGAGCCTGACTGTCACCCAGGCCGTCCGTAGCTGGATGGTCGAGCGCTACCCCTGCCCCAACTGATCCGCCGCCACTGATCAGACAGCGCTTTTCCGGACGGTCCACAGACGCGCAGCGATGGTCCACGGACAAGGCGGCGCCCGTATCTGACGCAGACCGTGCTTAGGGCTATGCCTATTTCAATGAACGCCTTTGCTCCCATGCCCTACGGAAACGATCAGGTCTCCGTCTCGTCCATGCCCCACAACCTGGAGGCGGAGCAGGCGCTGCTAGGCTCGCTGATGTTCGACAACGCCGTGTTCGAGCGCCTGTCGGACCGTCTGCGCGGCTCGCATATGTACGAGCCCTTCCACCAGCGGCTGTTCGAGGCGATCGAGGACCACATCCGTCAGGGCCTGCTGGCCGAGCCCACCATCCTGATGGAGCGGTTCAAGCAGGACCCGGCCTTCCATGAGTTCGGCGGCCTACGCTACCTCGCCGATCTGGTCGATCGCGCGCCCCCGGCGGCCAATGCGCCCGACTACGCCCGCGTCATCTATGACCTGGCCCTGCGCCGCGACCTGATCCGCATCGGCGGCGAGATGATCAAGGAGGCGCCCAACCCGGACACGCCCGCCGACGAACAGATCGAACAGGCCGAACAGACCCTCTATTCGCTGGCCGAGACGGGCAAGCCGTCCTCGGGCTTCGTCAACTTCTCCACCGCCCTGGCCGGGGCCGTCGAAATGGCGGGCGAGGCCTATCAGCGCGAGGGCAAGCTGGCCGGTCTGGCTACCGGGTTGAACGATCTGGACCGCAAGCTGGGCGGGCTGCACCCGTCCGACCTTCTGATCCTCGCCGGTCGTCCGTCGATGGGTAAGACCGCGCTGGCCACCAACATGGCCTTCAACGTGGCCCGCGCCTATCAGTGGGAGCCGACGCCCGAAGGCCGCAAGACGGTCAATGGCGGGGTCGTCGCCTTCTACTCGCTGGAAATGAGCGCCGAACAGTTGGCCATGCGTATTCTGGCCGACGCCTCCGGCGTGTCCTCGGACAAGCTGCGCAAGGGCGAGATCGACGCCTCGGACTTTGGCAAGCTGCGCGACGCGGCGGTCGAGATCGGCGAGAGCCCCCTCTATATCGACGCCACCGGCGGCATCTCCATTTCCAAGCTGGCGGCGCGCGCACGACGCCTGAAGCGGATGGAGCACGGCCTCGACCTCATCATCGTCGACTACCTGCAACTGGTGACGACGGGCGAAGGCGGCGGTCAGAAGAACCGCGTGCAGGAAGTGTCCGAGATCACTGGCGGCCTGAAGGCCCTGGCCAAGGAGCTGGGCGTGCCAATCATCGCCCTGTCGCAGCTGTCGCGTCAGGTCGAGCAGCGCGAAGACAAGCGCCCGCAACTGTCCGACCTGCGTGAATCCGGCTCGATCGAGCAAGACGCCGACTGCGTCATGTTCGTCTATCGTGAAAGCTATTACCTGGGTCGCGCCGAGCCACGCGAAGGCTCCGAAGAACACCTGCAATGGCAGCAGGACATGGACCGCCTGCAGGGTCAGGCCGAGGTCGTCATCGGCAAGCAGCGTCACGGCCCTATCGGCATCGTCAAGCTGGCCTTCGACGCGGACACCGTCCGCTTCGGCAACCTGGCCCATGACGACCGCTACGGCAGCGCCTTTGCGGATATTCCCGAGTAATTCGGCTCAAGGGTCGTGGCGCCGCATGAATCTTGCGGCATAAGGGCCTCATGTCCCTCCCCGCCTCCCTCACCGTCGATCTCGGCGCCCTTGCGCGCAATTTCCACACCCTGCAGGGCATGATCGGCGTGCCGGTCAATCCGGTCGTCAAGGCGGACGGCTATGGATTGGGGGCCGCTGCGGTGGCCAAGCGGCTGATGGCCGAAGGGGCGCGGACCTTCTTTGTCGCGCGGGCGGCCGAGGGCGTGCTGCTGCGCGAGGCCATTGGGCCAGAGCCGGTCATCTATGTGCTGGACGGCTGCCATGGCTCGTCGGCAGCCATGATCAAGGCGGCGAACCTGCGCCCCGTGCTGAACCAGCCCGGTCAGATCGCGGCCTGGACGGCGGCGGGCGGCGGCGCTTGCGGTCTGCAACTGGACACCGGCATGAACCGGCTGGGTTTCCGCGTCGAGGATGCGCCCGAGCCGTTCGAGGGGCTGGAGCTGGTCATGACACACCTGGCCTGCGCCGATGAACCCGCCCATCCACTGAACCGCATCCAGCGCGACGCCTATGCGGCGGCGGTTGGCCGCTATCCCGACGTGACGCGCTCCTTCGCCAACTCGGGCGGCTGTTTCCTGGGCCCTGACTTCGCCTTTGACGTGGCGCGCCCCGGCATCTGCCTGTTCGGCGGCGGACCGGAGGGCAAACCCGACAGCCGCATCGCGCCGGTGGCGACGCTGAACGCCCAGATCATGCAGGTGCGCGACGTGCCGGCGGGCGAGACGGTCGGCTATTCGCAAGGCTATCGCGCCGAGGCGCCGATCCGGGTGGCGACCTGCGGAACCGGCTATGCCGACGGGGTCATGCGCAGCAACAGCCCGCGCGGTCAGGTCTGGGTGGCGGGCGAGCTTCGCCCCATCCTCGGCCGGGTGTCGATGGACGTGCTGGCGGTGGACGTCACCGGCCTGGATGTGGCGGCCGGCGACACGGTCGAGATCTTCGGCGCCAACCGTCTGGTGGACGACGCGGCGACGGCGGCGGGAACCATCAGCTACGAAATGCTGACCTCGATCACGCCGCGCGTCCCGCGCCTCTACGTCGGCTAGATTAGCTCAGAGCCATTGCGCTCACGCCGATCGCGCCCACCACGAAGCTGGCGACCACGGCGGCGGCGATAGCGCTGACGACCATCCACAGCACGATGGCCGAGATGACGACGACGGCCGTGTAGCCCAGGGCCTTGTCCTGCGGCGCCTTCATCACGGTCGGCAGGCCCAGATACAGCAGATAGAAGCCGTAGAGGCCCAGCAGGCCGCCCAGCCAGGCCAGGACCGGAAACAGGTTGAAGATCGACGCGACCCAGGCCGCCGTCATCGAATAGACAGCCACCTTCATCGACTGAACCTTGTCCTTGGTCCCGTTGAAGGTCGGGGCCAAGGCGTCGATGATCAGGCCCAGCACGAAGACCGACAGCAGCGACAGGCCCCAGGTGACGATGGCGCCCAACAGGCCGCCCACCATCGGAGTCCGCATCACCGAGCCGAAGATGGAGATTGGGAACAGTTGGCCGCCAATCAGGCCGGCCACCGGGCCGATCGCCGCCAGGATCATGGCGTAGCGAGCGAAGAGGCTGCGCGTCGTGGCGTATTCGGCCTCGATGACCGGCCATTCCAGCTTGGGCCGCATCAGGATGTTCTGCACGCGGGCGACGAGGCCCGGATCGATGGCGGGCGGGTTGGGTGCGGTCATGAAGGCCTCGGTGGGGGGTGAGTCGTAACGACGCTATAGCTTGGCAGGATGACGGGCATATGAGGGTCAATGCAACCCGCGCGTCACCCTGCGTCAGGGTCGGTCGCACCCTCACGCATGCCCCCTCGCCCACGCCGCGATTCCTGCTAGGTCAGGGTCATGGCGCGCGATACCCTTCTCTATGTCTGTCAGTCCTGCGGCGCGGTTCATTCCAAATGGGCGGGGCAATGCTCGGCCTGTGGCGAGTGGAACTGCCTGTCCGAGGAGTCGAAATCGGCCCCGCCGGGCGCGATGAAGCCCGCCTCGACGGCGCGCGGACGCGGGCTTCAGTTCGAGACCCTGCAGTCCGACACGCCAGAGCCGCCGCGCATCGTCACCGGCGTGACCGAGTTCGACCGCGTCTGCGGCGGCGGCGTGGTGCCGGGCTCGGCCATCCTGCTGGGCGGCGACCCCGGCGTGGGCAAGTCCACCCTGCTGCTGGAGGTCACGGCCAAGGCGGCCCGCAACGGCGCCCGCGTGGCCTATATCTCGGGCGAAGAAGCCATCGAACAGATCCGCGCGCGCGCCAAGCGCATGGGGGTGGCCGACGCCGCTGTGTCTCTCGCCTCGGCCACGGCCCTGCGCGAAATCCTGACGACGCTGAAGCGCGACAAGTTCGACATCGTCATCATCGACTCCATCCAGACCCTGTGGTCCGACGCCCACGAGGCCGGGCCGGGCTCGGTCACCCAGGTCCGCGCCTGCGCCGCCGAACTGGTGCGGCTGGCCAAGGACGGCGGCCCGGCCATCGTCCTGGTGGGCCATGTCACCAAGGACGGACAGATCGCCGGCCCGCGCGTGGTCGAGCACATGGTCGACGCCGTCCTCAGCTTCGAGGGCGAGCGCGGCTACCCCTTCCGCATCCTGCGCGCCGGCAAGAACCGTTTCGGCGCCACCGACGAGATCGGCGTCTTCGAGATGAGCGACGTCGGCCTACGCGAAGTCACCAATCCCTCCGCCCTCTTCCTGGGCGAAGGCAAGGAGCGCGCGCCGGGCGCCGCCGTCTTCGCGGGCATCGAGGGGTCTCGTCCTGTTCTGGTTGAAATCCAGGCCCTTGTCGCACCTTCTGCATACGGCACGCCAAGACGCGCCGTCGTGGGTTGGGACAATGGCCGCCTGGCCATGCTGCTGGCTGTGCTGGAGGCGCGCTGCGGGCTCGGCTTCGGGGACAAGGACGTCTATCTGAACGTGGCGGGAGGTCTGCGGATCAATGAACCCGCCGCCGACCTGGCCGCCGCCGCCGCCCTCATATCCTCGGCCCTCGACATGCCCCTGCCGCAGGGCTGCGTCGTCTTTGGCGAAATCGGCCTGTCGGGCGAGGTCCGCGCCGTCAATCGCGCCGAGGCCCGTCTGAGAGAGGCCAAGAAACTGGGCTTCGACCGCGCCCTCGCCCCGTCCCAGGCCAAGGACAAGGTCAAGAAGGGCGACGTGGCCGTCACCGCCGCCGGACTGTTGACCGAGGTGGTCGAGCGAATCTCCCAAAACCGCTATTGAGGCGGCCTCTGTTCCTTCAGCGATTGCAGCGCGCGTGACCGGCTACGACGTCTTCGTCATCCTTGTGCTTCTGGCCTCCGGCGCCGCCGGCTGGTTCCGGGGCGGCGTGCGCGAACTGACGGCCTTCTTCAGCTTCTTCCTGGCGGGCCTTCTGGCCCTGATCACCCTGCCCTGGACGGCGCCGTTCGGGCGTTCCCTGGTCGACCCCGACTGGGCCGGTTCAGTGCTGGCCGTAGGGCTGACGTTTCTGATTCTCTATTTCGGCCTGCGCTTCCTCGGTTCGGCCATTTCCAAGGGCGCGCGCGGCAACGCCCTGGGCGCTTTCGATCAGACCTTCGGCCTAGCCCTGGGAGCCGTGCGGGCCCTGGCCCTGGTCGGCGCGGTGCACCTGATCATCATGGGCGTCATGTCCGACAATCCCCCGCGCTGGCTGACCGGCGCGGCCCTTTCGCCCGTCAGCGAAGGCTCGGCCAAGGCCATTCAGGTCGTCCTGCCGACGCTCGGAAAGGGCGCGGACGCCTTGACGCCGGTCGTCGGTTCTTCCGTCCGCGAAGGGTTTTCCGATCAATGAGCCTTGCCCTCGACGCAATGGCGGCCTACGTGCGCGGCGCCGCCGCCTGAGTTATCCTGTCCCGGTCATCGGAGCCTGACGATGCGCCACCATATCGCCGATCCCATCGTTCACCGCGAACACTGGCGCGAGCCGGAGGACGACCAGCTGCGGCTGGAGTGCGGCGTTTGCGGAGTCTGGGGCGCGCCCGAGAACGAGGCCTCGTCGATCGTGGCGCTGGGCCTGCACGCCCTGCAGCATCGCGGCCAGGAAGCCTGCGGCATCGCCAGCGTCTTTGAAGACCGCTTCTACACCGAGCGCCATCAGGGCCTCGTCGGCGAGGCCTTCGGCAACGCCGAGCTGACCACCCGCCTGCCCGGCGGCGCCGCGGTCGGCCACACCCGCTACTCCACCGCCGGCGGCAGCTTCCTGCGCAACATCCAGCCGATGTTCGCCGATCTGGACCAGGGCGGCATCGCCATCGCCCACAACGGCAACCTGACGAATTTCAAATACCTGCACGGCCAACTGGTCTCGGAAGGCGCGATCTTCCAGTCGACCTCGGACTCCGAGGCCATCCTTCACCTGATCGCCCGCAGCCGTAAGGCCAAGATCGTCGAGCGCTTCATCGACGCCCTGGGCCGGATCGAGGGCGGCTACGCCCTGGTGGCCCAGACCCGCTACAAGATGATCGGCGCGCGCGACCCGCTGGGCATCCGTCCGCTGGTCCTGGGCAAGGTCGGCGAGGCCTGGGTTCTGGCGTCCGAGACCTGCGCCCTGGACACCATCGGCGCCACCTTCATCCGCGACATTGAGCATGGCGAAGTCGTCGTCATCGACGAGGACGGCCTGACCTCGATCAAGCCCTTCCCGGCCCGCGCCGCCCGCCCCTGCCTGTTCGAGTATGTCTATTTCGCCCGCCCCGACAGCGTGGTGAACGGCCGCTCGGTCTATAATGTCCGCAAGGAAATGGGCCGCCGCCTGGCGCGCGAGTTCGCGGTCGAGGCCGACATCGTCGTGCCGGTGCCGGACTCCGGCGTGCCTGCAGCTCTGGGCTATGCTCAGGAAAGCGGCATCCCCTACGAAGTCGGCATCATCCGCAGCCACTATCTGGGCCGCACCTTCATCCAGCCCAGCCAGGGCGCCCGGCAGAAGGGCGTGCGCATGAAGCACAGCCCCAACCGCTCTGCGCTGGAAGGCAAGCGCGTCGTGCTGATCGACGACTCGATCGTGCGCGGCACCACCTCGCTGAAGCTGGTGCGCGCCGTGCGCGCAGCAGGCGCCAAGGAGGTCCACCTGCGCTCGGCCAGCCCGCAGATCCTCTTCCCCGACTTCTACGGCATCGACATGCCCGAGCGGACGCAGCTGATGGCCGCCACCCATACGATGGACGAGATGCGCGCCATTCTGGAGGTCGACTCGCTCGGCTTCCTGTCCATCGACGGCCTCTACGACGCCCTGGGCGCCGGACCGCGCGACGCCGCCAATCCGCAGTTCACGGACCACTACTTCACCGGCGACTATCCGACCCGGCTACTGGACCGCGAAATCGCCGAGGGCGGTCGTGATGCGAAGGGCGGGCAACTTTCCCTGCTGGTGACCGCTTAAGGCGGTATGATCCAGCTCGGCTACTTCACGCTCGACACCCCCGACATCGAAAAGGCCCGCGCCTTCTACGCGGGTCTGTTCGGCTGGACCTACGACGAAGTCGCTTCGCACCCGACCTACGCTCACGTCAGCGGGTCTGATCCCGCCTTGGGCATCACCAAGGGCGAGCACCGGGCCTTTCCTCACCTCTACTTCCGCGTCGACGACATTCACGTGACCTGCGCCCGTGTGAGGGAGTTGGGCGGGCACGCCGCCATGCCGGCGCAAAGCCCGTCCGGCCTGTCTGTCGTCGTCGCCGACGACCAGGGCGTCAGCTTCAGCCTATGGCAGCCCGCGCCTGGGTATTGAAGCGAGGCTGAGCCTTTCGCCCGACGGCGGGTCGCGCTATCAGCGCAGCATGTCCGAACACGCTTCCCTTCCCCTCGCCAACCGTATCGCCCTGGTCGTCGGCGCCTCGCGCGGCATCGGCTATGAAACCGCCCTGGCCCTGGCCAAGGCCGGCGCCCACGTCGTGGCGACCGCCCGCACCCAGGGCGGACTGGAAGAACTGGACGACGCCATCTTCGCCGCCACCGGCCAGCACGCCACCCTGGTCCCGTTCGACCTGGTGGACGGCGGCGCCATCGACCGTCTGGGCGGTGCCCTGTTCGAGCGCTTCGGCAAGCTGGACATCTGGGTTCAGGCGGCGGCGACCATGGGCCCCTCGGGTCTCACGCCGGTCGCCCACGCCGAGCCGCGCGAGTTCGCCAAGATCGAGAAGATCAACTTCACCGGCGTCTATCGCCTGATCCGCTCGCTGGAGCCGCTGCTGCGCGCCTCCGACGCCGGGCGCGCGGTCTATCTGACCTCCAGCGTCGCGACCAACCCGCGCGCCTTCTGGGGCATGTATGCGGCGACCAAGGCCGGCGCCGAGGCCCTGGTCAAATGCTGGGCCGACGAAATCGAGAGCACCCTGGTCCGCGCCGCCATCGTCGATCCGGGCCGGATGCGCACCCAGTTGCGCGCCCAGGCTTTTCCAGGTGAAGATCCCGAGGTCCTGCCTCACCCTTCGGAGATCGGTCCCCTGATGGTCGAACTGACCCGTCCTGACCTCACCCCGCCCCTGACCGTCAGCTTCAAGGATTGGAAGCAGGGTCTGTCGGCGGAATCCGCCGCCTAAGGTCCCATGTCGATCCAGTCGCCGGGGAGCCGACTTTCAGGACCGACGACACAAACCGTTCGCACAACGGCAGACCGGACTGCGCGCTCCGGCCCGGTGACGCGCGCGACGCCCTATGCGGATATTCTGGCCTTCGCCGCCTCAGTGCTGGTGGTTCTGATCTACTCGCAGTCATGGGCCGCGCCGATGACCGGCTATGGCCAGCGCTCGTCCGACTTCCTGCTCAACTTCTTCTATCCCGCCTATGCCCTGGCGGTGGGATTGGTTCTGACTCGCCCCGGTACGGCCTTGCAGGCCCTGTCCCGGTCGCCCTTGCTGCTGGCGCTGCTGGCCTTGGCGGCGCTGTCCTTCGTGTGGTCGATCAACCCGGACGTCACCCTGAGACGCGTGATGGCCCTGCTGTTCACAACCCTGGGCGGGGTCGCCCTGGCCGCGCGCTGGCGCTGGACGACGCTGACCGAGATCTTCGCCACAGCCATGGCCATCATGATGGTCGCCTCGCTTCTTCTGGCCGTCCTGCTGCCCGACATGGGCCGGATGCAAACCATCTTCCCCGGCGCATGGCGAGGCCTCTGGCTCGAGAAGAACTCTCTGGGCGAGAATATGGGCCTGGCCGCCATCTTCATGGTCGCCGCCGCCATCATGGTCCCCAAGCGTCGAAGACTGTGGTTGGTGTGCGCGGCCATAGCCGCAGCGCTGGTGGTGATGTCCACGTCGAAGACCGGCCTTGTAGTGCTGATCCTCGCCATGGCCAGCATGGTCTTCGTCGCCCTGGTGAAGGCCGGACGCGTGCGCGCGATCCTGGGCACCTGGATCACGGTCGTCGTCATCTGCGCCGCCCTGGTCGTCATTGCGACCCGCAGCGACCTGCTATTCGAGTTGCTTGGCAAGGACGCCACACTGACGGGCCGGACCGAAATTTGGTCCGGCATCCTGCGTCAGGTCGAACATCGCCCGTGGACCGGCTTCGGCTATGGCGCGGTCTGGACCGACAACTCGCCGGGCGGACCGCAGTCCTGGATCGCCTATGAGGCCCGTTTCTCCGCCGCCCACGCGCACAGCGGCTGGCTGGAGGTCTATCTCAGTCTTGGCATTCCCGGCCTGATCCTGCTGGCTGCCTGGATGGTCGAAATGTGGGCGCGATCGTTCTGGGCCGCCTACACACGCCTGTCCGGCTGGCTGCTGGTCCCCATGATGACGGCCTATACCCTGACCATGCTGACCGAGAGCATCACCATGAACTGGCACAGCCTGCGGTGGGTGCTGTTCGTGACCCTGGCCCTGAAGGCGGTGATCGGCGACCAGGACGCCCCGGCCAAGGTCGTCGCTCCCTTCGCCCGCACACGACGACCGCGACCGCTCTAGCCGCTAACGACGATCTCGGCCGTCATGGCTGCATGGAACCGACAGGCATAGGCGACGGTCCCCGCCGTCCGCATGACGGCTGTCCCGGTCGCGCCAGGCGGCAAATCCACATCGAAGGCACGGTTTCGCGCCGTGGCCGAATGGCGGAACAGGTCGCGATTGACCCAGGCCACCGTATCGCCGACGCGCACGCCCTCCGGAGACGGTCCGAACTTCATCTTGTCGATGACGACGGCGTGGGTCCGGGGGGCGGCGACCGCAGGGAGCGCCGGAGCGACCGCCAGCGCCCCCGCAGTCATCAGAAGCATGCGCCGGGAAAGCCGCTCCGATCCGGGTTCAGGGCAACGTTCAGGGGAAGTCATGGGCCAGGTGCTCGGCATGGGCCTGATGCTGCTGGAACAGTTCCAGCCCGGTCTGCAGCAGCGACTTCAGCTCGGCGTTGTCGGCGTCGGGGATCAGGGTCTTGCGCAGGGCCTCATCGACGGTGCGGTGATAGGTGACCTCGTTGTCGACATAGGCCTTGTCGAAGGCTGCGCCCGACAAGCCGGCCAGGCGTTGCCGCGTGGCCGCCGCCGCGTCGGTCAGCGAGGTGCTGGTGGGGTTGACTTCGGGGGTGACGTGCAGACGGGTGACCAGAGCGATGGCCTGTTCGTTCACCGCCGCGTGGTCGCGCTCCATGGTTTCGGCGAAAGCGCGGACCTCAGGGTTTGTGGACTTCTGCAGCGCCTGTTTGGCGGCCTCGATGTCCAGTTGCCCGGCGGTATAGGCGATGTGGGCGATCTGCGGGTCGGTCGGTCCGGCGTTCTGGGCCATGGCGGGCGCCAGCGGAGCGAAGATCAGGACGCCGGCCAGAAGAAGGGCTTTCGACATGGGGGTTCTTCCTTTGCTGCGACGGCTTGACCGCCATCGCCTCAGCATTGGACTTCAGGCAGATGGAAAGGTTCCCGGCGCTAGCCGCCCTTCCTGCTCCATCCGGCTCAGCACCGCCTCGGTGATGCGCGCGCAGCGGGCGCCGAGGAAGGGAAAGACGCCGACCATGGTTGCCCCCAGTTGAGCGTCCAGGGCCTGACGCAGCAGGCGGCGCGCGCGATGCAGCCGGGTCTTCACCGTCTCGGGCTTGAGTTGCAGGTGGGCGGCGGTCTCCTCGATGCTGCACTCCTCGATGTCGCGCAGGATGAAGACCATGCGGAAGGGCGCCGGCAGGTCGTCCACGGCGCGTTCGATCAGGCTGCGTATCTGCATCCGCGCCGCGTCGATCTCGGGACTGCCGCCGCCGAAGGGATTGGCGCCAAAGGCATTGGGGAAAGGAATGACCTCGGCCTGCTGGCTTTGCTCAATGACATCCAGATCGACCATCGGGCGGCGCTTTCGCACCCGGTCGCGGGCTTCGTTGAGGACGATGCGGGTCAGCCAGGTCATGATCCCCGCCTCGCCGCGAAAGCCGCCGATGGCGGCAAAGGCGCGGGCATAGGCTTCTTGCAGCACATCCTCGGCCTCGGCGTCGTCGCGGACCACGCCGCGGGCGATGCGAAACAGGCGCTGATTGCCCTGCTGCATGATGGCGCGAAACGCCTCGCGGTCGCCGACCTGGGCCAGACGTACCAGATCGATTTGATCCAGCACGGCGTAGTCGTTCGGTTTTCGCAGACTCATGACGCGCTCCATCCGCAGGCTTGGACGCACGGTGGGGCCGCAAGGTTCCCGAAAAGACCCCGACCAGAAGAAGGGGCGAGCCGTCGTCACCGACCGCTCGCCCCTAAACCTTCCCGGCCGCTCGAGGGCGACCTACTTCTTCGGCGCGTGCTTCTGGCCGGTGCGGATACGGCCCGAACGCGACACCTGACGGGCGCCGCCGCGGGCGCCCTTCTGGACGGCCACGCTCTGACCGGCCTTCTTGCTCGCGCCTGCCTTGAGCCCGCCAAGAGCCTTGACCTTGGGCTTGATGCCCGACTTCTTCTGTTCCAGCGCCTTGCCCGGCAGGTTGGACAGAGCCTCGGCGGCCTTCTCGGCCTTCAGCACCTTGCGCGGCGCGGTCTTGGCGTCGCCCTTGTAGCGTTCTGGACCGGACTTGGCGCCGCCCTCGGCATAGGGGTTCGACGTGCTGCTGGACTTGACCGTCAGCCGGATCGGCGTGCCGGGCAGGTCGAAGCTCTCGCGCAGGCTGTTCACCAGATAGCGCTGATAGTGCTCGGGCATGTCAGAGGCGCGGCTGGCCATCAGGACGAAGGTCGGCGGACGGGCCTTGGTCTGAGCCATGTACTTCGGCTTCACGCGCTTGCCATTGACGGCGGGCGGCGGGTGCCTCTGGGTGGCCATGGACAGCCAGGTGTTCAGGTCCTTGGTCTTGACCTTCACCGACCAGGTTTCATAGGCCTTGATGATGGCCGGCATCAGCCGCTCGACGCCACGACCATTGTGCGACGACAGGGCGACGAAGGGCGAACCTTTCAACTGCGGCAGCTTGTCCTCGGCCAGGCGCTTCAGCTCGGCCATCTTGGACTGGGGTTCTTCCTCCAGGTCCCACTTGGACGCCACATAGACCAGGGCGCGACCTTCGCGCTCGACCAGGTCGGCCAGTTGCAGGTCCTGGGTATCGAAGGCGTCGTCCTTGTCCATCACCAGCACGACCACCTCAGCGAAGGTGATGGCGCGGATGGTGTCGGCGACCGACAGCTTTTCCAGCTTCTCCTGGACTCGAGCCTTGCGACGCATCCCGGCGGTATCAACGAAGCGGATCGCCTTGCCTTCGTATTCCCAGTCGACCGAGATAGAGTCGCGGGTGATGCCGGCCTCGGGGCCGGTCAACAGGCGGTCTTCGCCCAGCATACGATTGATCAGGGTCGACTTACCCGCATTGGGGCGGCCGATGATGGCGATTCGGATCGGCTTGTCCGGCTCGTCGATCTCTTCGACGAAGATGTCAGCCGAGGCCTCGACCAGCGCCTGATACAGGTCGGCCATGCCCTCGCCGTGCTCGGCCGAGATGGCGACCGGCTCGCCGAAGCCCAGAGCGTGGGCTTCGCCGACGCCGCCGCCGCTTTCGCGGCTTTCGGACTTGTTGGCCAGCAAGATGATCGGCTTGTGCACCTTGCGCAGACGCTCGGCGAAGATGCGGTCCAGCGACGTCACGCCATCGCGGGCGTCCATCATGAACATGACGACTTCGGCGTCATCCAGCGCGGCCTCGGTCTGCTCGCGCATCCGGGCTTCCAGGCTGTCGTCGGTGACGTCTTCGTAGCCGGCCGTGTCGATCAGCGTCAGATCCATGTCGCCGATATTGCCGTCGGCATAGCGACGGTCACGGGTCACGCCCGGGCGATCATCGACAAGCGCCAAACGCTTGCCGACGAGTCGGTTGAACAGTGTCGACTTGCCCACATTGGGCCGGCCGACGATGGCGACTTTTAGAGCCATGTCGGCTTTCTAACTCAAATCAAAGAAAAGATCAGCGGATGCTGACCAGTTGGCCCTTGTCCGTGAGGACGTAAAGGGCGCCGTTGTAGGCGGCTGGAGCGATGAAGGCCGCCCCGCCCAGCTTCAGGCTGGATTGCTGCGCGCCGGTCTTCGGGTCAAAGGCCACGACCTCGCCGTCCGAATTCACCAGCACCAGACGGTTGGAGGCCAGGATGGGGCCCGACCACACAGGACGGACCGTCTTGCCGCCGAAGCCCAGAACGCCGCCTTCCTTGCGGACACGACCCTCATTCAGGTCGCGCGTCCAGTAGACCTGGCCGCTATCGCGGTTGACGACGGTCAGTTCACCGGCCTTGGACACCACATAGACCACGTCGCCGACCGGCAGGGGCGCATTGACGCCCGCGACCGGCAGGGACCATTTCGCTTGGCCCGAACGGATGTCCATCGACTGAAGGACGCCCGACTGGCTGACAGCATAGACAAAGCCGCGGCTGATGACCGGCCGCCCGGCGATATCGCGGATCTCGGACAGGGCGCTGGTGCGGCTGGTGCGCGACAGGACCTCCTGCCAGACGGGCTGGCCATTCGAGGCGCGCAGCGCCACCAGTTCGCCCGAGGAGAAGGGCGCGATGACCGTGTCGCCGCTGACCGCCGGGCTGGAGGCGCGCATGACGCGCGCCGGCTCGGTGATGCCGCGATAGGACCAGTCCTGACGTCCTGTATTGACGTTGAAAGCCACCAGTTGGTTGTCGACGTCGATGACATAGACGCGCTGACCGGCGACCGTCGGTGCGCCGTGGATCGGCAGATCAACCGACGACTTCCACAGTTCAGCCCCCGTGGCGGCGTCCAGCGCCGTCATGGTGCGATAGCCGGAGGAGACAAAGACCTTGCCGCCGCCGACGGCTACGCCGCCGCCGAAACCGCCGCCGGCCGCGCCGCCGCCGAAGCCGATGCCCAGGATGCGCGAGCCGCGATCGTGCTCATCGACCTTGACGTTGGCCTTCCACAGGACCGCGCCGGTGCCCGCGTCCACAGCCGTCACGCCAGCCTCGCCGTCCAGCACGAAGATCTTGCCGCCGTCTGCGACGACCGGGGCCATGACCTGACGGGTGCGGCTGGAGCCGGCGCCGATGTCGCGCCGCCAGGCGATCGAGAACTCCGGCGCAGCGATGACATGCTCCACCGAGTTGTCAGCGTTGCCGCCCGGCTGGGTCCAGGCGGTCGCCGCCTGGGGCCCCGGCAGGAAGAAGTCACGGCCGGACAGAGCCGCCGACGGCGCCAGTTGCTGCTCGAACTCCAGGATCGAAATGCGCTGCCCTTCGGTCGCCTTGGCGACGTCTTCCTTCTGGCCGCCCAGGCCGAAAGGCAGGGCGTTGCGCACGGTGCCGCAGGACGCGACGGTCATGGCCAGACCGCACAACAGGGCGACTTTCAGCGTTCGGTTCATGCAGGGCGTCCTGAAAGCGTCGATTACGGGCGAACGGCGGCAGGCGCCGCGTCGGCTTGTGCGGGAGCAGCGGCAGCGGACGGCGCGGCAGCCGGAGCCGGCAGGGCGACGGCGGCGCGAACGATGGCGGCCAGGCCGGCGGCCGTGCCCGAATCAATCGCCTGAACGCCGGCCTGGGCGCGCTGACGGACGTCGTCCGGCACATCCTGGCCCAGTTGCAGCTGGACAAAGGCCTGACGCGCTTCGGCGGTCTTGCCGTGCTGCAGTTGCGCCATGGCCAGGGCTTCCTGAGCGAAGGCGTGCAGCGGGCGCTTGTCCTCAGCCAGGGGCTCAAGACGCTTCTGAATGTCTTCCAGCGAGGCCGTGTCCATCAGCAGGAAGGCGGCCTTGATAGCGGCGGCGTCGGCGATGATCGGATCGCCGGCGGCCTTGGCTGCGTCGTCGAACAGCTTGACCGCGTCCTGGGTCTTGTTCGCCGTCACGGCGATTCCGGCCTGTTGCATCAGGGCCAGGGCCTTATAGGCGCCGTTGCCCGACTTGGCGGCTTCGGCGAAGGCGGCGTCGGCGCCCGACGGGTTGTTGGCCTGGAGGGCCTCCATGCCGCGATCATAGGCGGCCGAGGCCTTGTCGGCCTGATTGGTCACGTAGCTCTGCCAGCCCCACCAGCCCAGGGCGGCGACCAGGGCGACGACCAGCAGGCCGGCTCCGATCGGCAGCCAGGTGCGGGCCATACGCTTGTATCGATCGGAGCGAAGCTCCTCCTCGACCTGTTCGAAGACATCAACCACGAAACGTCGCCCCAAAAACCGCTGCCAAGACTGGTCGCTAAACCGGCGCGACCCTAGAGGGTCGTCGTCCCGCCCGCAACGCAGGCGTTCATGCCGTGACCCGAAATTTCAGCAGTAGGTCGCGACTTCGTCAGGAAAACGGCGCTCAGATTTCCTGAGACAGTTTCACAACCCCAGCCGCCAGCAAGGCGACCAGCACCCCGGCCGTAGCCCAGAACAACTGCATTCCGCCCATGGAGCTCATGTCGAACCCGCTTAGGCCCAGTCGATCCAGCAAGGACTGAACCGCCTGAGCGCCGTCCACGCCCGCCATGCTGAGCCCCTGCGCGACAGGTTGAGAGCCCGTCGATGCGGACGCCGACGATTCAGTGAAGTTGAAGTTGACGTTCAGGACCTCGCGCACGGCGATGACGCCGCCGATCAGGCCCGCTCCGGACAGGGCCACCGTGCGGAAGCGAGAGGTTTTCGACAGTTTCGCCGCCACGCCGGCCTCGAACTGGGCCGAATCGGCAAAGGCCGGGGCGCGTGCGAACAGGCGCTCGATGGCAGGGTCGAACTCATCAGCCGACATGGGACGCGCTCCCGTGAGCAACCGGTTCCGACTGGAGCCGGGCCCGAAGTTTATCCAGACCACGCTTGACATGAGATTTCACCGTTCCAAGCGGCAAATTAATGGCGGCCGCAATTTCGGGATGGGACAGGCCCGCCCCGTGACACAGGGAGACGCACAGCCGTTCCGGCTCGGTCAGGCCCTTCATCGCCTCGTCCAGATCCATGCGCCCGGCGCTATCGACATTGGGCGCGACCTCATCGTTCTCGACCTCGGCGACATAGCGGGCGTCCTTCGAGCGACGCTTCAGATAGATGCGAGCCGCGATCCGCTTGATCCAGGCGCCGAAGGTCCCCTCGCCGCGAAACTCGGCGCACTTCTCGAACGCCAGCAGAAAGGCGTCCTGGGCCACGTCGTCGGCCAGGGCGGGTTGCGCCCCCATCCGACGCAGCAGACCGCGCACCGCCGAGCTGTGGCGACGCACCAGTTCCCCGAACTCGCGACGTCCGCCCGCCGCCGACAGGGCGGCGAGCTCGACATCGTGCAGATCGCGTAAAGGCTTGGCCATGACGGTCTCCCCTCCCCGTCGCCCTCAGCCCTTGTTCTTGTTGAAGAAACTCAGGACGATGAAGGCCAGACCGATCGTGCCGGGGATCGCGGCGATGCCGACCAGCGGATAGAAGGCGTCCATCTCGGCGAAGCTGACCGCGTAGCCAAAGAGAGCGAACCCGAGGCTGACCGCCAGAAGGATGACGCCGACGCGCAGGTCGCGAGACGCCGTCGCTGGCGCCTTGATGTTTTCCTTGCTCAGCGCGTCAATGACTTCTGGCGGCAGCGGCTGCCCCTTCTCGATGGCCGAGCGCAGGGTCGCCTGCATCTCTTTACGCTCCCTGCTCTTCAGCCAAACCGGCACGAGCACGATCGCGCCGATCATGATGAACAATGCGATGGGAATGAATTCTTCCATGGGTTTCGCCCCTTCTTGAAATATGGAGCCGAGCGTGACGCTGCAGCCTTCTGATCACAAGAGGCGCTGATCGCGCCGATCAGATGCAGGATCGCGCATGAACTCTTTGTAAGGCGCGCTTTTCCGATCCGGCCGGCGTTTCAGACCCAAGGCATGACCGCGATTTAACAGGCGCTGCCGTAACTGTGTGCGCTTTGCGCCGTCTTGTTCCCTTGCCCGGCTTCGCCGGAACCCAGGGAGCCACCGCCATGATGATCGCCAGCCTCGCCCTCGCCCTATCGGCCGCCGTCTCGCCCGCGCAGGAACTGAGGGTCCAGGTCTCCGATCTGGACTTCCGCCGTCCAGAGCAAGCCAGGGTCTTTATCCAGCGCGTCGATGCGGCCGCCGACGCATTCTGCGACCAGCACCGGGCCGTCGTCACGCCGCTCAGCCTGCGCGGGACAGAGGTCTGCGAGACGGAGATGCGTCGCTTCGCCATCAACCGCCTGGACCGCGAGCGCTGGACCGCCGCCCACCGCGCCGCCCTGGAGCTGCGTCGGGCGCGCTGACGTCACCACAGCGTGACTCGACAAGCTGTTCCGCCCGGTCAAGCGTCGGTCGATAAACGACCGGAGGCCAAATGACCCGCATCATCTATCGCATCGTCCCCCACGACGGGGGCTGGGCCTATAAGCTGGGCGACAGCTTCTCCGAGACCTTCGCCACCCACGACGCCGCGCGCGCCGCCGCTGTCGCCGTCTCGCGCGAGCAGCAGGTGCCGGACCGCACCTCGTGGATCGAGTTCGAGGACACGTCTGGCCAGTGGATCACCGAGCGCGCAGACGGCCACGACCGCCCGGAAACCGCCGTCGAGGATTAGGCGCCGAAAGCCTCGGCGTAGCGTTCGGGCTTGAAGCCGACCAGCGTCCGCCCGTCGCCCAGGTCCAGCACCGGCCGCTTGATCATCGACGGCTGGGCCAGCATCAGGGCGACGGCCTTGTCGGCGTTCAGGTCGGCCTTGTCGGCGTCCGACAACTTGCGGAAGGTGGTCCCGGCGCGGTTCAGCACCGTCTCCCAGCCATGCTCGGCGATCCAGCGTTCAAGATCCGCCCTGTTCGCGCCCGCGACCTTATAGTCATGAAAGGCGTAGTCCACGCCGTTTTCATCCAGCCAGACGCGCGCCTTCTTCATCGTGTCACAGGCCTTGATGCCGTGCAGGGTGATGGTCATGGGGCGCTCCTCGCGTGGTGAGGTGCGCGATCTGACATCGGGAGGCGAAGGGGTCAAATTCCGGTTTCGCGTTAGCGCAAAATCGGTCTCGACGATCTCGGCAAAGTGGCCATCCAGAGGCCAAGGCAGCCGATAGATAGCGTCAAAGCGTAATCTGCAAGCCAGGGCGCAAGCAGCCACGGATACATCGAAGGCTGCAAGAAATAGCCCCAAAATTCGCCACCCTGGCTGCCACCGAACCTATGGAAGAGCTCCAAAACCAACCAACAGATCGGCGCAACCGCAAGGATCATCACGAAGGCATAGCCGATGAGAGTTCCTCGACCGCGGAGAACAAAGGCAGCGACACTCACGATGATAAGAAAGAGCCTGATGATGTGAAAACCGTCGTCCGTGGCGATGCTCATCTTCCACGCCGTCGGCAATAGAGGAGGATGATCGGAAAACGAGGCGATAAAGCCAAGGAAGGCCGCAAAGAAGGCCACGCCCCCAATGGCCGCGATGCGGTGAACAGCTTTGAAAACGGCCATTCGCAACGCTAACATACCGTAGGTTTTCGACCTAGATCGCCTCAGCGAATTGAGGAGCAACGCCCATGAAGCTCTACGCCCACCCTTTCTCGTCCTACTGCCAGAAGGCGTTGATCGCGCTTTATGAGAACGATACCCCGTTCGAGTTCAGGCTGCTGGAGGGCGAGGCCGCCTTCGCTGAGCTGACGGCGCTGTGGCCGGTTCGCAAGTTTCCGGTCTTGCAGGACGGGGACCACACGGTCGTCGAGGCCACGGCCATCATCGAGCATCTGGCCGTGCATCATCCCGGCCCGGCGCGCCTGATTCCTGACGATACGGCCGCCGCCGTCGAGGTGCGGATGATGGACCGGGTGTTCGACCACTATGTCTCAAGCCCGCAGCAGAAGCTGGTGGCCGACGTCCTGCGGCCCGAGGGCGACCGCGATCCCTATGGCGTGGCTGAGGCCAGGCGGATGCTGGACACCGCCTACGCCTGGCTGGACCAACGACTGGCGGGGCGGGAATGGGCGACCGATCACGGCTTCAGCCTGGCCGACTGCGCCGCCGCGCCCGCGCTGTTCTACGCCGACTGGTCGCACCCCATTGATGATCGCTTCGCGACGCTGAAGGCCTATCGCGCCCGGCTGCTCGCTCGGCCGTCGATGGCGCGGGCGGTGGACGAGGCCCGGCCCTACCGCGCCTACTTCCCTCTGGGCGCACCCGACCGCGATTAGGCGGCCTTCTGACTCCACAGGTCCAGATCCGCCTCGCGCCCGATCAGGGCCAGGCCCGAGGCGATGGATTCGAACTCGCCGCCCGTCTCGATGCGGTCGGCGCCGAAGCGGCGGATGAAGATGTCGCGCACCGCCGGCACGAACGAGGTGCCGCCGGTCAGGAAGACGCGGTCGATCTGGGTTCCGTCCAGACCCGACTGGGCCATGGCCTCGTCGACGGCGGCCTCCATGGAATGAAGCTCGGGGGCGATCCAGCCTTCGAAGTCCGTGCGCTTGACCGGCTTCTCGATCCGCACCGAACCGGCGATAAAGGAGAAGACGGCCTCTTCGTCGCGCGACAGGGCCTCCTTCAGGCCCGAGACAGCGCGATAGAGGGCATAGCCGTGGTTGTCGTCCAGCACTTCGATCAGGCGCTCGATCTTCTCCGGCTCCAACGCTGTCGAGGCCAGGCCGCGAATGTCGCGCATGTCCTTGGAGGCCCGCAGCAGGGCCAGTTGGTCCCAGCGTGCGAAGGCGCTGTAGTAGCGCTGGGGGATCGGCAGGCGGTTGTCGAAGGCCCGATACAGGCTGCCCTTGCCCAGTTCCGGCGACACCAGCTGGTCGATGATCCGATAGTCGAAGGCGTCGCCCGCCACGCCCACGCCCGACCGCGCCAGCGGTGTGGACTTCAGCGCCCCGTCGGCCCGCTCGAACCGCACGACGGAAAAGTCGCTGGTGCCGCCGCCGAAGTCGGCGACCAGGACATTGGCGTCCTGCTTCAGCTCGCGCGCAAAGAAGAAGGCCGCGCCGACCGGCTCATAGGCGTAGCGAATGTCGGTGAAGCCCAGGCGCGCGAACGCCGCCTCATACCGCTCCAACGCCAGGGCCTCGTTGGGATTGCCCCCGGCGAAGGTGACAGGCCGCCCGACGATGATGCGCGGCGGCAGGTCGTCCATCGCCCCGTCCGCGTGGTGCTTCAGCCGCAGCAGGAAGGCCGACAGCAGATCCTCGAAGCGATAGCGGCGGTTGTCGATGCGCGTCTCGGTAAAGGCGGCGCTGGCGGCGAAGGTCTTGAACGACTGGATGAAGCGCGTCTCCAGCGGGTCCTCGACATAGGCGTCGATGGCCCAGGGGCCGGCCTCGATGACCCGCTCGGGCGAACCGCCGTCGCGCGCCTCGTGCAGTTGGAAGCTGAGCGCCGAGCGGAAGGCGAACAGGTCCTTCTCCTCGACCTGGAACCGCACCAGGGTCGCGGGGCCGTCGCCATGGGCCAGCGACACCACCGTATTGGTCGTGCCGAAGTCGATGCCGATGGTGGCGGGCGTCGCGGACGTCATGGGAAAACCTGCGGGGAGAGGGGCCGGGGTTCCTAGCCCCCTGCCCGTCCACGTCAAGGGCAAGCGTGCCGAGCGTGGAAATGGAGGCCCGCCTGCTCCACAGTGTGCCGATGCGCGATTCGTCCCCTTCGGCCCCCAGCTTCTATGAGTTCTTCGCCGGCGGCGGCATGGTGCGCGCCGGTCTGGGGCCTGCCTGGACCTGCCTGTTCGCCAATGATTTCGACGCCAAGAAGGGCTTCTCCTATCAGGCCAACTGGGGCACGGACGGCGAACTGACGGTGGGCGACATCCGCGCGCTGGACGCGGCGCAGTTGCCGGGGACCGCCGACATGATGTGGGGCTCCTTTCCCTGTCAGGACCTGTCGCTGGCGGGCGCTGGAGCGGGGCTGAAGGGCGAGCGGTCCGGCACCTTCTACGCCTTCTGGGACCTGATCCACGGCCTGATCGCCGACGGCCGCGCGCCGCGCATGGTGGCGGTCGAGAACGTCTGCGGCGCCCTGACGTCGCATGGCGGCAAGGACTTCGAAGCCATCTGCCGCACCTTCGCCGAGGCCGGGTATCGCTATGGCGCCCTGGTGATCAACGCCGACCTGTTCGTGCCCCAGTCGCGCCCGCGCCTGTTCGTCATCGGCGTCCATGCCGAGGTCGAGGTCGCGCCCGACCTGCTGTCGCCGGAACCGATCGAGCCCTTCCACACCCGCGCCTTGCGCCGTGCGGTCGGCGCCCTGCCCCAGGATGTGCGCGAGCACCTGCTGTGGTGGAACGTGCCGACGCCGGAGCGCCGCCTCACCACCTTCGCCGACATCATCGAGGACCGCCCGACCAGCGTCGCCTGGCACACCCAGGCCGAGACCAGGAAGCTGCTCGACATGATGTCGCCGGTCCATCTGGCCAAGGTCGCCGCGGCCAAGCGCGCCGGGCGCCGCATGGTCGGCGGCGTCTATCGCCGGACCCGCTTGGATGAGACCGGCGCCAAGGTGCAACGCGCTGAGGTCCGCTTTGACGACGTGGCGGGCTGCCTGCGCACCCCCTCCGGCGGCTCCAGCCGCCAGGTCATTCTGGTGGTCGAGGGACGTCGTATCCGCTCGCGTCTGATCTCGGCGCGCGAGACGGCGCGGCTGATGGGGTTGAAGGACAGCTATGTCCTGCCCCGGCAATACAGCGACGCCTATCACCTGACCGGCGACGGGGTCGCGGCCCCGGTGGTGCGGCACCTGGCCGAGCACGTCTTTGAGCCGCTCGCTCTGGGCATTGGCGCCGCTGTCGACGGCCTTCAAGCCGCCTGACCCCCATCCGTTTGTAGAGACGGCTGATCGCGGACGCGCGGCGTGCAGGCGCCGCGCCTATTCGCATGTTTGATGCGCGCCCTGCGCCTTGTCGCCCCGCCCGGTCAGCGCCCGCGCAGAGGGCAAATGCAAGGCCGCCGCGAAGCTTCGCCGCATTTCCGTCCAATTGCAAAGGAACCCAAGGTCGCACCATTGGTTAACAGGGTCTTAATGCGCCGCTTACACTTATCGAAATTCCCGTGCCGGATGAATGCAGTCGTTACCGTGAACCAAACAGACTAAAACTACCTGATCATTTAGGATCGTAAGAGATGGTTGAAAATCGTCATTTCTACAATCGTCATGATGACTTTGGCGAAACGCCAAATGCAACAATCATTGTTGCTGGCGGTGCAGGATTTCTTGGATCGCACCTGTGCACTCGATTGATCGAAAATGGACACTACGTCATCTGTGTCGATAACTTCCACACCGGAAGACCACAGAACGTTGCGCACCTGGAATCCTCTGGACGGTTTTCCCTTCTCAACCACGACATCAACACGCCGCTCCCGAGCGACCTTCCCAAGGTCGATCAAATATACAATCTCGCCTGTCCGGCATCACCGGTTCATTATCAGTATGATCGCGTCAAGACGGCGCTGACATGCTCACTGGGCACGCTCAATCTTCTGAACAGGGCGGCGGTAGACAGAGCACGTTTCTTCCAGGCCTCGACATCAGAGATCTACGGCGATCCCGAAGTTCATCCTCAGACCGAAAACTACCGGGGAAACGTCAACACGGTCGGCCCCCGCTCCTGCTATGACGAGGGAAAACGGTTCGCCGAGACCCTCGTTACGGACTTCGGCGCCCAGCATGGGTTGACGACGCGGATCGTGCGCATCTTCAACACCTATGGCCCGCGCATGCACCCCGACGACGGGCGCGTGGTCTCCAACTTCATCGTCCAGGCCCTGATGGGCGAAGACATCACCATCTACGGCAGCGGCGAACAGACCCGCTCCTTCTGCTTCGTCGATGATCTGGTCGAAGGCTTCATCCGTCTGATGAACGCCGGCGAAGATATCGACGGCCCGATCAATATCGGCAACCCGAACGAAACCACCGTCAAGCAACTGGCCGAACAGATTCTGGCGATGGCCAAATCACGGTCCAAGATCGTCTACCATCCGCTTCCGGTGGACGATCCCCGTCGACGCAAACCCGACATTTCGCGCGCCCTGGCGCGGCTGAACTGGTCGCCGCAGGTGCCGCTGCACGACGGGCTCTCCCGAACCATCGCTTACTTCACCGAAGAAATGAAAAACAGCGGGCGAAGCTCGACCAGCGCGCTCGCATCCTGAGAACGAAGAAACCCACGACCGAGAAGACGACAGAACACGAATGTAAGACGACGACTTAACACGGATATTCTGGGCGGGACATTCGATGCAAACCTACGACAGCGGCCTTCCAACCCTTCTCGTGTGGCTGTTCGCCATATCCCAGATTCTCTACCTGGGCTGCTTCATGCTGGAGATGTATTTCCGCACGCTCAAAGTGAACAGCGTGGACATGGACGACCCCCTGCCCGCGACCGAGGCCGAACTGCCCTTTATTGTTCTGCTCTACCCGGTCCTGCGCGAGCTTGAGCGGACGATGGAGACAACCTTCACCTCCCTGGCCAAGCTCGACTATCCGCGCAGCCGGTATCGGGTCGTGGCCATTCCCAACGCCAATGACGCCGAGACCATCGCCAGCCTGCAACGGCTGACGAAGGCCTTTCCCTTCGTCGAGATCCTGGAGGTGCCCGCCACCACTGACCCGCGCTGGGACGTGGTGTGGAACGCCTGGGACGCCAACCCCAAGGCCTATTGGTGGCACAACGGCAAGCGCGCGGGGTCCAAGGACCTGCCGCCCAAGAAGACACGTCAGTTGATCTATGCCCTCTATCAGGTCGCCGAAACGCATCGCGACAAGACCAATCTCACGATCGACTACATCGACGCCGACAGCTGCCCTCCGGCCGACCACTTCAAGGCCGCCGCCATCGGCCTGCAGAAATATGACGTGCTTCAGGCGCGCAACGTCGCCGGCAATCTGAACGCCAGCCTGGCCGCCGCCTTCCATGCCTTCGACCACATGACCTGGGACGGCGCCAAATACGGCCACCTCTCGGACCCCAAGCAACCCTTCTGGGTGCTGGGCAAGGGACTGTTCTTCAAGGTCGACGATCTGATCGCCCTGGGCGGCTTCCACCCCTGGATCACCATCGAGGACCCCGAGGTTGGCGAACGGTTCTGGAAAAACGGCAAAACGCTGGGCATCATCGACAGCTCATTGATCGAAGAAGTGCCTGAGACCTTCAGCGAAGGCGTCACGCAAAGGAAGCGCTGGGTCGCCGGCTTCTTCCAGAGCCTGGGTTCGCCGCTCAAGGAAATGGATTTCACCTTCGGCGAACGCGTCCGCGCCTGGATGAACTTCCTGCCCTGCATGTCGCTGTGGGTGAACACCCTGGGCATCCCGCTGGGCATCTGGGCGGCGTGGCGGTTCTTCACCGGCGACAGCGCCCTGCCCCTGTGGCTGGTGGTGCTGTCGGTGTTCAACATTATCGCCTTCACCATGCTGATCGTGGGCCTCTACATGCGGACCTGGACGCGCACCGGACTGGTGCTGGAGCGCACGACCGATCGCATCGGCTACATGCTGATGGTCAATCCGGTGTTCGTCATGATCTGGTGGTGCGTCTGGATCATTCCGCTGACGCTCGGCTTCGTCATGTACCTGAAGGACAGCGGCCAGGTCTGGCAACGCACAGAAAAGATCGACGCCAACAATACGCTCGTGCGGTCCAAACTGGATCAATACGGCGTCCTCCGTCACGACCATTGAGCGGGTGCGGTCATGGACAAGCATATTCTGATCACGGGCGGCGCTGGCTTCATCGGCTCGCATCTGGTCGACGCCATGCTGGCGCGCGGCTATCGCGTCAGCGTGCTCGACAGCCTGTCTCCACAGGTCCACGGCGACGGCGAGATGGACGCTGACGGCTGGCCCATCTACCTCGACCCTCGCCCGCGCCGCATCAGGGGCGACATCCTGGACGAAGGCGTGTTCGAGGCCGCACTGGACGGCGTGACCCACCTGGCTCACCTCGCTGCCTCGGTCGGGGTCGGCCAGAGCATGACCAATATCGTCGACTATACGCGCAACAACGTCATGGCCGCCGCCGTAATGCTGGAGGTGCTGTCGCAGAAGCCGCACAAGGTTGAACGGATCGCCGTGGCCTCGTCCATGTCGATCTATGGCGAGGGCGACTACGTCCGCCCCTCGACCCACACCCACGTCACCGCCGATGTTCGACCCCACGCCCAGCTTGAGGCGCGCCAGTGGGAGATCATGATCGACGGCGAGGAGTTGGAACCCGTCCCCACGGCGGAAGACAAGCTGTTGCAGCCCAACTCCATCTACGCCGTCAACAAACGCGACCACGAGGAGATGTTCCTCTCGGTCGGGCGGGCGCTTCAAATCCCGACCGTCGCCCTGCGTCTGTTCAACGCCTATGGCTCGCGCCAGGCGCTCAGCAATCCCTACACCGGGGTCGCCGCCATCTTCATCTCACGCCTGTTGAACGACCAACCCCCGTTGGTGTTCGAGGACGGCCGCCAGATGCGCGATTTCGTTCACGTCCAGGACGTGGCCCGTGCCTTCGCCACCGTTCTGGACAGCCAGCAGGAGAGCTGGGACGTGTTCAACGTCGGCAGCGGCACCCCGATCTCGGTCAATGAGATCGCCGGCGTCCTGGCCCGTCTGCTGGGCAAGAACATCGCCCCTGAGGTGCTCAACAAATACCGCGTCGGCGACATCCGACATTGCTTCGGCGACATCTCCAAGATTGAGCGCGCCTATGGCTTCAGGCCTGAACGCGACATGGACACCGGCATGGAGGAACTGATCGCCTGGGTGTCGCGGACAAAGGCGCCGGTCGACCGCAGCGCTGAATGCCTGGCCGAGCTGGCGAGAGGAAAATTGGTCGTCTGAAAGTATTAACCAAAATGATCCAGCTTAGCTGAAGCGCCTTCCTCGGCGTCGCCGGCAAGGCGGCGCGATCGATACTATCGTTAGGGAATGTTCATGACCGACCAACCGCGTCGCCTAGCATCGAAGACCTCGTTCGCCGCCGCCCTGATCGCACTCGGCGCGACCGGATGGGCCGGAACCGCCGCGGCGCAGAGCGACGTGACGGTTTTCGCCGGCGGCAAGCTGGATGTCGCGGACTCCGCCTACGTCGGCGCCACAGTCGGCCTGCCCGGCCCGGTCGACGGCAAGGGCTGGGCCGTGCGCGGCGTGGTCTATACTGGCGGCTACGACTACCAGAACGGCCCGGTCACGATCGACGCGGACTTCACCGGGGCTCAGGCGGAAATGGTCTATCGCTTCGGGACGGGCCCGACCTGGGGCAGCGTGGGCCTGGGCTATCGCTACGTCGACACCGACCTCAGCCCCGGCGACCCCGGCAACCGCCGCGACGGCGGCCAGGGCGAGATGATGGTCAGCGTCGACGGCGGTCATGTGTCTGGTCCGTGGCGCGTCGATTGGTATGGCGCCTATGGCTTCCAGTTGGACGACTACGACGCACAGGCCAGCCTGACGCACACGGTGGGGTCTTCGGGTCGCGTGCGGGCAGGCGTCGAGATCGGCGCCGACGGCGATTCCAACTACAGCGCCTACCGCATCGGCCCGGTGCTGGGCGTGAAGGTCGGCGAACAGGCGGAATTCCAGATCTCGGCCGGTTTCAGCGACGGGGACGACCGGGATTCCGACGGCTATGTCCGCGTCGGCTTCTATCGCAGTTTCTAGTTCGGGATGGAGCCGCTGGCCCGTTAAACTGCGGCGCTTATCAGAACACTCTCAAGCTTGACCTTGACGGTCAGCCCAATGACGACTGCATTCCCGCCCTAAAATCACCCACCAGCAATCGTTAACTCCGCATTATCTTCGGAGGCCTAACGAATAGCGCTTGTTCTTCTCCGTAGCTTGAGAAGGTTGAGCGCAGTATGCTGACGCTTCCGTCACGACGGTCCATATTGACCGGCCTTGCGCTGGTCCCGGCCTTGTCCGTTACGCCCCACGGGGTCTGGGCCAGGCCCGAGGGGGAAGGCGCCGCCCTGCCCGATGCATCCGCTTCCGTTCCGTCCCTGTCCCGCGCCGCTCGCAGCGGCGGCCGCTATTTCGGCGCCGCCGCTCGCGCCGAACATCTGCGTCAGGACAAGGCTCTGCGCGCCGCCGTGCTGCGCGACTGCGAGGTCCTGACCCCCGAGATCCATCTGAAATGGAATTCTCTGGAATGGCGCAAGGGCCAGTTCAACTTCGCCCCGGTCGATGATCTTCTGGCCTTCTCCGATGAAAACGGCCTGCGGGTGCGCGGCCACACCCTGCTATGGGACCAAAGCACGCCCGACTGGGCCAAGCGTGAAATGCTCGCGCAGCGCGACTGGCGGCTGATGTCCGAGCACTTCTCTCGCGTGCTGGGCCGCTATGGCTCGCGCATCGACGAATGGGACGTGATCAACGAGCCCATCGACACCGAGGCCGGCGCGCGCAACCTGCGCCGCAACACCTTCTTCCGCGCCTTTGGCCCCACCTACATCGAACGGGCGATGGAAGAGGCCCGGTCCCACGCCCCCAACGCCCATCTGGTCATCAACGACTATGGCTTCGAATACGGCAACCCGGTCGACAAGGCGCGCCGCCAGGCCTTCGTCGCCCTGGCGCGCCGTCTGCGCGCCGCCGACGTCCCACTGGACGGCGTCGGGGTTCAGGCCCACCTCGACCTGTCCAAAGGCCCGATCGACACGGCTGGCCTACAGGACATGACCAAGGCCCTGATCGACCTGGGCCTGGACATCACCGTGACCGAACTGGACGTCAAGGAGACGGACGCCGCCCATACGACCGCCGCCCGCGATCAGAAGGTGGCGGACGAGACACGACGTTATCTTGACGTCATGCTCGCCTTCCCCGAGGTGCGCGGGGTCGTGACCTGGGGCCTGACCGACAAGTTTTCCTGGCTGACCGAGCATGGCGACACGCGCGTTCTCGCTGCCCGCGGCGCAAATCGGGGCCTGCCCTATGATGAGGCCTACAGCCCCAAGCCGATGTATTGGACCCTGGCGGACAGCCTCGGCGCCAGCGCCTGAGCGGGCGAGGTTGAAAACGTTCGTTTTCACAATGAGGCGCCACCGCTAGACATTCCCTGATTTTTCGCGGCAGGAACACGCACCCTTTGTGCGCGGCCGGCGTTAGGGTGGAGAATGCTGGGGGACGGGATTGCGAACACTCGCCAAGACAATCGATCTGGTCGCAGCGTTCGACGCCTCGCCCAACCCTTACATGCTGCTGGACGCCCAGCTTCGCTATGCAGGCATGAACCAGGCCTATCTGGACGTCACCCATCGCCGCCGTGAGGATCTGCTGGGCCAGCCGGTGATGCAGGCGTTCGACGCCGGACCGGGCGAGGAAGCGCCTGAGAACGCCAAACAACTGGCGGCGTCGTTCGAGAAGGTTCTGGCGACGGGACAGCCGGACAATCTGGCCGTGCTGCACTACCCGATCCCGATCGAGCAGGACGACGGCTCGATCCTGTATGATGACCGCTATTGGAGTTGCACCCACACACCGATCAAGGACGCGTCCGGCCAGGTCACCCATATCCTGCAGCACACTAGCGACATCACCGAGCTGGAGCGGCTGCGCCGTCAGGTCGGGCGGCTGAGGCCAGAAGACTCCTCTTCAGCGCTAGACAGCCTGATCGGCGGCGGCATGTTCCGTCGCGCCCTGAGCGTGCAGGCCGACAATCGGCGGCTGGAAACGGAACGGCGGCAACTGCTGGACATGTTCATGCAGACGCCGGGCTTTGTCGCGGTGTTGAACGGCCCGCAGCACGTGATCCAGTTGCACAACGGCGCCTATGGCCAGTTGATCGGCCACCGCGATGTGGTCGGCAAACCCATTCGCGAGGCCCTGCCGGAACTGGCGGGTCAGGGCTATTACGACTTCCTCGACGAGGTGCTGGCAACGGGCGAGCCCTTCCAGGGACGCCAGAGCCCGGTGCAACTGCAGCAGACGCCCAACGGCCTGCTGGCGACCCGCTACCTCAACTTCATCTACCAGCCGATCCGCAACGACGGCGGCGAGATCGTCGGCGTCTTCGTTCAGGGGCATGACGTCACCGACACGGTCATGGCCGCCGAACGTCAGAAGCTGATGATCGACGAACTGAACCACCGCGTGAAGAACACCCTGGCCACGGTCCAGTCGATCGCCATGCAGACCGCGCGCTCGCATGAGGACCCGCGTTCCTTCGCCGAGACCTTCCAGTCGCGCATCCTGTCGCTGTCGCACACCCACGACCTGCTGACCCGCAGCCACTGGGAGGGCGCGGACCTGCGCGAGGTTCTGGAGCACGAAACCACGGCCCACGGCCTGCACCGCCTGACCCTGAACGGGCCGAACGTGGCGTTGGACCCGGCCATGGCCGTGTCGCTGGGGATGATCTTCCACGAACTGGCCACCAACGCCGCCAAGTATGGCGCCCTGTCGCCGGGCGAGGGACGCGTGCTGGTCGACTGGTCCGTGGCGGACCTGAACAATCCGCATCTCGGCATTGTCTGGCGCGAGACCGGCGGGCCTTCAGTCGCTCCACCGGAACGGCGGGGCTTCGGCAGCCGTTTGATCGAGCGAAACGTAAGACATGATCTGGCAGGCACGGTGCAGATGCATTACCGCGATGACGGCTTCACCGCCGAGATCACCATTCCCTTGACCAAGGAAGCCGCATGACCAGAGCTTTGCAGGGCCGTCGCGTTCTGGTGATCGAAGACGAGTCCCTGGTGGCCATGTTGCTGGAGACCATCCTGGACGACATGGGTTGCGCCGTGGTCGGGCCGGAATCCAATATCGACGACGGCCTGTTGGCCGTCACGACCGAAGGGGCGCTGGACGCCGCCCTGCTGGACGTCAACGTGGCGGGCCGCGAGGTCTTTCCCGTGGCCGAGGCGCTAAAGGCGCGGGGCGTGCCCTTCGTCTTCTCGACAGGCTATGGCGAGGCAGGTCTGCCCGAGCACTGGCGCGGCCACCCGACCATCCAGAAGCCCTTTACCGAAGGCGCCATTCGCGACGCCCTGATGCGCGCCATGAACATCAGCCTGGCTTGATGTCCTTTAACACGGCGCGCGCGGCATTGTGCCCCGGCGCGCCGGTGACGCCGCCGCCGGGATGGGCGCCCGATCCGCACAGATAGAGGCCCGCCACCGGCATCCGGTGATCCGCATGACCCAGAACCGGCCGGGCGCTGAACAGCTGATCCAGCGTTAGCCGCCCGTGGAAGATGTCGCCGCCGATCAGGCCGAAGCGCCGCTCCAGATCGCGTGGCCCCAGCGCCAGCCGCCCGACTACCGAGGCCTTGAACCCCGGCGCATGGGCCTCGACCGTCTCGATCATCAGGTCGGCCACCGTGTCGCGATGCTCGTCCGCCAGATCGGGCGAAACATGCTGACAGAACAGGCTGGCGACGTGCTGTCCCTTCGGGGCCAGGCTGTCGTCCAGGGTCGAGGGGATCAGCATCTCGACGATCGGCTTGGACGACCAACCGTTCAGCCGCGCCTCGGCGTGGGCGCGGTCCATATAGGCCAGGGTCGGCGCGATGATGATGCCCGCCGTCAGGTGATCGCCCGCCCCCGGCAAGGCGGTGAAGCGCGGCAGCTCGGACAGGGCCACATTCATGCGGAAGGTGCCCGAGCCCGAGGCGTAGCGGCTCATCCGCTCGGTGAAGTCCGCCGGGACCACGGCGGGATCAACCAGCCGGTCGAACAGCAGGCGCGGGTGCAGGTTCGAGACGACGGCGCGGGCGCGGATCATGTCGCCCGTCTCGGTCACGGCGCCGACCGCCCTGCCCTTTTCGGTCAGAACCTCGGCGACCGGCGCATCCAGACGCACCTCGACGCCCTGCTCGGCGCAGGCGGCGGCCATGGCCTGGGTGATAGCGCCCATGCCGCCGATGGCGTGCCCCCAGGCCCCCTTCTTGCCGTTCACCTCGCCGAAGACGTGGTGCAGCAGGACATAGGCCGAACCGGGGGTATAGGGGCTGGCGTAGTTGCCGACGACGCTGTCGAAGCCGAACAGGGCCTTGATCGGATCGCTCTCGAACCAGCCGTCCAGCCAGTCGCCCGCCGACTTGGCGAACAGGTCCAGCAAGTCGCGCTGCGTCGCCAGATCCAGCCCCGCGACCCGCCGCCCCAGAGAGGCCGCCTTCAGCATTTCCGGCAGGGCCGCCAGCCAGCCGCCTTCGACCACGTTCGGCGGGGTGGTCAGGATCAGGTCGCGCAGGATGGCGGCGACCGTCTCCAGCCGCGCCTCATAGTCGGGCAGGCGCTCGGCGTCGCGGGTCGAGAACTTGGCCACCTCGGCCTGGGTCCGCCCCTCGCCGGTGAGCAGGTAGCGGCCGTCGTCAAAGGGCAGAAAGTTGGCCGCGCGGCGCTCGACCACCCGCAGGCCGTGGCGGGGCAGTTCCATTTCGGCGATGACGCGCGGGTTCAGCAGGCTGACGGTGTAGCTGGCGGTCGAGTTGCGGAAACCGGGATGGAACTCCTCGGTCACCGCCGCCCCGCCGACAACGCCGCGCCTTTCCAGCACCGTGACCTTCAGCCCGGCGCGCGCCAGATAGAAGGCGCAGACTAGGCCGTTGTGCCCGCCGCCCAGGATGACGACGTCCGTCTGTGATTGCGTCATCCTGATCGCCCCCGATTCCAGAAGCCGACGCTAACATCAGACGCGGCGCGGGGTGAACCATCCGTCCGACGTGCGCTGCACAGATCCAGCCACGGCCAGAACCGCCAGAGTCTGTTCGATACGATCTTCCATCCGCCGTCCGCGACGACCGCCAAATCGGGCCGCCAGGGCGCGCGGGCCGACCGGCACGCCTTCTTGCCGTAAGGCGTGCAGCAGGGCCGAGGCCATCGCCCCCGGCGCCTCGGGCAAGGACGGCAGGCTGGCCGAAACATCGAGCGTCGCTTCGATCTGCACCGCACGACGCGAGGTCTTCACGCGCCCGGCCTGGAAGTCGGGACGCAGGAACCGCACCTCGCCACGCGCCTCCTCGACGGCGCGCTCGCGGTTCAGGGCGACCAGACGCGCCACCACCTCCTGCGCCGACAGGTCGGCCGGCCAGCCGTAGGCCGCCATGACCGCCGCATCGAGGCGCCGATGCAGATGGTCCAGCAGGCCGATGCAGCCCGCGTCGTGAATCACGCGCTCGGCCTCGGTCAGGGGCGCGCCAGCCACCAGCCGCGCCCGCGCGTTGTAGAGGCCGGTCATGGTCAGGAAATCATGCTGCGCCATGACCTTGGTTCGCAATCCGTCGATCTCGTCGGCCAGGATCTCGATCTCAGCCCTGGCTCGCCCTGACAAATCTGGAAAGGGGAAGGCGTCGAAACAGGCGCCCTTCACATAGACGGCGTCGCCGTCATAGACGCCGATCCGCGCCGAGTTGACCACAAACCACTGCTGATGCAGACGCGAGGACAGGACGCCCAGAATGGCCGCGTCGTCGCTGGCGACCACCACCAGCTTGTTGTCCGGCAGGATGTCCGCGTCCAGAAACCGGAACCAGCGGTGTTTGGCCGTCTCGACGGTGGCGATGAAGCGGCCCAGCCCTTCCAGCGCCGGACGCAGCTCGCGGCGCGGTTCGCCGAAAATCCACCAGTTGTCGCGATAGGAGGCCCGGTTGTTGCGGTCCCGCTCGGGCTTCACCGTTTCCAGCACGTGCTGAAAAATAGCCGGGTGCCGCCGCCTTGCCTCGCCCTCCTCCCAGCCGAACAGGTCGATGACGTTCACGCCGCGCGGACGGTCCGCTAGATCGCGCCCGTTGCGATAGGCTCGGATCGGCGAGACCGCCTCCGGCTCCGACGCCGACAACAGGGCCGCCGCCCGATCCGGCGCGACGATGAAGCCCGCCCCCATCAGTTGCACCCCGCGCATGGCCAAGGCGGCGTTGGCTTTCAGCGGCACGGCGTCAGACACTGGCGCACTGACTGACAAGTCCGCCGAGATCGTCCCCCTCTCCTCGCTAAAGACGATTTCCGGCGCGTCGGTATGCAGCCCCGTTTCGGCTGCCACGCTTAGCAACCGCCCCTGCCCGTCCGGCTCTCCGCGCTCGGCCACGGTCATGGCGATGCGGACGGCGGCGCGATCCCCGCCCTTGATCCAGGGGTGGTCGGGAATAGCGAAGGTCAGCCGCATCGGCGGCTCGCCCTTCAGGTGATGCTCCAGCACCCGGCGAGAAAAGGTCTGGGTGATCGAGTTGGTGGTGATGAAGCCGAACCGGCGCAGGCTGGACCCCTTGGCCGTCAGGATATCCGCCGCCCGGTCCCACCAGGCCGTGACCAGATCGGCCGAGCGGAACCGCCCCTGCCGCACCTGCCACAGGGCGTCGACATAGCCGTCGCCCAGCTCGCGCCTCAGGTCCTTGCCGCCAATGAAGGGCGGGTTGCCGATGATGAAGTGGACGTCCGGCCACGGCGTCGGACGCGGGTCGATCAGACGAACGACCTCGCGCTCGTCAGCCTTCGCATCAAAAAGCGTCGGCGCGGCGCCCTCCCTCTGCCGAGGCCGCGCACGCATAACCGGTCGCCCCGCCGCATCGCGCACCAGTTCCTCGCGCGTCCAGGACAGCAAGGCGTCCGTCTGACGAATGCGCTCGAAATTGCGCAGGATCGGCTCGGACGGCTTGGCCTCGCCATAGACCCGGAAATGCCATTGCAGATAGCCGATCCACATCACCATCTCGGCGATCCAGGCGGCGTAGGCGTTCTTCTCCAGCCCCCAAAACTGCTCGGGACTGACCGTATGGCCGTCCAGCGCCAGCGAGCCCTGCGCCTCCCCCATCTCGGCCAGAACCGCCAGGACCTCGCCTTCCAGCTCCTTCATCATGCCCATGGCGACATAGAGGAAATTGCCCGTCCCGCAGGCGGGGTCGAGGACGCGAATACGGCACAGATCGCGATGGAAGTCGCGCACCATCCGCCGCGCGCCCTTGTGATCGCCCGCCATGAACAGGCCGATGGCGCTGGCCTCGGCCGCCTCCCAGTCGGCGCGCAGCGGCTCCATCAGCGTCGGCTCGACCAGACGTTCAACATAGGCGCGCGGCGTATAGTGGGCGCCCAGTTCCGCCCGCTCGTCCGGGGCCAGAGCCTGTTCCAGAAGGGCGCCGAAAATGGCCGGCTCGACCGAGGCCCAGTCGCGCCGGGCGGCGGCGATCAGAGCCTCCAGCTCGTCCTCGGTGATCGGCAGGGCGGCGACGTGGCGGAACAGGCCGCCGTTGAAGCGGCGCAGGGTCTGGCGAATGGCTGAACAGTGCCCGCCCTGATCCATCCGCCGAAAGAAGTCGCCCGCGCCCAGATGAAACTGATCCGCCTGACCGCGATAGCTTTCCAGAAAGCGGCGGAAGCCCCTGTCCTCTATCAGGCCGACGCTGTCGGCGAACATGGCGAAGATGCATTGCATGACGAACAGGGCCGTCTGATTGGCGCGCGCCGCCCTCGTCACGGCATCGGGCCGCCCGGACGGTCCCGCCGGCGCCCGCGCACCGATGGAGCGGACCAGCCAGGCCAGCCGTCCGGCGATGTCGGTCGTCACCTCGGCCACGCGAGCGGCGGGGTCGAGACTCATCGGGTCGGACCAGACGCGCCTCAGCCGATCCCGCACCGCCTCATCGCGCAGATGGGCCATCTCGATGCGATAGCGGGCGCGGTCGGGAAACGGGACATAGGCCTTGCCCTGTCGCCCGAAGTCCGACCACAGCTCGATGGCCCGGCCCACATCGACGACGACGATGAAGGGCGGCCACTCGTCCAGGGCCTTGGCGTAGTTCTCGGCCTGACGCTTGGCGTGCGCATCAGGGTTTCCAGCGCGTTGGACGGCCCCGGCGCCGCCTTGCGTCCGCGCCCGCCGAACAGGGCCAGTTGCGGCTGCGGGTCCAGCGCCCCGCCCGCCCCGCGCTTGCCCGACTGCTTGGCCTCCAGCACGAAGGCGCCGCGTCGGTAGCAGTCGATATAGCCGGGATGACTGCCGCCGTCCTCATGCAGGAACTTCACCGGCCGCTCGAAACAGTAGTCGAGGTCGCCGGTCCGCTCGTCGTCTGGCGCCGCCACGCCGATCAGGCGGCACAACTGGGCGACGAAGGTCTGGTAGTGGGCGCGTTCGCTGATCGGCGCCTCGGACCAGCGGCGAATGAAGTCGTCTGCATCCATGGATTGTCGGCCTCCCCGCCAACAACCCTAGATTAGAATAACGTCGAAATACAACCTTTAGGTGATTGCGCCGCCCAGGTAGCGGCGATGCAGGAGTGGCGCGCCGAGCCAGTAGCAGAGCTCGGCCGGGCGGGTGATGTCCCAGACGGCGAGGTCGGCGGCCTTGCCGGGCTCGATGGTTCCGGCCTCGTCCGGCAACCCCAGGGCGCGGGCGGCGTGGCGGGTGGCGCCGGCGATGGCTTCTTCCGGGGTCAGGCGGAACTGGACGCAGGCCAGGTTCAGCGCCGCCGTCATCGAGGCGACGGGCGAGGTGCCGGGGTTGCAGTCGGTCGCCACGGCCATGCGCACGCCGTGCTGGCGCAACAGGGCGACGGGCGGCGCCTTGGTCTCGCGCAGCATCAGGAAGGCGCCGGGCAGCAGGACCGCCACCACGCCCGCCTCGGCCATGGCCTGAACGCCCGGCTCGGTCGTGTGCTCGATATGGTCGGCAGACAGGGCGTGATAGCGGGCGGCCAGGGCCGCGCCGCCGCCGTCGGACAATTGGTCAGCGTGCAGCTTGACCGGCAGGCCCAGGGCCTCGGCCCTGTCGAACAGGCGGGCGACCTCGTCCGTGGTGAAGGCGATGGGCTCGCAATAGGCGTCGACGGCGTCGACCAGACCCTCGGCGTGGGCAGCGGGCAGGATTTCATCCACAGCCTTGTCCACATAGGCGGCGCGGTCGGCTTTGTGCTCGGGCGGGACGGCGTGCAGGCCCAGGTAGGAGGTGCGGACCCGCACCCCGGCCTCGCGCCCGATGCGACGGGCGACGCGCAGCATCTTCAGCTCGCTGTCGTGATCCAGACCATAGCCGGACTTGATCTCGACCGTGGTGACTCCCGTGGCCTTCAGCCCCGCCAGACGCTTGCAGGCCGAGGCGTAGAGGTCGTCCTCGCTGGCTGCGCGCGTCGCCTTGACCGAGGAGACAATGCCGCCCCCGGCACGGGCGATCTCTTCATAGGTAGCGCCCTCCAGCCGCCGCTCGAACTCGCCCGAACGGTCGCCGCCGAAGACCAGATGGGTGTGGCAGTCGATCAGCCCGGGCGTGACCCAGCGGCCGCCCAGACGGTCGGTTTCCACAGCCTTGTGCACAGGCAGGTCCGCGCGCGGCCCGACCCAGGCGATGCGCCCGTCCTGGATCAGGATGGCGGCGTCCTCGATCGCGCCATAGGGGGCGCCGTCCTCGGTCATGGCGGCGACGTGGCAGTCGGTGATGAGGCGGTCAGCGAGGATCATTGGCGCTCTTCCGCCTCCAAACGATCAGCGGTTCTGCGCATGCGCGCCGCCATCTCGGGATCAACGATTTCGGACGGATAGAATGCTGAAAGAGCCCAGCCGCCCCAGAACCAGCCATCGAATTTGTGTGTGGGGCGAACCCGCTGGGCGAAGACGATGGTCAGCCCCTCATCGGCACGGCCGCAGTCTTCAGGCCAATCTTTCAGTCGGCGGGGCGGCGTCAAACCATCGATCACGGTGATACGATGATACGTGCTCATGTAGCCGCCGGAGACCGGCACCGCCCGCGCGAGGTAGATGCTGTCAGCGGTAGATGCCAGGCGACGCTGGAGCTCAAGGGTCTGCTCGAGCGTGCGATTGACGGCTTCACAGGCTCCCGCGGGGGAAGCAGATACAGCAAGGCCCGCTACCGAAGCCACTAACAGCATCCTCATCGGCTCTGGATCCCCGCAAGCAGTTCACAGAACCAGCGCCCGACGGTCAGGGAACCAAGGTCCCCGACTTCCAGCGAGGGGTCGTATTCGGTCAGGTCGACGGCGCGCACCTTGGGGCAGGCGCCGATGGCGCGGGCGGCGTCGAAGAAGTCGTGGACCGAGACGCCGCCGGGGCGGGCGCCGGGGCTGGCGGGCCACTGGCTGCGGTCGATGACGTCGATGTCGAAGTCGACGTAGATGACCTCGCACAGCGACGACAGGCGCTCCAGTTCCTCGACCACCACGGCGGCCAGGCCGCGCTGGCGGCACTCGCGGGCGGTGCGGACGCTGATGCCGGCGGCCTCTGCTTTCTCATGGGCGCGGCGGGTGTTGGCGAAGGGGGCGAGGCCAACCTGGCTGATGCGATGACCGTCCATGCCGTCGTCCAGCAGGGCCTGGATCGGATTGCCGTTGGTCAGGCCCTGGTCCGTGTCGCGCAGGTCGAAATGGGCGTCCAGGGTCAGAACGCCGACGCGGTCCAGACCGAGGGCATGGACGCCAGGTCGGGTGATGGCGTTGTTGCCGCCGACAAGAATGGTCAGGGCGCGATGGGCCTGCGCCGCCACCGCGTCGCGCACGGGCTCAAAGGCGTCGAAGGGCGAGACGGCCTTCAGCGCCACGTCCCCGGCGTCATGGACCAGAACGTCCAGCTCCAGCCCGGTCTCGACGTCATAGGTGGACAGGCGCGGCAGGACGGCGCGCAGGGTCTTGGGGCCGAGGTCGCAGCGGCCCGGCGTCAGAGAGCGTTCGTTCAGCGGCGCCCCGATCAGGGCGACCGGGGCGTCGGGATGGTTCCCCACCAGATCGCCGACAGAGCGCCAGCCGAGGGCTTCAGACGGTTGGCTCATCGGGGTCATCCTTTGGTCGGAGAGAAACGGGCGACCAGATCATAGGCCGCGCCGGGGAAGGTCTGCCACGCCCAGGTCACGCCCTGACCGTCGCGCCAGGTGCGGCGCTCCAGCCGGAGGCAGGGCGCGCCGTCGGACAGGCCGAGGTGGGTCGCCGTCTCATGGTCGGCGCCGACGGCGGAAATGCGGTGCTCGGCCTCGGTCCAGGGCATATGGGCCAGCAGCCAGCCGCCGGGCGGCTGGGTGGTGAAGTCGGCGGCCTCGGCCTCGGGCGCGGCGCTCAGGGCGATCAGGCGGCGCTCGAAGACAAAGGGAAGATCGTCGGCCAGATGCAGGGTTTCCAGCTCGATCACGCGCTGGCCCAGCCCCTCGTCGGCGCGAGCGGGACGGACGATGCGGCCCAGCAGGCGATGGGAATAGGCCAGCCCCCTGCCCTCCACCTCGGACTGGATGTCGGGGATGGCGACAAGCGCCGACGAATGCACCGGCGGATGGGCCACCACCGTTCCGGCGCGACGGCGGCGCACCACCAGGGCCCGCGCCGACAGGTCGGTCATGGCCCGCGACACCGTCATGCGGGCGCAGCCGTATTCGGCCATCAGCTCGGCCTCGGTCGGGATACGGAAACCCGGCCGCCATTCGCCCGAGGCGATGCGGCGTTCGATATCGCCGGCGATCCGTCGATGAAGCGGCTCATGATCCATGAATCGAAACTGCCTCTTGCACGCGATAATGTCTAGACATAACACTGAGCCCAAGACACGACGGCGACCGACGCCGCATGGAGGATTCGATGGCCACCCCCAACACCCGCATCATCCGTAGCCCGCACGGCTCTGAAAAGACCGCCAAGACCTGGGCCGCCGAGGCCGCCATGCGGATGCTGATGAACAACCTCGACCCCGACGTGGCCGAGCGCCCCGAGGACCTGGTCGTCTATGGCGGCATCGGCAAGGCGGCCCGCAACTGGCAGGCCTTCGACACCATCGTCGAGCAGTTGCAAAAGCTGGAAGCCGACGAGACCCTGCTGGTCCAGTCGGGCAAGCCGGTGGGCGTCTTCCGCACCCACGCCGACGCCCCGCGCGTCCTGATCGCCAACTCCAACCTGGTGCCCAAGTGGGCGACCTGGGACCACTTCAACGAGCTCGATAAGAAGGGTCTGGCCATGTACGGCCAGATGACCGCTGGCTCGTGGATCTACATCGGCACCCAGGGCATCGTTCAAGGCACCTATGAGACCTTCATGGAGGCGGGTCGCCAGCACTATGGCGGCGACTGGTCGGGCAAGTGGATCCTGACGGCGGGCCTCGGCGGCATGGGCGGCGCGCAACCTCTGGCCGCGACCATGGCCGGCGCGTCCTGCATCACCATCGAGTGCCAGCGCAGCCGCATCGAGTTCCGCCTGCGCACCCGCTACGTCGACGTCATGGCCGAAACGCTGGACGAAGCCCTGGCCCTGCTGGAGCAGTCGTTCAAGGACAAGAAAGCCTTGTCGATCGGGCTCTTGGGCAACGCGGCTGACCTTTTGCCTGAAATAGTCAAGCGCGGCGTTCGCCCCGATCTGGTGACCGATCAGACCAGCGCCCACGATCCCGTCAACGGCTACCTGCCCTCCGGCTGGACCGTCGCCGAGTGGGAAGAAAAGCGCGTCAGCGACCCCGCAGCGGTCGAGGCCGCCGCGCGCAAATCCATGGCCGTCCACGTTCAGGCCATGCTCGACTTCCACGCCATGGGCATCCCCACGGTCGACTATGGCAACAACATCCGTCAGGTCGCCTTTGATGAAGGCGTGACCAACGCCTTCGACTTCCCCGGCTTCGTGCCCGCCTATATCCGCCCGCTGTTCTGCCGCGGCATCGGCCCGTTCCGCTGGGCCGCCCTGTCGGGTGATCCCGAGGACATCCGTAAGACGGATGCGGCGATGAAGAAGCTCTTCCCCGACAACGCCGGCCTGCACCGCTGGCTGGATATGGCGGGCGAGCGTATCGCCTTCCAGGGTCTGCCGGCGCGCATCTGCTGGATCGGTCTGGGCGACCGTCATCGCGCGGGCCTGATGTTCAACGAAATGGTGGCCTCGGGCGAGCTTTCCGCCCCCATCGTCATCGGCCGCGACCATCTGGACTCTGGCTCCGTCGCCAGCCCGAACCGCGAGACCGAGGCCATGATGGACGGCTCGGACGCCGTGTCCGACTGGCCGTTGCTGAACGCCCTGCTGAACACGGCCTCGGGTGCCTCGTGGGTGTCGCTGCACCACGGCGGCGGGGTCGGCATGGGCTACAGCCAGCACTCGGGCGTCGTCATCGTCGCCGACGGCACCGAGGAAGCCGCCAAGCGTCTGGAGCGCGTGCTGTGGAACGACCCGGCCACCGGCGTCATGCGCCACGCCGACGCCGGATACGAAATCGCCAAGGACGCCGCGCGCGAACATGGCCTGAACCTGCCCTCGCTGGACCTGTAAGCCTATGACCACCACGATTGAAATCGGCGCCGCGCCGCTCACCCTCGCCCAGCTTCGCTCGGTCCTGAACGGGCCGGTTAAGGTCAGCCTGACCGACGCCGCCTGGGCCAATGTCGAGAAGGGCGCGGCGGTCGTCGCCGCCATCCTGGCCGAGGGCCGCACGGTCTATGGCATCAACACCGGCTTTGGCCTGCTGGCCAACACCAGCATTGCGGCGGAAGATCTTGAAACTCTTCAGAAGAACCTGGTGCTCAGCCACGCCTGCGGCGTGGGCGCGCCGCTGGACGAGAACGTCACCCGCCTGCTGATGGTGCTGAAGATCGCCAGCCTGTCCAAGGGCGCCTCGGGCGTTCGGCGGCACACGCTGGAGACCCTGATCGGCATGGTCAACGCCGGGGTCCTGCCGCTGATCCCGTCCAAGGGTTCGGTCGGCGCCTCGGGCGACCTGGCCCCGCTGGCCCACATGTCTTGCGTCCTGATCGGCGTCGGCGAGGCCCGCTATCAGGGTCAGGTGCTGGACGCCGTTTCGGCCCTGGCCAAGGCCGGGCTGAAACCCGTCGTCCTGGGTCCGAAGGAAGGTCTGGCCCTGCTGAACGGCACCCAGTGCTCGACGGCCCTGGCCCTGGCCGGCCTGTTCGCCACCGAGGACGTCTTCGCCGCCGGCATGGCGGCCGGCGCCCTGTCGGTCGACGCCCTGCTGGGTTCGGACGCGCCGTTCGATCACCGCATCCACGCCCTGCGCGGTCAACCGGGACAGATCGACGTGGCCCGTCGTCTGCGCGAATTGCTGACCGGCAGCGCCATCCGCGACAGCCACCGCCACGACTGCGCCAAGGTCCAGGACCCCTACTCGCTGCGCTGCCAGCCGCAGGTCATGGGCGCGACCCTGGATGTCCTGCGCAACGCCGCCGCCATGCTGGAGCGTGAAGCCAACGCCGTGACCGACAATCCGCTGGTCTTCATCGAGGACGGCGATGTCATCTCGGGCGGCAACTTCCACGCAGAACCCGTTGCCTATGCAGCAGATCAGATCGCCATGGTTCTGTGCGAGATCGGCAATATCAGTGAGCGCCGCACCTCCATCCTGGTCGATCCCAAGATGACCGACCTGCCCGCCTTCCTGGTCAAGGACAGCGGCGTGAACTCGGGCTTCATGATCGCCCAGGTGACGGCGGCGGCCCTGGTGGCCGAGAACCGCATGGTCGCCCACCCCTGCGTCATCGACACCGTGCCGACCAGCGCCAATCAGGAAGACCATGTGTCGATGGCCACCCACGGCGCGCGCCGCCTGCTGGACATGGCCGCCAATACGGCGACCGTGGTGGGCATCGAACTGCTGGCCGCAGCCCAGGGCATCGACTTCCGTCGTCCGCTGACCTCGTCGCCGGAACTGGAGCAGACCTACGCCATCGTGCGCGAGGCGGCCCCGGCCTATGATCAGGACCGCTACTTCGCGCCGGACATCGCACGGGCCACGGATGCGGTGCGGGCCGGTCGTTACCGCGCCTTCGCCGGCGACCTGCTGCCCTCGGCCTAGATCTCGGCCAAGCCCCGCACATGGACGACATCAAGCACTGGTCGAAGGTGGAGTATCTCCACCAGAGCGTGACCAACCCGAACATCCATGTGCGGGGTCAGCACTCCTATTACAGCGACGCCTGGACCGGCGATTTCCAGTCCAGCGTCGTGCGTTACCTCTATGGCGACGCCTACAGTCTGGCCGCGTGGGAATCCCAGTGGCCGGTCGATCAACTGCATATCGGCGACTATGTCTGCATCGGCGCCGAGGCCGTCATCCTGATGGGCGGCAACCATACCCACCGCACCGACTGGTTCAGCCTCTACCCCTTCATGGAGGTCATCGGCGACGCCTATGTCGGCAAGGGCGACACGCGCATCGAGGACGGCGCCTGGATCGGGATGCGAGCCATGATCATGCCCGGCGTCACCATCGGCGAAGGCGCCGTGGTCGCCTCTGGCGCCATCGTCACGCGCGACGTGGAACCCTACACCATCGTCGCGGGCAATCCGGCCAAGCCGGTACGGACGCGGTTCGACGCCGAGACGACGGCCCTGCTGCTGTCCTTGCGCATCTACGACTGGCCCGAGGCCAAGTTCGAGGCGCTGCGCCCCCTGCTGACGGCCTCGGACCCGCAGGCCTTGCGCGAGGCCGTCGCCGCCTTTGATCGCGACAACTGACGGCGTGGACCCTATCGGTCATTCGTGCGCTTCAGATGCGAAGGCGTCAGGATCGGATGGATGACGATGAAGGCGACGACGGCGACAATCGCGACGATAGGCCTGGCGGTCCTGCTCGGCGGCGGCTGGATGCTGTGGCGCTCGACCTCAATCGCCCACGGCCCCGCTCCCAGCGGCCCTTCGATCCATGTGGAGGTGGTGGCCCCGATCGAGCCGGAACTGGCGCCCAGCCCCATTCTGGCGGTGGGCGAACTTAGCGACGGTTATGAGCATGACCCGGAGCGGATGCTGCCGCCGGCGCCCTACGGCGCGGATGAGACTGCGCTGGACAGCGCCTGGGTCGAACCGACCGCGCCCCTGGCCCTGCCGTCCGTGGTGGTGATCAGCGAGCCGGCGCCCGCACCCGCGCCGCGGGTCGTGCGACTGGACCCCGACGACTACAGCTTCGGCTTCGACCGCCCCTTGCCGGAAGCCGTCGCGGAGACGGCCCCGATCGCTCCGACCGGGGCCGCCGCCGACATCAACGGCGCGAGGTGACGCTGAGGGTGTAGTCGCCCTCTTCCGCCGAGCCGAGCGTGTTGGCGCGGATCGAATAGGTCCCCGGACGCAGGGTCTGGACGATCTGGGCGCTGGTGCCGCCGCCGCTGTCGTCGTCGGTCGCGAGAGAGTCGCCGTCGCACTGAGGGCCCTCATAGAGGCCCAGATAGGCGTCGAAGTCCCCGGAATCGAGACGGACCGCCACGCTGCCCGCCCGCGCGATCGTCAGAGCGTAGCAGTCGTAAAAAGAACCGTCGTCGGCGCGGCGGTCGCTGAACTCCAGACGGCCCGAACGGCTTTCGCCGACCGCGATCGGCAGGACCTGGGTGGTCGGACGGATGCGCTCGCCCGCCGAGACGCGCAGCTCGTAACGGCCGGTCTCACCCTCGCTCAGGGTGTTGGCCTTGATGATCCACAGACCGCCGCTGGAGGCGAAACGCACCTGGGAGTTGGTGCCCATGTCGGGGCCGTCATCGTTGGACACCGAGGTGTCGTCGCAATCCGCGCCAGCCCCTGCCGACAGGAAGGTGTCGAAGTCAGACGAACTAAGCGTGACCGTATAGGCCTCGTCCGGGTTGGTCTGAATGACGTAGCAACGGTAGTGCGAGCCGTCGCCCATGCGGGCGTCTTTGGCGCTGAAATTGCCCTGAATGGTCTGGCCGGGGCGGATGGTGCTCTGGGCCGAAGCGGCGCCGGCGACCGCCAGGGCCGAGGCCAGGACCGTTGTCATCAAAAGAGTGCGCATAGAGGGGGAGTCTCCGTGGATGTTCCGAACCAGCGCCCTAAAGCGAGCGCCTAAACAGTTGATTTATTTTACACTTAGCAAGGGAACGCGTTTCAGGGCCGCCACGCTGGCGGCGTTGGTGCAAAAACAGACGGTCCGCAGTTGCCGGATCACCGTCTGGAAATGGGCGATCACCGCCTCGGTGGATTCCGTCGCGGCCTGAATGACGCCCGAAGCCATGCCGACCACATCGGCGCCCAGGCGAACAGCCTTGGCCACATCGACGCCGTCGCGGACCCCGCCCGAGCCGATGATCAGGGCGTCGGGCAAGGCGTTGCGGGCCTCGGCGATGGCGCGGGCGCTGGGGATGCCCCAGGCGGCGAAGGCGGCGGCGTGGGCCTTGTCCGCCGGATCGGTCGCGCGCTCGCCCTCGATCAGGCCCCAGTTGGCGCCCCCAGCCCCGGCCACGTCCACGCCCGCCGCCCCCATGGCGATCAGGCGCTGGGCGGTGACGGCCGATATGCCCGCCCCCGTCTCCTTGACGATGACTGGCGCGTCCAGATCACGGATCAAGGCCTGAAGCGCCGCGCCCACGCCCCACCAGTCGCGGTCGCCCTCGGGCTGACAGGCTTCCTGCAGGGGATTCAGATGCACCACCAGGGCGTCCGCCCCGATCATGTCCAGCGCCCGCTTGGCCTCGTCCAGCCCGAACCCGCGTGTCAGTTGGGCCGCGCCGATATTGGCCAAAATGGGCGTGTCCGGCGCCCGGTCACGCAGGGCGCGGTCCAGCCCGCCGCTGGCCCCGCCTTCGATGGCGGCGCGCTGCGAGCCGACCGCCAGGGCGATGCCCAGATGCTGAGCCGCCTCGGCCAGACGGGCATTGATGGCCTCGGCCCTTGCGGGACCGCCAGTCATGGCGCTGATCAGGAGGGGCGCCTGCAGACGCCGCCCCAGGAAGTCGGCGCCCAGGTCGATCTTGGCGTGGTCCAGATCCGGCAAGGCTTCATGGACGAAACGCCAGTCGTCGAAGCCCGACGACTGGGCGTGACGCCCGCCGCCGGACAGCACCACGTCCAGGTGCTGATCCTTGCGGCCCAGGATCAGGTCGTCGCTCATCGCGCCCTCCCCATCGGCCGTCAGGGCTGGCGCTCGACCGTCAGCACATAGTCGCCGGTCGAAGCGGCGGCGAAACTGCGGGCGCGCACGACATAGGTTCCGTCGCGCGGCGCGGTCCAGTCCAGGCGGGCATGGGTATCCGACAGGCTGTCGTCGTCCTCTTCCAGGCTGCGGAAGTCGCCGTCCTTGTCCTCGCCCACCTCGACCACGGCATCGAATGCGGCGGAGATCATGGTGAAGCGTAGCTTCTCGTCCGCCTTGGCCTTGAAGGTGTAGGCGTCGAAGGAAACCCCGTCGTCATTCATGGCGTCGGCCTCGGACAGGCTCCCGCGCGCGGTCGAGCCGACCAGCAGGCTGCCCGGCCCCGGTTCCGGCCCACGGTCAGCGAACTCCAGCGAATACAGCCCCTTGCCGCTGCTGGAATAGGGCAGAGCGCGAAGCACATAGTCGCCGTCTTCCGGCAGGGTGAAGGTCAGGCGGGCGTCCGTGCCCTGACGCAGGCCGTCGTCGTCGGAGGCCAGTTCCTCGAACTCCTCGCCGGCTTTGGCGACCTGCAGCAGGGCGTCGAAATCGCCCGAGCGCATGATGGCCTGGACGCGCTGGCCTTCGGTGCCCGTGAAGGCGTAGCCGTCATAGAGCCGCCCCTGATCGTCGGTCGCGCCGCCTTCCTTCAGGTCGCCCTGCACCGTCTCGCCAAAGCTGAGTGCGGTCGGCGGCGGCGGCGGGGCCACCTCCTCGATCTTCAGGTCATAGCTACCCGTGGCGTCCGAGAAGCCGCGCGCCTCAATCAGATAGTCGCCGTCTTCGGGCAGGACGAAGGTCAGGCGGGCGTTCAACTCGCCGCCGCTGTCGTCATCGGTGGCCAGGCTGTTGTGATTGACGTCGAATAGCTCGAGATAACTATCGAAATCGTCGGCCTTCAAGCTGATGGCTACGCGCTGACCCGCGCGGCCGGTGAAACGGTAGAGATCGGCGGAAGAGCCGGAATCGCTCTTGGGAGTGTCTTCGCTCAACCGGCCGCTGACTTCCTCGCCGATCGCGATGCTGCGCGCCTCGGGGGCCGGGGGGCCCTGCTCCAGCGTCAGACGGTAGTCGCCCTCGCTGTCGCCGCTGACCGAAGTCGTCTGGATGACGTATTCGCCAGCCTGGGGCGCGGTGAAGACAAGGTAGGAGTTCAGCCCCTTGCCGTCGCCGTCGTCATTTTGAGCCGCCTGTACGAAGGAGCCGCCGACGATCCGCCCGACCCGGACCACCGGATCGAAGTCGTCGGATTCCAGCAAGATCGCCACCCGATCGCCGGCGTTCGCCCGGAAGGCATAGGCGTCGAACGTCTTGCCGTCTTCGTCCTCGGCGTCACCGCTGGTCAGACGGCCGTTCGCATAGTCGCCGACAGAGATGCGGCCGGGCCGCGGCTGGCGCGGCGCCACGCGCTCGCTGAGCGCCAGGGTGTAGGCCCCGGTCTCCAGCCCGGAGAAGGGCCGCGCGCGCACGATATAGACGCCGTCGCTTTCCGGCGTGAAGCGAAGGCGGGCGTTCATGCCGCTGCCGGCGCCGTCATCATCGGAAGCGAGCGGCTCGCCCGTGGTGCGACCCTCGGCATAGACCGCCAGATAGGCGTCGAAGTCACTGCTGCGCAGTTCAGCCTGCAGCCGCTGGCCGGCGCGGAGTTGAACGCGATAGTCGTCGTAGCGATAGGCCTCGTTTCCGCGCGTGCGGGCGTCGCCTTCCTCAAGCCGTCCGCGAACCTCGGCGCCTATGCGGATGTCGGTCGCCGCCGATGCCGAGGATTGGGCGGAAACGGAGCCGGACGACAGCAGGGCGATAGCGCTGACGGCCCCGAACAGGGCCCCGAACTGAGAATGACGCATGAAAACCTCTTTGCTGGCGCTATCATAGACGCCGAACCGTAGCGGCTGTAAATCGCGGCCACGCTTTCCAGTTCCCGACGAATGGAGCCGATTATGGCTGACGAACCCGCACGCGCCTCGCTGATCGACGGCAAGGCCTTCTCGCTGACCCTGGTCGAGCGCGTCGCCGCCGCCGCCGCGCGGCTGGAAACGACCCACGGGGTCAAGCCGGGCCTGGCCGTGGTCATCGTCGGCGAGGACCCCGCCAGCCAGATCTACGTCCGCAACAAGGGCGAGACGACGCAGAAGGCCGGGATGCGCTCCGACACCCACCGCCTGCCCGACACGACGACCCAGGAGGAGCTGCTGGCCCTGATCGCGGCGCTGAACGCCGACGCGGGCATCCACGGCATCCTGGTGCAACTGCCCCTGCCCAAGCATATCGATTCGGCCGCCGTCCTCGGCGCCATCGACCCGGACAAGGACGTGGACGGCTTCCACGTCGTCAACGTCGGGCGCCTGGCGGTCGGCCTGCCGGGCATGATCCCCTGCACCCCCCTGGGCAGCCTGATGATGCTGAAAGACCAGTTGGGCGACCTGTCGGGCCTGAACGCCGTCATCGTCGGCCGCTCGAACATCGTGGGCAAGCCGATGGCGCAACTGCTGCTGGGCGAAAGCTGCACCGTCACCGTGGCCCACTCGCGCACCCGCGACCTGCCCGCCCTGTGCCGCACCGCCGACATCCTGGTGGCTGCTGTCGGTCGTCCCGAGATGATCAAGGGCGACTGGATCAAGCCCGGCGCCACCGTCATCGACGTGGGCATCAACCGCGTCCCCTCCAAGGACCCGGTCAAGGCCGCCGAGGGCAAGACCCGCGTCGTCGGCGACGTGGACTTTGCCGAAGCGGTCGAGGTTGCGGGCCGCATCACCCCCGTTCCGGGCGGCGTCGGCCCCATGACCATCGCCTGCCTGCTGGCCAACACCTACACCGCCGCCTGTCGCGCGGCGGGCGTGGAGCCGGAAGATCTGAACAGCTGAGGCGCCCCCCTGAGATCAAGCTAAAAATCCAGCCTTGAAGCGGAGCCTTTCCGCTCCGATAGTCTTTACCGGATCAGCGGTCATTGTGATCGCCGGAGGAGCTTCATGGCTGGATTCTCGCCCCGTCTCGCGGCTGTCGCCGCCGTCGTCGTCCTGACCCCCGCCGTGGGAGCCTGCGGCTACAACACCATTCCGACCAAGCAGGAACGGGCCGAGGCGGCTTGGGCCGACGTCCAGAGCCAGTATCAGCGCCGCTCGGACCTGGTGCCGAACCTGGTCGCCACTGTTCAGGGCGCGGCCATTCAGGAACGCACCACCCTGACCCAGGTGATCGAGGCCCGCGCCAAGGCCACCAGCGTCAACATCGACGCCTCCAACCTCGATAACGCCGCCGCCTTCCAGCAATATCAACAGGCCCAGGGCGAGCTGTCGTCGGCCCTGTCGCGGCTGCTGGTGACGGTCGAGGCCTATCCCCAGCTTCAGGCCAATCAGAACTTCCTGACCCTGCAGTCGCAGTTGGAAGGCACGGAAAACCGCATCGCCGTGGCGCGCCGCGACTACAACGAGGCCGTGCGCGACTACAACACCACCCTGCGCACCTTCCCGAGCGTGATCTGGGCCAAGACCCTGCATGGCGGATCGAAGCCCATGCAGTTGTTCACCGCCACCGCCGAGGCTCAGAGCGCCCCGACGGTGAACTTCAACCTCGGCGTTCCAGGCGCTCAACCCGGCGGCGGCGCGCCCGCGACGGCTCCGGGCGCCGCGCCCGGTTCGACGCCCCCCGCCGCTGCTCCGGCTCCGGCGGCCTGATCAGATCGGCATGACCCCTTCCGCCCTCATCATGAGGGACAGGCGCGCGCCGGGAGTGATCCCGGCGCTGCTGCTCGGCCTCGCCCTGTGGGTAACGGCCCTGCCCGCCCTGGCCGCCGAGATCCAGTTCCCCGCGCTAACGGGGCGGGTGGTCGATGACGCCCAACTTCTGAGCCCGGAACAGGAACAGGCCCTGACCGGCAAGCTGGCCACGCTGGAACAGCAGACCGGCGATCAGTTGGTGGTCGTCACCCTGCCCTCGCTACAGGATCAGGAAATCGAGGACTTCGGCTATCAACTGGGTCGTCACTGGGGCATCGGACAGAAGGAAAACGACGGCGGCGCGCTGCTGATCGTCGCGCCGAACGAACGCAAGGTGCGCATCGAGGTCGGCTATGGCCTGGAGGGCGTGCTGACCGACGCCTATTCCTCCATGATCATTCGCAACGACATCCTGCCGGCCTTCCGTACCGGCGACTATGCGGCGGGCATCATCGCCGGGACCGACGCCATCATCGTGCAACTGACCGCCGATCCGGCCGAGGCCCAGGCCCGCGCCGCCGAAGCGAAAAGCGCGGCCACCGAGCGCGAAAAGCCGATCCTGCCCGCCCTGATCATCTTCCTGATCTTCTTCTTCCTGTTCATCAGCCTGGTGGGTGCTGCTGCGGGCGGCAAACGGCGTCGCGGCGGCGGCTTCGGCGGCGGCGGCGCCTCGGGGGGATGGTGATGCAGTTCACTCAGCAAGATCACGCCCGCGTCGCCGAGGCCATCGCCCGCGCCGAGGAAAACACCTCGGGCGAGATCTTCTGCGTCGTGGCGCGGCAGGTGTCCTCCTATCGCGACGTCAGCCTGGCCTGGGCGGCGGCGGCGGCCCTGTTGCTGCCCCTGGCCCTGATCCCTCTGGGCTTCGGCGCGCACTGGCTGCCCAATCTGAGCAACCTGGGCAGCGCCGACTGGCAGGCGGCCCACGCCGCCGCGCGCGAGGTCGAGATCGGACAGGCCCTGGCCGCCTACGCCCTGGTGCAAGCGGCCGTCTTCCTCGGCGTCTTTCTGCTGACCCTGATCCCGGTCGTGCGGCGGTGGCTGACGCCCGCTCCCCTGCGCCGCACCCGCGTCCGACGTGCGGCTATGCAGCAGTTCCTGGCCCACGGCCTGCACGTGACCCAGGCGCGGACCGGGGTGCTGATCTTCGCCGCCTTGGCCGATCATCAGGTCGAGGTCATCGCCGACGAGGGCATCCACGCCTGCGTCAGCCCCGAGGTCTGGGCCGACGCCGTCGCCGCCCTGACTTCCGCCCTGCGCCGCGACCAACCGGTCGAAGGCATGCAGCAGGCCATCGCCCTGTGCGGTCAGGTTCTGGCGGAACGGTTTCCGCCCCGGCCCGCTGATACCAACGAGGTCCCCGACCGTCTGGTTGTCATCTAGACCGGCTAGACAGGCGGCGGGATCGACCGCGCCGACAAGGACCCATGCCCAGACTCGTCACCTACAATGTGCACCGCTGCGTCGGCGTCGACCGCAAGCTGGACGTGGCCCGCATCGCCGCCGTCATCGCCGAGCTGGAACCGGATATCGTCTGCCTGCAGGAACTGGACGTCGGCCGCGCCCGCACCAACGGCGTCGATCAGGCCCACGCCATAGCCGAGCGCCTGTCGATGGGCTTCCGCTTCCATCCGGCCATGACCATCGAGGCCGAGCTTTATGGCGACGCCATCCTGACGGCGCGGCCCGAGCGCCTGATTCGCGCCGCCGCCCTACCGACCCTGCCGAATCTGCGGGGGCTGGAGCCGCGCGGCGCCCTGTGGTCGGCTATCGACTTCGACGGGGTGATCCTCAATGTTTTCAACACCCATCTGGGCCTGGTGCCGCGTGAACAGAGACTACAGGCGGCGGCTCTGGTCGGACAGGACTGGCTGGGTGATCCGGCCTGCATCGGGCCGACCATCCTGACCGGCGACTTCAACGCCACCTCGATCACCCGCCCCTATCACGCCCTGACCCGGCGGCTGACCGACGCCCAGCGCGAACTGGGGCTGAAGCCTTCGGTGAAGACCTTCCCGTCCAGCTTCCCCGCCATCCGTATCGACCACTGCTTCGTCAGCCCCGAAATCCGGGTGACGGGCGCCATGACCCCCCTGCACCCGCTGGCGCGCACGGCTTCGGACCACCTGCCCCTGGCCATCGACTTCGAGTTTCAGACTCCCGCCTGAGGCCCTGTCAGCTTGGGCCGATGCGAGCGGTTCAACCGCTTCCACGGCCGCCAGGCATCCATTGAGGAAGCCGGATCGCCCAGTTGCCACTCGGCGATCATCCGCTCGACCGCCGACGGCGGCGTCGAGCCTAGCAGGGTCATCCGGTCCGAGCCGAAGGTCAGAACCGCCTGCCCGACCGAGCCCATGATGGCCTCGGCCTGCGCGAAGTCCTCGCCCGAGACGCCGATGAAGTGACCGATGGAACGCTGGCGAAAACGGCGAACCACTTCACGCCCAGCCTCGGTCGTCGGCTCGGCGGCCACGTCGCACTCGGTGTCTAGGCCCTGGGATCTGTTGTTCAGATTGGTCGAGCCGATGCGCAGCAGCCGGTCGTCGATAATCGACATCTTGGCATGGACGATGATGCGCTCGCCCTCGATCGTGCGGGGGCTGAAAGCGAAGAAGCGGTTGTAGCGATCGGCCTGCTCCAGCCGATACAGGACCTCGGCGCGGGCCGTGTCCATCGTCAGGCCGTCGAACCAACTGGGGCTGCGTCCGGTCGAGACCAGGACAATCTCCGGCCCATCTGGCTCGGCCAGCCGTTCGGCCAGGGCGGCGGCGATGACGGGAGAGGTGAAATACTGGTTCTCAAGATAGATCAGACGCTTCGCCCGGCGGATGGCCGCCAGATGCAGGGCCTCGTTCTCACGCACCTCGGGTCGTCCACGCACGCGCGGCTCCGTGCGGGCGATCCCCACCGGCACGTCGGTCAGGGCCGGCTCGACGCCATCGGGCCAAGGGTCGTCATCGGTTTCATCCGGCGCGGTGCGCTCCCAGGTGGCCCGGAACCAGCGCTCGCGCGCCAGATCGCCCAGGGCACGGGCCGCCGCCCCGTCCATGACGCTCATCACCTCATGCCGAGGGGCGCTGAACACGCCCGAGGGCTGGCAACGGCGAGGATCGTTGTCCAGATGCTCTGCCGTGTCCCAACGATCCGTTGCGATGTCGCCGCCGCCGCAGAAGGCCACCTTGTCGTCGATGATGATCACCTTCTGATGGTGACAGGCGCCCAGTATGCCAGGCTTATCGAGGCGGAACTCGACCGTGCGCTTCCTGAACCACCGCTGCGCCCGATGCGGATAGAAGCCCTGAGAGGCGGCGATCAGCAGCGGCGACTTCCAGATCAGCAGCCGCACATCCAGATCCGGCTTTTCGCGCACCAGCATTCGCAGTTGATGGCCGATCTCGCCACGATGGTCGGTCAATGGAGACTCGGGGTCCAGCCGTGTCCGCGGATCGAACTGCCAGCCCAGAACGACGATCGACTTCTTCGCCTTGCGTAACGACGACGCGAGCGCGTCGAAATAGGCGTTGTTCTCCATCAAGGGCGTAAAGCGGTCCGCCGTGGCCACGCGCCAGCAGTCGCGCCCCGGTTCGAGCAGGCTGCCGTCATAGGTGTCGCCCGGTTGATGCATTCCGCCATAGCTGTCTGATTCGCGTGACGATCCGCTACACGCCCGTTGATACAGTGACGCTCCAGCAGTTTTCGTTCCACGAATCCTACTCAATGGTGACGCTTCACAATGAGGCCCCATTCTGTCATGATGGGCGTATGCAAATGCTGCTGGATATGCTGGCTGGCCTGATTGCGATGCTCGCTGCGGCGGCGTTGTCGCAATTCGGCGTCGATTTGCATGCTCCGCGCCATTCCGAACGCGAAATTCAGCGCGTGCAGGACTGCAAGGAAGCGCCTGCCTCGACCATCGCGGTCGCGCCCCCCAGCGACTGCTGAACGGACGATCGCCAGGCGATCATCCCCGCTCTTCCCATGAAATCCCCTGCCGCCAGCCTTTGCGCGACCGGATCAAGCCGTTAGGGTCCAATCTCCGCGCGCCCTCGCCGCGTATCCGGCGAATAGTGAACGAGATCGACGCCCCATGAAGTCCAGCCATCGGCCGCCGCTCAACCTGACCGACCCGGAACCCGGCGAAGGTCTCGAAGAATCCGCCCCCATCATGGGCGCAGACGACGAACGCTTGAACGAGACGCCCGTCGAATTCGACGCAGAGCTTTCGCTGCCGCCCGCGCCTGACAAGCCCATGTCCGAACGTCGCCGCCGCCGCCTGCTGGAAGAACAACGCCTGGCCGATGAACGCGCCGCCGCCCTGCTTCAGGCCGAAAACGCCCCGGACCTGCCGCCTCTGGCCGTGTCCGCCGATGCGCCGCCCGCCGTCGTCGAGGACGCTGCGCCTCCAGCCTCCGTTGCGTCTCGCCGCGCCCCCGCGCTGAAGTCCGGCGGCAACGCCTATCTGATCGCCGGTCTGGCCTCAGCCCTGTGGATCGGCGGCGTCGCCTCCTGGTTCGCCTATGAGTTCGGGTCGGGCGCCGTAGCGTTGGAGCCCCTGCGTCTGGCCGTCTACGCCCTGATCGCCCTGGCCCCGGCCGGTCTGGCGATCATGCTGGCGCACGCCGTGCGTCAAGGCGCCAGCCTGGCGCTGGAAACCCGCCGCGCCCGCGACATGGCCGAGGCCCTGGTCGGGCCGACCGCCCTGGCCGCCCACCAGACCGGACAGGTGCTGACCAGCCTGCGTGGCGACATCGATCAGGCGGCCCTGGCCGCCGAACGCGCCCGCAACGACATGGCCCTGCTGCGCGAGGCCCTTGCCCAGGAAACCGTCCGCCTGAACGAGGCCGCCGAAAGTGCGGGCCGCACCGCCCGTCGCCTGACCGATCAACTTGGCCGCGAACGTGAGCAGATGGGCGCCCTCGGCGTGCAACTTGACAGCCAGGCCACCGGCGTCGTCGACGCCGTCGAGCGCCAGTCGCGCATGGTGGTGGACGCCTCCGACCTGGCCCAGACCCAACTGCGCGAAGCCGAGGCCGCGTTGGCCGCCCGCGCCGCCGACCTCGCCGCCGCCGCCAACGAGGCTCAGGACGCCGCCCGCGCCGCCGCCGACGACCTGGCCCGCCAGACCCTGCGCCTGGAAACCGCCGGAACCGGTGTGGCCGAACAGATCCAGTCCGTCGAGGAAGGCCTGAGCCAGCAACGCGCCTCTTTGGTCACCGCCGCCTACGCCCTGCGCACCGATCAGGAAGACTTCTCGGCTCAGATCGAGAGCCAGCGCGCCCAGTTCACCGAGCAGTTATCCCTGACCCGCACCGCCGCCGGCGAACTGAACCAGACAACCGGCGACGTCAGCGACGCCCTGAAGGCTCAGGTCGAGGCCGTGACCGATCAGTTCCGCGCCCTGGTGGACCTGTCGCAGCGCGAGGCCGACGGCTTCGACCACGCCACAAAGCTGGCGTTGGACCGCTTCGAGGCCCTGGCCGCCGAGGCCCGCGACCTTCTGGTCGAGGAGACCCGCCGCGCCTTGTCCGCCCTGCAGGCCACCGCCGAGGACCAGCGCGCCGCCGCCGCCGCCGCCATCGAACAGGCCCAGATCCGCGCCGACCGCCTGGGCGAATCCCTCTTCGACGCCGCCCAGAAGGCCGACGAAGCCGCCGAGGCCCGCATCGACGGCGCCCGCAAGATCGTCAATCAGACCGCCGACATGGTGGATCTGACCGGCGAGAAGGTCGTCGAGCGGCTGGAAGGCACCCTGGAACGCATGACCGCAGCCCTGACCCAGGTCGAACATGCCGTCGCCGAAATGGACGCGCGCGCCGATCGCCTGCCCCAGGAGGCCGCCGCCCGTGTGGACGCCGTGCGCGCCTCGGTCGAGCACGGCCTGGCCGCCCTGTCCGCCGCCTCGAAAAAGGCCGCCGAGGACACCGAGGCTCTGGAAACCGGCTTCCAAGATCGCGTGCGCCGCAACTACGAAATGCTGACCGAGGCCGTCCGCGTCATGGGCGTGGTGTCGGGCGACACCCCCGCCAGCCGTCGCCGCGAGCCCCTGTTGAGCGCCGCCGCCCCAGAAACGCCCCGATACAAGCCGCGCGCCGTTGAACCCAAGCCTGAACCCAAGGCCGCGGACGACCGCGGATTCGGCCTGCGCGGACGCCTGCGGCTGGAGCCAACCGAGGATGCGCCGCCCCCGCCCGCCAAGGACGAGCCGCTGGACTGGAACGATCTGGGCGAGACAGTCGCGGGCCACGAAGCGCCGCTGGAACTGGATGCTCCCGTGCCCGCCGCTGTGGCCGCGCCCGTGGACGCCGCCGCCCTGGCCAACCGTGTCACGGCCGCCATCCGCCGCATGGGGGTCGATCCCAACGCCCTTCTGCCGCGCGCCCGCATCGAGGAAGCCGCCCGCGCCCTGGCCCTGCAGGAACCGGATCGCGCCCGCCAGATCGTGCGCCGGGTTGCGCCTGCCGCCGTGCGCAGCGTCTCACGCCGCATTCTGGCCGACGCCGAATTGCGCGCCGACGCGGACGCCTATGTCCGCGCCTTCGGGCTGGAAATGCAGGACCATGCGCGTCGGGGCGACGCCCATGACGTCCAAGCTCGTCTGGCCACGGACGAAGGCCGCGCCTTCATGCTGCTGGACGCCGCCATCGGCGATCTGGGCTAGGGCCTGCCGCAAAGCTGTCGTATTTCACCCCAGCGGGCTTGACCTTCCGCCGGGTTTGACCGCACCGTTCCGGCCGCCGTCGCGTTAGTGTCACACAGGGTGGATTCCTTGCAGGATATGGAAACCGGGCTTCGCCCCGATCGACGTCCCGCCATCGCCATCTGCGCCTGGGACCCGAACTTCACCGCCTGGGACCCGGTCGAAGACCTGTCTGGCGATCCGTGGAACCCGGTCGGCGCCCGCACCCTGCCTGTGCCCGGCTCGAGTTCGACCGAAGCCCTGGCCGCGCAACTCAGCGCCATGATCGCCAGCGGCGAATGCGGGGCTCTGCTGCTGGTCGGCCGCACCGCCCACCCCGGTGCCTTCCGTCTTCAGATGCGGGCGGAGAACCGCTGCCTCGACCGCAGCGACCGTCTGGACCACACTGGGCCCGGAGTCGTGCGCGCCACCGCCCCCACCGCCGAGATCGTTCGCGACCTCGCCGCGGCGGGCCTGAGCGCCCTGGCCGCTTCGGACGCCGAAGAGGACGCCGGCAGCTATATCCTGTATCGCATCCTGAACGACCTGCCGGACGGCGCGGCTTCCCCCGCCATCGGCCTGATCCGCGCGCCCTCCGATGCGCCCAGCGCCAAGGTGCAGGCGGCAGTCAAGACGGCGGCCTCGGTCATTGCGCGCCACCTGGCGCCCCTGCCCCGCTCCAGCGCCGCCTGACCCTCAAGACGTGGCCCTCTAGGCCTGGGCTTTCGACAGCCGCGACTGGAGAACCAGACCGACCAGCCCGCCTGTGAACGCCAACCCGGCCATCGCCAGATAGCCTTTGAGGCCGAAGGCGTCATACAGCGGCCCCGAGGCCGCGGTCGCCAGTCCGATCAGCACCCCGGCCGACACCACGGAACTCAGCGTCTGGGCCGCCGTGTGATTGTCCGGCGGAGACAGGCGTTCGACGATCTGCACCCCGGCCAGATAGGTGGCGGCGAAGCTCAGCGCATGCAGGGTCTGAAGAGGCCAAAGCGCCCAGAGCGGAGGCGCGAACGCCATCAGGGTCCAGCGCAGGACCGCCGCGCCAGCGCCAACCAACAGCATAAGCCACGGCCCGATGCCGGCGCGTCGCCGCCACGGCTCGACCACCCACATGAAGCCGATCTCGACCACGACGGAAAAGGCCCACAGCAGGCCGGTCATGCTCTCGGGAATGCCCTGCGCCTTCCAGGCGATGGCCGAGAAGCCGTAGTAGAAGGCGTGCGCCGCCTGCACCGCGCCGACGGCGAAGATGGCGGTCATGAAGACAGGATCGACCACCAGCCGCCCCAGTCCCTTGAAGCGTTCCAGCCCCGGCACGCGCGGACCCTCAGTGACTGGCTCGGCGGGCAGAACGCGCCAGGCCGTCACCGCGATCAGCAGCGCCGCCGTGCCGATCCAGACGACGACAGCGTCAGGCGAGACCCGCGTCAGCAGCGCCCCCATGGCGACATTGGCCACAACAAAAGCCGCCGAACCGCAACCGCGCGGCAGGGAGAAGGGAAAGCCGTCGCGCTTGGCCACCCGTAGGGTCATCACGTCGCTGAGCGGGATCAGCGCCGCCGCCGCCGTGGCCCCGACGAACCAGCAGACGGCCCAGGCGACGAATCCATGAACCAGGCCCGCCCCGCCATAGCCCAGGGCCATCGCCAGCCCGAGCAAGGCGATGGGCGTGCGCCTGTATTTGAACCCGTCGGCCCAGACCGCCAGCAGCGGCCCGGTCACCACCCTCCCGAGCATGGGGATGGCCAGCAGGGCGCCGATCTCGGCTCCGCTCAATCCCTGGGAGCGAAACCACAGCCCCGCGAACGGCAGCGTCACCCCACTAGCGCCGAACAGCAGGACGTATTGCAGGGCCATGCGGGGGGCGGATTTCATCGCCGCTGCGATAGCAGACTCCCGCGAAGTTGTAGTCTAGACATTAGGCCATGAGACTCGATCGCAACCTGCTCGTCTTCGCCGCCTTCAATGGCGCCATGGCCGTCGCGCTCGGCGCCTTCGCCGCCCACGGCGCCGGGCCGGCGATCAAGAGCCTGCTGACCACGGGCGCCCAGTATCAAATGGTCCACGCCGTCCTGGCCGTGGTCTGCGCCACCTGGGCAAGCGGCGGCAAGACAGCCCGGATCGCCGGTTGGCTGGCGGTCGGCGGCGGACTGATCTTCAGCCTGGCCCTGGCCATGATCGGCCTTCTCAGCCTGCCCGTCATGGGCGCTGTCGCTCCGATCGGCGGGACCCTGATGATCGCCGGCTGGATCGTGCTGGCCGTCGCCGCGTTCCGCTCACACAACTTCAACGCCTGACTGACCAAACTCAAAACCCCTCATTTCTGACATGGCATTTCCTGTGACCGACACCCTGCGCCGCGACCTCTATCCCGAGTTGGAAGCCTATGCCTCGGGCTGGATGCAGACCGACAGCATCCACGAGATCTATTACGAGGAAAGCGGCAATCCTCACGGCGTGCCGGTCATCGTCCTGCACGGCGGCCCCGGCGGCGCGGTCAATCCGGGGATGCGCCGCTACTTCGATCCCGCCAAATACCGCATCGTCATGTTCGACCAGCGCGGCTGCGGCCTGTCGCGCCCCAACGCCTCGCTAGAAAACAACACTACCTGGGATCTGGTCGCCGACATCGAGCGCCTGCGCGAGCAACTGGGCATCGACAAGTGGGTGGTGTTCGGCGGGTCCTGGGGTTCGACCCTGTCGATGACCTACGCCATCAAGCACCCGGATCGCTGCCTGGCCCTGATCCTGCGCGGCATCTTCCTGCTGACCAAGAAAGAGCTGCACTGGTTCTATCAGGACGGCGCCTCGATGATCTTCCCCGACGCCTGGGAGCGTTTCCTGGCCCCCATCCCCGAGGCCGAGCGCGGCGACCTGATGGCCGCCTACAATAAGCGCCTGCTGGGCGACGACATCGCCGAGCGCAACCGCTGCGCCGTGGCCTGGTCCACCTGGGAGGGCGAGACGGTCAGCGTGCAAGGCCCCTCGGGCAAGCCCGACAAGTTCGCCGATCCCGAGTTCGCCGTGGCCTTCGCCCGGATCGAGAACTGGTATTTCACCAACGGCGGCTTCTTCGACAGCGAGAACTGGATTCTCGAGAACATCGACACCATCCGCCACATCCCCTGCTGGATCGCCCAGGGCCGCTTTGACGTGGTCACGCCGATCTCCGGCGCCTGGGCCCTGCATCGCGCCTGGCCCGAGGCCAAGCTGGACATCGTCGGCGACGCCGGCCACGCCTCCAGCGAACCCGGCATCATCGACAGCCTGATCAAGGGAACGGACTGGGCGGCAAGCCTCTAAATCGCACCGCCCGCGCCGCCCGTCGCAGTCGCAGCGGCGGTCGGCGCGGGATTGGTCTTCATCACCATTTCATTGAGCTGGAAGCCGATGCGGCGCGCCTCGCGCTCCTCCGGCTTCTTGATCGCGGCCAGCACCACATTGATCTGGGTATAGTGCTGGATCAGACGGACCGGCTTGCCGTCGGCGTTGCGGCCGAAGAAGATGATCAGGTCCGGCCCCCAGAAGCCGACGTCGACGATCTGCATGGTGCCTTCGCCCGGCAGGCCGACGACGCGGGCGCCAATCTCCTCGTCCTTGTCCAGCTTGGCCTCGAACTCCTCGATCAACTTGGACAGGCGCACGAAGGCCCATTCGGCGGGGTTGTTGCGCATCCGCACGCCCTCAGCCAGGACCGCCGCCTCGTTTTTCGGGTCGGCCATGACCGGCTGCGGACAGGGCGTGTCGCCGCAGTCCGAGAACATCGAAGGATCAGCCTTGGGGATGGCGGCGGGTTCGGGCGCTTTGTCGGTCATGGCCACAGCCTAACGCCTGAAACCGCGATCAGAACAGCCCCTGCCCCTTCGGCAGTTCGACATAGCGGTGCACGTGGGTGGACAGGATCAGGCCAAAGCCGATCATCACCGTCATCATGGTCGAGCCGCCATAGGACAGCAGCGGCATGGGCACGCCCACGACCGGCGCCAGCCCCATCACCATGGCCCCGTTGATCAGCACGAACAGGGCCAGGAAGGCCGTCATGCCCGCCGCGCTGATGCGGCCGAAATGGCTGTGCGACAAGGCCGCGATCCGCAGCGAGATCAGGATCAGCGCCAGATAACAGGCCAGGACGGTGAAGGAGCCGAGGAAGCCGAACTCCTCGGACACGGTCGAGAAGATGAAGTCGGTGTGGCGTTCCGGCAGGAACTCCAGTTGGCTCTGGCTGCCCAGGCCATAGCCCTTGCCCAGCAGGCCGCCCGATCCCAGGGCGATCTTGGACTGGATAATGTTGTAGCCGGTGCCGGAAGGGTCGGCCTCGGGGTTCAGGAAGGTCAGGACGCGGTTGCGCTGATAGTCGTGCATGACGAACATGACGAAGGGCGGGATGATCGCCACGGCGGCGGCGGCGGCGGCGGCGATGACGCGCCAGCTCAGCCCGGCCATGAACATGACGGCGGCCCCGGTCAGGCCGATGATCATGGCCGAGCCCAGGTCCGGCTGCTTGGCCACCAGCAGGAAGGGCACGCCGATCATCCCGAGCGGGAACAACAGCTTCCACGACCAGCGAGCGTCCTGAGCTGAGTGGCCGTGGTACCAACGGGCCAACGCCAGAACGAGGCCGATCTTCATGAACTCGGCGGGCTGGATGCGGATGAAGCCCAGATTCAGCCAGTTCTTCGCGCCCCCGGCCACATAGCCCATCGGCGTGAATTCGATCAGCAGCACCATGAAGAGCAGCAGGCCGTAAACCGGATAGGCTGCGTGGAACCACCATTTCGGGTGGACCATGGCCAGGCCGATCATCGCCACCAGCAGGACGCCGAAGCGCAGCAGGTGCTTCCACGCCCAGGGCGACCAACTGCCGCCCGCGATCGAATACAGCATGGCCGTGCCAATGCCCGCCAGGACGCACAACAGGCCGATGACGCGCCAGTCCAGCTCAGCCAGCTTGCTGGAGATCCGGTCGCGTTCGCCGGGACGGGTCAGGGCGGAAGCAGTCACTGGGCAGGCTCCGGCGGGGGCGCGGCGACGTCGACGGCGGGCGTATCCAAGGGCAGCGCATCCACGGGCTCGCCGCGGGCTTCGGCCTCGCGGGCGCCAGCGTCCTCGGGTGCCTCAAAACCGGCCTGCTCGATGCGGGCGCGGATTTCCGGGTCCTTCAGCAGGGCGACCTTCATGACTTCGCGGGCGCGCGGGGCGCCAGCCGTGCCGCCGCCCAGACCACCGTGCTGAACGATCACCGACACCGCGTAGCGCGGGTTGTCGGTCGGGGCATAGGCGATGAACAGGTTGTGGTCCTTCTGGGCCCACGGTCGCCCCGCGCCCTTGCGCGACCCAGCGCCATAGTTCTGGGCCTGGGCCGTGCCGGTCTTGCCGGCCATGCGCACGGCGCCGAGGCCCAACTGACTGTTGCGGAAACCGGTGCCCCCCACGTCGGTCACGGCCTCCATGCCGTCGCGCAGCACCTTCAACAGGGCGGGATCAAACGGCAGGTCGGCGAAGGCCGTGCCCGCCGTCTGTTCAACCCCGCCGACCGACTTGATCAGACGCGGCGTCACCGCCTTCTGCCCGTTGGCGATGCGAGAGGTATAGACCGCCAGTTGCAGGGCGTTGACGTTCAGCGCGCCCTGCCCGATCCCATAGCTGGGCGTCTCGCCCGGATACCATTTTCCGTCGCCGCGCACCGGGTTCCGGCGCCGCCACTCACGGTCCGGGACCAGGCCGGCCTTCTGACCGGTCAGGCCGATGTCGAAGGTCTGACCAAAGCCCATTTCGCGCGCCGTCTCGGCGATCGCGTCCGGTCCGAACTCGGTCGCGATGGTCATGAAATAGACGTTGCACGAAGCCTTGATGGCCCCGCGCAGGTCCAGCGCCCCATGCCGTCCCAGACAGGCGAAACGCCGGCCCAAGAAGAAGCTGCCATTGCAGACCACGCGACGATTGGGGTCCCAGCCCCGCTTCATGGCCGCGAGACCGACGACCGGCTTGAACGTCGAGCCTGGAGCGAAGGTGCCGCCCAGCGCCTTGTCCAGCAGCGGTCGCCGCTCATAGTCGGCCAGGGCGCGATAGACCTTGGACGGCACGCCCGAGACGAACAGGTTGGGATCAAACGACGGCGACGAGACCATGGCCAGGATGTCGCCGTTGCGCACATCCATGACGACGCAACTGCCGGACTCCTCGCCAAAGACCTCCAGCGCCCGGTTCTGGACATCGTTGTCCAGGGTCAGCATGACCTCGGAGCCTTGGATCGGCGCCTTGGACCCGGCCGCATCCTCGGCCACGACGCGGCCCCGCACGTCGACCTCGACGCGTTTGCCGCCGGCCTCGCCGCGCAGATCAGTGTCCAGCGCCTTTTCGATGCCCTGACGGCCGATGCGGAAGCCGGGGTTGAACAGGATGGAGGGCGGCTGCTCGCCCTTGTCGCGGATCGCCTTGACGTCGCGATCCGACACCTTGGCCACATAGCCGATCACGTGGGCGTAGGCGCCAGCGAAGGGATAGTAACGGGCCTCGTTCATGTCGGCCATGACGCCCGGCAATTCAGCCGCGTGCAGATTGACCTTGGAGAACTCCTCCCAGGTCAGGTCGCTCTTGACCGGCACCGGCGAAAACCGCGGCGCGGCGTTGACCTCGCGGATGATGGTGCGCCGACGCTCCAGCGTATCCGGCAGAAGTTGGCCCAGCAGATCCAGGGTCTGATCCAGATCCTTGGTCTCGTCACGCACGACCAGGACGCGGAAACTGGGCCGGTTGCCGGCGATGGTGACGCCGTTACGGTCCTTGATCAGGCCGCGCGGCGGCGGGACCAGACGGAAGTTGAACTGGTTGTTGGTGGCAAGGGTGGCGTATTCCTCGGCCTTGACGATCTGCAACTGCGCAAGCCGCCCGACCAAGGCCACCGTGCCCAAGGCCATCCCCCCGCCCAGCAGGAAGGTCCGCCGCAGGAAGGACCCCTGCCGCTCATTGACGTCCGAGAAAAAGATATGGGGTTCGCTGCTCATCGGAAGCGCACGTCGGCGTCGTCAAACCGCTGGATCAGCCAGTCGGCCAGGGGGAAAAGCAGCAGCGTCGGCACGACCTGACCCAGAACAGCGAGGATGCTCGGCGCATTCCCCAGGCTCAGGGTAGTGATCATGTAGGCCAGGAAGAAGGCGAAGCCCGTCGAGGCGACATAGAGAGCGAACAGGACGATGGTCGCCTGGCCCGCCAGGAAGTTCGAGGCCAGAAGAATGGCGCCATAGACCGCCAGCAGGCTGAGCGGCCACAGCCCCAGGGTCCCGCCCCAGAACAGGTCGAGGAACAGACCCAACCCGAACAGCACCAGGGGCGCCAGCATGGACGGCCGGATCAGCGGCCAGGCAAAGGCCAGAACGATCGGCAGGACCGGCTCGGGCAGATTCAGGCCGAACAGCCGAAAGGGAATAGCCAGCAGCACCGTCACCGCAATCGCGATCAGGGCCGGATAGACGATCCATTGCAGCGGGCCGACGACGCGGACCGTGATCGCCCGTCTCACTCTGCGGCTCCCGCAGGCGTGGGCTCGGCGTCGGGCGCGGGGGCGACAGGCTGCGGCGCCGGGGCGGCGGGTCGAGGGGCGACGGGACGCGGTTGAGGCGTCGCCGGACGGACGGCGGCAGGACGCGCCGCGGCGGCTGTCGGCGTTCTGGCCGGGACGGGGGCCGGAGCGGCGACCGGCGCGGGCGGCGGCGCGGCGTTGGCGGCGCGCACCCGTTCGGCCGTCGCAGCAGCGGCGGCGGCGCGGCGGGTCGCCACGTCTTGAATGGCCGCGGCCTGAGCTGGGGTCGGCGGCGGCGCAGCGGCCAGGCTGGCCAGCGGCGCCGCGTTCAAGGCGTTCTGATCGGCCAGTTGGCTGAAGTCCTGGAACAGCAGAACTCGAACATAGTCGATGGCGCTGCGGTCGCTGAACAGCTTGACGCGCCATGTCCCGTCGACGCCCTTGGCGGCCACGCCGATGGGCAGGCCGCGCGGGAAACCGCCGCCGTCGCCCGAAGTCATGATGCGATCGCCTTCCTGCACCGAGCCAGCGCCGCGGATATAGTCCAGACGGGGGCTGCCGCTGCCGTCGCCGGTCAGCATGGCGCGAGCGTCGGTGCGCTCGACCAGGACCGGGGTGCGCGAAGCCACGTCCGTCAGCAGCAGCATCCGGCTGTTGCCTGCCGCAGCGCCCATGATGCGACCGACCAGGCCGTGTTCGCTCAGCACAGGGTTGCCGACGTGAATGCCCTTGGCGGCGCCGATGTTCAGCAGGCGCGATCGCGCAAATGGACCGCGCGCGTCGGTGATGGCCAAACCCGTCACCATCGGCACCGGCGGCTCGGTCTTGACGCCCAGCATCTGCTCGTAGCGACCGTTGAGGTTTTTCAGCGCCAGAGCCTCGTCGCGCCAGGCGTTGAGCTCGACGATCTCGGCGCGCAAGCGACGGTTCTCCGACACGGCGAAGAAGTAGCCCTTGACGTAGTCGACGGCGTTCCCTGTCCAGCGGACGGGCGCGGACAGGACTCCGCCCACCGGTGCGGCGCCCGTCTCGAAGCCAGCCCGGACCGGTGCATAGCCGCCGACGTTGCGAGACTGGCGGCTGTCGCCAAGCAGAAGCATGACCGCGCCGATGATGCCGACGATGACCACGACCGCGGCCGTCCAGGCCAGCGGCACCTTGATGTTCTCGAACGGTCCGTCGCGAAACGCCACGGCCAGCCTTCCTACCTAGAGATCCGGGACCGGCGAGCCTCGCTCGCCGGCGGTGAGAGCCTATCGCAAAAACCGATTCCCGAAGAACGCGGCCCTACGACAGGCTGTTCAGCCTCAGAGCGAGGACTCGAGGACGCCCTTCATCCACGACGGGTGCTCCAGCACCTTGCCGCAGCCGATGGCGACGCACGACAGGGGATCGTCGGCCACCTGGACCGGCAGGCCGGTGTGGTCGCGGATCTCGACGTCCAGGCCGCGCAGCAGGGCGCCGCCGCCCGTCAGCATGATGCCCTTGTCGGCGATGTCTGCGGCCAGTTCCGGCGGCGTGGCTTCCAGGGCGACCTTCACGGCCTCGACGATCTGCGAGACCGGCTCGGCCAGGGCCTCAGCGGCCTGACGCTCGCTCATCTTCACTTCGCGCGGCACGCCCTGCATCAGGTCGCGGCCCTTGACCTCGATCGACAGGCCTTCGCCGTCGGCCGGAACGCGGGCGGTGCCGATGTCCTTCTTGATGCGCTCGGCGGTCGTTTCACCGATCAGAAGGTTATGGTTGCGGCGCATGTAGCTGATGATGGCGTCGTCCATCATGTCGCCGCCGACTCGAACCGAACGCGAATAGACGATGCCCGACAGCGACAGGACGGCGACCTCGGTCGTGCCGCCGCCAATATCGACGACCATCGAACCGGTCGGCTCATGGATCGGCAGACCAGCGCCGATCGCGGCGGCCATGGGCTCGTCGATCAGGCCGACGCGGCGGGCCGAGGCGTTCAGGCAGGAGTCATTGATGGCGCGGCGTTCGACGGCCGTGGCGCCCGACGGGACGCAGACGATCATCTTGGGGTTCACGAAGCCCTTGCGATTATGAACCTTGCGGATGAAGTGCTTGATCATCTCTTCGGCGACTTCGAAGTCGGCGATGACCCCGTCGCGCATGGGACGGATGGCTTCCATGTGGCCGGGCGTGCGGCCCAGCATCTGCTTGGCCTCCAGGCCGACAGCGTGGACGATCTTGCGGCCGCCGACGTTGCGCAGGGCGACGACCGACGGTTCGTTCAGGACGATGCCCTTGCCGCGCATGTAGATCAGGGTGTTGGCCGTCCCCAGATCCATTGCGATGTCATTGGAGATCATGCCGAAGAGGGGAGAAAGCATGGGCGTCGGTTACCGCTTGTTCGGGCCTGCTAGGGCGTGAGTCTTGTTCGTCTGCTCTGGCGATGCCCCGCCCCGCGCACCCATGTGCGCCGAACCATCCTGATCGTCCTCGCCTGGCCGACTACAGGCCCGTTTGCCCTCATGCCGCGTCGATTGCAAGCGCCTATGACTCGTCGATCACAGCCTTGTCACGGCAAGGCTTGAAAGCCCGTCCGCTCAAGCTTTCCGGCCCCGCTTGCGGGTGATGACGTCAGAGCGCCGACAGGCCCTCCGCCGCAAGCGCTCGTTGAACGGCGGGACGCGATTGCACCCGGTCCAGATGCGCGTTCAGACCGGGGAAGCGGGCCTTGTCCAACAGGTCGGCCTGACGCGCCCAGCGGGTGAAGACCATCAGGTATCCGTCCGTGACCGAATGATCGGCGCCCAGCGCCCAGGGACCGACCAGCAGATGCTGCTCAGCCAGGTCGTACTTGGCCAGGGCCAGCTCCAGCGCCTCATCCCGCGCCGCGCCTTCCAGGCGAGAGAAGAGAACCTTGCCGATCGCCGGGTGCAGCGAGGAGGCCAGCCAGGCGTTAAAAGCCTGCATTCGCGCAAAGGCGTAGGCATCGCCCAGCGGCGCGAGCTTCGCCTGCGGGTGAGTCTGGGCCACATAGGCCAGAATGGCCACGTTCTGGGTGATGACGCCCTGTTCCGTCGCCATCGCAGGCGTCGAACCTGCCGGATTGACGGCCAGATATTCCGGGGTGCGCTGCTCGCCCTTTTTCAGGTCGACCTTCTGGAGTTCGTAGTCGGCGCCCGCCTCCTCCAGGGCGATGTGCGAGGCCATGGCGCAGGCGCCGGGCGAATAATAGAGTTTCAGCATCGTCGTCTCCCGTTCAATCCACGTCTGAAATTCGCGCCGCCTCGCGACGCTTCACCACTTCGCGCACGGCCATCATCAGCCCCAGCCAGACCAATGCAACGCCAGCCAGGATCAAAGAGGTCCACACGCCGTCGCCCGATACCGCCGCCATGAAGGAGCCGCCGAAGAAGGCGACCAGGGCCGTCTTGGGCAGGACGCCCAGGGCGCAGCCGGCCAGAAATCCGGGGAAGGAGGCCCGCACCGCGCCGAACGCCATGTTGACGACGATGAAGGGCGCCGAGGGAACATTGCGGATGATGAAGCTGGCGGAAAAGGCGTTGCGTCCGACGAACCGCTGCAATCGCTCGGCCGCCCCGCCGCCGAAGCGCTCCAGCGCCCGCGCCGTGGGGCCCCGCCCCAGCCAATAGGTGACCGCCGCCGAGACCACCGTAGCGATCCAGCTGTAGAGGAAGCCGAACCACGGCCCGAAGGCCACCACGCAGGCGGCGATCAGAATGAACTGCGGTATGCCGACGAAAGCCGATAGGGTGAAGACGACGATGGCCGCGACCAGACCCCACGGCCCGACCCGATAGCCGGCGAGCCAGGCTTCCAGCTTCTCTTCGGCGCCGAGGGTGAAATGGCTTTTGCCAAAGGCGAACAGGGCGATGATTCCCCCGAGCAGCAGCAGGCTGACCAGCAGGGTCCGCCACCGCTGCGCCTCCATATTCAGCAGGAAATCGACGATCCGCCGCATAAAATTCGCCCAAATCGCCTTTTGATCGTCCGCAAGGCGCACAAACATTGTGCGCCGGCGCCGGGTTGCGTATCAAGCCTCGCCTCCCCGGCTCTCTTCACATCCTCCAGACGGGATAGACATGTCCAGCCTTCAGTCCGCCTCCCTCGCCCGCGTCAAGCCTTCGGCAACCCTGGCCGTGACCGCTCAGGCGCGTGAGCTGAAACGTCAGGGCCGCGACGTGATCGGCCTGGGCGCCGGCGAGCCGGACTTCGACACCCCTGACAACATCAAGGCGGCGGCCATCGAGGCCATCAAGCGCGGCGAGACCAAATATACCGACGCCGACGGCATGCCCGAACTCAAGGCCGCCATCGTCGCCAAGTTCGCGCGCGAAAACGGCCTGACCTACGAAACCAACCAGATCCACGTCGCCTCGGGCGGCAAGCCGGTCATCTTCAACGCCTTCGTGGCCACGCTGAACCCCGGCGACGAGGTCATCGTGCCGGCGCCCTACTGGGTGTCCTACCCGGACATGGTGCTGCTGGCCGGCGGCGAGCCCGTCACCGTGATCGGCGAGGAAGCCGACGGCTTCAAGCTGCGCCCCGAGGTTCTGGACGCCGCCATCACGCCAAAGACCAAGTGGCTGATCCTCAACTCCCCGTCGAACCCGACCGGCGCCGCCTATACCCGCGCCGAGTTGGAAGCCCTGGCCGTGGTCCTGCGCAAGCACCCGCAGGTCTGGATCCTGACCGACGACATGTATGAGCATCTCGTCTATGGCGGTTTCGACTACGTCACCATCGCCCAGGTCGCGCCCGACCTCTACGACCGCACCCTGACCTGCAACGGCGTGTCCAAGGCCTATGCCATGACCGGCTGGCGTATCGGCTATGCCGGCGGCCCCAAGCCGCTGATCGACCTGATGCGCAAGGTGGCCAGCCAGACGACCTCCAACCCCTCGTCGATCAGCCAGTGGGCCGCCGTCGAGGCTCTGAACGGCCCGCAGGACTTCCTGGCCGAACGCTCCACCGCCTTCGAGAAGCGCCGCGACCTGGTCGTGTCGATGCTGAACCAGGCGACAGGCATCCGCTGCCCTGCGCCGGAAGGCGCCTTCTACGTCTATCCCTCGATCGAGGGCCTGATCGGCAAGACGACAGAAGCGGGCGTGGTCATCACCGATGACGAGGTCTTCACCGCCGAACTGCTGAACGCCGAGGGCGTGGCCGTGGTCCAGGGCGCCGCCTTCGGCCTCAGCCCCTATTTCCGCATCAGCTACGCCACTTCGGAAGCGGTGCTGGAAGAAGGCTGCCGCCGCATCCAGAAGTTCTGCGCCTCGCTGAAGTAGCTGCCTAGAGCGGCGCCGGCGGAATGTTCAACGTCGGCGCCGTCTTCAGGATGAAGGACAGGCACCATTCCGTCGCCCGCTGCGAGTTGTCGTGGTCGCCATTGGCGGTGCGCGTCAACAGACAGGCCGCATCAACGCGATGCTCGCTGTCGGGTCCTGCGTAAAGCACCAGGCCGGCGCCCGGCCCCGTCTCTCGACGATAGGCCATCTTCAGGGCGCCGGATTTCTTGAGGTTGAAGGCGTCCGCCTCGCCTCCGCCCAGCAGGTTGCGGACCTGGGCATCGGCGTCGCCGGGCGCCAGGCGGAACAGCTCGGCCTTCAGGGCGTCGCCGGGCTCGGACGTCATGGTGAATCGCGGCGCATCCTGGGGGACGCCTGCCAGCATCCCCGCCATGACCAGCGCCAGCAGCATCAGGCCGCGCGGCTGACCGCGAAGTCGGCCAGGTCTTCCAGCGCCGAGCGCCAATCGCTGGCCGGCAGGACCGACAACGCCGCCTTGGCCCGGTCGGCGTAGTCGCCGGCGGCATCCAGCGTCGCCTCGACTGCGCCCGTGCCGAGGATCAGCTCACGCGCCCGGTTGAAGTCCTCGGGCGTGCGGTCGCCCTTGGTGATGACGCGGTCCCAGAACAGGTCTTCCTTGCCCTTGGTGCGCTGGACGGCCAGCAGCAGCGGCAGGGTGGCCTTGCCCTCGTTGAAGTCGTCGCCGGCGTTCTTGCCCAGGGTCGCCGTGTCGCTGCCGTAGTCCAGAGCGTCGTCGGCCAGTTGGAAGGCGATGCCGAGCGCCATGCCGTAGTCGCGCAGGGCCTTGACCTGTTCCTCGGTCGCGCCCGCGCCCACCGCGCCAGACTCGGCGGCGGCGGCGAACAGTTCGGCGGTCTTGGCGCGGATGATCTGCAGATAGGTGTCCTGATCCAGGTTCAGATCGTGGGCGCGCGTCAGTTGCAGCACCTCGCCCTCGGCGATCACGCTAGACGCGGTGGCCAGGATGCCCAGGGCGCGCAGGGAATCCGTCTCGACCATCAGTTCAAAGGCGCGCGCGAACAGGAAGTCGCCAACCAGCACCGACGAGGCCGCGCCCCAGATCAGATGCGCCGCAACCTTGCCGCGCCGCATTTCCGAGCCATCGACGATGTCGTCGTGCAGCAAGGTGGCGGTGTGGATGAATTCGACCGACGCGGCCAGCTTCTTGGCGCCCTCGATCTCTCCGGTCGCGCCGATGGCGCGGGCGGCGGCGACGGTCAGCAGCGGGCGCAGACGCTTGCCGCCCGCCGACACCAGATGCTCGGCCAGAAGCGGGATCACCGGCACGTCGGACTGCATCCGGGCGATGATCAGGGCGTCAACCGCCGCCATGTCGTCCTTCGCCAGACGAACAAGAGCATCCACATCGCCCTTGGGGCGGGGAGCGGCGACGAATGCTGCGTCCACGAAATTCTCTTTCAGCACAGGGGCGAACAGGGAGATTCGCCCGAAAATCACACGCATCCGCTTGCCCGAACGCGATGCGGCGCACAATGGTGGCGGCGTCATGACGGGTCAAGCCGGGTCAACCCTTACTGTCGCCGCAGAAGTTGCGGAATCCGCCCTGCTGGGCGGACGCGTCCGGCTGCGCCAACCGGTAAAGGGCTATCGCGCCGGCATGGACGCCGCCCTTCTGGCCGCCGCCGTGGACGCCAAACCGGGCGAGCGGCTGATCGAGGCTGGCTGCGGCGCGGGCGCGGTGCTGATGCAGGTCGGCGCGCGTCGCCCCGGCGTGGCCCTGACCGGGCTGGAACGCGACCTGACCGCGGCGGGGCTGGCGCGGGAAAACGCCATGCTGAACGGCGTCGAGCATCGCACCACCATCCTCAGCGGCGATGTGGCGCGGGGGTTTCGCGCGCTGGACCTGCCGACCTTCGACTGGGCCGTCAGCAATCCGCCCTTCTTCGACGACCCCGGCGCGTTGCGTGCCCCCGCCGAGGGCAAGATAGGCGCCTGGATGGCCGACGACGGCTTAAAGGCCTGGACCGGCTTCCTGCTCAAGGCCGTGCGCGAGGGCGGCAAGATTATCGTCATCCACCGCGCCGACCGCCTAGCTGACCTGCTGGCTCTGCTAGGTGAGAAAGCCGGCTCCTTCGCCATCCGCCCCATCCACCCCTACGCCGATCAGCCCGCCAAGCGGGTGCTGGTTCAGGCCATCAAGACGGGCAAGGCGCCCTTACGCCTGCTGCCCCCGCTGATCCTGCACGACCGCACCGACGCCAAACACAGCCCCGAGGCCGAGGCCATCCTGCGCGGCGAAACAGGGCTGGGCTTCTAACTCTTTCCTTCTCCCCTTGTGGGAGAAGGTGGTGGCTGAAAGCCGACGGATGAGGGGTTTTGCCGCCGTCGAGAGACCCCTCATCCGACCTCGCTTGGCTCGGCCACCTTCTCCCGCAAGGGGAGAAGGGGTGATGTTACGGGTTTGTTTCTCTTCAGATTTGTCCACGCTCAAGGTCTGCTCAGGGCCTATCCAGCTTATGGAGAGTCAAGGACTTAGGCCCTGAGGCGACACAGACCCTGCACAGGGAGCCGCCCGATGGCCTTTTTGATCGACCCCCAGGAGCTGAAGCCTGGCCTCATCCTCTTCCGCCGCGCGGACGTTCAGCACCGCAACTGGTACTGCCGCATCAAGGTGCCGGGCTCCGACCGGTACAAGACGGTCTCGCTCCGCACTGCCGACGTGACGGCGGCTAAGGAGGCCGCCTTCGACGCCCACGCGGATCTGCGCTTTCGCGTGAAGCATGATGTGCCGGTGTTCGACCGGACCTTCGCCCAGATCGCGAGGATGTACGCCGACCATCAGCGGGCCCGCTCAGAAGCCGGTGAGATCACTCACCATCGCTGGGAGGTGGTGGAATCCATCATTCGCGCCCAGATCAATCGCTACGTAGGCGCCAAGCAGATCGCCCACGTCTCGCACGATGACTTCCTGGGCTATCCCCTCTGGCGCCGCCAGAGCGGACTAGGGCGCGGAGGACGACCGGTGTCGGACGCCACCATCCGATATGAGATGTCCATTTTCCGCTCCGTCATCGCCTTCGCGGTGGGCAAGCGCTTCGTGCCGGAGAGCCATGTCTACAAGGGCAAGTTGCCTTTGGCGAAAGTGCGCCGGGAGGAGTTCACCCCGGAAGAATACCGCAAGCTCCACACCTTCGCGCGCGGCTGGATCAAGCGCGCCAGAACCAAGAAGTTCGAATGGCACCGCCAACTCGCCTACAACTTCATTTTGATAATGTGCAACACGGGCATGCGCCCGGCCGAGGCCAAGAACCTCCGATGGAGGGACGTGGCGATCCGAACCGACGCTGACGGCCGACGCATGGTCGTTCTGCACGTGCGGGGGAAGGACAAATCTCGGCAACTGGTCGCGGCTGGAAACGTCGCTGACTACCTGGAGCGAGTTCGCTCCCTGACAACCAATGAGACGGCGCCCGAGGGCGCCGTCTTCGTCAATGGCAAGGGTGATCCCGCAGCCACCCTCTATGCCGACCAGATCGAAGCGCTTTTTAGAGAAGCAGGTCTGCTTCTCAGCGCTTCAGGCTCGACGCGGTCCACCTACTGTTTCCGTCACACCTACGCGACCTTCAGGCTGACCGAGGGCGTGGATGTCTATTTTCTGTCCAAGCAGATGGGCACGTCGGTGAAGATGATCGAGGACCATTATGGCCACATCAACCCGGTGAAGAACGCCGCGCGTATACTGCAGGGATTGCCGGGTTGGGAGGCCGCCTAGCGCCACTAGCGGAAGTTAATGCGGGCCGGAAAGCGGGACCTCATCGACCGAAGACCGCAATCGCGCCCTTCCCACGGACAGGGGCGGCTGGTTGCCGTTTTAACGAGGAGATACTCCTTGGACGTGATCAGCACATGTCGCCAATGCCGCCTTCCGAGGCAGGTTCGATTATCGGCGGTCCGGTCGAAGGCCTTCCGGATCGCCAGCGAGGCGTTTGACAATTGCCCCAGCCTTGAGTTTGGGCGATAGGGCCAAACGCATCTTGCTATGATTACGTAAAATGATATCTTTACGTGATTCTTCTATTGCACGTGAGTTCGGAGATATGGAATTTCGATCCCCCACGGTGGCGGCGCAGCAAAACGCCGCCGCCGTCACCTATCTGACAAAGTCGCTCAAGGATCCGGCCGCTGGCCGGGCCGTCGTCGAGCAACTGATCGCAGAACTGGGCAACGCCACCGACAGCTATCCTGACTGGCATCCAATCCTGACATCTCCGCCCCGCGACTCGAGCCGGCATGTCGCTAGTCTGCAGGACGTTGAAACCTACAGCGGGCTTGATCACACGATTGAGTTCGTCCGCGGATTTGTGACCTGCCCATACTCCGATGAGGCAGCGGACCAGCTTGTTAGCGCCGTAAGTTCGGTGCCAAACCTCTCGGCGCGTCGTCTCTCCAAGCCCCTCTATTCGGACAAGGCGTGTCCCGTCGTCGTCACCGCATGGGGCGTCGAACTCGAAGCTGACGGCACGATCCGCAGTCGGGACGCCCTGCGCTGCTTTGTCTCACTATTGGCGAGCGAGGCGGCCAACGCGCAGGTGGCGGAGACTTGGTGGAACATCCGGTCCTACATCCTGGGGCGCCCGCATGGCTCCCGCTCGTCGTTGTTCGTGAACCAGCACACGGGCGCGCACATGCGTAAGATCCTTGATGTAATGAACGACAGCGGCATTTTCGGGCCGATCAAGGAGTCGTCCCTAGACATGCTTTCGCCGAAGAAGCGCAAGGCGATCGGGGAGACGCTCATCCGCACGGCGGTGACGAACTGGGATCGCGAAGCGCCCTCCTTCACATTCGAGTTGCGGGGGGAGACCTGCAAGGCCTCGCTGCATGACACATGGGAAGACAACGAGGAACTCTCGGTCCGTGTCGAGATAGGCAAGCACGACCTCTACGTCTCGGGCTTCTACTACCCGGCGAAGGACGAGATCACGAACGTCGATCCGCGGGGCAAGCGCCAGTTGGCCGAGAAGTTTCTCTAGCGCTGGAGGAAGGCTGAGCGTCGGCTGATCAGCTACGCGTGTCCCCAGCCTTCTCGAACCTCGATCGCGGCGCCCTCGCACCAGGTCACGATGATCCAGTGGGCCTGGAAGAGCTCGTCCAGGTCGACTTGGATCCCTGCGAAGGGCGTCCCGTTTTTGGACGTGGGGTAGCGGAAGCGGTCGGCGAACGGATCTAAGGTCTGGACGAAGTCGATCATGCGCGCCACGTCGCGCGCCAGGTCGTCATCGTCGTCATGGCCGAGCGCGGCGCGCTCTGCGAGCAGGCGCTCGAACAGGCCGCGCAGATTGTGGCTTAGCTTGGGAGGGATGCTCCCGGCGATTTCGAGGATAGAGGCTTTCAGAGCCAGTTCGACGCTCTGTCGCCAAAGAGACAACAGGGGTCGGGTGAGCAGGCCGGAGGACTCGGCGCACGCCTGATCCCACATCAGCTCGAAGCCCCGCTGAAAGCTATACGAAAGCAGGTCCCACGACCCGGCGATCATATCGCTGGGCAACGGCCGTACAAAGGTCGTCAGGCGCGGTTGGGTGTCGACGATCTGCTCGACCAAGCGGTCGCGGCGCTCAAGGGACATGCGCTATCGACCTCGTAGCCAAGGGCGCGGCGTGCTGGGCTTGGCGGGGGTCACGGCCCGGCCGGCGCTGAGTCGAGTGTCCTCAAGGCGGCGAGCGCATACGACGAGTAGCGATGCGCGCGACCAAGGCGACGAAGGACGTCGACGTCGCTCCTGTCTCCGAAGCGCCCGAGCGTGCTGAAGGCCAGCGCCGGCCCCCGCTCCCGCAACGGGACGGCGTGGAAATATTGGGGGTCGACGGCCGCATCGACGAAGCGGCGCGCGAGCCGAAGACTCTCGGTCGGATAGGTGTCGCGCAGGTCGATCGGCGGATAGGGGCGGTTGTCATCCGCCCAATGCCGCTCGGTCAGCGCCGCGTGAATCTCTGATAGACAGCCCACGACCAGTCCGGGAGGCCGAGCGTCAAGGCGGACCCAAGCGTCATGCGCAGCGGCCAGATGCTCGGGCCGCCGCGATTCCGCTGCGTGGACCAAGATCCGGATGTCGTTGAGACAGCCCTCCTCTTCGGTTTCGGCGTCACTTGCGGGCAGCGGCACCCCGTGCCGGCCGATGAATCGGAGGCTGAGGGTAAAGGCTCCCCACTCCTCCTGTGGAAAGGGGTTACTGCGGTCCGGCAAGGCCACAAAGCGGGTGAAGAGCGGCGCATCGGCGGGGTCCTCGAGCCGTGCGACCTCTGCCGTGATCCAGCTAAGGCTCAGGCTACGCTTGATCTCCACGGACGCCAGCGCACGCCGATAGAGCATGCGGCGCTGATCCTCCGAAAGCGCTTGGATCTCCTCGTAGTAGATGGCGCTGAACGGGTGATCGAACATGGCGACGTAGAGGGTAAGCGCGTCGTTCCCGTCGGCGCCATCGGCGAGAGCCGCGGCAACCTCGATGCGGATGCCGTCGCGCGCGTTCTCGGCGTCGTCGTCGAGTGCTCCAAGGAACCCCAGGGCGTCGATGATGCTGGAGTTGATCGCCCAGTTGTGCTGCGGAACGTCGAGGGCGTTGATCGTCTCCACTAGCTCGGCCAACACCTCGTCCGGCGCTTCGCGGGCGAACCCGACGGCCGACAGGGCCGCCAGCTGGACGTGGTAGGGCTCGTAGGAGAAGCGCTCACGCAGGACGAAGATCAGCTCGTCTGCGAACTTGCCGCTCTCTTCGGCGCCGAAGAAGGCGTGCCGGTTCTCCAGATAGAAATGCAGCTGCCCCGAAGTGAGGGCCGCGACGTCGAGCGACGGCAGCACCTCGGGCACGTCACCGAGACTGCGTCGCGAGCCATAATGGGCGATACGGCTAAAGCCGATTTCGTCGCCCATACTGTAGTAGGCGAGCGCGAAACTGGGGCTTCTGATGCCGATACCGGCGGCTTTCACTACCGGGTCCAGCCGCCGGCGTTCCTCGAGGAGCCGGGCGTCCATGACAGCGCACAAGTCCTGGTAGTCCTGAAAGCCCACCAACGACGTCGCCAATTGGCCGATGGCGCCGAGACGTGCTTGTTTAGGCGGCGTCCATTCACGACGGCCAGCTTCGCCCCAGCGGGTGACGTAGGCCTTGTTGTCCTGGTCGAACTCGAGGGAGACGGCGCCGATCTCGTCGATGCAGGCTTGCTTGGCCGCCTGGATCAGCTTGCGAGCGTTGGATGCCGCGATGCTTCCGAGGCTGCCGGCCGCCGCGGCGGCGATGAGGTCAGAGCTGGTCGCCGCCTGCAGCACCCGCATCGACGCATCGGGATTCTCGATCGCGGTGACGATCTCGCCGGCGAGGGGGGCCAGCAAGGGCGTTGAAAGTCGCTCACCCAGGGCCTCAGGATCCTGCGCCCCAGTGTCCGCCAAGCCGAAAGCCGCGCAGCCGTTGAGGATCATCTCATGGGAGAAGGAGACACGACCGATGCGCCGGACAAGCAGCCCGGCGGCGAACATTCCGTCGCAGGTGTCAAAGCTGACCGCCTCTCGCCGCATGAGCTCATCGAAACGGGGCTCGGCGATCGAGAACGCAACGTCGGTGTGCAGGGTGACGGCGAGTTGCCGGAGGCCGAAGGCCCCGGCGCGGGCATGGGTGCCAAGCCGGGTCCGTATGTACTGATCGATCAGGGCGAGGCGCGTCGCTTCCCCGGCGAGGGTTGCGCCCACATCGCCAACCATCTCGGCCTCAAAACCGCTGCCGACGGCCTTGAGGAGGTCGGTAACGCTGGGCGCTAAACGCCGCCCATCGCGCTCAGCGATTCGCCGTTTCAATGGGGCGCTTGGCCTGGGAACCTCGAAGCTGGAAAGCCCCTCAAAGCCGGCGGGCGGCCCTTGGGCGGTCAGGACGATCTTAGCGTCGAGCCGCCGGGCAAGCGCGCGCAGTCCGCGAAGGGCGAGGGCCTCCGATCCGGCCAGCTCGTTCACGCCGTCGACGATTAGGAACACCGACTGGTCGCCATTAGCAGCGGCCCGCAAAAGCTCCGCCGGAGGCGCATCGGTAAGAAGGCCGATCTCACGGCGGACGGCCCTGGCCCATTCACCGGCGAAGTCCTTGGCTGCGAAGTACAGGACCGGCGACCCGGCAGTCGCCAACCGGCTCGCCAGACTCTTCGCCATGAGGGTCTTGCCGCAGCCTGACGGCCCGACGATCACGCATCCACCGCCCTCTGAAGCCGCGAGCTCCAAGGCGTCAGGAGCACCGTCTTCATGGAGCCATCGCCCGCCAGCACGGCCATATTCTTCCGCGACGGCGGCGTTATAGAGCCGGAGGCGTTCGACGTCGCGCCGGGTTTGGTCACCGCCTACGGCTTCGTCGAGACTGATCGCCGTCAAGGACATGGCCGTTGCGAAGGCGTGCCATTGGTCAACGGCCCAAGGCGGTCGCTTGGCGCCGCTGGCGGGGAAATCTGCGAGAAACGCAGTGAGCGTCGCCACCCGGGCCTTGAAGTCCCCCGCAGTGACGTGGGAGCCGACCGGTGTGGGCGCAGCGAAGACCACACAGGCGTCGGGATAGTAGTCGCCGGCCGGGGCCAGAGCCGACACGGCGTCCCTTAGGGCGTTCTTGGCGCCAACAGCTTGCTGATAGGCGTTGCCGTAGGGCCTCCACTCCCCGCTGGCGTCCATTCTGGACCAGGCGCCGTTCAGGTCGCCGCGGACGGGCGTTCGGGACAGCTTCACCTCGATGACCGTCACGAAGGCTGCCGTGGCGATGATGCAGTCGATCTGCCGACCGCCGATCTGGGCATTGGCGATGACAACATAGGGCGCCTGGTTCTGCTCCAGACGCTCCGCCACAGCGGCGACGACCGCCCGCTCGGAAGCAAGCTCGATCGGTGCGCCGATATAGATCGTTCCAAGGGGCGTGCGGGGCACTAAGCGGCTCGGCTAAGAGTCATCATGAGCCATTGGCCCATGTTTTGAGCGGGCTTGCAGGCGCGAGGCTTGGAGGGGCAATGCATCGATTTGGAACTAGCTCGTGCTCATCGTGCTAAGGCGGCTCGCACATGATCGACCCATTTGTCGTACCACCACCAGTCGCCGGGCCTTAGCTCTACACCAAACTTGTGGACGGGGTTCTTGGCGTCCGCCCCCTGCCACAGCAGCTGATGGTCGTAGAGCTTGAAGTCTTTGTAGCCTTCGGCCTGCATCAGCTCGACAATGTCCTTGGGTTTGTACTTCTTGCGCTCGGATTCCTTAACCAGGACGCTGGCGATCTCCTGGCCTTCGGCGGACTCCGGGCGGATGAACTCCACCACTTGGTCGGCCTTACCCTTGGCGTTCACAGAGCGCTCCACGTAGGCCACGCGATAGGCATATTTCGGATCGCGGATCACCGCGTCAGGCAGGGCGTCCTCATAGGCAAGATGCGCCGCTACCAGATGGGCGGGCAGGTCTGTGTCCTTCAACAAGAGGTCGCGCTGAGACTTGGCGATGCCGGAGAACTGCAGGGCCACACCCAGTTCGCGGTCGAGCCCATGCTCGGCGCCGAACATCGTCTTCAGCGCGACGTTAAAGTTCAGACAGCACGCCTGCAGCTTGGCGCTGATGAGATCGTCAATGCGGCGGGTCATCTGATGTTCGATCTCGTGCCGGATTTCGATCAGGAACTTCAGGTTCGCCTTGCTCGCCTCGTCTAGGGGACAAGCGGCATCGCCTATGCAACGCTCTAGTTCCCAATGCTTGTCAGCGCCGTGACGGGTCTTGAGAACCTCGCTGGTACGGCGGTCGCGGTGCCTGTAGTCGACCCCCTGCCGCTTGAAATGGGCGTGCATCAGATAGGTCCACGCGATCACGGCCGTGACGATGAAAACCTCGGACTTGAAGTAGGCCCTAGGGTTGTTGAAGCCCTGAACCGCGTGAAGCATCGCCTCACGCGCTTTGATGAGAAGCTCGTCGCCAATAAGGTGGAGGCCGCTGCCGTCTACGTCCGGCCATGCATCTAGGAATTCGGCCAGTTCCTGGGCCGACGCCGCCGGGACCGCCGTATGGGTCTTGGTGTCGCGGATATCCTTAATCCGGCCGTGATTGATGGATCGCGTCGGCCGCGTGAAATAGGCGAGGATGTCTTGGTCAGTCTTGCGTGGCGTCTCCGCCATCATCGCCTTGATGATCGCGACTTCCCACCGCTCCAGCTTGTTGTTGGGATTTCTGGCCATGAATGCCCATCATAGGAGCATAAAGCCAAGCTTATCTACCCATCAAAAATGGCGGCCCCAAGATATGTTCGGCCCGAATCTCACGAACGATCAGCTTCGCAATATCGTCGACGAGATGTCCGACCTGGATTTCGCACGCCGCGTCTACTGCCAGGAGATGGCCGGCTCCTATATAGCGGTGGGCCTTTTCGAGGACGTGCTTATCTCGGCTATGCACATGTGCGACAGAGTCAAGCTCAAGCAAATACTCGGCGACGACATCGATCGTTGGACCCAATCGCCCGCAAAGAAGACCCAACTTCAGGGTTCTACGCTTGGATCTTTGATCAAAATTCTAGAGGGACACGCGATCGCCGAGGCCGATATTCGGTATCTCAAGTGGATCAAAGACAAGCGCGACTACTTCGTCCATCGTTTATTTCATGAAGGCGCTTGACCAAGAGAACTGGATGCCGAAGGCTGCCGTCTGATGGCACGTCGGCTCTTCGCCATCCAGACTTGGTTGTCGCGTGGGCAGCGGAACATATGGGCGATCTTTGAGCGGGCCGGCTTGCTCGAGCTTGACCGCCTGTCTGATAGCAGCTTCTTGGCCATGAATATGGGAATCTTCGACCTATTAGATGGGCAGAGAGCGGATGACGGGGACGGAGACGTCGAGGATTGAAATCGATGTGAGGCGCGGATGACGAGTTATGTGACGGGAGACATCTTTGTACTGTCGCCCCCGCAGCAGACCTTAAAGGCCTGGGCTCCTTTTTGGGATTGCGTCTCCATTCTATTCCAGTTCCAGAATTCCGATGTGGCGGATGGGGACGAAGAGCTGCCAGAGTGGAGAATCTACTGGGTTGCGGGGCTAGCCCTGCTGAGGACCGTTGGCCACGTGCTGGCGAAGGTCGATGCCAAAACGTCCCCGAAACATACGGACGCCGTTGGCGCGCTCTGGACAGACTTTCATGCCGACCGCGCACGGTCGGCGATCTTTTGGAATTTCATCGAGAGGGAGAGGAACAGCCTCCTCAAGACTTACTCCTTTGGCGCAAGACTAGCGCGGAACGACGGCGGGTATGCCTTCGTCGAGTTCGAAGACGGGGTCGACGCCTTTCAGCTGTTTCGTGAAGCGGTTTACTGGTGGCGATACAACTTAATGGCGCTCGAACGCGAGATCGCAGAGCGGCCATGACTTCGAGGGTCCGCTTCTTAGGGGGGGGGCGATTAGCTTCCGTTGTTGACGCATTTCAGCCCTTGCTGGCGGCGATCAACTCATTCAAACGTTCACGGCAGATCGTCTCCACGACGTTCTGGAGCACGCTGAGTCGCTCCAGCATCCAGGTAAGTTCCTCGGCTGTTACCCGGTAGTGCTCTGAATATCGGGCCTTCACATAAGCGGCGCGTAGAAGCTCAAAGCACCGCTTCTGGAACTTCGTCTCCGTCGGCCAGACCTCTGACAATCGCGCGTCGATGGGTTCGGCTGCATTCCGCAACCGGACTAGGTTGTGGGACTTTGGCGTGTACAGCGTCGCGACGAGCAGGATCGCATTGTACAGATGCTCGGCCGCTTGGTGAGCTTCAAACGCTCCCTTCTTGAAACGTCCACGCTCATAGTTTGACTGGGCATCATCGAAGAACTCGCCCGCCGTTTCCATACGGTCTCTGTAGTATTTTTCCGCTTCGTTCAGCGCCGCCTCGCTTGGCAACGGCTGTGGATCGACGAACGGATGATCCGGTTCCTCGAACAGCACCACGCCGTCACGCACGATGTCCGCGAAGAAGTACCGGCCCTGCGCCAGTTGGTCGTTTACGTCGTCGAGCGAATGAATGATCAGGTCGGCAGGGGTGCGAAGATTGGCGCCGGAGGCGAGGTCCCGCCGCAGGCGCTTCTCGGCACCCTCCCAGAACTCCAGCACGTCCGTCAGCTTCTCGTCGCTGACGACGACGAGCAGGTCGAAGTCTGAGAAATAGCGCCCGACCGGATCCTCGACCCAGTCGCCCCGGGCGTATGATCCGTAGAGGATGACCTTGAGGATCTGGCCGTCCTTCACGCCCTCGGCGCGCCGGTTGGCGATAGCTTTGCCGAACTCGTCCTTGATGACCCCGAGCACGTGCTCAAGCTCGCGGCGCTTGCCGAGCGGCAGATGGTCGAGACTCGTCTTCATCCGGCGAGTCTTGCCGTTACCGCCGCGCTTCGCAAGGCGAAGCTCCTCGCGGCCGGCTCTGTGGTATTCGCGACGGATCACCATGGGGCGGGAGCATCGCCGCTGAGGGACTCCTTGTCACCCCTGAAGGCGCGCCGTCCCCGGTGCGCCAGAACCGCCATGGCCTCGTCGCGCCGATCCGAACTCAGCATGGCGGCGACGACAAGCAGGCCGCCGAAGATGGCGCTACGGTCGTCGCCGGTCAGTTCGATGAGACCCGCCTTCTGCACCAAGCCGCCCAGTTCGATCAGGTGGCGGGTGCGAGCGCGCCGCGCGTCCTGACGTTCCTGGTGATCGGCCCGCCGCTGCATGGCTTCAGTCCGGCGCATCAGGGCTGGAAGCCGGGCCAGCCTTAGGGTCGTGGCGCGAAGCGCTCGCCGCAGCGGTGCGCGTCCGTTCGCCGCGAAAGAAGGCCTCGCCCCGCTGGCGCCACTGGCTTCGGGTCTGCTCGTTCGTCTCGGCCGCTACGGCGTTCAGCGCGCCCATGAGAATGTCGGCGCCCAGGGCGTCGGCGCCGCTGGCGATGACGAGTTCGCCAAGTTGTGTGACCCGGCGCGCCTTCAGGGCGGAGGCGCGTTCGGCAAGCGCCGCGAGTTCGGCGTCGATGTCCCTGGGCTTTCGCATGATGACGGCTCTCTCTTCCTTCGAAGAGCCGCCATCATGCTTTGGTCCTGCCTTCCGCGCGCCCCCGTAAGTCTGCGGTCGTGCGCGGGCGTGAGCGGCTTACTTGGCCGCCGGTTTGCGTCCGCGTTTGGCGGGCTTGCGACCGCCCTGGCCGAGGCCCATCGACTTGGCCAGTTCCGACCGCGCAGCCGCATAGTTCGGCGCCACCATCGGATAGTCCTTCGGCAGGCCCCACTTGGCGCGATAGTCCTCCGGGGTGAGGCCGTACTTGTTGGCCAGGTGGCGCTTCATCGACTTGAACGGCTTGCCGTCTTCCAGGCAGATGATGTGGTCCGGCGTGATGCTCTTGCGGATCGACACCGCAGGCGCCTGCGGCTCGGGCTCGGGCGCCGCAACCTGCGTCGTTCCCGCCAGCGCGCCATGCACGCCCGCGATCAGGCGGGGCAGGGCGTCGGCGGCGATCGCGTTGTTCGACACGAAGGCCGAAACGATGTCGGCGGTCATGCCGATCAGGTCGGTCTCGGCGGTCAGCTCATCCATGCATTCAGGTCCTGGCGGTGGGGGGAATAGTCCGTCTCAGCCTTGCACGTCCCCTCATGCCTGGAAACCGGACGCGATGAAGGATCGCGGCTTTCCACCTCCGTAGACTTGCGGGACGCCAGTCCCCGTCACGACGGACATGCTGTCCGGAGTGCGCGCTTATACGTCGTTCCGACGTGCGCTTTGCTCGGAGCGCTGCGGTTGTGGCCATCTACCACTTCTCCGCCAAGGTCATCTCACGCTCGACCGGCCGTAGCGCAGTGGCGGCGGCGGCCTATCGCTCGGCCTCGCGCCTGTTCGACGAGCGCACCGAGCAGCCGTTCGACTACAGCCGTAAGTCCGGCGTGCTGCATTCGGAGATCTTGCTGCCTGACGGCGCGCCGGAGCGCTGGTCCGACCGGCAGGCGCTGTGGAATGAGGTCGAGTGGGGCGAGAAGCGCAAAGACGCCCAGCTTTCCCGCGAGATCGAGTTCGCCCTGCCCAGAGAGATGCAGCCCGCTGACGCCATCGAACTGGCCCGCGCCTTCGTCGAGCGAGAGTTGGTGCGGCGCGGCATGGTCGCCGACCTGAACGTCCACTGCGACATCGGCGACGACGGCCTGCCTAGGCCCCATGCGCATGTCATGCTGGCGCTGCGGGAAGTCGGCGCCGACGGCTTCGGCGCCAAGGCGCGGGACTGGAACAGCACCGCTCTTCTGGAGCACTGGCGCGAAGCCTGGGCCAAGCATGTGAACGTTCGCCTGGCCGAACTCGACCATGACATCCGCATCGATCACCGCAGCCTCAAGGATCAGGGCATCGACCTTGAGCCCCAGTTCAAGATCGGCCCGGCCGCCGCCCGATCTGAAGCGCGCGGCCAGACCTCGGAACGGGCCGACCAGCACCGCGACATCGCCCGGCGCAACGGCGAACGTCTGCTGCGCAATCCGGCCGCCGCCCTCGAAGCCCTGACCCACACGCAGGAGACCTTCACCCGCCATGATCTGGCTCGCTTCGTCTTTCGCCACACCGACGGCAAGGACCAGTTCGACCGGCTCCACGCCAAAGTCCTGGTGTCCCCGGAGCTGGTTCATCTGGGGATGGACGAACGCGGTCGCGAACGGTTCACCAGCCGCGATCTGATCCGCGCACAGGAGGCCATGCTCCGGGCGTCTGACCGGCTGGAGAGCCAGCCTCATCGCGCCATCACCGAACGCTCTGGCCGCGCGGCCAGAGCCGAGATGGCGACGGTGGGGCAGCTCGGCGACGAGCAGGTGCTGGCCGTGGCGCACGTGCTGTCGGCCGGATGTCTGGCGGCGGTCGTCGGTTATGCCGGAACCGGGAAGAGCACAGCGTTGGGGGTGGCGCGTGCGGCCTGGGAGGCGGAGGGCTACCGGGTCGTTGGCGCGGCGCTCAGCGGCATCGCGGCCGAGAATCTGGAGAAAGGTTCCGGCATTCCCTCGCGGACGCTGGCCAGCCTTGAGTACGCTTGGGCGCGGGACCGGGACCACCTGACGCGTGACGACGTGCTGGTGAACGACGAGGCGGGCATGGTCGGGACGCGGCAGATGCGGCGTATCCTCGAAGCGGCAGAACGCGGCGGCGCCAAGGTCGTGATGGTTGGCGATCCGGAGCAGCTTCAGGCCATTGAGGCGGGGGCGCCGTTCCGACGACTGGTTGAGCGGCACGGTGCCATGGAAATCACCGAAGTGCGACGCCAGCGGGAGGGCTGGCAGCGGGCGGCGACTATCGAACTGGCAAGAGGGCGAACAGAGGCCGCCATCCAGCGATACGACGCCGCAGGCGCCGTCCACGGGCACGACACGCGCGACGAGGCGCGATGGGCGCTGGTAGCGGACTGGATGGCCGACAGGGTGCGCGATCCAACCGCGTCGCAGATGCTGCTGGCCTACACGCGGGCGGACGTGGCGGAGCTGAACCGGCTGGCGCGGGAGACGCTGCGGGCGGCCAAGAAACTGGGGCCGGACCAGGCGGTGGAGACCACGTACGGCGAGCGGCCCTTCGCGGTCGGGGACCGGGTGATGTTTCTGCGGAACGAGCGGTCGCTCGGAGTGAAGAATGGGACGCTCGCTACGCTGGTTGCACTTGGTCGATCAGCCATAGAGGCGCGGCTGGATGACGGGCGAAACCTGCGGTTCGACCGCAAGGAATATGCGGACCTGACGCACGGTTACGCCGCCACGATCCACAAGGTGCAGGGCGCGACTGTAGATAGGACCTATGTCTTGGCTAGTCGCCATATCAATCGGCATGCAGCCTATGTGGCGATGACCCGGCATCGGGACGCAACAATGCTGCGGTACGGGCGCAGCGACTATGCAACAACGGCCGAGCTTACTAGGTCATTGTCAAGATGGTCGCCGGATCGGTGGTTTGATTGGTCGCCCAGGGAGCGCGGACGCTAATCAAAGGGTAGACAGCAATGAACTTTACTTCACTGCTGCCTACCCAAAGACAGGCTCCCACTACTCTCGTTCTCGACCTGTAGCAGTGGGGTGAGCGAACAAATGCTCTAGGCTGGTTCGGTCTCGCAGACGGAGTTCGCAGATTGGATCTGCCAGCTAGCTCGGCGTTGTCCTGCGGCTCGGAGAAATCCTAAACCCTTCAGGTGCTGGCTTATATCTATCGCTAGGTCGGGCCCACCTATGGGCTCTACTCTGCTGGGCTCTAAGGTCAGTCGGATCGATCTGGACCACCACCAGATGTTCGTTCATCCCACCCCTGATTCGGCACACATCTCTTGCAAACGAAGCCTTTCTAGGGGAACGCACACGGCTGTCCCCATATCGCCTATTATTGACTAAAGCGATGTACGCGTGAACGTCTAGGCTTGCAGACTCAACTAAGGACGAGAACGTTTCAATATCTCTGTTCCACGAAAGAACTCCAATCCAATCGACGTGGCCTTGAAAACGACTTCTGTGTTCAACGTTTTGAAGTTCTGAACATATTAGCAATCCAAAATAGTAGCCGTTGTGCATGTAGATTGGGTGCTGCGTTTCCGTCCATGATCGCCACGTTTTACCATGAGAGCTATACAAGCTCTCCTCTTCTCCAGGCGCAGGCTGAAGTTTCTGCTGTCGTATCTGTACGGATGATGGATAACCAAGTCGATCATCCGAAAGCACTAAAACTGCAGAACTGCTAACCGTTCCATCGTCAAAATGGGTATAATCCAGACCCGCAATAAGGCTTATTCCAGCCTGCTGAAGTACAGAACTCACAGTATATAGCCAGCGATCCGGAAGGCTAAGCTCAGGTAGCAGTAAGTGCGTAGGACGAGGAACCGACTGAATCGCAAGATTTACTATTCTGACAAGTCGATTGTAGCGACCCGAGGAAAGATCGACCGATCCGGAAGCTCCGCGAGACCAAGATTCATCAGAAGTTTCAAGGCTCGTAATGCCCAGCCTCAAATGCTCGTCACGCACTCCCCCGATCACGGCTACGCGCGGGTCCACCTCGCCGTCAGCCCTGACATTTGCATTGAGAGGTAAGTGCCCCGAGTCAGAAGTGAAGCGGGGCCAGACGCCTCGCACGGCACGTACGTACTCCCCCCAGTTTCGCGCAGCATCTGCCGGTTCCCCAAAGACGCAATCTTCAGGATGATACAGCGCAACCTCCTGCGCGCTGTAAGGCCTTGTCGGCACGATAAAGGGAAGCAGGGAGGCCGCGCCTCCATCATGCCTGCATCGCTGGCTGATTCTCTGCTCTGTGGGCCGAGGCGCGGTTTGGTCGCCAGCATCGACCAAGAATCTCTGCAGTGCGTCCAAGTGAGGGAATGCCGCGTACAGCCGCTCCTCGTTCAGGGCCCGAGGTTTCTGCCGCCCAGCTTCGAGGCGGAGATGTTCCTTATAGGGCACCTTCGCCCAATCCGCCTCCCTTACCGCCAGCGCCAGCTGGAAGACGAAATTTTCGTCTCCATAGATCAAAACATCAGTCAGCATGCGGCGAGCGTCGCGCGAGAGAGGGTGAGGCGATCCTTGGCGTGGATTCCAGGGCAGTGATCGAAGCACGGCTTCCCGGCACGAATGCAGGACCCATTCTCGAAGTGAACGCCATGCGCCTGGCGGCGTGCTTGGCAGCTCGACGCCGTTAATCTTGCAGCCGCCGCCGGCATTTGCTCGTTCGATCTGATCAATCGCAGATAGCGCGGAGCTAAGAAGCTGACGAGCTTCTGACCAATCTCCTAGAGAGACTGCCAAAGATATCAAACGAGCAAGATAATCTAACTGCTCGAGTATTTTATCTGGACGCAGTATGTGGGCCCGCGCAAATTCGTAGAACGAGCGACGCTCGCGACGCCAACTGCTTCTTTCTAGGTCGCGAGCTAGTATTTCAACCGAGCGGAGCTGAAGCGCCCACCCTAAGCGACGAAGCGTCAGGCCGTCGGCCCTCCGAAGAGAATCTGGCTCTTCGTTGGCGCTGTCGGCAGCAGAAAGCGCTCGTGCCGACGCTGTAGTGTCCAGCTCGTCAAGAAGCGGCATCAAACGCCTCTCACTTGAGAGTGATCGAATTTGGTGTGCAATGTTGTTTAGAAGGTCTAATCCAGACTGGCCGCTTAAGAAGAATACTTTTTGCTTTGACGGTTGAAACCGTAGTCGCGTCAGGCCTTGATAATCTCCCAGGCGAACTTCCACGCCTGATTCACCGTATTCGTCGGCGCTTCCAATTGTAAGGTATGAAACTCGACTTTGAACATACGCCCACAGCTGCTGCGTTGTTAGAACGTTCCCTGGATCCGGTATAACGAGGAATATATCATCCACATATCTTCCGTAATATAGGGGCGCCATTCCGTTTTGAATTTGCCGATCAAACTCGCAAAGCAGGACGTTGGTAATAATTCTGACGGCGGAGAGACCAATGGGGAGCCCGCCATGCTGCGTAACCGGCAGCCCGCCTTGCTGCATGATATCCCTAGCTAGGCCTCCCCATTGGTGTAGAGCGGAAACTAGATCCCGCGTGAACGACAAGTCCCATTCAGATAGATTGAGCCCAATTCTACTCAAAAAGTCCGGATGCACCATGAATGATGGATCTATGTTGTGGTAGTATGAGGAAAAATCAAGAGTAATCGCTACAACGGCCTGCCCATCGGATAGTGCGTTTCTTATCGACGATACGCCAGAGTCCCTCCATGATTTATACGGAGAGAAGTATGGCTCGAAAGAGCCAATCGCATCGTATTGATACTCGCCCTCAGGGAGGTCGGTATTTCGACCTCTCGCTCCGTAGCGGCGGACACGCGATCCATACGCGCTGTTAGCCAAGCGCTGATCGTATCTGTGACCCACTTGGTTTAGCCACAACGCCGAGAGAATGTGCATTTCGACTAAAAAGTCGCCGACAAGCCGAAATTCTGGAACTAAATGATTTTGCTGGATGAGGCGCTCGAAAGCTCGTTCCGTATCAGAGAAAAAGCTATGGTTCTGATCCGATTGTGATCGTTGATGCTTGGAAAGAGACTTAGCAAAAATCCTAGGCTCACCTAGACTTCTTTCGAATACGGAAGCGACGAATCCTGATCGAAGTTCAACAAGAAGAGATTCAAGATTTTCACATAAATTGGACTCGTACTCGGTGAATCTCTCGGCAGCATAAAGAGATCTTTCGTAAAAGCAGTCCGACTTTGCCTTGCGATAGGCTAATAGCAATTGCGAAAGAGTAAGTTCGCTCCACGAATTCATATTAGACACGCATTCCCAAGACCGCCCGGCCCGTCAAAAGCCCAGGATCTCACCTAATCGTTGATGCATTGCGAAGGGCGGCTAACGAGGAGCCGTTGATTGTCTTTTTGAAAGACGGCTCAAATTAACGCATGGGTCGAAATCGCACTTCCCCCTTAACTCTGGGGTGGCACGCTCAGCCCCTACCCATTGACGCTTCACAGCGCTGGACTCTCCTGGAGGATTTCATGGCGAAGTGCTCTCTGCACTTCCGCTAAGGGCGCTCTGCACAGCAACTGCACAACCCTTTCAGTGTCGAAAAAGCCGCTGTATTTTGGTAGGTTGGAAAGCCACCTTCTCCCGCAAGGGGAGAAGGGCTATTGCAGCGCCCATGTCCCTGCGCCCCCTCTTCCCGACCCAGGTCTACGAAGCCTCGCTGGCCGCCACGCCCGCCTGGCCCGAACTGCACGAGGAGATCCTCGACCTCTGCCTGGTCATGGCCGAGGAGGACGAGGCGGGGATCGAATGGTGCAAGGCCAACCACTATCCGGGCTACACCTCCTATGGCTCGATCAACGATCTGCCGAGCCGCTTCCCCGAGTTCGCCGAGCTGAAGAAGCTGCTGGACAAGCATGCGGCCGCCTACGCCAAGGCGCTGCACTTCGACCTGGCGAGAAAGCCCAAGCTGGACAATCTGTGGGTCAACGTCCTGATGCCCGGCGGCGGCCACACCGGCCACATCCACCCGCACGCCATCATTTCCGGCACCATCTACATCCACATCCCCGACGGCGCCTCGTCGCTGAAGATCGAGGACCCGCGCCTGACCATGATGATGGCCCGTCCCGGCCTGACGGCTGAAGCGTCTGAGGCCGAGAAGCCCTTCGTCTATCTGAAGCCCGCGTCAGGCACGATCCTGATGTGGGAAAGCTGGCTGCGCCACGAGGTCCCCGCCAGCCGCGCCGAGGAACAGCGCATCTCGATCAGCTTCAACTACGCCTGATCGCCCTTTCAGCGCCGCAATTGCCCTGAAGTCTGCCCTTCTGGTGAAGCTTGAGGGGGCCTCCATGCGGGCATTGGGACTGGCGACGATACTGCTGACGGCGAGCCTCGCGGCAGGCTGCGGCGAACGGGCGGATGCGAAAACCACCACCGTCTCGCCTGCGGAAGGCGCACCCTATGTGCTGACCGGCACCCAGGTCTGGAGCGTGCCCGATCCGGTCTCGGGCCGAGACTACGAGGTCTTCGTCAGTCTGCCCGCCAGCTATGAGGCCCAGCCGAACCGTCGCTATCCGGTCCTCTACGTCACCGACGCCGACTACGCCTTCCCCATCATCCGCCAAATTGCCCGGCGCGTGAATCTGGATGGGCCGGTGATCGAGGAGTTCATCCTGGTCGGCCTGTCCTACGCCAAGGGCGACGGCGGCGCCGACAGCCGCCGTCGCGACTATACGCCCACGCCCAACGGCCCGCGCAGTTCGGGCGATGCGGTGCATGGCGGAGGCGCGGCCTACCAGACCTATCTGAAGACCCAGGCCCTGCCCTTCGTGGAGCAGAAGTTCCGAACCGATCCGGCGCGCCGCGTGCTTCTCGGCCACTCCTACGGGGCCCTGCTGGGGTCGCAGATCATGTTCACCGACCCGGCGATGTTCAGCGGCTATGTTCTGGGCAGCCCGTCCTTCTGGTTCGACAAGCGTCACATGATGAAGATGGAGGCGGACTACGCCCGCACCCATCGCGACCTGCCCGCCGAGGTCTTCATGTATGTCGGCGGCTTCGAAGGCCCCGGCCCCACCGCCCGACACGCCAACGAGACCGACATGGTCGGCGACATGCACACGATGGAGCGGCTGCTGAAATCGCGCGCCTATCCCGGTCTCAGCGTCCAATCGACGGTTCTGGAAAACGAGGACCACCTGACGGTCGCCCCCGTCGGCTTCACCCGCGCCCTGATGGCGGTCCTGCCGGCCAAGCCCTAGCGCCGCACGAAGACCGCGTCCTGATAGACCAGCGCGGTCGGGCGACCGGCCGCGTCCAGCTTGAACACCACGCCCTCGCCCCGGAACGGGGTCAGTTCGACGCGCAGCCCCTCTGGCTCGGTCAGGTACTCGGCCAAGGCCTGCTGCACGCCGATGGCGACCGACAGCCGCTCGCCCGCCTCGCGGATCCTCAGGGTTCCGTAGGCGTCGTTGACGAAGTCGCCGACATAGGCGGCGTTGGCCAAAGACAGGGTGCGCGCTCGCTTGCCCCGCGCCTCCACAGCGCCTGCGACGCCCGTCCGGCGGCGGTCGCGCTCGGCGATCAGGGCGTCGAGCCGGGCGTCATAAACCGCCTCGATATCCGGCAGGCCCGCGAACCAGTCATAGGCGTAGTTGGCGACCACATCGGCCAGATCCCCGGCGAAGGCGTCCTCGTTGACCATCACCGCCACGCCCAGACGACGCTGCGGCATGAAGGAGACATGGGCGCGCGAACCCGAGAAGTTGCCGAAATGGTGGATCAGCACATCGTCGCCATAGCGCCCCACCTGCCAGCCCAGACCATAGCTGGTGCGCACATAGGGGCCGAAGGTCGCGTCCTGCGCCACCCGCGAAGCATGGGTCGAGGCGATCAGCCCCGACGGAAACACCTGCCGCCCGCCGACCCGGCCATCATTGATCTGCGCCTCCAGCCAGAGGCCCATGTCGTGCGCGGTCGAGATCAGGCCGCCCGCCGACTGCATGGTGGCGTCGGTCTTCTGCAAGGGCGACCGCTCGGGCTGGCCGGGGATGCGTCCGAAATGACCGGCGGCGACCACCGCCCCCGACGCCCGGGCCTCGTCGATGCGCGCGGTCGTGGCTGTCATGCCCAGGGGCGTCAGCACCTCGTCCTCGACCATTTCGCGCCAGTCGCGGCCCCAGCGGCGCTCAGCCAGCACGGTCGGGAGGTTGTAACCCGAGTTGGCATAGACGAACTGGCCATAGGGCGTGTCGCGCGGCCGCGTCTCCGCCGTCAGCCGCCACAGGACCTCGGGCGTCCAGTCGCCCGAATAGGCGACCCGGAAGGCGATGGGCGCATTGTCCACGCCCGAGCGGTGGCTCAGCAGGTCGGTCAGGGTGATCCGCGCGGCGATGTCGCCCGGCACGCCGGACGGCGGCGCCCAGTCGGCCAGGGGCGCGTCCAGATCCACCTCGTCCCGCCGCGCCATGACGGCGAACGACAGGGCGGTGAAGCTCTTGGTGGCCGAGGCGATGTAGAACCGCGTGTCCGGCGTCACGGCTGCGCCCGTCGCCACATCCGCCACGCCAAAGCCCGCCGCGTGAATCAACCCGCGCTCATCGACCACCGCCAGCACCAGGCCGGGCGCCGCCTCGACCCGCTGCATCGCTCGGCGTGCAAAGGCGTCCATCGCCGCGCCGAAGACCGCACGGTCCTGCGCACCCGCCTCGCCCGCTGCGCAGACCAGCCCGGCCGCCAGCAGCGCTCCCATTAACCGTGACGTCATGAACGCCGCTCTCCCCTGCCCGCCCCTGTGGGCTGACGGGTAGAGGCCGCCAAGGGCTGGAACGGATGCAACTCGCCTTCAAACCGCCCCGCGCTACGTCTAGGGATTTGCCCAAAGGGTCCGCGACGGCTACATCCCGCGCCAACCTCCCCATCAGATCAGACGACAGGGCGAAACCGCACCTCATGGCGCAGCAATATATTTTCCAGATGCAGGGTCTGACCAAGACCTTCCCCGGCGGCAAGAAGATCTTCGAGAACATCTGGCTGAGCTTCTACAACGACGCCAAGATCGGCGTTGTCGGCGTCAACGGCTCGGGTAAGTCCACCCTGCTGAAAATCATGGCTGGTCTGGACACCGAGTTCACCGGCGAGGCCAAGGCCGCCGATGGCATCAAGCGCGGCTATCTGGAACAGGAACCCAAGCTGGATGACAGCCTGAATGTTCGCCAGAACGTCGAGGCCTGGTGCGTCGAGAAGCAGTGGGTCAACCGCTTCAACGAAGTCGCCAACGAGTTGGGCGAAAACTACACCGACGAACTGATGGAGGAGATGACCACCCTCCAGGAGAAGATCGACGCCGGCGACGTCTGGGACATCGACAGCCGCATCGATCAGGCCATGGGCGCCCTGCGCTGCCCGCCGGACGATTGGGAAGTCACCAACCTGTCGGGCGGTGAAAAGCGCCGCGTGGCCCTGGCCCGCCTGCTGCTCAGCAAGCCCGACATGCTGCTGATGGACGAACCGACCAACCACCTGGACGCCGAATCCGTCGCCTGGCTGCAGCACCACCTGGAGAACTTCCCGGGCTGCGTCATCCTGGTCACCCACGACCGCTACTTCCTGGATCAGGTCACCAAGTGGACGCTGGAACTGGACCGCGGCAAGGGCCACCCGCACGAGGGCAACTACTCCTCGTGGCTGGAAGCCAAGCAGAAGCGCGTCGTCCAGGAACAGTCTGAATCCGAAGCCCGCCAGCGCGCCCTCACCCGCGAACTGGAATGGGTCCGCTCGGGCGCCAAGGCCCGTCAGGCCAAGTCCAAGGCCCGTCTGGCCGCCTATGAGCGCATGGTCGATGAGCAGGAATCGATGCGCGGCGCCCAGACGCACGCCCACATCCAGATCCCGCCTGGCCCGCGCTTGGGCAACGTCGTGCTGGAAGTCGAGGGCCTGAAGAAGTCCTATGGCGACAAGACCCTGTTCGACAACCTGACCTTCAAGCTGCCGCCCAACGGCATCGTCGGCGTCATCGGCCCCAACGGCGCCGGCAAGTCGACCATGTTCAAGCTGATCACCGGCCAGGAAACGCCCGACGGCGGCACCATCAAGGTCGGCGAGACCGTCAAGCTGGCCTATGTCGACCAGTCGCGCGACGACCTGAAGCCGGACGAAACCATCTGGCAGGCCATCTCGGGCGGCACCGACGTGATGATGGTCGGCAAGCGCGAGATCAACACCCGCGCCTATGTCGGCAGCTTCAACTTCAAGGGCGGCGACCAGCAGAAGAAGGTCGGCCAGCTGTCCGGCGGTGAACGCAACCGCGTCCACCTGGCCAAGACCCTGGCCTCGGGCGGCAACCTGATCCTGCTCGATGAGCCGACCAACGACCTGGACATCGAGACCCTGCAGAACCTCGAAGAGGCTCTGGAAGAGTTCGCCGGCTGCGCCGTGGTCATCTCCCACGACCGCTGGTTCCTGGACCGTCTGGCCACCCACATCCTCGCCTTCGAAGGCGACGGCCACGTGGAATGGTTCGAGGGCAACTTCGAAGCCTACGAACAGGACAAGATGCGCCGCCTGGGCGCGGACAGCATCATTCCCAAGCGCATCCAGCACCAGAAGTTCGGTCGCTGACCCGGCTTGCAGAATGACAAGCGGCCCTCCGAGCAATCGGGGGGCCGTTTTTCTTGCGTCCTCCCACGACGAGCATCGACCTCACCCTGCCGTCATTCCGGGGCGCGAAGCGAACCCGGAACCCAGGCGCCTGACGTTTCTCCGCCCGCGCCACCGTAGCCGCCGCCTGGGCCCCGGATCGCCCCTGCGGGCCGTCCGGGGGTGACGGCGAAAAGCGGCGCCCGAATGAGCCAAGGCTCCGGCCTTTCTTTGTACGCTGGCGCTCTGGCGGAACCGGGTTAGTCTGGCGTCCATGACCCAGCGCCCCGCCATCCTGATCATGCAGCGGCACCTCGCGCCGCTCAGCGTCTTTCTCGAAGGCGCCTACGACGTCTATCGCTTCTGGGAAGGGCCGCCGATCGAGGCGGCGCACGACGTGCGCGTCCTGGTGGTCGCTGGCGAGTTCGAGCTGGACAAGGACCTCATCGAGCGCCTGCCCAACCTGTCGCTGATCGCCTGTTTCACCTCGGGCTATGACGGCATCGACGTCGAATGGTGCCGCGCGCGCGGCCTGCCCGTCACCCACGCCCCCGCCATCAACCACGAGGACGTCGCCGACCACGCCATCGGCCTGATCCTGGCCGCGCGCCGTCAGATCACCGAGGGCGACCGCCAACTGCGCGCCGGCGGCTGGACCCCGGCGTCCAAGACCATCACGCCGTCGCTGGGCGGGCAGACGCTCGGCGTCGTCGGCCTGGGGGCCATCGGCGAGGCCGTGGCCCGTCGCGCCGAGGTCATGCGCATGAGCGTCCAGTGGTGGGCGCCGCGCGCCAAGGACGCCGCCTGGCCCCGCGCCGACAGCCTGCTTGACCTGGCCCGCGCCTCCGACGTTCTGGTCGTCGCCTGCCGCGCGGACGAGACCAATCGCGGGCTTATCTCCGCCGAGGTCATCGAGGCGCTGGGTCCGTCGGGCCTGCTGGTCAATGTCGCGCGCGGCCAGTTGGTGGACGAGGACGCCGTCATCGCCGCCCTGCGCGATGGACGGCTGGGCGGCGCGGCGCTGGACGTGTTCGAGACCGAACCGACCGACGCCGCGCGCTGGGCCAGCGTGCCCAACACCGTCCTGACGCCCCACACCGCCGGGGCCACGACCGAGGCGGTTCAGGGGATGCTGATGCTGCTGCTCCAGAACCTGTCGGCCCATTTCGCGGGCGAGCCGCTGAAAACACCCGTCACGACCTGAGTCGGCCTGATTCCACGGGTCGCCGAATGATCCATGCGGCTTAACCGTCGCATCGCACCCGCACGCGGTCAGTTTTTGCTTGCATAATCGTATAAGGATATCTTTATACGATCTCATGACCCTGACTGCTGACCAGACCGTCGAGGCCCTGCGCGCCGCGGGCGAACCCACCCGTTTGCGGGTGCTGTCGCTGCTCGCCGCGGAGGAGCTGTCGGTCATGGAGTTGTCGAGGGTTCTGGACCAGAGTCAGCCGCGCGTGTCGCGCCATCTGAAACTGATGGCCGATGCTGGCCTGATCGAGCGATTCCCCGACGGGGCGCGAGTCTTCTACCGCCTGTCGCACGACGCCCTGTCGCGTCGTCTGATCGACACCGTGCTGGACCTGCTGGACGACGCCGAGGGCGAGGCCGACCATCGCCGTCTGGACGAGGTGCGCAAGGAGCGCGCCATCGACGCCGCCCGCTATTTCGAACAGGTCGCGCCCCAGTGGGACCAGATGCGCAGCCTCTATGTCTGCGAGAGCGCGGTCGAAACCGCCGTCGAACAGGCGGCCGGCCCCGGCCCGTTCGAGCGCGTCGTGGACCTCGGCACCGGCTCGGGCCGGATGCTGACCCTGTTCGGCAAGAAGGCGAAGATGTCGGTCGGCCTCGACCTGTCGCAGAACATGCTCAACATCGCCCGCGCCAACGTCGCCAAGGCTGGGCTGGACAAGGTCGAGCTGCGCCATGGCGACATCTTCTCGACCCGTCTGCCCCACGCCAGCGCTGATCTGGTCATCGTGCACCAGGTCCTGCACTATCTGGCCGACCCCGCCGCCGCCGTGGCCGAGGCCGCGCGTCTGGTCATGCCCGGCGGCAAGCTGCTGATCGTCGATTTCGCCCCCCATAAGCTGGAACAACTGCGCGACGCCCACCAGCATCGCCGCCTGGGCTTTGCTGACGACGAAATCCAGGGCTGGCTGGCCGACGCAGGCCTGACCGCCGACGCTCCCGTCGCCCTGCCGCCCGACACCGAGGGCCTGACCGTCCACATCTGGACCGGCGAACGCGCCGCCGTCCCCGCTCGAAAGACCGCCTGATGGCCTCCCCCGCCTCTCTCGCTGAAGCCCGCGCCCTGCTGCTGTCGCCATTGGGCCCCGTCGCCCGCGCCGGCTCCAACCGCAACGCCGTCAACGTCTCCTTCGAGTTCTTCCCGCCCAAGTCGGACGAGGCTGAGGCCAATCTGTGGTCCGCCATCCGTCGGTTGGAGCCGCTGAACCCGGCCTTCGTCTCGGTCACCTATGGCGCCGGCGGCTCGACGCGCGAGCGCACCCACCGCACGGTTCAGCGGATCATCAGCGAGACCACCCTGCGCCCCGCCGCCCACCTGACCTGCGTCGAGGCCAGCCGCGCCGACGTCGATGAGGTCATCGAGGGCTACAAGGCCATCGGCGTCGATCACATCGTGGCCCTGCGCGGCGATCCGCCCGGCGGAGACGGCATCGGCGGCGCCTACGTCCCGCGCACCGACGGCTACGCCAACGCCACCGAACTGTCCCAGGCCATCAACCGCGTCGGCGGCTTCGACATCACCGTCGGCGCCTATCCCGAGCGCCACCCGGAAAGCCCGTCGATCGACCACGACATCGAGGTACTGAAGGCCAAGGTGGACGCCGGCGCCACCCGCGCCGTGACCCAGTTCTTCTTCGACATCGAGGCCTTCCTGCGCTTCCGCGACCGGGTGCGGGCGGCGGGCGTGACCATCCCGCTGATCCCCGGCATCATGCCGGTGTCCAATTTCAAGGGCCTGAGCCGGATGAGCGCGGCCTGCGGCGCCTCCATCCCCGACTGGCTGGCGGCCCATTTCGACGGGCTGGACGACGACCCCGAGACCCGCAAGCTGCTGGCCGCCTCCATCGCCGCCGAGACCTGCGCGCGACTGCAGGAAGAAGGCTTCTCGGACTTCCACTTCTACACCCTGAACCGCGCCGAGCTGGTCTATGCCATCTGCCGAGTGCTGGGCGTGCGTGAAACCAAGGCTGTTGCGTAATGACTTCCCCTCTCTCCCGTCCTGAACGCATCGCCGCCCTGCACGCGGCGGCCCAAGACCGCATCCTGGTCCTCGACGGCTCCTGGGGCGTCATGATCCAGCGACGCGGGCTGGAGGAAGGTGACTTCCGCGGCGACCGCTTCGTCGCCGCCAACGGCTATGACGAGAAGGACCAGATGAAGGGGAACAACGACATCCTCTGCATCACCCGCCCCGACATCATCGCTGACCTGCACGACCAGTATTACGGCGCGGGCGCCGACATCAGCGAGACCAACACCTTCTCGGCCACCGTCATCGCCCAGGACGACTACAAACTGGACGCCAAGGCCGTCTGGGACATTAATCTGGAAGGCGCCCGGCTGGCCCGCGCCGCCGCCGATCGCTGGACGGCCAAGGAACCGCACAAGCCGCGCTTCGCCGCCGGCTCCATCGGTCCGCTGAACAAGATGCTGTCTATGTCGTCCGACGTGAACGATCCCGGCGCGCGGCTGGTGACGTTCGACGAGGTCTATGAGGCCTATCGTCATCAGGTGAAGGCCCTGAACGAGGGCGGCGTCGACCTCTATCTGATCGAAACCATCACCGACACGCTGAACTGCAAGGCCTGCATCAAGGCCATCAAGGACCTCGAGGACGAGGGGCTGCCCGCCCTGCCCATCTGGATTTCCGGCACCATCACCGACCGATCGGGCCGGACCCTGTCGGGCCAGACCGCCGAGGCCTTCTGGAACTCGGTGCGCCACGCCAAGCCGTTTGCCGTCGGTTTCAACTGCGCCCTCGGCGCCGACCTGATGCGGCCCTTCATCGCCGAGCTGAGCCGCGTGGCCGACACCCTGGTCGCCGCCTACCCCAACGCCGGCCTGCCCAACGCCATGGGTCAGTATGACGAACAGCCGCACGAAACCGCCCACTTCATCGAGGAATGGGCCGCCTCGGGCCTGGTCAACATCGTCGGCGGCTGCTGCGGCACGACCCCTGACCACATCAAACACGTGGCCGAAGAAGTCGCGCCGCTGAAACCCCGCGAAATCCCGGAACGCCCCGTGGCCATGCGGCTGGCGGGTCTGGAACCTTTCGAGCTGGTGGCCTGATGCGTCCCATCTTCATCAACGTCGGCGAGCGGACCAATGTCACCGGCTCGGCCAAGTTCCGTAAACTGATCGTCGACGGCGACTACACCGCCGCCCTCGACGTCGCCCGCCAGCAGGTCGAGGCGGGCGCCCAGGTCATCGACATCAACATGGATGAGGGCCTGCTGGACGGCGCCGTCGCCATGCGCACCTTCCTCAACCTGATCGCGGCCGAGCCTGACATCGCTCGCGTGCCGGTGATGATCGACAGCTCCAAGTGGGAGGTCATCGAAGCGGGTCTGAAGTGCGTTCAGGGCAAGCCGATCGTCAACTCGATCAGCATGAAGGAGGGCGAGGCCGCCTTCCGCGAGCACGCGATCAAATGCCTGCGCTACGGCGCCGCCGTCGTGGTCATGGCCTTTGACGAGGTGGGTCAGGCCGACACCGCCGCGCGCAAGATCGAGATCTGCACCCGCGCCTACAACATCCTGGTCAACGAGGTCGGTTTCCCGCCGGAAGACATCATCTTCGACCCCAATATCTTCGCCGTGGCGACGGGGATCGAGGAGCACGACAACTACGCCGTCGACTTCATCGAGGCGGTCAAGGTCATCAAGGCCACCCTGCCCTACGCCCGCATCTCGGGCGGGGTGTCGAACGTCTCGTTCAGCTTCCGCGGCAACGAACCGGTGCGCCGGGCCATCCACAGCGTCTTCCTGTACCACGCCATCAACGCCGGCATGGACATGGGCATCGTCAACGCCGGCGACCTGCCGGTCTATGACGACATCGACGCGACGCTGCGCGAAGCCGTCGAGGATGTGATCCTGAACCGGCCGCAGCGGACCAATGTGTCCAACACCGAGCGGCTGGTGGACATGGCGCCCACCTACAAGGGCGAAAAGGGCGCGGCGCGCGTCGTCGATCTGAGCTGGCGAGAGCAGCCGGTCGCGGCCCGCATCGCCCACGCCCTGGTCCACGGCATCACCGAGTATATCGAGGCCGATACCGAGGAGGCCCGCCTGGCCTCCGAACGCCCGCTGCACGTCATCGAAGGTCCGCTGATGGACGGGATGAACGTGGTCGGCGACCTGTTCGGCTCGGGCAAGATGTTCCTGCCCCAAGTAGTGAAATCCGCGCGCGTGATGAAGCAGGCCGTCGCCTGGCTGAACCCCTTCATGGAGGCCGAAAAAGAAGGCAAGCCGCGCGAACAGGCGGGCAAGGTCCTGATGGCCACGGTCAAGGGCGACGTCCACGACATCGGCAAGAACATCGTCGGCGTCGTGCTGCAGTGTAACAACTACGAGGTTATCGACCTGGGCGTCATGGTCCCGGCCGACCGCATCCTGGACGCCGCCGTCGAGCACAAGGTCGACATCGTCGGCCTCAGCGGTCTGATCACCCCCTCGCTGGACGAGATGGTCTTTGTCGCGCGCGAGATGGAGCGGCGCGGTTTCGACATCCCCCTGCTAATCGGCGGGGCCACCACCAGCCGCACCCATACGGCGGTCAAGATCGAGCCCGGCTATCGCAAGGGTTCGACCACCTATGTCATCGACGCCAGCCGCGCCGTCGGCGTGGTCGCGGGCCTGTTGTCGCCCACCGACAAGGCCGGGAACGAGGCCGCCACCCGCGACGAATACGTCCGCATCCGCGAGCAGTACGCCCGCGGCCAGGAGGTGAAGGCCCGCGCTACGATCCAGCAGGCGCGCGACAACCGCTTCCAGCCCGATCCGACCGCGACCATGCCGGGCAAGCCATCCTTCCTGGGCGTGCGTTCGTTCGACGCCTGGGATCTGGCCGATCTGGCCGACCACATCGACTGGACGCCCTTCTTCGCCAGTTGGGAGTTGATCGGCCGCTATCCACTGATCCTCGAAGACGAAATCGTCGGCGAGGCGGCCAAAGACCTGTTCCGCGACGCGCAAGCCATGCTGAAGCGCATCATCGACGAGAAGTGGTTCACGGCGAAAGGCGTGGTCGGCTTCTGGCCCGCTCAGGCCGTGGGCGACGACATCGCCGTCTATGCCGACGAGAGCCGCAACGAAGAGATCGCCCGCTTCCACACCCTGCGCCAGCAGATCAAGAAGTCGAACGGCAAGCCCAACCTGGCCATGTCCGACTTCATCGCCGAAGAAGGTTCCGACTACATCGGCGCCTTCGCCGTCACCGCCGGCCACGGCGAGCTGGAAATCGCCAAGAAGTTCAAGGACGCTGGCGACGACTATTCCTCGATCATGGCCACGGCCCTGGCCGACCGCCTGGCCGAGGCCTTCGCCGAGGCCCTGCACAAGAAGGTGCGGACCGAGCTGTGGGGCTATGCGCCCGACGAGGCGACCTCGGTGCAGGACCTGATCGAAGAGAAGTATCAGGGCATCCGCCCCGCCCCCGGCTATCCGGCCCAGCCCGACCACACGGAAAAGGCCACCCTGTTCCGCCTGCTGCAAGCTGAACAGAACGCGGGCATGGCCCTGACCGAAAGCTTCGCCATGACGCCTCCGGCCTCGGTCAGCGGCCTCTACTTCGGCCATCCTGGCAGCCACTACTTCGGCGTCGGCAAGATCGACCGCGATCAGATCGAGGACTACGCGGCCCGCAAGGGCTGGGACGTGGAAACCGCCGAACGCTGGCTGGCCCCCATCCTCAACTATGATCCCGGCGCGATCGCGCGCGACACCGCCGCCTGAAATCAGCAGCCGTCTGGACATCAGGCGGCTGCCGCCACTCTCCGACATGATTCCGCGCCGCTGACGGCGTCATAGGCCTGACGCTTGCGCGCAGGCCCTATTGGCTTTTCGCCCTTCATGAAGAGGCTACGTCACGTAGCCGCCATTGGCGCCCCGCCCATGTCTTGCGGAGCCGTCCGCGCGCCGCAACGGCAAGGTCGCAGCGCCTGCCCTTTACGACGTATCCAACAAAAAAAGGGCGGCGGACCCGAAGGTCCGCCGCCCCGCTTTCATTCTGACCTAAATCAGAAGTTCGCCGTCAGACCGAAGAAGAAGTAACGGCCCATCGCATCATACAGCTGCGGGTAGGTATTGTTGTTACCCGTCGTGCCGACGCTGTACGACAGCGGCGGATCTCTGTCGAACACGTTGTTAACGCCAGCGCGCAGGCTGAGGTTATCACGCACTTGCCAGTCAGCAGCGATGTCGAAGTAGTTCTGGGCTTCCAGAGTCTTGTCCAGACGATCGATGCTGTTGTTCAGGCTGCCGTCGGTGCCCAGGACGCCGATTTCGACTTCACTGTAGTAGCGCCACGTACCGGCGAACTGGACATCCCAAGGAGTTTCCCAGGTCATGCGGGCGCGGTGACGCCATTCCGGGTTCGGCACGCCGCACTGGTTGGCGAAGAAGCCAGCGCAGTCATAGACGCTGTTGCTGAAGCCCAGACCCGTGTCGGTTTCCAGTTCCTTCAGCCAGGTGCCGACGAAACCGAAGCCCAGACGGCCCCATTGATCTGCGCCCAGGTCGGCCAGATCGATGCTGTAGTTGGCGTTGACGTCCATGCCCGAGGTCTTCAGGCCGCCGATGTTGACGTTGGTGTCGATGACGTTGCCGTCCGCCAGCCACAGACCGCCGGTGCCCGGATCACGACGGATCAGCTGACAGGCCGCTGCGACGTTGTTGTCATAGCAGGCCGAGATCGTGTTCAGCTGGCCGATGGCGCCGATCAGGTTGCTGACCTCGATGTTGAAGTAGTCGAGGGTCAGGTTGAAGCGCGGCAGGAAGCTCGGCGTGAAGACCACGCCGAACGTGACCGTATCAGACTCTTCCGGCTCCAGGTCGGGGTTGCCGCCTTGCAGGAAGTTGTACTGACCCGACGGGTTGGTCACCAGACCGCCCGTCGATTGAGCGGCCGTAACCTGCCAGGGGTTCGTACCGATACAAGCCGCGGCGGAAGCCGTGCCGTCGCCGTTCGGGTCGGTGAAGTCGCAGGGATCGTCATCCATGTCGAACAGGTTGAAGCCCTGAGCCTGGAACAGTTCGATCACGTTCGGAGCGCGAACGGCGCGAGCATAGCTGGCGCGGAAACGCACGTCTTCAATCGGCGCATAGTCGATGCCGAACTTGTAGGTGTCGGTCGACAGACGCGCGTACTCGGAGTGACGATAGGCAGCGTCAACCGAGGCCGAATAGGCCCAGGGTTGCTCGTCCGCCAACGGGATCTGGATTTCGCCGAAGGCGTCGATGACGTCTGCCGAACCGGTGAAGCCGATCGTCGGGCCGCCTTGGCCAGCACCGTCGCCGGTGGCGAAGGAGACATCCGTGGTCGAACCCAGGGCGTCACGGCGATATTCCGCACCGATGGCCACCTTGACGCCCGAAGAAGCGGTCGGCAGTTGCCAGCCGTACTGACCCAGATCGCCCGTCAGAGCGGCCGTCAGGACCTGCTGCGTGGTTTCACCGGTCTGCACCAGCGGGATTTGCAGGTAGTCCAGGGCTTCCTGCGTCACGCCGCCCAGCGAGAAGATGTTGTAGGGCACGCAAGCCGGGTCCGTACCATCGACGACGGAACGGCAGGTCGCGACGCCGCCAACATCGACCACGTCAAAGGCGCGAGCCAGACGCGTGTTCGAGAAGTCGTTCAGATAGACGCGGCTCATGTTGACGCGCGAGAACTGGGCCGCGACGTCATAGTTCCAACCGGCAGCGATTTCGCCGCGGATGCCGACGACGGCGCGGTAGGATTCGTAGTTGATCGTGTCCTGACGTCCGCCGCCTTCGACGTTACGACGACCGATCAGCATGTTGACGGAGTCACCCGGCGCGGCGCAGCCGATTTCGCCGCGTTGCTGAGCGGACAACAGCGGGTTCGAACAGTTGATTTCCAGGATCGGGCCGAGGAAGGCGCCCGACGGCGCGATCTGGGCGTTCGACTTGTAGTCCGAGAACATCAGTTGGGCGAAAGCCTCAACCTTGTCGTTGATCTGGTAGCGGCCCATCGCTCCCAGAGTGTAGCGCTCATCGGGACGCTGGAAGTAGTTCAGCGGGCCGAAGTTGTAGGCGCCGGTCGCCGCGCTGTAGGGCACGAAGGTGCCTGCGCCAGGCGTGCTCGGCCCACCAACGGTGAGGGCCTTGTTGCCGGTCGGCAGAAGCGCAACAAATTGACCCGGGAACGACGTGCCCGAACCGCCGCAGGTGAACTCACCGGCAGCTTCACCGCCCAGCGAGCAGGACGAATAGTCGCGGTTGGCGCCCAGGATCGGGTTGTTCGAACGATAGCCGGCATAGGCCAGCAGGTTGCCCTTACCGTCCGGAGCCGAAACACCCATCATCAGGTTGATTTCGCGGCTCTCGCCATCGACGACATTGTCATCGGGAAGCTTGAAGTTGGACGGGTTGGTTTGACCGCGACGCTCGATGACCGCGCGCAGGTTGCCCGGACCGTCGTAGTCGTTGTTGTGCTGGTAGAAACCGTATTGAGCATCGATCTGGATGCCCTCGAAGTCCTTCTTCGTGATGAAGTTGACAACGCCGGCGACAGCGTCCGAACCGTAGACGGCCGAGGCGCCGCCGGTCAGAACTTCAACGCGCTCAACCAGTTGACCCGGAATCTGGTTCAGGTCGGCGGCCGCGTCGTTCGGCGAGCCGTAGCCCATACGGCGACCATCGACCAGCACCAGGGTGCGGTCAGCGCCCAGGTTGCGCAGCGACACGGTCGCCGTACCCGATGCACCATTGGACACGGTCGAGTTCTGCGCGGCGAAGGCCTGCGGCAGTTGGTTGACCAGATCTTCAACGCGGGTCACGCCTGCGATGTCGATGTCTTCGCCGGTGACTTGGGTCACAGGGCTGGTGGTGGTGAGGTTCGATTGGCGAATGCGCGACCCGGTCACGACGACGTCGCTGACCTGGCTGGCCTGATCGGCTTCAGCCGGCGCCGGAGTCGTTTGAGCCATGGCAGGAGCCGCCATGCCCGCAAGCGCAAGGCCCGCGATCATTGTCGACGCCAGCAACCGCTCGCGTTTGATCTGGAAATTCAAGTGTCACCCTCCTGATGTTGTGACCGACAACGGCAGAGCTTAATGCCCCCGAGCCTGTCAGCCACGGCTTCATCAATCGTCACTGGCAAAGCGTTCGACCGATAGCTGATGGGAAAATAGCCACGTGATTTCTGTATCGGACAGGGAAATTGCAGAACCGTAACAAAGTCGCCCCCACCCTGTCGCAAAATCGCCACGCTCGACCTATGCTGTCGCTTGACGCAACGCTAGAAATTCAAGACGAATTCTCTAACGACCTCCTGCCAGAGACCTCGAAAAATGCGCACCATCTCCGTTGCCGTATGCACAATTGCCGCAACTTTTCTTCTAAATGAACAGTGTTATGCGCAAATTTCCGCCCCTGAACGCTCGACGCTCATGAGCGAGATTTCTCGGTGCCGGGCCATTGCTGCCGACGCCGAGCGCCTGACTTGTTTCGACAATGCGGCAAGCGCCCTGGACACCGCAGAACGACAAGGTGACGTGGTGGTGGTCGATCGCGGACAGATTCGCGAAGCTCGCCGACAGCTGTTCGGCTTTGAAATGCCGGGCCTTCCAGCTCTATTCGGTCGAGACGAAGCCGAGGTGAAGATCGATTCGGTCGAGACCACTCTCATAAGCGCCGGCCAGGGCGCGGATGGAAAATGGCTGTTCCGACTGGCGGATGGATCGCAATGGCGCCAGATCGATTCCGAGCCTGTCCGGTTCCAGAATCGCGCTGGCATGGACGTTCGGGTGCGCCGCGCCGCCCTGGGCAGCTATCAACTCACCGCAGGCCGCAGCCGGGCGGTGCGTGTAAGGAGACAGTAGATCATGGCCGACCCGGTCGCATTGAATGAAAACACCTGGCTGTCAGGCCAGATCGCCCCTCAAGCCGTGGCGGCTTTGGCCACGCAACTGGGGTTGCGCCGGGTGATCAACAACCGCCCCGATCATGAAGAGCCGGGCCAGCCGACCAGCGCCGAAATGCGGGCCGCGGCCGAGGCGGCGGGCCTGGACTATGTCGAGGCTCCGGTGAGCGGCATGCCTGATCCCGTCACGGTGGCGCGGGTCGGCGAATGCCTGGCGGATCAAGCCCCGACGCTGCTCTTCTGCCGCTCTGGCATGCGCTCAGCGGCGATCTGGGCCATGGCCGAGCGCGCGCGGGGCGCCGACGCCGACGCCCTGCGCGTCCAGGCCGCGGCAGCCGGCTACGATCTCAGCCGCCTGCCGCTCTAGCGGGCGATGGAGACGCGGGCGGCGTAGGGCGGGGCCGGCTCCGGCGTGCAAGAGGCGACAGCCCACTGCGCCGCCGTGAGACAGACCAAAACAGCCACGACGACCCAGGGCCGATTTGGCACAGGAAAAACAGCGGTTCGGATCACGGCGACGGCTCCCGAATAGGTTACAGGCGTTGAACGCAAGGTCGGCGCCGCCCGACCGTCGCCGCCCGACCGATCCGCCTCTCCAAGGACGCCCGCCCGTGATCCCCTATGTCCGCCAGTTCGACTTCACCTACGGCCATCGAGATCAGGTCTCGCCCCTGATCCAGCGCGTAATCGCCGACAACCCCGGACCGTTCACCTTCACCGGCACCGGCACCTACATCATCGGGCGTGACATGCCGGGGGCCGAGGTGGCGGTGATCGACCCCGGCCCCGAGGACGAAGCCCACCTGCATGCCCTGCTGCGCGCGGTAAAGGGTCGGACCGTCAGCCATATCCTGGTGACCCACACTCACCGCGACCACGCCCCCCTCGCCCGCCCCTTCGCCGAGGCGGTCGGCGGCGCCCCGATCCTGGCGGCGCAGCCTCCGGCGCGGACCACCCACGCCTCGGCCGCCCTGGACGAAGACGACGATGACGATTTTGCGCCCGACGTCGTGCTGACCGACGGCGAAATGATCGAGGGCGACGGCTGGATGATCGAGGCCCTGGCCACGCCCGGCCACGCCTCGAACCACATGGCCTTCATTCTGCGCGATGAGAACGCCCTGTTCAGCGGCGATCACGTCATGGGCTGGTCGACGACGGTCGTCGCCCCGCCCGACGGCGACATGGCGGCCTATATGAACAGTCTGGACCGGGTATTGGCGCGCGGCTTCTCGACCATCTGGCCGACACACGGCCCCGCCATCACCCAGGTCGCGCCCTTCCTCAAGGCCTATCGCGACCACCGGCTGGAACGCGAGGCGCAGATCTGCGCGCGGCTGGCGGCGGGCGATGCGACCATCGCGGACATGGTCCCGGCCCTCTACGCCGCCGTGGACCAGCGTTTGTGGCCGGCGGCCAGCCTGTCGGTCCTGTCGCACCTGGTCAAACTGGTGAAGGAAGAGCGCGTCTCCGCTGATCCAGAACCGACGATGGCCGCGCGCTATCGGTTGATCGGCTAGGGCTGCAACCCGTCCATGACGGCGCGCGCCAGGCGGCAGGCCTCGTCGCCGACCGTGACGCCTTCGCGCTGGGCCACGCGGACGTCGGTGCGGCCCGGACGGATGCGGATGGCGGCGTCATAGGTGAGGCCGAACCAGAAGCCTTCCTTCGCCCCATCGGCGCGGAAGGGCGCGGCGCCGCGCACGGTGAAACCCGCCGCCGACAAGGCCGCCGCCGCCGTCTCGGGCGCGACCTGACGCGAAACCGACACCAGATCAGGGCAGGCGACCGATGCGCCCCCCTGCCCCCCGCGCATGGCCAGGACCGCGCGTGAGAAGGCGGGCGCCTCGGCGGCGTCGCTTGTCACATCATTGTCGGCCGGAACCGCAAAGCGGCCTTCCTGGACCAGAAAGAGCGCCACGGTCGCGCCCGCCACGATCAGGGACACGACCGCATAGAGCCCGCGACGGCGCATGTCCTTGAAGGCCGCCACCACCGCGACCAGGGCCGCCGCCAGGCCTGCAAAGGCCAGGATGCGACCTATCTTCAGCGTCAGGACCTCCAGACCGAACCCGGCGGACCACAGGCCGAAACGCGTCCCGAAGACGGCGACCAGCACCAGCAGGGGCGCCAGACACGCCGCCAGCGTCAGCCAGCGCAGTCGGATTTCAGCCGTGCGCGCCTGGGTCCGGGTCGGTTCAGCCATGCGGCCCTCCTGAAAGATCAGCCTGCGGTCGGCAGACGGTAATCCTTCATCTGCTCGCGCAGCAGCTTCTTGTCGATCTTGCCCGTGGCGCCCAGGGGAATATCGGCCAGGAAGACCACGTCGTCGGGCATCCACCACTTGGCGATCTTGCCCTGCAGGAAGTCCAGATGCTCCTGCTTGTCCTCAGCTTCGCCGTCCTTGAGCTTGATCAGCAGGACCGGGCGTTCGTCCCACTTCGGATGGGCAGCGCCGATAACGGCGGCCAAGGCGACCTTGGGATGGCCGACCGCAAGGTTTTCGATCTCGATGGAGCTGATCCACTCGCCGCCGGACTTGATGACGTCCTTGGCGCGGTCGGTGATCTGCATGAAGCCGTGATCGTCGATGGTCGAGACATCGCCGGTGTCGAAGAAGCCCTCGTTGTCCAGGATCTCGCCGCCCTCGTCGCGGAAGTAGGCGCGGGCGATGGTCGGCCCCTTGATCATCAGACGACCATAGGTCGAGCCGTCATGCGGCATCTCCTGACCGGCGTAGTTCTTCAGCTTCAACTCGACGCCCAGCGGCGGCGTGCCCTGCTTAATGCGCCACTTCAACTGTTCCTCGAACGGCAGGGCGGCCAGTTCCGGCGTCATGTTCGACAGGGTGCCGATGGGCGAGGTTTCGGTCATGCCCCAGCCCTGCAGCACCTCGACCCCGAACTCGTCGTGGAAGGCGCGGATCATGCTTTCCGGCACGGCGGCGCCGCCGATCAGCACGCGGGTCACGGTCGAGAGCTTCAGCTTGTTCTCGCGCAGGTGGTTCAGCAGCCCCTGCCAGACGGTCGGCACGGCCGCCGAGAAGGTGACGCCCTCGGTCTCCAGCAGTTCATAGATGGCCGGGCCGTCCATGCGGGCGCCGGGCATGACCAGCTTGGAGCCCGCCGCCGGCCCGCCGAAGGCGATGCCCCAGGCGTTGGCGTGGAACATGGGCACCACCGGCAGGATGACTTCCTTGGGCGTCGCGCCCAGGACGGTCGACTGCAGGCCCAGCAGGGTATGGATGAAGTTCGAGCGGTGCGAATAGAGGACGCCCTTAGGATTCCCCGTCGTGCCCGAGGTGTAGCAAAGGCCGCAGGCGGTCTGCTCGTCGAAGCCGCCCCACTCGATGTCTTCCGACGACTGCTCCAACACAGTCTCGTAGCATTCGACCACCGGCAGCTTGGTCTGCGGCATGTGGTCGGGATCGGTCATCACAACCACCCGCTCGACCGACGGACAGTGCGGCAGGATGGCGTCCAGCAACGGCACGAAGGTCAGATCGACAAAGATGATCCGGTCGCCCGCGTGGTTGATGATATAGACCAGTTGCTCCGGGAACAGGCGCGGGTTCAGGGTGTGGCACACCGCGCCGATGCCCATGATGCCGTACCAGGTCTCGATATGGTCGGCGGTGTTCCAGGCCAGGGTGGCGACACGGTCACCGGGCTGCACGCCCCAGGCCTTCAGCGCGTTGGACACGCGCTTGGCCCGAGCGTGAATGGCGCCATAGGTGGTGCGTTCGATCGGCCCCTCGACGGATCGCGTCACGACCTCGCGGTTCGGGTGCCAATTCTTGGCGTGGTCGAGAATTTTATCGACCGTCAGCGGCCAGTCCTGCATCAAACCCAGCATCGCATTCCCTCGTCTGCACCCTCTAAAACGTGGCGCTTTTCCAGACGCTATCGAGGTAAATGGCGATAAGCAACGTGCCGTTAGGGAAACAAGGTCGCAGTCTCGACCACGATATTTCACCGCCCCCTCCAGCGTTCTTCGCTCGGCCTTCCGCCTCGGAAACCTCGTGCTTGGCGCCTCAATGACATGGTCAATCCCACCTCGGCCGCCTAGAAAGCCGCCGGAATAGCCGGAGACCGCCCATGACCATTCTCATCGCCATCACCGGAGGCTCCGGCTCCGGCAAGAGCACCTTGGCCGAGGCCCTGGTCTCCTCGCTGCCCGCCGGCGTCGCCGTGCTGATGCGCGAAGATTCATACTATCTGGACGCCGCCAGCGTGCCGGGCTTCGACGCCGACACCCACGATTTCGACGACGTGGCCGCGCGTGATCACGACCTTCTCGTCGAACACCTGTCCGAGTTGAAGGCTGGCCGCCCCGTCGTCGCCCCCCTCTATTCCTTTATTCACCACGGCCGCGATCCGGGCGGCGAGCCGATCCCCGCCGCCGAGGTGGTGATTTTGGAGGGCACCCACGTCCTGTGCACCCCGGCCCTGACCGCCCTGTTCGACATCAAGGTCTTTGTCGACACCCCGGCCGACATCCGCTTCATCCGCCGCCTGCTGCGCGACCAGACCGAGCGCGGGCGCACCGCCGAATCCGTCATCCACCAGTATCTGCTGACCGTTCGCCCAGGACACGAGCGCTGGACCGAGCCTTCGCGCACCCACGCCGACTTCATCGTCGCGGACGCCACGGCGGCGGTGCGGCTGGAAGATCCCCAGGCGGTGGTTCGCCTGGCCGCGCCCGTCCTGGCCCATCCCCTGCTAGCGGATTGGCATCGCTAGTTGATTTGCATTCGCAAAACTATGTTACATGTTGCAATCAAGGCATTTTAAAGGCACGTTATCCATACTCTTTCCGGGTATGTAATGATGACCGCACTGGTCCACGATCTCGACGATCCTCGACGCTCCGCAATTGTGCGACAGGCGCGATTACACTTCATCAACGAGGGTTACGCCGGCACGCGCATGGAGCCTATCGCGCGAGAGGCAGGGGTTTCGACCGCAACACTTTACGCCTTCTTCGACAGCAAGGCGGTCCTGTTCGAAGCCGTCATCGACAATGCTTCAGAAGACTTCGCAAGCCACATGGCGGCGGTGCACACGACATCAGGCGCCCCGCGTGAACGCCTGACCGAATTCATCGGCGGCTATGCCGAATTCATGAGCAACAGCTTCGTTCGGTCGGTCTTTCGGCTGGTCCTGGCCGAGCGGCCTCGGTTCGAGGCCATCGCCATGCGCTTCTTCGAACGCGGCCGTTCCGATTTCGGCGCCATTCTGATCGGCATGCTGGTCGAGATGACCTCGGCCGGCCAGATGAAGGTGGACAAGCCGTCCTGGGCCGCCGGGCAACTGATGGGCATGATTGAACACCCCGTCTTCTTCGTGCCCCTGGTGACTGGGGACGACGTCGTGGCCGAGCGAACGCCGCGCGCCATCGCCGAGGATGCGGTCGAGACCTTCCTGGCCCGCTACGCCGTCTAGCCCCCTTTACGGCTACGGCCAGAGGCGCGTCCGCAGCCAGGCGTCGCCATCGCGTTCAAAGCGCAGGCGGTCATGCAGACGGAAGGCGCGATCGCGCCAGAACTCGACCTGCTGCGGCACGATTCGCCAACCGCTCCAGCGGTCCGGGCGCGGCACGTCCTGCCCGTCGAAACTTTCCGTCTGCTCGGCCACGCGGGCCTCCAGGACGGCGCGACTGTCCAGCGGTCGCGACTGATCCGAGGCCCAGGCGCCGATACGGCTTTCGCGCGCCCGGCTGGCGAAATAGGCGTCAGCCTCAGCGGCGCTGACGGGCTCGACCACGCCGCGCACCCGAACCTGACGGCGCAGACTCTTCCAGTGGAAGACCAGGGCCGCTGCCGGATGCGCCCACAGTTGCTCGCCCTTGGCGCTCTCCTGATTGGAGAAGAAGGTGAAGCCACGCGCATCCACATCCTTCAGCAGGACGATGCGCGCGTCCGGCACCCCCTCAGCATCCAGCGTCGCCAGGGTCATGGCGTTGGCGTCATTCGGTTCGGCCGCCTTGGCCGCCTCCAGCCACTCGGCGAACAGACCGAAAGGCTCGGTCCGCTCGAACATGGTCTCATCCGCATTGGCCGCCAGTTGCGCGGCGTAGTCCTGGGCAGACGGGCTGGGCGGGATCAAGGGCTGGGTCATGGCTGAGTCTCTACACCCGCATTTCCCCTACGTCATCAGCTGTGGACTAGGGCGCGACGGCAAGCTTCACCATAAGCTGAAACTTTCCTTTCCGTCGACACGGTTAACTCGGCCTTGACCATATTGGCCCGAGGCTGGCCCCATGTGCGCCGACGCCCTCACCCTTGAAAACGCCCGGTCGCTTCTGGGCCTGACCGGCCCCGTCAGCGCCGACGGCCTGGCCACAGCCTTCCGCGCAGCGGTCAAGGCCGCCCGTCCCGACGCCCCCGGCGGGGACGCCGAACAGTTTCGCCGCGTCATCGCCGCCTATCGCCTGTTGCAGGCCCAGACCCTGGCCCTGCCCGCGCCCGCCTACGCCAGACCCTTCGTCCAGCCGCCCGCCCCTGCCCCGCTCCTGACCATGACGCCGATGCAGGCGATCAGCGGCGGCTGCATCCGCGTGATCGTCGGCGCCCGCACCCTGCTGGTCCACGCCCCGCCCGGCGTGCGCACAGGCGACAAGATCAGACTGAAGCGCGGTGCCGCCGACGGGACTGACCTGCTGCTGCCCGTCCTGATCCGCCCCGCCGACGGCCTGTCGGTTCTAGGCGGCGATCTGTTCATGACCTGGGCGGTGCCGCAGCGGATGATGGACGACGGCGGCCGCATCGAGATCATGACCCACGCCGGTCTGCGCTCGTCCTGGCTGGTGCCGGACATGGTCGAGCCGGTGCGTCTGCGGCTCAAGGGCCTCGGCCTGGCCGCACGCGGAAACCGCCCTGCCGGCGACCTGTTCGTCAAGCTGGAGGCCTCGGCCGACCTGCCCTCGGCGGCCGAAGACCTGCTGCTTCGCTTCACGCGGGTCTGGACGCCGGAGCGCATCGCGGCTTAAGCGGTAAGCCATGTCGCACAACACCTTCGGCCACCTGTTCCGCGTCACCACCTGGGGCGAAAGCCACGGCCCGGCCATCGGCTGCGTCGTCGACGGCTGCCCGCCGCTGATCCCGCTGACCGAGGCCGACATCCAGCCCCTGCTGGATCTGAGGAAGCCCGGCGGCAGCCGCTTCGTCACCCAGCGGCAGGAGGCCGATCAGGTCCGCATCCTGTCCGGCATCTTCGACGACGGGAACGGCCCGGTCACCACCGGCACGCCGATCAGTCTGATGATCGAGAACACCGACCAGCGCTCCAAGGATTACGGCGAGATCGCCCGCGCCTTCCGACCCGGCCACGCCGACTACGCCTATCAGGCCAAGTATGGCGTCCGCGATCACCGCGGCGGCGGTCGCTCCTCGGCCCGCGAAACCGCCAGCCGCGTGGCGGCCGGCGCCGTGGCGCGCAAGGTCCTCGGTGACAGCATCCGCATCCGCGCCGGCGTGGTCCAGCTCGGCCCGCACCGCATCGCTGACGAGGCGATCGACTTCGACGCCGTCTATGACAACGCCCTGTTCGCCGCCTCCGCCGACGTGGTCCCCGCCTGGGAAGACTACCTGGACGGCATCCGCAAGGCCGGCTCCTCCATCGGCGCCGTCGTGGCGCTGGAGGTCACGGGCGTGCCCGCCGGCTGGGGCGCGCCGCTCTATGCCAAGCTGGACGCCGAACTGGCGGCGGGCCTGATGTCGATCAATGCGGTCAAGGGCGTCGAGATCGGCGCAGGCTTCGGCGCCGCCGAGCTGTCAGGCGAGGACAACGCCGACGAAATGCGCCTGGGCGACGACGGCCTGCCGGTCTTCCTGTCCAACAAGGCCGGCGGCGTCCTGGGCGGCATCTCCACCGGCCAGCCGCTGACGGCCCGCGTGGCGTTCAAGCCCACCTCCTCCATCCTGACCCTGCGCCAGACCATCAACCGCGACGGCGCTGAGGTCGATCTGCGCACCAAAGGCCGCCATGACCCCTGTGTCGCCCTGCGCGGCGTGCCCGTGGTCGAGGCCATGGCCGCCATCGTCCTGGCCGACGCCATGCTGCGGCATAGGGCGCAGGTGGGTTAGAAGACCTCCCCTTTCCTCCCCATTCATGGGGAGGGGGACCACGAAGTGGTGGAGGGGGCGACGCCGCCATCGACAGTTTCAAGCAGCCTCCCTCTGCGCCGCCCCCTCCGTCTCGCCCGCTGACGCGGCCGATCCACCTCCCCATTCGCTCCGCGAACAGGAGGAAAGACACCCCTTTTCGTAACAGTTATCGTTACCTATATAGCTCCCGACCGGCGCGGCATAGGCTGCAGCCACAGGGAGACCGAACCATGATCGACGTCAGACCTTTCAATACCCTCGGCGGCGCCAACCACGGCTGGCTGAACGCCAAGCACCACTTCTCGTTCGCCAACTACTATGATCCCAAGCGCATGGGCTGGGGCCGTCTGCGCGTCTGGAACGACGACGAGATCGGCGCCCGGTCGGGCTTCCCGCCCCACCCCCACGCCGACATGGAGATCATCACCTATGTCCGCACCGGTGCCATCACCCACGAGGACTCGATGGGCAACAAGGGCCGCACCGGCGCGGGCGACGTTCAGGTGATGAGCGCCGGCACCGGCGTGCGTCACTCCGAGTTCAACCTCGAGAACGAGACGACCACCCTGTTCCAGATCTGGATCGAGACGGACAAGCCCGGCGCCCAACCGTCCTGGGGCCAGCGCGAATTCCCCAAGAACGACCGCTCGGGCAAGTTCACTGTCGTCGCCTCGGGCGATCCGGCGGACGAGGCCCTTTCGATCAACGCCGACGCCAAGATCCTGGCGGCGACGCTGAAGGCGGGCGAGAGCCTGACCTATGACCTGACTGCCGGTCGCCGCGCCTATCTGGTCCCCGCCGTGGGCCGGGTGGACGTCAACGGCGTGACGCTAAACGCCCGCGACGGCGCCGGCATCGTCGACGAGGCTGTGATCACCATCACCGCCAGCGAAGACGCCGAACTGGTCATGGTCGACAGCTTGTAACCGCCCTCTGTCATCCCGGAAACGGCGCAAGCCGTTATCCGGGACCCAGGCGGCGGTCACGATCCCGCCGTCAGCCTCTGTTCACTTCCGTCGCGCAGAATGGGCGCTTCGGGAGATTCTCATGACCAAATTCTTCGCGCGGGCGACTGCCCTTCTGGCCGTCGTCGGCGGTTCGCTGATGCTGCAGGGCTGCGTCGTCGGGGCCGTGGTCGGCGCCGGGGCCGCTGTCGTCGGCGGCACGGCCAAGGCGACCGGCGCCGTGGTCGGCGCGGGCTTCGACGCCGTCACCACCTCGGACGAGGAAACCAAGGCCAAGCGCGAGCGCGAACAGCGTGAACACGAGCGCGAACAGCGCCGCTGCGAGCAACGTCAGCGCCAAGGCAAGGACTGCTAGGGCCGCTCGCGCACGAACCGGCCCTGTCGGCGCGCGCCATTTCCGGCCTAGGGTGAGCCTCCCTCCCCTGACGAGCCCGCCATGCAGATCGCCATCCTGACCCTCGACGGCTTCAACGAGCTGGACAGCTTCATCGCCGCGGGCATCCTGAACCGGATGAAGAGCCAGGGCTGGGCGGCGCACATCACCTGCCCGACGCCGGAGGTCACCTCCATGGCCGGGGTCACCATCCAGCGCCAGAAGCCGCTGGACTTCCTGACCGAGGCCGACGCCGTCCTGATCGGCAGCGGCATCAGGACCCGCGACTACGCCGCCGATCCCGCCTTCCTGTCACAGCTGAAGCTGGACCCGTCGCGCCAGCTGATCGGCGCCCAGTGTTCGGGAACCCTGCTGCTGGCCAAGCTGGGCCTGATCGGCGACCTGCCCGCCTGCACCGACCTGACCACCAAGCCCTGGGTGATCGAGGCCGGCGTCAATGTCGTGGACGCCCCCTTCGTCGCCCATGGAAACGTCGCCACGGCGGGCGGCTGCCTCGCCTCCCAATACCTCGCCGCCTGGATGATCGCCCGAATGGCGACCGTCAAAGACGCCGAAGAGGCCATCCACTACGTCGCCCCGGTCGGAGAAAAGGTCGAATACGTGGCACGAGCGATGGCGGCGGTGAGGCCCTTCATCGAGGCTCAAACACAGTCAGCGGCCTGAGCCGCCCGACTGCCAATGCCCGCCATCGACGCCGAAGCCCAGGAATCCAGATTGCCCTCCGCCGTCATTCCGGGGCGCGAAGCGAACCCGGAACCCAGGCGGCTAGGGCCTCGCCGCCCCTGCCTGCGTTAAACGCCTGAGCCCCGGATCGCCCCTGCGGGTCGTCCGGGGTGACGGGGGAGGCATAAAGTCCGCTTTCGACCCATTGCGGACATTCAGCACGAGGGGCAGGGTTCGGCGTCTGGGAATGCGCGAGGGGTTTTCAACTGTGGGACGCCAAGAGATTTTAGTCCGCGCGCCCGGCTCGTTCATTTTGGTCGGGGGTAGCGTGGAAGTCGATGCTCCCCCGTTTGGGGATGGTCCGGTCCGACTTTGGGCAGATGAGCGTTGCGTCTGTATCGGGACTCTCTCTGAAGTCGATGGGCACACGCGTGTGGTTGTTGGATCGAATATTGATCACTCGAACCTCGCGCTGGCCTTCAGTGGCGAAATCGCCACTCCAGCAAGGCGACTGGTGATCAGCGACGCGGAGTTGAACACGTTGATCGAAGTCGCCGTTCCCGCTTACCTGACCAACCTATCGATCTGGACGAATGACGCACGCGAGCCGAGCATGATCGCAATCAACGTCACTGATCGTTAGGCCGCTTTCCACCCTTAGCGGACATTGACGGCGGCCCGCTTTCGAGCCGGAAGGCCAATGTCCGCTTTCGGCGCCGAAACCCAGGACCGCAATCGACCCATTGCGGGCGTTGGCGTTTGCGAAGACAGTCTCTACCGAATTTGATGTTCGAGGCGGCTGTTGGGGGCAGGTGTGCGGATATTTCTCTGGCTGATAGCGGCAGCTCTTCTCGTTGTAGGCTCCACATCTGCATGGGTGGCGTGGTGGCCGCACAGTGACCTCACGAAAGCTGGACTGAACACAGAAGTCGGCGAACTGACATCTGGGAGCAGGTTTGGCTTGCGTCCAGGTATGCCTTGGCGGGAAGCCGACCAAATCATTCGATCTCAGTTCGAACCGGTGTTTGTATTGTGGTGGGTCGGCACTGAAGAAGAGAAGGCTCGTGGCGCGGGAAAAACCTCATCGTCTCCGGTACTATCGGGACAAAGCGAAGTCTCTTATCGTGACAGGTCGTGGAGAAATGGCGTGATAACTCTTCGCCTGCACGATGGTGTCGTGACAGAGGTGCGTTGGTGGTACGGCGGGCCCTTCTATATTGACCTTTAGAGGTCGTGCGGCACCATCGATAACGTCCGCTTCCCACCCTTAGCGGACCTTTTGAACGACCGCTCCCAGCCCTACCTTACCCCGATATACTTGTGCGTCTGGACGCTGAGCCGCCATTGCGGGTGGGTCAGGCAGTATTCGATGGCGGCGGCGGTGTTGGCGGCCTGGTCGGGGCCGTCCATGGGTTGCAGCCAGAAGCGTTCGAAGTCGAGGCCCTCGAACCGATCCGGCATCGCCAGCGGCTGCGGGAAGACCAGCTTCAACTCCTGACCCGAGGTCTGGACCACCAGGGCGTCGGCCTTGGGGCTGATGCAGATCCAGTCGATGCCTTCGGGCGCCGCCAGGGTGCCGTTCGACTCGATGGCGACCTCGAACCCGCGCGCGTGCAGGGCCTCGATCAGGGGCGCGTCCAGTTGCATCAGCGGCTCGCCGCCGGTGCAGACCACCAGCTTGGGATCGCCCTCGCGGCCCCGCCACATCCCGGCGACATGATCGGCCATCAGGTCAGCGGTCCTGAACTTGCCGCCGCCGTCCCCGTTCACGCCGACGAAGTCCGTGTCACAGAAGCTGCAGACGGCGGTGGCGCGATCCCGCTCCAGCCCGCTCCACAGGTTGCAGCCGGCGAAACGCAGGAAGACGGCGGGCCGCCCGGCCTGACCGCCCTCGCCCTGCACCGTCAGAAAGACTTCCTTGGCCGAATAGGTCACGCGCGCGCCGCCCATTCGCCATAGCCCGCCTCCCGCAGCTCGCAGGCCGGGCATGTTCCGCAGCCATAGCCCCAGTCGTGGCGCTGCGTCCGGTCGCCCAGGTAGCAGGTGTGGCTGGCCTCGACGATCATCTCCACCAGCGCCGCCCCGCCGATCCGCTCGGCCAGGGCCCAGGTCTCGGCCTTGGTCAGGAACATCAGCGGCGTCTCGATCGGCGACGGCTTGGCCAGACCCAGGGTCAGGGCCTGGCTCATGGCCTGAATGGTGTCGTTGCGGCAGTCGGGATAGCCCGAGAAGTCGGTCTCGCACATGCCGCCGACCAGGACCTGGAGCCCCCGGCGATCGGCCAGAGCCGCCGCCGCGACCAGAAAGATCAGGTTGCGCCCCGGCACGAAGGTGTTGGGCAGGCCGCGCGCATCGGCCTCGATGGCGCGATCCGTCGTCATGGCCGTCTCGCCGATGGCCCCGAAGCCGGTCAGATCGACGACGTGATCCGGCCCCAGTCGGTCGGCCCATTGCGGCAGGACGTTCACCATCTGCTCGCGCACGGTCTGGCGCGCCTGCATCTCGACCGCGTGACGCTGACCATAGTCGAAGCCGATAGTCTCGACGCGTTCATAGCGTTCCAGCGCCCAGGCCAGGCAGGTGGCGCTGTCCTGCCCGCCCGAAAACAGGACTAGGGCTGATTTTTCAGAAGCTTGCGGCGTAACGCTCATGACGAACCTGCGGTCGGCCAAGGGCCGCGCGCATCCAGAAGGAACAGGGAAAGATCGGATCAGAGCGCTCTATACGCCAGTCGGCGTCGCGCCGCAAAACACCACCGCTCATCCCTTTTCGTCAGAGTGAGCAAATTCGGTTCGGCTTTAACGCTTTCGCAAAGCGTTTTCATCAAATGTAAAACCGAAATTGGAGTGCCGGCCGTATGCCGACGATCGAAGTGCTGACCGAGCGCGTTGAGCCGGTGACCGCCACCACCATGGCGGCCGAGGTCTTTGCGCGCTTCGAGCGCGAGCCGGACACCCTGGTCATCCCTGTCGTCGATGGCGAACGGCCGCTTGGCCTGATCGAGCGCAGCGACTTCCTGATGAAACTGGCGGCCCCTCTGGGCCAAAGCCTCTACGGCGCTCGCGAAGTCATCCACATCATGGATGAAGAGCCAGCCGTGGTCGAAGCGGGCGTCCGCATCGACGCCTTTTCCGACATCATCCTGAAGAGCGGCCCCGGCGCCCTGATGCGCGGCTTCATCGTCACCCGCAACGGCGCCTATCGCGGCGTCGGCACGGCGGTGGCCCTGCTCCGCGCCGTCAACGACATCCAGCGTCAGCAGAACCGCGACCTCGCCGACCAGGTGCGCGCCCTGAGCGACGTCAAGCTCCAGGCCGCAGCGGCCGCCCGCGCCAAGAGCCAGTTCATGGGGCTGATGAGCCAGGAACTGCGTACGCCGATGAACGGCGTCCTGGCGGTGGGCGAACTGCTGCTGCGCCAGCCGCTGAACGATGCGGCCCTGGCGCACGTCCAGACCATCATCGATTCCTCCGAAACCCTGCTCGACACCCTGCAGGACGCGCTGGACCTGGCGCGCGCCGAGGCCGGCGAGTTGGAGCTGACGCCCGCGCCCACGCCGCTGCGCGCCGTGATGGACCAGGTCCAGACCCAGTGGTCGCCGCGCGCGACCCAGGACGGCGTGACCCTGATGGTGGGCTATGAGGGCGACACCGAACTGGCCGGCGTCCTGGACGGCCCGCGCCTGACCCAGGTGTTCAACACCCTGATCGGCCACGCCCTGAAATTCGCCCGCAACGGCATGGTCGAAGCCAGCCTCAAGGCCATGGTCGTCGGCGATCAGGTCCGCCTGGAGGCTCGGGTCCGCGATGACGGCCCCGGCATCGACCCCGCTCGCCTCGACCAGCTTTTCGACGTCGCCGGGCCCGATGGCGGCGGCCTGGGCCTGTCCATCTGCCGCCATGTCGTCGAACAGATGAACGGTCGGATCTGGGCCGAGAACAACGCTGGACGCGGCGCCACCTTCGCCTTCGACCTGTCGGCTCCTCGCGCCGTCATTCAGCAAGAAGAGCCGTCCAACGTCGCCAGCCTGGACGACCTGGACCTGCAAGCCCGCCCCCACGTCCTGATCGCCGACGACAACGCCACCAACCGCGTCGTGGCCCAGGCCCTGTGCGAGATGTTCGGCTGCACCTCCGAAACCGTCGAAGACGGTCAGGAAGCGCTGGAAGCCGTACAGGCCCGCCCGTTCGACCTGATCCTGATGGATATCAAGATGCCCCGCCTGGACGGGGTTCAGGCGACCCAGGCCATTCGCGCCCTGCCCGGCGACAGCCGCAACATTCCCATCGTGGCCCTGACCGCCAACGCCGACCCCGACGACGCCAGGCACTATCTCGCCGTCGGCATGGCCGCCGTGGTCGAAAAGCCGATCAAGCCCGAACGCCTGCGCATGGCCATGAACGCGGCTCTGGCCGCCCCGGCCGCGGTCGTTGCGCCGGCGTCCAATACGCGCAAACGCCCCGCCGCCTGACCCCGCGTCAGCTTCCACGCACCAAGCCGCCCGACTGATCGAGGCGGCTTTTGCGCTATGGACAGCCCTCACGGCGCGCGCCACCAAAGGCGGGCGCTGCGGCGATCTGAGCGACCGCAGACGGCCCCTAGCCAAAGGACGTCTTGATGACGGATCAGTTCCTGACCACCCTGCTGCCGCAACTCGCCTCGGGCGCAGCCCACACCCACGCCCTGGGGTTCCTGTATGAGGGACTCGACGGCGACCGGGTTCGTCTGCGGGTTCCTTATCGCGACGACCTGGTCGGAGATCCCGAGACCGGAGTCCTGGCGGGCGGACTGGTCACGACCCTGCTGGATCACGTCGGCGGCCTAGCGGTGTGGGTCGGACTGAAGACCTATCAACCGATCGCCACCCTGGACCTGCGCGTCGACTACATGCGCGCAGCCATCCCCGGTCGGGATCTGATCGCCGAGGCGCGCTGCTATCGTCTGACGCGCAGCATCGGCTTCGTCCGCGCCTGGGCCTTCGAGGACGACCCCGCCGACCCGGTCGCCGCCGCCCAGTCCGCCTATGTCATCAGCGCCGAGGGCGACCACCGCGCCGGCGCCAACCTGCGCGCCAAACCCGCCGCCGGAGACGCCGCATGACCGCTCCCCTGCTCGACAGCCTGCCTTACGCCCGCTTCCTTGGCTTGAAGACTCAGTTGAACGGCGACGAGCTGACGGTCGTCATGCCCTTCGCCGACCGCCTGATCGGCAACCCCATGTTGCCGGCCCTGCACGGAGGATCGACCGCCGCCCTGCTGGAAATGACGGCCGTGGCCCAGGTCTCGCTCAGCTATCCCCGCCTGCGCCTGCCCCGCCCGATCAATGTCACGGTGGCCTATCTGCGCTCAGGCCGTCCGACGGACGTTTTCGCCCAGGCCCGGATCAACAAGGCCGGACGGCGCGTCGCCCACGTCACCGCCGAAGCCTGGCAACAAGGCCGCGATCAGCCCATCGCCGCCCTGACCGCGCATTTCCTGCTCGATGGCGACGACGATTCAACCTGAACGCACATCCGGAAATCTAAGGTTGAAATGTAACCCTTGGTAAACAAACCCCTATCAAACACCCTTAATACGCGTTAAGAAATGACGGTATTTCTTTATTGAGGGGTAAAGTCATGGACCGCACTGAAGTGATCGCTGGCGTCGCCGGCGAACTGTACGCCACCGAAAAAGCGGTGGATGACGCCATCACCCACGCCACCACCCTGGTTCAGGCCATGATCGGCGCTCGCGCCGCTCTGTCGCTTTCGCCGGTGTCCGCCGCCGGTTCGCAGGCCAAGGCCGTCGAAGCCATCATGGCCCTCAGCACCGCCCGCGAGGCCGTCGTGGCCTGCCACGCCGAACTGCAAAAGGACCACCGTCGCCTCGGCTACGGCACCTACGCCGTGGGTCCGCTGAACAAGCCTGATGAGTGGGACGATCGCCCGATGACCCGCAAGGGCGACCACCTGCGCGTCGCGTGAAATTCCCGTAACCTTGGGGATCAGCTCTCCGGTTTCCCATAAAGTTACGTTATGATCGCCCCCATTGTCAGGACGACAATGGGGGCCTTCTTGTTCGAGACCGTTGCTGGCTATGTCGGTGCCGCCTTCGTCGTGGCCGTAGGACTGTTCGCCTTCATAAAAGGCGGTCAGCCTGAAAAAATTGGTGCCGGCGCCTTCCTCTTCGGCTGGTTCGCATCTCTGATGGCGCAGACTGCAGGCGGCTATTTCGGCGTCCAGTGGGGCGTTTTCGCCCTCGATGTAGTGATGCTGATCATCTTCGCCGCCATGGTCTGGAAGGCGCCGCGCTCCTGGCCGGTCTGGGCCTGCGCGCTACAGTTGCTGGCCGTGACCAGCCACGTCATGGTCATGCTGAACCTGCGTCCGCCGATCTCGGCCTTCTATACCGTGGTCAACATGACCGGCTACGGCATCATGCTGGCGATCGCCATCGGCACCTTCTGGGCCTGGCAGGAGCGCCGCGCCATCGGTCAGGACGCCGACTAGGTGGATATTCCTATCGCCTTGCGATAGATTTGAGGGGCCATGCCCCTCTCCCACGCCAAGCTCTGGAAGGCCTTGGACGCCCTGGCGCGCCGCGAAGGCACCTCGCCGTCAGGCTTGGCGCGCCGCGCGGGCCTGGACGCCACCAGCTTCAATCCCTCCAAACGCTTCGGTCCCGGCGACCCGCCGCGCCCGCGCTGGCCCTCGACCGAGAGCCTGACCCGCGTGCTGGAGGCGACGGGGATTTCCCTCGGCGCCTTCGCCGCTCTCGCTGACGACGCCCCGGCCGAAGACCGTTCCATTCCCCTGCTGGGCCTGGCTCGCGCCGGCGCAGACGGCTTCTTCGATGACGCAGGCCTGCCCTTGGCCGAGGGCTGGGACCAGACCGATCTGCCAACTCGCAAAGACAGCCTGTTCAGCCTGACCATCGACGGCGATTCCATGACACCCCTCTATCGCCCCGGCGACCGAGTGATCGTGGACCTGGAGGCGTCGGATGTGCGGCGCGGCGACCGGGTGGCGGTGCGAACGGCCTCAGGCGAGACCCTGGCCAAGGAGATCGCGGCCATGAGCCCACGCGAGGTCACCCTGGCCTCGATCAACCTCGATTATCCGCCCCGTACCCTGCCCCGCCGCGACATCCTGTGGATGGCCCGCATCCTCTGGGTCAGTCAGTAGGCTGCTTGCGCTCAAGTAGGCCGAACGGCCGGTAGCGCCCAAAGAAAAAGGGCCGCCCCTTTCGAGACGGCCCTCTTGGACTAGGCAGCAAAGCCCTTAGTTCGGTGCGACATAGTGGGCGTTCACCCAGCCGCCGCCGGCGATCTGAACCCACTCGCCTTGCGAACCGACAGCCGTAAAGGGCTGGCCGGCCGACAAACTGCCGGTCTGGCGATAGTTGGCGCCCGGACCCGTGCGGATGCGCAGGTTCGAGGTGGCGCGGTACGAGTTGGCGGCTGCCTGGTTGGCTGAACGCGCGCGCTGCTGGTTGCAGCCGATGTAGGAACCGGCGGCGGCGCCGGCGCCCGCGCCGACCACGGCGCCGAGGGCGCGCTCATTCTTGGACACCTGGCTGCCGGCCAGGCCGCCCAGGACGGCGCCGATGGCCGCGCCGGCGCGCTGACGGCCGCCCGGCGCGTCACAGTTGGTGACGCCGTTGGCTTGCGGCATGGCGCTGGCGGTCATCGGCACAGCAGCCGAACCCAGGGCGGCGAACATTGCGGTGGCGGCCAAACCCGCCTTGAAGAACTTCGACATGTCTCTCTCCTGTCATCGAGTGTCGTGGGGAGACAATGCCCCGGCGAAGCTGAAGGCTCCCCCCGCCTCGCCGTTATTTTCGGTTCATCTTGATGAGGGAGAGCCCACGCGCGCATTTCGACGACGTTCGATCAGGCTGCGCGCCGCCGCCACGTCCCGCACCACCAGGTGCTTGCGCCGGACGAACTGGAAATCCATCACCTTGGCCCAAAGATGGAAGAAGGCGTCGGGCGTGACAAAGGCTGTCACGGCCTCGACGGCGGGCGGCTTGCCCCAGGCGGCGGACAGCTTGGCCAGATGCTCGTGACTGGCGTCGTCCGGCAGAGGATCGCCCAGCGCGATCCAATCCCAGGCGCAAAGCTCCGGCCTCTGCGCGATCAGGCTCATCACCGTCGCCAGAACCTCGTCCGCAGAACGGACGGACGCCATGTCGAACAGGAGGATTCTCGCCTCCTCATCGATCTCGTAATGCACCGCAGTCCTTCCTCTAAAGGATGCCCGGTTCGCAAATGGCGCCCGCTTCCGCCTTCACTCGTCAGACGCCGGCCAGTTCGCCGTTCGCCCCGGCTTCGATCAGGGCGATGGTCTGAGGCAGGCCATAGATGGCCGCGAACGACCCAAAGCGCGGCCCCTGCGAGGCGCCCAGCAGCACCTCATACAGCGCCTGGAACCAGGCGCGCAGCGGCTCGAACTCGTGCGCCTTGCCGACGGCATAGACCTCGCCCTGGATGGCCTCGCCGTCGGTCGTGTCGGCCGGCAGGGCCTTCAGACGCATCGCCAGGTCCAGCAGCGCCGCCTTCTCCTTGTCGTCGGGCAGACGATAGGTCTTCGAGGGCTTCACGAAGTCCTCGTAGTAGTTCAGCGCATAGCCCATCAGCCGGTCCAGAACCGGCTCATTCTCGGGCGTGGCGTCCGGCAGGTATTTGGCGAAATAGGCCCACAGCTGATCCTTGCTGGAGGCGTTGGCCACGCCGACCAGGTTCAGCAGCAGGGCGAACGACACCGGCGAGGCGCTCTGCGGCGGCTGGCCCGAGTGGATGTGCCAGACAGCGTTGTCGATCTGCTTGGCCGGTTCCTGCGTCTTGTACTGCTCGATGAAGGACAGATAGTCGTCCGTCGCGCGCGGAATGACGTTGAAATGCAGGCTCTTGGCCGACTTCGGCGACTGGAACATATACCAGCTCAGGCTCTCGGGCGTGCCGTAGCGCAGCCACTCGTCCATCGTCAGGCCGTTGCCCTTGGACTTCGAGATCTTCTTGCCTTCGACATCGAGGAAGAGCTCGTAGTTGAAGCCCTCCGGCGGCGTGCCGCCCAGGGCGCGACAGATCTTGCCGCTCTCGCGCACGCTCTCGATCAGGTCCTTGCCCGACATCTCATAGTCGACGTCCAGCGCCGTCCAGCGCATGGCCCAGTCGGGCTTCCACTGCAGCTTCACATGGCCGCCGGTGACGGGAACCTCGGTGCGTCCACCCGCGGGATCATCGAAGACAATGGTGCCGCGCTCGACATTGCGTTCCAGCGTCGGCACCTGCAGCACATGGCCGGTGATCGGGCTGACCGGCAGGAAGGGCGAATAGGTGGCGCGGCGCTCCTCGCCCAGGGTCGGCAGCATGATGCCCATGACCTTGTCGAAGCGCTCCAGCAGGGTCAGCAGGGTCGCGTCGAACCGGCCCGACCGATAGGTCTCGGTCGAGGACATGAACTCGTAGTCGAAGCCGAAGCTGTCGAGGAAGGCGCGCAGACGGGCGTTGTTGTGCGCGCCAAAGCTGTCGTGCGTGCCGAACGGGTCGCGCACCTTGGTCAGCGGCAGGTGCAGGTCCTCGCGCAGCATCTCCGGGTTCGGCACGCCTTCCGGCACTTTCCTCAGACCATCCATGTCGTCCGAGAAGGCGATCAGCCGCGTGCGCCAGTGGTCGCCGGTCAGGGCGCGAAACGCATTGCGCACCATGGTCGTGCGCGCGACTTCGCCGAAGGTGCCCATGTGCGGCAGGCCGGACGGACCGTAACCCGTCTCCAGGATCACCGGCCGGTTCAGCGCTTCAAAGGTCGCCAGAGCCTCGTCCGTCTTGCCCGCGTCGATCAGCAGCTTCGCCGCATCGCGCTCCGCGTCCGACAGCCGTTTTTTGAGCACGTGGGCCAGCAGGTTGCGCGCTTGCTCAAACGGCCACGAACGGGCCTCACGGGACAGGGTTTCAAGGTTCTGAAGCATCAACCGGCTTTGCAGCCTTGAGCGCCTCCGGTCAACCGCAGCGGGCGCTCAAGGTCCATACAGCCCTGCATGACAGGCATTTAAGTAGGCGACGTTCGCCCGCCGTGTTCATCCTGCGCCATGATCAAGCTGAACCGTAGATTGGCGCTGCTCGGCGGTCTCTCAGTCGCTGGATGCGCCTCCGCCCCGTCGTCGCCCGCGACCGTGTCCGAGTTCAGCCTCGCGCTTCAGGGCCGCCTGCCGCGTCAGCCGCCGCTTCTGGCCGTGTTCGAGCACGGCGATCAGACACTAGGCTTCGTGGCGGCGAGACATGCCATCGACGGCGGGCATCCAACCTTCGCTCTGGTGCGCACCGCCTTCGACGAGGTTCAGCCTCGTGCGGTCATCATCGAAGGCATCGAGACGGCGCGAGGCGAATGGCCGCGCCCCATCCTTGAGGAAGCCCGCCGCCTCAAGGCTGCGCCGGACCCTGCGTCGGCTGGCGAAGCCCTCTATACGGCGCAACTCGCCATGGAGCGCGACCTCCCCCTGTGGGGCGGAGAGCCTTCGGATCAAGCCATCTACGCCGCCTTGCTGGCCGCAGGCAGCGACCCTCAGGACGCCTTCTACGCCTCTCTCTTCGGCCCGCTTGAGCAAAGCCGGCGGGAGGGCGATATCACTGGCCCCAGCGACCCCCGCTTCGATCCAGTCTTTGAACGCTGGGCCAGATGGAGCGCACGCGACCTGAAGCCCCAGCCTGACGCCAGCGTCGGAGCCTTCCGCGCCTGGTATCGTGACCGCACCGGCCTCGACCTGAACGCCGATCCCAACTGGCTGGCCAGCCACGACCCCGACTATGCCGGCCCCGTCCAAAGGGAAAACAAACTGCACATGAAGATCAGGGACCAACACCTGCTGGACCTGATCCGGTCGCGGCTGGACACGCATCGTCGCGTCCTCGTGGTCTATGGCGGCAGCCATATCGCCACGATGTGGAACCCTCTGGTCCGCCAACTGGGTCAACCCCACCTGATCGGCGGAGCCTAGAGCCGCGCTTCGGCGTTCCTCGGCAACTGCATCTGGTTCTCGAAACTCATCGCCAGGTCGCCGTCCTGATTGGTGACCCAGGTCTTGGTGCGGACCACGCCGCGATCAGGCTGGCTCTTGGACGGGCGGATCTCCATGATCTCGCGCCGAACGGTCAGGGTGTCGCCCGGCCGCACCGGCCGCACCCACCACAGGGCGTCGACGTTCATGCCCAGCAGCGGCGTCTGGCCAAAATAGGCCTCGTCCACGAACTGACGCATGACGCGCGAACAGACATGCCAGCCGCTGGCGATCAGGCCGCCGAACCGCCCGGCCTCGGCCGCAGCCTTGTCCACATGCATGGGCTGAGGGTCGAACTGCTGCGCAAAGGCGATGATTTCGGCCTCGGTGATGGTGAAGGCCTCGCCCGTCCAGCTCTCGCCGACGCTCAGGTCGTCCAGATAGCGATCGGTCATGTCGTCTTCCTCATGCAAGTCCGCGCTCAGATAGACGCTTCATGCGGCGTGGCCAACCGCCGTGCGCCTTGACCCGGCGGCGCGGGCATGGCCTTTGCCCCACCTCATGCTGACCTCAGATTTCGACTTCGACCTGCCCGATGACTGCATCGCGCTGCGCCCTGCCGAGCCACGCGATTCCGCGCGTCTGCTGGTGGTCAAGGACGGCGCCCTGGACGACCGGATCATCCGTGACCTGCCGGACTTCCTGCAGCCCGGCGACGCCCTGGTGTTCAACGACACGCGGGTCATCCCCGCCCGCCTGTCGGGCGTGCGCCACCGCATCGGACCGGAAGGTGAGACCCTGACCGTCGAGGTCGAGGCCACCTTGCACCACCGCGACGCGCCGGATGTCTGGTCCGCCTTCATGAAGCCGGGCAAGCGGCTGAAGGCCGGCGACCGGGTGAGGTTCGGGCGCGAGGCTGACGGCGCCTGCGAACTGGGTCGGCTCGACGCCACCGTCGAGGCCAAGGACGAAGACGGCCTGATCACCCTGCGCTTCGACCTGGCCGGGCCTGCGCTGGACGACGCCATCCGCGACGTCGGGGTCATGCCCCTGCCCCCCTATATCGCGGCCAAGCGGCCCGAGGACGACCGCGACCTGAAGGACTATCAGACGGTCTTCGCCACCTATGACGGCTCGGTCGCCGCGCCGACGGCGGGCCTGCACTTCACCCCCGCCCTGCTGGAGGCGATCCGGGCGCGCGGCGTCGCCACCCACGCCGTGACCCTGCACGTCGGCGCCGGCACCTTCCTGCCGGTCAAGGCCGACGACACCGCCGACCACAAGATGCACTCCGAGTGGGGCGAGGTCTCGCCCGAGACCGCCGCCGCCCTGAACGCCGTGCGCGCCGCGGGCGGCCGCATCGTCTGCGTCGGCACCACCTCGCTCCGTCTGCTGGAAAGCGCCACGACCGAGGACGGCGTGGTCCAGCCCTTCCACGGCGACACCGCCATCTTCATCACCCCCGGCTACCGCTTCCGCGCCTGCGACGTGCTGATGACCAACTTCCACCTGCCGAAGTCGACCCTCTTCATGCTGGTTTCGGCGTTCGCGGGCATCGACACGATGCGCGCGGCCTATGCCCACGCCATCGACACCGGCTATCGTTTCTATTCCTATGGCGACGGGAGCCTGCTGTTCAGGAAGGACGCATGACCGAGGACCTGCCCGACGATTTCGCCGCCTCTCTGGACATCCTCGCCTCGGCGGCGAGCGAGATGCAGGACCCGTGGTGGATTTTCGGCGGCGCGGCCATGGTGCTGTGGGGCCTGCGCGACTGGCGCGCCCCCGACATCGACGTCCTGTGCAGCCCGCGTGACGCACGCCGCCTGATCGAGGCCCTGCACGGCCAGGTCACGCCCGACCCCGGCGAGGGCTTGTTCCGGTCTCAGGTCTTTGGCCAGATCCTGACCACGCCGGTCCCGCTGGACGTCATGGCGAACATGGATGTGCGCGCGGGCGGCGACTGGACGCCCGTCGCCTTCTCGACCCGCGTGCCGATCGCGCTGGAGGACTTCACCGTCTTCACACCCTCGATCGACGAGCAGATCGAGACCTGCCGCCTGTTCGGCCGCCCCAAGGATCTGCAACGCGCCGAAATGCTGGAAAGCCTGCGCTAAATCTACCTCCACCGCTCATCCCGGCGGACGCCGGGATCCAGTTCTTTGGGTGACAGGGCGGGTCGTTCCGTGGTTGAGCAATCCCGAAATCACGCCGCCCTTCTTGCGGCTCTCACTGGATCCCGGCCTCCGCCGGGATGAGCGGAGTCTCTGTTGCCCTTCCCGTTTGAAATTTCCGCCACCGAAGGCCGCGCCCGCACCGGCGTCCTGAAGACCCCGCGCGGCGACATCCGCACTCCCGCCTTCATGCCCGTCGGCACCGCCGCCACGGTCAAGGCGATGACGGTGGATCAGGTCAAGCAGACCGGCGCGGACATCCTGCTGGGCAACACCTATCACCTGATGCTGCGTCCCGGCCCGGAACGGATGGAGCGCCTGGGCGGGCTTCACAACTTCATGCGCTGGGACAAGCCGATCCTGACCGACTCCGGCGGCTTCCAGGTCATGAGCCTGTCGGGCATCTCCAAGCTGACCGAGGAGGCTGTGACCTTCTCCAGCCATATCGACGGCTCGAAACACGTCCTGACGCCCGAACGCTCCATCCAGATCCAGGCCGACCGCCTGGGTTCCGACATCGTCATGCAGCTAGACGAATGCGTCGCCTGGCCCGCCGAGGAAAAGCGCGCCCGTCAGGGCATGGAGCTGTCGGCCCGCTGGGCGCAGCGCTCCAAGAACGCCTTCGGTACGCGCGACACCCAGGCCCTGTTCGGCATTCAGCAGGGCTCGACCTATGAGAACCTGCGCCGCGAGTCCTCGGAACGCCTGCAAGAGATCGGTTTTGACGGCTACGCCATCGGCGGCCTGGCCGTCGGCGAGGGCCATGAGGCCATGTGCGAGGTCCTCGACTTCGCCCCCGAGTTCCTGCCCAAGGACCGTCCGCGCTATCTGATGGGCGTGGGCAAGCCGATCGACCTGGTCGAGGCGGTCTATCGCGGCGTCGATATGTTCGACTGCGTCCTGCCGACCCGCGCCGGTCGTCACGGCCAAGCCTGGACCTGGGACGGGCCGATCAACCTGAAGAACGCCCGCTTCGCTGAGGATCAGGACCCGCTGGACATGGGCGTGCCCTGCGCCGCGTCCAACGACTATTCAAAGGCCTACCTGCATCACCTGATCCGCGCCGACGAAATCCTCGGCAAGATCCTACTAAGCTGGCACAACATCGCCTTCTTCCAGGCTCTGACGGCGGCCATGCGCGAGGCGATCAGCGAAGGCCGTTTCGAGCAGTTCCGGCGCGACTTCCGCGCCCGTCACCTGAAGGCCTAGCCGCCCGTTCGACCGCGAGTCGGGCGCGGCACGAACCCCGCCGGGGCCGCCGGCGGGGCGCAGTTGCGCTGCATCCCCACGCCTTTCAGGAAGGACCGCCGGCGCAGCCCCGCCTGGATAGCTGACTGCACATGCTTGCTGTGCGCCTCAGCGCCGCTCAGACGGCGCACCCAGCTACGCGCCGGGATGAAGTCGGTTACGGCCCCCCGCACTGCATCTAGCGTCGCGCCCGCCGCCGCATCCGCCGCCCGTTCGCTCATATAGGAACCGTCCTGCGACGGCGGCGCGTCCGTATCCGGCCCCAGGGCCTCGTCCAGGCGCGCGATCTCGGCGGCGATGGTGCGGCAATGGTTCAGGTTGCGCAGATCATAGGGATTGCTCTCGGCCTGCAGCAGGATGGTCGGAATCATCTGGCGGCGCAGGTTCAGATCGTCCAGCGGCGCTGTCACCGCGTCGCCCAACCCAGCCCCCACCTGTTCCGCTCCGCCGCGCGCCGAGGCGCCGGCGTTGCAGCCAGCCAGGATCAGGGACGCGGCGACGACAGAAAGAGTGAGAGAGCGCATGCCCGCCTTAGATCACGAGGGCCCCGCCCAAGCCAAGCCGTAAGCTTGCACCCCGCGGCCGAGCGGCTAGGCTCCAGCCATGACCATCGACGGCAATGCGGGCTACGCCCTGACCCCCACGGACTTCATCATCGCTGTCGCGGTTCTGGCTGCCTTCGCGATTCTGGCCTGGCAGGTCAGCAGCCTGCTTCTCCGGCGCGGCGTCAAACCCCGCCACATCTCCCTGCTGGACAAGAAACTGTCGCGCCTCGAAGACAGCCTGCGCGACAAGCACCCCGACGACCCAAGGCTCTAGGCGTTGATCATTGAAACGGGGAGAAGGGAGTTGGTACGCCCCCTCGGGCTCGAACCGAGGACCCTCTGATTAAAAGTCAGATGCTCTAACCAACTGAGCTAGGGGCGCACACTCTTTGAAATCAACCACTTGGATTGCTTTCCCGCCAACAAGCGCAGCGCCTGTTTGCGGAGGCGGTTTCTGGTTCATTCGCGGATGGAGGTCAAGGGCCGCAGCGCGGGTAGATGCGCATTTTGTGAGGAAATCGTACCGACCACGGTTATATCCCCTGTCTGAAAGAGGGTGACGCCGCCTCGCCGTTCCGGTTTAGCTTCACGCCATGGGACCTCTGGCCGGACTACGCATCATCGAAATCGACGGCCTGGGGCCTGTCACCTTCGCCGGCATGGTTCTGGCCGACATGGGGGCCGAGGTCCTGCGCCTCACACGCGGCGGCGGCGCTCCCGCCGCCGTTTTCGACGACGTCGGCGGCGAGGTCTTGCATCGCGGCCGAACCGCCGTGCCGGTCGATCTGAAATCGCCAGAAGATCGCGACAGGGTCCTGAGTCTGATCGAAAGCGCCGACGCCCTGATCGAGGGTTTCCGTCCCGGCGTCATGGAGCGGCTGGGTCTCGGGCCGGACGCCTGCGCCGCCGTCAATCCGCGCCTGGTCTATGGCCGCGTCACCGGCTGGGGCCAGACGGGGCCGATGGCGGATCAGGTCGGCCACGACATCAACTACATCGCCCTGTCCGGCGCCCTCTATCAGATGGGCGCGAGCGATCAGCCGCCCCCTCCCCCGTTGAACCTGGTCGGCGACTACGGCGGCGGCGCCATGATGCTGGTCAGCGGCGTCCTGGCGGCCCTGCTGGAGGCCAGGACCACCGGGCGCGGGCGCGTCGTCGACGCCGCCATGACCGACGGCTCGGCCCTGCTGACCAGCCTGTTCCATGCCCTGCGCGCGCGCGGCCTGTGGAGCGACCGGCGCGAGGCCAATCTGCTGGACGGCGGCACGCCCTTCTATCGCTGCTACGCCTGCAGGGACGGCGCCTTCGTCGCCGTAGGCGCGCTGGAGCCCCGCTTCTACGCGGCCCTCATCAACGGTCTGGGCCTGGCGCCGGATGAGGCGCCGCAGTTTGATCGCGAGAACTGGCCCGCGCTTCAGGCGCGCTTCGCCACTCTGTTCGCCGCGCGCGATCGCGACGACTGGGCCGCTCATTTCGCCGGAACCGAGGCCTGCGTCACCCCGGTCCTGACCCTGGCCGAAGCGGCGGATCACCCGCACAATCAAGCGCGTGGGACCTTTGTCGAGGCTGGAATCACCCAACCCGCGCCAGCCCCCCGTTTTGCCGCCTCGGCCGCTTCGGTCAGCGCCGAACGCCCCATCCGCCCCCTGGATCAGGCCCTCGCCGACTGGACCGGGCGCACATCGCCGCGCGTGACGTAAAAGGTTCAGTTGCGGTTCATTCTCCTTCAGTCAACAAGGGGGACAGGAACCCAGCGCCTCAGACGGCGTTTGCCACCCCAACAGGGGGAAGAAGCTCAGATGAACCAGTTGATTGTAAAACGTTTGCTGCTGGCGGCCAGCCTCGGCGCCGCCGCCTTCCTCGCCTCCTGCGACGAACCGCATCAGGGCCAGGACTACGAAGCCGTCGAAATCCAGACCGAGGAACCGACCGCTCCGGCCGCCGAAGAATCGGCCGCCCCCGCCGTGGCCGAAGCTCCGATCCCGACCGACGCCCCGCCGCCGGTTGATCGACTGCCGCCCGAACAGCGCACCTCGGAACAGACGGTGCAGCCCGAAAGCGATACGCTGTTCTACTGATTCCGCTCGGCGAGCCTGTGCTCTCCGCCGTCGTGCTCTGAACCAAGGCTCCAGTTTGACGTCGCGGCCCTATCTTCTCCTCGCCAGCGTGGCGCTCTCGGTCGTCTGCGGCCACGCCGCCCTGGCGGCCGAGCCCAAGGCCCAGATTCGCGGCGAGGTCGACGGCGAACTGCGTCGTCAGCTGGAACAGGCCGTCGGCGTCGTCGACGCGGCGCCGGCCAACCGGTTCGAGGCGCGTCGTCGCGCCCGCAGCGCCATGGAGGCGGCCGAAGCCCTGCTGCGTTCCGAAGGCTACTATCAGCCGACCCTGCAGGACGACGTCGAGGGCGAGGACAAGCCGATCGCCGTCGTCACCGTCACGCCGGGCCGCCGCTTTGCGCTGGACGAAGCCAAGATCAACTGGGTCGCCCCGGTTCCCGACGCCGTGACGACCGAGGTCGTGACCAAGGAGATCGGCCTGACCGCTGGCGATCCTGGCCGCGCCGCTGATGTTCTGGCGGCCGAGGGGCGCATCGTGGCCGGCCTGACGCGCGAAGGCTATGCGGACGCCAAGGCCGAGCCGCGCCGCGTGGTGGTCGATCACGCCACCTTCACCGTTCAGCCCAATTTCAACATCGCCTCGGGGCCCCTGGTGCGCCTGGACGGGCTGCAGGTCCGCACGCGCGGCTCGACCAATCCGGACTGGGTCGCCGGCCTGGCCCCCTGGAAGGCGGGCGACCGCTATGATCCCGAGGACGTGGCCGAACTGGAGCGCCGCCTGCTGGACACCGGCGTCTATGACGGCGTCAACGTCTCGCTGGCCGCGCCTGATCAGACGACTCCCGAAGGTCTGCGCCCGGTCGTCGTCGGTCTGTCCGACCGCGCGCGCAGCCTGCTGGAGGCCGGCGCCACCTATTCGACCGCCGAGGGCGTCGGCGTCGATGTCTTCCAGACCCGTTTCAATCGGTTCGGTCGCGCCGCGACGGTGAAATACGGCGGCCGCTACGCCAGCATCGACAGCCGCCTGGGCGGCGAGATCAGCCTGCCTCACTGGCGCAAGCCGGGTCGGACGCTGCGTCTGTCGTCCTATCTCGTCAACGAACAGACCGACGCCTACGACCGCAGCGCCGTCAGCCTGAACGCCGACCTGTCGCAGCGTATCGGCAAGACCTCCTTCTTCACCTACGGCCTGGGGATCGACGCCGGCCAGTATACGGAAAACCGCTTCGACCCGGTCACAGAGGCGCCGATCACCTTTGATCGCGACCTGGCCATCTTCACCGGCCGCGCCGCCGCCTTCATGGATCGTTCGAACGATCCGCTGGACCCGACGCGGGGTTTTCGCCTCTACGTCTCAGCCCAGCCGACCGCCGTGGCGGGCGAGGACACGGTCCTGTTCCTCAAGACCGAGGGCCAGGCCACGGCCTACCTGCCGCTGCAGGACGGCGCCAAGACCGTTCTGGCCGGGCGGGCGCGTATCGGCTCCATCATCGGCGGTCAGGAGCTGACGGTGCCGTCGGATCGTCTCTTCTATTCCGGCGGCGGCGGCTCGGTGCGCGGCTATTCCTACCAGAGCATCAACCCGCGCCTGCCCGACAACACCCCGCGCGGCGGCCTGTCGTTGTTCGAGACCTCGCTTGAAGTCCGCCACGACATCGGCGCCAAGTTCCAGGCTGTCGCCTTCCTCGACGCCGGCGCGGTCGGGTTCCAGGAAACCCCGAACTTCAACAACATGCGGTATGGCGCCGGCGTCGGGGTCCGCTACAAGCTGCCGTTCGGTCCTGTGCGCGCCGACATCGCCATTCCGCTGGACAAGCGGGAAGGCGATTCCAACTTCCAGCTCTACATCAGCATCGGCCAGGCGTTTTGACCGACACTCCTCCGCCTCACGCCCCCGAAGCGGACGCCGCCGCCGACACGCCCGCCAAGGCGGCGAAGCGCAAACGCACGCGCCTGCAACTGATCGCCTTCGTCTCCGGGATCGTGGTCGCGGCCCTGCTGGCCCTGACCATCGTCCTGGCGGTCGGCGGACGGATGTATCTGGTGTCGGATTCCGGGCGTGAGCTGATCACCAGCTTCGTCGCCGGCAAGAAAATCAGCCGCTACGGCCGCATCAATGTCGAGGGGCTCAAGGGCGACCTATTCGATGACTTCACCCTGGGCCGCGTCACGGTGACGGACCAGGACGGCGTCTGGCTGGAGGCGACCAACGTCCGCGTGGACTGGTCCTACTGGCCCCTTCTGATGCGCCGCTTCCACGCCAGCGAGATCAGCGCCGACCAGATCCGCGTCATCCGCCGTCCCCTGCTGGAGCCCCGCACCGAGCCCGGCGGCCCTCAGGCCATCACGGTCGATATCGACAAGTTCCGCGCCAACGTCGAGCTGATGGAGGATTTCTCCAAGGAATACGGCCGCTGGACCCTGAGCGGCGACGCCGAAATCCCCCGCAAGGGCGACAAGGTGGTCAACGTCGACGCCTTCAGCCTGAACCGCAAGGGCGACCACCTGTTGCTGAAGGCCGTCATCGGCCAGACGCCTGCGGACCTGCGCGTCAACCTGCGCGCCGGCGAAGCCCAGGGCGGACCTATCGCCGGGGCGCTCGGCTATTCGCCGGACAAGCCCTTCTCGGCCATCGCCGTGGTCAACGGCGAGATCGTCGACATCGAGGTCAAGACGGGCGACTTCATCCCCCTGTCGGTCAAGGGCCGCTACGGCAAGGACGGGGCGCGTATCGGCGGCAATGCCGACTTCTCGGGCTCGGACCTGCTGGCCCCCTTCGTCGAGCGCATCGGCCGCACCGCCCGCTTCGGTTTCGCCGCCGTGCCGGACAAGACCCGCGAAGGCTTCCAGGGCGTGGCCTGGACCCTGAACGCTGAAAACATCCAGTCCAACGCCCGCGGCGTGATCCAGCTCAAGGACCGCAATGCGCCCGACGGGATCAACCTGACGATCACCACCCCGTCGCTGACGCGGCTGGCCGGCTTCACCCTGGCCGAAGCCACCACCTACACCGGCGTCTTCAAGGGCGACGCCACGGCCTGGACGCTGCAAGGCTCGGCCAGCCTGCAGAACGCCGACCTGGCCAGCTACCGCGCCGCCCGCATCTCGGGTCCGCTCGACATCGCCGTCAACAAGGGCCAGTTCGACATCACCACCGACGCCCGCGCGGTCGGCGGCTCGACCGCCGGCATCATCGGCGCCCTGCTGGGGGCGACGCCGCGTGTTCAGTTGCAGGGTTCGCGCACCGCCGACGGCGCCTATGTGCTGAAGAAGATCGACGGTCGCGGTCAGGCCCTGACCCTGACCGGCTCGGGCGGACGCAGCATCACCGGCGGCCTCAGCTTCCGGGGCGACGCCGACATCACCGACATCTCGCGCATCCGTCCCGGCGCCAAGGGCTCGTTCAAGGGGCCGATCCAGGCCGGCAAGGCCCGCGGAAACACGCCCTGGACGCTCAGCTTCGACGGGCGCGGCTCCGGCATGGCTATCGGCATGGACGAACTGGATCGTCTGCTGGGCCAGACGCCGCGCCTCAAGGCCGCCGGGTCGTGGAATCATGGCGTCCTGTCCATCAACAGCAGCGAACTGACCGGCGCCGCCGGCCGCATGGGCGCCAAGGGCCTGATCGAGGGCGCCAAGATGCGTCTGGCGCTCGACTGGGACGCGCGTGGCCCGTTCGGCGTCGGCCCCGTCGCCATCGACGGCGCCATGAGCGGCGACGGCGCCCTGACCGGCACCCTGGCCCAGCCCCGCGCCGACCTGCGCGCCGCCTTCGACAAGGTGTCGGCGGGCGGCCTGATCCTGACCAACGCCGACCTGATCCTCAGCTTCCGCAAGGGAACAGACGCCTCCGACGGCCGCGTCGTCGTCAACGCGGGCTCCAACTACGGTCCGGCGCGAGCCTCCGGGAACTTCTTCCTGGGCGGCAGGCAGATCCGCCTGACCGAGGTGGACGTCAACGCCGGCGGCGTGACCGCCCAGGGCGCCGTGGCCCTGTCCAACAACTACCCCTCCAGCGCCGACCTGACCTTCACCGCGCGCCAGGGCGCCTTCCTGGCTTCGGGTGAAGCCAACGGCCGAGTGCGCCTGACCGACGGCGGCGGCGATCAGAGCGCCGTTCTCGACGTCACCGGCCGCAACGTCCGCCTGGCCGGTTCGACCTGGGTCGTGCGCAACCTGTCGCTGAAAGGCCAGGGCACGCTGGACCGCCTGCCCTTCACCCTGTCCGCCGACGTCGGCGGCGCCACCCCGGTCCAGTTCAACGGCTCGGGCGAGTATTCCCGACAAGGCCCCGCCCAGTCCGTCACCCTGCGCGGCGGCGGCCGTGTGCGCGAGGTCGCCTTCACCACCCGCGCGCCCGCCGTGGTCGCCCTGAACGGCGATGGTCGCGTGGTCCGTGTCGATCTCGGCGTCGGCGGCGGCGTCCTGACCGGCGAACTGCGTCAGGACAAGACCGGCAGCGCCATCCAGGCCGACATGACCAATGTCGAAATGGGCTCCCTGGCCCCCGACTTGCGTGGTCAGATCACCGGCCGCGTCTCTCTGCAGGGCTCGGGCGACACGCTGAACGGCTCGGCCAACATCGACCTCAAACAATTGCGCAGCATCGACGCGCCGCGCGGCCTGGCCGTGGACGGCACGCTGAATGCCGACCTGACCGACAATGTCCTGCGCATCCGCGCCCAGGCCAACGACGGCACGGCGGTTCAGGCCTCTGCCGACGTCCGCCTGCCGGTCGAGGCCTCAGCCGCGCCGCTGCGCCTGGCTGTCGCCCGCACCCGCGACATGTCCGGCCAGGTCGCCATCAACGGCCAGATCCAGCCCATCTGGGACCTCTTCCTTGGCGGGGCGCAGTCCCTGTCCGGTCAGGTCGCGGCCCGCGCCACCCTGGCCGGCACCTTGAACGCCCCCCGGCTGAACGGCCGCATGGATCTGACCCAGGGCGCCTTCCGCGACAGCGCCACGGGTCTGCGCCTCGAAAGCGTCACCCTGGCCAGTCGCTTCGACGACAGTCAGGCCGTGATCGAACGCTTCGAGGCCGCCGACGGGGTCAAGGGCACGGTGAGCGGCAACGGCAATCTGGGCCTGCGTCAGGGGTCGGGTTCGACCTTGCGGCTGGAGCTGACCCGCTTCCGCGTCATCGACAACGACATCGCCGAGGCCCGCGCCAACGGCGTGCTGACGGCGGTTCGGGGCGCTGACGGCAACATCCAGCTGAGCGGCGACCTGAACATCGACAATGCCGAGATCTCGCCCAACCTGCCCGGCTCCAACGGGGTGGTGAAGATGGACGTGGTCGAGATCAACCGCCCCGGCGGCGATCCGGTCGAGGTCGAGGCCAAGGCCCGCGGTCCCCAGATCGGTCTGAACCTCAACCTGACCGGACGCGACATCCATGTGCGAGGGCGCGGTCTGAACGTCGAACTGACGGCCGACGCCCGCGTGCGCGGCACCATCGCCCAGCCCCAACTGAGCGGCACCGCCAACGTCGTGCGCGGCGACTATGAGTTCGCGGGCAAGCGCTTCGTCTTCGACGACAGCGGCTCGGTCAGCCTGTCCACCGATCCGGCCCGCATCCGTCTGAACCTGCAGGCGGTGCGCGAGGACCCCACCCTGACCGCCGCCATCAAGGTCACCGGCACGGCGGCCCAGCCCAAGATCGAGCTGACCTCGACCCCCTCCCTGCCCCAGGACGAAATCCTGTCGCAGGTCCTGTTCGGGCGCTCGGCCTCGCAGCTGTCGGGCTTCGAGGCGGCCCAGCTGGCCTCGGCCGTGGCCTCCTTGGCCGGCGGCGGCGGCTTCGACGTGATCGGCAACCTGCGCGAACTGGCGGGCCTGGACCGTCTGTCCTTCGGCGGCGAGGCCTCCAGCCTGACCGTGGCCGGCGGCCGCTACATCACTGACGACGTCTATCTGGAGGTCATCGGCGGCGGCGAAGGCGGGGCGGCGGTCAATGTCGAATGGCAGGTGCGCCGCAACCTGGCCGTCAGCTCCAAGTTCGGCGGCGAGGGCGACGCCAGCCTGTCCATCCGCTGGCGCCGCGAAAGCGACCGTCCCGGCGGCGACCGCACCGACCGGCGACGGAATCGCAGCCGCTAAAGCGAAGCCACTCAAGATGATCCTCCCCCGCGACGCGGGGGAGGTTTGAGCGCGCGGTTCGGCGCTCTAAAGAATATGCAGGATGTTCTCGACCGGACGCCCGATCCGGGCGCCTTTCGCCGACTGGACGATCGGCCGCTCGACCAGCACCGGATCGGCGATCATGGCGGCGCGGATCACCTCCTCGGACGCGCCGCTTTCCAGAAGTTCAGCCGTCCGGGGCTCGCGCTTGCGCAACAGGCCCGCCAGGCCGCCGCCCGTCTGCTCGGCCAGCCGGTCCAGCGTCGCCGCGTCCCAGCCGGTCTTCAGATACTCGACCACCGTCGGCTGCACGCCCTTCTCCTGCAGCAACTCCAGCGCCTTGCGCGAGGTCGAGCATTTGGGATTGTGGAAGATCGTGACGGTCATGGCGAAACTCCTGTCTGAAGCCTTCACCTAAAGCGAAATCGGTTCAGATGCGAACGCACCTGAACTCACTTCAAGCCTTGAGATTGCCCCGCGACAGCGCCGCCGAACCGCGCAGGCCGCCCACGTGCAAGACCGCACAGACCAGCATGGCCGCCGCTGCAATCATCCCGCCCCAGGCCGGCACGCCCGCAACACCCAGCGGCGCCCCGACCAGCAGGCTGACGCCCGTGGAGCTCAGTTCATACAGGGCCCAGGCCAGGCCGAAGACCGGCAGGATGCGGCTGGGTCGCCGCCATTGCGCCCAGCCCAGAACCCCGGCGATCAGGGCGAAGAAGACCGCAAATCCCGTCGTCGCGCCCCGGAACTCGGCGTAACTGACATCCGAGGCGTACCAGACCAGCCCCGCCTGCATCAGGCCGACCGCCCCCCACAGCCAGAACCCCCGCGCGCTCAGGCGCGCCATCGCCGCCGCCGTCGAACCCGAATCGACGGGACCGAACGGATTGGGAAAGCTGAAACGACGGTTCATGCGCGACTCCTCGAATGCGGCGGCAAACCTATCCCGCACGGTCCCGTTTTCCCAAGTCCGTGAGCGAGAAACCGCCCCGCCTTCACCTTTGCCTCGCCCCCGTCTAGGGTCGCCGCCATGCGGATTGAACCCCACGACCAGGCCGTGCTCGACCACGTCGCGGCCCAGGGCGACGTCATCGTCGCGCGGACCATCGACTGGGCCCATATCAACTCCGGCAGCCGCCACGCCGCCGGTCTGGCGCGTATGCTGGACGTGCTGGAGGCCGAGGCGCGCCGCCTGCCCGCCGCCGTCGTTCGCGTGCCGACGAAAGCCTCGACCACCGTGGCCGACAGCGGCGCGGTGATCCCAGAGACCTATGCCGACTGCCTGACCGTCACGGCCCGACCCGAGGCGCCGATCCAGGTCATCCTGACCGGCCACTACGATACCGTCTTCCCCGCCGACAGCGCCTTCCAGACCGTCGTCACACGCCCCGACGGCGCCCTGAACGGTCCCGGCGTCGCCGACATGAAGGGCGGCATCAGCGTCATGCTGGCCGCGCTGGAAGCCTTCGAAACCCACCCGGACAAGGCCCGCGTCGGCTGGACCGTGCTGCTCAGCCCCGACGAAGAGATCGGCTCCCCCGCCTCCGCCCCCCTGCTGGCGGAACTGGGCGCGCGCGGCCACGTCGGTCTGACCTATGAACCCGCCCTGTCGGACGGCACCCTGGCGGGCGAGCGCAAGGGCAGCGGCAACTTCCACCTGATCGTCACCGGCAAGGCCGCCCACGCGGGCCGCGCCTTCCACGAGGGTGCCAATGCGGTGGCCGGCGCCGCCATCATCGCCGCCCGCCTGCATGGCCTGAACGGCCAGCGCGAGGGCGTCACCGTCAACGTGGCCAAGATCGCCGGCGGCGGCCCGCTGAACGTCGTCGCCGACAACGCCGTGGTCCGCTTCAATGTCCGCGTCCCCGATGCCGAAGCCGCCGCCTGGATCGACCAGACCGTGCGCGCCATCGCCGCCGAGCCGCCCTTCCCTGGCCTGACCCTGGACCTGCACGGCGGCATGACCCGCGCGCCCAAGCCGATGGACGCCAGCCAGACCGCCCTGTTCCACGCCGTCCGCGACGCGGGCGAACTGCTGGGGCAAACGATCGCCTGGAAACCCTCGGGCGGCGTTTGCGAGGGCAACAACCTGCACGCTGCGGGCCTGCCCAATGTCGACACCCTCGGCGTCGTCGGCGACGAGATCCATTCGGATCAGGAGTTCGCCTGGCCCGCCAGCTTCGTCGAACGCGCCCAACTCAGCGCCCTGATCCTGTGCAAGATCGCCTCAGGCGAGATTGACGCGTTCAAACTGAAACAGCTCCGACTGGAGACCATGTGAGCGTAACGCCCTCATCGTCACCCTCGGGCTTGTCCCGAGGGCCCATCGGTCAACAGACTGGCCGCTCGCGGCTGTTCCGGTCGCAAAACACCAAGCCGACCATCGCGCCCGGCTCAACGATAGGCTCTCGGGACAAACCCGAGAGTGACGGAGGTTATTAGTGCTCGTTGTTCGCCCCGCCGGCCCCGCCGACCTTGATCACCTGCTTGAACTGGCCATCCTGTCCGGCCCCGGCTTCACCAGCCTGCCCGAAGACGCCGACGTCCTGAGCGAGCGCCTGGAACTCAGCCAGGCCAGCTTCGAGGGCCGCGTCCCGCCGCAGGAAGCCTGGTACACCCTGATGCTGGAAGACGGCGATACCGGCGACATCGACGGCATCGGCTCGGTCAAGGCGACGGTGGGGCTGAAGCGGCCCTTCTTCAGCTTCCGAGTGGTCAACAACACCGTCCAGTCGCCCTCGCTGGGCCTGAAGCTGAACCATCAGACGCTTGTTCTGGTCAACGAATGCACCGGCTGGACCGAGGTGGGGTCCCTGTTCCTCAAGGCCGACCGCCGCAAGGGCGGCGCCGGGCGCCTGCTCAGCCAGTCGCGCTACATGCTGATCGGCGCCCAGCCGGACCTGTTCGCCGACAACGTTCTGGCCGAGCTGCGCGGCGTCTTTACGCCCGACGGCTACTGCCCCTTCTGGGACCATGTGGCGCACAAGTTCTTCCCCATGGACTTCGACGACGCCGACCGCATGAGCGGTTCGACCGACAAGCAGTTCATCCTCGACCTGGCCCCGCGCCACCCCATCTACATCGACCTGCTGCCCGAACCGGCCCGCGCCGTGATCGGCAAGGTCCACCCCCAGGGCGTGCCCGCCATGGCCCTGCTGGAATCCGAGGGCTTCCGCCCCAACGGCCTGGTCGACATCTTTGACGCCGGCCCGACCGTGGCCTGTGGTCGCGATAATATCCGCACCGTCCGCGACGCCCGCGTCCTGACCGCCCGCATCGAGAAGGAGGTCGAGGTTGAGCTGCCCAGCCTCGTCTCGACCGACAGCATCAGCGCCTTCCGCGCCGTCCGCGCCCGCGTCCTGATCGACGGCGACAATGTCCGCATGACCCCCGACGTCGCCGCCGCCCTGAAGATCAAGGACGGCGCCACGGTGCGGGTGAAGTCGTAATGACCCCTGCGCTCAATCAGCCTAAGGCGATAGCGCACAAGAATGCCCTTCTCCCCTTGTGGGAGAAGGTGGCCTGCGAAGCAGGTCGGATGAGGGGTGTCGCCGCGACGTCCGCCTCTTATCTTAACGACACCACCGCCCTTTCAGACGTCGCCGCAACCCCTCATCCGGTCGCTGTCGCGACCACCTTCTCCCACAAGGGGAGAAGGGGAGAACTCAAATGACCCGTTTCACCTCCACCAACCCCGCCACCGGCGAAACCGTCTGGGAAGGCGAAGCCGCCACCACGGAACAGGTCGGCGCCGCCGTCGAGGCCGCCCGCGCCGCCTTCCCCGACTGGGCTGACCGCCCGCGTCAGGACCGCATCGACGCGGTCAAACGCTATCAGGCCGTCCTGAAAGACCGCGCCCCCGAAATGGCCGAGGCCATCAGCCGCGAAACCGGCAAGGCCCTGTGGGAGACGAAAACCGAACTGGCCTCGATGGCGGGCAAGGTCGACATCTCCATCCGCGCCTATGACGAGCGCACCGGCGAGCGCAGCACCGAAACCGCCTTCGGGCGCGCCACCCTGCGTCACCGTCCGCACGGCGTCTCGGCGGTGCTCGGCCCGTTCAACTTCCCCGGCCACCTGCCCAACGGCCACATCGTCCCGGCCCTGCTGGCGGGCGACACGGTCGTGTTCAAGCCGTCCGAGGAAACGCCCCTGACCGGTCAGCTGATGGCCGAATGCCTGGACGCCGCCGACCTGCCCAAGGGCGTGTTCAACATGGTGCAGGGCGGGCGCGACACCGGCGCGGCCCTGCTGGATCAACCCATCGACGCCCTGATGTTCACCGGCTCGGGCGCGGCGGGCGCTCACTTCCGACGCAAGTTCGCCGACGATCCCCACGTCATCCTGGCGCTGGAGCTGGGCGGAAATAACCCCCTGGTGGTCTGGGACGCCGCCGACGCCGAGGCTGTCGCTGGCATCGTGGTCCAGTCCGCCTTCGTCACCACCGGCCAGCGCTGTTCCTGCGCGCGCCGCCTGATCCTGCCGGAAGGTGCGCAGGGCGACGCCATCGTCGAGGCCGTAGCGGCCCTGTCCGACCGCCTGAACTTCGCGCCCTGGGACAGCGATCCCGAGCCCTACGCCGGGCCGCTGATCTCGGAGAAGGCCGCGACGGCTGCGCTGGCCGCCCTGCAACAACGCATCGACGCGGGCGCAAGGGTCATTCGCACCTCCGGCCCCGTCGACAACCTGCCCGGCGCCTTCGTCCGCCCCGCCATCATCGACGTGACCGGCCTGAACGTGCTGGACGAGGAGATGTTCGCTCCCTTCCTTCAGGTCATCCGCGTCCCGACCTTCGACGCCGCCATCACCGCCGCCAACGCCACCAAATACGGCCTGTCCGCCGGTCTGGTTTCGGATGACGCCAAGAACTGGGACCGCTTCATCAACCGCATCCGCGCGGGCGTGGTGAACTTCAACCGTCCGACCACGGGCGCGGCGGGCGATATGCCCTTCGGCGGCCTCGGCGCCTCCGGCAACCACCGCCCCAGCGCCTACTACGCCGCCGACTACTGCGCCTACCCCGTCGCCAGCTTCGAGGCTGGCGCGGTGAAGAACATCGAAAGCGAGATCAAGGGCTTGCGGGGATGATCAGAGGCTGGCGCTCAGATCGCCGCATTGGTCCTGAACCCTTGCATCAACGTGTCCGACCAACGCTGTTCTATACCTTGATCTGCACAGGCACCGCCACGCTCTTATCCACCCTCTACTGGCTAATCGACAGCAATCGAGCAAACATCTATGTTTGGTGCGCAATGCTGAATGTATTCATGCTTTTCGGGATAGTTCAGTGCGTTCGTGTCGCCCGTTTTTTTTGATGTGGTAGCGCTTCTTATTCTCTCAACCACCATAACCGCGGCAGTCCTTTACGTTCATGGAAATCTTGCGCCACCAGTGATCATACCAGCATGACCCACGCCATCGAAGCCAACGCCGACGGTCTGATCGGGCCGACCCATTCCTATGCGGGCCTGTCGCCGGGCAATCTCGCCTCCAGCCTGAACAAGGGCGAGGCGTCGAACCCGCGCGCAGCGGTGCTGCAGGGCCTCGACAAGATGAAGACCCTGGCCGACCTGGGCCTGCCCCAGTTCGTCCTGCCGCCGCACGAACGGCCCAACATCCCCTTCCTGCGGTCGCTCGGCTTTTCGGGCAATGACAGGACCGTGCTGGCCAAGGCCTGGCGCGACGCCCCGGCCTTCGCCGCCGCCGCCTGTTCGGCCTCGCCCATGTGGGCCGCCAACGCCGCGACCGTGACGCCCAGCGCCGACGCCGCCGACGGCCGGGTCCACTTCACCCCCGCCAACCTGCACACCAACCTGCATCGCTCGCTGGAGCATCAGCAGACCAAGCGCGCCCTAGCCGCCCTCTTCCCGGACGCGAGCAAGTTCGCCGTCCATGACGCCCTGCCCGCCGTCGCCCATCTGGCCGACGAGGGCGCCGCCAACCACGTCCGCCTGTGCGCGTCGCACGGCGGTCGCGGCGTCAACCTGCTGGTCTGGGGCCGCGAAGCCTTCGAGCCGTGGGAGGGCCGCTTCCCCGCCCGCCAGACGCGCGAGGCCAGCCAGGCCATCGTGCGCCGCCACGAAGCCGGTCGCCCGGTCCTGGCCCAGCAGTCGCGCGCGGCCATCGATGGCGGCACCTTCCACAATGACGTGGTCTGCGTCGGCGCCCTAGACACCCTCTTCTTCCACGAGCTGGCGTTTGAAGACACGGACGCGACCAAGGCCGCCATCCGCCGCGCCGCCGACGGCCTGTTCGAGCCTCAGTTCGTCGAGGTCTCAGCCGCCGACCTGCCGCTGGCCGACGCCATCAGCTCCTATCTGTTCAACTCCATGCTGATCCAGATTCCGGGCGAGGACCGCCTGACCCTGATCTGCCCGACTGAAACCCGCGACAACGCCCGCAGCCATGCGGTCGCGCAAGGCCTCGCCGCCTCCAACGGCCCCATCGGCCGGGTCGAGTATGTCGATGTGCGCCAATCGATGCGCAACGGCGGCGGCCCCGCCTGCCTGCGTCTGCGCGTCGTCCTGACCGAGGACGAACTGGCCGCGACCAACCCGGCCATGCGCCTGACCGACGAACTACACGGCGCCCTCAGCGTCTGGGCCCTGCGCTGGTATCGCGACAGCCTGACCGCCCAGGACCTCGCCGACCCCGCTCTACTGGACGAAACGCGCGGCGCCCTGGACGAGCTGACGGGGATCCTGGGCCTGGGAACCGACTTCTACCCGTTCCAGCGGGTCTAGCCGAACTCTCCTCCCCCGTTCACGGGGGAGGGGGACCGCGCAGCGGTGGAGGGGGCGGCTTCACGCTCGTAGTCAGAACCCTTTCCATCGCCAGGGTTTCAGATCGTGGCGCCTGATCCCGCCCCCTCCACCATGCTTCGCATGGTCCCCCTCCCCCGCTTCGCAGGGGAGGATCGCCAAGGCTTCACAACTCGGCGGTGCAATCCCAGAAAAACATGGAGTTTGCGGACGCCCGCGTCCCGTTTCCTCGCCGTCCCTACGCCACGCGCCATCATCCCCTCCCGGCCCACGCCACAGAGGGGGTTTCAGACTCATTAGACGAATTAGACTCTGTTTTTTCAGCCGTCGCCGTCAGGCTGCGAACCGCCCGCCGTTGTGGGCATAGGCCTGGGTCCCGCGCGTAAACACCTGATCGCTTGGCAGAACCGCTTCGATCGGCAGGTCCTCGGCCCCTTTCAACCGCTCGTACAGCGGGCCGAAGTCCTTCAGCGTCACCGCCTTCAGTTCCTCAATGCTGTCGATGACGAAATAGACCTGCTGGAAGTCGTCGATCCGATAGAGGGTCTTCATCACCCGCTCCAGATCAAAGCCCAGACGGTTGGGCGAGGCGTCTTCCAGGCTGAACACGCTTTCGGTGGCCGACGAGACAATGCCCGCGCCATAGATCCGCAAACCCTCGGCCTCCTTCATCAGGCCGAACTCGACCGTGTACCAGTAGAGGCGCGCCAGGTTCTTCAGCATCCCCAGCGACTGCGCCCGCTGCCCGCCCTTGCCATAGGCCTCCATATAGGCGGCGAAATCGGGGTCGGTCAGCATCGGCACATGGCCAAAGACGTCGTGGAAGATGTCGGGTTCCTGCAGGTAGTCCAGCTGATCCGGTTTGCGGATGAACTGGCCCGAAACGAAGCGGCGGTTGGCCAGGTGGTCGAAGAAGACCTCGTCCGGCACCAGTCCGGGCACGCAGACCACAGTCCAGCCGGTCAGGGCCTGCAGCTTGGGGTTCATCACCTCGAAGTCGGGGATGCCGCCCATGTTCAGGTCCAGGGCGTCCAGCCCGCGCATATAGGCCTCGCAGGCGCGCCCCGGCAGGATCTTCATCTGCCGGGCATAGAGGGTGTTCCAGGTCTCGTGCTCGACCTCGGTATAGGCGTCCCAGTTCTGGGGGATGGTCCAGTCGGCGGCGGTGCCTTCGGGCGGGGCTTCAAAGACGTGTTCGAAATCGGACATGGGAACGCTCCTCTCGGCTCTGACGGCCGTTGCGGGCAGATTAGCGCGCGATTGGGCCGTCGTCACGCACGGCTATTGCAGCCTTTGCGAACGCGGCGCGTGGCGGCCTTGAGCGTCGACAGTAAACCATTCGCGCTCGTCCTCCGGCGACAGGGGTTCGATCTCCGGCGTCGCCTCCAGAGCCTCCTCGGCGGCATAGGCGATGACGCCGCCCTCCGTGTCGGCGACGAGGATTCGATAGAAGGGCTGATCGCTGGCGACCACGCCCGTCTCTGCGGCCGGGCCTGCGTATCGGGCGTCCACATCCATGACCAGGCCGTGGAAGGCGTGGTCGCGATGCCGGACGATCTGTCCGAGGCCGAACCGGGCTGTGTGAACCTGGGTCATGCCTCGTCATTACGCCTCGCAGGTTGAAGCGGATGCATCGACGCCGTTCATCTCTGCGACAGAATGTCTTGGCTTGACCGCTCGGCCCGGTCTAACCTGATCAGGACGGGCGCCGCTTCGGACCGCCCACATGAAAGCTCGGCCCATGCCGGAGACCCCTGGCGCGCCTGCACGGCGCGACGCGCGGTCCCTGCCCACGAAGTCCCGCGATTCAGGGGCTTCCGGTCGCGATGCGCCCCTCTATGGCGCGCTCGACCTGGGGACCAATAATTGCCGCCTGCTGATCGCGCGCCCCGCGCGCGACGGGTTCAGGGTGGTGGACAGCTTCAGCCGCATCGTGCGGCTGGGCGAAGGCCTGTCGCATACAGGACGGCTGGACGACCGCGCCATGGATCGGGCCTACGACGCCCTGGCCCTGTGCGCCGAGCGCGTGGCCCGCAAGGGTCTGGACGCCAGCCGCCTGACCGCCGTCGCCACCCAGGCCTGCCGCGCCGCCGACAATGGGCAGGCCTTCATTGATCGGGTCCGTCGCGGCACCGGGCTGAGGCTCAAGATCATCGACCCGGCGGAAGAGGCCGGCCTGTCGGTCGCCGGTTGCCTCAACCTGTTCGATCCCAGAGCAGAAGCGGTGCTGGTCATCGACGTCGGCGGCGGCTCGACCGAGCTGTCGTGGATGATGCGCGGCGCGCAGGGCTTCGAAAGCAAGGGCTGGATGTCGGCGCCGCTCGGCGTCGTCACCCTGGCCGAGCGCCATCCTGAACCGACTGGCGACACCGAGGCCTGGTATGAGGCCATGGTCGCCGATGTCGGCGCCGCCCTGGCCTTGGGCGGCCCCAGCGACGACAAGGTGCGCCAACTGTTCGATAGCGGCCGCGTCCACATGGTCGGCACCTCAGGGGCCATCACCAGTCTGGCCGGCATCCACCTGGGCCTGCGCCGTTATCAGCGTGATCTGGTCGACGGGTTGTGGATGACGCGGGCCGACTGCGAGGCGGCGGCCCTGCGGCTCAAACGTCTGGGACCGGCCGGTCGCGCCGCCGAAAGCTGCATCGGCCCCGACCGCGCCGATCTGGTGCTGGCGGGGGCCGCGATCCTTGAGGCCGTGCAGCGCGCCTGGCCGTGCGAACGCGTGCGCGTCGCCGACCGAGGCCTGCGCGAGGGCCTGCTGCTGCAAAGGATGCGCGAAGACCGCCAGAAACCCCGCCGACGTCGTCGCCGGGGCCGCTCCAGTGGTCCGACGGGCAATCAGGCCGGGGGCGCGCCGGCCACCTGAACCGGCAGATCAATGTCGCAAACCGAGAAGTCGGCCCCCTTGGCCTGACGCGCCGCCTCGGCCAGGGCGCGGAACTGCGGCGAGGCCGTATCCAGCACCCGCGCCGTCGGCCGCTCGGCCTCGGGCAGGTCCGACGCCACGCGCACCCGCGTCATGCGATCCGGGTCGGTGACGATGCCGTCCGGGTTGGGGCTGAACTTCAGAGCGCGCACCACGTCCAGGCCGGAAATCACCCGTCCCCAGATGGTGTAGCGCTTGTCCAGCGAGGGATAGGGCTGGCGCATCAGGAAGAACTGACTGTTGGCGCTGTCGGGCGCCTCGTCGCGCGCCATGCCGGCGACGCCGGGGCAATAGAGGCCCCAGGCGTGGACCTTGTGATCCGCCGTCGTGGCCATGAAGGCGTCCGGCTGGGTCTGGATCGGCATGGAGTGCAAGAAGCCCAAGACGGCGCCGGCTGGTGCGGCCACCGGCGTAAACGGCGTCTGCCCGTCCCGGCGGAAGGTGAACTCGGCCTTCAGATCGGGATGGAAGCTCTGGCCCTCGCCGGTGCCCAGCGGATCACCGGTCTGAGCCATGAACTGGTCGATGACCCGGTGCCACAACAGGCCGTCGAAAAAACCCGTCCCCGCCAGCAGGCGGATGCGCTCGACATGGCCCGGCGCGATCTCGGGCGCCAATTCCACCAGGATGCGGCCCTTATTGGTGTCGATCACCAGCAGGGTCTCGGCCGGAACGGCGCGCCACTCGCTCGCCGTGACCGGGGCCGGCGACGGCGCGGCTGCGGGGGTCATATCCTGCGCCCAGGTCGCCCCGGCCGCCAGCATCAGGGCGGACGCCGCCGCCCAACTCGTTGAAACGCGCATCCTCGCCCCTCTCCTGAAGTCGATGCCTAGCCGCCCGTGACCTGCACGACCGGCTGCACGTCGCAGATACCGAACCGCGCGCCGCGCTCGGCGCGAGCCGCCTCCACGGCGGCGTTGAAGGGCGCCGAGCCCGGCACGGCCACGCGCACCGTCGGGCGCTGCCCCTCTGGCAGGGCCGAGGCCAGTTGCACCTTGGTCATGACGTCGGCGTCGGGTCCCACGGCCCCGTCCTTGGCGTCGTCGCCCGGTTTCAGCGCCTTGACCACATCCAGCCCCTGAACCACGCGACCAAAGGTGGTGTAGCCGCCGTTCAGGTTGTCGTTCTGGCCGCTCATGAGGAAGAACTGGCTATTGGCGCTGTCGGGCGAACCGGCGCGCGCCATGCCCGCCACCCCAGGACAGAACAGACCGCCGGCGCCGACCTTGAGGTCAGCGGTGACGAACATCTGGGCGTCGGGCTGGGTCGTGATCGGCAGGCTGCCCATAATGCCGCGCAGGCCAGGGCCGCTGTTCTCGACGGCGGCGAAGCCGCTGTCGCGACCACGGCGGAACTCGAACTCGCCCTTGACGTCGGGCAGGTCGCTGCCGCCCGCCCCCGTGCCTTCGGGATCACCGGTCTGAGCCATGAAGTTCGGGATCACGCGGTGGAATTTCAGCCCGTCATAGAAGCCGCGGCTAGTCAGGGTTCGGATGCGCTCGACATGATTCGGCGCAGCGCGCGGCTCCAACTCGACCAGGACCCGCCCCTTGGAGGTGTCGATCACCAGCAGGTTGTCGGGCGCGACCGTGCGCCATTCAGAAGCGGTCTGGGCGACAGCGCCGCCCGCGATCATCGAGACCGCGGCGGCGGCCAGAAGCATCTTGAAGTTCATGTCTATCCTGAAATCTAGCGCTGCACCTTGGCGCGCACCTGGGCGGCGACGGCGGGGCTGACGAAGCTCTCGATCGCGCCGTCCAGCCGGGCGATCTCCTTGACCAGTCGCGAAGCAATGGCCTGATGGCGCGGATCGGCCATCAGGAACACGGTTTCTATGTCGCTGTTGAGGCGCTGGTTCATGGCCGTCATCTGGAACTCGTACTCAAAGTCCGCCACCGCGCGCAGACCGCGCACAATGACGTTGGCGTCCACTTCCTCGGCGAAATGCATCAGCAGGCTGCTGAAGGGCCTCACCTCGATGTCGGCGTTGAAGCGCGCGACCTCGGTTTTCAGCATCTCGACACGCTCGGCCGTCGAGAACAGCGGCCCCTTGTCGTCATTCTGCGCCACGCCGATGACCAGCCGATCGACCAGCTTGATCGCCCGCCCGATGATGTCCATGTGGCCGTTCGTGACCGGGTCGAAAGTCCCCGGATACAGTCCGATGCGCATGGCCTTCGCCTCCCCGCGTTTCGTCCCGTTTAGCAGGTGCGAAATCAACGGCCTAGATCGTCTGACACGGGTTTGATCGCCAGGCCTCGATCAGACGCGCGATCAGGTCGTCAGCCGGGCCGAACTGATGGCCGTCAATACTGGCCACAGCGCAGGCGGGCGTGGCGCTGTTGCAGATGAAGGCGGCGTCAAAGCTCGCCAGATCAGACAGATGCACCGGGCGGGTCACACTGCTCAGGCCGAGGTCCGCCATCCCGCGTTGCAGCAAGGCCTGTCCCGTTCCCGTCAGCATGGGCGCCTCGGGCCAGACCACCGTCTCGCCTTGCACAAAGCCGATGTTCCAGATGGAGCCTTCGGAAATCCGTCCCTCGCCATCGACAAACAGGGCGTCGTCGAACCCGGCCAGCACCGCCAGACGCCGCGCGCGGGTGAGGCCAAAGGTGGCGGCATGCTTCAGATGCGGGACTTCACGCGCATAGACCTGGGTTTGAAGCCGCAGAGACTGGGTCAGTGGTGACGCCGGCGGCGACAGCGTCGTCAGAACGCGCGGCTGAACCACCGCGTCCGGCGCGCGCAGACTGATGGCGTCCGAGAACAGGTTGACCCGGAGGCTGAAGCGGCCCGAACGCCCGTCCAGCACCTGTCGCATCCGTTCACGCAGCGCCGCCTCGGGCACGGCCACGCCGAACAGGTCCACGGCTTCGGCCTCAAGTCGAGCCAGATGCAGGTCCAGGCCCCGCCCCTCGCCGTCCTCCACCTGCATCGAGGTGAAGGCGCCGTAGTTGGACAGGACGAAATGGCCCAGGTCGGCGGCGCTGGCGGGCCGACCGTCGATCTGCATCAGAACGTCAGTCATGCCCGCCATCATGCCAGCCTAGAGGGCCGATCAGCCCTCGCCGCCCTCGTCCGTCGCGGCCTCGTCAGCGCCATCGTCGTCGCCGCCCGAGTCGGGCAGACGTTCGACCGAGACGACCTTCTCGTCCTTGCCGGTGCGGAAGATGGTCACGCCCTGGCTGGAGCGGCCGACGATGCGGACCTGGCCGACCGGGGTGCGGATCATCTGGCCGCCGTCCGTGACCAGCATCAGGTCGTCGCTCTCCTCGACCGGGAAGGCGGCGGCCAGACGCGTACCGGCGCGACCGCCCAGGCCGTGGGCCGTCAGCCCCTGCCCGCCACGACCGGTGCGACGATACTCATAGGCCGAGGAGCGCTTGCCGAAGCCCGTTTCCGTGACCGTCAGGATGAACTGCTCGGCCGCGCCCAGTTCGGCGATGCGCTCGACCGACAGGGCGGCGTCGCCCACCTCCTCGTCGTCCGCCTCGACCACGGCGACATCCTCGTCCGCGTCCGCGCCCGCCAGGGCTTTGCGCATGGCGTTGGCGTGCTTGACGTAGGCGGCGCGTTCTTCCGGCGAGGCGTCCACGCGGCCCAGGACGGCCATCGAGATGACCTCGTCGTCGCCTTGCAGACGGATGCCGCGCACCCCGGTGGAATCCCGGCCCTTGAACACGCGGACATCGTCGGCCTTGAAGCGGATGGCCCGGCCCAGTTGGGTCGTCAGCAGGATGTCGTCGTCGGCGTTGCAGATGGCCACGCCGACCATGCGGTCGTCGTCTTCCAGCTTCATCGCGATCTTGCCCGCGCGGTTCACCGTGGCGAAGTCGCTGAGCTTGTTACGTCGCACGTCGCCCGACTTGGTGGCGAACATGATGTCGTAGTTGTCCCACTCGGACTCGTTCTCGGGCAGCGGCAGCACGTTCATGATGCTGTCGCCCGGCTCGATGGGCAGCAGGTTGACGAAGGCCTTGCCGCGCGACTGCGGGTTGCCCAGCGGCAGGCGCCAGGTCTTCAGCTTGTAGGCCTTGCCGTTGGTGGCGAAGAACAGGACCGGCGTGTGGGTCGAGGCCGAGAAGACGCCGGTGATGGCGTCCTCGTCCTTCATGGTCATGCCCGACTTGCCCTTGCCGCCGCGATGCTGGGTCCGATAGGCGTTCAGGGCCACGCGTTTGACGTAGCCGCCGTGGGTGACGGTGACGACCATGTCCTCACGCGGGATCAGGTCCTCGTCCTCCATCTCGGCGTCGCCCTCCCCGATCAGGGTGCGGCGCGGCACGGCGAACTGATCCTTCACCAGCAGCAGGTCTTCGCGGATGATGGCCAGGACGTTGGCGCGATCCGACAGGATGGTCAGGTGGCCCTGGATGGTGTCGGCCAGACCGCGCGCTTCACCGAAGATGTCGTCGCGGCCCAGGCCGGTCAGACGCGACAGGGTCAGGGCCAGGATGGCGCGGGCCTGTTCGTCGGTCAGGCGGATCTTGTCGCCGTCCACCAGAACCGTGCGCGGGTCGGCGATCAGCTCGACCAGGGCCATCATGTCCCCGACCGGCCAGGCCTTGGCCTGCAGCCGCTCGCGCGCCTCGGCCGGGTCGGCCGAGCTGCGGATGATGTGGATCACTTCGTCGATGTTGGCGACGGCGACGGCCAGGCCGACCAGGACGTGGCCGCGGTCGCGGGCCTTGGCCAGCTCGAACTTGACGCGGCGGACGACCACTTCCTCGCGGAACTCGAGGAAGAGCTCCAGCAGCTTGCGCAGGCCCATCTGCTCGGGACGGCCGTGGTTCAGCGCCAGCATGTTGACGCCGAACGAGCTTTGCAGGGCCGTATAGCGGAACAGCTGGTTCAGGATGACGTCGCCCGAAGCGTCGCGCTTCAGCTCGATGACGATGCGCATGCCCTGACGGTCGGACTCGTCGCGGACGTCGGAAATGCCTTCCAGACGCTTCTCGCGCACCATTTCGGCGATGCGTTCGATCAGGGTCTGCTTGTTCACCTGGAACGGCAGTTCGGTGATGACGATGGCGTCGCGATCCTTGCGGATCTCCTCGACCGAGGCCTTGCCGCGCACGATGACCGAGCCGCGTCCGTCGCGCAGCGCATTGCGCGGCGCGGTGCGGCCCATGATCTCGCCGCCCGTGGGGAAGTCGGGACCGGGCACGATGTCCAACAGGGCCTCGTCGCCCATGTCGGGGTTGTCCAGCAGCGCCACGGCCGCGTCGACGACTTCGCCCAGGTTGTGCGGCGGGATGTTGGTCGCCATGCCGACGGCGATGCCGCCCGCGCCGTTGACCAACAGGTTCGGAATCCGCGCCGGCAGGACAACAGGCTCCAGTTCCTTCTCGTCGTAGTTGGGCTGGAAATCGACCGTGTCTTTTTCGATGTCGGTCAGCAGGGCCACCGCGGCCGGGGCCATCTTGGCCTCGGTGTAACGCATGGAGGCCGGCATATCGCCGTCGACCGAGCCGAAGTTGCCCTGACCATCGACCAGCATCAGCCCCATCGAGAAGGGCTGCGCCATCCGCACCAGGGCCATGTAGACCGAGGCGTCGCCGTGCGGGTGGAAGCGACCCAGCACGTCACCGACGACCCGCGCACACTTCGAATAAGACCGCTCGGGCGTCATGTTCAGGTCGTGCATCGAATAGAGGATGCGGCGGTGAACAGGCTTCAGACCGTCGCGCGCGTCCGGCAGGGCGCGGCTGACGATGACGCTCATGGCGTAGTCGAGGTAGGAGCGTTTCAGCTCGTCCTCGATCGTGATGATGGAGATGTCGCCGGGCGCCGAAGGTGCGGCGTTGTCGTAGCTGTCGTCGGTCAAGGAAATCAGGCTTTAAATGGCCGGAATCGGAACGTGATCCGCTGTTCCGGTTTCTAGCATCCAGGGGGCGTTGTGGCAAAGAAACGCCGCTGATATCCCCATGCCGAAAAGGACAGGAAAACCATGCGTCTGACTGCTGCCACCCTCACCGCCGTCGCCGCGGCTTCGCTGATCGCCGCCAGCGCCTCGGCGCAAAGCCATGACCACGCCGCCATGGGCCACGGCGCGCACGCGCAAGCCGCCGCCGTCGACCATTCCGCCATGATCCCGCGCGCCACGCCGGGCCAGACGGGACAGGCGTCGATCATCAACGGCCAGGGCGCGGAAATCGGCACGGCGACCCTGACACAGGGCGCCACCGGCCTGCTGATCAAGGTCGAGGCTGCGGGCCTGACGCCCGGATGGCACGGCATCCACATCCACGCCACGGGCCAGTGCGCCGCGCCCTTCACCTCGGCCGGCGCCCACATCAACCACACCGATCCCAAGACGCCGCACGGCCTGCTGAATGCCCAGGGCCCGGACGACGGCGACCTGCCCAACCTCTACGCCGCCGCGGACGGCTCGGCCCACGGTGAGTTCTTCACCACCAAGGCTCGCATCAGCCAGGACGGCCCTGGCCAGTGGCTGTGGGACGCCGACGGCTCGGCCCTGGTGATCCACGCCAACCCCGACGACCACAACAGCCAGCCCATCGGCGGCGCGGGCGACCGCGTGGCCTGCGCGGTTCTCAGCGCCCGCTAAGCGCGGATCAGACCTTGGCGGGAGCGCCGGCGCGCAGGCCGCGCTCCCCCAGGGCGACCGTGACCACCCCGATCAGAGCGATGGCGACCCCGGTCAGGATCTGCGGCGTCAGCACGTCGCCCATCCACAGCCAGCCGATCAGGATGGACACCAGGGGCGAGCCCAGCAGATAGGGCGTCACCCGCCCGGCCTCGCGCCTTTGCACCAGCCAGAAGACCAGACTGGTCGCGAACACCGACGAAATCACCCCAGCCCAGACCACCGTGCCCCAGACGATGGGCGGGGCGATCTGCGCCGCCTCCCACTGGCCCGTCTCGAACACCAGCGACCCGACGGTCAGCGCCGGGAAGGCCATCAGGGCCAGCAGTCCCTGCATTTTCAGCGGCGGAATGGAGGTGGTGCGCCGCGCAATCACCGTCGTCAGCGCCCAGGCCGAAGCGCCCGCCGCCCCCACCGCAATCGCCTTCCAGTCCTGCAGGGCGTGCGGGTCCAGCGTCATCCAGGCCACCCCGGCGAAGGCGATAACCAACCCGATCGTCGCCATCCGCGAAATCCGCTCGCCCAGCATCAGGAAGGCGAACAGCGAGGTCAGCGGAATCCACAACTGGGTCGCCACCGTCACTGGGCTGACGTCGTGGGCCAGCCAGAAGGCCAGGTAGATCAGGCCGTAATGGATCGGCCCGCCCACGACGGCGATGATCAGCAAACTCTTCCAGTTCGGAAACGGCGGCCGCACGAACCAGACCAGACAGGCAGCGGCGATGGCGAAGCGCAGGGCCCCAACCATCAGCGGCGGCATGACCTCGGTGGCCACCTTGGCGGCGGCGTTGTTGATGCCCCAGATCAGCATCACCGCGATGATGGCGCCGATCTCGAGCAGGCTGAGCGGGGAATGACGTTGGCTGGACACCGCGACCTGATGCCACAGTCGGCCGCTAAAGGCCCGTCACGTTCGATGACCGCTCTTTTCCATCGCCCCTGCCCTACTATTCGCCGGACGGGATGCTATGCCCCGCCCCTTCGCGAAACCGAGGCAGACATGAACCGCACCCTGGCCGCCCTGATGATCTCCGCCGCCGCCCTCAGCACGGCCTTGGCAGCGGCGCCCGCGCTGGCCCAGAGCGCCAAGGGTCCGACCGCGGTCGTCTCGCCCCAGCCCCTGCCCATTGACGACAGCCGCCCGCGCGTCTTCCTGGGCGGCAGCATCGACATGGGCGGCGCGCCCGACTGGCAGGCGGCGATGACGGCGGCCCTGGCCGACACGGACGTGGTTATCCTCAACCCGCGCCGTCCCGACTGGAACCCGAACTGGCGCCCCGAGGCCGACGAGCCCGAGTTCCGCCGTCAGGTCGAGTGGGAGTTGGCCGCGCTGGAATCCGCGGACGTCATCGTCATGTATTTCGCGCCCGGCACGCAGAGCCCGATCAGCCTGCTGGAAATGGGCCTGCACGCGCGCGGCGGAAAGCTGATCGTCCTGGCCCCCGAGGGTTTCTGGAGGAAGGGCAATGTCGACATCACGGCCCAGGCCTACGGCGTCAAACAGGTGCAAACCCTGCCCGAACTGACCGCCGCCGTCCGCGAGGCCCTGAGCACCGCCGCGTCCAAGGGCCGCTTCGCCCGCTAGAAGACCGGCCTAGAAGACAGGCTTGGCCACCATCAGGGCGTAGATGCCGATCACGCCCGCAAAGGCCGGCCAGCCCAGGATGAACCAGGCGCGGAACAGGCGGTGATAGGCGGGCGGCAGGGGCGTGCCCGCCGCAACCGCCCCTTCGGCCAACTTGACCATCCGCCACTGGAACCAGACCACCGGCAGCCAGCAGACGCCGATCAGGACATAGAGGCCATAGGCCGCCAGCAGCCACGGCTCGGTCAGGGCGTAGCCCTGCAGGTGGATTAGGGCCAGACCGCTGATCGGCTGGATCACCACGGCGCTGGCGGTGAAGACGAAGTCGGCCAGCACCACGATCCGCCCGACCGCCGCGACCGTGCGCGGGTCTTTCGTGGCGTAGGCTCTCAGCATGAAGAAGGCGATGCCCGCCCCGGTGCCGAACAGGACCGCGCCCGACAGGATGTGGACGATCTTGAGGATCAGATAGGTCATCAGCGCCTCGCGTCCGTCGCCGCCACGAACAGGCACAGCGCCATCATCGGCAGCACCTTCAGCCACGGCCCCAGAGGGTCGATCCAGTAGTGCGGCAGGCTGAGCGTCCCGGCGATCAGATAGCCGACGGTCGACAGGCACATCAGAATGGCCACCCGCGCCGTCCACGGTCGCATGAACAGGGCCAGCCCCAGCACTACGTCCAGCAGCGCGCCCCACCAGGCGATCGGTCCCGCCCAGCGCCCGAAGCCGCCCTCGTGCAGAATGGCCAGGGCCCCGTTCCAGCCGGGACCGAAGCTGATCAGGCCGGTGATCAGCCAGAACAGGCCCAGGGTCAGGATGGAGATGGGCCGCACGAACCACAGCCGCGCGTGCCAGACGTCCTGAACCGAGGCCGGCGTCTCAGCCAGAAAGCGCGAGAAGCCGCGCGCCGATACGCCCAGACGTTCGGCCCAGCCGCTGTCCTGACCGGACACATCGTGATCCATCTGGCGCATGGCCGTGGTGCGGATCGGCGAGGACCAGCCCAGCCGGCCCAGCAGATCGCCGATCATCAGGGCCGGCGCCGCCAGCGCGCGAGGCACGCGGACCACCGGCGCGGGCGCCAGTCCCAACCAGCCGCGATAGAGCCGGACCGTCTCGGCCATGGTCATGGCCTCCGGCCCCGGCATGTCGAAGGTCTCGCGGCTGGGCGCGCCCGGCTTCAGCGCCGCAACGACGGCGGCGCCGAGATCCCCCAGGGCGATGGGCCGGAAGGTCTGGTCGCCGCCGACGACCGGGCTGAACAGCGGAAACGCCGCCAGTGCCCGGATCAGGCCCGTGCCGCCGAAGGCCGCGCGGTCCACCACCAGCGAAGGCCGCAGAATCAGCCAGTCCAGAGCGCTGACCTCGACCAGGCGCTCGGTCTCGGCCTTGGTGCAGGCATAGGCCGTGCCCGCCGCATCGTCCGCGCCCACCGCCGAAATGTGGATCAGGCGCCGGACCCCGGCCCGCTCGCAGGCGGCGATCAGGGCGCGCGGTCCCTCGACATGGGCCAGACGGGTGCTGTCCCCTGCCCCGTCCTGCAAGACTCCGACGCAGTTGATCACGGCGTCAACGCCGTCCAGCAGCGGCGCCCAGGCCTCCACCGTGGTCAATCGGGCGAAATCAGCGGAAACCCAGTCGAAGGTCGGCGCCCGCCGCGCGGCCTCAGTCGGACGTCGTGCGCCCGCGCGAACCGACCAGCCTTCGCGCGACAGCGCAGCGGCCAGGTGCGACCCGATAAAGCCGTTGCCCCCCAGAACGAGAACCCGTCGTCCGTCGCTCATTGACGCTTTACCCCAGAATTCGGTCTTTGATATCCGCCCCCGACGGCGGCAGGGCGCACCAGCCCTGGCCCGGAAACCGCCGCCGATAGCGCGCGACCAGGCCATAGGCGAAGTCACGGATCGGTCGCGGGATCAGCCGGGCCGCCACGGCGGCGCGATAGGGAAACGGCAGGGAGGCCGCCAGATGCAGCACTCCATCCGAGCGGCTGATTGCCCGCCCATTCTCGATCACCAGCATGGTCGAGGGATCGTCAGGCGACAGGTCGTAGTGGACCAGCAAGGCCCGACCTAGGTCCGACTGCGTCGGCGCCAGACGAAAACGCGGACCATGCTTCAGCAGGGTCCGCGCGGAATGGGAACAGAGGGCGCAATCGCCGTCGAACAGGACCAGCGGCCGGTCGTCCGGAAAGGACGGCACGGCCGGGTCGTCGCGGTAACTGTAAGCCCCCCGGCCCACTTAACTTCTCAGTTTGCCTTAGAACGGAATGTCGTCGTTCAGGTCGTAGCTTTCCTTGGGACCCGAGGGCTTGTTGGCGCCGCCGGTCGAGAAGCCCGAGGAGTAGTCGTCGTCGTTGCGACCGCCACCGCCGCCGTAGCCGCCGCGATCGCCGCCGCCCTGGCTGTCGTTGCGACCGCCCAGCATGGTCAGTTGGCCGTTGAAGCGTTGCAGCACGATCTCGGTCGAGTATTTTTCGACACCCTGGGCGTCGGTGTATTTGCGGGTCTGCAGCGAGCCCTCGATGTAAACGGTCGAGCCCTTCTTCAGGTAGTTCTCGGCCACCTTGACGATGTTCTCGTTGAAGATGACGACCGCGTGCCACTCGGTCTTTTCCTTGCGCTCGCCGGTAGCCTTGTCGCGCCATTGCTCAGACGTGGCGATGCGCAGGTTGGCGACGCGGTCGCCGCTGTTCAGCGTGCGGATTTCCGGGTCACGGCCCAGATTGCCGATGAGGATGACCTTGTTGACGCTGCCGGCCATGACCGATGTCCTTTTATGTTCTTGCCGTCGATCCCTAGCGGATTGCGACGGAATGTTCCAGTTTTGTTCACGCCCAAGCGGGCGAGAATTCTAGTTGGGAGCGACGGCGACGGGGCGACCGTCGATCTCGCGCTGGATGGCGCCCGGAATGGCCAGGCGGCCGTCCCCGGTGCGTGTCAGGGCGAAGAAGCGCTGCCCCGTCAGGGTCTTGCCGAACTTCACGCCGCCCCGGTCAATGAAAATGAACTGTCCCTGATAGGCGCCGATCATGTCGCGGTTGTTGCCCCCCATGCTGAGGAAACGCAGGCGCATTTCCTCAAGCCGCGCGGCGCAGAACTCGATCTGCGGCTGGTCGCGGGCCACGACATTGACCAGGGGCGCGGACTTGCCGTCTTCGGCCGGGACAACGTGGTAGCAGACGCCCGGTTCGGTCGGGGCCTCGAGCCCCTTCTGGGCGCAGGCGGAGGCGGCCAGAGCCAGAAGGCTGACAGCGGCGGCGGAAACGACGATCTTGCGGCTCATCGACCCAGCTCCGGGAACTGACAGTTGCGGTCCTGCTGGGCCAGGGTGCGGAAGCGGGTGTTGTCATTCGACTGCTCGACGCGGCGCGGCACCAGACGCAGGGTGGTGTCGCCCCAACGGCCGTACTGGGCCTCGCCCGGACGGACGCAGGTGCCGGCGTAGAGGGCCTGGACGCACGCCCCCAGGCTCATGCCGTTGGAAATGGCGCGCCATTCCGATCCCGTGTGACGAAGACAGGCTGTAGCCGCGCTCGAAGCCGGGGCCTGGCGGGCAGGCTGTTCGGCCGGCGATGCGGCTTCATCGATCGGAGCGACCTCGACCGTCGGCGCAGCCGGCAGGGCCGGCGGCGGGGCGAAGGCGGCGGTCGGCGCGGCGGCCAGGGCGCCGGTGGCGTCCAGACCCACGTCCAGGGCGCTGGTGGCTACGCCGTTACGCCGCGCGCAGTCGGCCAGGGTCGCCTGACCGACAAACTGCCCGTCGACAAAGCAGCGCAGCTCGCGCGCGGGCTCCAGCGTCGGGGCTTCGGCCAGGTCGATCGTCAAGCCGCCTTGCGACGCCGGCGGGGCCTCGGTCGGTCCATCGCGCCCGCCGCTGAACACCAGAGCAGCCGCCACGGCGGCGACGACGGCCAGGCCGCCCCCGACGATCAGGACTGTGCGATTGTCTTTTGGAAGGGCCATGCGGGACTCGACGCCAATGATGGCCCCAATAACCCCGCCGACGCCGCATGCGTCAACCTAAAGCGGGGTTCGGCGTGATCAGCCTGTGAGTCGTGCGAGCGCAGCCTGATAGTTGGCGAGTTGCGCCTGCAGATAGGCCGGCGCCTCGCCGGTCACCTTGGGCTTGTCGCTTTCAGGCAGCAAGGCGCGGTAGGCCGCCCGCAGCGTAACCAGCGCCGTGCCCAGCTTGTCGTGCGCGTTCTTCACCGCCGCCGCGTCGCGCAGGTTCAGCGACTTGGGCAGATCCAGACCAAAGGTCTTGAGGTCGTCGCTCTTGGGACCAATGTAGCCGGGCGTCAGCCCCAGACCGGCCAAGGCGTCCCGCCCCGCTTCACCTGCCCGCAAGGTTGCGCCGCCGCGGCCGTCGGTGAAGGCGATGGACAGCCGCTGCACCCCGCCCGCCGTCACCTTGGTGTCGCCGTCCATCCCGGTCATGTAGTCCATGTCGGTCTTGATCGTGACCTTCAGCGAACGCCCCGACGCCGTCTCGATCTTGCGCGCCAGGGTCTGCAGCGTATCCTTGGCGTCAATCGTCACCGCTACCGACCGGCCTGTGGGCGAACTCACGTAGAAGCGGTCGCCCGCACGCAGGGCCGTGGCGTCCACCAGACGCTTGGAATCCGACTGAGGAATCTCGCCCTGCGGCAGGCCCAGCTTGTCCAGGACGCTGGCGCCGCCGCTGGCGACGGCGATCGTCGTCGGCGCCGCCTGCCCGTCCGCCCCCGTCCAGGTCTGCTTCCATTCCACAGCGCCGGTCAGCGGATCGAGACGGGCCAGATAGCCCGAGGTCGGATCGGTGGCCTTGGCCCCGATAGGGCGGTCGGACACGCCGGTCAGCCAGACCTTGCCATCCACGATCTTCACGTCGGCGGCGGAATCATCGCCCGCGCCGCCGTGATAGGTCAGACGGTCGGCGGCGGAGGCCGTCAGGTCGTCAGAGATCACCGCGACGAAGGCGTCCATGCCTCCGGCGTGGGCGGTATTGATCTGACCGATGTCCAAGGCGCCGTTGCGGGTCGCGCCCGCGAGAATGACCTGGCCGTTGACCACCGACAGGCCGCTGATCTCGCCGCCGCTGGCGCTGCCCAGGTCGCGAGAGGACAACAGGGTCGGCGAGCCCGTGGCGTCGATCTGGAACCGACGCACGACCATACGGCCGTTCTCGATCCCGGCGGTGTAGAGTTTATCGCCATCCACGGTCATGGCCTGGACGCTGTCATCGCCGGCCGTGCCGAACTGGCTGACGCCCGTAGCGACGGCCTTGATCGGCGCCAGAGCATGAAGCTGGGTCTCGCTGAAGGCCTGAACATAGCCATCCCAGCCGCCGGAAGCGGTCGCGCCCGACATGGCCGACTGCGAACGGCCAGCCACATAGATACGGCCATCCGCGCCAAACGACACCGCCGTCGCCTCGTCCGCCGCCTTGGCGCCGCGACGCTGGGTCCATTGCTCTACGCCCTTGGCGTCGAATACGGTCACGAAGCTGTCGGCCACATTGGCGACGGCGCCGGACGCGCCCGGCTCCAGCGCGCCGATGACCGACCCTGCCACAGCCACCCGGCCGTCGTCGCTCACCGAAATCGCATAGCCGCTGGCAGTCGAGGCGGCGCCCAAGGCGCGGCTGAGCACCACCTGGCCTGCCGAATCCAGCTTCATCAGGACCACGTCGCCCTGGCCCTTGATCGGCTGGTTCGTGGTCCCGGCGCTGACATCGGCGACGATCCACATGGAGCCGTCCGGGCCGACGGCGCTGGCTCGGACGGTTTCGACGCCTTCGGGCAGGCCCGACTTGCCGATCTGGCCGTTGACCGCAAAGAGCTCTCCGGTCGTGTTGCCGGCGCCTTCCTGGAACTTCAGCACGTCATGACCGCCGGCCTTGCCCGAGCCCTGCACCACATAGACGGCGTCGGCCGAAGTCACCGGAACGAAGCTGACGGTTTCAGTCGAGACGCCCTTGACGCTCAAGGCCCATTTGTCAGGTCCGGCCGGCAGGGTGATGGTCTTGTCGCCCGACTTGATGACCTTGGGCTCCTGCGGCAGCATTTCACGGCTCATCCGCGTCTGGACCCCCGCCGCCTCCAGCTTGCCGTTGATGTGGGCGACCACGGACTGCATCGTGCGCGTCTCGGCGCCCATCTCGGCCAGATCAATCGCGATCGTCTTCGTGCCGCCGGTCGTCTTCACGCTGATGTTGAACTTCACATCGCCCTGAAAGGCCTCGACAGGGGCGTATTCCGTGCCCGTGTGGACCGCCCCGGTGACATATTTGGCCGAATCCCGCGCCACGGCGGCGCCGGTCTGGGCCTTGGTGGCGGATTCGCCTTCCACCATGCGGATGCCGTCAAACTTGGCGTCCTTCAGATAGGCCGACAGTTCCGCCATGCCCGCGTCGAACCGCTTGGCCAGCAAGGCCGTTTCGGACGCGCTGACGCCCTTCTGGCCCGCACGATTGGTGATCGATTCCAGCAGGGACAGGCCCTGATTCAACGCAAACAGCTTGCGATAGTCGCCAGACGACTTGGTCTGCAGGTCCAGCGTCGTCGCCGCTTCGTTGAAGAAACGTCGGCCGCTCAACGCGGCGCGCAGAAGATCTGACTGGGCCGGAGGCTTGACCGTCGTGCTCCAGGGCGCGGTCGGCTGCTTCCTGACGGTCGAGGCCGCGCCCGACGAGCCGGAGCTCACCGGCGAAAGGCCGTACATCCCAAGAAGATAGCTGTTGTCGATCACAGGCCAGAGCGCTCCTGCCGGCACCTTGCCACGCACGCGGTAACGAAGTGTTTAAGATCGCCCCGGAACAGCGGGCGGCGCTTCACGTTTGCCGACAGTCAAGCTCACAGGTCAGGGATCAGCCCTATGCCCTACGTGCGTTGGTTGCTCATGAAGTTGGCCAGCCTCTACGGGCTGACCCCGCGCCCCGCGAAGCGCAAGCCGCCGCCGATTTCACTCGGCCACGGCGCGCCCCGCTACTTCAGATAGATCAGCCCTTGAACAGGGACAGGATGATCTGCGGCGCCTGGTTGGCGATCGACAGGGCTTGCGCGCCCAGCTGCTGTTGGACCTGAAGCGCCTGCAGACGGGCGCTTTCCTTGGCCATGTCTGCGTCCACCAGATTGCCGATGCCGACTTCCAGCGAGTCCATCAGCTTGCTGACGAAGGTGTTGTGCTTTTCGACCTGCTTGGACTGCGCGCCCAGCTCAGCCAGCTTGGCGTTGGCCGTGTCCATGGCCGCGACAACATCGGCCAGCGCCTTTTCGGCATTGGCCTCGGTCGTCAGGTCGAAGGCGGTCACCGGCGCCGTGAAGGTCGTCGGCGCGAGCCCAAGACCGATCAGCGACATGTCCTGTCGGTTCACGGTGATGGTTTCGGTGGCGTTGACGTTGGCCAGGAAATCCAGGCCCGTCAGCGTGGCGGGCGGAACAGGCCGAACGCCGCCGATCTTGCCGTTCAGGATATTCTCGCCGTCGAAGGTCGCGTTGTCGGCGAAGGACTGCAGCGACTTGAGCAGCGACTGGAACTCGTCGTTGTAGGCCTTGCGCGTCGCGGCGGTCTGCGACGGGTCAGCGGCGGCGGTCGCCTTTTCGCGCAGCTCGATCAGCAGATCCGAAATCTGCGCGCCCGCAGCCAGGGACACGTCGGCCAGCGACGTCGCCCGGTTCATGCTGGTCTTGACGGCGTCGAGCGCGCCCGTGTCCGCCCGCTGGTTCTGGGCGATGGCCCAGGTGGCGGCGTTGTCCTTGGCGCCCTGCACCTTCAGGCCGGTGTTCACCCGGCTCTGGGTCGCGGCCAGCTTGTTATTCGTCGAATTCAGATTCTGGAGCGCTATGAGCGCCGAGGCATTGGTGAGAACGCTGTTAGACATGGCTTCTAGCCCCAGTTTCGATTCTGGGGGCCAGTAATGCGCATGATTCCTGAGCGTATGGTTAACGCCGTAGAAACCATGATAGCGCCGCGCGGCGAGCCGGCGGCGTTGGCGATTGAGCGACCCGGTCTCAGACCTTGGTCTTGATCAACTCCCCCGGACCATAGGCCGGGCTGTGGCGCATCTTGACGACGTCTTCTCGCGGCAACTGGCGGATGACCTCGCCCGTCACGCGATCCAGCGTCTTGTAGATGAAGCCGTCCGGCCCCTCCTCGATCGTCAGGCGATAGCGCCCGGCGTCGTTGTCCTGGATCGGAGGTTTCGGCGGCTCGACGCCCTGCCCCATGGCATCGGGCGTGACGAGCGTTAAGCTGGGTACTCGTGCGACATTGTCTGCCATTTCCCTGATGCGCGGTCAGGCCGCGCCCTCTGTATCTGCCGACGTGCGAACGGGGACGAGCCGCGAGGCCCGCCCCCGACCACGTCTTGTTAGCGGAACAGGCCGAGCAGAACCGAGCTCGACTGGTTCGCGATCGACAGCGCTTGCACGCCCAGCTGTTGCTTGGTTTGCAGAGCGGTCAGCTTGGCGCTTTCCTTGGCCAGGTCAGCGTCCACCAGGTTGCCGATGCCGACTTCCAGAGCGTCCTGCATCTTGCTGGTGAAGGTCAGCTGACGGTCCAGGGACTTCGACTTGGTGCCCAGGTCCGCCAGGGTCGTGGCGAAGGCCTTGACCGCCGTATCGACGTTGGCTGCCGTATAGGCCGTCTTCTTGGCTGCGTCGGTAGCAGCAGCCGTCCAGACGCCGGCGGCCACCGTTCCGCCGAACTCCAATGCCGTGCCAGCGGATCCGCTCACGCCCTTCAGCATGAACTTGCCGCCCGAGGTATTGGTGCTGACTTGGACTTCATTGCCGGCAGTCACGGCGTCGAACAGGTTGACGCCATCGAACTTGGCGCCCGCGAGGGAGGTATGAATCTCCTTCACGATCGCTTCGTAGTCGGCGACCAGCTTCTTGCCGTTGTCGGTGAACGCCGTGGCGCCGCCGGCGTCGTCCTGAATCGCCACGGCCAGGCTCTTCAGTTCGTTCAGGGCGTTGGTCACGGTCTCGCCGGCCGCCAAGGCGACATCGACGATGGACTGACCGCGTTGCAGCGACTGCTTCACCGCGTCCTGGGCGCCCATTTCTGCGCGCTGCGACGTGGCGATGGCGAAGATCGCGCCATTGTCCTTGGCCGACGAGATCTTTTGACCCGTATTCACGCGGTTCTGCGTGATGCTCAGGTCGCGGCTCGTCTGGTTCAGGTTCTGCAGAGCAACCAGGGCGCCTGCGTTGGTATTGATGCTGTTAGCCATTTTGGCTTTCCTTTGTCTTTGACAATTTCCGACGCCGTTTTGGCTATCGGGAGCATTCTGCTCGGGGTTATGAGGTGATCAGGCGGCGACCGAAGCCGCCGCCTCCGTGTTCGTTAGCGGAACAGGCCGAGCAGGATCGAGCTCGACTGGTTCGCGATCGACAGCGCCTGCACGCCCAGCTGTTGCTTGGTTTGCAGAGCGGTCAGCTTGGCGCTTTCCTTGGCCAGGTCGGCGTCCACCAGGTTGCCGATGCCGACTTCCAGAGCGTCCTGCATCTTGCTGGTGAAGGTCAGTTGACGGTCCAGGGACTTCGACTTGGTGCCCAGGTCCGCCAGCACCGTCGAGAAGTTGGCGACGGCGCGTTCAACGTTGGCGGCGGTGCGATCGGCGACGTTCGCAAAATCGAACGCCGTCAGAGCGCCAGCGCCATCCGGGTCAGGCGCCTGGGTCGGATCAACCGAACCATCGGCCTTGGTTGCACCGGCCGCAGCGCCAGCCGCCGACTTGAGCGTGAACTTGCCGCCGGAGGTGTTGGTCGTCACGTCGATCGCCGTCGCACTAGCGTTGAACAGGTTGACGCCGTCGAAGTTGGCGCCCGTCAGTGCGGTCTTGATTTCCGAAACGATGGCGGTGAAGTCAGCGTTCAGCTTGGTGGCCGTGTCGCTGCCCGTCGGCGCATCCTGAATCGCCACAGCCAGGCTCTTCAGTTCGTTCAGGGCGTTGGTCACGGTCTCGCCGGCCGCCAGGGCGACATCGACGATGGACTGACCGCGTTGCAGCGACTGTTTCACCGCGTCCTGGGCGCCCATTTCTGCGCGCTGAGACGTGGCGATGGCGAAGATCGCGCCATTGTCCTTGGCCGACGAGATCTTTTGACCCGTATTCACGCGGTTTTGCGTGGTCGCGAGGTCGCGGCTCGTCTGGTTCAGGTTCTGCAGAGCGACGAGAGCGCCTGCGTTGGTGTTGATGCTGTTAGCCATTTTGGCTGTTCCTTTGTCTTTGACAATTTTCCGATGCCGTTTTGGCTATCGGGAGCGTTCTGCTCGGTAGTCTGAGGTGATCAGGCGGCGACCGAAGCCGCCGCCTCCGTGTTCGTTAGCGGAACAGGCCGAGCAGGATCGAGCTCGACTGGTTCGCGATGCCCAGCGCCTGGACGCCCAGTTGTTGCTTGGTTTGCAGGGCGGTCAGCTTGGCGCTTTCCTTGGCCAGGTCAGCGTCCACCAGGTTGCCGATGCCGACTTCCAGGGCGTCCTGCATCTTGCTGGTGAAGGTCAGTTGACGGTCCAGGGACTTCGACTTGGTGCCCAGATCCGCCAGGGTCGAAGCGAAGTCATTGATCGCCGTTTCGACGTTGGCGGCAGTGTAGCCAGCCTTCTTGGTGGCGTAGTCGGCAGTCGTCGACCAAGCCTTGGTCGTCGCATCCACAGTGCCGCCGAACAGCAGGTCACTGCCAGCCGAAGCCGCGCCGTTCGCCTTCAGCTCGAACTTGCCGCCCGAGGTGTTGGTGGTCACTTCGACCGTAGCCGCGGCGGCGTCGAACAGGTTGACCCCGTCAAACTTGGCGCCCGCCAGCGAGACGTGGATCTCCTTCGCCAGGGCCTCAAAGTCGGCGATCAGCTTCTTGCCGTTGTCGCTCCAGTCGGTCGCCGGCGAAGCATTGCCGGCGTCGTCCTGAATCGCCACAGCCAGGCTCTTCAGCTCGTTCAGGGCGCTGGTCACGGTCTCGCCGGCCGCCAGGGCGACGTCGACGATGGATTGACCGCGTTGCAGCGACTGTTTCACCGCGTCCTGGGCGCCCATTTCTGCGCGCTGCGACGTGGCGATGGCGAAGATCGCGCCATTGTCCTTGGCCGATGAGATTTTCAGACCCGTGTTGACCCGGTTCTGCGTGACGTTCAGGTCGCGGCTCGTCTGGTTCAGGTTTTGCAGAGCAACCAAGGCGCCTGCGTTCGTATTGATGCTGTTAGCCATGAGAGTAATCCTTTGTCTTCGACATTTCCGACGCCGTTTTGGCTGCCGGGAGCTTTCGCTCATTTACTGGAGGTGATCAGACGACGGCCTAGACCGCGCCTTCGTGTCAGTCGCTTCCTTAACTGCGGAACAGGCCCAGCAGGATCGAACCCGACTGGTTCGCGATGCCCAGCGCCTGAACGCCGAGTTGTTGCTTGGTTTGCAGGGCGGTCAGCTTGGCGCTTTCCTTGGCCAGGTCGGCATCCACCAGGTTGCCGATGCCGACTTCCAGGGAGTCCTGCATCTTGCTGGTGAAGGTCAGTTGACGGTCCAGAGACTTCGACTTGGTGCCCAGGTCCGCAAGAACCGAAGAGAAGTTGGCGATCGCGCGCTCGACGTTGGCGGCGGTGCGATCGGTCAGGGTGTCCAGGTCGAAGGCGGCCGCGACGGGGGCGGTGGTCGCGGCGCCCTGGGTGGGGTCGATCAGACCACCGGCCACATAGGCGCCCGAAGCGGCCGCAACCGTGGATTTCAGAGTGAACTTGCCGCCAGAGGTATTGGTCGTCACCTCGATCGCAGCGGCGTTCGCCGCATACAGGTTGATCCCGTCGAACTTGGCGTCGGCCAGCGAGGTCTTGATTTCAGCCACCAGGGCGGAAAAATCGGCGTTGAGCTTGTTGGCCGTGTCGCTGCCGGTCGGCGCGTCCTGAATGGCCACCGCCAGGCTCTTCAGCTCATTCATGGCGTTGGTGACGGTTTCGCCGGCCGCCAGGGCGACATCGACGATGGACTGACCGCGCTGCAGCGACTGCTTTACAGCATCCTGGGCGCCCATCTCGGCGCGCTGCGCGGTGGCGATGGCGAAGATCGCGCCATTGTCCTTAGCCGAAGAAATCTTCAGGCCTGTGTTCACGCGGTTTTGCGTGACGTTGAGGTCACGGCTGGTCGCGTTAAGATTCTGCAGGGCGACAAGAGCCCCGGCATTCGTATTGATGCTGTTAGCCATTTTGGCTGTCCTTGTGTCTTCGACATGTCCGACGCCATTTTGGCTGCCGGGAGCTTTCTGCTCGGGAAGGCAAGGAGCAAGGACAGGGCCACAACGACAGCGTCGCGCCGATTTATAACATACTGATTTTCGTGCGTTAGTTTTGGTAAACCATGTTTTGACCTCGGCATATTTTGCCGAGCGATCACAAGGACGGCAAAATATGCCGGCCGCCCGGCAAGAAATGCTGCCTCAAGGCGTCGCCCCCCGACGCCGCCCCCGCTTCTGCGCCTCCATCCAGCGGTCCTGCATCGCCCGTTCAACGTTAAGGGCCTCGACCGCCAGGCGGCGCGCGCTGTCGCAGGCGACGATCTGAGCGCCGCGCGCCATATAGGCCGCCTCCAGATCCGCCAGACTGGGCGCATTCGGCAGGACGGCGAGGGCGCAAGGCCGGGTCGCCGCTTCAGCCAGGACCAGACGCGGCGGCGCAACCGTAGAGATCGGCGGCGAACCGGCACAGTTCGCGGTCATGAGCCCGCAGGCGACCAGCCCGCACAGGGTCCAAAGGATCGTTCGCATCGGGGGCGCTCCTCGCCTGGGTGACAGCCGCGACGGTCGCCCGTTCCACGGCCAGAATCTGTCGTTGGTGGGTTTCAAGACGAACCGCCTGCTGGACCCGCGCCGCAGCCTCCAGGCGTCGCGCCTCGACATCGGTCTCCGCCTGGATCGCCCGCGCCTGGACGGTCTCCAATCGCCTCTGTTGCAGGTCGAACGGGTCCCATCTCAGGCCGACTCCGCGCCCAATGACGGTCACCAGCAGAACCCCCGCCCCGATCACGGCCAGCCAGCCCAGCGGGGTCAGGGTCCGCGCCAGATTTCGGAGCGTCATGGATAGGCCCTCCGATCCAATTCGAAATGCGGGCCGTCCCTCAGACGGGTCCAGTCCCCGCCCCAGGTCAGCGGGATGCCCAGGTCGCGCGCCGCCGCCTTGAAGGCCTCCGCGATGCGGCCGTACAGCGGCCAGTCCCAGCGCACCCGCCCCTCGACCAGGGCCGCCACATCGACAGCATGGCCGGTCAGGTGGCGCGAATTCAGGGTCCGACTGGCCCCGGCCTTCACCAGCGAGGCCTGGCGGGCGGGGTCTCGCAGGCCCTCGGTGACCATGAAATCCACCTCGGTCCGACGAATCGCCGCCTCGACCACCGCGATCAGGTCAGGGTGAAGCCCGCGCAGTCGGGCGCGCGAGCGTTGCGACAGTCGATAGGTCATGGCCGACCTCCCGCCGCCAGACGCAGGCGAAGATTGGCCAGCATGGCGATCATCTGCTGGGCCGTGGGCGCCACCAGATAGAGGACCAGCATCAGGGCGATCAGCCCCATCAGCCCATCGGCCACGCGCGGCAGATCAGCGGGCGCCGTCCGTCCCACGGCCCGGGCCAGCAAGCACCACAGCCCTGCGCTGGCGACGAAGACATAGAGCCTGCGCCACAGCCAGCGCCCCTCGGCCAGCCCGATCTCGCTCCGGTTGCTCTCGCTCATCCCTCGTCCTCCTGATCGCGGGGTGCATCGGGCCTGCGCCAATCGCTGCCCAGGTGGTCGAAGCAGTCGTCGGGCGTAAGGCGCTCGGGCGCTGCCCAAGCCTCCTCGTCCAGCAACTCGGGCTCCAGGATACGGTCGAAGTATCGCGTCATGACGCTCACCCGATCGCCGTCAGCCAGACGACGCCCGCGCCGCCGGCGCCGCCAGCGCCCGGCGTCGTGATCGCCGCCGGCTCCGTCCGGCCG
>NZ_PCPB01000019.1 GCF_002979535.1 Brevundimonas sp. MYb52 | reverse complement strand
TCGCGTCATAGAGCAGGGCGGGCGGGCCGCCCGGATACTGCAGGTCGTGCGGGTGGTCCTGCGGCTCGAACATGTCCAGCACGTGCGGGCGATAGGCCTGGGCCGTCTTCACCACATAGGAGCCGGCGGGATAGGTCGTGCCGCCCACGGTGAAGGCGCGAGTGGCGCGGTCCACATCCACGCCCGTCTTGATCAGGCTGTTCAGGAAGGCGACGGCGTTGGGCAGGTCGGCCTGATCCGCCGGGATGACATAGCCACGCGGGTCGCGACGGGCCGGATCGCGCAGCACCTGCTCATAGAGGGCCGGATCGACGCCGCGACGGCCGGTGGCGTTTTCGCCCGCCGCCTCGACCAGAGCCTCGACACCGGTCGGCGTGATGCGCCAGGTGTCGGTATTGCCCTTGTCGATGGCGTTCTGGCCCATGCGCCAGATGTTGAATAGCAGCCGGTCCTTGTTGCGCGAGGCGTAGTTCAGCACGGCGCGGTTGATCGACTGCGAGTATTCGATCGACTGGGCGAAATGCCAGGTCTGGGGCGCGACCGGCATCGGCAGGTCGTTGCGGGCCAGCTGGTTCTGCGGGATCAGGCTGATCTGGCTCGGCGTCGGGTGGCCGGTGATCTCGGTCAGCAGGCCGACGGCGTTGTGGAAGTAGGTGATGGAGCGTTCCATCCCGTTGTTCCAGGTCGAGTAGTTGGCGCCGCTGCGCATGGTCGAGCCGGGCTTGCCCTCTTCGATCAGGCGGCTGTGCATGGCCGCGCCGACTTCGGACAGCGTGCCCATGACCAGGGGGTCGTAGTTGTAGTTAAACGGGTCGCGGAAGGGCGGCATGAAGACCACTGTCCCGGCGGGCGCCGTCTGGTGGTGGTTGTAGATGATCTGCGGGAACCACTCGCGGAAGAACTGGCGGTTGACGTTGGTCGTCTCGGCCATGGCCGACAGATAGTAGTCGCGGTTGTTATCGTGGCCGACGTACTTTTGGTACAGCACCGGGATCGAGGCGAACTCGCGCTTCAGCGGGTCCGCGTTGCGCATGTACCAGTTGGAGACCAGCTCCATCCCGTCCGGGTTCAGCGGCGCGAACAGGATGATGGTGTCGTTCAGAACGCGCAGGGCCTCGGGGTCTTCCGCCGTCAGCCATTCATGCACGGCGGCGATCAGGGCCTGGGGCGGGACGGTCTCGGTCGCGTGCAGGCCGCCGTCGATCCAGACCACGGCCTTGCCCTCGACGGACATGGCGCGGGCCTGTTCCTCGGTCACGCCCTCGGCCTTGGCCAGACGACGCGCGATCTCCTGATAGCGGTCCAGATGGGCCAGGTTCTCCGGCGTCGAGACGATGGCGATATACTGGGTGCGGCCTTCGGAGGACTTGCCGATCTCGACCAGCTTCATCCGGTCGGACTGGCCGGCCAGGGTCTTCAGATAGGCTTCCCACTGGCTGTAGTTGATCAGGTGGTAGTCGGCGCCGACTACATGCCCGAAGGCTTCCTGCGGCGAGGTGATGCGCGAGGTTGTGGCCGTCGCCGAGACCGCCGCCGGCTGTTCCGCCAGCGCCGCCTCATAGGCCAGGGCGCTGGTGCTGGTCAGGGCCAGGGCGGCGAAACCCAGGGTCCAGGCCAGGGCGCGCCGATGGCGGTGACGCGCGGCTTGGCGTCCAGGCGCGGCGGACGAGGTCGATCTGATCATGGCGTTCCTGTCATAAGCGGCGGCTTCAACCCCGATACATGCCCGGCGGCCGCCTTGATTCCCCACGATGCCTCGCTCCGCAGCGAAGTCCATGGTCAGGACGCAAATGCAGGGGAACCCCGCCTCGGCTTAAGCGCGAGAATGTCGGGTGATTTCAGTGAATGCCAAGGGTTTGGCGCGTGGCGGACAGAGAGGGATTCGAACCCTCGGTACGCTTTCACGTACACACGCTTTCCAAGCGTGCGCGATCGACCACTCCGCCACCTGTCCGTTTCCACGACGTCGCCGTGTAGCCGCCGGACGGTCGATCCAGCGGAGCGAGGCTGATAGAACAGCACGACCCCCTCGGCAAGCGCTGTCTGAGGCCCCATATGGGGGGAAGTCGATTTTGCCGCTGATTTCTGCGAGATTTTTCAGATGCTGTTCCAAAAGACCGCCGAACTGCCGACCCTTGAGACGGCCTTGCCGGGGCGCGAGACGCCGCTGGCGACGGATGCGACTCATTTTGTGCTGGGCCACGCGCTGAAGGGGCCGCACCCGGAGGGGTTCGAGACGGCGATTTTCGCCATGGGCTGTTTCTGGGGCGTGGAGCGGGTGTTCTGGCGCCTGCCCGGCGTCTGGGTGACCTCGGCGGGCTATGCGGGCGGGATCACGCCAAACCCGACCTATGAAGAAGTCTGTTCGGGCCGGACCGGCCACACCGAGGTGGTGCAGGTGGTGTTTGATCCCAAGGTCATTTCCTATGGCGATCTGCTGAAGGCCTTCTGGGAGAACCACGATCCGACCCAGGGCATGCGTCAGGGCAATGACCAGGGCACGCAGTATCGCTCGGCCATCTATACGCTGAACGACGCGCAGCAGGCGGAGGCCGAGGCCTCGCGCGACGCCTATCAGGCGGCGCTGACGGCGGCGGGGCGCGGGACGATCACGACCGAGATCGAACCAGCCGGCCCCTATTATTTCGCCGAGGACTATCACCAGGGCTATCTGGCCAAGAACCCGGCCGGATACTGCGGCATCGGCGGGACCGGGGTGGTCTGCCCGATCGGCATCGGTATCGACGCCTGATGGACCGGGAGGGGGTCGGCAAGGTTTGTCTGGCGTTGCCGGGGGCGACGCTGGAGCATCCGTTCGGCGACGACCACGACGCCTATAAGGTCGGCGGCAAGATGTTCGTCATGGTCGGGGCCAGCGGCGGGGTGTCGTTCAAGGTCTCGGACATCGCCTATGAGGTGCTGACCGAGAGCGGCCATGCGCGACCGGCGCCCTATATGGCGCGCGCCAAGTGGGTGAACCTGCCGCAGATCGACGACTGGGCGGACGAGGAGCTAGCCGATCATATCCGGTTGGCCCACGCCATCATCGTCGGCAAGCTGACGAAGAAGGCGCGGGCGGAACTCGGGTTGTAGGGAGCGAAACGGCAGAGGGCGGCGTCGCCCCCTCCACCGCTACGCGGCCCCCCTCCCCACAAGTGGGAGCGCCTTACTTCGCCTTCTGCTCGGCGATCCAGCGGTCCATGCGGGCGTCGAGCAGGTCCAGCGGCAGGGGGCCGTCGACTAGCAGGGCGTCGTGGAAGGTGCGGACGTCGAAGCGGTTGCCCAGCTCGCGCTCGGCCTTCTGACGGATCTGACGCAGGCGGATTTCGCCGATCTTGTAGGCCGTGGCCTGACCGGGCCAGCCGATATAGCGCTGAAGCTCGGTTTCGATGTTGTGCGGGGCCAGGGCTGAGTTGTCGCGGAAGCAGGCGCGGGCCTGTTCCGTGGTCCAACCCAGCCAGTGCAGGCCGGTGTCGGCCACCAGGCGGCAAGCGCGCCACATCTCATAGCTGAGGCGGCCGAAGCGCTCATAGGGGGTGCGATAGATGCCCATTTCCTCGCCGAGGAACTCGGAATAGAGGCCCCAGCCCTCGATGAAGGCGGTCACGTCGGCGCCGCGCCGGTAGTAGGGCTGATCCGCGGCTTCCTGTTGCAGGGCGATCTGCAGGTGGTGGCCGGGGACGGCCTCGTGGACGGTCAGCGCGGGCAGTTCATAGAGAGGACGCTGGTCCAGTTTCGACGTGTTGACGATATAGCCGCCGGCCACGCCGTTCTGCATCGAGCCGGCGTTGTAGCGGCCGGTGGTGTAGGTCTCTTCGATCTCGCGCGGGACAGGGCGGACGCCATAGGGCAGGCGGGGCAGGGTCCCGAACAGGGCGGGCAGGCCGTCGTCGGCGCGCTTGGCGATTTCCGACGCCTTCTCCAGCAATTGCTCGCGGCTGGTCGCATAGAACTGCGGATCGGTACGCAGGAAGTGGAGGAAGCCGGCGAAGTCGCCGGTCCAGCCGGCGGCGCGCATTTCGTCCTGCATCCGGGCGCGGATGCGGGCGACCTCGTCCTGACCGATCTGATGCACCTGATCCGGGGTGAGGTCGGTGGTCGTGTCGCTGCGCACCAGGAAGGCATAGAGATCCTTGCCGCCGGGGCGGTGAACCATGCCGGGTTCGGTCGGCGCCTTGGGCAGGTAGTCGTCGCGCAGCATGGCCAGCCAGGCCTGGCGGCGGGCGGTGATGGGGCCGTCGATCAGCGCCTGGGCGCGGGCGCGCAGGGCCGCCTGATCTGCCGCCGGGATATTGCCGGGCAGGGCGGCGAAGGGCTTCATCAGGATGTCGCCATCGGGATTGACGGCGACATCGCGCTGGGCCTGACCCAGGGCGCTTTCGACCACGGAGCGGGCTTGAACCAGTCCCGTCGACAGTCCGCGTCGGGCGTTGGCGACGCCGGCGTCGTAATAGGCGGGGGCGGCTTCCAGTCGCGCCAGCCAGGCGTCGGCGTCGGCGCGGCTGGCGATGCGGGTCGAACTGGCGAGGTAGGACAGGGTCTGGCCGGGACCGCCTTCGGAATCGAAGGCCAGGCGCGACGGGTCCAGGGCGATCCGTTCCATCTCGCGATTGATCAGATACCGGCTGAAGGCGTGGTTCAGGCGGCCGTCGGCGTCGAGCGCGGCGGCGTCGATGGCGTCCAGCCGATCGATGAGGGTCTTGAGCGGGGCCTGCCGCGCCAGATCGCCGGCGCGGCTGTGGTCGGGTAGGCGCGACAGGGCGTCGCGGTCGCCGTCCATGCCGGAACTGATCGGATCGATCCGGCGCAGATAGGCTTCGTAGTCGGCCAGGACGCCGGCCAGAGCGGCGGCGGGCGTGGTCGCGGCGGCGGCGGGGCGCGTCTGGGCGCTCTCAGCCAGGGCGGGCGTCGCCGTCATGAAGGCCGCCAGGGCCGCCCCGATCAGAAGCCGACCCGTCAGAAATTGCTTGTCCATACTGTCCTCCCTCAAGCGGAAGGGAGGAGACAGGCGCGCGCGCCGACGGTCAAGCTGTGTCGGCGGCTCTCAGCCGCAGAGGGCGAAGAAGCGGTTGATCTGCTGGTCCGAGCCGTCCTGGGCCACCAGGGGCGTGCGGTAGTCAGGACCATAGGTCGCCAGCCAGCCCAGCTTGCGGAAGCGAAGGAAGACCGGGTCCGAAGCACGAGCCTCGGCGGTCAGATCCAGGCCGTCGTGCAGGGCCGAGGGCTCGGCCTTGGCGGGATAGGTCTCAGTGTCGCCGCCGGATTCCAGGGCGATGGCGCGCGGATGGCCCTCGGCGACGGCCTGCAGGATCTGCAGGGCGCCCGATCCGGGGCGACACGACAGGTCCAGCGGCACGTCGTCGGTCTCGGCCATGCCGTAGGACAGACTGGCTTCGTCGGCGTCGGCGTTCAGGTGCCAGTCGTAGCCGGCGACAGGCAGGGGGGCGCCGCTGGAGGCGCCGGCCAGTTCGGTCCTCAGCGTAGGGGCGCAGGCCGATAGGGCGAGCGCCGCAAGCGCAGGGGCGGTCCAGACAATCAGGCGCATGGAAATCCTCAGCCGGTGCAGAGTTCGGCGAACCGGCGCAGCTTGGACAGATTCGCTCGATCGATCTCTATCGGCGAAGACTGTTCGCCGACCGTGATGTCGAGCTTTCCATTGGCCTGGAAGGCGGTGAAGACGGGATGGTCGGCGCGCAGCATGGTCTGAAGCTGGCCGCGCCGGGGGCTGGTCTCGGCGTTGGCGGTGGCGGCGCCGGAGGCGATGACGGCGATGCCCTCGGCGGGGGCGGCGTCGTAAAGGGTCAGGCGCACGATGCTGGAGCCGGGCGCGCATTCCAAGGTGGCGCGCAGGCGCGGCGTGTCAGGGATCTCGTTGGCCAGGACCAGAGGCCCGTTGTCGGCGTAGAGGGTCCAGGTCCAGGCCTCGACTGGCGCGGGGACGGTCTGAAACGTCAGGGCCAGGGCCATGGTCTGGGCGAGGCCAAGCAAGGTGGTCATGGTTCAGCCCCCGCTGATGGGTTTGGGGGGACTTTGATCAGGCGTGGCTGGAAGCGCAATAGCTGAGGAAGCCCTGGATCATGCGACGCTCGGCGCGGCTGGCCCGGATCTGCTGGGCGCCGGCCTCGCTGTCGACGGTCATGCGGCCGCCACGCGCCAGGCCGGTCAGGGCCGCGTCGGACAGGGGCAGACGGGCCTCGTAGGCTTCGCCGTCGGACAGGGGATCGATCGGCTGCGGGCCGGTTGAGGCGAGCGTCAAGGCCGGGCTCTGCGGTTGGGTGTCGCCATAGACGACGGCGGTGCGATCACCGGGCGAACAGGTCAGCATCAGGGCCACCTGATCGGAATCCGCCAGGCCGTAGGCCAGCTTGGCCATCGGGCCTTCGTGCAGAAGATGCCAGCCCGCAGCGCCTTCGCCGGGGAGGGCAGGGGCGGTGGTCATGGCCTGACCAGCCAGGACGGCCAGGCTGAGGGCGGCGGCGGCGGGAAGCAGGGACTTCAACATTACAAATCACTCGCGTTCGACAGAGCAAACGCGGGTCGCTTGTTAACGGTTCACCGCTCCGCTTGAACGAATGCGACTCCTTGAGGGCGAGTCACCGCAAAACCACGCTGGTCGAACGCGGGTCAGAAGGGACTGAAGCGCTCCACCAGGGACTGGGCCGCGGGGGTGGCCTGCATCCGGCTGATGTCGCCGCGACCGCCGTAGCTGATGCGGGCCTCGGCGATCTGGGTGTGGGCGATGGTGTTGGCCGAGGAGATGTCCTCGGGGCGCACGATGCCGGCGACGGTCAGTTCGCGGACCTCGCGGTTGGTGCGCACTTCTTGCCGACCCTGGATGACCATGTTGCCATTGGGCATGACGGCGGTGACGACGGCGGCGACGGTCAGGCTGACGCGCTCCGAGCGGTTGACGCTGCCCGATCCGGCCGAGTTGGCCTCGCCCTCGGTGCCGACCATCTTGGCCGGGTCGAAACCGCCGGGGAAGGCTCGGCCCAGGCTGTTTTCCAGACCGAAGAAGTTGGTGACGCCGCCCGAAGCGCTGTTGGTGCGGGCGCGCTGGGTCGAATTCTGGGTCTGGGCGCGATCGTTGATGTCGATGTTGACCGTCAGGATGTCGCCGACGCGGCGGGCGCGCTGGTCGCCGAAGAAGCTACGCGCGCCGGTGCGCCACAGGCTGTTGGCAGAGGCGGGCGTGGGCGGGGGCAGGTAGGCCTGCTCAACCGGAGCCAGTGCGGCCGGATAGCCGATGGGGGCCAGTTCCGGCCCTTTCACCGTTTCGGTGATGGTGGAGCAGGCGCCCAGGCTGAGGGCGGAAGCGGCGGCGGCGAGGATCAGGACTTTGCGCATGACGGGATCTCTCAGCGAGCGGCGAACTGTTGCGGATTGGCGCGGGCCGTCTGGGCGGCGGGGCCAGCGACCGCCCGGCCCGGCGCCACGGCCACGGCGTCGATGGTGCGGCCCGACTGGACGTTGAGCACGGGGACGGCCTCGCCCGCCGAGGCGTTGCGGGTCGCCTTGCCGGTGACGGTCAGTTCAACGCCGCCGGCGATATAGGCGACCTCGACCATGTCGTTGCGGGCGATGACCTGGGGCGAGGCCAGGTCGCGGCTGGTCACGGGGGCGCCGGCGCGAAGGGCGCGCTTGGCCGACAGACCGACGACCTGATCGGCGTCCTGGGGACCGCCGGCCGGGGCCTGATGGGCCTGAATCGTGGACCAGACCACGTCGGACGGCTGGACGATGTCGCCGGCGGCCAGGCTGCGGGCGTAGGTCAGGACCTCGACCGTGGCGCCGGGGCGCGAGGCCACGGTGGCTGACGCAGGGCGGGCCGAGGCGTCCGCAGGCGCGGCGCCGCCCTCGCGCACGACGATGCGGCGCAGGCCCTGAGGGTTGGCCCAGTCGAGACCGGCGCGGCGAGCGGCGGCCTGAACCTGGCTGGCCTCGAAGACGGCGGTGGCGCCGGCGCGCTGGCCGACCACGACATTGGCGGCGACGCCCGCGTCGTCGAACAGGTCGCCCAGGGTGACGCGGCCGTCGTCATCGACGGGGTCGGACAGCAGATTGACCGGCCCGGCGAGGGCTGGCGCGGCGAAGGCGGCGAGGGCGGCGGCGAGGATCAGGGCGCGCTTCATGGCTCAGCTCTTTCCTTAGCTCTTCACCTGGGCCGAGACGGACAGCATCTCGTCGGCGGTGGTGATGACCTTGGAGTTCATCTCATAGGCGCGCTGGGCCACGATCAGGGCGGTGATTTCGCTGACCGCATCCACGTTCGAGGCCTCGGTGTAGCCCTGGATCAGGTGGCCGTAGCCGACCTCATTGGGGGCGCCGATGGTGGCCGCACCCGAGGCGGCGGTCTCCAGCAGCAGGTTGTCGCCGATGGCTTCGAGGCCCGCCTCGTTGAAGAAGGTCGCCAGCTCCAGTTGGCCGACGACCTGGGGCGCGGTCTGGCCCTGGGTCGTGACCTGGACCTGGCCCGACTTGGAGATGGAGACGTCGATGGCGTCCTGGGGGATGGTGATGGCCGGCTCGACCGCATAGCCGTCTTCGGTGACCAACTGGCCCTCGCCGTTGACGGCGAAGTTGCCGGCGCGGGTGTAGGCGATCTCGCCCGAAGGCATGGTGATCTGGAAGTAGCCCTTGCCGTCGATGGCGATGTCGTAGGGATTGCCGGTGCGGGTCGGGCTGCCCTGCTCGGTGATGCGATAGACGCTGCCGGCCTTCACGCCGGCGCCGATCTGGATGCCGGTCGGGACGACGGTGCCCTGGGCCGAGGACTGCGCGCCCATGCGTTCGACGTTCTGGTACAGCAGGTCCTGGAACTCGGCCCGCTGACGCTTGAAGCCGACCGTGTTCATGTTGGCGATGTTGTTGGAGATGACCTCGACGTTCAGCTGTTGGGCCAGCATGCCGGAGGTGGCGGTTCTGAGAGCGCGCATCGTTCAGGCTTTCCTTACTAGCCGACCCGGCCCAGCCGCTCGACCGAGCGGCGTGACAGGTCGTTGGCGTTTTCGATCATCTTGGTCACGCGCTCGTAGGCGCGGTTGATCTCGATCAGGTTGGTGATTTCCTGAAGCGTGTTGACGTTCGAGCCTTCCAGCATGCCCTGACGGATCTGCACGTCGGGGGCGTCAACGGGCTGGGCGTTGGAGGCGTTGCGATAGAGGCCGTCGCCGCTTTTTTGCAGCACGGCCAGGGCGTCGAAGCGGACGGCGTTCAGGCGGCCGACCGGCTGGCCTTCCTGGCTGATGGTGCCGTCGGGGCCGACGGTGACCGGGCCGCGCTCGGGGTCCAGGGTGATGGGGCCGCCGTCGCCCAGAACCGGCAGGCCCTGTTGGGTCATCAGCACGCCCTCGGCGTTGGTCGTGAAGGCGCCGTCGCGGGTATAGGCCTGGCCCGTCGCGGTCTGGACTGTGAAGAAGGCGCCTTCGCCCTCAATGCCGAAGTCCAGCGAACGGCCGGTCTGCTTCATCGAGCCCTGGCCGAAGTCGCGGCCCACGCCCTTGTCCAGCACGAAGCTGGCCGAGGGGCGGATGTTGTCGTTGCGGGCGCGCTGACCGACTTCGGCCCCGACCATCAGCTGTTCGACCTTGAACCCGGTGGTGTCGGCATTGGCGACGTTGTTCGCCACGATGTCGAGCTCGCGGCGAAGCGTCATCTGACGGGACAATCCGATGTAGGCGGCGTTTTCCACGAGTGCGGCTCCTTCGCCCAACTCGTCGCAACGACCGTGCCAACAGGGTTAATCCAGGCGCAGCGGGCGTTTGAGCCGATTTGACCCCTGCGGCGCCCGGCAGGATTTGCCGATCGTAAACGCCTCGTTAACCAAAATCGCCGCATCAGGAAGGCTGTGAGGATCGGGGCGACGTGCGGATGCTGAAGCTGAAGCTGGGCAAGAAGAAAGACGCGGCGCCGGCCGGCGACGACGCCAACCTGCCCGCCGTGTCGGACGGCGAGGGCGGCGAGGGCGCGCCCGCCAAGAAGAAGCTGCCCTTGCTGTTCATCATCATCCCGGCGGCCCTGGTGGTGCTGGGCGGAGGCGGGGCGGCGGCCTTCCTGCTGATGAAGCCCAAGCCAGCCGAGGCCGAGGCGGGCGAACACGGCGCCGAGAAGAAGGCCGACGATCACGGCAAGAAGGAAGAGAAGAAGGGCGGCGGTCACGGCGGCGGCGGCGGCGAGGCCGACCCGGCGGCGGGCAAGATCGCGGCGGGCCCTGACGGCGTGACCTTCTACACCCTGCCCGACATGATCGTGAACATTCAGTCTGCGGACGGTCGTCCCACCTATCTGAAGTTGAAGCTGACGCTGGAGATGAAGGACGCCGACCTGGCGACCCATCTGCAGGGCGAGACGCCGCGGATGCAGGATATGTTCCAGGGCTTTCTGCGCGAACTGCGGCCCGAGGACCTGGCCGGTTCGGCGGGTTCCTATCAGCTGCGCGCCGAGATCCTGCGCCGGGTCAACCTGATCGCCGCGCCGGGCAAGGTGGACGCCGTGCTGATCGAAGAAATGCTGGTGTCCTAGGCATGACCGACACCCTGGCCGCCGAGAACGAACTGGACCCCTTCGGCGGCGCCGACGACATGGGGGCCGACATGGGCGCGGCCCTGTCCGAGCGCGTGCTGAACCAGGACGAGATCGACAGCCTGCTGGGCTTCGACATGGGCGACGGCGACGACTCCGAACGGAGCGGCATCCGCGCCATCATCAACTCGGCCCTGGTGTCGTACGAGCGTCTGCCGATGCTCGAGATCGTCTTTGACCGCCTGGTGCGGTTGATGACGACGTCCCTGCGCAACTTTACCTCGGACAACGTCGAGGTCTCGCTCGACACCATCAGCTCGATCCGGTTCGGCGACTATCTGAACTCCATCCCCCTGCCGGCCATTCTGGCGGTGTTCCGGGCCGAGGAGCTGGACAACTACGGCCTGCTGACGGTCGACAGCAATCTGATCTATTCGATCGTCGACGTCCTGCTGGGCGGGCGTCGCGGCACGGCGGCCCTGCGCATCGAGGGACGGCCCTACACCACCATCGAACGGGTGCTGGTGCAGCGGATGGTCGAGGTCATCCTGAACGACGCGCGCGCCGCCTTTGAGCCGCTGACGCCGGTGCATTTCACCCTGGACCGGCTGGAGACCAATCCGCGCTTCGCCGCCATCGCGCGCCCGGCCAACGCCGCCATCCTGGTCAAGCTGCGCATCGACATGGAAGATCGCGGCGGGCGGGTCGAACTGCTGCTGCCCTATTCGACGCTGGAGCCCATTCGCAAGATGCTGCTGCAGCAGTTCATGGGCGAGAAGTTCGGCCGCGACAACATCTGGGAAGGCCACCTGGCCACCGAGCTGTGGACCACGGAAACCGAGGTCCGCTGCGTGCTGGACGAGCAGCAGATCCCGCTGTCCCAGGCGCTGAACTTCAAGGTCGGGGACACGCTGATGCTGAACGTCTCGCCGGATTCCGAGGTGTCGGTGCGGGCGGGCTCCATCCCACTGACGACCGGCAAGATGGGCCGCAAGGGCCAGCATATCGCCGTGCGGGTCGAAGGCCCGATCAACCCCGACATCGCCGCCAACCTGAGCCGAGGGAAACGCTGACATGACCGGCATCATTCTCGATTCCATCCTCATGCTGCTGCTGGTCGCGGCCATCGGCTACGGCATCAAGCTGGAGAAGAAGCTCAAGGCCCTGCGCGATGGCCAACTGGCCTTCGCCGGCGCGGTGAGCGAGCTGAACTCGGCCGCCGGTCGCGCCGAGCAGGCCCTGGCGACGCTGCGCGCCTCGGGCCATGAAACCGATCTGCTGCACGATCGCATCATCAAGGCGCGGGCGGTGAAGCAGGAGCTGGAGGTGCTGATCGCCCGCGCCCCCGCCGGTCTGCCGTCGCGCGCTCCCCAGGTCGAAACGCCGGTCGAGACGCCGCTGGAACTGAACGTCCCGGCTTCGCAGGTCGCGCCCTTGCTGGACGACGAGGCCCGCGCCCGCCGCATGGCCTCGCTGATGGAGCGCATCGAGGGCGCTCGCGCTGTGATGAAGGCGCCGGCCGCGCGCCCCGCCGCGCCGCCGGCCGCGCCCGCCGAAGCCTTCGCCCCGGTGCGTCAGGCCCTGGCCGCTAACCATGCTGCGCAACAGAGCCTAAACCGCGCCCGTCGTAGCCTGGACGAAGATCTTTTCGCTGCATGATTTTTAGGGCCCCTATGTTCGGCGCGCGGCGCCGAACGGCTTGAGGGGCAATAAGACGAACCGCTTTTCCGAGTTGACCGATGAGCAAGCTGCCCCGCCTTCTGCCCCTGATCGCCATCGCCATCGGCGGGGTCGTGGCCGTGCGCGCAGCGGGCGTGGCGCCGGAGCTGTTCCAGGGCGCGACCGCCTGGGCCCAGGAAGCTGTGACCGCCGAGACGCCGGGCGAGGGCGGGGGCGCCGCCGCCGCCAAGCCTGCGCCGGCTGTCTGCGCCCTGACGCCGGAGCAACTGGCCCAGCAGGCGGGGATTTCGCCGGCTGAACTGCGCATCATCCAGTCCCTGTCCAAGCGCCGCGACGCCCTGGACGCCCGCGACGCCGACTTCGCCACCACACTGCCGCTGATGGTCGCCGCCGAACAGAAGCTGGACGCCAAGCTGCAGGCGCTGGAAGCCCTCAAGGGCGAGATCGCGACCCTGGTCGGTCAGGTGGACGAGAAGGAAAAGGCCGAGACCGACCGTCTGGTTGCCGTCTATTCCGCCATGCGGCCCAAGGAGGCGGCGGCGGTGTTCAACACCCTGGACGACAGCGTGCGTCTGCCCGTCGCGGCGGCCATGCGGCCCCGGACCCTCGCCGCCGTCATGGCCCAGATGCCGCCCGCCGGTGCGCGTGAGTTGACCGAGAAACTGGCCAAGCGCTTCCAGTCGCAGCAGTTCGCCGCCCGCGCCGCCGCCGCGACGGCGGGTGCGACGCCTGCGACCCCGGCGGTCGTGCCGGCCGCTGCTCCGGCTGCGGCCCCGGCCCGCACGGCGGCCCCCGCGACGACGACTCCGGCGGCCGCGCCCGCAGCGCAGCCGGCGGCCCAGCCCGCGCGTCGCCCGACCCCGCGCCCCGCCGCCCAACGTCCCGCGCCGCGTCCGGCGGCCCGCCCCGCGACCCCGGCCGCCGCGCCGGCCGAGGCTGGCCCGCGCCCCTATGCGCCGCCCGCCGCAGACGCCGCGCCGCCCGCCGCTGCGCGCCAGTCGGTTCAGTAGCCGGCGCCTTGCGCACAAAGGCGCGGTTGGCATAGCGACCGCGCGCCGCTATTCAGCGCGCTTCGATTTTCGCGAGAGCCCTCCATGTCCGACGCCCTGCCTGACCGCCTTTCGGTCGATCCCGACAGCCCCTTCCACGACGCCGACCTGCTGGCGCGCGGCATCGGCATCCTGTTCAAGGGCGAGGAAAAGACCAACGTCGAGGAATACTGCGTCTCTGAAGGCTGGGTCCGTCTGGCCGTCGGCAACCGCGTCGACCGTCGCGGCAAGGCCCTGACCGTCAAGTTGCAAGGCCCGGTCGAGCCCTTCCTCAAGGGCGAGTGATTTTGGCGGGGACCTGAGGCTTTCGGTCACAGGTCCCACCCGCTAACGTGCCGCCTCTTTGAGTGAGTCTGGGAGGCGCTCCATGTCGTTCAACGCCCGTCTGATGGCCGCCAGCGCATTGGCGCTCGGCCTGATCGCCACGCCGGTTCTGGCCCAGGACGCTGCGACCATCCGCGCCGCCGAACAGGTGCGCGATACGGCGCTGCAGTCCAACATCGCCCTCGACTACGTCACCCAGATCACCACCCGCTTCGGCGCCCGCCCGGCGGGGTCGCGCTCTGAACAGGCCGCAGCCGACTGGGCCGCCGACTATATGCGCGCCCACGGCTTCCAGAACGTCCGCATCGAACAGTTCCCGCTGGTGGGCTGGGAGCGGGGCGAGGAGAGCGCTGAACTGCTGGGTGCCCGCCCGCAGAAGCTGGTCGCCGCCGCCCTGGGCCATTCCATCGCCACGCCCGCCAACGGCATTGAAGCCGACGTGGTCTTCTTCGACGGCCTGGACGCCCTGCTGGCCGCGCCGGTCGGCTCGCTGAACGGCAAGATCGCCGTGGTTGACGGTGGGCAGATGGTGCGGATGCAGGACGGCTCGGGCTATGGCTCGCTGTCGCGTATTCGCGGCGCCGGCCCGACCGAGGCCGCGAAGCGCGGCGCGGTCGCCTTCGTCATGCGCTCGGCCGGTTCGGACGAGCACCGGATGCCGCACACCGGCACCACCCGCTATGTCGAGGGCAAGGTGCCGCTGCCGTCGTTTGCGCTCAGCGCGCCGGACGCGGATCAGGTGGCGCGCCTGGTGAAGATGGGCGAGCCGGTGCGGCTGCGCCTGAAATCCACCGCCCACACCTATCAGACCCACAGTCAGAACGTGATCGGCGACATCGTCGGCGCGACGCGCCCTGACGAGATCATCGTCCTGGGCTCGCACATGGACAGCTGGGATCTGGGCACGGGCGCCATCGACGATGCGGCGGGCGGCGCCATCACCTTGGCTGCGGCCAAGCTGATCGCCGAGCAGGGCCGTCCGGGCCGCACCGTGCGCGTGGTCCTCTATGGATCGGAAGAGGTGGCACAGCCGACCGACACCGGCAACGGCGGCGGCGCCTACCTGCGCAACATCGGCGCGGCGGGCGTCGAGAAGCACGTCATCGCGGGCGAGAGCGACTTCGGCGCCGACCGCATCTACGCCCTGGGTCTGCCGCCCGGCGCGCAAGGGTCCGACTTCGCCAAGATCGCCGCCAGCGTGCTGCGACCGATCGGCGTCCTGCCGACGAATGAGCCGGAACTGCACGGCGGGGTGGACATCGGTCCTCTGGCGGGCGCCGGGGTGCCGGTCTTCGGTCTGGCGCAGGACGGCACGCGCTACTTCGACTTGCACCACACGGCCGACGACACCCTGGACAAGATCGACCCGGCGCAGATGACCCAGAACGTCGCGGCCTGGGCCGCCCTGGTGCGTCTGATCGCTGATTCCAACGTGGACTTCCGCGTCCTGCGTTCGGCGGCTACACAAGCTAGGCCGTAAAGGCCTGACAAGGCGAGCGTGGCGAAACTGGTAGACGCAGCAGACTTAAAATCTGCCGACTTCGGTCTTGCGGGTTCGACCCCCGCCGCTCGCACCAACTCTTGTTGCTTTGTGAGAGGGTGAAAATGCGCAAGTTCGGTCTGGTGTTCGCGCTTCTGGCGCTGGTTCCCTCGGTCGTCGACGCCCAGGCGCGTCGCCCTCGGGCTGATCTGCATGAGCGGGCCACGGAATGGGCGCCGGTCGCTCAGTCGATGACCGAACTGCTCGACGCGGGCTGGAAGATCATCGCCTACAACAACTATCAGACAGAGATGTTCGATCCGAACGAGAACGCCTTCTCGTTCATCCTGCAGAACGGGAACAAATACATCATCTGCATGCTCGACAACCCGTCCATCAACGACACCAACTCCAAGTGTCGAGCGCTGAACTAGCGGGCGGCGTCGGGTTGCAAGGATGAAGAGGCCTCCGCTCGGCGACTTTCTTCTTTGGGCTATTCTGGTCATAGGCGCGATCGGCGCCGTGCTGTCGGCCCTGGCCATTTTCGCGGTCTTGGGCCTTAGCCTTTTCAGGGCTCTGCTGGGCTGATCCGGTCCGTTGTCTTGGCGCCGTTACGCTGGGGGGGTAGTCACCCTGCACCCCTGTCGTGTTTTCGGTGTTCAAGATGATTTTCAGCCGCGTTCTGGCCCCGACCCTGGCGCTCGCCCTTCTGGCCGGCGCGGCCCTTCCGGCCATGGCGCAGCAGGCGGCGCAGCCCGCCGCGACGGCGCCGTCGGCCGAGCGCGCGGCCCCGGCTCTGGTGGTGACCCTGGTGATCGACCAGTTCAGCGCCAACCTGTTCAACCAGTATCGCAGCCAGTTCACCGGCGGACTGAAGACCCTGGCCGATCAGGGGCTGGTGTCGATCAACGGCTATCAAACGCATGGCGTCACCGTGACCTGCGCCGGGCATTCCACCGTCCTGACGGGCGTCCATCCGGCGCATAGCGGCATCCCGGCCAATGACTGGATCGACACCACGACCGGTCAGGAGACCTATTGCCTGGCCGCGCCGCAGAACACCCTGGCGCACGGCAAGAACACCGACAACGGCCCGGTCGGCCCCGATCAGTTGAAGGCCTCGACCCTCGGCGACTGGCTGAAGACGGTCAGCCCGACCAGTCGTGTCTTCGGCATTTCGGGCAAGGATCGCGGGGCCATCAACCTGGCGGGCCACAAGGCCGACGGGGCCTTCTGGCTGACGGACGGCTTCGGCTTCACCACCTATGTCGAGCCGGGCCAGTCGGCCGAGGCGAAGCTGGCGCCGGTGGCGGCGCTGAACGCGCGGATGATCGACCGCTTCACGCGCCAGATGCCGACCTGGACCTATACCAACGACGCTTGCCGTCGTCTGGAGGGCCAGTGGGTCATCGGCGGCCAGACCTTCAACTCGACCCTGCCTCCGGCGAATGACACCATCGACGGCTCGCCCCTGCTGGACGAGCTGACCCTGGAAGGCGCCGCCGAACTGCTGGACAATCAGCAACTGGGCCGTCGCGGCGTCACCGACATGCTGGGCGTCAGCCTGTCGGCCACCGACCGCATCGGCCACGGCTATGGCACCCAAGGCCCCGAGATGTGCGAACAGATGCTGCGCCTCGACGCGGCCCTGGGCGTTTTCCTCGACAAGTTGTCGACCATCCCCGGCGGGGTGATCGTGACCCTGACTGCCGACCACGGCGGCTCGGACTTCCCCGAGCGGTCGTCGGTCGAGGGCTATCCGGCGGCGGGCCGCGTGGACCGCGCCCTGATGCCGCGCGTCAATGATGCGCTGAAGGCCCGCTTCAACCTGGACGCCAATCCGCTGGTGTCGTCGGCAGGCGGGCTGATCGTTGTCGATAAGGACAAGAAGTCGCTGGCCGAGCCGCTGCGCAGTCAGGTCCTGGCCGCCGCCGTGGACCTGTTGAACGCCGAGCCTCAAGTCGCTTTGGCCGTGTCGCGCGACGAACTGCTGGCAGAGCCGATGCCCGCATCGGACAACCCCGAGGAACTGAGCCTGCGCCAGCGCCTGCGCCTGTCGGCGGTGGCCGGGCGCTCGCCCGACATCATGCGCTCCTACCAGCCGGGCCTGACCGGATCAGGCCGGATCGGTTCGGCCATCTCCAGCCATGGTTCGCCCTGGGACTATGACCGTCGCGTGCCGATCATCTTCTGGTGGCCGGGCGCCAATGGTCAGGAGCGCTTCTTGCCGATGCGCACCATCGATATCGCCCCGACCCTGGCCCACCTGATCGGCGTCAAGCCGACTGACGAGGTGGACGGCCGTTGCATGGACCTGCCGCAGTTCGCCACGGGGCGCTGCGAGACGCAGAAGCCGTAAAGTCGTGTTTCAGGGCTCATAAACTCGTGTTTCGGGCCGGGGGCGTGGTCTTACGTCCCCGGCTTTTCGTTGGCACAAGGGATCAAGGCCTCTGAGGGGAGGCTATGGCCGTCAGAGCCGCCTTGAGGAAACACCATGAACAGAGCCCGCCGCGCACGCATCGTTGCGACCCTTGGACCCGCGAGCCGTTCGCCCGCGACCGTCAAGGCGCTGGCCCAGGCCGGGGTGGACGTCTTCCGCCTGAATTTCAGCCACGGTTCGCACGAAGACCACGCCGCCAACTTCAAGGCCGTGCGCGGCGCCGAGATGGCGCTGAAGCGCCCGTTGGGCATCCTGGCTGACTTGCAGGGGCCCAAGCTGCGGCTGGGCCGGTTCGCTGATGTCGAGATCGCGATCAAGCCGGGCCACAAGATGCGCTTTGATCTGAACCCGGAACTCGGCGACGAGACGCGGGTGCAGATGCCGCATCCCGAAATCTTCAAGGCCCTGCGCACCGGCATGCTGCTGCTGATCGACGACGGGCGCATCCGCCTGCGGGTCGGCGAGCGCACCGACGAATGGGCCGACGTGACGGTCGAGAGCGGCTCCAAGCTGTCGGACCGCAAGGGCGTGGCCGTGCCGGAAGCTGTCATTCCGGTGTCGGCCCTGACCCCCAAGGACCGCGAGGACCTGGCGTTCGCCCTGCGTCTCGGCGTCGACTGGGTGGCCCTCAGCTTCGTGCAGCAGGCCGAGGACATGGCCGAGCTGAAGCGGATCGTGAACGGCCGCGCCGCCTGCATGGCCAAGATCGAAAAGCCCCAGGCCCTGAACGACCTGGAGAGCATCCTCGACTACTGCGACGGCGTCATGGTCGCGCGCGGCGATCTGGGCGTCGAGATGGACCCCGAAGAAGTGCCGGTGGCGCAGAAGAAGATCCTGCGCGCGGCCCGCCAACGCGGCGTCCCCGCCATCGTGGCGACCCAGATGCTGGAGTCGATGACCAGTTCGCCGGCCCCGACGCGGGCCGAGGCCTCCGACGTGGCCAACGCCGTCTATGAGGGCGCGGACGCCCTGATGCTGTCGGCGGAGACCGCCTCGGGCGACTATCCGATGGAGGCTGTCGCCATCATGAACCGCATCATGGAGCGGGTGGAGCGCGACCCCCTGTGGCCCGGCCTGATGGACGCCGAACACGCCGGCATGGACATCCACGACGTCGACGCCCTGGTGGCGGCGGCGCGCAAGGCGGCGGAGGCGGCCTCGACCGCCTGTATGGTGGTGTTCACGACCCTGGGCGGCACGGCGCGGCGGATGTCGCGCGAGCGGCCCCTGCAGCCGGTGCTGGCCCTGACGCCCAAGCCGGAGACAGCGCGTCGTCTGGCCCTGGTCTGGGGGCTGGAGCCGCGCCTGGGCGAGCAGCCGACTTCGCTGGAAGGTCTGACCGATGATGCGGTCGAGGCGGCCATGACCTATGGCCTGGCCGAGGCGGGTCAGCGCATCCTGATCCTGGCCGGAACGCCTTTCGGTGCGCCGGGGGCCGCGAATCTGTTGCGTCTGGCCCATGCTCCGGCCCATGCTCCCGGCGGGGCGAAAAACGCTCGCAGGACCTGACGAGACGGAATGATCAAGTACATCGGCTCAAAGCGTGCGCTTCTGGGCCATGTCACGGGTGCAGTTCGCGCCGCCCTGCCGGACGGCGGGACGGTCTGCGACCTGTTTTCCGGCTCGGCCCGCGTCGGCCATGCGCTGAAGGGGCAGGGGTTCCGCGTCTGGTCCAATGATCACAACGCCTATGCCCACACGCTGGCGACGGCCTATGTCCAGGCTGACCGGGAGCGTTGGGAGACGCAGGCCCAGGTCATTCTGACCGAACTTCGGACGGTCACGCCCGAGGCCGGCTGGTTCACCAAGGCCTTCTGCGAGGACGCCCGCTTCTTCCACCCCGACAACGGCGCCCGCATCGACGCCATGCGCACGCGGATCGAGGCCATGGGGCTGGAGCCGGAGCTGAAGGCCGTGGTTCTGGTCGCCCTGATGGAGGCGGCGGACCGGGTGGATTCCACCGCCGGCCTGCAGATGGCCTATATGAAGCAGTGGGCGCCGCGCGCGCTGAAGCCGTTGGAGCTGCGGTTGCCGGACCTGCTGCCGGGCGTGGCGGCGGGGCCGTGCAAGGCGACGCAGGGCGACGCGGTGGTGATCGCCGATCAGGTCGAGGCGGACCTCGTCTATCTGGACCCGCCCTATAACCAGCACTCCTATCTGGCCAACTACCACTGCTGGGAAAGCCTGATCCTGTGGGACAAGCCCGAGACCTATGGCGTCGCCAACAAGCGGGTGGACGTGCGCACCCGCAAGAGCCCGTTCAACAGCCGCCCCGGCATCGGGCCGGCCCTGCAATCGGTGGTCGAGCGGCTGAAGACGCCCAACCTGATCGTCAGCTTCAATGACGAGGGCTATCTGAGCCGCGACGACCTGACGGCCATGCTGTCGGCGCGCGGTCATGTGCAGGTGGTCGAGATCCCGCGCCCGCGTTACGTCGGCGCCCGCATCGGCATCCATAACCGCAAGGGCGAGAAGGTCGGCGCCGTCGGGCGGCTGCGCAACGTCGAGCACCTGTTCGTTGTGACCCAGGAGCCACTCTCCCTGCCGGTCGCCGCCTGACGGGGAACCATCGCGAGGCGATGCGGTTACAGGCAGCATGAGTGCCTCGACCGACCGTTCGTCTGTTACGCCTTCCGAGCCGCGTCGTCGGTCGTCTAGCGGATTACCCAACTGGCTGTTCTTTGTTCTGGTCGCGGCGGTGGTCGTGATCCTGGGCCTGTTGGTCGCGGGCGCGACGGGCGGCTAGGCGGTTTCCAGCAAGGCCTTGATCGGCGCCCAGCTGCGGCGGTGCGCGGGGCAGGGGCCGAGGGTGTTCAACGCAGTCTGGTGGATGGGGGCGTTATAGCCCTTGTGGCTGGCGAAGCCGTAGCCCGGATAGACGGCGTCCATTTCGATCATCAGCCGATCCCGCGCCGTCTTGGCCAGGATGGAGGCGGCGGCGATGGACAGGGAGCGGCTGTCGCCCTTGACCACGGGCGTCACCGCGCAGGGCAGCTTGAAGCGATAGTTGCCGTCCACCAGGGCGTGAACCGGCGGATGGGCCAGGGCCTCGACCGCGCGGCGCATGGCCAGGCCGGTGGCGTGCAGGATGTTCAGCTCGTCGATCTCCTCGACCGAGGCGAAGCCGACGCCCCAGGCCAGGGCGCGGGCCTTGATCTCGGGTTCAAGCAAGGCGCGGCGCTTTTCCGTCAGGGCCTTGGAGTCGTCGATGCCGGGCGGCAGGTCGTCAGGGTTGAGGATCACCGCCGCCGCCGACACCGGCCCGGCCCAGGGCCCGCGTCCCGCCTCGTCCACGCCGCAGACGTGACCGTTCCAGACCGCGCGGGCCTCCAGCTCCGGCATCAGGGTGGGGAAGGGGCGGTCGATTTTAAGGGCGGCTTTGGGCGGCTTCATCGCGCGTCAGTGCCATGAACGGGCGCGGGGCGGAAGCGGTCGTACAGAATGTCAGCTAGGGGGGGGATTGCGGACATCTTCGCAATCAGGTGTCTCGGATGCGCGTTGAAGCAACCCGCCCGTTCTCCCATTGAATCTCAAGAATCCAGACGTCCATGAAACTCGGGCACAGGTGATAGTGGTCTGGCGGATCGCCATGCGTTTCCGGCTCGCCTAGCAAAGCAATCACCTCTGCGCGACTTCTGCCCTCAAGCCCGACGCGCTCGCGGAGGTCGTCCACCATCTCGCAACGGTCATCACCAAGCCCAGCTCCCCATTGCTTGGCGTCAAATCGACGAGGATTTTTTGCGTAGTCGGTTCCGCCAATACATCCAGAAACTGCCAGTAGAGCTGTAGCTGCGAACGTGAGCAATTGAACTCGCATCAAGTCAGATTAGCCCTCAATCAAATGTCCGCAACGGGTCGGAAGTCGACTGCCTAACCTTTTCGCCGTCACCCCGGACGGCCCGAAGGGGCGATCCGGGGCCCAGACGTTCGACTGAATGGCATGGGCGGCGCAGTTGCAACCGTCTGGGTTCCGGGTTCGCTGCGCGCCCCGGAATGACGGTGAAGGGGCCGGGGGCTGTTAACCGCCCGATCCGCCCGCCTCACCCACTTCCCCATGCCTGAAACACGTCGTCTGATGGTCGTTGACCATGCCGACGGCCTGCATGAAGGCATAGACGATCACCGGGCCGCAGAATTTGAAGCCGCGGGCCTTCAGGGCCTTGGCCATGGCGACGCTTTGCGGCGTCTGGGTCGGGGCCTCGCGGAAGTGGCTCCACTGGTTCACCAGTGGCTGGCCGTCGACGAAGGACCAGAGCCAGGCCGAGAAGTCCTCGCCGTTGTCGCGCATGTCCAGCCAGATCCGGGCGCCGTTGATGGCGGCCTCGATCTTGGCGCGTGAGCGGATGATGCGCGGGTCGGCCAGCAGGCGCTCGCGGTCGGCCTCGTCGTAGCGGGCGACGATCTCGGGATCGAAGCCGTGGAAGGCGTCGCGCATCCCCTCGCGCTTTCTCAGGATGGTGATCCAGGCCAGCCCGGCCTGAAACCCGTCCAGCACCAGCTTCTCCCACAGGGCGCGGGGGTCGTACTCGGGCACGCCCCATTCGGTGTCGTGGTAGGCGATGTAGAGCGGGTCGGTCACGCCGCACCAGCCGCAGCGGCCTTCAGCTTTCTCGGATTCGGTCATGGGGCGATGTTGCGGGAATGTTCTGGGAGGGCAAGTGAACAATCATCTCCGTCATCCCCCGGTCTCGCTCCGCTCGCCGGAGGATGACGGAAGGAGGGAGGGGGCTGCCGGACAGCGAAAAGGCCCGGCGTTTCCACCGGGCCTCTCGCATTACGGGGTGAGGCCTACAGCCGTTCGACCGTGTAGCCGCGCGCTTTCAGCATATCCACGACGCTGTCCTGATCGGCCAGGTGGGCGACGCCGACGGCGACGAAGGCCGAGCCGGAACCCTGCATCATCGTCTCGATCTGAGCGGCCCAGTCGGTGTTGCGCTCGATCAGGGCGGCGCGGTGGACGTCCGGGTGGACGGCGCGGGTGTCAAGGCGGTTCAGGCGGCCGACCTCGGCGGCGTCGCCCTTGAGCCAGGCGGCCACGGTCTGATCCAGCTTGGGCACGATCTGGTCGCCGTGACGGACATAGTTGTTGAGGTAGGCGATCTGGGCCTCTTCGCTCATGCCGGCGATCAGGCGCAGCTGCCGGTCGGCGGTTTCAAAGCCGTGAATGGTTTTGCCCTCGGCGCGAGCCCGGTCCATCAGGGTCTTGTCGACCCCGGCGTCGGGGCGATAGCCGGCCTGCATCGGCGCGGTTCCGGCGACGACGAAGGCGGCCAGCCAGGGGCGATAGGCGTCCAGGGCGGCGCCGTTGGCGCCGACGCCCTGGGCGGCCTTGTCGAAGGCGGCGAAGTCCTCGGCCGAGAGGATCGACGACAGGGGGCGGTCGGGGGTGACGCCGTGCTGCTGGGCCACCTTGGCGGCCACGCTGGGGTCGTCCTGATCGGCCACCTCGACCCAGAACTGGTCGGCGCTGGCGAAGGCGGCGTCGACCTTGTCCGAGCCCCAGGCGGTGCCGGGGCGCAGGTAGTGGATGGTGCCGAACAGATAGATGGTGGAGTCCGCGTCCTTGACCACCCACAGCGGCGGGCCGGCGCCCTCGGCGCGGGGAATGGGGGCGGCGGCGACAGCGGCGGCCGGAGCGGCGGCGGCCTGTTCGGCGTGGGCGGCGCCGGGGAAGGCGGCCAGAACAGCGCTGGCGGCCAGGGCGGCGCAGGCGCCGAAGGCCATACGCGAGACATGGTTGGCCGTACGGCCCATGCGGTTGGCGAGGGTCATGGAGATCGTCCTTGGATTGTGTGGGGTGTTTGGGCGCCGATCAGGTCGGCGGCGGTCAGCCGTGAGGCTGGAAGGTCAGTGCGTGGTCGAGACGGCGGCGGCGGGCTGGCTGTAGCCGAAGGTCGGGACGCCCTGGACGGCGGTGGCGATCAGCAGGGCGCCGCAGACCCCGAGGGCGAAGCCCGAGATGCGTTCGACGATGGCGGAGTAGAGATTGAACATGGGTCTGATCCTGAAAATGAGCTGAGGGCTTAGCGGGCGGCGATGGAGGCGGCGGGGGCGTCGGCCCAGGCGGCGGCCTGGCTGGGGCTGGGAAGGGTCATGACGGCGAGGCTGATCAGCAGGGCCCCGCAGACGCCCAGGGCGAGGTCGGAGACGTGTTTGGCCGCTTGGCCCATGCGGTTGGCGCAGGTCATTGGATAGTCCTTTGAATGTCGGTGTGTTTTTGAAGATTGGCGGGCACGGAGCCTCGCCGAGATCACTAAACGAAGATGGCTTCGATCGGTCGGCCGAAGAGGCGGGCGATGCGGAAGGCCAGGGGCAGGGAGGGGTCGTAGCGGCCCTTTTCCAGCGCCTGGACGGTTTGACGGGAGACGCCGAGTCGTTCGGCGAGGTCGGCCTGGGTCCAGTTGCGCTCGGCGCGGAAGACCTTGAGGCGGTTCACGAAATCACTGGTCATCGGCGCGCCATCCACCAGCCGCACCAGGCGATGGTGTAGCCGAGGACCTGGGCCACCAAGACGCCGACCACGCCGACGGCGACCATGGCCGCGTCGGAGTGCGGCGCCTGGGCGGGCAGCAGGTCTGCCCCGTTGGCGGCGGCGATGACGACGGCGCCGCCGCCGACGAGGCCCAGGTTGCCGCCCCACCACCAGGCCCACTTGTGGGCTTCCTTGGCGGCTTCATCCAGGCCGCGCCACCAGTAGAGGGTGTGCAGGGCCAGGAAGACGGCCAGACCGGCGGCAAGGACGACCTCGCCGATCGACGGCGCCTGGCCCCAGGCGGCGGGCCTGAAGGGGGTGGCGGCGGTGACGCTGACGCCGACCACGGTGAGGGCGCACAGGCCGACCGTCAGATCGTCCATCTTCTTCTGGTTGGCGGCGGCGGTCTTGGTGGCGGTGTTCATGACAAGCTCCCCTGTCGTTGTGACAAGTGAACTTTACCAACACAGCGTTCTGCGTCAAGCGACTTTTACATCATGACAAGCAGATTTTCCGTTTCTCAGAAATTAGCCTTGAAAATCAGGGATCCAGCCGGGCTTTTTGACGGTGATCGGGCGGCCATCGACGCTCAGATCGCCCTCCAGACGGTCCAGACGCATCAGGGCGATGGCGCGGCCATTCGTTCCGGTCATGACCTCGCCGGCGCGTAAGTCCCCGTTCAGCACCTCGGCGCCGCGTTCGGGGGCGGGGCCGTCGAAGGCGATGGCCATCATGCGGTTCTTGATCGTGCCTCGCCGCTTCATACGCGAGGTCGTCTCCTGACCGATGAAGCAGCCCTTGTGGAAGTCGATGCCGTTCAGCAGGTCGAAGTCCGCCTCGATGGGATAGGTCTTGTCGGTCAGCGTATCCGCCGTGGGATCGGGCACGCCCAGGGCCAGCCGGTGGGCCTGCCAGTCGGCCTCGGTCGCGTCGGTCTCGCACTGGTCGCCCCAGCGGCGGCCGCCGAGTTCGGGCAGGCGGGGATCGGGGACGAAGCCCTCGGGCGTCTCGCCCCAGGCGACGAAGACGGCGTCGGGGATGGGCATGACCTCGACGTTGGAGCGCAGCCGATACATCGACAACCGCTGGACCAGGGCGTCGCGACGCTCGGTCGCCACGTCCAGAACCACGCCGTTCTCCTTGCCCCACAGGAAGAGGTCGAACAGCAGCCGACCGGGCGGGGACAAGAGAGCGCTAAAGCGCAGGGCGCCGGGCTCCAGCGTCTCCACGTCCTGCGTCAGCAGGTTGTGCAGGAAGGGGCGGGCGTCAGGGCCGGTGATGCGGATCAGGGCGCGGCTGTCGAGGCGGGCGATGGACATGCGGCCAAGATAGGGAGGGGCGGCGGCAAGCGACAGTGCTCTTTCCTCCCCATTCCATGGGGAGGGGGACCACGCAGTGGTGGAGGGGGCGGCGGCGCGTTTTGATGTTGCTGCATTTCGCGGCTGACCGTCGCGCCGCCCCCTCCGTCACGTCGCTATCGCGCCGCGCCACCTCCCCATGGAATGGGGAGGAAAGACCTCACATCACCGCGTATCGCGCGGCGACGCCGTCTGGCTGGAAGTCATGCTCGGCTAGCTTGTCCAACGAAGCGAGGACGCGGGCGACGAAGTCCTCGGGATCGCCCTCCTCGACGGCAGGGCGCAGCCAGTCGGTGACGACGGCGCGGGCGGGGTAGGTCCCGACCGGGCCGGGGACGCAAAGCGCCACCTCGATCCCCTCGGCGATCCAGCCGGCGACCGCAGTGAAGAAGTCCATGCCCGTCAGGAAGTCGGAACGGCGCACGACATAGAGGGTTATCTCGCCGCGCTCGACGCCGTCGGGGCGGATGATGACGCCGCTGCGGTCGGGTCGCCACTCGTCCGACAGCTCGACCGCCCGCCACAGGCAGAACCAGACGCGGCAGGTCTGAGGCCTGATTTCGTGCACCGAGCAGCCGGCCCCATCGACGCAATAGCCGCACAGCTCGCCCGTCGGCTTGGCCAACTCGGGCAGGTTCAGCGGGATCACGCGGCAGCACTCGACGCAGCCGCCGCAGGTCCGGTCAGGCAGAAGGGGAAGGCTCATGGGCGGGGTTTAGCGCAAGGCGGGCGGAAATGCGCGGCCGGAACAGCTTGCCATCAAGTGCCATTATGTAGAATGTTATCTGACATAGTGAAATCGACATACAAGTCGAACGCAGTCGGGAAACGCATCCAGTGAGACACGCCTTCACCCTCTCCTTCCTCGCCCTGGCCGTTGCGACGGGGTCTGGTTCCGCCGCCGCCAAGGCCGAGGTCATTCGCGCCAACACCCCTGCGGTCGGCCTGACCATCGACCGGATCGGCGCCCTGCCGGACGCCGAGCGCGGGGCCTGGGCCGACTATCTGGCCCGCTCGCAGGCCCAGCATCTGGCCGACCGCGCCGCCCTGGCCGCCGAACTGCCTGCCGGCGCGACGCCGCCCCCGCCGCCCCTGGCCATTCGCGGCAACAGCTCGCACATGCCGCTGGATCGTCCAGCCCGGTGGTATGCTTCGGCCGAGGCCCGCGCCGTGGCTGACGCCGTGGTCAGCTTCCAGACCCCTGCCGGCGGCTGGAGCAAGAACCAGGATCGCAGCCTGAAGCGTCTGCCGGGCCAGCGTTTCTCCAACGACGCCGAGACCATGGAGCAGAACCCGGCCAATTTCGACGCTCCCGCCGACCGGTTCTGGACCTTCGTCGGCACGCTCGACAACAACTCCACCTGGACCGAGATGCGTTACCTGGCCAAGGTCGCGGCCCAGGCGCCGGGGCGCGAGGGCGACGCCTGGCGCGCCAGCGTCATCAAGGGCGTGCACTATCTGCTGAACGCCCAGTACCCGAACGGCGGCTGGCCGCAGATCTGGCCGCTGGAAGGCGGCTTCCACGACTCCATCACCTTCAATGACAACGCCGTGGCCGAGGCCGCCATGGTGCTGCGCGACGTAGCCAACGGCGCCGAGGGTTTCGGCTTCGTGCCGCCCGAGTTGGAGGTGCGCGCCGCCGCAGCGGTGAAGGAGGCCATCGACGTCACCTTGGCCGCCCAGGTGCGCAAGGACGGTCGCCTTCAGGGTTGGCCGCAGCAGGTCGAGCCGATGCGCCTGGTCCCCACCAGCGCCCGCAACTATGAGCCGCGCTCGATCGCCAGCGGTGAAACCACCGACATCCTCGAGTTCCTGATGGGCGAGCCCAATCCGTCGCCAGAGGTGAAGGCCGCGATCCGTGGCGGCGTGGCCTGGCTGGAATCGGTGCGCGTCTATGACAAGTCGTTCGAGATGACCGACGACGGGCGCAAGCTGATCGACAAACCCGGCGCAGGGCCGATCTGGTCGCGTAACTATGATCTGGTCACCGGCCGTCCGATCTTTGGCGACAAGGACCAGACCATCCACGACGATGTGAACGGCATCTCGATCGGCCGCCGCAACGGCTACTCGTGGTGGATGGCGGCCCCGCAGCGCGCGTTGGACCTTTATGCAACTTGGTCGGCGGCGAATCCCTAAGGTCGAGCCAAACGAGCCGCCATTCCAAACCGGATGGCGGCTCCTGTCGCATCTACTGAATTCCGTAGAGAATCCCTCTAGGGTCGCCCCATGCATGGGCGTTTCCCGATCCTCTATATCGCCGAGGCGGACGCTGAAGAGGCGGTCCTCTCGTCGGGGGCGCTCGCCCATCTGGTTGAGGCCATCCCCCACGCCACCTTCACCGTCGTCGGTTCGCCGGCCAGCGCGCCGCTGTTTGCGGACACTCCAAGGCTGGAGCGGCTGATCATTCTGGACCGCGACGGGCGCTGGGACTGGATCGCCCTGTGGAACCAGGTGCGCGAGACCAACTGGGGCCTGGTGGTCGACATGCGCGGCTCGACCCTGTCGGGCAAGCTGCGACGCCAGAAGCGGGCGGTGAAGGGCAAGACCCTGCCCGACGTCCATCTGGTCGAACAGGCGGCGCGGGTGCTGCAACTGGACGAGATCCCGGCGCCCAAGCTGTTCGTCGGGCGGGATGCGCAGGAAGCCGCCGACGCCCTGATCCCGGTGGGCGAAGGTCCGATCCTGGCCATAGGGCCGGGCGTGGACTGGATCGGCAAGCGCTGGCCTGCCGACCGTTACGCCAAGGTGGCCCTGTCGCTGCTGGGCGAGGATGGACCTCTGGCCGGCGGGCGGCTGATGATCGTCGGCGAGGAGGCGGACCGTGACGCAGCCCATTCCATCCGCTTCGCCGTCAAGCGCGAGCGGGTCATCGAACTGCAAGGTCGGCTGACGCGGTTGCAGACGGTGGCGGCCCTGTCGCGGGCCGACTTCTATATCGGCGGGGACTCGCTGTGGACTCAGTTGGCGGTGGCGGCGGGCGTGCCGGCGGTCGGGGTGTTCGGTCCCTCGGACGAGGTGCTGCGCCGTCCCTGGACCGGGGTGGCGGTTCGCGGCCCGCGCAGCCTGCAGGAGTTCATCGACCTGGACCCGCGCCTGAACCAGCATATCCAGCACATGATGGACCTGCCCTATGAGCGGGTGCTGAAGGCGTCCAAGAAGCTGCTGGCGCAACTGGCCGGTTGAGGGGTTGTCCCCTGGGGCGTCGGGCGCGCATAAGCGCTCGACCTCAGGAGATGCGCCAATGACCCAGACCTATGACCTGATCGTGCGGGGCGGCGAAGTCGCCAACCACGCCGGACGCGGCATGGCCGACGTCGGCGTCATTGATGGCCGCATCGCCTTCATCGGTGATCTGTCTCAGGCCTCGGCGGGCGAAGTGTTCGACGCCACAGGCCTGACTGTTCTGCCGGGCGTCATCGACACCCAGGTCCACTTCCGCGAGCCGGGTCTGGAATGGAAGGAAGACCTTGAGACGGGCAGCCGCGCGGCGGCCCTGGGCGGCGTCGTCGCCGTGTTCGAGATGCCGAACACCAATCCCAACACCACCGACCCTGAGACCATGGCCGACAAGCTGGTGCGGGCCAACAACCGGATGTGGACCGACCACGCCTTCTATGTCGGCGGCACGCATGAGAACGCCGACCATCTTGCCGATCTGGAGCGCCTGCCGGGTTGCTGCGGGGTCAAGGTCTTCATGGGCGCCTCGACCGGCGACCTGCTGATCGCCGACGATGAGGGTGTGCGCAAGGTTCTGTCGAACGTGCGCCGTCGCGCCACCTTCCATTCCGAGGACGAATACCGACTGGTCGAGCGCCGCAGCCTGGCCCGCACCGGCGACTGGACCAGCCACCCTGAGGTGCGCGACGCCGAGAGCGCCATCATGTCCACCCGCCGTTTGGTCGGGCTGGCCAAGGAAACCGGCGCCCGCATCCACGTCCTGCACGTCACGACGCGCGACGAGATGGAGTTCCTGCGCTTCCACAAGGACGTCGCCACGGTCGAGATCACGCCCCAGCACCTGACGCTGGTGGCGCCGGAAGCCTATCAGCGCCTCGGCGCCTACGCCCAGATGAACCCGCCGATCCGCTCGCAGGAGCACGTCGACGCCTTGTGGCTGTGGGGCATGCAGCAGGGGGTGGCCGACGTCCTGGGCTCGGACCACGCGCCGCACACCAAGGAGGAAAAGTCCAAGCCCTATCCGGCTTCGCCGTCGGGGATGCCGGGGGTGCAGACCCTGGTGCCGCTGATGCTGACCCATGTGGCGAACGGCCGCCTATCGCTGGAACGCTTCATCGACCTGACCTCGGGCGGGGCGCAGCGGGTGTTCGGCACGGCCAACAAGGGGCGGATGGCTGTCAGCTATGACGCCGATCTCACTATCGTGGATTTGAAGGCCAAGAAGACCATCACCCATGACCAGCAGGCCAGCCGCTGCGGCTGGACGCCCTTCGACGGCTTCGAGACAACGGGCTGGCCGGTCGCCACCATCGTGCGCGGCCGGGTGGTGATGAAGGACGGCGAACTGATCGGTCAGGCCCACGGCCAGCCGGTGCGGTTCCAGGAGACGCTGGCGGGGTGAGCAGTTCGCGGCCCCGGCTTGGCCTGATCGGCTTCGGCGCCTTCGGGCGCCTGACGGCGCAACATCTGTCGCCCTGGTTCGACATCCTCGCCCATGATCCGGCGGCGAGCGACGGCGAGGGGCTGGCGCGGCTGACGCCGCTGGAAGACGCCGCAGCCTGTCCGGTGGTGGTGCTGGCCGTGCCAGTCGGCGTGCTGGCGGACACGGTGGCGGCCATCGCGCCCCATGTGACGCCGGGCGCCCTGATTCTCGATGTTGGCTCGGTGAAGGTGAAGCCGGCCAAGGTGATGCTGGAGGGGCTGCCCGAGGGCGTGGCCATCGTCGGCACCCATCCGCTGTTCGGACCGCAGAGCGGCAAGGACGGCATCGCGGGCTTGCGCATCGCCGTCTGTCCGGTGCGCGGCGACAAGGCGGCCTGGCGCGTGGCGGCGTTTTGCCGGAAGGCGCTGGCGCTCAAGGTCTTCGTCGTGACGCCCGAGGATCACGACCGCGAGGCGGCCACCGTGCAGGGCCTGACCCATCTGATCGCCAAGGTGCTGATGAACATGGAGCCGCTGCCGACGCGCATGACCACCACCAGCTTCGAGCGCGTCATGCAGGGCGTGGACATGGTTCGCCACGACAGCGCGGCGGTGTTCCGCGCCATCGAGCACGACAATCCCTACGCCGCCGAGGTCCGCCGCCGCTTCTTCGACCTGGCCGAACAGGCGCGGGCGGAACTGGACGGGTAGGGCTCAGCGCGGCTTGAGGATGAAGTCGGCCACGGCAGGCGTGACCTCGGCGCCGAGCGGGATCGAGGCGTCGCCATAGGTGGCCGCGTTGCCCGCCGGGTCGAGCGGGGCCTGACGCAGGACGTGGTTCAAGCCCTCGAAGACCACCCGTTCAGCCTTGGGCTGGGCGGCCAGAAGGGTCTCGCTGTTCTCAGGCGCTACCTGAATATCGGTCGAGCCGTGGCCCAGCAGAACCGGGCGATCATAAGCGGCGATCAGCGCCTGGGGGTCCACCACGAAGTAGGAGATCAGATAGGGCTGGATCGAGGGGCGGAACAGCGCGGCCAGATAGGGCGGCGTGTCCGAGACGGTTCGACCGGCCTCCAACTCGCTCATGATGTGATCGACTTCAGGTTTGACGGCGGGCGGTAGCTTGGGCTCGATCTGGCGACGTAGTTCGACATTGGCGCGGACGCCGACCGGCGACAGCAGGACCAGGCCGCAGACGCCTGGATTATCGGCCGCCGCCGCCTGGGCGATCAGGGCGCCTTCTGAGTGCCCTACCAGCCATACGCAGGGCGCGCCGGTCTTCTCGGCGGTCAGGGCCGCCCAGGCCTTGGCGTCGTCGATGTAGGTGTCGAAGGTCAGGCTGGCTTCGTCGGTCGCGGCCGCTGTGCTGGCGGCGATGCCGCGCTTGTCGTAGCGGACCGTGGCGATCCCGCGCTCGGCCAGGCCTTCGGCCAGTTGGCGATAGACGCCGCCCGTCACGCCGATCGGGCTGTTGCCATCGCGGTCGGTCGGGCCGGAACCGGCGATGATGACGGCGGCGGCGCGGGGCTGGCCTTCAGGCGTCAGCAAGGTTCCGTGCAGGGGAGCGGGCGTCGAGGTCAGCGCGACCGGCGTGGAAACCGGCGAGAGCAGCAGGGCGGCGGCGAGGGTCAGCATGGTCGTCTCCGTCTTGTGGGGCGAGATGAAATCAGAAGGGCTGGCGTTCGGGGTCGGTGCGCCAGACGCGCCAGCTTTCGTACCCCGACCAGACGGCGGCGATCAGGACGCCGACGATCAGTGCGATCATCCCGGCGGGCTGAACGACGAAGGGGCTGGCGATCAGGCCGATCGCGCCCAACCAGAACAGCAACCGCCCGGCCAGCCGGTTGGAACGGTCCCACGCCAACCGCGACTTGTAGGCCCAGGGCGTCTTGACCCCGATGAAGGGGTTGGGGCTGACTCGGCCCAAGACGGCACCGGTGATCAGGAAGATGAAGCCAAGGAAGGCCATGGCGACGCCGGGATGGCTGACCCCAGACGCGGCGGCGGGGCCGAGGCTGGCCCAGGCGATGAAGGCGCAAACCGCGCCCATGATCAGGACCGATAGCCATTGCCCGCGTTGAAGGCCCTTGCGGCGGACCGGGTCCGCGACGGAGGCGGCCTGTCGTCCGGTCATCCAGGCGACCAGCAGGTTCAGCAAGGCCAGTCCCGCCAGGACAGCCGCGAGTTCGTAGCGGCTGCCATAGCGATCAGCCTGTCCTGAAGCGTCAAAGTGCACCGGGATCGGCGTCTCGGGGCCATAGATCGCGATCCAGGCCGCGCCTGTGAGGATCAGCAGCGAGACGATGGCGGCGGCCGTATCGGCCAGGGTGGTGGTTTTCATCGGGGCTCGTCCTCGTCCGCTTTGCCTGTTCCGCTCAGGTCCATCAGGAAGGCCAGGGCCTCCTCGACCGCCGAGATTTCCAGCCGGTAGCGGATCGACTGGCCTTCCCGTTCGGTGCTGACCAGTTCGGCCTCCTTCAACGCGTTGAGGTGGCCGGTGACGGTCGGCCAACTCATGTCGAAGGCGGCGGCGATGTCGCCGGAGGACAGGGGGCCAGTCCGCAGCATGGCGATGATGCGTCGCCGCACCGGATGGGACAGGGCTTTGAACAGGCTGTTCATAGGAAGAAGGCTAATTAGGAATGTCGCTAAATGCAACCCGTGTTCGTCGAGGCGCGACTGGCCTTCGAGAGGAGCGCGGCCTATGGCTCGGCTTGGTTCATCAGCGTGAGGCAGGCCCATGGAAATCCGCGATCAGATCGTTCTCATCACCGGCGGCGCGCGCGGCGTGGGCGCGGCGGCGGCGCGGGCCTTCGCCGGGCAGGGCGCACGGGTCGTGATCAACTGGCGCAATAGCGGAGAACAAGCCGAGGCTCTGGCCACTCAGCTGGGCGAGCGCGTCATCGCCATTCAGGCTGATGTGACGGACCGCGCGGCGGTTGAGGCCATGGTGGCTCAGGCCGAGGCCCATTTCGGCGCGCCGATCAGCACCGTGGTCAACAACGCCCTGGACTATAGCTTCAACGGCGACGCGCGGGCGCAGATGGCGGATATTCCGTGGGAAGACATGGAGCGGCAGTTCTCGACCGTGATCCGGGGCGCGCTGAACGTCATCCAGGCCACGGCGCCGGGCATGAGCGCGCAGAAGTTCGGCCGGGTGGTCAATATCGGCACCAACCTGTTCCAGAATCCGGTCGTGCCCTATCACGACTACACCGCCGCCAAGGCGGCTCTGCTCAGCCTGACGCGGACGGCGGCGGGCGACCTAGGCCCGGCGGGGATCACGGTCAACATGGTGTCGGGCGGTCTGCTGCGGACCACGGACGCCAGTGCGGCGACGCCGGATGCTGTGTTCGACCTGATCGCCGGCATGACCCCGCTGCGCTCGGTGACGACGCCGCAGGAGTTCGCTGACGCGGTGCTGTTCTTCGCCTCGCCGTGGAGCCGGGCGGTGACCGGTCAGAACCTGGTGGTCGATGGCGGTCTGGTGCGCGACTAGGCGGCTTGGCCGCACGCCGGTCGCGTTTTCGGCGTGATGCCTCTATAGGACGCGGCCATCGTCCGAACCCCTGCGCCCCCTGAGGTCATGACGCCACATCCGCCGCATAGACTGTCTGTCGCCCCCATGATGGACTGGACCGACCGCAACTGCCGGGCGTTTCATCGCGCCCTGAGCAGCCGGGCCTTGCTCTATACCGAGATGGTCACGGCCCCGGCAGTGATCCACGGCGACCGCGAGCGGCTGCTGGGCTTCGACGCAGTCGAGCATCCGGTCGCCCTGCAACTGGGCGGGTCGGACCCGGCGCAGTTGGCCGAGGCGGCGCGGATCGGCGAGGCCTATGGCTATGACGAGATCAATCTGAACGTCGGCTGCCCCTCCGATAGGGTGCAGTCGGGCAGGTTCGGCGCCTGCCTGATGCGCGAGCCGGAACTGGTGGCCGACTGCATGGCGGCGATCAAGGAAGCCGTCAGCGTCCCGGCCACGGTCAAATGCCGCATCGGGGTGGATGATCAGGACCCCTTGGTCAGCCTGTTCGCCACGGTCGACGCCTCGGCGGCGGTGGGGATCACCAGCTTCGTCGTCCATGCGCGCAAGGCCTGGCTGAAGGGCCTGTCGCCCAAGGAAAACCGCGACGTGCCGCCGCTGGACTATGATCTGGTGCGGCGCCTGAAGCGCGAGCGGCCGCATCTGACCATCTGCATCAACGGCGGCATTGGCGATCTGGATCAGGCCGAGGCGCACCTGGATGCGTCCGACGGGGTGCAGTTGGATGGCGTCATGCTGGGCCGCGCCGCCTATCACGAGCCGGCTTTGCTGGGGCAGGTGGACCGGCGGCTGTTCGGCATGGAGGTCGAAGACGTCGATCCCTTCGCCGCCATCGAACGCTATCGCCCTTACATGGCCGGGCGACTGGCCGAGGGCGCGCATCTGGCGAGCATGGCGCGGCACATGCTGGGCCTGATGCACGGTCGGGCCGGGGCGCGGGCCTTCCGCCGCATCCTGACGGTCGAGGGCGTCAAGGCCGGGGCCGGGCTGGAGGTTGTGGACCGCGCGGTCGAGGCCGTGCGCGAAGCCGAGGCGCGGCAGGCGCGATTGGGCGAGAGCGAAGAGGCGGCCTGATCCTTTCGGGGTGACGCTGGCGGGCTGCGCCGCTATGCCCAAGCCATGAGCGCTCTGCCCCTGTCCGAACTGCTGATGATGTTCGCCGCCCTGATCGCGGCGGGCGCGCTGGCGGGCGTGATCGGCGGCCTGTTCGGGGTCGGGGGCGGGACGGTGCTGGTGCCGGCCCTGTTTTACGCCTTTTCGGTGCTGGGCGTGGGAGGCGAGAGCAATCTGCACGTCGCCATCGGCACCTCGCTGCTGACCATCGTCGCCACCTCGCTGCGGTCGCTGGCGACGCATCGGGCGCATGGGGCGGTGGATGAAGCGGTCTTGAAGACCTGGACGCCCTGGGTGGCCTTCGGCGGTCTGGTCGGGGCGGCGATCGCGGGCTTCACCTCTATGGAGGGGCTGGCCATTGTTTACGGCGTCTGCCTGCTGCTGATCGCCATGCAGATGGGGCTGCTGCCCGAGCATGTGACCCTGCGCAAGGACCTGCCGACCGGCTGGGGGCGGCGCGGTTTGGGGACCGGCATCGGCCTGCTGTCGGCCATGATGGGCGTCGGCGGCGGCAGTTTCGGCGGCATGATGATGACCCTGTGCGGACGGCCCATCCATCAGGCGGTGGCGACGGCCAGTGGTTTTGGTCTGGCTATCGGGGCGACGGCGGCCTTAGGGTTTGCGGTGTTCGGTTGGGACGCGCCGGGGCGGCCGCCGCTGTCGCTGGGTTACGTCAATGTGCCGGCGGCGGTGATCATGGGGCTGCTGACGGCCCTGACGGCCCCGTATGGCGCGCGGCTGGCGCACCGGCTGAACCGCAAGGTGCTGAGAAAGGCCTTCGCCGGCTATCTGTTGCTGACCGCCCTGTCGGTGGTGCTGAAGGCGCTCTAGCCGCACTACGTAAATTACCGCTGTCGGATGATAAGGCTTTGGCGAACAGCGGGGCGTTAGGGAGCAGGCCTAGTCCTCCCCCGAGCGTAGAAAATGCTGCAGAACCTGTCCGTTCCCAAGAAGCTGATGCTGTCCTTCGCCGCCGTGATCGCGGCCTGCGGGATGGCGACCCTGGTGGTCCTGTGGGCCGTGACTGTGCTGCAGAAGGCCGACGCCGCCAACGCCGCCTCGGCCGAGATGTTCAAGGCTTCGGACCTGGTGCTGGCCTCGGCGGTCGAGCAGCAGAACGCCATGCGCGCCTTCGTGGCGACGCGGGACGCTGACTTCATTCCCAAATACGAAGAGCCGGGCAAGGTGCTGGTCGCGCGCCTGGCCGATCTGGCTGCGGCTGACGTCAACGCCGCCTATGGACAGGAACAGGCGGCGCTGAAAGGCGCGGTCGACGCTTTCCACCAGAGCGCCGACGGCCTGATCGCCCTGGCGCGCGATCCCGCGACCCAGCCCCAGGCCGTGGCCGGTCTGGAAGCCGGCGCTCGCCTGTCGGACATCCGCGCCGCCATCAGCTCCATTCAGGACAAGGAGACGGTGGTCGCCGCCGCCAACGCCAAGGCCAAGGCCTTTGCCTACAAGGAGGCCTATTGGAGCTTCGCCATCGGCGGAGTCGTGGCCCTGATCATCGCTCTGGGCGCCATCGCCTGGCTGATCGGGGCGCTGAGCCGCCCGGTGGAGGCCATGACGCGGGCCATGGGCCGCCTGGCGGCCGGCGATCTGAACGTCGCCATTCCGGCCATCGCTCGCCGTGACGAGATCGGTCACATGGCCGCCGCCGTCCTGACCTTCAAACAGAACGCCGAGGAGAAGGTGCGCCTGGAAGCCGAGGCCGAGGTGCAGCGCGCCGCCGCCGAACAGGCCCGCATCGCCCAGGCGGAGCGCGACGCCGAGATGGCGCGTCAGCAGGCCCAGGTCGTGGACGGCATCGCCTCGGGCCTTGATCGTCTGTCGAACGGCCAACTGGCCTTCCGCCTGAACACCAGCTTCGCGCCCGAGTATGAAAAACTGCGCGCCGACTTCAACGGGGCGATGGCCAAGCTGCAAAGCACCATGGGCGTCATCGTCGACCGCTCCAGCGCCATCGGCGCCAGCGCCCATGAGATTTCGCAGGCCTCCAACGACCTGTCGCGCCGCACCGAGCAGCAGGCTGCCGCTCTGGAAGAAACCGCCGCCGCGCTGGAACAGATCACCGCCACTGTGGCGCGCTCTGCCGAAAACGCTGTCGAGGCTGGCGGCGTGGTCAAGGCCGCGCGCAGCGAGGCCGTCGAGGGCCAGGCCGTCGTCGGTCGCGCCGTTACCGCCATGGGCGAGATCGAACGCTCGTCCAACGAGATCGGCAACATCATCGGCGTGATCGACGAGATCGCCTTCCAGACCAACCTCCTGGCGCTGAACGCGGGCGTCGAGGCGGCGCGCGCCGGCGACGCCGGTCGCGGTTTCGCTGTCGTGGCCTCTGAAGTCCGGGCCCTGGCCCAGCGTTCGGCGGAAGCGGCCAAGGAGATCAAGACCCTGATCTCGGCCTCCAGCCGTCAGGTCGGCGAGGGCGTGCAACTGGTCGGCGACACCGGCGAGGCGCTGAAGCGCATCGGCGGTCAGATCGAGCGCGTCACCGCCATCACCGGCGAGATCGTCGCCTCGTCGCAGGAACAGTCCAGCGGCCTGCAACAGGTCAATGTCGCCGTGAACCAGATGGACCAGGTTACGCAACAGAATGCGGCCATGGTCGAGGAAGCCACCGCCGCCAGCCATTCGCTGGCGCAGGACGCCCGCGAACTGGACCGGATGATGGGGCAGTTCTCGCTGGAAGACGCGGCGATGGATGCGCGCGGTCAACAGCGGATGCTGGAGCGCGCGGTGGCGTAAGGGCCATATCGCGCGTGAGAATGAGGGCCTCTCCGGCGAACCGGAGAGGCCCTTTTTCGTCAGGCCGCCTGTTGCAGCACCAGGGAGTCCAGCGCCTGGGTCAGGTCGGCCAGGATGTCGTCCTGATGCTCCAGGCCGACCGAAAGGCGGATCAGGCCGTCGGTGATGCCGGCGGTGACGCGGGCGTCGGGCGTCATGGCGGCGTGGGTCATGGTGGCGGGGTGGGCGATCAGGCTTTCGACGCCGCCCAGCGACTCAGCCAGCGTAAAGATGTCGAGGGCCTCGATCAGGTCGCGCACGGCGTCGGTGCCGCCGTTCAGCTCAAAGCTGAGCATGGCGCCCGGTCCCGATTGCTGGCGTGCGGCCAGGGCGTGGCCGGGGTGGGACTTCAGGCCCGGATAGTGGACGGCCTTGACCGCCGGGTGCTGTTCCAGGGCGGCGGCGACCAGACCGGCGGTGGCCTGCTGGCGCTCGATGCGGGTGAACAGGGTCCGCAGGCCGCGCAGGGTCTGATAGGCGTCGAACGGCGAGCCGGTGACGCCCAGACAGTTGGCCCACCAGGCCAGTTCCGCGTGATCCGCCGGGTCCGCCGCGATCACGGCGCCGCCGACCACGTCGGAGTGGCCGTTGATGTATTTGGTGGTGGAGTGGACGACGATGTCGGCGCCCAGTTCCAGTGGCCGTTGCAGGGCGGGCGACAGGAAGGTGTTGTCGGCCACCACCTTGGCCCCCACGGCATGGGCCCGGCGACAGACGTCGGCCACGTCGACGACGCGCAGCAGGGGGTTGGACGGGGTCTCGATCAGCACCAGCTTGGCGCCGTCGGCCAGGGCGGCGTCCAGGGCCTCGCCGTCGTTCTGGTCGATGAAGGCGACGCGGAAGTGGCCCTTCTTGGCTCTCGCGCACAGCAGGCGGTGGGTGCCGCCGTAGCAGTCGTGCGGGGCGATCAGCAGTTCTCCGGGGTTCAGCAGGCTGAGCGGCAGGTCGACCGCCGCCATGCCGGTGGCGGTGATGACGGCGCCGGCGCCGCCTTCCAACTCGGCCAGGGTGTCAGCCAGGACGTCGCGAGTCGGATTGCCCGAGCGCGAATAGTCGTACTTCCGCTTCTGATCGAAGCCGGCGAAGGAATAGTTGGACGACAGATAGAGCGGCGGCATGACCGCGCCGTGGGCCGTGTCCGTATCCACGCCCGAACGGGCGGCGATGGTGCGGGGATCGGCGGGGCGGGCGCGGCTCATTGGTCGATGTCCTTCAGAACGGAAGTCAGGATGTCGGCGACCAGGGCGTCTTCCTTGAGGAAGGCGTCGTGGCCGTAGAGGGAGGGGTGCTGCTCGAAGCGCCAGAGGTTGGGCAGGCGCGCGGCCAGCTCCCTCATGTCGTCGATGGGGCAGAGGCGGTCGGTGGTGAAACCGACCAGGGTGACGGGGGCGGTGATGGCCTCCGGCTCGACGCGGTGCCGGTCGATGGAGTCCGACAGGCTCAGCCAGCGCGAGGGGGTGGTGCGGTCGCGGTAGGCCCGTCCGCGCGCCGTCAGATAGTCGCAGACGGGATAGGCCTGGCCCGCATGGCTGGGGGCCTCGGAGTCGAAGCGCTCGCCGAACTCGTCGGGGGTGCGATAGGTGGTCATGGCCAGTTCGCGCGCCAGACCCACGGCCTGATCGACGCGGCCGGTCTCCAGGCCCAGTTGCAGGATGCGGCGCTGGATGCCGCGCCAGGCGGTGGCCAGGGGGTGAGGGCGGTGGGCGGCGGACACCACCACCAGCTGCTCGGCCCAGTCGGGGAAGAGCTCGCCAAACGCCAGGGCGATCATGCCGCCGTAGGAGCAGCCGATGAAGGCCGCGACCTTGTCCACGCCGAGATGATCCAGCAGCAGGGCCAGCAACCGCGCCTGATCCTGGGTGGTGATGGTCAGGGGGGTCTTGGCGTCCTTGACGCCCTCGCCGAACTCAGGCGCGAAGTCGAAGGCTAGGACGCGGAAGCGAGTCAGGTCGATGGGGGCGCGAACGCCCACGGCGCCCGACCACCAGCCCAGGCCCTTGGTCTCGGTGCGGTGGACGTAGCGGTCGGCCGAGATGCCGCCGGCCACCACGATCAGGGGGGCGCCGGCCTTGCCGTGCAGACGACCGACGATCTGCTTCTGGTTCAGCGTCCCGCCGAAATCGAGTTCGAAGCCATCGGGGATGGGAACGACGACGTCATGGGCCCCGTCGCGCGACAGCAGCTCGGACGGACGGCGTGCGGAACCGGACCGACAGGCGGGCTCTTCGGCGGGGGCGATGGGGTCGATCAGGGCCAGGGTCATGGGTCTCGGTCACTCAGCAAAACGGCTCGCCAAGGAACCCATGCAGTGACAGACCGTGGAGCGTCGCCTCGTCGATGCTCCACCCATCTCTCGTGGTCTTCAGGTCGCCCTGAAAACCCCGCAGGAGTTGGCACCGTTTCGGGCGGAACCCGATGGTTGCCCCGGCGTCAAAGGGCCTAATCCCTCAGCCGGTCTTGATGAGTGACCTTACGTTGCGGTTGCGAAGGGCGCCGGTCAAGCGAAATAATTCACCTCATTTGAGGCTGATTGCGTAATTCGTCGGTGAGATCGCGCTTTTTTGGCGCTTGCGAGAAAAATTTGTTCTTTTCGGGGTTGACGCGGTGCGGGGTCGTGGAACACCTTGAGGCACGATTTTCAACCGGACGCCGCCTGTGCTCGACCTGTTCGCCAGCATGATGATGACCCTGATCGCCGCCGCGGCGACGGGCCTCTTCGCGTCCATGATTACGACCACCGGTACCACCACCATGCCCTTGCGGGCGGGGACCGGATGATGCGCGCCGCCTAGGCGAAAAACGCAAAAACCGAACACCCCGCCCGGACCCCCGGGCGGGTTTTTTTATGGCCCGAACCCACCCCGACATCCGTC
>NZ_PCPB01000018.1 GCF_002979535.1 Brevundimonas sp. MYb52 | reverse complement strand
GAGCATTGAACGCGGCGGCGGCGGCGGCGGAGGCGGAACCTCCATCAGCTCGACGTCGACGGCCTCGTCCTCGTAGGTCATCTCCTTCAGCACGAACTTGTTGTTATACAAGTACAGGCCCGCCAGACCGTGGACGATCACCGACATGGCGATGCCCACGATGGCGCCGGTCGAAAGCTTCTTCTTCTTCTTCGGCGGATCCAGGATCGGATCGCGGTGGACGTGAGGTTCAGCTGTCATGCTATGCGCCCCGCCCCCTTACGAGTTGTCTTCGCCAACCAGGGCGACGCTGTAGAAACCATTGTCCTGGAGGGCGTTCATGACCTGCATGAAGTCGCCGTACCGGGTCTGTTGGTCTGCACGAATGAAAATACGCTCTTCCGAAGGGTTCCTGCGACCGATCTGAACCCGCAGGTCGTCACCCAGAGAAGCAGGCGAGGACTTCAGGTCACCGATCCAAACATCGCCATCGTTCTGGATGGAGATGAAGACCGGCGTCGGCGGATTCTTACCCGGAGGCGCAACGGCGCGAGGCAGTTTCACCGGCACCGACACGGTGGCGAGCGGAGCCGCCACCATGAAGATGATGAGGAGCACGAGCATGATGTCCACGAAGGGTGTGACATTGATCTCGGCATTAGCCTCGACGGTGTACTTGCCGCCGCCGGAACCGGAAAGTTTGGCGGCCATCCGTCTTACGCTCCCTTGTCGAGCTGACGCGAGATGGCGTTGATCAGTTCAGCGTTGAAGCCGTCCGAACGCGTGCCGTAGTTCGAGATGCGCGTGTTGAAGTAGTTGTAGAAGATAACGGCCGGGATAGCGGCGAACAGGCCGATACCGGTGGCCAGCAGGGCCTCAGCAATACCCGGAGCAACGACGGCCAGGTTGGTCGTGTTGGACTCGGCGATGCCGATGAAGGAGTTCATGATGCCGTAAACGGTGCCGAACAGACCGACGAACGGACCGGTCGAACCGACCGAAGCCAGGAACTGTTGGCCGCCCGAGAGGCGCTTGGGCAGACCCGACTGAACAGCAGCCACGGCGGTCTGGGCGCGCAGCAGCGCCGAGTCGCGGTGATCGCCGGTCACTTGCAGGCCAGCTTGACGCGACAGTTCGATTTCCTCGGTGGCGGCAGCGGCCATGTCGGCCAGCGGGTTGCCGTCAAACTCTTCCGAGGTCGAAACACGACGCATGTCAGCGATCGTGCGGGCGCCGCGGAAGGCTTCCAGGAAGCGGTCGGTGGCTTTGTTCAGGGCGCCGAACTCGAGCAGCTTGATGAGCAGCAGGGTCCAGGAGAAGATCGAGGCCAGCAGCAGGCCGATCATGACGACCTTAACGACCGCGGTGGCTTCCATGAACATGGACACGGGGGTGATGCCGCCGCTGCCATGACCGCCGCTGACCGAGTCAGCAACCGTCGAGGGGTCGGCAGCGGGAGCGGCGTCGGCGGCGGGAGCAGCAGCGTCGGCGGCCGGAGCGGCGGTCGAGGCAGCGGCTGCCGGAGCAGCGGCCGGGGTTGCGGCGTCTTGCGCCAGAACCGGCGAGCTCGCCATCAGGACGGCGGCGCCGGCCAGTGCGAGGAGGATATTCGTCTTCTTGCTATCGAGCATTGTTCGCCAGTTCCTGCTTTGGTCTGACACGTGGAACCCAAGACACGGACCGCGTCAGTCGGCCGTCCCTATAATGAAATTGCGCCACTGTCGGATCGAGCCGACAAGTGGAGCCGCCCCCCTGCAACTCCCGTTCGAAAACGAGCGTCGCCGCCAAGGTCCGGGACACAATATCCCGGTCACCCCGACCTGCAAGCAGGAATGCGGTTAAGTCCCTTTGGCGAACGCCTATCTTAGCGTCAAGTGCGCAAAGTTTCTTTTCCCCTTCGCACCTGCAGCAATCAGGAAGTTGGGCAAAATATTTTCGGTATTTGTGATGGTGGCGACATGAAAACGTCGCATCACGCCATGTTACGGGAAAGCAATTCCCAAGGCGAAATTTAGGCCATTTTACGGCACAGCTTCCCCCTAAGGGAAAGACGTTCGCTTGTAAGGGGGGAGTGGTGCCTGGAGGCGGGTTCGAACCACCGACACGCGGATTTTCAATCCGCTGCTCTACCAGCTGAGCTATCCAGGCGCACGACGTCGTCGCGAGAGGCGGGTCTATAGGCGAGGCTGGCGGGGCTGTCCAGACGCCAATTCACTCAATTCAGCGATCTTTTTCATCTTCGACCGCTTCTTCGGTCGGAATGGCGTAGCCGCCGGTGAACCAGCGTTGCAGATCCACGTCGGCGCAGCGCTTGGAGCAGAAGGGCTTGTAGGCCGGTACGGCCTCCTGACGGCGGCAGATGGGGCAGAGCGACATGAATCAGGCCTCTTCAATTCGGGCGGCGCCGGCCGCCATCGACGCATCGACAACCAGGCCGGCCCTAGGGCCCAGGGCCTGAATCAGAGGAGCGGCCGCAGCAGCCTCATCGGGACGGCAACGCGCGACCAGGCGCGGCGATGCGGAATCAGACAGCAGGGCCAGACGCAGTCGACGCACAACGGCGATGGCCCGCGCCTCCAGAGTCGGGCTCCCGCCGGCGTCCAGCAGCCGCTCGTCCAAAGGCATGCGCCGCCACGGCAGCGACACCTGCATCAGGCCGAACCGACTCAACGGCCCAAAGGCGGCCTGGGTCTCGGCGGCGAAGGCCGCGCGCACCATCTTCATTATAGTGTCGCCGTGCAGGCCGACGCCGATCAGGTCGATCACGACCAGACCGCCCCACCCCTTCAACCCCAGCAAGCGGGCCGCGTGCGACAGTCCGACGCGGTTGGCCATTTCGCGGCCCTTGCGGGAGTCGCGGCCAGGCGCAGGGGCGTGGTCGATATCGACGGCGATCAGGGCGCGGGTGCGCTGGATCATCAGGTCCAGACCGCTGGCGGGATCGACGACAGTGGCGGACAGGGCGTCCTCCTCGGCTTCCAGGACGGCGCGAATGGCGGCCACGCCGGTCTGGGGCGCGACGCCCGGCGCCAAACGGGAAAGAATCGCGGCCACGTCCGAGCCCGCCGCCAACAGGCGCAGCTCGCCGGTCGCTTCGCCCAGACGGCGCAGCACCGGGCCCTTGCGTTCGCGGGGTTCGGCGACGACCTCGACCTCGATCTTGGCCCCCTCCCCCGCCTTGTCGTCCTTGCCCAGGGGCAGGAAGCCGAACGGCTCGCCCGCGCCCAGATCGACGAAGGCGCCGCGCAGGCCGGGTTCGACGCGCGCGATACGGCCGACGCAGCGCGCGCCCAGCCGATCGCTCGGCCGATCGCTGTCACGCTGCAGGATCAGATGCGTATAGAGACCGTCGCGGGCGATGACGCCGCGGGTCTCGCCCGGCGTCTCATCGAGGAAGACCTCGACGTCGGCCACGTCAGCGGCTCTTGGGTCGCCAGCCGGCGCCCCGTAGCAGATTCGCCGCCTCATAGAGGGGCAGGCCCATGACGGCCGGGTGGCTGCCGACGATGCGGCGCACGAAGGCGGCGGCCGCCCCCTGGATGCCATACCCGCCCGCCTTGCCGCGCCATTCGCCCGAGGCGACGTAAATGGCGATCTCTTCCGGCGACAGGGTCTTGAAGGAAACGCGGGTGTCGACGACCCGGCAGGTCGCCTGACCATTGGCGATCACGACGACGCCGGTGAAGACGCGGTGATTGCGGCCCGACAGCAGTTCGAGGAAGCGCTTGGCCTCGGCCTCGTCCGCCGGCTTTTCCAGCAGGCGACGGCCCAGGGCGACGACGGTGTCGGCGGCCAGGACGATGGCGTCGGGCGAGCGCGCGGCCACCACCTCGGCCTTGCCGCGCGCCAGGCGCTCGGCCAGACGCGACGGCGTCTCGTTCTTCAGCGGCGTCTCATCGATGTCGGCGGGATCAACATGATCGGGCGTCACCCCGATCTGCGCCAGCAGTTCAATGCGGCGCGGGCTCGACGAGGCCAGAACCAGCCTCGGAGCCGAAAGGTCAGGACGCGACACGCGCGTCCTTACTTGAAGCGATAGGTGATGCGACCCTTGGTCAGATCATAGGGCGTCATTTCGACCAGCACCTTGTCGCCCGCCAGAACGCGGATGCGGTTCTTGCGCATCTTGCCGGCGGTGTGGGCGATGATCTCGTGATCGTTTTCCAGCGTCACGCGGAAAGTGGCGTTCGGCAGCAGTTCGCTGACGACGCCGGGGAACTCGAGAAGCTCTTCCTTGGCCATGCGGTCTCTCTCGCCCGAAAAACAGCTTAAGGCTCGCGTCGGGCGTGAACGCGAGCCGTGAAGGAGGCGCCTAATGCACCAAAACGCCGAAATAGTCGAGTTCAGCCGCGTCGATAGACAGCGCAAACCAGCGTGAACAGACGACGGGCGGTTTCCTTGTCGATCTCGACCTTGCCTTCGAGACGCACGCGCAGCAGTTCGGCGCCCTCGTTGTGCAGGCCGCGACGCCCCATATCGACCGACTCGATCTGGCTGGGCGACGAGCCGCGCAGGGCTTCGTAATAGCTTTCGCAGATCAGGGCGTAGTCGCGGATCACCGTCTTCATCGGCGACAACGACAGGACGTGGGTGCGGGCGAAGTCCGGCCCGGCGATGTCGAAAGCCAGGCGGTTGTCCTGCGACGACAGGCGTAGAGTGTAGGGCCCGCCCTCGGCCCCTTCGGGCGTAAAACTGTTCTGCTCGACCAGGTCGAAGATGGCGACACGGCGCTGATGCTCGATCTCGGCGGTGGCGGCCGGAAGAGTGGCGGCGTCCACCTCGATGGAGGACAGCTTGTGCGGACCGCTCACGATTTGACCTCGTCGGAAGGGGCGTCGTCCAGATGGGTCGGCGCCACGCGCGCGGGCCAACGGTCGGACAGATCAGTCAGCACAGCGTCCAGGCATTCCACGTCGATGCGCAGATCGCCGCCGCCGGCGAACATCAGGATGACCCGCCCGCCGGGCGCCTCGGTCGGCTCGAAGTCCAGCGCCAGAAGCTCCAGCGCCGATTCGGGCAGGCGCGGCAGGCGGCGGCTCTTGACCGCCTCGACGTCGCCGAACTGCATGGCCGCCATAACGCGCGTGCCGCCGCATTCCCAGCAGAAGCGCGACAGGACGATGGTCAGGCGCCGGGCTTCCTTTTCCCAACGGATGTCGACAGGCCGCATGATGGCGTCCTGAAGCGCGGCCGAGATGATCTGCAGATCAACAGCGTCCTCGGCCAGCAGGCGCAAGGGCTCCATCGGCGTCAGGGCTTCCGCCGCCGCGTCGTTGTCGAAGATCGCCTCGACCTCAGTGCTCATCCGCCTCGCCTTTCACGCGCCGCACATCGGCGCCGCAGGCTCCCAGCTTTTCTTCCATCCGCTCGAAGCCGCGATCCAGATGATACACACGACCGACCGTGGTTTCGCCATCCGCAACCAGCCCGGCCATCACCAGGCTGATCGAGGCCCGCAGATCGGTGGCCATGACCGGGGCGCCATGCAGCTTCTCGACGCCGCGCACATGGGCTTCGCCCGCGTGGACCGAGATGTCGGCGCCCAGACGCGCCAGCTCGGGCGCGTGCATGAAGCGGTTCTCGAAGATGTTCTCGTGAATGACGCTCGTCCCTTCGGCGACCGTCATCAGGGCCATGAACTGAGCCTGCAGATCGGTGGCGAAGCCCGGATAGATCTCGGTCGTGACATTGACGGCCTTCAACCGCTGCGTCGGATCGCGGCGCACGATGACGCCGTCGGCCGTCGCTTCGACCTCGACCCCGGCCTCGATCATCTTGTCCGTCAGGGCGTTGATCAGATCGGCGCGCCCCTTGGTCAGGCGCACCTCGCCCCCGGCCATGGCCGCGGCCAGCGCATAACTGCCCATCTCGATGCGGTCGGGAATCACCGACCAGGTCGCGCCATTCAGCGACGACACCCCGGTGATGGTCAGGACGTCGGTGTCCAGGCCCTCGATCTTGGCGCCCATGGCGATCAGGCAGCGGGCCAGGTCGCCGATCTCGGGCTCGCGGGCGGCGCGCTTCAGCACCGTCGTTCCGTTCGCCAGCACCGCCGCCAGCAGAGCATGTTCGGTGGCGCCGACCGAGACGAAGGGGAACTCGATCTCGGCGCCCTGCAGCCCCTTGGGCGCATGGGCGGAGACATAGCCCTCCTCCAACTCGATCTGTGCGCCCATGGCCGTCAGGGCCATCAGGTGCAGGTCGACCGGGCGCGCCCCGATGGTGCAGCCGCCAGGCAGCGAGACCTTGGCCTCGCCCGAGCGGGCCAGCAGCGGGCCCAGGACGTTGAACGAGGCGCGCATCTGGCGAACCAGATCATAGGGGGCGAAGGTCGAAGTCAGTTCGGGAGCGTGAAATAGGGTTTCCTGACCATCGGCGCCGTGACGCTCGGTCACTTCGACGCCGAACTGCTGGAGCAGTTGGCCGAGGAAGCGGGTGTCGGCCAGGCGTGGCATATTGGTCAGCAGCAGGGGCTGATCCGTCAGGATCGAAGCCGCCATCAGCTTGATGGCCGAATTCTTGGCGCCGCTGACCTCGATCTGGCCGTTCAGGCGGTTGCCGCCGTGGATGACGATGCTGTCCATGGAATCTTTCGCGGCCGGAAACCCTGCGTCCCGGCGAACCGCTTATCTAGCAAGCCCTTAGGCCCTCGCGAAAGAGGCCGATGCGCGTAGACACGATGACTTTCAGTTGCGATCTGCAGCAGGGCGTGACGCGGCGCCCGGCGCCTTGCGACGTTTCAGATTCGTCCGCAGGGCGGCGGCCAGGCGCACGGCCCGTTCAGCCTTGGCCTTCTGTTCGCGTGTCGGCTCCACGACCGGAGCGGCGGGAACGGCGTCTTTGGGCGAGGTATCCATGTTGTGCAGCAGAGCCCGAGCAAAGTTTTTGATCAAGCATGCATTTTCCGCTTGTGCCGCCCCGAAGTCGTTGGCTATACGGCCGCTCTCCTCGTTGAGGGCCGCCGTAGCTCAGTGGTAGAGCGCATCCTTGGTAAGGCTGAGGTCGTGGGTTCGATTCCCCCCGGCGGCACCATCCGGACCCTTGCAGATCCAATGATTTGCAAGGGTCCGGGCCACTTTCCTCGACAATCTGATCTCGCTGTTCAACTCTCGGCCAGAGGCGTTTTCTGACGCTGGATGACGTCGAGATGAAGGCATGGCGATCCCCCCTGACAACGACGACGATGATGTCTCCGACCTTCGTCCCAAGACCTTCTGGGAGAAGCACGGCTTCAAGGTGATTCTGGCCCTGTTCGCCGCTGCCTGCTTCGCCGCCGGCTGGATGCTTCAGTAGCCGGACAAGGCAGGAAGGCTGCGAGCCGCCGACTTTGTCGCACCCATGGGACGCCTGACGTCTGGTCAAGACAGTCCCCTGCCCGCTAGACTTTTCAACCTCAGTTGTAAGGGGGTTGGGGCTTTCATGAAGCGTAGTTTGTTGACCACCGTCGCGGCCCTGGCCGTGGCCTTCCCGGCGTTCGCGCAAAATGCGCCGGCCAGCGATTCGACGGCGACCGCCGCGACCACGCCCGCCAAGCCCAAATGGGATGTCCAGAACCCGCCGGGCGCATCGCATGACGCAAGCATCGACGTCACCGAAGGCACCTGGATGTCGCTGGACGTCAGCCCTGACGGCCGGGAAATCGTCTTCGACCTGCTGGGCGACATCTATGTCATGCCGATCAGCGGCGGCGAGGCCCGCGCCATCGCCTCGGGCGTGGCCTGGGACATGCAGCCCAAGTTCTCGCCGGACGGTCGCTCCATCGCCTTCACCTCGGACCGGGGCGGCGGCGACAACCTGTGGGTCATGGATCGGGACGGCGCCAACGCCAAACAGGTGTCGAACGAGACCTTCCGCCTGCTGACCCAGCCCGACTGGTCGCCGGACGGCCAGTTCATCGTCGGCCGCAAGCACTTCACCTCGTCGCGTTCGCTGGGCGCGGGCGAGATGTGGATGTATCACCGTGGCGGCGGCGGCGGCGTGCAACTGACCGAACGCCGCACCCAGCAGAAGGACACGGGCGAGCCCGCCTTCTCGCCCGACGGCCGCTACCTCTACTTCAGCGACGACGCCACCTCGGGCGGCGTGTTCGACTATTCCAAGGACCCCAACACCCAGATCTATGTGATCCGTCGTCTGGATCGCGAGACCGGCGAGATCACGCCCTTCGTCACCGGGCCGGGCGGCTCGATTCGCCCCACCCCCTCGCCCGACGGCAAGTCCTTGGCCTTCATCCGGCGCGACCGCTACAAGTCCGTTCTCTATGTCATGGACCTCGAATCCGGCCGCGAGACCCCGATCTACGACGCCCTGGACCGCGATCTGCAGGAAACCTGGGCCATCCACGGCGTCTATCCGACCATGAGTTGGACGCCCGACAACCGCGGCATCGTCTTCTGGGCGGGCGGCAAGATCCATCGGATCGACGTGGCCTCCAAGGCCGTCAGCGAAATCCCCTTCCACGTCGCCGACACCCGCCGCGTGCAGGAGGCCGTGCGTTTCCCCGTCGAGGTCGCGCCTGACCAGTTCGACGTGAAGATGGCCCGCTGGGCGCAAACTTCGCCCGACGGCTCCAAGGTGGTGTTCGAGGCCCTGGGCAACCTGTGGATCCGCGACCTGCGCAACGGCGTCGCTGGCGCCCCGCGCCGCCTGACGCGCCAAAGCGACCACTTTGAGCTCTATCCGTCCTGGTCGCGTGACAGCCGCTCCATCGTCTACACTACCTGGAACGATCAGGACCTGGGCACGCTGCGGGTGATTCCCGCCGCCGGCGGCGAGGGCCGCGTCATCAGCGCCCATCCCGGCCACTATCTGGAGCCGCAGTTCTCGCCGGACGGCCAGACGGTCGTCTATCGCACCTCCAGCGACGGCTATCTGCGCACGGCCCTGTGGAGCCGCGAGCCCGGCGTCTATCGCACCTCGGTGCGCGGAGGCGAGCCGGTCAAGATCACCGAAGAGGGCTCCAACCCGCAGTTCGGCGCCCGCAACGACCGCGTCTTCCTGACGGCGCGCGACGGCGACAAGCGGGTGCTGAAGTCGGTCAACCTGTCGGGCGACGATCCCCGCACCCACCTGAGCAGCGAATGGGCGGCCGAGTTCTCGGTCTCGCCCGACGAGCACTGGGTGGCCTGGACCGAGCGCTTCAACGCCTATGTCACGCCCTTCGTCGCCACGGGTCGCGCCATCACCGTCGGCGCCGAGACCAAGGCCCTGCCCCAGACCCGCGTCACCCGCGACGCCGGCGAATGGCTGCACTGGTCGGGCGATTCCAGCCGCCTGCAATGGTCGATGGGCCCGGAGCTGTTCTCGCGCCCGCTGCAGGAAAGCTTCGCCTTCGCCGAGGGCGCACCGGCCGAACTGCCCAAGCCCGCCGAGCATGGAATCAAGATCGGCTTCAGCGCCGACTACGCCAAGCCCACCGGCCGCGTGGTCCTGAGCGGCGCCCGCCTGATCACCATGAAGGGCGACGAGGTCATCGAGGACGGCGTGGTCGTCATCAACGGCAACCGCATCGAGGCCATCGGCCCGCGCGGCTCGGTCACGGTGCCTACCGACGCCCGCGTCATGGACATGGCCGGCAAGACCATCATCCCCGGCCTGGTCGACGCCCACTGGCACGGCTCGATGGGCTCGGACGAGATCATTCCGCAGCAGTCCTGGGTCAACTACGCCGCGCTCGCCTTCGGCGTGACCACCATCCACGATCCGTCCAATGATTCGAGCGAGATCTTCGCTCACAGCGAACTGGCCAAGGCCGGCCGCGTGGTCGGGCCGCGCATCTTCTCGACCGGCACCATCCTGTATGGGGCGGCGACGCCCTTTACGGCTCAGGTCAATGATCTGGACGACGCCCTGTCCAACCTGCGCCGGATGCAGGCCATCGGCGCCTGGAGCGTCAAGAGCTACAACCAGCCCCGCCGCGACCAGCGTCAGCAGATTCTGGAAGCCGCGCGCGAGTTGGGCATGATGGTCGTGCCCGAGGGCGGCTCGCTCTATCAGCACAACATGAGCATGGTGGTGGACGGTCACACCACGATCGAGCACTCGATCCCGCTGGCCCATCTGTATGCCGACGTGCATCAGCTGTGGCGTCAGACCAAGGTGGCCTACACCCCCACCCTCGTCGTCGCCTACGGCGGCAACTGGGGCGAGAACTACTGGTATCAGGCCACCGACGTCTGGAATGATCCGATCCTGACCCAGTACGTGCCGCGCCGCATTCTGGACAGCCGCGCCCGTCGCCCGGTCCATGTGCCGGAAAACGAGCTGAACCACATCGACATCGCGCGTGAGGCCAAGCGCCTGTCGGACGAGGGCGTGTCGGTGCAGATCGGCGCCCACGGCCAGCGCGAAGGCCTCGGCGCCCACTGGGAGCTGTGGATGTTCGAGCAGGGCGGCATGACCCCGCACGAAGCCCTGCGCGTGGGCACCCTGAATGGGGCGGCGGCGCTCGGCATGGACAAGGACATCGGCTCGCTGGAAACCGGCAAGCTGGCGGACCTGGTCGTGCTGGACGCCAACCCGCTGGAGAACCTGCGGAACACGGTCAAGATCGGCTACACCATGATCAACGGCCGCATCTTCGACAACCACATGAACGAGGTGGGTCAGGCCCCGCGTCAGCCCTTCTGGCACCAGAGCGCCGAGGGTCAGGCCTGGAGCGCGGGCGCAGCCTCGGCAGAGGCCGATGCGCACGGCCATGCCCATGGTCACGACTGACCCGCGTCAGTCCTGAAACGAAGAAGGCCCGACCATCCGGTCGGGCCTTTTTCATGGTCGGTTGCTGACGACTGCTTCCTGGGCGGTCCCGGCTCTCCGCTACGCTTCGACCGGGATGACGTCGTGGACTACTCGACCGTCGCCGCCAGCAAGGCCGACCGCTTGGCGGCCCGGCCCTTCAGCCAGCGCATCAGGATCACCGCCCCGATCACCACCACGCCAAAGGCGATCAGCATCAGCGTCGGGCCGTGGGCCTCGCTCATGAACTCCAGCTGCGCCAAGCCCTTGGCGGCCAGATAGCCCGGCGCCAGCATGGCCAGGACCCAGACAAAGGCCGAGGTGACATTGGCCAACTGGAATACGCGCTGGCGCATCCGCAGCACGCCGACCATGACCGGCACAAAGGCCCGCAACGGACCAAAGAAGCGGCCGATGAAGATGGAGGCCACGCCGTAGCGACGGCAATAGAGCCGCGTCCAGGCGATCTTGCGACGATGCGGCAGCAGCATGGGCTGGCGCAGCACGCCCGTCCCCAGCCGACGCCCGATCCAATAGGAGATGGCGTCGCCCATGACCGCGCCGATGACGCAGCCGGCAATGACCGAGACCGGGTCCAGAACGCCCGCCGCCACCAGACCGCCCGCCGCGACCAACAAGCCGGTCGCCGGAACAAAGGCGCCGATGACGACCAGAGACTCGAAGAAGGTGACCAACCCCAGAACGACCCCGGCCCAGACATGGTGTCTGGCGATGAAATCGGCGGCCGAACTAAGCAAACTATCCATACTGGTCCTCTATCTCCCAACGCATATGGGAGATCGCGCCCCAAAGGGAATGCGGCGATGGGACGCCCCGGTCGAAACCGACCGCGCCGTGGCGCGAAGGCCTCAGTTCAGAGGATCGGACTGCGGATTTCAGTCGCCGCTGCGCAGCGAGAACCCGACCGAAGTGCTCGTTTCCTGCATCGAGCCTGAGCGCGCGCGCAGCGGCGCATAGGGCCGACCGCGGAAATAGGTCCCCTCGAAGCCCGGCGCTTCCACCACGCCGAAGGGGCGGCCATAGCCCCCATAGCCCCCATAGCCCCAGGGAGAGCCGTAACCATAGCCCCAGGGGCTGTTCTTGGTTTGGCTGACCATGAGGTTCAGCGTGCCTGTCTCGCCCACAGGCAGGGACACCGCCGCCGAATAGTCCTGATAGCCGCCCGTCCCCATGCCGACGCTGAACTCGCCATGCATCTTGCGCGGTTCGGATTCGGCCCAGGGATCAGCAGGCGCCCGGCTGGACGTCTCGGCGGTGCGTTCGCCTATCCAGCGGGCGATCTGTTCGTCGGTGGATAGGCCATGCGGGGCGGCGCTCTGGACGGTGGTGCTGGGCGAGGCGTGGCTGGTCGAGCCAGCCAGCGTGGCCGCCGATGCCGTCAGCACCGCGTCATTGCCGCGCGGCGCGGTTGTGACCACGCCCTCAGGGTCCATGTTCGCCAGCATCATCGCGGCGGCGGTCAGTTCGATCATCATGCGCCCGTACTCCCGTTCGTCCCTACCCTAACCGCAAATGCGGCCCCAAAACGACTATTCGCTCAGGCCGTCCCATCGCCGCGCCCGAGCGGGTCAGGCAAGGCCCCGCCCTCGGGCACGAAGCTGAGCGCCACGGAGTTGATGCAGTAGCGCAGACCGGACGGCGGCGGGCCATCGGGAAAGACGTGACCCTGGTGGCTGTCACAGCGGGCGCAGCGGGTCTCGACCCGAACCATGCCGTAGCTGTCGTCGCGCACGGCGCGAACGTGCGCCTCGTCCACCGGAACGCTGAAGCTGGGCCAACCGGTGCCGCTTTCGAACTTGGTCGCCGAGCGGAACAGCGGCAGGCCGCATTCGCGGCAACAGAAGACCCCGGCCCGCTTCTCGCCCAGCAAGGTCCCGCAGAAAGGCGCCTCAGTGCCGTGGGCCAGCAGGACGCGCTTTTCCTCCGGCGACAGATCAGCCTCCAGCGCCACGCGCTGGCTCTCGCTCGGCGGCGTCAGATCAAAGCCCGAGGGCGAACGCAGCGGCGTGGGGGATTCGGTCTGGGTCATGAGCCCAAAATAGGAAGGGCCGGACGATGTTTCCACCGTCCGGCCCAAATCCCTGGCCCTTGCGGGCCTCAAGTAGCGCGAAGCGCGGTAGGCCCTAGAAACATGGGCCTCAAGTAGCCCGAAGGGCGGTAGGCCCCCTAAAAGAGCGTTCCAACCCAGGCGCGCACGGCGGCTTCATCAGCGGGATTGCCCGTGAAGGCCAGGCCCTGAGCCGGGACATAGCCCTGGTTGTTGCCGCGCTGACGCGTGGTCCAGGCCTTATGACCATAGCTGAGGTCCGAATAGTTGGACGGCAGACGCTGCACCGTCGGCTCGATGAAGATCGAGTCCACCGCAGTCGGGGCGCCCACCAGACGGACGTTCGGCAGGCGGGTCAACAGGTCCAGGGTGTCCAGGCAGCCGTTGGTGCAGCCGCCGTCGACCAGAACCACGACCTGGCCTTGGACGGGGTTGGCGGCGCCGGTGTCGGCCACAGCGGGACGGCCCGGCATGACGAAGGTCTGCTGACCAGCGGCCAGGGCCGAGTCAAAGGCGGCCACAATGGCCTGGGTTTGTTCGATGACCGGACCCGATTCCTGCACGAAGCGCGGGTCGGCCTGCATCCGGCCCAGGGTCTCGGCAAACCACTGACGGTTGGCCGGGGTGGCGCGATAGGTGATCTGACCGGCTTCCGGCTGGCGGCTGACGGTGAACTCCGGCGACCAGATGCGGTTGGCCAGACCATAGCCGCGCGAGGTGGCGTTGATCGAATCGCCGTCGGCGCCGCGCAGGTCGATGACCAGGCCCTGGGCGCCGCGCAGCGTGGCGACTTGCGCCTCGACCTGAGCGAAGAAGGCGTCCCAGCCCGCGCTGTCGTCCAGCGAGTTCACATGCACCCACGGACGGCCGTCAATCTGTTCGACCGACAGCTTGGTCGCGCCCGGCGTGAAGACCGAGGCGCGGTAGGCGGCCTCAAGATTGGCCGGCGTCGCCGGCTGCGGGCTCAGCTTGTATTCACGAGCGCGGCGGCCGACCTGGAATTCGCAGGTCGAGGGCACACCGCCCGCCATCGGGTTGTTGCGGTTCCACAGCAGGTAGGGGGCAGTGCGAACGCGCCCCGCCTCGGTCGTCAGATCGCCTTCAAAACGGTCCAGCTTGGTCTTGGCGACCTCGTCGATCGGCTGCAGGTTGCAGCTCTTGACCACGGCGCCGACCGGCGGCGCGCCGCGCACGCCTGGCTGGACATAGGAAACCACATACTCGCCGTTGCGCCAGGCCGTGGCGACGCCGGGCCAGCTGGTGGCGAAGAAGGGGCTGGCCCGTTCAAACGTCGGAACGGCCGCGATGTTCGAGTCGCGGAAGCCGTTGGCGTAGTAGCTCAGCAGGTAGGCATGGCTTTCGCCGCTGTTGACCTGACCGGCCTTGCCCTGGGCGTCCTGCAGACCGGCGTCGATCCAGTTGCGGAAACCTTCGCTGGCGGCGCCCGGCGTGACGGCGGCGGGATGGTTCGCCTTCAGCGCGTCGTGCATGGCCTGAAGGTCCTGACGGGCCAGAGTGCTGAAATCCTGGGCCGCAGCGCCGCCGGCCGCGAAGGCCAGGGCGAGAACAGCCGCCGAGGCGGTGAGCAGACGTTGCATGGTGGGGACTCCCAGTAGGCCGTCGAAACGCAGTTTGGCCGTGTTTAAACCCAAGAAAGCCCCGCGTTAAAGCCCCGCGACGAATTGACCGCTGCGCTTGGCGCGATCTGCGCCGGTTTACTCATGCCGGTCAGCGCCCTAAGCGAGACGGTCACTATTCCTGGACCCGAGGCCGGATGCACCGCTTCTCAGACCTGTTCCTGACGTCCAGCGGCCGCATCGGTCGGATCGCCTTTATTCTTGGCGGCGGCGTCTTACTGGCGCTGTGGGCGGGGTTCGACCTGCTGGCGCCGCTGAAGGCGCGCGATCTCGTCGGCTGGCTGGTCGCGGCGGCCCTGCTTTATGGCGGCGCCTGCGTCCTGTCGCAGCGGCTGCATGACCGGGGGCGGTCGGGGTGGTGGAGCGGTCCCATCCTGCTGGCCGTGGCCATGGCTTGGCCGCGTCCTCAGGCGCCGTTGGACTGGATCGCCGCCGCCGTCCTGATCCTGGCGATCATCGACCTGACCCTGGCGCCGGGACAGAAGGCGTTCAATCGCTATGGCGCCCCGCCGAAGGGTCAGAGCGGCGCTTCGCCGTCCTGAACCGGGCCGAACACCCGCTGGAACGAGGCCTTCAGCGCCCCGTCCGCCTCATCCATGGTCGCCAGGACGCCGAGATCGACCAGGCTGGTGACGCCGTGCTCGGTGATGCCGCAGGGCACGATGCCGCCGAAATGGTCGAGGTCCGGCTCCACGTTCAGACTGATGCCGTGGAAGCTGACCCATTTGCGGACCTTGACGCCGATGGCGGCGATCTTGTCTTCGCGGCTCCAGCCCGCGCCCTTGCGCTCGACCCAGACCCCGACGCGCCCCTCTCGCATGCCGGCCTCGACGCCGAACTGGTCCAGGGCGCCAATGATCCAGTCTTCCAGGCCATGCACGAAGGCGCGCACGTCCCTGCCGCGCCGGTTCAGGTCCAGCATGACATAGGCCACGCGCTGGCCGGGGCCGTGATAGGTGAACTGCCCGCCCCGCCCCGTCTGGTGGACCGGGAAACGGTCGGGCGCCAGAAGGTCGTCGTCCTTGGCCGAGACCCCAGCCGTATAGAGCGGCGGGTGCTCCAGCAGCCAGACCACCTCCTCGGCCTCACCCGCCGCGATGGCGGCGACGCGGGCCTCCATGGCCGCGACAGCCGGTTCATAATCGACATAGCCGGTCGAGACCGCCCATTGGACAAGGCGGCCGTCAGCGCGGATCAGCAAAGGTTCGGTCAGGCTTAACGGGTCGGCAAGCATGAGGCTTCAATGTGTGTCCGAACGCGGCGGCGCAAGGGCCTCCCGTTGATTGTGAGTATCGTCTTGAGCCAGATCGAAGCCGTCGATGTCGAGATTTCGGTCGTGCTGGGCCGTTCGGTCCTGCCGATGCAACAGCTGCTGCGCATGGGTCGCGGCGCGGTGATCCCGCTCGACGCCTCGGAACGGGACGAGGTCTGGATCCTGGCCAACAACCACCCGGTGGCGCGCGGCGAGATCGAGATTCGCGACGACCGCATCGCCATCACCGTCACTCGCCCCGCCGACATCTACGACTTCATGGCCGGCGCCGCTTGAGCTGCTTTCCTCCCTGTTCGCGGAGCGAATGGGGAGGTGGCGCGGTGCACAGCGCCGTGACGGAGGGGGCGACTCCCCGTCAACCGATTGCGCCGCCCCCTCCACCACTTCGTGGTCCCCCTCCCCATGAAATGGGGAGGAAAAGCAGCGCCTTCGCCTATTTCCGCAAAAGCCCCTTTTCTTTCCGTCGCCTCTCCGCTATTGCCCGCCCTCCGATGCGAGCGGTCGTGGCGGAATTGGTAGACGCGCAGCGTTGAGGTCGCTGTGGGGCAACCCGTGGAAGTTCGAGTCTTCTCGACCGCACCATCGATCTGACAGGGCGATATTCGGCTTTCTACCAAGGCCGAAAACATTCGGGGAGGCAGACACGTGACCCACACGGATTCCGCCTCCCCGGCCCCTGCACACGAAATCGAAACCGAAGATCACGTCGCCCTGGGCGAGGACTACGCCCTGACGGCGTCCTTCGTCGAAAAGGTCGTGGACGCCGCCGACGACGGCGACGGCATGCGCCTGCGCGGCCTGCTGGAAGACCTGCACCCCGCCGACGTCGCCGATCTGATGGGCTTCCTGACGTCCGAGCATCGCGCCGTGGTGGTCCAGTGGCTGCCGCCGGAGCTGCTGGCCGACACCCTGCCCGAGCTGGACGACGGCATCCGCGAAGAGGTGCTGGAGCGAGTGCCTCACCTGACCCTGGCCGAGGCGCTGCAGGAGCTGGACTCCGACGACGCCGCCGCCGTGGTCGAGGACCTGGAGGACGACCAGCGCGAGAAGGTGCTGGCTGCCATGCCCGAGGTCGATCGCGCCGCGATCGAAAGCTCCCTGGGCTATCCAGAGGATTCCGCCGGTCGTCTGATGCAGCGCGAGGTCATGGCCGCGCCGCAGTTCTGGAACGTCGGCGACACCATCGACCACGTCCGGCGTCAGGGCGAGGAGTTGCCTGAGCTCTTCTTCGACATCTATGTCGTCGATCCGGTGAACCGCCCCGTCGGCGGCGTGGCCATCAGCCGCCTGCTGCGGGCCCCGCGCGAGACGCCGCTAATCGAGCTGATGGAGCCGATCAACGCCATCGACGTCGACGTCGACCAGGAAGAGGTCGCCTACATCTTCGAGAAGTACAACCTGATCTCTGCTCCCGTCGTTGATACCGGCGGGCGGCTGGTCGGTCAGCTGACGGTCGATGACATCGTCCACATCATTCAGGAAGAGAACCGCGAGGACATCCTGCGCCTGGCCGGCGTTTCCGACGAGGACCGCTCCTCGGGCGTGCTGGAGATCGTGCGCGGTCGCGTGCCGTGGCTGGGCATCAACCTGTTCACAGCCATCCTCGGCGCCGGTGTCATCGCCTTCTTCGAGGGCACGATCCAGCAGATCGTCGCCCTGGCCGTGCTGATGCCCATCGTCTCGGCCATCGGCGGCAATGCCGGCACCCAGGCCCTGACCGTCACGGTCCGCGCCCTGGCGACGCGCGAACTGACCTCGTCCAACGCCGTGCGCACCTTCTGGCGCGAGTTGACCGTGGGCCTGGCCAATGGCCTGGTGCTGTCGCCCCTGGTCGGCCTGGCGGCGGGCTTCTGGTTCCACGACTGGCGCATCGGGGCGGTCATCGCCACAGCCATGATCCTGAACCTGCTGGTCGCGGCCACCGTCGGCGTGCTGACGCCGCTGACCCTGTCCAAGCTGAAGTTCGACCCGGCTGTGTCTTCGGCGGTGTTCGTGACGGCGACGACAGACTTCTTCGGCTTCCTGATCTTCCTGGGCCTGGCGACCATCGTCCTGCTCTAGAGCAGGCGTCCTGCTCTGACCCGACGCCGTTCGGAACGCGGCTTGCTGCTTCGCCTTGCGGGCGAGCGCGCCCGTTTCGAAATGGGTCATTCCGTGTCCGCAGCCACGTCCCAGCGTCTGAAGGTGTCCCGCGAGGGCCTGCTTCTGATCAAGAGCTTCGAGGGCTTTCGCCCCCGGACCGTGCGTCGTCGCGACGGGACGCCGGTGATCGGCTACGGCCATGTGAAATCGGCCCGCCCCGGCGCGACGATCACCGAGACCGAGGCCGAACTGCTGCTGCAGTACGACCTGCTGCCCATTGTCGAGGCCATCAACAGCCGCGTGTCGATCCCCCTGAACCAGCATCAGTTCGACGCCCTGGCCAGCTTCATCTTCTCGGTCGGCGTCCAGCGCTTTGAAGGCTCCGACGTGCTGGAGCAGTTGAACGCCGGCGCCCCGGCCCGCGCCGCCGAGGCCCTGAGCGGCTGGCCCGACCGGGTTCAGCCCGCCGTCGACGCCCCCTATCGCCGCCGCTCGGCCGAGCGCGCCCTGTTCGACGCCGCGCCCGACCGGCCCGCGCCGCTGGACCTGCTGCTGACGGCCCCGGTTCACGGTCCCGGCGCCCGCACCGAGGCTTCGCTCGAGGAAGGTCAGCCCGCCACGGTTCAGGTTCTGCGCCACGAGAAACGCGCCGCCGCGCCGGTGCTGAACGACACCGGCGCTGTGGTCTTCATCGGCGGCATCGGCCTTCTAGCCTTCGCAGCGGGAATCGCCGCCTTCCGCCGTGCGCTCGCGGGCCATCAGGCCACCGACGGCACGATCCTGATCGGCGGGGTTCTGGCTGTCATCGGCCTTATCTTCATTGGCGTGGCGGGCTGGAACCTGACCCGCAAGCGGAACGATAAACGCGTCGTATAAGGCCGCTTTGCGAAGCGCGTGCGCGATGCTACGCCTTGCGGCATGAGCATTCCCTTCGCGCCCCAATCCATGGAATTCGGCCTCGGCGAGAACGCCGACGCCATTCGTGAAACCACCGCCCGCTGGGCCGCCGACCGGCTGGCCCCGCTCGCCGCCGAGATCGACGAGAAGAACGAGTTCAAGCGTGAGCTCTGGCCCGAAATGGGCGAACTGGGCCTGCACGGCATCACGGTGGAAGAAGAGTTCGGCGGCCTCGGCCTCGGCTATCTCGAACACGTCGTGGCGATGGAAGAAGTGTCGCGCGCCTCGGCCTCGATCGGCCTGTCCTACGGCGCCCACTCCAACCTGTGCGTCAACCAGATCCGCCGCTGGGGCACGCCCGAACAGAAGCACAAGTATCTGCCCAAACTGATCTCGGGCGAGCACGTCGGCTCCCTGGCCATGTCGGAGGCCGGCTCGGGCTCGGACGTCATGTCGATGCGCACCCGCGCCGACAAGAAGGGCGACCGCTACGTCCTGAACGGCACCAAGTTCTGGATCACCAACGCCCCCTCGGCCGACACCCTGGTCGTTTACGCCAAGACCGATCCCGAGGCCGGCTCCAAGGGCTGCACCGCCTTCCTGGTCGAACGCGGCATGAAGGGTTTCAGCGTCTCCAAGAAGCTGGACAAGATGGGCATGCGCGGCTCCGACACCGCCGAGCTGGTGTTCGAGGATTGCGAGATCCCCGAAGAGAACGTCATGGGTCCGGTCGGCGGCGGCGCCGGCGTGCTGATGAGCGGCCTGGATTATGAGCGCGCCGTCCTGTCGGCCGGCCCCCTGGGCATCATGCAGGCGGCGCTGGACGTGGTCCTGCCCTACGTCCGCGAGCGCAAGCAGTTCGGCAAGGCCATCGGCAACTTCCAGCTGATGCAGGCCAAGGTCGCCGATATGTATGTCGCTCTGAACAGCGCCCGCGCCTATGTCTATGCCGTGGCTCGCGCCTGCGATCAGGGCAAGACCACCCGCTACGATGCCGCCGGAGCCATCCTGCTGGCCTCGGAAAACGCGGTGAAGGTGTCGCTGGAGGCCGTTCAGGCCCTGGGCGGCGCCGGCTACACCAAGGAATGGCCGGTCGAACGCCTGGTCCGCGACGCCAAGCTCTACGACATCGGCGCCGGCACCAATGAAATCCGCCGCTTCCTGATCGGACGCGAGCTTCTGGGCTGACGGAACGACACGGCGGGCGGACGGTTTTCCCTGCTCACGCAGGAGAGCCGCCATGCCCGCCAAATCCGCCGCTCAGCAAAAGGCCGCCGGAGCCGCTCTGTCCGCCAAGCGCGGCGAGACGCCCAAGTCCAAGCTGAAGGGCGCCTCGAAATCCATGCTGGAATCGATGAGCGAAAAACAGCTGGAAGAGTTCGCCCACACGCCTCGCAAGGGCAAGCCCGAGCACGTGACGAAACATTAAGCCGCACCCGGCGCGTCAGGGATGGCGCAGGGTTCGCGCCGCCCCTAACTTGGCGAACCTTCGCTCCCCGAGTCTCGCCTGATGACGCTTGTTTCCACGCCCCTGCCGCCGGATGAGGACCGGACGTTTTCGGACGTTCTGGAATCTCTCGGCTATGGCGACGACCCTCAACTGAGCCTCAGGGAAATGGTCGAGGCCTTCGGCGAGCGCGGCTTCGGCGCCGTCATCCTGATGCTGTCGCTGATGGCCCTGATTCCCTGGCCGCCGGGCGGCAAGGCGGTCTTTTCCGTTCCCATCATCCTGATCGCCGCCGAACTGGCTCTGCAACGCGACAAGGTCTGGCTGCCCCGCTGGCTGATGAAGGCCTCGGTCAGCCGCGCCACCTATCAGAGCGCCAGCCAGAAGATCCTGCCGCGCCTGCGTCAGGTGGAACGCCTGACCCGTCCCCGCATCCCGGTCCTGACGGGTGAACTCGCCGATGTCGTCGTCGGGATTATCTGCATTCTTCTGGCTCTGATGATGGCTCTGCCGGTGCCGTTCGGCGACGCCCTGCCCGGCCTGACGCTAGCGATCTTCGGCCTGGCCATCATCCAGAGGGATGGCGTCTTCATCATCGCCGGCCTGATCGGAACGGCGGTCTGCGGCGTCTATCTGGCTCTGGTCTGGACCACGGTCGTCGCCATCATTCACGGCATCGCCCATTGGGTCGGCACGCTGTTCTGACAACCGCGCCGCGCCTTCCCTTCTCACAAAAAAGCGCCGCCGGGTTGCCTCAGCGACGCTTCATTGTCTGACCGCGAACGGTCTGACCGCTGCCTTCCCTAAGGATCAGGCCCGGGCCTCACGCGAGGTCCAGATCGCGGCCTTCGCTCGCGATTGATGACAATGAGACACTGGCCACCTCCTTTCGACTGCTGAACAGGAAGGTCAGGCTAGGACCGGTCGCGGCCCCTCGTAAAGCCCGCTCCCGCCTTCGTGATCAAGCGGCCGTCACGCGGCCTGGGCCGGCGGCGCCAGGCCCTGCATCACCATGCGGTTGATGTCGATCAGAGTTTCGAAATCGCCATCGCCGCGCATCACCGCCGAGCTGTGCCGGCCGATGAACAGGTCCAGAGAAATGATCTGGGCCCGCAGCGCTTGCGGCATGGCGTTAGACGGCTCGCTGCATGAACTGGACAGGGTCGACCATAGCCGGCGGTTCCAGTCGATCGCGTCGATCCGGGTCGTAATGTCGGACTTGTCGACCGTGGACGCGTGCATCAGAGCGCGCGTCACCTGGCCGAACAGCCGGTATTCCATTTCGCGCGGTGATTCAGCCCGCGTCGCCGCCGTCTTGTACGCTTGAAGCGACATTGCCGAGCCTTTGGTCTTCGTAATCGACGATCTTACGGGCGCCCATCAGGGCCTTGTAGTACTGCCGCGCCAGAACATGCTTGGAGCAGGACACGCACTCCGCCAGAACATCCGGGTTGCGGATCGCCCCCATGAACTCCGTCAGGCGCAGCGCGAATTCATCATAGAATTTCGGCGCCTCGGCCTCATCCAGATACATCATCATGACCGGGAAATAGATGCGGCGCGCGGGCGTGACCGCCTCTTCGGGCTGCATGATGTCCTTTTCACGCAGCACGCTGGCCTTGTTTTGCAGGACCAGCACGCCGCGCCGGTCGCCGTTCTGAACAACAGCGCCGTTCAGGACGAATTTCTCGCCGGGCTTGAGCGATAGTTTCAGCGGCAAAGGGGATCTCCGTAGCGCACCCCAACCTGGAGGGTCGGCGGCTGATGAACTGTAAAGCAACGTGGTTAACCATCCCTTCACTCGCCGCTGCGGAAAAACCCGCGTGCTTCAAGCCCCTCGAAAGAACGGAACGTCGAGCCAGCCTGCGCCGTTACGTCTTCAGCTAGGAGGCGCAGATGAGCAGGCCGGAAACCGATTTCGACGCTCAGGATCAAGCCGAGGTCTATGACGAGACCCACATCGACGACGAGGGCGAAGGCGAGCTTTCGCTGGACGAAGCCGATGATGTTCTGGACGTCACCCAGGCCGACGGCGACGCCGACGACGAGACCTTCGACGAGGATGATCGCGACCTGGACGGCGATCTGGCGCTGGACGGCGTCGAAGCCGAAGCCGACGCCTTGCTGGGCGTGGATTCGGTCCGCCTGAGCGAGGCCGACAGCGCCGGCGAAGTCGCTTCCAGCCCGGACGAAATCGAACTGGTCTATGCCGGTCTGATGCGCAATCAGCGCGGCGCGCAGGCCAGCGCCGCCCATTGGGAAGCCAAACGCCTGTCCGACGACGACATCGCGGACCTGGGTTACGGCCCCGACAACGAGGAGCGAGCATGAGCGAACATCATCCTACCAAGGCCCAGGAAGACGCCGACCCCAACACCGCGCCGTCCAAGCGCGCCGCGCGTGAGGAAGGCAAGCCGGACCAGTTGAAGGACAAGGAAAAGGACGCCGAAAACCGTCAGGAGGCCCTGATCGACGAGGGCGTCGAGGAAACCTTCCCCGCCAGCGATCCCGTCTCGGCCAAGCGCATCACCTGACGGGCGCCGCCGCGCGGTCTGTTCAGGCGCGTCTTGATAAGCTACCTGCTCTACTCCCCCCGATAGGAGCAGGTCGCTCATGAGCCGGTTCGAAGGCACGTCCAACTATATCGCCACCGACGACCTGAAGGTCGCCGTCAATGCTGCGGTGGCGCTGGAGCGTCCCCTGCTGATCAAGGGCGAGCCGGGCACCGGCAAGACGGTTCTGGCCTATGAACTGGCCCGCGCGCTGAATGCGCCCCTGATCACCTGGCACGTCAAATCGACGACCAAGGCCCACAACGGCCTCTATGAATACGACGCCGTCTCCCGACTGCGGGACAGCCAGTTGGGCGACGAGCGCGTCCATGACGTGCGCAACTATCTGAAGAAGGGCAAGCTGTGGGAGGCCTTCACCGCCCCCGTCCGCCCCGTCCTGCTGATCGACGAGATCGACAAGGCCGACATCGAGTTCCCCAACGACCTGCTGCAGGAACTCGACCGCATGGAGTTCTACGTCCAGGAAACGGACGAGACGATCCGCGCCGAGGTCCGTCCCGTGGTCGTCATCACCTCCAACAATGAGAAGGAACTGCCGGACGCCTTCCTGCGCCGCTGCTTCTTCCACTACATCCGCTTCCCGGATGCCGAGACCATGCAGGACATCGTCGAGGTGCACTTCCCCGGCATCAAGCCGCGACTGGTGGCCGAGGCCCTGCGCACCTTCTACGAGATCCGCGACACGCCGGGCCTGAAGAAGAAGCCCTCGACGTCGGAACTGCTGGACTGGCTGAAGCTGCTGCTGGTCGACGATGTTTCGCCAGAGACCCTGCGCGAAAAGACACCTGGCAAGCTGATCCCGCCTCTGCACGGCGCCCTGCTGAAGAATGAGCAGGACGTGCACCTGTTCGAGCGCCTGGCCTTCCTGAACCGTCGCGAAGGCGCCCGCCCCGGTTCCTGAACCAGCCGCGATCCCGCCGCCTTCGATTACCGCGATTTCACTGGAATAGCTGCGCCTTGCGCGCACAATCGGAGCCGAAAAGGAGCCGACCATGCATCATCTCCTCTGGCCCGCCTGCGCCCTCGCGCTGATGACCGCCGCCTGCGACAACGGCGGCACGGTGCGCATCACCACGACTTCGTCCGGCAAGGACGTCGCCGGAGTCCTGAAGGTGGTCGACGCCCTGCAATGCCCGCAAACCCAGGGGGTTCTGACCCGCAAGGGCTCGGCCCGCGCCGACGGCGCCACCTGCGTCTATAGCGGCCCACGCGGGTCCGAAGTCACCCTGCACCTGGTGGCCCTGAACGGCGGCTCGGTGCAGGACGCCCTGAAGGGCTTCGAGAACCGTCTGAGCGCCGACCTGCCGGAAGCCCTGGCCGAAGCCCGCGCCAGCGAGGATCGCGCCCGCGCCGAGGCCGCGCGCGCTGAAGCCGACGCCGCCAGGGCGGAAGCGGACGCCGAACGGGCGGGCGCGGAGGCCGAGCGCGCCGCCGCCCAGGCGGAAGCTGCTGCCGACGCAACTGCGGATTCGGCCCACATCAGCGCCCCCGGCGTGCGTATCGACGCCCAGGGCGACAAGGCGACGGTTCGCCTGCCCGGCATGCATATCGACGCCGACGGCGACCGCGCCAACATTCGGATAGGCGGAATCACGATCCGCGCCGACGACAAGAACAGCCAGGTCAATGTCCGCACCAACTCAGGCTCGAGCTCGGACGCCGACGCCGTGGCGATCGACGCCAATGACAGCGGCGCCCGCATTCGCACCAGTTCGCCGGGCGAGGCGGTCCGCGCCACCTTCATGATGACCGCCGATCAGTCGTCGAGCACCGGCTGGCGCGTGGTCGGCTATGAAGCGCGCGGCCCCTCGGGCGGCCCCATCGTCGTCGCCACCGTGCGCGGCAAGGATCGCAATGAAAACCGTGTGTTCGAGGCCGCCAAGGCCCTGGTGACGCTGAACGTCGGGGATTAACCCCCACGAATCGCAACGCCTGCCCTTGATCGGGCGTTCGGGATGCGTCACCTCACCTGCCCCATGCGCAGGACCCCGACCTTGGCTGAAGAACACGACGACCTGGCGCTCAAGCCCAAGCCCAGAACCCCCAAGCCCCCGCGCGCCTGGCAGAGGATGCTGTCAGGACGTCGCCTCGACCTGCTCGATCCCTCGCCGTTCGACATCGAGATCGAGGACATCGCCCACGGCCTGGCCCGCGTCGCGCGCTGGAACGGCCAGACCATCGGCGAGCACGCCTTCTCGGTCGCCCAGCATTCGCTGGTGGTCGAGGAAATCGCCGCCCACATCCGGCCGGGGCTGGAGCCGAAATGGCGCCTGGCCGCCCTGCTGCACGATGCCTCGGAATATGTGATCGGCGACATGATCTCGCCGTTCAAGTCGGCCCTGGGCGCCGGCTACAAGGACTTCGAGGCCCGGCTGGAAGCCGCCATCCACGTCCGCTTCCAACTGCCGCCCAAGACGCCCCAGACGATCAAGACCCTGATCAAGAAGGCCGACCGCGCCTGCGCCTTCTATGAGGCCACGCAGTTGGCCGGCTTCAACCGCCGCGAGTCGCTGCAGATCTTCGGCGCGCCGCCTCCTGGCTATGACCTGATCATCGACCCCCTGCCCGCCTCGGTGGCGCAGCAACGCTATCTGGACCGCTACCGCGTTCTGGCCGAAGCTGTCGGCATCCTGCCCGGCGCCGACGCCTGGCACACGGAATAGGGACTGAATGGCGCAAGGGGGCGAACAAGGCGTGCGGATCGGCCTGTCGGCCGTGGTCATCGCCCTGCGCGCCGGCCAGGCCGTGGTCCTGACCACCCATGCCGCCGATGGCGCCCCGGCGCTTCCCTTCGGCCCCTTCGACCCGGCGCGCGACCGCACCTTCGAGCTGGCCCTGCGTGCCTTCGTCACTGAACAGACAGGCTTTCCGCTCGGCTTTGTCGAACAGCTCTACACCTTCGGCGACGCGGGCCGCGCCTCACCGCGCGCCACGCCCGGCCCTGAGCGCGCCCGCGAGGTCTCGGTGGGCTATCTGGCCCTGACCGCCGAGGCGCCCGAGGCCCCCGGCCTGGACGCCGCCTGGACCCCCGCCTTCGACATCTTTCCGTGGGAGGACTGGCGCAACGGTCCGCCCGCCGTGATGGCGACGCTGGAGGCCGCCCTGCGCGCCTGGGCCGCCGACGACGCCCGCCGCCTGGGCCGGGCCGAGAGTCTGTTCGCCCTGACGCCGGATCGCCGCTGGAACGAGGAACGAGTGCTGGAACGCTATGAGTTGCTCTATGAGGCCGGCCTGGTCGCCGAGTCCGCCCGCGACCATGACCGGCCCGCCTCCACCGCCCTGCCCGACCTGCCCATGGCCTCGGACCACCGCCGCATCGTCGCCACGGCGCTCGGCCGTCTGCGCTCCAAGCTGAAGTATCGGCCGGTCCTGTTCGACCTGACGCCCGACACCTTCACCCTGTCCGCCTTGCAGGCCGCCGCCGAGGCCGTGGCCGGGCTTTCCCTGCACAAGCAGAACTTCCGTCGCGGCGTCGAACGCGCCGGCCTGGTCCAGGCCACGGGGGTGTTTGCCAGCGATACCGGGGGTCGTCCGGCAGAGCTTTTCCGCTTCGTCGGCGCCGATCCCCTGGGCGGTCCCGCCCCCGGCCTGACCCTGCCCGGACAGCGCTGAAACTTTTATCGAATTTCTTGCTCAGAATCGCTTGCGGCCCGCCGCGCCTTTGACTAGAGAAGCCCCTCGCTCGACCAAGCGAATATCGGCCCCGCGGAGAGGTGGCAGAGTGGTCGAATGTACCGCACTCGAAATGCGGCGTACGTGGAAGCGTACCGTGGGTTCGAATCCCACCCTCTCCGCCACCGGCCTTTCAGGCCGTTTCAGACCATCAGAACCGATAGTCAGGCCTTCGGGCCCATGCCGTCGTGGCGGCGCGGATGGCCTGTCGATCATGATCATGATCGCGTCATTCGCTCATGATTCCGATCACTCGAAACCAAAGATCAGTGACTTAGCTTCACGCCATAAAGGGCTTGTTGCGTAATCGATAATCATGCCCACTGATCCGTGAGCGTTCGCGACGGCGAGCGATGATGGTGAGCTTGGTTTTATGATCGCGCCCTTCCCTACCGATCAGGTCTTCATTGCCGGCCAGTGGCGCGCGCCGGCCGGCGGCGGCGTCCTGCCCGTTGAGAACCCCTCGACCGGCGAGCCCATGGGCGCGTTGGCGGCGGGCGGCGCCGAAGACATCGACGCGGCGGTTCAAGCCGCGCGCACGGCGCTGGACGGCCCCTGGAGCCGGATGACAGCGGCCGAGCGCGGCCGGGTGCTGGCGCGCATGGGCCGCGAGGTCGAGGCCCGCATCGACATGCTGGCCCAACTGGAGGCGCTGGATGTCGGCAAGCCGCTGAAGCAGGCGCGGGCCGACGTGGTCGCCCTGGCCCGTTATCTGGAGTTCTACGCCGGGGCGGCAGACAAGCTGCACGGCGAGACCATCCCCTTCCTCGACGGCTACACGGTCTACACCCTGCGCGAGCCGCACGGGGTGACGGGCCACATCATCCCTTGGAACTATCCGATGCAGATCATCGGCCGCTCGGTCGTTGCCGCTCTGTGCGTCGGCAACGCCGTGGTGCTGAAGCCCGCTGAACAGGCCTCGCTGACGGCCCTGGCCTTCGCCCATATCGCCGCCGACTGCGGCCTGCCCGCCGGCGCGCTAAACGTCGTGACCGGCACGGGGGCCGAGGCGGGCGCAGCGCTGGCGGCCCATCCGGGGATCAACCACCTGTCCTTCACCGGCTCGACCGGGGTGGGCGTGGCCATCCAGCAGGCGGCGGCGATCAACGCCGTGCCGGTGACGCTGGAACTGGGCGGAAAGTCGCCGCAACTGGTGTTCGACGACGCCGATCTGGACAAGGCCCTGCCCTTCCTGGTCAACGCCGGCGTCCAGAACGCGGGCCAGACCTGTTCCGCCGGATCGCGCATCCTTGTCCAGCGCGGCGTCTATAACGAGGTCGTAGCGCGGATGAGCGAACGCTATCGCGCGCTCAGGGTCGGCGCCGCCATCGACGACCGCGACGTGGGGCCGCTGATCTCGGCCAAGCAGAAGGCGATGGTGGACCGCTATCTGGACCTCGGCGCGCAGGCCGGCCTGATCGCGGCCCAGGGCGAGATCGTCGCCGACGCCCCCGCCGGCGGCCACTATGTGCGCCCCACCCTGTTCGCGGGCGTGGCCCCGGATCACGCCCTGGCGCAGGAAGAAATTTTCGGCCCCGCCGTGGTCGTCATCCCCTTCGACACCGAAGACGACGCGGTCGCCATCGCCAACGGCACCGACTACGGCCTGGTCGCCGGGGTCTGGACCAACGACGGCGGGAGGCAGATGCGGCTGGCGAAGCGGCTGCGGGCCGGACAGGTCTTCATCAACAACTATGGCGCGGCGGGCGGGGTTGAACTGCCCTTCGGCGGTGTCGGCAAATCGGGCCACGGTCGCGAGAAGGGGTTCGAAGCGCTCTACGCCTTCACCACCCTCAAGACCGTCGCGGCCCATCACGGATAGCGCACAGGGAGTAGCGTCTTGGGGGAGAACAGATCGAAGCGGCTGGAGGGCAAGCGAGCGATCGTCACGGGCGGGGCCTCCGGCTTCGGCGCCGGCATCGCGCGTCGCTTCGCCGAGGAAGGCGCCCGCGTCATCGTCGCCGACCTGAACGGCGACGCAGCCCGCGTCCTGGCCGCTGAACTGGGCGACGCGGAACTGGGCGTACAGGTCGATGTGTCCAGCGCCGCCGATGTCGCCGCACTGGCCGAGACCGCCAATCGCTTGCTGGGCGGGGTCGACATCGTGGTCAACAACGCCGGCGTCGGCCACACGCCCCAGCCGCTGGACGAGTTGTCGGACGAGATGTTCGACCGCATCGCCAACGTCAACATGCGCTCCATCTATCTGATGTCGAAGGCCTTCGTCCCGGCGATGAAGGCGCAAGGGTCCGGCGCCATTCTCAACATCGCCTCGACGGGCGGCGTCAGCCCCCGGCCCAACCTGACCTGGTACAACGCCTCCAAGGGCTGGGTCATCACGGCGACGCGGGCCATGGCGGTCGAACTGGCGCCCTTCCAGATCCGCGTGAACGCGCTGAACCCGGTGGCGGGCGACACCCCCCTGCTGAAGACCTTCATGGGCGCCGACACGCCCGAGGTGCGGGCCAAGTTCCTGGCCTCCATCCCCATCGGCCGCTTCTCGACGCCCGAGGACATGGGCGCCGCCGCCGCCTTCCTCTGTTCGGACGACGCCTCGATGATCACCGGCGTGGCCATGGAGGTGGACGGTGGCCGCTGCATCTGACCGCCCCTTCAAGCTGCTCGTCCTACCGGGCGACGGCATCGGGCCGGAGATCATCCGTGAGACCCTGCGCGTCGCCGACTGGTTTGCCCGGAACGCCGGGCTGCGAATTGAACTGAGCGAGGGACTGGCCGGAGGGGCCAGCATCGACGCCGTGGGCGCGCCGGTCGCCGAGGACGTGGTGGAGCAGGCGCTGGCCTCTGACGCCGTCCTGTTCGGCGCAGTCGGCGGACCCAAGTGGGACCACCTGCCCCGCGCCCAGCGGCCCGAGATGGGCATTCTGCGGCTGCGTCAGGCGCTGGACCTCTACGCCAACCTGCGCCCCGCCGTCTGTTTCGACGAACTGCTGGACGCCTCGGCGCTGAAGCCCGACCTGATCCGCGGCCTCGACATCCTGATCGTGCGTGAGGCCACGGCGGGGGTCTATTTCAGCCTGCCCCGCGCCAACGAAGTCAGCCCCGACGGCCAGCGCCGCGCCTATGACACCCAGGCCTACACCGAGGCCGAGATCGCCCGCGTCTGTCGCGTCGCCTTCGAGATCGCGCGCGGTCGTCAGGGCCGTGTCTGCTCGGTGGACAAGGCCAATGTCATGGAGACGGGCGCCCTGTGGCGCACCGTAGCCAGCGAGGTCGCCGCCGACTATCCCGACGTGGAACTCAGCCATATGTACGCCGACAACTGCGCCATGCAACTGGTCCGCCGCCCCGCCCAGTTCGACGTCATTGTCACCGACAACCTGTTCGGCGACATCCTGTCGGATGCGGCGGCCGCCCTGACCGGGTCGCTGGGCCTGCTGCCCTCGGCATCGCTGTCAGGGCTGGAAAACCCCGGCCGCAGCCGCGCCCTCTATGAGCCGATCCACGGCTCGGCGCCCGACATCGCGGGACAGGGCGTCGCCAATCCCATTGGCACCATCCTGTCCTTCGCCCTGTGCCTGCGCCACTCCTTCAACGCCCCGGAACAGGCCGACCTGCTGGAACGCGCGGTGCGCCGCGTCGTGGCCCAGGGCGTCCGCACCCCGGATATCGCCGAAGCCGGCGTCGCCCCCGTCTCCACCCTTCAGATGACCGAGGCGGTGCTGGCCGCGCTCGACCACCTGTCAGCGTCCCAGTGAGGTCCGACCGATGAGCGCCCCCACCTTGCAGACCGTCATGGAGCTAATCGACGGCCGCACCGACGACCTGGTCGCCCTGACCCAGGACCTGATCCGTTTTCCCACCGTCAATCCGCCGGGCGAGGCCTATCGCCCCTGCGCCGAATACATTGGCGAGCGGCTGAAGAAACGCGGCTTCACCGTTGAATATGTGCGCGGCGAGGGCTCGCCCGGCGACAGCGACAAATATCCCCGCACCAACGTCATCGCCCGCTGGACCGGCTCCGAACCGGGGCCTTGCGTCCACTTCAACAGCCATATCGACGTGGTCGAGGTCGGGGCCGGCTGGACCGTCGATCCCTTCGGCGGCGAGGTGAAGGACGGCAAGGTCTATGGCCGGGGCGCCTGCGACATGAAGGGGGGCCTGGCCGCCTCCATCATCGCCGTCGAGGCCTTGATCGATTCCGGCCTGCCCCTGCCCGGCGCGCTGGAGATTTCCGGCACGGTGGACGAGGAGTCGGGCGGTTATGGCGGCGTCGCCTATCTGGCCGAGCGCGGCTGGTTCTCGGAGCCCCGCGTCAACCACGTCATCATCCCCGAGCCGCTGAACGTGGACCGGGTCTGCATCGGCCACCGCGGCGTCTGGTGGGCCGAGATCGAGACCAAGGGCCGCATCGCCCACGGCTCCATGCCCTTCCTGGGCGACTCGGCCATCCGCCACATGGGCGCGGTGATGGAGGAGTTCGAGAGCAAGCTCTATCCCGCCATGGCCGCCCGCCATTCCGACATGCCGGTCGTGCCGGAAGGCGCCCGTCAGTCGACGATGAACATCAATTCCATCCACGGCGGCCAAGCCGAGGGCTTTGACGGCCTGCCCGCGCCCTGCGTCGCCGATTCCAGCCGCATGATCATCGACCGCCGCTTCCTGATCGAGGAGACGCTGGACGACGTGAAGGGCGAGGTGAAGGCCATCCTCGACGGCCTGGCGGCCCAGCGCCACGGCTTCCGCTATGAGATGCGCGACCTGTTCCAGGTGGCGCCCAGCATGGCCGACCGCGACGGCCCGGTCGCCAGCACCACCGCCGCCGCCATCGAGACTGTGCTGGGTAAGAAGGCCCAGTTCGTCTGTTCGCCCGGCACCTATGATCAGAAGCACATCGACCGCATCGGCAAGCTGAAGGACTGCATCGCCTATGGCCCCGGCGTGCTCGACCTGGCGCACCAGCCCGACGAATGGGTCGGCATCGACGACATGACCAACTCGGCCAAGGTCATGGCCCGCGCGGCCTATGACCTGCTGACCCGCAAGCGAGGATGAGTGAGATGGCGCGCGGAGACGGAGACGACGGCGACAACATCATCGGGCCGCGCCTGCGCGCCCTTCGCGACCGCCTCGGCCTGTCGCAGCGCGCTCTGGCGCGAAAGGCAGGCGTGCCGTCCAGCACCGTCAGCCTGGTCGAAAGCGGCCGCACCAGCCCCTCAGTCGGCTCGCTGAAGCGCCTGCTGGATGCGGCGGGGGTGTCGCTCGGCGAGTTCTTCAGCTCCGAGTTCGAGACCCCGACCAAGCACTTCTATCGCCACGACGAACTGACCGACATCTCGCGCGGCGAGGTCTCCTACCGCCAGCTCGGCTCGGGCCAGGACAGCAGCCTGCAGATCCTGCACGAGACCTATCAGCCTGGTTCGGACAGCGGGCGCGTGATGCTGTCCCACGAGGGCGAGGAAGGCGGATTGATCATTTCCGGTCGCCTGGAAGTCACCGTCGACGGCCAATCGCGAGTGCTCAAAGCGGGCGACGGCTATCTGTTTCCCAGCACCCTGCCGCACCGATTCCGCAATGTCGGCGACACCCCCTGCGTCGTCATCAGCGCCTGCACGCCGCCCACCTTCTGACGACCGCGTTGCGATTGATCGGAATACTGAGCAAGAAAAATATAAATCCTCGATTTGTCAGCGAATTGGCCCCCTCAAGAAACAGTCTTGCCGAGGATCTCATTTCGCCAGCTACTTCGTGCGTGACAAAGGGATGACACCGGGAAGCCGTCAGGCAAATAGCGACGCTTGCTGCGTTGCACAATTTTTGAGGCCGAGGATAGATGCAGGAAGGACGGAACCACTGTTCCGTTCGCAGCCGCAGCAAGACCGCTGAGAACGGTCCACGCGGCGTCATGGGAGGGATGAGACGATGAATCGTCTTTTGGTCAGCGTATCCGTTGGGGCGCTCGCAGCCCTGTGTTCCACCACCGCCATGGCCCAGCAGGCCCCGCCTGACCGCGCCACGACGATCGACGAAGTCATCGTCACGGCCCAGCGCCGCGAACAGGCGGCCCAGGACGTCGGTATCGCCCTCAGCGTCCTCAGCGGCGAAAGCCTGACGCAACAGGGCATCACCAACGTCAACCAGCTTCAGAACGCCACGCCCAATCTGGAGGTCGAACCTGCCTTCGGCGGCGGCGCGGCCCAGTTCCGCATGCGCGGCGTCGGCTTCCAGGACTACGCCTCCAACAACTCGCCCACCGTCGGCGTCTATGTGAACGAGGTCGCCTATCCGGTCCCGGTCATGACCCAGGGCCTGATCTTCGACATCGATCGCGTCGAGGTCCTGCGTGGTCCGCAGGGCACCCTCTACGGCCGCAACACCACCGGCGGGGCCATCAGCTTCGTCACCAAGCGCCCGACCGAGGAGTTGTCAGCCGGCCTGATGACCGAGTGGGGCAGCCACGACCTGTTCCGCGCCGAGGGCCACGTCTCCGGTCCGCTGGCGGGCGGACTGCGCGGCCGCCTGGCCGTCTCGACAGAACAGGGCGGCGCCTGGCAGCGCAACCGTACGACCGGCGAATCGCTCGGCGACGCCGACCGCACCGGCGCCCGCGCCCTGCTGGCCTGGGACCCCAGCGAAAGCCTGTCGCTGCTGCTGGACGTCCACGGCGGCATCGACAAGTCCGAAAACCAGGGCCTCTACCTGCTCAGCGACCTGCGCACGCGCGGCGGAACCGGCCCGCTCATCCCCGCCGACAAGGACCACTCCAAGACCGGCTGGGGCCTGTCCCCTCGCTTCGCCGCCTCGATCGGCCGTGACGTCAACGCCAAGCCAGGTCGGGACAACTCGTCCTGGGGCACGTCGCTGAACGCCAACCTGGCGCTCAAGGGCATGAACCTGACCAGCATCACCAGCTACGAGACCCTGGACCGCAGCGAATACGGCGACTGGGACTCCAGCGCCTCGGTTGAAGCCGACACCTTCTTCGGCAGCGACGTGGACGTGCTGTCTCAGGAACTGCGCCTGGCCTCGGACAATGACAGCGACCTGACCTGGGTCGCCGGCTTCTACTATTCCAAGCAGGACCTGAACGAGCGCTACTTCTCGGACTTCATCGACATCTACGGCACCTACGCTCAGGTCACCTACGACCAGACGGTCGAGTCATGGAGCCTGTTCGGGCAGGCGGAATACGCCTTCACCGACAAGCTGAAGGCCATACTGGGTCTGCGCTACGAGGAAGAAACCCGCGAGCTCCAGGGCTTCGGCTCGGCCTTCGGCGGCGCCACCGCCCTGCCGCCGACCACGGTCGACACCAAGATGACCCCCCTGACCGGCAAGGCGGCGCTGGAGTTCAAACCGACCGACAACCTGCTGATCTACGGCTCGGCCAGCCGGGGCGCCAAGTCGGGCGGCTTCACCACCTACAACACCGGCAACCGCAGCGGCATCGAACCCTTCAACCCGGAAATCCTCTGGGCCTACGAAGTGGGCTTCAAGGCCGATCCGTCGCGCGCCTTCCAGCTCAACGGCGCGGCCTATTACTACGACTATACCGACCAGCAGGTGCTGTCGGCGGTCTGGGGGGCCAACGGCCCGGTTGGACGCTTTACCAATGTGCCGTCGTCCCACATCTGGGGCGCTGAGCTGGAGGCGGTGCTGAAGCCGATCCAGGGCCTGCGCATCAGTCAATCGCTCAGCTACAAGAAGGGCGAATATGACGAGTACGAAGCCCTCGACGTCCCCGCGTCGCGCGCCGCCAACATGGCCATCTATGACGACAAGGCGGGCGACCCCATCCTCTTCCCCGCTTGGAGCTACGCCGGTTCGATCAGCTATGATTGGACCGTCAGCGGCTTCGCCGTCACTGCCGAGACCAACTACTCCTATCGCGACGAATACCCGTCGTGGCTGGGGCCCAAGTATGACGTCGAGGCCTACTGGCTGGCCAACGCCAGCGTGACCGTGGGACCAGAGACGGCCAACTGGTCCGTCACCTTCTGGGCGCGCAACCTGTTCGATCAGGAATACGACCTGACGCGCAACTTCTTCACCAGCGCCGACATCGCTCAGCCGGGTCGGCCCCGCACCATCGGCGCGCGTCTCAGCCTGCAGTATTGAGCGCCGCCGCCGGGCTGGAAGGTGTCCGTACGCCTTCCAGCCCGCCCCTGATCAGGGCGCCCACTTTCCTGATCGACACGCCTCCTATTGACGCAAAATCAGCAGGTTAGGCCGAACCAATAACAGTCTTTCCTTCCTCGACCGTTCAAGGACTACTGGTCGCCTCGAAAGGATGCATGCATGACCGCACGGGCCGCCAACGACCTTGATCCCTTCTGGATGCCGTTCACCGCGAACCGCAGCTTCAAGGCCCAACCGCGCCTGTTGGCCTCGGCCAAGGACATGCACTACTTCACCCCCGACGGTCGCCCGATCCTGGACGGCACGGCCGGCCTGTGGTGCGTCAACGCCGGCCACGCGCGCAAACCCATCGTCGAGGCCATTCAGCGTCAGGCCGAGGTGCTCGACTACGCCCCGACCTTCCAACTGGGCCATCCCCTGGTGTTCGAGTTGGCGGCCCGGCTGGGGATGCTCTTCCCCGCCGACATCGACCATGTCTTCTTCGCCGGTTCAGGCTCCGAGGGGGTCGATACGGCCCTCAAGATCGCCCTGGCCTATCAGCAGGCCAAGGGTCATCCCGAACGCACCCGCCTGATCGGCCGGCAGAAGGGCTATCACGGCGTCGGCTTCGGCGGCATTTCCGTGGGCGGGCTTGAGAACAACCGGCGCGGCTTCCCCACCCTGCCCGGTGTCGATCACCTGTCGCACACCCTGAACCTGGATGAAGCCGCCTTCTCGCGCGGCCAGCCGACCTGGGGCGGGCATCTGGCCGACGAACTGGAAGTCCTGATCGCTGAGCATGGCGCCGAAACCATCGCCGCCGTCATCGTCGAGCCCCTGTCGGGCTCGGCGGGCGTCATCGTGCCGCCGGTCGGCTATCTGGAGCGCCTGCGCGAGATCACCCGCCAGCACGGCATCCTGCTGATCTTCGACGAGGTCATCACCGGCTTCGGCCGCGTCGGCGGCGCGACCGCGTCTGAAACCCTGGGCGTCATCCCCGATCTCCTGGTCTGCGCCAAGGGTCTGACCAACGGCGCCGTGCCGATGGGCGCAGTCGGGGTGCGCAGCGAGATCTACGACGCCGTGGTCAATCAGGCCGCCGCACCCGGCATCGAATTCTTCCACGGTTATACCTATTCCGGCCACCCCCTGGCCGCCGCCGCCGGGCTGGCGACGCTGGATGTCTATGAGACCGAAGGCCTGTTCCAGCGCGCCAGCGACATGGCCCCCTATTGGGAGGACTCCGTGCACGGTCTGAAGGGCCTGCCGAACGTCATCGACATCCGCAACCTGGGCATGGTCGCCGCGGTCGAACTGGCGCCCCGCCCTGATGCGCCGGGCGCGCGGGCCACAGCGGTCTTCCACGCCGCCTTCGACGAAGGGATTTTGGTTCGAGTAACCGGAGATGTCATCGCGCTGTCGCCTCCTTTGATTATCAGCCGCGCGCAGATCGATAAGTTGATCGATCATCTATCACAGATCATTCGCCGCACGCCTTAAAACAAGACGTACCGACGAGGGGGAACCAATGAAAAAGTTACTGCTAAGTGCTTCCATCAGCGTTCTGACGATTGCAGCATCTTCTGTCGCAAACGCTCAATCGACTTCAAATAACAACAATCATCAAGCCACGACGATTGGTGAGATCATCGTCACCGCTCAACGTCGCGAGCAGGCCAGCCAGGATGTCGGTGTTTCGCTCAGCGTCATCGGCGGCGAACAACTGGACGAAAAAGGCATCTCGGTCGTCAACGACCTGGAGAACGCCGTCCCCAATATGGAGGTCGACAGCCAGTTCGGCGGCGGCCAGCCCCAGTTCCGCATTCGCGGCATCGGCGCGCGTGAATACTCCTCGAACAACGCCTCGACCGTCGGCATCTATGTCGATGAAGTGGCCCACCCCTATACGGTGACCACCCAAGGCGCCCTGTTCGACATCGCCCGCATGGAAGTCCTGCGCGGACCGCAGGGCACCCTCTATGGCCGCAACACCACCGGCGGCGCCGTCAATATCATCACCAACGCCCCGACCGCCGACTTCCAGGCCGGCTTCAACGCCGAATATGGCAGCTACGACCGCTACAAGGTCGAGGGCTATGTCTCGGGTCAGATCGCGCCCAACCTGCTGGGCCGTCTGGCCGCCGTCACCGAACAGGGCGGCGCCTGGCAGTATCACCGCGACACCGGCGAGAAGCTGGGCGACCTCAACAAGACCGCCGTGCGCGGCCGTCTGACCTGGGACGCCAGCGAAGACCTGACCGTCGATCTGGCCGCCACCTATTCGGTCGACAAGTCGGACGGACGCGGCTTCCGCCTGCTTGGCCCCTACACCGTCTCGGGCGGCGCCGTGACCTATCCCAAGGACACCGCCTGGCGCATCACCGGCTGGGGCATCTCGCCTGCCATGGCCGCTGTGGCCGGGGTCGGCCTGAACGCCAAGCCGTTCCGCGACAACGACGGCTTCGACGTCAGCGCCCGCATCAAGGCCAACCTGGGCTGGGCTGATCTGACCTCGATCACCGCCTATCAGACCTTCTCGCGCAGCGAGTTCAACGACTGGGACAGCACGCGCTTCAACGAGTCGAACGTCTTCTTCTACAATGACATTGACGTCTTTGCTCAGGAACTGCGTCTGAGCTCCAACGGCGACGGTCCGCTCAGTTGGATGGTCGGCGCCCACTATGCTGACGAGAGCATCGACGGCGGCTTCTATACAAACTTCCGGGGCAACGCGAACCTGATCAACACCGGCTATGGCCAGTCGGTGTCGGCCTTCGGCATCTTCACCCACAACTCCTATCAGGTGAATGAGCGGCTGAACCTGATCGCCGGCCTACGCTGGGAAACGGAAGAGCGGACCCTGGACAGCGGCGGCACCTTCGTCGCCCCCAATCCGCCCCCGCCGACCACCAGCTACGACACCGACCTGAACGAGGTCTCGGGTCGCCTGGGTCTGGAATACAAGCTGACCGACGACGCCCTCTTCTACGCCAGCGTGGCGCGCGGGGTGAAGTCGGGCGGTTTCACCACCTACAACGCCACCTCGGCGACCCCGTTCAAGCCGGAAATCGTCATCGCCTATGAGGCCGGGATCAAGTCGGACCTGTTCGACCGCCGCCTGCGTCTGAACGGCGCCCTCTTCTACTACGACTACAAGGACCAGCAGGTTCAGGGCCTGGAATACGACCGCCTGACCGGCCGCCTGGGCAAGATCACCAATGTGCCCAAGTCGCACATCTACGGCGGCGAGATCGAGCTGACCTGGGCGCCGCTGGACGGCCTGACCATAAGCCAGAACATCGGCTACAAGACCGGCGAGTATGATGAATACAACGCCATCGACGGCGCCAAGACCGACGCCGCCAACCCGCCGGACGGCCCCTGGGACATCATCATCACCAACGACCGCTCCGGCGAACGCCTGTCCTTCCCCAAGATGAACTACGGCGGTTCGGTCGCCTATGACTGGGAAATGGCCGGGTGGGAGCTGCGCGCCGAGACCAACTACAACTATCGCGACGAGCTGTATTCGGTCAGTTCCTCTTCGATCATCGACGCCTACTGGCTGTGGAACGCCAACTTCAGCGTCGCCCCGACTGGCGCCAACTGGCGTGTCGGTCTGTGGGGCCGCAACCTCTTCAACACCTACTACGAAGAGACCCGCAACGGTTTCAACGGCTCGGCTCGTCCGACCACCTCGCCCAGCCAGGGCCGCACCTACGGCGTGCGCCTGTCGATGGACTTCTAACCCTCTTCCCCGAAGGGGCGGGTCGGCTTCGGTCGGCTCGCCCCCGCTTTTTCCCGTTTCTCGCGGACCGTCTGTTTCATGAGTTTCCCGTCCTCCCGCCTTGATCGCCGCGCCCTGCTGACGGGCCTGGTCGTCGCGCCTGCGGTGCTCAGCTTCGGTCGGGCCCAGGCAGGCGGCGCCTATCTGTTCCCGCTCGGCGTCGCCAGCGGCGATCCGGCTCCCGACGGCTTCGTTATCTGGACCCGTCTGGCGGCCGATCCCCTGGCCGCCGACGGCATGGGCGGCCTGTCCGCGCCCGTCCCCGTTCACTGGGAGGTCGCTGCGGACGATCAGTTCCGCCGCATCGCCGCCTCGGGCCAGGTCCTCGCCAGCGCCGACGCCGCCCACAGCGTGCACGTCGAGGTCGCGGGCCTGCGTGCCGACCGCCCCTACTGGTATCGCTTCACCGCCCAGGGCCAGCAGAGCCCGGCCGGTCGCGCCCGCACCACGCCCGCCGCCGGCGCGCATCTGGACAAGCTGCGGCTGGCCGTCGCCTCCTGCTCCCACTGGGAGCGCGGCTATTTCAGCGCCTATGGCCACATGGCCGATGAGGCCCCCGACCTGACCCTGTTCCTGGGCGACTACATCTATGAATACAGCCTGGGGCCGGACCGCGCCGATCAGGTGGTGCGCCCCTACAACCTTGAGGAAGCCACGACCCTGGCGGGCTATCGCAACCGCTACGCCCTGCACCGCACCGACGCCAATCTGCAGCGCCTGCACGCCGCCGCCCCCTGCCTCGCCGTCTGGGACGACCACGAGGTTCAGGACGACTATTCCGGCGTCTGGTCAAAGGTCTCCGGCGTCTCGCCGCGCGACTTCCTGCAACGCCGCGCCGCCGCCTATCAGGCCTTCTTCGAGGCCATGCCGATCCGCCGTACACAGCTGTCGGCGGCCATGCAGATGCCCATCTATCGCCGCGTCCGCTATGGCCAGCTGGCCGAGTTCTTCATGCTGGACGGGCGACAGTATCGCTCGAAACAGCCGTGCAGCGACGGCGCCAACGGCGGCAAGGGCCAGATCGTCGCCGACGCGACCTGCACCGACCGCCTCGACCCGTCGCGCACCTTCCTCGGCTTCGAGCAGGAGCGCTGGCTCTACGACAACCTGGCCCAGTCAAAGGCCCGCTGGAACATCCTGGGTCAGAACCTGGTGATGGCGGGCCTGCGCCTCGGCGGCGCCGACGGCTCCGAGCCGCGCTACTGGACCGACACCTGGGACGGCTTCCCCGCCGCCCGCGACCGTCTGACCGGCGCCCTGGCCGCCATCAAGCCGCAGAACCCGGTCGTCCTCAGCGGCGACTACCATTCCTTCTGGACCAATGACGTCAAGGCCGACAGCCGCGATCCCGGCTCGCCGACCCTGGCGACCGAGTTCGTCGGCACCTCCATCACCTCGACCGGCCCGACCTATGACGGCCTGATGGCCACCATGCCGAACAACCCCCAGGTCAAATTCTTCGACAGTCGCGTGCGCGGCTATATGGCCATAGACGTCGAGCGTGACCGTATGAGCACCCGCTATCGCGCCATATCCGACGTGCGCGATCCGAACGCTTCGATCTCGACGCTCAGGTCCTGGGTGGTCGAGGCTGGCAAGCCCGGCGCCGTCGAAGCATGATTTTCAGGAGTTCCCCCATGCAGCCCAAGCCCTTCGTTCGGATCAGCGCCGCCGCCTTCGCCGCCGCCCTCGTCCTCGGCGGCTGCGCCGGTCAGGTCGAGGCGCCGCAAGCCGTCGCGGCCATTCCGGCCGCTGGCCCGGTGACCTTCTGGACCGGCTTCCGCGACCATCCGCACGGCTATCTGACCGCCGAGAACACGCCCAACGCCGCCAACTTCCTGCCGCCGCCGCCCGCCGAGGGCTCGCTGCGCGAACAGGCCGACATCGCCGCCTATCGCCAGATGCGCGCCCTGGAAGGGACCGAACGCTGGGACATCGCCCGCGCCGACAACGAGATCGAGACGCCCGGCGCGCCGCGCGCCTTCGACTGCGCCCTGGGCTTCAAGTTCGAGCCCGAGAAGATGCCGACCCTGACCCTGCTGATGGGCAAGATGCTGGGCGATCTGGAAATGATCCAGACCCCGGCCAAGAAGGGCTACTTCCGCAAGCGGCCCTTCGTAGTCGAATCCCTGCCGACCTGCATCGCGCCGGAAAGCTGGCTGGGGGCCAGCGGCTCCTATCCGTCCGGCCACTCGGCCCTCGGCTGGGCATGGTCGCTGGTGCTGGCCGAGCTGGCGCCCGACCGCGCCGATCAGATCCTGCGTCGCGGCCTGGCCTACGGCGAAAGCCGCGCGGTCTGCGGCGTCCACTACGCCAGCGACGTCGAGGCCGGTCGCATCGTCGGCGCGACCATCGTCACGCGGCTGAAGGCCGATCCTGCCTTCCAGGCCGACTTCGCCAAGGCCAAGGTCGAGTTCGAGGCCGCCCGCGCCGCCGTGACCGAGGCCACAGCCGCCTGTCCCGCCTCGCTGGCCCGCCAGCCCTGGTGAGCTGCCCATATTGAGTGATGCGATCGAAAACGAATGACGTAGGCTGACGAAGATCAGCGGTCGAAACGGGGAGGCAAGACGGCGTGAACAAGGGCGTAGCGAGAGGCGCAAGGACTTGGCTGCAGCGGTCGCTGCTGGCGACGGCGCTGCTTGTCGTCCTGACGATGTTCGCGCCCCTGGGTTCGCACAGCGCCCAGGCTGCCCCCCGCGACCGTCTGGTGCTGGGCCTGCCGCTTGAGCCCCCCAACCTCGACCCGACCTCGGGCGCCGCGGCGGCGGTGGATGAAGTCGTCTATGGCAACGTCTTCGAGGGCCTTACCAAACTGACCCAGAACGGCGCCGTCGCCCCGGCACTGGCCGAGTCGTGGGAGGCCGCGCCCGACGGCCTCAGTTGGACCTTCCATCTGCGGCGCGGCGTCACCTTCTCGGACGGTTCGCCCTTCGACGCCTCGGTGGCCAAGTTCTCGCTGGACCGCATCACCGCCGAGGGCTCGACCAACGCGCAAAAGGCCCTGTTCGCGCCGACCCGATCCGTCGAGGTCGTCGATCCGGCGACCCTGCGCATCCGCCTGTCGCGCCCCATGGCGACCCTTTCCTATGTCCTGGCCTGGGGCGACGCGGTCATGGTCTCGCCCAAGAGCGCTGCGACCAACGCCGTTAACCCGGTCGGCACCGGCCCGTTCACGCTGCAAGCCTGGCAACGCGGCAGCCAGCTGACCCTGGTGCGCCGCGACGGCTACTGGGGCGCCGCGCCGCGTCTGAACACCGTCGTCTTCCGCTTCATCAGCGACCCGACCGCCGCCTTCGCCGCCGTCAGCGCCGGCGACGTGGACGCCTTCCCCAACTATCCGGCGCCCGAGAACGTGGCCCAGTTCCAGCGCGACCCGCGCTTCCGCGTCGTCGTCGGCGCGTCGGAGGGCAAGGTCATTCTGGGCATCAACAACACCAAGGCGCCGTTCAACGACGTGCGGGTACGCCGCGCCCTGTCCTACGCCATCGACCGCGACGCCCTGATCCAGGGGGCCATGTTCGGCTTCGGCCAGCCGATCGGCAGCCACTATTCGCGTCAGGCGCCGGGCTATGTCGACCTGACCGGCCTCTATCCCCACGATCCCGCCAAGGCGCGGCGACTGCTGGCCGAGGCGGGCTATCCGAACGGCATCGACGTAACGCTGCGCCTGCCGCCTCGCCCCTACGCCCGGCGCAGCGGCGAAGTGCTGATCTCGCAACTGGCCCAGGCGGGCATCCGCGCGAAGATCGAGAATCTGGAGTGGGCCCAGTGGCTGGACCAGGTATTCAAGCGCCGCCAGTTCGACCTGACCATCGTCGAGCACGTCGAGCCGATGGACTACGACATCTACGGCCGCAAGGACTACTACTTCGGCTACGACAGCCCGGCCTTCGACGCCCTGCTGGCCCAGGTGAACGCCGCCCCGGACGAGCCGACGCGCCTGCGTCTGCTGGGCGACCTGCAACGCCGCATCGCCGATGACGCGGTCAACGGCTTCCTGTTCCAGTCCTCGCGCATCGGCGTGTGGAAGGCCGACGTGAACGGCCTGTGGATCAACGGTCCCATCGCCGCCAACGACGTCACCGGGGCCGGATGGACCGGCGCGGGCGCGGCTGAGACCGCCAGCGCCGAACGCGCGAGCGGCGGCCTGCCCTGGGGCTGGATCAGCCTGATCGCAGGCGTCGCCCTGCTGGCCTTCGTCGCCTGGCGCTTCGGCGCAGCCTGGCTGCTGAAGAAGCTGGGCGGCCACGCCCTGACCCTGCTGGCGGCCACCGTGGTCATCTTCCTGCTGCTGCAGGTCGTGCCGGGCGATCCGGCCAGCTACATGATGGGGCTGAACGCCAGCCCCGAAAGCATCGCCGCCCTGCGCCAGCAGATGGGCCTCGAAGGCTCGGGCCTGGAGCGCTACTTCGCCTGGCTCGGCGACCTGCTGACCGGAAAGTTCGGGACCAGCTACACCTATCAGGTGCCGGTCGGCGGCCTGATCGCGGAACGTCTGGCGGTGTCGGCGCCCCTGGCCCTGATGGCCACCGTCCTGTCGCTGACCGTCGCCCTGCCCATTGGCGTCATGGCCGCCAGCCGACGCGGCACGGCCATCGACACCGGCCTGATCGGCGTCACGCAAGTCGGCGTCGCCCTGCCCAACTTCTGGATCGCCATGCTGCTGATCCTGCTGTTCTCGGTGAACCTCGGCTGGTTCTCGGCGGGCGGCTTCCCCGGCTGGGGCCAGGGCTTCTGGCCCGCCTTCAAGGCCCTGATCCTGCCCGCCGTGGCGTTGGCCGCGCCGCAGGCCGCCATCCTCGCCCGCGTCCTGCGCACCGCCCTGCTCGACACAATGAACGAGGACTATGTTCGCACCGCCCGCGCCAAGGGGCTGTCGGTCAATCAGGCCCTGTGGCGTCACGCCCTGAGGAACGCCTGGATTCCGGTCCTGACCATCCTCGGCCTGCAGTTCCCCTTCCTGCTGGCGGGCGGCATCATCATCGAGAACGTCTTCTCCCTGCCCGGCCTCGGCCGACTGGTGTTCCAGGCCATCACCCAGCGCGACCTGATCGTGGTGCAGAGCGTGGTGGTGGTTCTGGTCTTCGCCGTAGTTCTGGTCAGCTTCCTGATCGACCTCGCCTATCTGTTCGCCGATCCGCGCCTGAGGGGACGCCGCGCATGACCGACGCCCCCGCCATCCCCGTCGCCAAGGCCCGCGTGCGTTGGCCCCTGTCTCTGATCGTCGGCGCCGTGCTGACCGCCGTGGTCCTGGCGACCGCCCTGATCGCCTTCATCTGGACGCCCTATGACGTCGAGGCGGTGGACATCGCCGCCAAGCTGACCGCCCCCAACGCCGCCCACCCGTTCGGCACGGACCATTTCGGTCGCGACGTCCTGTCGATGATCATGGTCGGGGCGCAGAACTCGCTGGCCGTGGCTCTGGTGGCGGTCGGCATCGGCGCGGGGATCGGCGTGCCTCTGGGGCTGACAGCGGCGGCGCGCGGCGGCTGGGTTGATGAGCTGGTCATGCGCGGCAACGACCTGATCTTCGCCTTCCCGGCCCTGCTGCTGGCGGTGATGATCACCGCCGTCTTCGGCCCCGGCGCGATCAACGCCATCATCGCCATCGGCCTGTTCAACATCCCCGTCTTCACCCGCGTCGCGCGCGGCGCGGCCCTGGGTCTATGGACCCGCGAGTACGTTCTGGCGGCGCGCACGGCGGGCAAGTCCAAGGCCCTGATCTCGCTCCAGCACATCCTACCCAATCTGATGAGCCTGCTGGTCGTGCAGGCGGCGATCCAGTTCGCCGTCGGCATCGTCGCCGAGGCGGGCCTCTCCTACGTCGGACTGGGCGCCCAGCCGCCCGCGCCCAGCTGGGGCCGGATGCTGGCCGAGGCCCAGACCATGATCGGCTTCGCGCCGTGGCTGGCCATCATGCCCGGTCTCGCCATCTTCGTGACCGTCCTGGGCCTCAGCCTGACGGGCGACGGCCTGCGCGACCTGTTCGACCCGCGCGTGCGGCGGGAGCGTTGACCATGAGCGTCCTCGACATCCGCGACCTCAGCCTGTCGATCGGTTCGACGCCGATCCTGAAAAACGTCAACCTGTCCGTCGGCCCCGGCGAGATCCTCGGCCTGGTCGGCGAAAGCGGCTCGGGCAAGTCGATGACGGCGCTGGCCGTTCTGGGCCTGACGCCGCCGCGCGCGACGATGACCGGCGAGATCCGCCTGAACGGCCAGATCATCTCCAACGCCCCCGACGCCGCCCTGCAAAAGGTGCGCGGGCGCGATGTCGGCATCATCTTCCAGGAGCCGATGACGGCCCTGAACCCCGTCATGACCATCGGCGATCAGGTCGCTGAAACAGTCCGCCTGCACAAGGGCGCCTCGCGCAAGGAGGCCCTCGCCGTCGCCCGTTCCGTGCTGGACCGCGTCGGCCTGCCCGCCGAACGCTTCCCGCTCAGCCGCTATCCGCACGAACTGTCGGGCGGCCAGCGACAGCGCGTCGCCATCGCCATCGCCATCGCCCTGACGCCGAAACTGCTGATCGCGGACGAGGCGACGACGGCGCTGGACGTCACCACCCAGGCCCAGGTTCTGGACCTGCTGAAGCGGCTGGTGCGCGAGGACGGCATGGGCCTGATCCTCATCACCCACGACCTGGCCGTGGTGGCCGAAACCGCCGACCGCGTGGCCGTGATGAAGGACGGCGAACTGGTCGAAGAAGCCCCCGTCGCGCGCATCCGCACCGGCATGACGCACCCCTATTCCCAACGCCTGCTGGCCAACGCCACCCACGCCCCCACCCGCCGCAGCCGCCCCCAGGC
>NZ_PCPB01000017.1 GCF_002979535.1 Brevundimonas sp. MYb52 | reverse complement strand
AACCCTCCCCCCTCGAGGGGGAGGGCTTTCGATTCCTCTTTCGACCCGCCGCCGCCCGGCCTAGCTTCCCAGCATGAGTTCGTCGCGCCTGCCTCCCCCCGCCAGCTTCTCCGCCGCCGCCGTGGCCACTGTCGTCGGCTTTGGCGGCACGGTGGCCCTGATCGTTCAGGCGGGTCAGACGCTGGGCGCCTCGCCCGCGCAGATCATCTCCATGGTCACGGCGCTCTGCCTCGGCATCGGCCTGCCCGGCGCGGTGCTCAGCTGGCGGCTGAAGATGCCGGTCGTCCTGGCCTGGTCGACGCCGGGCGCGGCCCTGCTGGCCGCCTCGACGCTGGGCCTCGGATGGAACACCGCCGTCGGGGCCTTCATCATCGCCGGGCTGCTGATGGTGCTGACCGGGCTGGTTCCGGCCCTGGGGCGGCTGGCCGAGCGCATTCCGGCGGCCGTCGCCTCGGCCATGCTGGCGGGGGTGCTGTTGCCCTTCTGCCTGAAGCTGTTTCTGGTCTTCCCGACCGACATGGCGCTGGCGGCAGGCCTGCTGGCGGTCTTCCTGATCATGCGAAGGGTCGCCGCCGCCTGGGCCCTGCCCGCGGTTCTGGTCGCCGCTTTTGCGGTCCTGGCCCTGAGGGGTCAGGTTGCCCTGCCCGCCGGGACTGGCCTGTTCGGCGAGTTGTCGCCGGTCACGCCCGCCTTTGACTGGAAGGCGGCGATCAGCCTGGCCCTGCCGCTCTATCTGGTGACCCTGGCCTCGCAGAACCTGCCCGGTCTGGTGGTGCTGAGGGCCGCCGGCTACGCCCCGCCCGCCGGAAAACTGATCTTCTGGGGCGGTCTGACCAGCACGCTTCTGGCCCCCTTCGGCGCCCACGGCGTCAACCTGGCCGCCATCACCGCCGCCATCTGCACCGGTCCCGAGGCCCATCCCGACGCCGACCGGCGCTGGACCGTCGGCGTCCTCTACGGCCTGATCTATCTGGGGGTCGCCCTGTTCGCCGCGCCTCTGGCCGGGCTGTTCATCGCCATGCCGACCGGGGCGCTGGCGGTCATCACCGGCCTGGCCCTGATCGCGCCGCTGACGGGGTCGCTCACTGGCATGATGAGCGTGGTCGAGGATCGCGAGGCGGCGGTGCTGACCTTCGCCGCCACGGCCTCGGGCGTGGCCCTGTTCGGGGTCGGTTCGGCCTTCTGGGGGCTGGCGGTCGGCTTCACCGCCCTGGCCGCGCGGCGCTGGATCCGCGCCAGACCCTGACCCGGTTTTACATTTCTCGCTCTTCCGTCCCAAGCGCGACTGTGACAGCCTGAGGCTCGGCCGACTGGCGGCCACAGAACGAGGCGATCATGGCGCACAAGTTTGAAGTCTATCAGGACAAGGCCGGCGAGTTCCGCGTCCGGTTCAAATACAACTCCGAGATCATCTTCTCGACCGAGGGCTACTCGGACAAGTCGGGCGCCAAGCGCGCGATCGAGTCGATCAAGAAATACGTCGGCGACGCCCCGACCGAAGAAGTCTGAGCCGCGCGGGGGCGTGGCGCTTTCGCCCGCCCCCGCACCCCTTGCTTACGGCCGCGCCGGGATGTTCAGACCCCGCTGCACCGCCGGCCGCGCCAGGCCCCGCTCCAGCCAGGCGGCCACGCGCGGGAAGTCAGCAAACCCGACCAGATCGCCCGCCTCATAGAAGCCGATCAGGTTGCGCACCCAGCCCAGGATGGCGATGTCGGCGATGGTGTAATCCGCGCCCATGATCCAGTCGCGGCCTTCTAGACGTCCTTCCAGAACCCCCAGCAGACGTCGGGATTCGGCGACGTAGCGATCGCGCGGGCGCTTGTCCTCGAACTCCCGCCCGGCGAACTTGTGGAAGAAGCCGACCTGGCCGAACATCGGACCGATCGCCGCCATCTGGAAGAAGACCCACTGCAGGGTCTCATAGCGCGCCGCCGGATCAGCGGGCAGGAAGCGGCCGGTCTTCTCGGCCAGATAGACCAGGATGGCCCCGGACTCGAACAGGGGCAGCGGCTTTCCGCCCGGACCATCGGGGTCGATGATGGCCGGAATCTTGCCGTTGGGATTCAGCGACAGATAGTCGGGCGTCCAGGTCTCGTTCTGGCCGATGTCGACCAGATGCGGTTCATAGGCCAGACCCAGCTCTTCCAGCAGGATGGAGACCTTCACGCCATTGGGCGTCGGCAGGGAATAGAGCTGCAGCCGGTCGGGATGCTGGGCCGGATACTGGCGGGTGATCGGAAAGGCGGACAGGTCGGCCATGGGGCGCTCCGGGCGGGTTGAACCTCCCATGTCGGAAGCCTGGCCGCCCGTCGCAATAGCCACCGCTTCAGTGGCGGTCGATCAGGCCTCATCGCGCTCGTCCACCTCGGTCGGACGCACGATGCGCAGCCAACCTTCGGAAATGCGCAGATCCGGCGCCGCCTCGCGGGTGAAGGGCAGATACCAGGTCGGACCGCCCTCCTTCGGGCTGATCTCCAGCATGTCCGAGGCGCCGAAATTCTGCACCGACTTGACCGTGCCGACCACGGCGTCGTCCAGATCGCGGGCTTCCAGCCCGACCAGATCGGTCAGGTAGAACTCGTCTTCGTCGGGTTCGGGCAGGCGGTCGCGCGGCACGAACAGCTTTTGCCCGCGCGCGGCGTCGGCCTGTTCCTTGGTGGCGATCTCCTTGACCTTGGCCACCACGCCCGCCTTGTCCGGCCGCGCCGAGATCAGGGTCAGGGCCGGCGTGCCGTCGGCCTTCAACAGGGGCTGATAGGTCATCAGCGCCATGGGGTCGGCGGTGAAGGCGGTGATGCGCACCTCGCCCTTCACGCCGAAGGCGCCGCCGATCTGGCCGACGAGGATCATCTTGTTGTCGTCGCTCATCGACAGGCTCCGTTTCGCAGTTCCAAGCGCCAGATAGCAGAAAAGCAGCGCCCGGGATCGGACGCTGCTTTCCATTTCCGCATCCCGGCCGAAGCCGGGAAGCCGAAGGGTTTAGCCCTCGGCGTTTTCTTCAGCAGCCGGAGCTTCTTCAGCAGCGGCTTCGACCGGGGCTTCTTCAGCAGCCGGAGCGTTCTTGGCGGCTTCAGCGGCGGCAGCGGCTTCTTCCTTGGCGCGGGCGGCGGCTTCAGCAGCCTCGACCTTGGCGGCGGCTTCAGCTTCCAGACGGTCGGCTTCGCGCTGGGCGCGCTCGGCGGCGCGTTCCTGGGCCTTCTTGCCCGGCGTGCCCTTGTTCGGGTTGTTCGACTGGGTCCAGGTCACCTTGCCGACCAGAACTTCGTCCTGCGACTGGCTGATGAAGCGCGCGACGCGGTCGGTGGGCTGAGCGCCCTTGCCCAGCCACTCGGCGATGCGCTCGGCCTTCAGGGTGACGCGCGGTTGGGCGCTGTCCTTGGGCAGCATCGGGTTGTAGCTGCCGACGCGCTCGATGAACTTGCCGTCGCGCGGAGCGTGCGAGTCAGCAACGACGATGTAGTAGTAGGGGCGCTTCTTGGCGCCGCCGCGGGCCAGACGAATCTTCAGCATTTTCAGTCTCTTTCTTGAAAGTCGAAATCAGTTCTTTTTCGGGAAGCCCGGCAGGCCCGGAAGGCCCCCCGGAAGTTGTCCGCCGCCCAGTCCGGCAAGCCGGTCCTGAATGGCTTTCATTTCGTCGGCGCTGGGTTCGGCCATCTTGCCGCCGCCCAGGGCCTTGAGGCGGGCCATGTCGGGGCCGCCCATTCCGGGGAGGCCAGGCATTCCACCGCCGCCTCCGCCGAGACCGCCCATCATGGCGGCCATCTTCTGCAGGTTCTTGCCGCCGCCCTTGGACAGGGACTTGACCATGTCGGCCATCTGCCGGTGCTGCTTCAGCAGGCGGTTGATGTCCTGGACCTCGACGCCGGCGCCGGCGGCGACGCGCTTCTTGCGGCTGGCGTTGAGCAGGTCGGGCTTCTTGCGCTCGGCCTTGGTCATGGAGCTGATGATGGCTTCCTGGCGGGCGATCATCTTGTCGTTGACGTTGCTGTCGGCCATCTGGGCCTTCAGCTTGGCCACGCCTGGCAGCATGCCCATGATGCCCTGAAGCCCGCCCATCTTCTTCATCTGCTGCAACTGGGCGGCCAGGTCGTCCAGATCGAACTGACCCTTGGCCAGCTTGCGGGCCATCTTCTCGGCCTTGGCCTGGTCCAGCTCGGTCGCGGCCTTTTCGACCAGGGCGACGATATCGCCCTGGCCCAGGATGCGGCCGGCGACGCGGCGGGCGTCGAAGACGTCGAGGGCGTCGACCTTTTCACCGGCGCCCAGATACTTGATCGGCAGGCCGGTGACGGCGCGCATCGACAGCATGGCGCCGCCGCGGCCGTCGCCGTCGGCGCGGGTCAGCACCAGGCCGGTCAGCGGCAGGCGCTCGTGGAAGGCGGCTGCGGTGCGGACCGCGTCCTGACCCGTCAGGCTGTCGGCGACCAGCAGGGTCTCGACCGGATTGGCGACGCGGGCGACCTCGGCCACCTCGGCCATCAGGGCCTCGTCCAGCGTGATGCGGCCGGCGGTGTCGAGGATCAGGACGTCGAAGCCCTGAAGTTTTGCGGACTGCAGCGCGCGCTTGGCGATCTCGACCGCCGACTGGCCCGCCACGATGGGCAGGGTCGCGACCTCGATCTGCTGACCCAAGGTCGCCAGTTGCTCCATGGCCGCCGGACGACGCGTGTCCAGCGAGGCCATCATGACCTTCTTCTTGTCGAACTTGGTCAGACGCAGGGCCAGCTTGGCCGAGGTCGTGGTCTTGCCCGAGCCCTGCAGCCCGGCCATCAGGATCACGGCGGGCGGCGTCGCATTGATGTTGATCGGGGTCGGCTCTTCGCCGCCCAGCATCTCGACCAGACCGTCATAGACGATCTTGACCACCTGATCGGCCGGCTTGACCGAACGGATGACCTCTTCGCCCGTCGCCTGTTCCTTGGCGCGGCTGATGAAGTCCTTGACCACCGGCAGGGCGACGTCGGCCTCGAGCAGGGCGACGCGGACTTCGCGCAGCGCTTCCTCGACATCCCTTTCGGACAGGGCGCCGCGGCCGGTGATCCGGTCGAATACGCCTGTCAGCCGCTCGTTCAGAGCCTCGAACATTCAAAACCTTTCATGCGCGAACCCTGACCCCCATAGAGAAACGGCCTCTGGCGACGATCACGTCGGCAGAGGGTCCTCGCCGGGCTCGTCCACCTAAAGGTGGGGTCGTACCGGAGGAGGCGCAGGTTCAATTGCGCCGGAAGCCGCGGCTTATGGAGCATCCACAGGCAAATGTCGACTCCTGCATCGACGCCGCCTCAACCACACAAAGGGTTTCAGCGTTGACCATAGGGACTAGCCGGTTCGGATTCCGCTGATACGGTTCCGCTTCCAGCCTCCCCGCTGAAGGACAATGCGATGATCCAGGCCGCCGACGATCGACTGCGCGACGAAGTTCGCCTGCTGGGCGCCCTGCTCGGCGAGGTGATCCGCGACGAGGGCGGACAGGAACTCTACGACCGGATCGAGGCGGTGCGTCAGGCCTCGGTGGCCTATCACCGCGACCCGGCCTCGCATGACGCCTCGCAACTGGAAGCCCTGTTGAAGGACCTGTCGCTGGATCAGGCCATCGGCCTGACCCACGGCTTCGCCGCCTTCTCCCTACTGGCCAATGTCGCTGAGGATCGGGCGGGCAAGCGCCGCGCCCGCGATCAGGCCGAGGCCGGCGAACGCGCCGACACGCCCGAGGGCGCGCTGAAACGGCTGGACGCGGCGGGCGTGGACCGGGCGGCGGTGCGCGACCTGCTGTCGGACGCCCTGATCTCGCCGGTGCTGACCGCCCACCCGTCGGAGGTGCGCAGGAAGAGCGTCATCGACCGCATCAGCGCCGTCGGCGCCCTGCTGGACGGCTGCGACCGCGACGGGATCGCCTGTTCGCCCACGGCGCTGAAGGCGGCCCTGCGCCGTCAGATCGTCATCCTGTGGGCCACCCGCCTGACCCGCGCCTCGGGCCTGGTGGTGCAGGACGAGATCAACACCGTCACCGACTGGCTGCAGCGCATCTTCCTGCACGTCGCCCCGGCCCAGTTGGCCGAGTGGCGCGCCCTGCTGGACGCGCCCGACCTGCCGCCCTTCCTGCGCATCGGCACCTGGGTCGGCGGCGACCGCGACGGCAATCCCAATGTCGACGCCACGGTCATGGCCGCCGCCTTCCGCACCCAGTCGCGCGCCGTGCTGCGCTTCTATCTGGACGAGGTGAACGCCCTGGGCGAAGAGCTCAGCCTGTCGGCCGACCTGACCGCCGTCACCCCCGAACTGGCGGCCCTGGCCGAAAGCTCGGCCGACGCCTCGATCCAGCGCGCGGACGAACCCTATCGCCGGGCGCTGAGCCGCATCTACGCCCGACTGTCGGCCACCCATCTGGCCCTGGCCGGCGGGCCCGCCCCCCTGCCCGCCTCGTTCGAGGCCCCAGCCTATGACGGCCCCGACGCCTTCCGCGCCGATCTGGCCGTGCTGCACGACAGCCTGATCCGCACCCACGGCGCCGTCTTCGCCGACGACCGGCTGGCGCGGCTGATCACGGCGGCGGACGTCTTCGGCTTCCACATGGCCACCCTGGACCTGCGCCAGAACTCCGACGTCCATGAACGCGTCGTCGCCGACCTGCTGAAGGTGGCGGGCGTCTGTCCCGACTATGTCGCCCTGGACGAAGAAGCCCGCCTGACTCTTCTGGCGGCCGAACTGGCCGGACCGCGCCCCCTCTTCTCCCCCTATGCCGACTACGCGCCCGAGACGTCGAAGGAACGCGCCATCCTGCAGGCGGCCGCGAACGCGCTTTCCGCCTTCGGCCCCCAGGCCATCCGCACCCACATCGTCTCCAAGACCGACGCGGCGTCGGACATGCTGGAGGTCTATCTGCTGCTGAAAGAGGTCGGGCTCTACGACCCGGCCGATCCCGCCGCCTGCCCCATCCAGGCCGCCCCCCTGTTCGAGACCATCGAGGACCTGCGCGCCTCGCAGCCGACGCTGGAGCGGGTGCTGGCCGAGCCCTCGGCCCGCGCCGTGGCGACCGCGCGCGGGGTCCAGGAGGTCATGATCGGCTATTCCGACAGCAACAAGGACGGCTCCTACCTGACCTCGGGCTGGGAACTGCATGAGGCCTCGCGCGCCCTGCTGGACGTGACCCGCGCGGCGGGCGTCCGCCTGCAACTGTTCCACGGTCGCGGCGGCGCGGTCGGACGCGGCGGCGGCTCATCCTTCTCGGCGGTTCTCGGCCAGCCCGCGGGCACCGTGGCCGGGCGCATCCGCGTCACCGAACAGGGCGAGGTCATCGCCAACAAGTATGGCGAGCCGGAGGTGGCGCAGAGGAACCTGGACGCCCTGACCTGCGGGACCTTGCTGGCCTCGCTGGGGCCGCAGACCGACGCGGGCTACAGCCTTGAGCATGGGGTCACGGCGGCCCGCCTGTCGGCGGCCTCGATGAAGGCCTATCGCGCCCTGGTCTATGAGACGCCGGGCTTCGTCGACTATTTCCGCGCCGCCACCCCCATCGCCGAGATCGCCGACCTGAAGATCGGCTCGCGTCCAGCCTCGCGCTCGACCTCCACCGCCATCGAGGACCTGCGCGCCATTCCCTGGGTCTTCAGCTGGTCGCAGTCGCGGGTCATGCTGCCCGGCTGGTTCGGCTTCGGCTCGGCGGTCCAGGGCGAAGACCCGGACGAGCTGCGCGACATGGCCGCCGCCTGGCCCTTCTTCCGCACCGTGGTCCAGAACATGGAGATGGTGATGGCCAAGGCCGACATGGCCATCGCCCGTCGCTACGCCGGACTGGTCCCCGATCCCGCTCTGGCCGAGCGCATCTACGGCGAAATCCACGCCGAATGGAACCGCACCAAGGCCGCCGTCCTGTCGATCACCGGCCACGACGACCTGCTGGGCGGCCAGCCCGAGCTGGACCGCTTGATCCGTCAGCGCATGCCCTATGTCGAACCGCTGAACCACGTCCAGATAGAGCTGATCCGCCGCCGTCGCGCCGGAGACGACGACCCGCGCGTCCGCAACGGCATCCTTCTGGCCATCAACGGCGTGGCGGCGGGCCTCAGGAACAGCGGCTGATCACAGCCACTTCGTCCGCTTGAAGGTCACATAGAGGCCCAGGCAGATGGCGACGATCAGCCCCATCACCGCCGGGTAGCCATAGACCCAGCGCAGCTCCGGCATGTGTTCGAAATTCATGCCGTAGATGCCGGCCACCGCCGTCGGCGTGGCCAGGATGGCGGCCCAGGCGGCCAGCTTGCGGGTGATGACGCCCTGACGCTGCTGCTCCAGCAGATTGGAGACCTCGAACACCGACGACAGGATGTCGCGCAGCGCCGCCGTCCGGCTGGCGACACGCCGCACATGGTCGGCCACGTCGCGGAAATAGGGGCGGACCTCGCGGTCGATGCAGGGCAGGTCCAGAGACTGCAGCTTGTTGGCCACCTCCTCCATCGGGCCCAGCACCCGGCTGAACTTCAGCAGTTCGCGACGCAGCAGGAACAGGCGCTTGATGTCGGCCCGCGACAGGAAGCTGTCCAGCGCCCTCTGCTCCATCTCCAGCACGCTGTCCTCGATCTCGTCGACGATCGGCACATAGCCGTCGACGATGAAGTCCAGCACCCCATGCAGGATGAAGTCGGCGCCATGCTTCAGCTGCAGCGGCGAGGCCTCCAGCTGGGCGCGCAGCTGGGTGTGGGCGCGGGCCGAGCCGTGGCGAATGGTGATGACGAAGCGCGACCCGACAAAGACATGGGTTTCGCCATAGAGAATATGGTCGTCGTCGCCCTTCTGGGCCGTACGGGCGACGATGAACAGCTCGCCGCCATAGACCTCGATCTTGGGCATCTGATGCGCCGACAGCGCGTCTTCGACGGCCAAGGGGTGCAGGCGAAAGCGCTTCACCAGCCCCTCGAACTCCTCGTCCGTGGGCTCATAGAGGCCGATCCACAGATACTCGCCCGGCTTGAGCCGCAACCCCGCGTCGGTCAGCGGCGCCTCGCGAACGCGCTTGCCGTCCTTGTAGACGTAGGAGGCGACAACCGACATCCGAACCTCATCAACGGATCAACAGCCAAGGCTTACGCCACATCGCGCTGGAAGCCAAAGCACTGGATCCCGGCGTCCGCCGGAATGAGCGGAAAGAAAAAGGCTCGACAGGTCACCCCGCCGAGCCTCTTCCAATTTCAGCGCCTAGCGGGCCTCAAGTAGGCCGTAAGGCCGTTAGGCCCCCTAGGATGTCGGGAAGCCGCGCACCTTCAGCAGGGCCGCCACGTCCGGGTTGCGGCCGCGGAACTGACGATAGGCGTCGCCGCGGTCCGTGGTGTTGCCCGGCGCCAGGATGATCGACTTGAAGCGTCCGCCGATGTCCGGGTTGAAGACGTCGCCCGACTCCTCGAAGTAGGCCCAGGTGTCGGCGTCCATCACTTCCGACCACAGGTAGGAGTAGTAGCCGGCCGAATAGGCGTCCGAGGTGAAGAGGTGATTGAACTGCGGCAGGCGGTGCCGCATCACGATCTCCTTGGGCATGCCCAGACGGTCCAGCGAGGCCTTCTCGAAGGCGGCGATGTCGGTCGGCGGCACAGCCTGGGTGTGCAGGTCCATGTCGACCAGGGCCGAGGACAGGTAGCTGACGGTGGCGTAGCCCTGGTTGAAGGTCGAGGAGGCCTCGATCTTGTCCACTAGCGCCTGCGGCATCGGCTGCTTGGTCTCGACGTGCTTCATGTAGCCGTCGAGGATCGGGCGGCTCAGCACCCAGTGCTCGTGCACCTGCGACGGATACTCCACGAAGTCGCGCGGCGTGTTGCCGAACGACGGGTAGGTCACCACCGACGAGAAGTAGTGCAGGGCGTGGCCGAACTCGTGGAACAGGGTCTCGGCGTCGTCCAGCGAGATCAACAGGGGCTGACCGGCTTCCGCCTTAACGAAGTTGTTGTTGTTCGAGGCCAGGATCGGCTTCGAACCCGTCAGTTGCGAGAAGGACCGATAGGTGGTCATCCAGGCGCCCGAACGCTTGCCCGGACGGGCGAAGTCGTCGGCGTAGTAGAGGCCGATCAGCTTGCCGGTGGCCTTGTCGGTGACCTCATAGGTGGTCACGTCCGGCTCGAAGGTCGAGACCGTGCCCTTGGCCAGCGGCTTGAAGACGAAGCCGTACAGGCGTTCGGCCATGTAGAAGGAGGCCGCGCGCACCGCGTGCAGTTCGAAGTAGGGCTTCAGCTCGTTCTGATCGAGGTCGTACTTGGCCTTGCGGACCTTCTCGGCGAAGTAGAGGTAGTCCCAGGGCTCGATGTCGAAGCCGGCGATCGCCTTCATGTCGGCGACCTCCTCGGCGACGCGGGCCTTGGCCGGGGCCCAGACGCGCTGCATCAGCTCCATGGCCGCGGCCGGGGTCTTGGCCATGGTGTCCTGCATGCGCCAGTCGGCGTGGTTGCCGAAGCCCAGCAGGCGGGCGCGCTGCTGACGCAGGGCGACGATCTGGGCGATGGTCGACTTGGTGTCGTTGGCGTCGCCGTTGTCGCCGCGCTTGACGAACTTCTTCCACACCTGCTCGCGCAGGGCGCGGTCGTCGGCGAAGGTCAGGAAGGGATCGACGCTGGAACGAGTGTTGACGATGGCCCAGCCCTGGACGTTGCGCGTGCGCGCGGCGGCGGCGGCGGCGGCCTTGTTCGAGTCCGGCAGGCCCTTCAGGCCGGCTTCGCTGGTGATGACGGTCCAGGTGTTCTCGTCGGCCACCACCTTCTGACCGAAGCCGGTGAAGGCGTTCGACAGGGCGGTGTTGATGCGGCCCAGCTCGGCCTTGCCGGCCGCGTCCAGGGCGGCGCCGTTGCGGATGAAGGCGTCGCGGCTGCGCTCGGCCAGACGGGTCTGCTGGGCGTTCAGGCCGCTGGTCTCGGCGCCGTCGGCCACGGCCTTGATGCGTTGGAACAGCTTCTCGTTGAAGGTGATCTCGTCCGAAGCGGCCGAGAGGATCGGCGACAGCTCGGTCTCCAGCACGTCCCACTGGTCGCCGCCGATGTTCGACGTCATGACGCTGAAGATGTTGATGGCGCGGTCCAGAGGCTCGCCGACCAGCTCCATCGCCACCAGGGTGTTGGCGAAGGTCGGGGCCTCAGGGTTGTTGGCGATCGCGGCGATGTCGGCGCGTTGTAGTTCAATGCCTTCCAGGATGGCTGCGCGCATCTTGGGCGCGGTCACCTTGTCCCAGGGGGGCACGCCTTCATAGGGGCCGGTCCAGACCTGAAGCAGCTCGGCGCTCGGGGCGGTCGCCGGCAGGACGGCGCGGGCGATGCGGGCTTCATCAGCGGTCGAGAGAGCCGAAGCCGATCCGGTCATTCCGTTCTCCAGAGCGCCAGCGGAGGCGCAGCCCGTCAGAGCAAAGAGGCTCGCGCCCCCGATGAGAAGATGGCGTCTGTGCATCCAGGTCTCCCAACCATAGCTGTTTCTGACCCTCCCCGACGTGCTCGTCCAGGCGGGCTTATGCGTCGATGTAATCCTAACCATTGGACGACGGAACCCCACGGGTCTAAAGGCCGCTGCATGGCGATAGGCGTTTTCGACTCCGGCGTGGGCGGACTGACGGTCCACCGCGAACTCACGACCCGCTTTCCGACGCGGGACTTCATCTATCTGGGCGACCAGGCCCACGCCCCCTATGGCGGTCGCGGCGGCGAGGACATCGTCGAGCTGACGCGCGCGGGCTGCGAGCGTCTGTTCGAGGCCGGCGCCTCGGTCGTGGTGCTGGCCTGCAACACGGCCTCGGCCATCGCCCTGCGCCGCCTGCAGCAGACCTGGATTCCGGCGATGCGCGAAAAACTGGGCCGTCCGGTCAACGTCCTGGGCATCATCGTCCCGACCATCGAGGCGGCCACCGGCCTGCCCTGGTCCTATGAGGCCGAACGCAACGGCCGACTGGAAGGCGAGAAGAAGCAGGCAATCGACATCACCGGCGTCTTCTGCACCGCCGCCACGGCCATGAGCCGGGTCTATGAGATCGAGATCGACAAGCGCCGCGAAGACCTGGCCGTCTTCACCGAGCCCTGCCCCGGCCTGGCCGGCCTGATCGAACTGGGCGCCCCGGCCGAGGAACTGAAGGTGGTGGTCGAGGACCACGTCGACGCCCTGCGCCGTCGCATCGGCCGCCACCCGGACAAGGCCATCCTGGGCTGCACCCACTACGAGATCGTCGCCGACCTGTTCGCCGACGCCCTGCCCGCCGGGGTCCAGGTCATCAGCCAGCCCGCCGCCGTGGCCGACTCGCTGGAGCGCTATTTCGCGCGGCACCCGGAATACGACCTGGGATCGTCCGGCCGTCGCGACTTCCTGACCACCGGCACGCCCGGCCCGCAATCGGACCTGATCGCCCGCTTCTGGGGCGCGCCGTTGAGCTTCGACGCGGCCTGATTATTCGGCCGGGCTTGAGCGGCGCTGGCCGAAGGTCGGCGCCCTTTCCTTCTGCTGCGCCCAATAGGCCGGACCGTCGTCAGGCTTGAACATGGTGCGCGGCACGCCGTTGCGGTCCACCACCGCAAAGGTGTTGGTCGAGGCCTGATAATAGAGGGTGTCGCCATTGGGGCGCTTGACCGTCTCGGTCCCCTTGGGCGCCGCCTCGGTGAAGGCCCGCACCTTGCTGAGATACTCATCCGCCGACTTCGCGCCGAAGGCTGCGCCGTTGCGTTCGAACAGACGTTGCACCTTGGCGTCAGCGGTCTCGCGCCGATTGGCCGTCACGGGCGGCTTGACCTCGGGCGCCGCCTCGCCAGCGCCTTCCTCCGACGCCGCAGAGATCAGGGCGACCGGCTCGGCCGTCGTCCGTTCGCGCGTCTGAACCGCCGAACCCCCGCTGTCGCACGCCGCCAGAACCAGCGCCGTGAGCGCCGCCGTCGCCATCTGAATCCGCATGGGTCACCCTCCCTGAAGAACCCGCCGAACACAGGTATGCACAGAGCGCACGTTCGCGCAATGTTCCTACTGACATTTCTGTTTGAAGAAGCCCTGTCTCGACGGCGTCATGTGGTCCCGCTAGAGATTTCCCATGACCGCATCCTCGCTTTCGGGCCGCAAGGTCCTGCTGATCGTCGGCGGCGGCATCGCCGCCTACAAGGCGCTGGAACTGACGCGCCTGCTGAAAAAGGCCGGGGCCGAGGTGATGGCCGTCCTGACCAAGGCCGGGGCCGAGTTCGTCACCCCCATGTCGCTGGCGGCCCTGACCGGCCACCCCGTGCGGCAGGATCTGTTCATGCCGGAAGACGAGACGGCCATGGGCCATATCGAGCTGTCGCGCTGGGCCGATCTGGTGGTGGTGGCGCCGGCGACGGCGGGCCTGATCGCCAAGGCCGCCAACGGCCTGGCCGACGACCTGGCCTCGACCACGCTTCTGGCCACCGACAAGAAGGTGCTGCTGGCCCCGGCCATGAACGTGCGCATGTGGCTGCACCCGGCGGTGCAGGCCAATGTCGAACGGCTCAAGGGCTTCGACGGCTTCCACGGCATGGCCGTGGTCGGCCCTGACGACGGCATCATGGCCTGCGGCGAGTTCGGCCCCGGCCGCATGGCCGAGCCGCCCGTCATCTTCGATGAGATCGCCCGCCTGCTGGACGGACCGGACGGCCGCCCCCTGGCCGGCAAGACCGCCGTGGTCACCGCCGGGCCGACCTTCGAGCCCATCGACCCGGTGCGCGGCCTGACCAACCGTTCCAGCGGCAAGCAGGGCTATGCCGTGGCCGCCGCCCTGGCCGAACTGGGCGCCGAGGTGACCCTGATCTCCGGCCCCGTGGCTCTGGACGCGCCGGTCGGCGTCACCCGCCTCTGGGTCGAGGCCGCCACCGAGATGAAGGCCGCCGTCGAGGCTGCACTTCCGGCCGACATCGCCGTCATGAGCGCCGCCGTCGCCGACTGGCGCGTGGACGGCGTCGCCTCAGGCAAGATCAAGAAGAAGCCGGGCGGCCCCCCGTCCCTGGCCCTGATCGAGAACCCCGACATCCTGGCCGGCGTTTCCGCCCCGGGGCCAAAGCGGCCGAAACTGGTGGTCGGCTTCGCCGCCGAGACCAGCGATCTGGAGGCCAACGCCCGCGCCAAGCTGTCGCGCAAGGGCTGCGACTGGATCGTCGGCAACGACGTCTCGGGCGAGGTCTTCGGCTCCGACGGCAACGCCGTGACCCTGTTCACCCGCGACGGGGCCGAACCCTGGCCGCGCCAGTCCAAGACCGAGGTGGCGAGAAAGCTCGCCGTCCGCATCGCCGATCACTTCAAGGCCTGAGAGAACTCCATGACCACCGTCCGCGTCGAACGCCTGCCCCACGCCGAGGGCCTGGCCCTGCCCGCCTATGAGACGACGGGATCGGCGGGCATGGACCTGCGCGCCGCCGTAGCCGAGTTCGAACCGGTCATCCTGGCGCCGGGCGAGCGCAGACTGATCCCGACCGGCCTGAAGATCGCGCTGGAGCCCGGCTATGAGGCTCAGGTCCGCCCCCGCTCGGGTCTGGCCCTGAAGCATGGCGTCACCTGCCTGAACGCCCCCGGCACCATCGACAGCGACTATCGCGGCGAGGTCGGGGTCATCCTGATCAATCACGGCCAGATCGCCTTCGAGATCAACCGCGGCGAACGCATCGCACAGATGGTCATTGCCCCCTACGCCCAGGCCGTCATGGCCGAGGTCGAGGCCCTGGACGAGACCGCGCGCGGCGCGGGCGGCTTCGGCTCGACCGGACGCTGACCCTCAGACCGCTGACCCGGACGGCGGGGTGATCTCGCGCCTCAGCACGTGCTCGCGCCAGGCGGTATAGAGACCGCTGCCCACGATCAGGGCGGCCCCCGCCAGGGTCGCCGCCGTCGGCGTGTCGCGCAACAGCAGCCAGCCCAGAACCACCGCTCCGACCATCTGCAGATAGTCCAGCGGCGCCAGGGCCGAGACGGGAGCGTGCTGCAAGGACGTCGTCATCAGCAGTTGGGCCAACCCGCCCGCCAAGCCGCCCGCCGCCAGGATGGCCAGCACCCGCCAGCTGTGACTGTGGCCGTCGACCAAGGTCAGGGCGCCGCCCACCAAGGCGCAGGCGATGAAGAACCAGAAGACGATGGCGGTGGCCGATTCCGTCTTGCCCAGTTGGCGCAGGGTGACGGTGACGGAGGCGGCCACGAAGGCCCCGCCCAGGGCGAACATCAGTCCGGCCAGCGGCGGGGCGCCCTCGGCGCCGGGGCGCACCATGACCAGAACGCCCAGAAAGCCCAGCCCCACCGCGGTCCAGCGATGGCGCCCGACCTTCTCCTTCAGGAAGAGGATGGACAGGAGGGTGGCGAAGATCGGCGCCGTGAAGCCGATGGTGGTGGCGTCGGCCAGGGGCAGAAGCCGCAGCCCCTGGAAGATCAGCAGAATGCCGGACACCCCCAGGGCGCAGCGCCAGACGTGCACCATGGGGCGACGGGTCGAAATTGACGCCAGTCCGCCCTTGAGGCTCACCACCCAGATCAAGACGACCGGGAGGCCGAAGATCGAGCGATAGAAGACCATCTCGCCCGCCGATACAGGCTCCAGCGTCGCCGCCCACTTCATCAGGGCGTACATCAGGGAGAAGCTGAGGGCCGACGCGACCCGCAGGGTCATGCCGTAGCTGGCTCCGTGCCGTGTCATCCGCCTGCGATGTCCTCGGCGTTGATGTGGGAGATCATGGGCTTTCTTCGGCGATTGCCGTGAACCCATAGGCCCGATAGGCAGGCAAGCCCACCCCTCTTGAACGGCATGGCCATGGACCTGCAGCAGATCGCCGCCTTCCTGATGGGACTATTTGAACTGGCGCGGTTTCAGCCCGACGCGGGGGCGGCGTCGCTGGCGCTGACGCTCGCTGTCATCGGCGGCCTGGGCATGCGCGACTGGCTCGCGCTCAATGCGACAGCGCGGGACGCGGCTCTCGCCCACATGCTCACCCTGGGGGTGCTGACCCTGGTCATGCGCGACGACTTCGGCATGCCGACCCCGCTGTCGCTGGGGTTCTGGCTGAAGCTGATGATCCTCTTCCTCGGCTATGAGATCGCCATCGCCGGGATCTTCTTCGCCAAGACGGTCGGACGCCGGGTCATTCGCCAGGAGGCGTGAAGGCCAGCGCCCCGCCGGGAACGTCAGGCCTGACGGAAGCCGAGCACGTCCTGCATGTCGTAGAGGCCGGGGCGACGGTTGCGCACCCAGGCGGCGGCGGCCACGGCGCCCTTGGCGAACAGGGAGCGGTCGATGGCCGAGTGCGACAGGGTCAGCAGTTCGTCGTCCGAGCCGAACAGGACCGTATGTTCGCCGATGACGCCGCCGGCCCGCAGGGAGGCGAAACCGATCTTGCCCGGCTCGCGCGGGCCGGTGATGCCGTCATAGGGCGCGGTCTTCAGGTCTTCCAGATCGCGGCCCCGGCCGTTGGCCGCGGCCTCGCCCAGCATCAGGGCGGTGCCCGAAGGCGCGTCCACCTTGCGCCGGTGATGGGTCTCCAGCACCTCGATGTCCCAGTCGCGGCCGTCCAGACGCTGGGCCGCGTGCTCGACCAGGCCAATCAGGATGTTGAGACCCAGCGAAAAGTTGCCGCTGCGGACGATGGCGATCTTCTCGGCCGCCGCCTCAAGCTCCGTATCCTGTTCCGGCGACAGGCCCGTCGAGCCGATGACCAGGGCCGGGCCGCCACGTTCAGCACAGGCCTTGGCCAGGTCGACCGAGGCCTCGGGCGTCGAGAAGTCGATAATGACGTCGCACAGCTTCAGGTCAGGCGTCTCGCCGCGATCAAAACGGGCGGCGACCACCACGTCCTCGCGGGCGTCCAGAACCTGAGAGACGGCGCGGCCCATGCGGCCCCGGGCGCCGGAGATGCCGGCGTGGAAGATGTCGCTCACGCAGTCTCTTTCGGATTGTCAGCGTCGCCGCCCAGAATATCGGCCCAGAACCGCTTGGCCTTGCCCGCGAAACTGGAGTTGCGCGGATTCTGGCTCTCTCCGAACGAGGCCGCAAGCTCCTGCATCAGTTCCTTCTGACGCGGCGTCAGATCGGTCGGGGTTTCCACGAACAGCTCGACCACCAGATCGCCGCGCTGGCGGCCGTTCAGGTGAGGCATGCCCTTGCCCTTGATACGGACGGTCTTGCCGGTCTGGGCGCCGGCGGGCACCTCGACCGTGGCCTTGCACTTGCCGTCGCAGGCCTCGGACACCAGGCAGGGGGCGTCGACCACCCCGCCCAGCGCCGCCACCGTCATCGGCACCGGCACCGTGACCAGCAGGTCCAGGTTGTCGCGCTCGAACAGTTCGTGGTCGTGCACCGACAGGAAGACATAGAGGTCGCCGCGCGGGCCGCCGCGCTGACCGGCCTCGCCTTCGCCCGACAGGCGGATGCGCGAGCCGTCGTCGACGCCGGCGGGGATTCTCAGGCTGAGCTGGCGGTTCTTGCGGACCTGGCCGTGGCCGTGACAGGCGCCGCAGGGGTCGGCGATCATCTCGCCCGAGCCGCCGCAACGGGGGCAGGTGCGCTCGACCTGGAAGAAGCCGTTGGCCTGGCGCACGCGTCCGGCGCCGCCGCAGGTCGAGCAGATGGTCGGCTTGGTCCCGGCCTTGGCGCCCGAACCGTCGCAGACCTCGCAGGTCATGGTGGTGGGGACCGCGATCTCGACCTCGGCCCCCTTGTAGGCCTGCTCCAGGGTGATCTCGAGGTCATAGCGCAGGTCCGAGCCGCGACGCGGTCCCGCCTGCTGCTGACGCCCGCCGCCTCGGCCGCCGAACGCATCGCCAAAGGCGTCGCCGAAGACCTGGGAGAAGATGTCGTTGATATCGTGGAAGCCTTGCCCGCCGCCGCGTCCGAACGGGTCGCCGCCGCCGGCGCCGCCGTTCACGCCCGCATGACCGAACCGGTCATAGGCCGCGCGCTTCTGATCGTCCGACAGCACCGTATAGGCCTCGGAGATTTCCTTGAACTGGGCGAGGGATTCTTCGGAGCCGCCGTTGCGGTCCGGGTGGTGGATCATGGCCAGCTTGCGATAGGCCGACTTCAGGCCCGGCGCGTCGATGGTCCGTTCGACCCCCAGAATCTCGTAATAGTCACGCTGCGCCATCAGGCGTTCGTCCTCTTACTTTCTCGCGGCGTCCGCCGTCCGTGTTGAGCCCCGGATCGTGCGGTCGCCAATGACCCAATGACCATGTCTGCTGACATGGGCGCCCGGTCGAATGATGCAAGTTTTATGAAACGGCCCCGCCTGCCGTCTGGCAAGCGGGGCCGGTCGTCGTACGTCGCGTTTCGTTACGCGTTCTTCTTGTCGTCTTCGTCCGAGACTTCCTCGAACTCGGCGTCGACCACGCCGTCGTCGGCAGGCGCCTCAGCCGAGGCGCCGTCTTCACCGGCGCCCTGCTGAGCGGCGTACATGGCCTCGCCCAGCTTCATCGAGGCCTGGGCCAGGGTGTTGGTCTTCTCGCGGATGACTTCCGGGTCCGAACCGTCCTTGGCCGACTTCAGATCGTCCAGGGCCGACTGGATGGTGGCCTTGGTGGCGTCGTCGACCTTGTCACCGTGTTCCGACAAGGCCTTCTCGGTCGAGTGGACCAGGCTGTCGGCGCCATTGACGGCCTCGACCAGTTCCTTGCGGACCTTGTCGGCGGCGGCGTTGGCTTCGGCTTCCTTGACCATCTTGTCGATGTCCGCGTCCGACAGGCCGCCGTTGGCCTGAATGCGGATCGACTGCTCCTTGTTGGTCGCCTTGTCCTTGGCGGTGACGTGGACGATGCCGTTGGCGTCGATGTCGAAGGCGACCTCGATCTGCGGCATGCCGCGCGGCGCCGGCGGAATGCCCATCAGGTCGAACTGACCCAGGACCTTGTTGTCGGCGGCCATCGGGCGCTCGCCCTGGAAGACGCGGATCGTCACGGCCGACTGGTTGTCGTCAGCGGTCGAGAAGACCTGGGCCTTCTTGGTCGGGATGGTGGTGTTGCGCTCGATCAGGGGCGTGAAAACGCCGCCCAGGGTTTCGATGCCCAGGGTCAGAGGCGTCACGTCCAGCAGCAGAACGTCCTTGACGTCGCCTTGCAGAACGCCGGCCTGAACGGCGGCGCCCAGGGCCACGACCTCGTCAGGGTTCACGCCCTTGTGCGGCTCCTTGCCGAAGAACTTCTTCACGGCTTCCTGCACGGCGGGCATGCGGGTCATCCCGCCGACCAGAACGACTTCGTCGATGTCCGAGGCCTTGAGGCCCGCGTCCTTCAGCGCCTTGGCGCAGGGCTCGATCGTGCGCTGGATCAGGTCGTCGACCAGGGCTTCCAGCTTGGCGCGCGACAGCTTGATGTTCAGGTGCAGCGGACCCGAGGCGTTCATGGTGATGAACGGCAGGTTGACCTCGTACTGGGCCGTCGAGGACAGCTCCTTCTTGGCCTTCTCGGCTTCTTCCTTCAGGCGCTGCAGAGCCAGCTTGTCGGTCCGCAGATCGACGCCCTGCTCCTTCTTGAACTCGTCGGCCAGGTAGTCGACCAGACGCAGGTCGAAGTCCTCGCCGCCCAGGAAGGTGTCGCCGTTGGTCGACTTCACCTCGAAGACGCCGTCGCCGATTTCCAGGATCGAGACGTCGAAGGTGCCGCCGCCCAGGTCATAGACGGCGATCTTCTGACCTTCGTTCTTCTCCAGGCCATAGGCCAGGGCGGCCGCGGTCGGCTCGTTGATGATGCGCAGGACTTCCAGACCGGCGACCTTACCGGCGTCCTTGGTGGCCTGACGCTGGGCGTCGTTGAAATAGGCCGGAACAGTGATGACGGCCTGGGTCACGGTCTCGCCGAGGTAGGCCTCAGCGGCCTCCTTCATCTTGCCGAGGGTGAAGGCCGAGACCTGCTGGGGCGAATAGTCCTTGCCGTGGGCGCGCACCCAGGCGTCGCCGTTCGGACCCTTGACGATTTCGTAGGGCACCATGCCCTTGTCCTTGGCCACCACCGGGTCATCGAAATTGCGGCCGATCAGGCGCTTGATGGCGAAGAAGGTGTTGGTCGGGTTCGTGACCGCCTGGCGACGCGCAGGCTGGCCGACGAGCACTTCGCCGCTGTCCTGGATCGCCACGACCGACGGGGTCGTGCGGTTGCCTTCGGCGTTCTCGATGACCTTGGGGTTCTTGCCGTCCATGACGGCGACGCACGAGTTGGTCGTGCCGAGGTCGATGCCGATAATCTTGGCCATGAGCTTGTCTTTTCACTCCTTGCGGCGGGCGATGCGGCGGCCTTCGAAAAGCGCCGCGCGTGACCGCCCCCAGTTGGGCTGAAAGCCGTTCCGGTCGTCCGGTCGGGCAGGTTGAATGGTTGCGGTCGAAAGCCCCAGGAACTTCGGGGTTTCTTCCAGACTGGCCCGGATATGGGAAAGACCGCAGGGGCTGCAAGGGTTTCGTGCGGTTCGGGACGGATTCGATGGCGTTTACCGCCATGAACCCTCTCCCGACGGTGAGCCGCCTGGAGAGAGGCCACCTCCCCTGCCGTCACCCCGGACGGCCCGGAGGGGCGATCCGGGGCCCAGGCCCGGGATCCGAAGACGGCGCGGCGGAATGTCGGACGTCTGGGTTCCGGGTTCGCTTCGCGCCCCGGAATGACGGCAGAGGGGGCGAGACGCCTTCTCCCATCGGAGGAAGGGTCTTAAATGGCGAGCATGTCTCCGCCCCGCGAAACCCCGACCGGCCTGCCCGGCTTTCGCCTGTGGCCGGGCGCTCTGGATGCGGCGGCGCAAGCCTCTCTGCTGGCCGAGGTGCTGGCGACGACGGAGGCGGCCCCCTTCTATCGCCCTGTGACGCCCGGCGGTCGGCCCTTCTCGGTGGAGATGACGGGGATGGGGCCCCTGGCCTGGGTCTCAGATCGGGCGGGCTATCGCTATCAGCCGACCCATCCGGTCACCGACGCGCCCTGGCCGCCCATGCCCCAGACGCTGCTCGACCTGTGGGACGCCCTGACCGGCTGGCCCGCCCCGCCCGACGCCTGCCTGGTCAACCTCTATCGCGGCGAGGCGAAGATGGGCCTGCATCAGGATCGCGACGAAGCCGACCTGACCGCCCCGGTCCTGTCGGTGTCGCTGGGCGACACGGCGGTCTTCCGCATCGGCCCGGCCGAGGGCGGCAGGACCCAGAGCCTGAAGCTGGCCTCGGGCGACGTCTGCGCCCTGACGGGACCCGCCCGTCTGGCGCGCCACGGGATCGACCGGCTGCTGGCCGGGTCGTCGCAGCTGGTGCCCGGCGGCGGGCGCATCAATCTGACCCTGCGTCGCGCCCTCTGGCGTCTCGGGGATCGGGACTCGACGGGAGGTTGAAAGCCGGGCCACAGTCGCGCCCTCAAACAGTCGGAGACGCGCGATGCCCCTGATCACCCGGCCCGAGGGCCTGAGCCCCGACCAGATCGCCCCCAGCCGCCGCAGCCTGGGCGTGGCCACGGCCGGCGGCCTGATGTTCGCCGCCTACGCCCCCGCCGCCCTCAGCCAGGCGGCCAGTCCCGTGACGACCGACAGCACCGGCCTGATCGCCCACACCGTCTCTTTCCCCGCCCCCGACGGTTTCGAGCTGCCCGCCTATGTCGCCCGGCCCGAGGGCGAAGGCCCCTTCCCCGTCGTCATCGTCGTGTCCGAGATCTTCGGCGTGCACGAGTACATCCGCGACATCTGCCGCCGCCTGGCCAAGGCCGGCTACGCCGCCGTCGCCCCGGCCTTCTTCGTCCGCAAGGCCGACCCGGCCCCGCTCAGCGACATGTCGGCCATCATGGCCATCGTCGGGGCCGCCGGTTACGACCAGGTCATGGGCGATGTGGGCGCCGCGCTGGAGTGGATCGGCCTTCAGTCCTGGGCCAGGGCCGACAAGGTCGGGATCACCGGCTTCTGCTGGGGCGGCAAGGTGGTGTGGCAGGCCTGCGCCCGCTTCGCCGTCCTCGACGCCGGGGTCGCCTGGTATGGCCGCCTGGCCCCCGCCGCCACGGCGACCGACGAACAGAAGACAGTGGGCCGCCCCTGGCCCGTCGACCTGGCGGCTGATCTCCAGGCCCCGGTGCTCGGCCTCTACGGTGGTCAGGACGGCGGCATTCCCGTCGCCAGCGTCGAGACCATGCGCGCGGCCCTGACCGCCGCTGGACAGAGCGACAGCGAGATCGTGGTCTATCCCGACGCCCCGCACGGCTTCCACGCCGACTACCGCGCCAGCTACCGCGAGGCGGACGCCAAGGATGGGTGGCGAAGGTTGCTGGCGTTTTTCAACACCCGCTTGAAATAGCACGGCGCTTTTTTCCGTCATTCCGGGGCGCGAAGCGAACCCGGAACCCAGACGCCGGATGTTTCACCGCCCACGCCATTGAAGCCGCCGCCTGGCCCCCGGATCGTCCCTTCGGGCCGTCCGGGGTGACGGCAGGAAGGGGCACAAAAGAAAACGGCCCGGAGCGTCTGCTCCGGGCCGTCGTCGTTTTCTGCTCAGAAGACCATCACGCCTTGGCGTCGAAATTCCCGCCCGTCGTATTGGCTTCCGAATAGGCGCCGCCCGCCGGGCCAGAACCCTTGGCGGCCACCGCCACCATGGCCGCGCGCACGGTGCGGCCGAACAGGGCGTAGCCCGGCTGCAGGGTCTGGATCACCGTGCCGCCTGGCACGCTGTCCGAGGGCTGCTCCATCACGGCCTGATGCAGGTGGGGGTCGAAGGCCTCGCCCGGCTGGGGCGCCACGCGGGTCAGGCCGTTGGATTCAAAGGCCGACAGCAGGGACTTCTGCGTCAGCTCCAGGCCGGTGACCATGGCGGCGGCGGCGCTGTCGGCCTCGGCCGTTTCCAGCACCTTGGGCGCCGACAACAGGCCGCGCTCCAGGGTGTCGGCCACGCTCAGCAGGTCCTTGGCGAAGCGCTGGATGGCGTAGGCGCGGGCGTCGTTGGCCTGGGTCTCGGCGCGGCGCTTGATGTTCTCGGCGTCGGCCACGGCGCGCAGGGCGCGGTCCTTCCACTGGTCACGCTCGGCGATCAGGGCGTCGATCACGGCCATGTCGCCGTCGTCAGCGCCTTCGGCTGCGGCATCGATGGCGGATTCTCCCATGTCCTGCTCGAGTTGGTCGCGGGTCTCGTCGTTGATGTCGTTCACGTCTCTTGTCCGTCCAGAATCCGCCCCAGCACCCGGGCGGTGTAATCCACCAACGGTATGACACGGGCATAGTTCAGTCTTGCAGGGCCGATGACGCCGATGGCGCCCAGCATCCGCTGCCGACCCGTCATATAGGGCGCCGCGATCACGGCGGAACCCGAAAGCGAAAACAAGCGTGTTTCGGCGCCGATGAAGATGCGCACGCCCTGGGCCGCGCCGACCCCGTCCAAAAGGCCGATCAGCTGTTCCTTCTGCTCCAGATCGTCGAACAGGACGCGGACCCGCTCCAGATCCTCGAGCGCCTGCGCGTCCTGCAACAGGTTGGCGCGGCCGCGCACGATCAGGGCCCGATCCCGCTCGCCCCCGCCCGACCAGGCGGCCAGACCATCCTCGACCAGGCGCGCGGCGGCGGCGTTCAGTTCCGACCGGGCGGCGTCCAGTTCGGCGCTCATCTCGGTGCGCGCCTCGGCCAGGGGGCGACCCTTGAGCCGGGCGTTGAGGAAGTTGGAAGCCTCGCTCAGCGTCGAGGGCGTCACCCCCGCCGACAGGGGCATCAACCGGTTCTCGACCGTGCCGTCGTCCCCGACCAGAACGGCCAGGGCCTGATCATGGCCCAGGGCCACGAACTCGACGTGCTTGACGCCTGCGTCGCGCACCGGGCTGGCGACGATGCCCGCCCCGCCGGCCATGCCGGACAGCAGGTTGGTGGCGGCGTCCAGCGCCTCCTCAAAGTTGCGGCCCTTCCCCGCCAGGCGGGCGTCGATCTCGCGCCGCTCGTCCTGGCCGATGTCCCCGACCTCCAGCAGACCGTCGACGAACAGGCGCAACCCCGCGTGGGTCGGCACCCGTCCCGCCGAGGTGTGGGGCGAGGCCAGTAGGCCCGCCAGGGTCAGATCCTGCATGGTGTTGCGGATCGAGGCCGGCGACAGGGCCAGCCCCCCGCGTGAGATGGTGCGCGACCCGACCGGCTCGCCCGTCTCCAGATAGGTCTCGACGATGCGACGGAAGATGTCGCGCGCGCGCGCGTCCAACGTCCCCAGGCCAGCGGGGGCGCTTCCGAACGGCGACGGATGGGGGGCATACAGGCTCACGCTTTCAGGATAAGCACGCCCTGCTCTGGTTCCAAGGAAATCCCATGCGCCCGTCTGAACGCACCCCCGAACAACTCCGCACCGTCACGCTGGAGACCGGCGTCAACCGCTATGCCGAGGGCTCGTGCCTGGTCTCGTTCGGCCACACCAAGGTGCTGTGCACCGCCTCGATCGAGGAAAAGGTGCCGGGCTGGATGCGCAACACCGGCCAGGGCTGGGTCACGGCCGAATACGGCATGCTGCCCCGCGCCACCCACACGCGCGGCCGTCGCGAAGCCGCCGCCGGCAAGCAGTCGGGCCGCACGCAGGAAATCCAGCGCCTGATCGGCCGCAGCCTGCGCGCCGTGGTCGACCTCAAGGCCCTGGGCGAGCGTCAGGTCCTGATCGACTGCGACGTCATCCAGGCCGACGGCGGCACCCGCACCGCCTCGATCACCGGCGCCTGGGTGGCCATGGCTGTGGCGCTCAACTATCTCAAGGACGAGGGCGTGCTGAAGGCCGACCCCATCATCGATCAGGTCGCGGCCGTGTCGTGCGGCATCTTCAACGACCTGCCGGTTCTGGACCTCGACTATGAGGAAGACTCCACCGCCGAGGCCGATTCCAACTTCGTCCTGACCGGCGCCGGCGGCATCGTCGAAATCCAGGCCACCGGCGAGAAGCGCGGCTTCTCGCGTCCCGAGTTCGACCGCCTGTTCGAACTGGCCGGCATCGGCTGCGCCGAACTGTTCGCCCTGCAACGCGCCGCCCTGGCCAAGTAGGCCGCCCATATCGAAGACTAGGCCGCGAGGGCCGATCAAGGCATGGTGGCGTCTCCCGCGAACGGAGACTGCCTCATGCGCCCCGCCCTCGCCGCCTCTCTTCTGGCCCTGACGGCCGCCCTGCTGACCGGTTGCGGCCAGCCCGCGCCCGCCGAACCGCCGCAGCCCGCGGGCGTGGACACCCGGCTGTCGCAGGAACCAATCGACGCCGTGCCGCTCAAGGACGCGCCCGCGCCGGTCTCGCCGCCCAAGCCCAAGCCTGATCTCAAGCCAGAAGCCGTCGCGCCGGAACCTGAGCCGACCAAAACCGAGACGCCCGCCGTCACGCCTGTCGGGGAGCCCGGCTCCTGCCTGGCCGAGATCGGCGAGGCCCGCTCAAAACGTCTGGTCGAACGCTGCATCGCTGTCAGCCCCGCGACCCGTCCGCCGTGCAACAGCGCCAACCCCTGCGACATGATCCAGGGCGAGATCGACCGCTCCTGCGCCATGTATGGGGCGGACGAGGCCAAGCCCAAAGAATGCGCCAACTGATCCCTCTCCCTCCCCTTCATGGGGAGGGTGGTCGCGTAGCAACCGGGTGGTGAGGGCGTGGTGATACCGGGCGCGGCGGCCAATCAGCGAAGGCGCCCCCACTCGACTTCGCCCTGCGGGCTCAGCCACCCTCCCCATGAAGGGAAGGGAGAAACGCGCTCAAGCAGCGCGCGGCCGCGTCGCGCGCGATAGCGCCCTAAGAAAAAGGCCCCGCTGTTTCCAGCGGGGCCTTCTTCATTTCAACCGTGAGGCCTAGTCGCGACGGCGACGGCCACGATCGCCACCGCGATCGCCTTCACGCTTGGGACGGCCGCCGGTGTCTTCCGACAGCGGGGCTTCACCGCGTTCAGCGCGCTCGGCGTTGATCTTGTCGGTGATGTCTTCGCCGGTTTCCTGATCGACGACCTTCATCGACAGCTTGGTCTTGCCGCGATCGTCGAAGCCCAGGAACTTGACCTTGACCTCTTGGCCTTCCGACAGGACGTCGGCCGGGTTGGCGACGCGTTCCAGAGCGATCTGGGACACGTGGACCAGGCCGTCCTTGGCGCCGAAGAAGTTCACGAAGGCGCCGAAGTCGACGACCTTCACGACCTTGCCGGAGTAGATCATGCCCAGCTCGGGTTCCGAGGCGATGGACTGGATCCAGGCCTTGGCGGCGTCGATCTTCTCCTGGTCGTTGGCGGCGACCTTGATGGTGCCGTCATCGCCGATGTCGATCTTGGCGCCGGTCTTCTCGACGATCTCGCGGATGACCTTGCCGCCCGAACCGATCACTTCACGGATCTTGTCGACCGGGATCTTGATGGTTTCGATCTTGGGAGCGTGCTCGCCCAGCTCGGCGCGCGGGGCGTCCATGGCCTTCGACATTTCGTCGAGGATGTGCAGACGGCCGGCCGAAGCCTGCGTCAGGGCCTGTTCCATGATCTCCTTGGTGATGCCGGCGACCTTGATGTCCATCTGAAGGCTGGTGATGCCTTCCGACGTGCCGGCGACCTTGAAGTCCATGTCGCCCAGGTGATCTTCGTCACCCAGGATGTCCGACAGGATGGCGAACTCGCCCGACGGCTCCAGAATCAGACCCATGGCGATGCCCGAGACCGGACGGACCAGCGGCACGCCGGCGTCCATCAGGGCCAGGGACGATCCGCAGACCGTGGCCATCGAGGACGAGCCGTTGGACTCGGTGATCTCGGAGACCAGACGGATGGTGTAGGGGAAGTCTTCCTTGGTCGGCAGCATCGGACGGATCGCGCGCCAGGCCAGCTTGCCGTGACCGATTTCGCGACGGCCGGGCGAACCCATGCGGCCCGCTTCACCCACCGAATAGGGGGGGAAGTTGTAGTGCAGCAGGAAGGACTCCTTGTAGGTGCCCTGCAGGCTGTCGATGTACTGCTCGTCCTCGCCGGTGCCGAGGGTGGCGACGACCAGGGCCTGGGTTTCGCCGCGCGTGAACAGCGACGAACCGTGGGTGCGCGGCAGGACGCCGACTTCCGAAACGATGGCGCGGACCTTGTCGAGGGCGCGGCCGTCGACGCGGTGCGCGTTCTCGATGATGTCGCGACGCAGGACGTCGGCTTCACATTCCTTGAAGGCGGCCGAGAACTTGGAGCTGTCAACGCCCTCGGGGTTCTCGTCGGTCTTCACCAGGGCGGCGGCGGCGGTCTTCTTGGCCGCGTCGACGCCCGAACGGCGCTCATACTTGCCCGGATGGGCGTAGGCGGCCTTGATGTCCTCGCCGACCAGCTTCTTGATCGAGGCGACGACGTCGGAGTGGTCTTCGGCCTGGAAGTCGAAGGGTTCCTTGGCGGCGTGTTCGGCCAGGTCGATGATGGCGTCGATGACCGGCTGCATGCCCGCGTGTGCGAACATCAGGGCCTCGAGCATCTTCTCTTCCGACAGCTCCTTGGCTTCGGATTCGACCATCATCAGGGCGTCTTGCGTACCGGCGACGACCAGGTCCAGCGAGCTCTCGCCCATCTGGTCAACGGCCGGGTTCAGCACCAGCTCGCCGTCGATCAGGCCGACGCGCGCGGCGCCGATGGGGCCCATGAAGGGCACGCCCGAAATGGTCAGGGCGGCCGAGGCGGCGACCATGCCCAGGACGTCCGGATCGTTTTCCATGTCGTGCTGCAGCACGGTGATGACGACCTGGGTCTCGTTCTTGAAGCCCTTGACGAACAGGGGGCGGATCGGACGGTCGATCAGGCGCGAGACCAGGGTCTCTTTTTCCGACGGACGGCCTTCACGCTTGAAGTAGCCGCCCGGAATCTTGCCGGCGGCGAACGTCTTCTCTTGGTAGTTGACGGTCAGCGGGAAGAAATCCAGGCCCGGCTTGGGCTGGCGGCCATAGACGACGGTGGCCAGGACCACGGTCTCGCCGTAGGTCGCCAGAACGGCGCCGTCAGCCTGACGGGCGATGCGGCCGGTTTCCAGCGTCAGCGGGCGGCCGGCCCACTCGATCGTCTTGCGTTTGATATCGAACATTTTTCTTCTTTCGTCTCCCGCGGGCGTATTCCCGGCGGGGGTGTGTGGAGCCTCGGGCTGTTCCGTCCCTTGGTCCCCGAAAACCCGGTCGCGCCATCGCGTCCGGAGGGTGGTGCAAGAACCATCCTGGCCCTCGCGTCTGCGCCGTTAAAGACCTGCGGCGCGCAGGAAGCTCTTGGTCGTCACACTCCCGAAGCGAACCACGATCCGCCTCACAGGGAAGTGCTCTAGGTGCGGAACGAGGCGCGGACGTGTCCGCCCGCGCCTCGAGAATTCTTTCCGCTGCCGGTCGGCCGCCTTAGCGACGCAGGCCCAGCTTGGTGATCAGAGCGGTGTAACGCGCGCGATCAACCTTGGTCAGGTGGTCCAGAAGACGACGACGCTGCGAGACCATCTTCAGAAGGCCGCGACGCGAGTGGTTGTCTTTCTTGTGGGTCTTGAAGTGCTCGGTCAGGTTGGCGATGCGTTCCGAAAGGATCGCGACCTGGACCTCGGCCGAGCCGGTGTCTGCAGCCGAACGAGCGTTGTCAGCGATGACTTCGCCCTTGCGTTGAGCCGTAATCGACATCGTAGATCTCCATGTTGGAGCCCTGTCGCGCCGCTCGAAAACGAGCGCTAGGGGAGATTGAAAACACGGTCGGGTTCTAGCCGTCCGGCCCGCATGGTGCAGAGCGCGACCAGGGTCTCTCCCACGAAGGCCGACACCGTGCGCGAGCCGGCGGATAGCTGACTCTTCAAGGTTTCAACCTGACGGGGGAGCAGAACGATCGGCCGTCCCTGCCTCAGCGAGAAGGCGTCCTGTTCCGTAACGGCCAGATCCGGGATGTCGTCCAGAGCGGTCGAAACGGGCAGCAAGCCTTCCAAGGCGGCGCCCTTATGCGCCAGATCGACGAGAAAATCCAGAGTGACGGCGTTCTCGGTCGAGAACGGCCCCACCCGCTCGCGCCGCAGGGCCGAAACATGCCCTTCGGCGCCCAGCATGGCGGCCAGGTCGCGGGCCAGGGATCGGACATAGACGCCCTTGCCCGTCCTCATGGTGATCTCGACGTGGTCGGCGTCCGGCGCGTCGGTCACCGCGGCCTCGTGGATCACCACCTTGCGGGTCTCCAGCTCGAACTGCACGCCGTCGCGGGCCAGATCATAGGCGCGCTCGCCGTTGACGCGGATGGCCGAGAACTGGGGCGGCGCCTGGTCGATCTCGCCGACGAAGGTCGGCAGGGCCGCCCTGACCGCCTCGACCGAGGGCCGCACGTCGGAGCGGCCGGTGATCTCGCCCTCGCGGTCGATGCTGTCGGTGGAAATGCCCCAATGGATGGTGAAGCGATAGACCTTCTCGGCGTCCATCATGAAGGGCACCGTCTTGGTCGCCTCCCCCAGGGCGATGGGCAGGATGCCCGAGGCCAGAGGGTCCAGCGTCCCTGCGTGACCCGCCTTCTGGGCGTCGAACAGACGGCGGACCTTGGTCACCGCCTCGGTCGAGCCCACCTCGAACGGCTTGTCGAGGCAGATCCAGCCGTTGACGATCTCGCCCTTCTTGCGGCGCGCCATCAGTCTTCGCCCGACCCTGCCGCGCCTTCTTCCGGTTCGTCGGAACGCGCCAGGTCGGCGCGAATGCGCGGGTCGGCCATCAGCCGGTCCATATAGCTGGCCGCCTCGAAGCTCTCGTCGTGGCGGAACTTCAGGTCCGGGGTGTATTTCATGTCGATGTGGCGGCCCAACTGGCCACGCAGGAATTTGGCGTGGGTGTTCAGGGCCTTGATGATCACCGACTCCTGGCCCGCCGTCTCGGCGCTCTCGACGCCGGCGCCCAGGGGCTCGACGAAGCAGGTGGCGTGACGAAGATCCGGCGACAGCCGCACCTCGGTCACGGTGATCGATACGCCCAGCAGGGCCTCGTCGTGGATCGCGTTCTCGCGCAGCACGTCGACCAGGGCGTGACGGATCAGTTCGCCGGCGCGCAGTTGGCGCTGCGAGGGCCCCTGGGGACCGGTGGCGTTACGGGTATGCTGTTTGCGGCTCATGGCGGCCTCCCTTGTCGCTCGCCGGGGATCGGACGCCGGCTAAAAAAGCGAAGGGCGCGGTCTAGTCGCGGACGGGCTGCAAGTCCAGCTTGGCCGCATCGCGCTCGGCGCGGGCGGCCGTCCGCATCACCTCGCCAGAGGTCATGGCGCGCAAAGGCCGGATCGGCAGGCCCGCCGCCGACAGCAGGTCCGCCGTCCAGTGGTTGCACAGATGGCCGATCCAGAAGGTCTCGCGGCTGGCGAAGAAACGCGCGTCATCTCCGGGCCGGACGGCCGTCAACACCGGACCGCCCGCCGCATCGGTCGCCAGCGAGGCCTGCACCCGCCCCCGCAAGGCCGCCATGCCGGCCGACGACAGCCTCAGGACCTGACGATCCTCGGCGCGAAAGCGCCGCGCCGGATCGCCCGCTTCGGGGTCCAGCATGATGACCGAGGCGTTGCCCGGCTTGAAGAAGGCTCGCGCGCCGTCGGCCAATCGTCCCGAAATCGGGCTCTGATCGACATAGAAGACCGCGTCGCCCCAGCCGATCAGCACCCAGTCGCCGGGCGCCAGGCGCGCCGTGGCCTCGGCCAGGGGCCCGCCTCCCATCAGCAAGGCCGTGCGCGGCACGGCCAGGTCGGTGTGGAAGCCGTTGTCGAGGAGATAGACCGTCACCCCCGCCTCATCGGGCGAGGCCGGATAGAGGGCCGCGTCGCCCGGCCGGGTCAGGGTCCACAGGGCTGCAGCCAGCCCGATCAGGCCCGCCAGCAGGAACCGGCCCGGCGGCGTCATGATCCTCAGTTCGGGCCGTAGGCCACGGGCGCGTCTCGCGCCGGGCTATTGCCCTGCTGCGTCGCCCATTCGCCGCGATAGTCGTAGTTCAGCTCGACGCAGTGGCGATACTGACCGTCGCTCCAGCGGCCCACCGCCTGCATGGTCATGGGACGCCCCGCCTTGACCCGGCCGATCACCAGCCAGCTCTCTTCCGCTCCTGGACACAGGGCGCGCGACAGGCCGCGTCCGTCGCCTTCCTGCACAATGGAATAGACGCCGCTCTCGCTGGCGCCCGCCGGCAGGGCGCGACGCACCGCGTCGGGACCGCCACGCTCGAACCGGGCCGACCCGCGCGAGGTGCTGGAAAACAGATTGCGCACGGCCACGGCCCCGAACAGGCCGCGCTCGACCTCCAGGGTCACGCCGCGCGTCAGGGCCTGGGTCGTGCGATCGCGGGCGTCAAAGGCCAGAAAGCGGGTGTCGGCGGCAGCGGACCCGGCCAGGGCCGAGGCGGCGACCAGGATCACAGGCAAGATGTGGCGACGCATGGCGGCCCCTCGATGAACGCCCCCCGGCGACCCGCGGACCCTAGACGGGCCGGCCGCCGTCGTGAAGCCTCGCCCAAAGACAAAAGGCGCGGTCCCTTGCGAGACCGCGCCCTGATGCCTTGGACAGACCCTGACGGCCTAGTCCAGCGTGCGCTTGACCGATTCCACGGTGAAGCACTCGATGTAGTCGCCTTCCTTGATGTCCTGGAAGCCCTGGAACTGCATGCCGCATTCCTGGCCCGAGGGCACTTCGTTGACCTCGTCCTTGAAGCGCTTGAGCGTGTTGAGCACGCCCAGTTCCAGCACCACCACGTCGTCGCGGATGATGCGGACGCGCGCGCCCTTGCGGACCACGCCTTCCGACACCCGGCAACCGGCGATCTTGCCGATCTTGGTGATGTCGAAGACCTGCAGCACCTTGGCGTTGCCGAGGAAGGTTTCGCGCTGGAGCGGCGCCAGCATGCCCGAAAGCACGCCCTTCATGTCGTCCAGCAGGTCGTAGATGATCGAGTAGTAGCGGATCTCGACGCCTTCACGCTCAGCCAGATCGCGCGCCTGCTTGGACGCACGGACGTTGAAGCCGAGGATCGGCGCCCCGGCCGACTTGGCCAGGTTGACGTCGCTCTCGGTGATGCCGCCGGCGCCCGAATAGACGGTGCGGGCGCGGACTTCGTCGTTGCCCATCTTCTCCAGCGAGCCAACGATGGCTTCGGCCGAACCCTGCACATCCGCCTTGATGACGACCGGCAGTTCGTTGACCTTCTTGGACTGCAGCTTCGACATCATGTCGACCAGCGAGACCGATCCGCCCGAGACCTGGTTCTTCTCGCGGCGCGCACGCTCGCGATACTCGGTCAGTTCACGGGCGCGAGCCTCGCTCTCCACCACGGCGAAGACGTCGCCCGGCGACGGCGCTTCCGACAGGCCGAGGATCTCGACCGGGACGGAGGGACCGGCTTCGGTCAGTTGAGCATTGCGTTCGTCCAGCAGGGCGCGCGCCTTGCCCCAGGCGGAGCCGGCCACGACGATGTCGCCGCGCTTCAGCGTGCCGCGCTTGACCAGGACGGTGGCGACCGGGCCGCGGCCCTTGTCCAGCTTGGCCTCGATGACCACGCCTTCGGCCGAACGGTCCGGGTTGGCACGCAGGTCCATGACCTCGGCCTGCAGCAGGATGGCGTTGATCAGACCGTCGAGGTTGATGCGGTTCTTGGCCGACACCTCGATGATCTGGGTGTCGCCGCCCAGGCTTTCGGCGATGACTTCGTGCTGCAGCAGCTCGTTGACGATCTTCTGCGAGTTGGCGTCCGGCTTGTCGATCTTGTTGACCGCGACGATCAGGGGCGCGTCGGCCGCCTTGGCGTGACGGATGGCTTCGATCGTCTGCGGCATGACGCCGTCGTCGGCGGCCACGACCAGGACCACGATGTCGGTGACGGTGGCGCCGCGCGCCCGCATCGCCGAGAAGGCGGCGTGGCCCGGGGTGTCCAGGAAGGTGACGCGTTGGCCGTCTTCCAGGCGCACCTGATAGGCGCCGATGTGCTGGGTGATGCCGCCGGCTTCGCCTGCGGCCACATCCGTGGTGCGCAGGGCGTCCAGCAGGCTGGTCTTGCCGTGGTCGACGTGGCCCATGATGGCCACGACCGGCGGACGCGGCGTGGTGGCGTCCTCGTCGTCGGCCTCGGCGATGAAGCCGGTTTCGACGTCGGATTCCGACACGCGCTTGACGGTCATGCCGAACTCTTCGGCCACCAGTTCGGCGGTGTCGGAGTCGATCACGTCGTTGATCTTCATCATCATGCCCTGACGCATCAGGAACTTGATGATGTCGACGCCGCGGACGGCCATCCGGTTGGACAGCTCCTGCACGGTGATGACGTCGGGGATGACCACTTCACGCGCCGTACGCGGCTCGTCGGTGGACCCGCCCTTGCGCTTTTCCTTCTCGCGTTCGCGGGCGCGGCGGACCGAAGCCAGCGAGCGCATGCGCTCGGCGGTGTCGCCGTCGCCGGCGACCGACTGGATGGTCAGGCGGCCTTCACGGCGCTTGGGTTCGCCACGCGTGCGGCTGACGGCCTTGCCGGCGTCAGAGAAGCGCTTGTCGCGGTCGTCCTCGGGACGGACCGGACGGCCGAAGCCGGCGCCGGGCGCGCGGCTGGGACGGGCCACGTCCGGCGTGGCCGGCGGGGCGTTCGGGGCCGGACGGCCGCCGGGGCCGGTGCGGGCCGCGCCAGGACGAGCGGCGCCGGGCGCCGGTTTCGGGTTCAGAGCCGAATAGCGGACGGTCTGGCTGGCGGCCGGACGGGCGCCCTGCGGACGATCGCCCTGGGGACGAGCGCCTTGCGGACGGTCCGAAGCCTGCGGACGGTCGGACTGCGGACGATCGCCGTCGCCCATGGCCTGTTCGCGAGCCGAACGGCCGCCGAAAGCAGGGCGCTCGATCGGCGCGCGGCCGGTCGGAATCTTGGGTGCGCGCTGGCCGAAGTTGACCACCGGACGCGCCGGCGCAGCCGGACGCGGGGCCGGAGCAACCGGCGCCGGGGTCGGCGCGGGCGTCGGCGCCGGAACGATCGGCTTGGGCAGCTCGACCTTGGGCAGTTCCACCTTGGGCGCGGCGGGCTTGGCCGGGGCGGCCGGCGGCGCGGCGGCCGTCAGCTTGGCGGCTTCGGCGCGAGCGGCGTCAGCGGCGGCCTTGGCGGCGGCGGCTTCGGCGCGGGCGGCCTCGGCAGCCTTCTCGGCGGCGGCGGCCTGATCGCGCTGAGCGGCTTCGCGAGCGACCTTCTCGGCGTCGGCGGCGCGGGCGCGTTCAGCCTGAGCCTGGGTGGCCAGGGCGATGGCGCGGCGACGCGCCTCCTGTTCCTCGACCGACAGGGCGCCGCCGGCCGGACCGCCGCGCGGCGCATTGCTGCGCGGCGCGTTGGAGCCGCCCTGATCGGCGCGCGGACGCGAGACGTCGAAGCCCTGCGGACGCTGATGTCCAGGCGCAGCGCCGGCGCGACGCTTCGTCTCGACGACCACGGTCTTGGACCGTCCATGGCTGAAGCTCTGCTTCACGGTGCCGGTCGAGACCGATCCCGCAGCGCGCGGCTTCAGGCTCAGCGGAGCGCGCGGCCCCGTTTGAGAAGGCGCGTTGGCAGGGGTCTTACCGTCTTCGGTCTTGTCGTTTTCGTCGCTCATCCGGTCGCTTTACTCGGGGCGGAGAATTCCGCCATCGTCTCGTCAAACACCCATAGCCGGGCGTGGTCCCGCTCCCTTGTCAGGAAACAGGTCCTCGCCCGCCAAAAGCCTCAGGCTCTCGTTCCGGGGTCTCGCCCCGGTCGTCCTCGGCGCCGTCGCCGGGGCCGTTCCGGCGCCAGCTCTCTGGACGCAGAGGCCGAAATCCCGCCAGTCGCTCGACCTCAAGGGTCCAACGATCAGCTCGCCCGCCTTGCAGCAGGACGGCGTGTATCGCATTTTCCAGCCCAAGGGCCAAACTCAAATCGTCCGCCGTGAATGCGCCGCAGATTTTGGGCGCCGGGGACGGGTGTTTCGCCAGGGCCAGAAGCTTGCCTCGACCGTCGGCGGACCCGTCCGCCGCCTCGATGACCCAGGCCGCTCGCCCGCCGCGAATGGCGGCGGCGCTCTTTTCGAAGCCAGAGATAAGCACGCCTTCGCGCCGGGCAAGGCCCAGTTGGTCGAGACAGCGCCGCACCAGCAGCTTCTCGACCAGATCCGCCAGGTCCGCCGCCGGTTTCAGCGGCGCCTTGGCCGAGCGGGCGAACAGGTTTTTCTTCACCGCCGTCTCGATCGAGGCGCGGTCGGCGGCGACCCAGAGGCCGCGGCCGGGCAGCTTGCGCGCCAGATCGGGCGCGACCGAGCCGTCCGGCGCCGGCACGAAGCGGATCAGGCGAGATTCATCGAGAACCTGGCGGGTCACCAGGTCCTGACGGTCTCTATCGATCAGCGCCTCGTTCGGGGTCATGGACGGTTGCGGCTCCCATCAGTCTTGCGACGGCTCGAGGTCTTCGGCGAAGACCTCCGCATCGACATCAACGGCTTCAGCCGCGTATTCGGCGCCCTCTTCACCGGCTTCGGCGAAGATTTCTTCCTCATACTCGGGCTCTTCGACCTGCGGCAGTTCCGAAGCGTCGATCCAGCCAGCGGCCACGCGGGCCTGCAGGATCAGCAGCTCGGCGTCCTGTTGCGACAGGTTGAAGCTCTCCAGCACGCCCGGAACCTTCACGCGCTCGCCGTTGCGGACTTCATAGCCGCCGCGGATTTCGTCGGTGGCCAGGTCGGCCAGGTCTTCGACCGTCTTCACACCGCCTTCGCCCAGGGCGACGGCGATGGCGCCGGTCACGCCCGGAACGTTCAGGACGTCGTCCTCGACGCCCAGGGCCACGCGCTTGGCGTCCAGTTCGGCGGCCTTGCGGTCCAGGAACTCACGGGCGCGGGTCTGCAGTTCTTCGGCGGTGTCCTCGTCGAAGCCTTCGATCTCGGAGACTTCGTAGGATTCGACGAAGGCCAGGTCCTCGACCGTGGCGAAGCCTTCGGTGACCAGCAGCTGGGCGATGGTTTCGTCGACGTCCAGGGCTTCCTGGAACAGGGCGGTCCGCTCGGCGAACTCCTTCTGGCGACGCTCCGAGTCCTGGCTTTCGGTGATGATGTCGATCTGCCAGCCGGTCAGCTGCGAGGCCAGGCGCACGTTCTGGCCGCGACGGCCGATGGCCAGCGACAGCTGTTCGTCCGGCACCACGACTTCGACGCGGTCAGCGTCTTCGTCCATGACCACCTTGGCCACTTCGGCCGGGGCCAGGGCGTTGACGATGAAGGTGGGCTCGTCGTCGTTCCACTGGATGATGTCGATCTTCTCGCCCTGCAGTTCGGCGACGACCGCCTGAACGCGCGAGCCGCGCATGCCGACGCAGGCGCCGACAGGGTCGATCGAGCTGTCGTTCGACAGGACGGCCATCTTGGCGCGCGAACCGGCGTCGCGAGCGGCGGCGCGGATCTCGATCACGCCGTCATAGACTTCCGGCACTTCCTGGGCGAACAGCTTGGCCATGAAGCCCGGATGGGCGCGGCTCAGCATGACCTGCGGGCCCTTGGCCTCGGGACGGACGTCATAGATGTAGGTGCGGACGCGGTCGCCGACGTTGAAGACTTCGCGCGGGATCGACTGGTCGCGGCGCATGATGCCTTCGCCACGGCCCAGGTCGACGATGGTGTTGCCGTATTCGACGCGCTTGACCGTGCCGTTGACGATCTCGCCGACGCGATCCTTGAACTCTTCGTACTGGTTGGCGCGCTCGGCCTCACGGACCTTGCCGGTCACGACCTGGCGAGCCATCTGGGTCTGGACGCGGCCGAACTCGAACGGCGGCAGGACCTCGATGTATTCCTTGCCGACCTCGGCTTCCGGGTCGCGCTTGGAGGCGTCGTTCAGGCGCACCATGGCGCTGTCGTTGAACTCTTCCAGCTCATCTTCCGGCTGCCAGTCGTCGGGCACGATGGTGACGTGGCGGGTCAGCGACAGCTCGCCGGTCTTGTGGTCGATCTTGGCGCGGATGTCGTGATGGGCGCCGTAGCGCGACTTGGCGCCCTTCTGGATCGCCTCCTCGATCGCCTCGATGACGATTTCCTTGTCGATGTTCTTCTCACGCGCGACGGCGTCGGCGATCGAGAGCAGTTCGAGACGGTTGGCGGAAATACCGGTGACGGCCATCAGGCTTTGTCCTTGGTCGAGGTCGGGTTGGTTTGTTCGTCTTCAGCCGCGCCTTCCGGCAGGCCGTCGTCTTCGGGTTCGCCGCGCGCCGCGCGCAGAGCCGCGCCGCGCTTCAGCAGTTCGTCGGTCAGCACCAACTTGGCGTCCGCAACCCATTCAAACGGGATCAGGGCCGTATCGTCCTCGCCGTCCAGATCGATGGCGACATTCTCGCCCTCGACGCCGGCCAGCACGCCCTTGAAGCGTTTGCGGCCCTCGACCATGCGGTCGGTTTCCAGACGGGCCTCAAAGCCTTCGAACAGTTGGAAGTCCAGCAGGCGGGTCAGCGGCCGGTCGATGCCGGGCGACGACACCTCCAGCAGGTACTCGCCCGAGATCGGGTCGGCGGCGTCGAACACTTCCGACACGGCGCGCGACAGACGGGCGCATTCCTCGACCGAGATGTCGTTGTCGATCACGCGCTCGGCCATGATCTGCAGGCGGCGACGCAGGGTGCCGCCCATCAGGCGCACGCGCACGACGGCCAACCCCAGGCTCTCGGCCACGGGGTCGATCATCTCCAGCAGGGCGCGGTCTTCAGCGGTCTTGGCGCGCAAGGGTCAGGTCCAAATACAAAAGCGGCGGTCCGTCCGGGCCGCCGCTTGAAACGACGCCGTTGGACGCCGGTCTAACGATGTGAGCGGTCATATAGGCGAAAGCGGGGGCCGTGTCAGCCCCCGCCGTCGTCAGACCTTCAGAACTCCTCCCAGCCGTCCGTGACCACGGCCAGGGCCGGTTTGCGGGCGGCGCCGCCGGTGCTGCGCAGGGCCGCGACTGTCTGGGCCACCGGCTGCGGCGCGCGCACCGACGCCGGCTTGGGCGCGACGGGGGCTGCGGCCTGACCGGTGCGGAAACGCGACACCGAGGCGGCCAGAATGTCGGCCTCTTGCGACAGCGAATGACTGGCGGCGGTCGACTGCTCGACCATTGCGGCGTTCTGCTGGGTGACCTGATCCATCTGGTTCACGGCGGTGTTGACCTGTTGCAGGCCGGTGGCCTGCTCCTGGGCCGAGGCCGAGATTTCGCTTACCAGACCGTCGATTTCGGCCACGCGGCTGACGATGCGTTGCAGGGCCTCGCCCGTCTGACCCACCAGGTTGACGCCGGCGCCGACCTGCTGACCCGAGGCGGAAATCAGGGTCTTGATCTCCTTGGCCGCTTCCGCCGAACGTTGCGCCAGGGCCCGAACTTCCGAGGCGACCACGGCGAAGCCGCGCCCCGCATCGCCCGCACGGGCGGCTTCGACCCCGGCGTTCAGAGCCAGAAGATTGGTCTGGAAGGCGATCTCGTCGATCACGCCGATGATATTGCCGATTTCAGCCGAAGACTGCTCGATGGCGTTCATGGCCTGGACCGCATCGCGAACGATGACGCCGCTCTTTTCGGCGTCGCCGCGCGCCGACTGGACCACGCCCGACGCCTGACGGGCGCCGTCGGCGGTCTTGTTCACCGTGGCGGTGATCTGATCCAGGGCGGCGGCGGTTTCTTCCAGGCTGGCGGCCTGCTGCTCGGTGCGGCGCGACAGGTCGTCCGAGGCCTGGCTGATTTCGCTGGAGCCCGAACGGATGGCGGCGACATTGTCGACCACCACGGCCACGGCCTGTTCCAGCTGGGCGATGGCGGTGTTGAAGTCGGTCTTCAGCTGTTCCGAACGCTGCGCCACCTGGGCGGTCATCCGATGGGTCAGGTCGCCGTTGGCCATGGCCTGCAGACCCTGGCCCAGGGCGGTGACGGCCACGCGGTCTTCCTCGGCGATACGGGCCTTCTCGGCCTCGACGCGGGCGCGCTCTTCCTCGGCCTCCTGTCTCGCGACAGCGGCTTCGACTTCCAGGCGCTCATTGGCGATGGCGGCGTCGCGGAACACTTCCAGGGCTCCGGCCATGCGGCCGATCTCGTCATGGCGGGCCAGGCCCGGAATGGGGGCGGTCTTGTCGCCCTCGGCCAGACGTTTCATGCGGTCGGCCAGGGCTGCGACCGGCCCGGCGACCGAACGGCCCAGCCTCCAGCCGGCCACGCCCATGGCCAGCGCCACCAGCAGCGCCATGCCGCCCAGGGTCAGGGCCGCGCGCGCCACGGCGGCGACGATCTGATCCGTATAGACGCCCGAGCCGACCACCCAGCCCCAGGGCGCGAAGGCCTTGACGTAGGAGACCTTGGAGGCCGGCTCTTCCTGACCCGGCTTGGCCCAGCGGTAGTTGAGGAAGCCGGCGCCGTCGCGACGGGCGATCTCGGTCATCTCGCGGAACATGAAGACGCCGTCGGCGTCGGTCTTGGTGCTCAGGTCCTGACCCTCCAGCTGCGGGCTGAAGGGGTGCATGACCATGCGCGGCTGCATGTCGTTGACCCAGAAATAGTCGTCCTGGCCATAGCGCAGGGCGCGCAGGGTCGACAGGGCCGCCGCCTGGGCCTGGGGCCGCGTCATGACGCCCAGCTGTTCCTGGGCCTGATAATGGGACACGACGCTATGGGCGACCTCGACCGTCTTCTTGGTCCGGTCGGCGATCTCGGCGCGCATCACGCCGTCGAGCTTCATCAGAGAGAGGCCCGTCACCAAAAGCAGGCCGGCCACCGCCAGCACCGACAGCAGGTTCACCCTGCCGCCGATCGTCAAACTACGCATTCGTCATATCCCCTGACTGTCAGGGTCAGGATGAAGAACGCCGGTAAACGTCGAGGAAAATCCGCCCTGCGTAGAAACCCCTGCGTAGCGGCCCTTACGACTAAGGTCTTAGGCCTGACGCTCGAACTCGAGGAAGATCGGCGTGGTGTCGCCCAGCTTCTTTTCCTCATAGCGGGTGACGACGTGATCGGCCGGCACGGCGAACCAGTCAGCGCCTTCAGCCTCGATCCGCGTCAGGCCCGGCGTGCGCGCCAGCCGCTCCAGCGCCCACTCGGCATAGTCCAGCCAGTCGGTGACGAAGCGAACCCGACCGCCGGGCTTCAACAGGCGGGCGATCTCGACCGCCGTCTCGTCCTGCAACAGGCGGCGCTTGTTGTGGCGCGCCTTGTGCCAGGGGTCGGGGAACAGGATCATCACCCGGTCCAGCGAGGCGTCCGGCAGGGCCGTCATCACCGCACGGGCGTCGTCGGCGTGCAGGCGCACGTTCTTCAGACCGCCCTCTTCCACATGGCGCAAGGCCGAGGCCACGCCGTTGAGGAAGGGCTCGCAGCCGATCATCAGGGCGTCGGGGTTGCGCGCCGCCTGTTCGGCCAGGTGCTCGCCGCCGCCAAAGCCGATCTCCAGCCAGGCCTGCTTGGCGCCCGGCATCAGGCTCTGCGGGTCGATCGGGCCCTTGCTTGGGTCCGGCACGGCGATCTGCGGCATCAGGGTGTCGAACAGGGCCGCCTGACGCGCCTTGATCGGCCGCGACTTGATGCGCCCGAACGAGCGCAGCGGGCCGTGGGCCTGGGCCCACTCGGGGCGGTCGGCGTCGAAGGCGGGCAGATCGGCGGGGTCGGACTTGTCGGTCATGGCGCGCGCTCTAGCCGTTTACGCCCGACGGCGCAAAGTCGATCAGCCCCCATCTAGCCCCAGAGACCGCGCGGCGTTGTCGGCGTCGAGGGGGTGGCCGGCACGCTGGTCGAAGGACGCCTCGCCGCCACGGGCGCCGCCGCCGGACGCCGGTTCATGCCCATCTTCGTCCCCAACTCCATCAGGGCGCGGACGCGGTTGCCAGTGGCCGGGTGGGTCGAGAACAGGTTGTCCGCCCCCTTCCCGTTCAAGGGATTGATGATGAACATATGGGCCGTGGCCGGATTGCGCTCGGCCGGGACATTCACCGCCCCGCGGGCATAGGCCTCGATCTTCTGCAGGGCTGAGGCCAGGGCGTGCGGATCATTGGCGATCTCGGCGCCGACCCGGTCGGCCTCATATTCGCGGGCGCGGCTGATGGCCATCTGCACCAGCCCCGCCGCCATGGGCGCCAGCAGCATCAGGGCGATGGTCCCGATCAGACCGCCAGGACGCTCGCGGTCGTCGCCGCCGCCGAAGAAGAGCGCGAAATTGGCCAGCATGGCGATGGCGCCCGCCACCGTCGCCGTGACCGTCATGGTCAGGGTGTCGCGGTTCTTCACATGGGCCAGTTCGTGGGCCATCACGCCCCTCACCTCTTCACGCGTCAGCATGTCCAGCAGGCCGCTGGTCGCGGCCACGGCGGCGTTCTGCGGATTACGGCCAGTGGCGAAGGCGTTGGGCTGGTCGTTGGGGATGATGGTGATGGTCGGCAGGGGCAGGCCTGCGTCCGTCGCCATCTGCTTGACGTCGGCGACATAGGCCCGGACCACGGCGTTGGGATGGGTCTCGTCCACCACCTGGGCCCTGTACATCTTCAGCACGATCTTGTCGGCGTTCCAGTAGCTGAACAGGTTCATCGCCGCCGCCACGGCCAGGGCGATGGCCATGCCCATCGCGCCGCCGATCAGATAGCCCAAACCCATGAACAGGGCGGTCATCATGGCCAGCAGGGCGAAGGTCTTGAGATGGTTCATGCGGTCCAGGCGGCGTCAGGGGTGGCGAAGAAGTCCTGAACGTCTATGTGAGGCCGTGTTTCCTCGCCCTCAAGGCAGACCCCCTGTGACCGAACAGCCCACCCCGCCAGCCGCTGACGATGTTGAAACGGCCCCCGCCTTCAACGCCGACGTGCCCCACGCCACCCCGGAGCGGCCTTTGAGCGAGATCGCGCGTCGCGCCCTGCTGGAAGCGGCCGAACGTCGCAAGGCGAGCGAAGAGGTGGTTCTGGACACCGAACACGGCGGTCCGCGCGGCCCCGAACCGACCCGCTACGGCGACTGGGAAAAGAAGGGTCTGGCCGTCGATTTCTGAGCTGGAACGCCCCGTCGCTCGCGTATCGGGAGAATATTGAACGCTCTGACGCAAACCGCGTTAACCTTTGCGGCTGAAACAAGGAGCGTGGCCATGAAGGCTGTTCTGTATATTGCTGTCGGCGCGGCCCTGCTCGCCGCCGGAACCGCTGAGGCGCAGACGCGCCATGTCCGCCACAACGCCGCCTCCGGCTACGCCCAACAGGCCTATGCCGGGGCCCAGCGCGGCCCCATCGTCGAGAGCCGCGTCCAGACCTATTACAGCGACAGCGGCTGGCAGGGCGGCTACGGCCCGGTGGAGGCCTATGGCTACGGCTATGGTTACGGCGGCGCCGGCTATCGCCCGCCCGTCGTCGTCGCCCCGCCGCAACAACCGATCCGCCACGGCGGCTACGGCTACAGCGGCGTGACCCGCTCCATGCCCTATGGCTATGTCGTCGACGGCTACGGGCGCTATCCCTGGTCGCGCGGCGGCTACCAGCAGAACCAGTATTCGCAGGGACAATATCAACAGGGCCAGTATCAACAGGGCTATTACCAGCAAGGCGGCTACGCCTCGGATTGCCGCTGCGGCCCGCCGCCCCAGCCGGTCCATTACCGCCCCGAGCCGGTCTATGTGAGCCAGCCCCCGGTCTATGTCTCGCAGCCGCCGGTCTATGTGGAATCCCCGCCGGTCTATGTGCAGCCGGCCCCGGTCTATGTCGAACCGGCCCGCGTCCATGTCGCCCCGCCGCCCGTCTATGTGGCCCCCGCCGACGTCCGCGTCGCCCCGGCCCAGGTCGAGGTCGCCCAGCCCCAGGTCCACGTGGCTCCCCCGCGCGTCGAGACCGCGCCTCCGGTCGTCAACTTCGAGCAGGGCTACTATGCCGTGCCCGACGCGCCGCCTCCACCCCCGCCTCCCCCGCATCACCGCTCGCCGACCGAGCGGCCCTATATGCAGGAGCCCGGCGAGCGGGGCTGATATGACAAAGGGCGGCCCCCACGCGGAGGCCGCCCTTTTTGTTTCACGTGGATCAATGGGTTGCGGGCGCTCAGATCAGCGCGATCTCGGCGGTGATGGCTTGCGCCGCCGCCCGCGGATCAGCCACCGCCGTGATCGGACGCCCGACCACCAGATGGGTCGCCCCGGCTTCCAGGGCGCTGGCCGGGGTCGCCGCCCGCGCCTGATCATCCAGGGCGGCGCCCGTGGGCCTCACGCCCGGCGTCACGATCAGGAAGTCCTCGCGGCCGGCCGCCATCGCGATCTCGCGCACGCGGCTCGCCTCATGCGGGCTGGACACCACGCCGTGGATGCCCGCCTCCAGCGCCTGACGCACCCGCAGTTCGACCAGGTCCGCCGCCGACAGGCTGTGATCGTCCGCCTTCAGATCCTCTTCGGTCAGGCTGGTCAGGACGGTGACGCCCAGAATCTTCAGGTCCGACCCCGCCGCCCCGCGCGCCGCCGCCGCCATGACCTGAGGCCGAGCGTGGACGGTCAGCAGGTCGCAGCCCGCATGGGCCAGCACCGCCGTCGCCTTCTCCACCGTCGCGCCGATGTCATGCAGCTTCCAGTCCAGGAACACCTGTGCGCCCGACGCCTTCAGCTCGCGCGCCAGCCCCATGCCGTCCGAGGCGAACAGCTGCAGCCCGACCTTGTAGAAACCGACCGCGTCGCCGATCCGCTCGACCAGGGCCCGCGCCTCCTCGATCGTCGGCACGTCCAGAGCGCAGATGACGCGCGGGTCAAAGGGGCGATTAGGGCGGTCTGGCGACATTTCCGGCTCTCGGCGGGTTGCAGGCGCGCGCGGATGCCCCGATAGGTGAGACCAAGGGTCGCGGGGTTGCGCGGCGGGATTTAAGGGCGGGGGCAAGCAATGAACGCGGTCGATCTGGGGGTCAACCTGTTCGTGGCGCTGTTCGCGCTGCTGGACCCCATCGGCAATGTGCCGATCTTCGCCGCCGCCACCGCCGGGGCCTCCCTGCGGCAGCGCATCAGCGTCTCGGCCATGATCTGCGCCTTCGCGGTCGCCTTCCTGGCCTTCTTCTTCTTCACCGGCCTGGGCCTGCTGCAGTTCTTCGGCATCTCCCTGGCCGCCTTCCGCATCGCCGGCGGCATCCTGCTGCTGCTGCTCGGCCTCGACATGGCGCGCGAGGACTTCCTCAAGATCTTCGCCGACGCCGACGCCGTGACCGACGCCAAGGACGTGCGCGGCTACGCCAAGCGCCGCTTCAAGCGCCTGATCGTGCCCTTCGCCATTCCGCTGATGATCGGCCCCGGCGCCATCTCGGCCATCATCATCAACGCCGGCGAGGCCCAGAAGCTGGGCGCGGCGGGCACGGCCGCCTCGCTGACGGCCATGGTCGCCGCCTGCCTCGTCACCTTCTTCTGCTTCGCCGCCACCGGCCCGATCAGCCGCATCCTTGGCGACGTCGGCATGGCCATCGTGGTGCGGGTCCTGGGCCTGATCCTGTGCGCCCTGGCCATCCAGTTCATCATCGCCGGCCTGGGCGAGGCCATCCCCGGCATGTTCAGCCTGGGCGTCACCGCCCCCTACCCCGCCGGCGGTCACTAGGGCCTAAAGGCGGTCCAGCCGTTTGGCGTGACCGCCGACCATCTTCAGCGCCAGGGCGTCGGGCAGCATCCCGCCCAGCCCCGCCAGCACATTGTTCATGACACCCGGCGTGACGCGCGGCCGATTGGTCTCGACCGCGTCCCAGCCGATGCGGGCCACGCGGTCGGCCTCCATCCACATCCACTTGGGATAGGCGTTCGACACCTGCTCGCGCGAGCCGTTGACGTCGTGGAACTCAGTATAGGTATAGCCGGGGCACAGGGCCGTGACGTGCACCCCGGTCCCTTGCGTCTCCAGCCACAGCCCCTGCGACGCCTTGATCAGGAAGCTCTTGATCGGTCCATAAAGCGTGTCGCCGCCCGTCGCCGGCATCTGGCCGGCCAGCGAGGCCACGTTCAGCACCCGACCCCAGCCGCGCGCCACCATGCCCGGCAGCAGCAGTCGCGACAGCTCGACCGGCGCGGTCAGCATGACGCGGATCATGGCGGCGTGGTCGGCCGGATCGGTGTCGAGAAAGCCCGTGGTGCGGCTGAAGCCGGCATTGTTGATCAGGCCGTCAACGGTCAGGCCGCGCGCGGCGATAGCCTTGACCAGGGTCACAGGCGCGCCCGGCTCGGCCAGATCGGCGGTGATCACATGGGCGCTCACGTCCTGTCGCGCGCTCAGGTCCTGGGCCAGGGCCTGCAGCGGCCCCTCGCGCCGGGCCGTCAGGATCAGGTCATAGCCCCGCATCGCGCACTCACGCGCCAGGGCCGCGCCGATGCCGGCGCTGGCTCCCGTGATCAGGATGGTCTTGCGATGCTCCCCCAAGCGACGCGCGTCAGGCGGCGACGGGACAGGATGAATGCGGCGCGAAGTCGCGCAGCGAGGCGGGGTCCGCCTCCAGCAGGTCGGCGATGGTGATCTTGGCCAGGGCCTCGCCGGCGGCTCGATCAGCGGCGGTCAAGGCCTTGGCGACCTGACGGGGGATATGCTCGCCCACCGGACAGCCCTTGGCCCCGGCGGGGGTCGAACCCAGGTGGGCGCAGCCGTTCACCGCCTTCAGCACCTCGTCCAGACGAATGGTCTCGGGCTGGCGCAGCAGCCAGGACCCGCCCGAGGCGCCAGGGCGCGTGGCGATCAGTCCCGCCTTGGCCAGCAGGGCCGTCACCCGGCGAATGACCACCGGATTGGTCGGCACCGAGGCGGCCAGAATGGCGCTGGGCGCGGCGTCGGCGGCCGAATAGGCGCCCTTGTGGGCCAGATAGGCCAGGGCGTGGGCGGCGACGGGGAATTTTTGGCTGTCAGACATCTTGATCAATGCTCCAGACCGGAAGGTAGGGCTTCCGGCGCCGTTTCACAAATCTAACCGCAACAAAAACTGTTTTAATTATCGCCAAGCTTCACGCCCCGGCCTTCTGGGCGAAGCTCCAGGCCGCGTCCGACAGGGGTCCGACCTGGGCCGCCATGGTCCTGGCGTGGGCGCTGGCGGCGGTGCCGTCGCGCACCCGCCCGGCGATACCCTGGCAGATGGCCGCCAGCCGGAACAGGTTGTAGGCGAACAGCCAGTCGAGGTTCTGGGGCGGCGTCGTCCCGGTCTTTTCGGCGTAGCGCGCGACCGTCTCCTCGACCGAGGGAATGCCCAGGGCCTTCAGGTCGGCTCCCGCCAGACCATTCCTCAGACTGGCCGGAATGACCCAGGCGATCAGCAGATAGGAGAAGTCAGCCATCGGGTCGCCCAGCGTCGACAGCTCCCAGTCCAGCACCGCCCTCACCCTGGCCGCATCGGGCGCGAGGATCATGTTGTCGAGGCGAAAGTCGCCATGGACGATCCGCGTCGGTCCCTCCGGCGGCAGGCTGTCGGGCAGGAAGGCGATCAGCCGGTCCATGGCCGCAATCGGCTCGATCTCCGAGGCCCGATACTGCTTGGTCCAGCGCCCGACCTGACGCGCGAAATAATTGCCCGGCTTGCCATAGTCGTCCAGGCCGATGGCGGCGGGGTCAAAGGCGTGCAGGGCCGCCAGCGTGTCCGTCTGCGCCTCATAGACAGCCCGGCGTTCAGCGGGCGTCAGCCCCGGCAGCTTCAGGTCCCAGAAGACCCGCCCCTCGACCTTGTCCATGACATAGAAGATCGAACCAATGACGCCTTCATCCATGCACAGAGCATAGGGGCGCGCCACCGGAAAGCCTTGGGCGTGGAGGGCCGAAATGACGGTGAACTCGCGGTCCACCGCATGGGCGCTGGCCAGCAGGACGCCCGGCGGCTTCCTGCGCAGCACATAGGTCCGACCCGGCGTGGTCAGCTCATAGGTCGGGTTCGACTGCCCGCCCTTGAACTGGCGAATGGTCAGCGGTCCGGCATAGCCCTCGACGTTCGCCGCCAGCCAGGCGTCCAGCGCCGCCACGTCCAGACGATAGCGTTCGTCCACCTCGCGCGTGCCGGAAAAGGCGGATTGGGCGTCCAGTTGATCGGTCATGCCGCGTCTCCCCCATCATCCGGCGCGGCGGCGATGATGGCGGCCTTCACCGCCCCGCGCCAGCCCTTCAACAGCCGCGCCCGCTCCGCCTCGCCCATGCGCGGGCGCCAGACAGCGGGGGCCTCGGCGGGCGCGGTCCATAAGGCCTCAGTCAGGCCGACGCCGAAGGCCGCCAGTCGCGCCGCCCCCATGGCCGTCATCTCCTGGAAGGCGGGGCGTTCCACCTCGACCTCGCAGATGTCGGCGACGAACTGCATGGCGAAGGCGTTGGCGGTGACGCCGCCGTCGACCTTGAGCCGCGTCAGCGCCGGCGCGCCATCCGCCTTCAGGGCGTCCAGCAGGTCGCGGGTCTGATAGGCCAGGCTCTCCAGCGCCGCCCGCACGAAGTGGGCCGGGCCGCTGTCGCGGGTCAGGCCGATGACCGTGCCGCGCGCCTCCGGCTTCCACCAGGGCGCGCCCAGACCAGTGAAGCCGGGGACCAGATAGACCCCGCCATTGTCCTTCAAGGTCTGGGCCATGGCCTCGGACTGACGCGAGTCCGAGATCACCTTCAACCCGTCGCGCAGCCACTGGATCGCCGACCCGGCCGAGAAGATCGACCCCTCCAGCGCATAGGCGACATGGCCATCAGCGGCATACCCCAGCGTCCCCAAAAGGCGCGAGGTCGAGGCCACCGGCTGATCCCCGACATTGGCCACCAGAAAGGCCCCGGTGCCATAGGTGATCTTGGCGTCGCCCGCCGCCAGCGCGCCGTGGCCGACAAGCGCCGCCTGCTGATCCCCCGCCGCGCCGTGGATCGGCAGAGCCCGCCCCAGCAGGCTGGCGTCGCAGTCGCCCAGATGATCGGCGCAGCCCCGGATCTCAGGAAGGGCCTGCATCGGCACGTCGAACAGGTCGCAGAGATCATCGCGCCATTGCAGCGTCTTCAAGTCCATCAGGCTGCTGCGGCTGGCGTTGGTGGCGTCGGTGACATGGCTTTGCCCGCCAGTCAGCTTCCAGATCAGCCAGGCGTCGATGGTGCCCAGCTTGACCTCGCCCTTGGCCGCCCGCTCCCGCGCCCCCGGCACAGCGTCCAGCAGCCAGGCATATTTCGAGGCCGAGAAATAGGGATCGAGGATCAGACCGGTCGCGCCCTGCACCTTGGCCTCATGCCCTTCGGCCGCCAGCCGCGCGGTCACATCCGCCGTGCGCCGGTCCTGCCAGACGATGGCGCGGTGCAGGGGCTCGCCGGTCGCCCCGTCCCACAGCACCGAGGTCTCGCGCTGGTTGGTGATGCCGACGGCGGCGAAACGGCCCACGCCCCCCGCCTTCCTCACCACCTCGCGACAGGTCTGCAGCGTCGCGCGCCAGATCTCGGCCGCGTCATGCTCGACCCAGCCCGACTGCGGAAAGTGCTGCGCCAACTCGATCTGACTGACGGCGACGGCGCTGAATGAACCAGACGACGAGACTTCAAACGCGATGGCCCGCGTCGAGGTCGTGCCCTGGTCGATGGCGAGGATCATGTTCGCTTGCATGAGGAGAGTTATGCAGAGCCTGCGTCCGCGCGTAAGAGGAAACTCATGCACACCCCCTCCTTCCAAGGCGTCCTCGACGCCGCCCGCCAGATCGCCCCCGCCGCCGTCCGCACGCCGCTGATCGAGCATCCGGCCCTGAACGCGGCGGTCGGCGGGCGCGTGCTGATGAAGGCTGAGACCCTACAGGTCGCGGGCGCCTTCAAGTTCCGCGGGGCCTATAACCGCATCAGCCGCCTGACGGATGAAGAGAAGACGCGCGGCGTCGTGGCCTATTCCTCGGGCAACCACGCGCAAGGGGTCGCTGCGGCGGCCCAGGCGGTGGGAACCCGCGCCCTGATCGTCATGCCGTCAGACAGCCCGACGGTGAAGGTCGAGGGCGTTCGCGTCTTCGGCGGCGAGGTGCGCTTCTACGATCGCTGGACCGAAAGCCGCGAGGCCATCGGCGCCGAGATCGCAGCGGAACGCGGCTCCATCCTGGTCCCGCCCTTCGACGATCCCTTCGTCATCGAGGGTCAGGGCACGGTCGGGCTGGAGATGCTGGAACAGGCGGGCGTCCCCGTGGACCAGCTTTTGTGCGGCGCCTCGGGCGGCGGTCTGATCGCCGGCGTCAACCTGGTCATGGCCGAACGGAGCCCGGACACCCGCGTCATCGTGGTCGAGCCCGAGGCCTTTGACGACACCCGCCGCTCGCTGGAAGCCGGCAAACGCACCGCCCATCCGCAAGGCGCGCCCTCCATCTGCGACGCCCTGATGGCCCCCATGCCGGGCGAACTGACCTGGCCGATCAACCAGCGTCTGGCGGGCGCCGCCCTCGTCACCGACGCCGAGGTGGCCGAGGCCATGCGCTTCGCCTTCCGCTGGCTGAAGCTGGTCGTCGAGCCCGGCGGCGCCGTGTCCCTGGCGGCCCTGCTGTCAGGCAAGATCTCGGCCAAGGGTCTGACCACAGGGATCGTCCTGTCCGGCGGCAATGTCGATCCGGGTCTGTTCGCCGAGATCATCGAGGACCGGTTCAAGGGCTGATCCCGCCCCTTGCGCCCGCCCGCGACGCAGTCAAGGCTGCGTCAAACGGAGGGGCCCCGATGACAACGCCGCGCGATCTGCCATCCCTGGTCGGCCAGGAGGTCGGCCTCAGCCGCTGGATCACCGTCGATCAGGCCCGCATCGACGCCTTCGCCAAGATCACCGAGGACGAGCAGTTCATCCACATTGATCCCGAGCGGGCCAGGGCCACGCCGTTCGGCGGGACCATTGCGCATGGGTTTCTGACCCTCAGCCTGGCCTCGGCCATGAGCTATGACGCCGTCGCCCCGCTGGACGGCATGGTCATGGGCGTCAACTACGGCTTCGACAAACTGCGCTTCCTCGCCCCGGTCCCGGCCGGGTCGAACATTCGCGGCCGTTTCAGGCTGCTGTCCGCCGAGGACAAGGGCGCCCAGGACGGGGTGGCCCGCTGGCTGCTGAAGCACGAACTGACCGTCGAGATCGAGGGCGCCGACAAGCCAGCCCTGATCGCCGAATGGCTGTCGATGCAGATGGTGAACGTCTGACGACGGAGCGTTTCTGGCGCTGGACAAGCGTCGAAGAACGGCGCTCCTGTAAACCATAATAACGCCGCGCACGTCAGATCGAGGGAGGCTGAACCGTGCACCCACACCTCGTCTCGCCTTTCGGCGGCCTGTCCGTTCTGGTGGCTGTTTTCGCCGCCTGGACGGCCCTGGACCTGTTCCAGCAGGTGCGCGGACGACAGGGCGCCGCGCGGCTGATCTGGCTGGCCACGGCGGCGATGGCCATGGGCGGCGGCGTCTGGTCGATGCATTTCATCGCCATGCTGGGCTTCAACCCCGGCGGCCCGGTCCACTATGACCTGACGCTGACCGCCGCCTCCTTCCTGTTGGCGATCGCCGGGTCCTGCCTCGCCTTTCTGATCGCCTCGCAGGGCCGAGGAACAGGCCGCCTCATCCTGGCCGGGGTCATCATGGGCGGCGGCATCTGCGCCATGCACTACCTCGGCATGGCGGCGCTGCGCACCACGGTCGCCCTGACCTATGCGCCCGCCCTGGTCGCCCTGTCGGCGGTCATCGCCCTGTCCGCCTCCATCATCGCCTTGTTCGCAGCCGAGCGGGCGCGCGCGCCCCTGTGGCGGCTGGCGGCGGCGGTCGTTCTGGGCCTGGCGGTCGTGGGCATGCACTATTTCGCCATGGCGGCGCTGACCCTGACCCCGCTGCAGACGGCGGCGACGACGCACCCGCCGGGCGCCCCGCCCCTGATGCTGGCCATCGGCGTCGCCGCCGTCACCGTGGTCATCCTTTTCCTGGCCCTGGCGGCCTCCATGATCGGCCAGCGCGACAAGCTGATCTCGATCATCGACGCGGGCGGGGTCGGCTACTGGGAGCTGAGCCTTCCGGGGCAGACGCTCTGGCTGTCCGGTAGGGCGCGCAAATACCTCGACCTGGCCCACGGCGAGGCCTTCGGCGCCCGCGACTTCGTGCGCAAGCTGAAGCCCGAAGACCTGCCCCGACGCGCCGCCACCCTGGCCCGAGCCCTCAACGGCGATGGCGAATACAATGCCGAGTATCAGATGCGCGACAGCGGCCGCTGGCTGCTGCTGCGCGGCCGGCTGCTCCGCTCGCGGTCCGGCCGCCCGCTCAAGCTGGCCGGGGTGATCACCGACGTGACCGACCGGCGTCAGGCCTTCGCCGCCCTGGCCACCAGCGAGCACCGCCAGCGCCTGCTGATCAATGAGCTGAACCACAGGGTCAAGAACACCCTGGCCACCATCCAGTCGATCGCCGCCCTGACCGCGCGCCGCTCCAGCAGCGTCGAGGACTTCATGCGCCTGTTCGAGGCGCGGCTGATCGCCCTGTCGGACACCCACAACCTCTTGACCGCCAACGGCTGGGAGCGCGCCCGCCTGCGCGATCTGATCCTGCTGGAGTTCCGTCCCTATGCCGAGGACCGGCTGCGGATGCAGGGCCCGGAGGTGACCCTGGAGGCCGAACAGGCCCTGTCCATGGGCCTGATCCTGCACGAGCTGGTGACGAACGCCGCCAAATACGGCGCCCTCAGCTGCCCTGAAGGCGCGCCCGGCTGGGTCGATGTCGCCTGGAGCGAGGCCGACGACGGCGGCCTGATCACCCTGGACTGGATCGAGCACGGCGGCCCAAGCGTCGCCCCGCCGACGCGCTCAGGCTTCGGCTCGCGTCTGATCGACGTCAGCATCCGCAACACCCTGGCCGGGTCGGCAAGCATGGACTACGCCGAGGGCCGCCTGCATTGCCGCCTGAGGTTCCGCCCCGGCGCCGCGCCTAAGACCTAGCGCTCGCCCAGGCAGCGCAGGGCGACTTCCAGGTTGCGCAGGCCGTCCTCGCCCGAGACCGCCGCCGTCTCGCCGGTGCGGATGGCGTGGACGAAGGCCTCGTGCTCCTTCTTGAGCGGCTCGGCGGGCCAGGAGTTGAGCATCCGCGTCGAATAGGAACCGTCCGGCTGCTGGCCGAAATACTCGGTCACCTGACGGGTGATCAGGTCGGCGACGATGAAGCGGTTCTTGGTGGCGACCTGCAGGGTGCGGGTCTTGTAGGGCGTGACCCAGTTGGTGGTGATATGGGCGATCACGTCATTGGCCATGCGGAACTGCAGCAGGGCCGAATCTTCGCGCGAGGCGTGGGTATGGCCCAGCAACGACTGGACCTCGACCACCTCTGAGCCCGTCAGGTGACGGATGATGTCGATGTCGTGCACCGCCAGGTCGATGACCACCCCGACCTCGCCCATGCGCGGCGGGAAGGGGCCGACGCGGGTGATCTGGATGGAGATGATCTCGTCGCCGTCGATGGCGCGCTTGACCGTGTCCACCGCCGGGTTGAAGCGCTCGACATGGCCGACCATCAGCACGCGGTTATTGGCCTTGGCCGCGTCGATCATGGCCTGGGCGTCCGCCACGGTGGCCGCGATCGGCTTCTCCACCAGCACATGCACCCCGGCGTTCAGCAGGGCCACGCCCAGCTCGGCGTGGAAGCGGTTCGGCGTGGCGATGACGGCGGCGTCCAGGCCGGCGGCGACAAAGGCCTGGGCCGTGGTCACGGCGGTGGCGCCATAGGCTTCGGCCACGCCCTCGGCCGTCACGGCGTCGGGATCAAACACGGTCGTCAGCTCGACGTCGCGCAGTTCGGACAGGACGCGGGCGTGGTTGCGGCCCATGACGCCGGCGCCGGCGACGCCGATCTTGAGGGGGGTCTGCTGGGTCATGAGGATCAGGCCTTGAAGCTGGCGACGGCGGCGATGATGCGATCTTGCGTCGCCTCGTCCAGATCCGAATGCATCGGCAGGCTGATGACGCGCTGCATCAGGCGCTCGGTGACCGGCAGGCCCTGCGGACCGCGCGGATACATGTCATAGGCGGGCTGCAGGTGCAGCGGGATCGGGTAGTAGACCGCCGTCGGCACCCCCTGCTCTTTCAGATGCGCGGCCAGGGCGTCGCGGTCCTCGTGCTCGATGGTGTATTGCGCCCAGTTCGAGACATTGCCCGCCGGCACGTCCGGCACGGCGGCGACATGAGCGCGCAGACCGTCATTGTAGCGGGCGGCGATGCGGTTGCGCCACTCGATCTCCTGACCGAAGACCTTCAGCTTCTCGATCAGGACGGCGGCCTGGATGGTGTCCAGACGGCTGTTCAGGCCGATGCGCATGTTCAGGTATTTGGGGTCGTGGTCGAAGGTCTTGTCCTTCAGGTCGACCGCCACCGCCTTGCCGTGCACGCGGATGGAATCGATCAGCTGGGCCAGTTCGTCGTCATTGGTCAGCACCGCCCCGCCGTCGCCGTAGCAACCCAGCGGCTTGGCCGGGAAGAAGCTGGTGGTGGTGATGTCGGCCCACTTCAAAGGGTGCTCGCCGTCGATGGTGCAGCCGAAGCCTTGCGCCGAGTCCGAGATCAGTTTCAGGCCGTACTTGTCGCAGATGGCCTTGATCGCCGGATAGTCGGCGGGCTGGCCGAACAGGTCGACGGCGATGACCACGCGCGGCTTCAGACGGCCTTCCTTCAGCGTCGCCTCGATGGCCGCCTCCAGATGGGCCGGGTCCATGTTGTAGGTCGCCTCGTCCACGTCGATGAAAACCGGCTCGGCGTCGAACCAGGGCACGACCTCGGCGGTGGCGGCGAAGGTGAAGCTGGGGACGAAGACAGCGTCGCCGCGTCCCACGCCCCAGGCCATCAGCGGCAGGGCCAGGGCGTCTGTGCCGTTGGCGCAACCGAGGGCGTGCTTGGCGGCGCCAAAGGCGGCCAGGTCGGCCTCGAACTGGCGCACCTGCGGGCCCATGACCCAGGCGCCGCCGACGACGGCGTCGGCGACGGCAGCCTCGATCTTGCCGCCGAGGCGAAGGCGCTGGGCCTGAAGGTCGATGAAGGGAATGGTCATGAAGGCTCTCTCGATGACGCCCTGCGCGACGCCGCGCGCGGACAGGGAGGAGGTTATGTCGTTGCGGCCTCCTATCAAAGCCGCCGCCCAGCACCAAACTCGCCAGGGTCACTTCGCGTTGCCGGTTGCAACGAAAGCTCGACTTGGCAAAGCCCGCAAGCCTGCCTAAGCCCAAGGGATCATGACGCTCTCGACGACGCAAAATCAGGTCCGCGACTGGCTGTTCGGCCAGGCCCTGCCCCTGTGGGCCGAGGCCGGGGTCGACGCCGAGGGCCGCTTCTTCGAGAAACTCGACTTCGACGGCCGTCCGATCATCGGCGCCCCGCGCCGCACGCGGGTCCAGGCGCGCCAGGTCTATGTCTTTTGCGAAGCCGTCGCCCTGGGCTGGCCAGAAAAGGAAAATGGCGGCGCGGCGGTCGCCCGACGCGGATTGGACGCCCTGATCCGCGACTACCGCCGTGAAGACGGCCTGTGGGTCCGCGCTCTCAATGACGCGGGCGCCGTCATCGACCCCACGCCCGACCTCTACGACCTGGCCTTTGTCCTGTTCGCCCTCGCCGCCGCCCACCGCGTATTGAAGGACGAGCGCGCCCTGCCCCTGGCCCTGTCGACGCTGGCGGCCATCGAAACCCACATGGCCGATCCGGTCCGCGGCGGCTGGCAGGAGGCCCTGCCCCCCGTCCTGCCGCGCCGCCAGAACCCGCACATGCACATGCTGGAGGCCCTGCTGGCCTGGCAGGCCGTCGCCCCCGACCCGGCCTTCGAGGCGGCGGCGCGGTCCGTGCTGAACCTGTTCAACCGGCGCTTCTTCGACCGCGAACACCTGGTGCTGGGCGAGTTCTTCACCGCGGACTGGACCGTCGCTTCCGGCGGCCCCGGACAGGTGGTCGAGCCCGGCCATCACATGGAGTGGATCTGGCTGCTGGATCAGGCGCGACGCCTCGGCTTCGACGGTCATGAGCGACAGGCCCAGGCCCTCTTCGCCTCGGCCCTAACCAATGGCGTCGACGCCCAGGGCCTGATGGTCCGCGAAGTCGACCGCATCGGCGCCGTCCGCGACGCCGGTCGCCGCCTGTGGGGGCAGACCGAGGCCATCCGCACCTTCCTGCTGCGCGACCAGACCGAACGCGCCCTCAGCCTGACCGACGCCGTCTTCGCCACCCATCTGGCGACCGAAACGCCGGGCCTATGGATCGACAGCTATGACGCCGAGGGCCGCGCCCAGGACGCCTCCGTCCCCGCCTCGACCCTCTATCACCTGATGACCGCCTTCTCGGCCCTGCTGACGGAGCCCGCATGAGCCGGCCTGCTGCTTTTCTCGACCGCGACGGCGTGCTGATCTTCGACTGCGGCTATCCGCACCGCCCCGACCAGCTGGTGCTGATCCCCGGCGCCGCCGAGGCGGTGAAGCGGCTGAACGACGCCGGCTATGTCGTCGTCATCGTCACCAACCAGTCCGGCGTGGCGCGCGGCCTGTTCAGCGAAGAAACGATGCACGGCTTCAACGCCCTGCTGGTCGAGCGTCTGGCCGAGGCCGGCGCCCGCATCGACGCCGTCTATGCCGCCCCGCACCATGCCGAGGCCGTGGACGCGCGCTATCGTCACCCCGACCACCCCGACCGCAAGCCCAACCCCGGCATGCTGCTTCGCGCCATCGCCGAGCACGACCTCGACCCCGCTCGCTCGCTGATGATCGGCGACCAGCCCTCGGACATGGAGGCGGCGCGGCGTGCGGGGGTGGCCGGCCATCGCTTCCCCGAGGGCGGCGACCTCGATCACTTTGTCGCGGGCGTGCTGATCGGTTGATCGCAATTCTTCATCTGGTGAATTAATCTCACAGCCAAGGTCATAAGAAACCGCCGGAGAAGACGACCATGCCCGCCCAGACCTCGCCCTTTGCCGAACGCTACGTCGAGCGCCGCTGGACCTCGCCGGACGGTCTGAGCCTGTTCGCCCGCGACTATGCCCCGGCGGCGGGGGCGGCGGGCCTGCCGGTCATCGCCATCCACGGCCTGACCCGCAACAGCGCCGACTTCGGCGTCATCGCCGGGCTGATGGCGCAGAGCGGCCGCCGCGTCCTGGCCGTCGACGTGCGCGGGCGCGGCCTGTCGGATCGCGCGACCGATCCCATGACCTACAGGCCCGACGTCTATGCCCGCGACGTCATCGCCCTGATGGAGCAGACGGGGATCGCCAAGGCCGTCTTCCTCGGCACCTCCATGGGCGGGTTGATCACCATGGCCCTGGCCGCGATCCAGCCCCAGGCCATCGCCGCCGCCGTCATCAATGACGTGGGGCCCGAGGTGGCCGCCGAGGGTCTGGCCCGCATCGCGGCCTATACCGGCCGAAAGGTCGAGATCCGCAACTGGACGGACGCCGCCGCCTATGCCCGCGACATCAACGCCGTCGCCTTCCCCCAGTATGACGCCGCCGACTGGGACGCCTTCGCCCGTCGCATCTTCCGTGAGGGCGCCGACGGCCAGCCGGCGCTGAACTACGACCCCGACATCTCGGTCCCGATCAAGGCGGCGGGGGCTGCGGCCCTGGTCCCCGACCTATGGCCAGCCTTCAAGGCCCTGACGACGGGACGGCCGGCCCTGCTGGTGCGCGGCGGCGCCTCGGACCTGCTGAGCGCCGAGATCGCCGGGCGTATGCGCGAAACAGCGCCCGACATGGCCTATGTCGAGGTTCCAGGGATCGGCCACGCCCCCATGCTCGACGAGCCCGAAGCCCGCGCCGGCATCCTGACCTTCCTGACCGGGGTCAGCTGACGCCGCTTCCGGGATGACCGCCTATGCGGCCTCAAGTAGCGCAAAGCGCGGTAGGCCCAGCATCAAGCCTTCTTCACAAACTCCGTGCGCAACACCAGCCCGCGCACCTTTTCGACATTGGCCTCGATCTCGTCGGGGTCGCCGGTCAGGCGGATGTTCTTGACCAGGGTCCCGCGCTTCAGCGTCACCCCGCCCGAGCCCTTGACCTTCAGGTCCTTGATCAGGGTCACGCTGTCGCCGTCGGCCAGGATGTTGCCGTTGGAGTCCTTGGTCACGTCGTCGGTCATGATCGATCCCGCCTGAATTGAAGAAAGAGGGCCGCCGCATCCGCGACAGCCCCGCCTCCTCAGGGCCTATTCGGCCAGACGCGCCTGAGCAAGGGCGATGCGCGCCTGAAGATGCGCATCCTGGCCCGTGGCGGCGGAAATGGCGTTGAAACGCTCGATATCGAGGCCGGCATCCGTGATGGCCGAGGCCATCTGGGCCTGCTGCTCGGCACTGGGTTGAGCACCGTTCAGGGCGCGGGCGAGACCGGAAATCTCGCCCATGGCGGCGGCGAACTGGCCGGCTTCGGCGTCAGTGACGCTCGCCCCGACCGAGCCGGGCGCGGACGGCGTCGTCCCCGCCACAGCGGCGCGGGCCTGCAACACGGGATCGCCCGAGACAGCGGCTGAAATGGCGTTGAAGCGTTCGACCGCCAGGCCCGAATTCTGCACGGCGGCGGCCATTTCGGCCTGTTGCTCAGCCGTCGGGGCGCCGTTCTGGACGGAGGCGGCCACGCCCTGCACCGTCGTCATGGCGGCGGCGAACTGGGCCAGTTCAGCGTCCGTGGGATCGCCCGCTGGGGCCGGCGCGGCGGCCGGAGGCGGGGTGGCGGCGTCCTGCGCCAGGGCGGGCGCGGCGGTCATGAACAGGGCCAGAATGGCGGTCGGGGCGGCGGCCGTTGCAATACGCATGGCTTATCCTTCTGCAGTCCCGAACGCTCAGCCCAAGGCTGACCCAGACAGGGGTCCGGGCTCTCCCGCACGACCGGGTTGTGTCAGGCTCACAGAGGGCGGGGAGGTCCGAACGCTAACCCGCGTCATGCGGGCGCGTAAACCCCAGGTCGTCAATCGGGCGTATGGGCGTCCAGTTCATCCAGCCAGACGCGCGCCGAGGAATCCGACGGCGCCCGCCAGTCGCCGCGCGGCGATAGAGAGCCGCCGGTCACCACCTTGGGCCCATTGGGCACGGCCGAACGCTTGAACTGGCTGGTCTGGAAGAAGCGGATCAGGAACTTCCTCAGCCAGGCCTTGATGGTCGCCAGATCATAGGCGACCCGCTCGCCCTCCGGCAGGCCGACCGGCCAGCTTCCCGTCGTGGCGTCGCCCCAGGCCTGATGCGCCAGATAGGCGACCTTGGACGGCTTCATCCCAAAGCGGCTGATGTAGAAGAGGAAGAAGTCGTTCAGGGCATAGGGGCCGACGATGGACTGCGTCGACTGGATCGCCCCATCGGCGCCCGCCGGCACCAGTTCGGGCGAGATCTCGGTGGCCAGGATGGCCTGCAACGTCGGCCTCGCCGCCTCGCCCACCAGACCGCCCTCGGCGACCCAGCGGATCAGGTGCTGGATCAGGGTCTTCGCCACCCCGCCGTTGACGTTGTAGTGGCTCATGTGGTCGCCGACGCCATAGGTGCACCAGCCCAGGGCCAGTTCCGACAGGTCGCCCGTGCCCAGCACAAAGCCGTGGTTCTGATTGGCCAGGCGGAACAGATAGTCGGTGCGCAGACCCGCCTGGACGTTCTCGAAGGTGATGTCGTGGACCGGCTGGCCGTCGGCGAAGGCATGGCCGATGTCGCGCAGCATCTGCTCGGCGGCGGGGCGGATGTCGATCTCGGCCCCCGTCACCCCCAGGGCCGTCATCAGCGCCCAGGCGTTGGACTTCGTGCCGTCCGACGTCGCAAAGCCCGGCATCGTAAAGGCCAGAATCCCCGTGCGCGGCAACTTCAGCCGATCGAAAGCCCGACAGGCCACCAGCAGAGCCTGGGTCGAATCCAGCCCCCCCGAGACGCCGATGACCAGGGTCTTCGACCCCGTGGCCGTCATCCGCCGCATCAGGCCCTGGACCTGGATATTGAAGGCTTCGAAACAGTCCTGATCCAGACGCGCCGCGTCATCGGGCACAAAGGGGAAGCGGTCCAGCGGACGGATCAGGGCGTCGCCCGGCCCCGGCCCCGCCTCGAACGGAACCACCGTCGCCGCCTCGCCTTCCAGCCGGGCGCAGTCGGCGAAGGTGCCGTTGCGCAGCCGGTCCAGACCGATGCGGTCCACGTCCACGTCGGCGACGGTCAGATGACTTTCCAGCGCGAACCGCTCGCCCTCGGCCAGTTTCGCGCCCAGTTCATGGATGGTCGCCTGACCGTCCCAGGCCAGATCGGTTGTGCTCTCGCCCCAGCCCGAGGCGGCGAAGACATAGGCCGACAGGGTGCGGCTGGACTGGCTGGCGCACAACAAGGCCCGCTCGTCCGCCTTGCCGATGACGATGTTGGAGGCCGACAGGTTGCACAGGATGCGCGCCCCTGCGAGCGCCGCCCGCGTCGAGGGCGGCTGGGGCGCCCAGAAGTCCTCGCAGATCTCGACCGCAAAGACGAAGCCCGGCCGGTTGCTCGCCTCGAAGATCAGACCCGGCGCGAAATCGACGCTCTCTCCGTTCAAGACGACCGCGTCCTCGGACCGGCTGGCGGCCGGTGCGAACCAGCGCTTTTCGTAATATTCCCGGTAGTTGGGCAGGTAGGTCTTGGGCACGACGCCCAGCACCTCGCCGCCGCCCAGCACCACGGCACAGTTGAACAGGGCGTCGCCGTTGCGGATCGGCGCGCCGATCACGGCGATGACGCCTGCTTCGTCAGCCACCTCGGCCAGCTCGGCGATGCGACGCTCGACCTCTTCCAGCAGAGCCGCCTGCATCAGCAGGTCGTCGATGGCGTAGGCGCTCAGCGAGAGTTCAGGAAAGACCAGCAAGTCCACGCCCGCCACGCCCGCCTGACGGATCAGGGCTGCGTGTTCCTCGGCGTTGGCGGCCGGGTCGGCGACATGGACCACCGGGGTCGCGGCGGCGACGCGCACGAAGCCGTGGGCGCGCGGGGCGTGGAAGGGGTGAGAACCGTGGGAAACCATCAATCCATCCGCTCATCCCGGCGGACGCCGGGATCCAGTGAGAGCCATAGGCACAGACCTTGCGGCCTGCCTGATCAATATAGGGTTGCGCCCGGAACCCAAAGGACTGGATCCCGGCGTCCGCCGGGATGAGCGGGATGCAGTGGGAAGTTCGTGACCTGCGAACCGGCGTCGGCTAAGGCTCGCAGCATGAGCGATACGCCCAAAAAAGGCTGGTTCCAGCGACTGAGCGCGGGTCTGTCCCGCTCCTCCAAACAGATGACCGAACAGGTCGTCTCGACCTTCGTGAAGGAGCCTCTGTCCGAAGAGGCGCTGGAGCGGCTGGAAGAGCACCTGATCGAGAGCGACCTGGGGCCCGCCGCCTCGGCCCGCATCGTCGAGCGCTTCCGCGAGCTGCGCTTCGGCAAGACCTCCGACGAGCGCGAGATCAAGGAGGCCCTGGCCGAGGCCGTGGCCGCCGAACTGCTGCCGCGTCAGGCGACGTTTGATCCTCTCAGCGGGCCCAAGCCCTATGTCGTCCTGTTCGTCGGCGTGAACGGCTCGGGCAAGACCACGACGCTCGGCAAGATCGCCTCGGACCTGACCGCCAAGGGCGCCAAGGTGATGATCGTCGCCGGCGACACCTTCCGCGCCGCCGCCCGCGAACAGCTCAAGGTCTGGGCCGAGCGCGCCGGGGCCGATTTCGAGAGCCGCCGCGACGGCGCCGACGCCGCCGGCCTGGCCTTCGACGCCTATACCAAGGCGAAAGCCGAGGGCTACGACGTGGTCCTGATCGACACCGCCGGGCGGCTGCAGAACAAGTCGACCCTGATGGACGAGCTGCTGAAGATCGTCCGCGTGCTGAAAAAGGTCGATGCCGAGGCCCCGCACGAGACCCTGCTGGTGCTTGATGCGACGGTGGGCCGCAACGCCCTGGAGCAGGAAAAGATCTTCGGCCGCACGGCCTATGTCTCAGGCGTCGTCATGACCAAGCTGGACGGCACGGCGCGCGGCGGGGTCCTGGTCCCCGTTGCCCAGGCCTCGGACGCCCCGATCAAGCTGATCGGCGTCGGCGAGGGCGTCGACGACCTGCAACCCTTCGACGCGCGCGCGTTTTCCCGATCACTGGTCGGGCTTGAGGACTAGAAGCGTATGAGTGAAGCGTCCGAGACCAAGCGTCCCCAGTGGATCCGTCAGGCCGTCGATTTCGGCGCCCTGATCGCCTTCATGGCCGCCTATTTCATCACCCGCGACATGATCAAGGCCACCTGGGTTCTGGTTATCGCCTCGATGATCGCCCTGGCCGTCGGCTTCGTGCTGGAGCGGCGCCTGGCCCCCATGCCGCTGATCACCGGCGGCTTCGCCCTGGTCTTCGGCGCCCTGACCATCCTCACCGACGACGACCTGTTCGTGAAGCTAAAGCTGACGGTGCAGAACGGCCTTCTGGCCGCTGTCCTACTGGGCTCCATCCCGCTGAAGAAGTCGCCGTTCAAGGCCCTGCTCGGCTCGGCCATCAAGGTGACGGACGCCGCCTGGCGCACGCTGACTTTGCGCTACGGCCTCTACTTCCTGGCCGTCGCCATCGCCAACGAGGTCTTCCGCAGTCCCGCGGCCGTCACCGCCATCTGGTCGGCGCTGAACCTGGGCGTGCCCGACCCCAACGGCGTCTGGACCGCCTTCCGCGGCGTCCTGTGGATCGCCGCCTCCATCTTCGGCCTGTGCCAGGTGCCGCTGATCATGAAGAACATGATCAAGGACGAAGAGCCCGGCCCCATCTCGCCCGACACGGGGCTCTAGGGAACCGTCTGCGTTCTGACGATCTAAGTCGTGGTGCCTGCTCGGCGCCCTAGCTCTTCTGCCGGGGCCTCAAGTAGCGCGAAGCGCGGTAGGCCCAGACAAAATGTCTTCAAACCGTCAGGCTTACCGTCGTCAAAGCGTAAAGCGCGGCTGTTAGCTGTCACGCCATGTCCGGCCCTCTCCTCGCGGCCGGAACGGGAAACGAAGACGATGGTCAAGTCAGGCAAGCAGGCGAAGATCAAGGGCGGCCTGGCGGATTCGCCCAGCCACCTGATGCACCGGGTGTTGCAGCTCTCGCTCGACATCTATGCCGAAGAAGCCGGCCCCGATGGCCTGACCCAGCGCCAGTTCGCGGTGCTGGAGGCGGTCTCGGTGCGCTCGGGCCTGACCCAGACCGATCTGGTCAAGGCCACCGGCATCGACCGCTCGACCCTGGCCGACCTGGTCGCGCGCATGACCGCCAAGGGCCTGCTGGAGCGCGAACGCTCGGCGCTGGACGCCCGCGCCAAGGCGGTGCGCCTGTCCGAGGCCGGTCAGGCCGCGCTGGAGGCCGCCCGCCCCCGCGTCGAGGCCGCCGACAAGCGCATCCTGGCCCTGCTGCCCAAGGCCAAGCGCGAGGGTTTCCTCGACCTGCTGACCAGCCTGACCGACGCCGCCGACGCCGCCCCCGAGCAGGCCAAGGCCGAGGCCAAGATCGCCAAGAAGGCGGCCAAGGACGCCCGCAAGGCCGAGAAGGCCGCAAAGAAGGCCCAGGACGGCGCCAAGCCGAAAAAGAAGAAGAAGGCCATTGAGCCAGTCGTCGAACCGGCCGCGACCGAAGCGGTGATCATCCCGCTCAAGGATGTCGCGAAGGCCTAACCCCCTTCGTCACCCTCGGGCTTGTCCCGAGGGCCCATCGTTCCACACACGCCTCGCATCCTGGCCTCGCATCCTGAAAGACGCCGCGCCGTTCGGGCCGCCGCCATAGGCCCTCGGGACAAGCCCGAGGGTGACGGTTGTTATGGGGTCAGACCCGAATATCCAGCAGCGACCCCGGCCGCTGATAGCGCGTCGTCGCCGAGGCTTCAGGCGCCGGGGCGGCGCGGACCGGCGTATCCGCCCGCGTCTCGACCGGAACGGCGGCGGGCGTCGGCGCGCTCATGCCCATGGCCGCGCGGAAGAAGGCGGACTGGGAGGTTCTCAGCGCATGGGCCGCGCCGCCTGCGGGAGGCGGGAAGGCCGGGCGGTCTGAAGGAATCGCGGACATGGGCCGACGATCCGCCCAAAGGGTCTAGATATGGTTAATGCGCGATTCACCCTGTTTCGCGCTGAAGGTCGTCTCAGCGCGGCGGCGCTTTCAACGCGTCCACCAGCTTCTGCAGATCGGCGTCGGTCAGCACCGGCCCCGAGGACTTGGCGACGATGGTTCCATAGGCGTCCACGGCAAAGCTCTCCGGCACGCCCGAGACCCCCAGGTCCAGCCCCGCCCGCCCCTCGCGGTCCACCAGCACCAGGGCATAGGGATCGCCCAGTTCGTCGAGGAAGGCGCGGGTGGCGACGGGATCGTCCTTGTAGGCGACGCCGATCACATTGATCCCTTGCGCCTTCAGCTTCATCAGCTGCGGGTGCTCCAGACGGCAGGGCGCGCACCAGCTGGCGAACAGGTTGACGATCATCGGCTTGCCGACGCCCGCCGTCTTCAGGTCCAGCCGTTGATTGGTCTCGACCTCGCCCTGCAGGATCGGCAGGACCGTCTGCGGGATCGGCTGGCCGACCAGGGCGTCGGGCTTGTAGGACCGCCCCTCGCCCGGCGCGCCGGACATGGTGTTCAGCTGGAACATCAGGAAACCGCCCACGGCCAGCAAGGCGGCGATGGGGATCAGGGCGAACCAGCGGTTCATTTGCGCGTCTCTTCCAGACGGGCCAGTTCGCGCTTCCAGCGCCGGGCGGCGAGCAGGGCGCGGATCGAAATGGCGGCCAGGGCGACCGCGCTGATGGCCCAGGACGACCAGACGAAGACGCCGTAAGGGCTCATGTCGAGATCCAGCATCGGCGGCTCCTTACGCTTCTTGCGCCGCGCGAGCGCGCAGGGTCAGGACGCGACGACGGCGCACCTCGGTGCGGATCGACGTCAGCCAGACGGCCCCGAACAGCATCCCATAGGCCGCCATCATGGTCAGCAGAGGCGCCAGATAAGCCGGGTCCAGACTCGTCCCGCCCGCCCGCAGCAAGGACGCCGGCTGATGCAGGGTGTTCCACCAGTCGACCGAAAACTTGACGATGGGCAGGTTGATCAGCCCGACCAGGCCGAGCACCGCAGCGGCCCGCCCGGCCTTGGCCTCATCGTCGATCGAGGCGCGCAGGGCCATGTAGCCGAGGTAGAACAGGAAGAGCACCAGCACGCTGGTCAGCCGCGCGTCCCATACCCACCAGGTCCCCCACATGGGCTGGCCCCACAGCGAGCCGGTGATCAGGGCCAGACCCGTCAGCACCGCCCCCGGCAGGGCGGCGGCGCGCGCGGCGGCGTCGGCCAGCGGGTGACGAAATACCAGGGCGAAGAAGCTGGACACGCCCAGCGCCGCATAGGCGCCAAGCCCCAGGGTCGCGGCCGGCACATGGATGAACATGATCCGCACCGTGTCGCCCTGCTGATAGTCGGCGGGCGCGGTGAAGCTGAGCCAGGTTCCCGCCGCCAGCAGGACAAGCGCCAGCCCCCACAGCACCGGCGTGACCGGGCGGGTGAAGCGCATGAAGCGGTCGGGATTGGCGAGGCCGAACATGGTCCGCCGATTACGCGGCGCGGCGGGGAACGGCAAGCGCCCCCCGCGCGTGACCTCTGGTCGCGATCAGAGCGTCAGCCCGTGCTCGGCGGCCAGGGCCTCTAGCTTGACCATCGGACGCGGCCCCCAGTGGGCGATCACTTCCGAGGCGGCCAGCGAACCCAGGGCGCCGGCCTCGGCCAGGCTCAGGCCGCGCGCCAGACCCAGCAGCACGCCGGCGGCGTACTGATCGCCCGCGCCCGTGGTGTCGACCACCTTGTCGACGGGGAAGGCGGCGATCTCGACCCGCTCGTCGCCGCGGAAGAGGACCGAACCGGCGGCCCCGCGCGTCACGGCGGCGACCTCGACGATGCGGCCCAGGTGGGCGGCGGCGGTATCGAAGTCCTCGGTCTCGAACAGGGCGTGCAGTTCAGCCTCATTGGCCAGGACGATGTCCGCCGAGGCCTCGATGAAGGCCAGCAGCTCGGCGCGCCAGCGGTGAACGACAAAGCTGTCCGACAGGGTGATGGCGACCTTGCGGCCCGCAGCATGAGCCGCAGCAGCGGCGGCCTCGAAGGCGGCGCGGGCCGGGGCCGGGTCGAACAGATAGCCTTCCAGATAGACGATCTCGCTGGCGCCGATCAGCTCGGCGTCGATGTCGGCGGTCGTCAGCTGGTTGGCGGCGCCGAGGAAGGTGCACATGGTGCGCTGGGCGTCGGGCGTGACGTTGATCAGGCAGCGGCCGGTGCCGAAGCCCGAACCCGCGCCGCCTTCCAGAACCGGGGTGTCGAAGTGGACGCCGGCGGCGCGAATGTCGTGGCTGAAGACCTCGCCCAGGGTGTCCTTGGCCACCTTGCCGATATAGGCCGCGCGCCCGCCGAACGAACCGACGCCGGCCACGGTGTTGCCGGCTGAACCGCCCGAGGCCTCGACCCCCGCCGCCATGGCGTCATAGAGGGCCGCGCTCTGCGCCTCGTCCACCAGTTGCATCGAGCCCGGCGTCAGGCCCTGGGCGTCGAGGAAGGCGGGCTCGCATGGGCTCAGCACGTCGACGATGGCGTTGCCGACGGCGCAGACGTCGAAGCGGGCGGGAGCGTTGTTCTGGGTCATGGTCGCCCCATAGCGGGACAAGGGCCGCGACGCCAGCACCGGGCATTTCGACGCCGCTGAAAACAGCCTATGCAGTTCCCGTCCGAGGAGTAATCGCATGACCGACGTCGCCGTCCTGACCCCCGATCCCGCCGACCCCTCCTATGCCGGGCAATGGCCGGGCGTGCTGGACCGCCTGTCGGCCGCGCTGGCCACGGCCGGGATCAAGGCCCGGCCCACGCCCTGGACCGATCATGTCGAGAGCGCCCACGGCCTGATGGACTATCCCCTGGTCCTGCCGCTGATCGTCTGGGGCTACCACCGCGATCACGACCGCTGGATGCAGGCCTGCACGACCTGGGCCGAGGCGGGCGCCTCCCTGGCCAATCCCGCCGAGGTCCTGAACTGGAACTCCGACAAACGCTATCTGGCCCGGCTGGCGGAAAAGGGCGTGGCCATCCCGCCGACCATCTGGACCGACCACGCCAGCCCCGCCGTGGTCGAAGCCGCCTTCGCCGCCACCGGCGCCGAACAGTTGATCGTCAAGCCGACCGTGTCCGGCGGCGCCTGGCGCACGCTCAAGGTCGCGGCGGGCGACCTGCTGGAGGATGTCCTGGCCGACGCCCCCATCGGCGGGGCCATGATCCAGCCCTTCCTGCCGACCATTGGCACTGAGGGCGAGACCTCGCTGCTCTTCTTCGGCGGCGAGCTGAGCCACGTGGTCAACAAGCGCCCGGCCCACGCTGACGAGTTCCGCATCCAGGTCCAGTACGGCGGCCAGTATCAACGTCTGGATCAGCCCCCAGAGGGCGCCCTGGCCCTGGCCGAACGCACGCTCGCCGCCATCGACGAGCCGCTGCTCTACGCCCGCATCGACATGGTGCCCGACGCCGACGGCCAGTGGCTGCTGATGGAGGCCGAACTGATCGAGCCCGACTTCTACCTCGGCGCCGCCCCCGAGGCGGGCGCCCGCTTCGGGCGGGCGGTGGCGGACCGGTTGGGGCTGTAGTCAGGAGCCCTCCCCCTCGAGGGGGGAGGGTTGGGTG
>NZ_PCPB01000016.1 GCF_002979535.1 Brevundimonas sp. MYb52 | reverse complement strand
GTCGCCCCGCCTGCACCGCCGGCGCCCCCCGCACCGCCGGCTCCGCCGCCCGGACGTGTGACCACCTACTACTCGTCGAACGGCTTCTATTTCGAGAACGCCACGCCGGAACAACGCGCCGAGGCCGATGCCGCTCAGGCGGTCGCCCGAGAGGCTAGGGCTCTGGCCGCCGACGCTCGTCGTCAGGGGGAAGCGGCGCGCCAACAGGCGGCCGAGGCCCGCGCCCAAGCGGCGGTCGCCCGCCAGCAGGGCGAGGAGGCCCGTCGTCAGGCGGTTGAGGTCCGCGCCCAGGCCGCCGTCGCTCGCCAACAGGCTGAACAGGCGCGCATCCAGGCGGCTGTCGCCCGTCGGCAGGGCGATGAGGCCCGCGTCGTCGCGGCTCGGGCGCGTGTCCAGGCGCGTGAACAGATGGGCCGTGGCGCGGAAAATATGCATCGCGGCGCAGACAACATGCGCCGCGAGGCCGTCCGCCTGCGCGATCCCGCCTATCGCGCCGAGCAGATCGCTCGCAACCGCGAGCAGGGCAACATCGTCACCGACGCCGAACTGATCGCCTTGGGCCCGAAACTGGTGGAACAGGCCGCTGACCTGGATCGTCGGGCGGAAGAACTGGCGACGCGGGCGAAAGAGCCGATCTAGGCTCGCCACGTCGCAAGGGCTCTGTCGTGAGGCGCGCGTCGCACGGCAGAGCTTTCGTCTATGGCTCGCGGGCGGATGGGGCGATAGGCTGGGGCATGGCCCGCTGTTTCCTGATCCTGTCCGCCGTTTCTGTCGTTTCGCTGTCCGCCTGCGTGTCTGGCCCCAAGGTCGTCGCGACCCCGCCGATCGCCCTGCCGGATACGGCGCCGACCTATCGTCTGATGGCGTCCGATCCGGCATCTGCGGCGGATCAGGCTGTGCAGGCGGCGCTTCGCACCCAACTGGACGCGCGCGGCTGGCATGAAACGCGCGAGGCTCCCGCCTGGCGGATCGAGGCCTCCTACGCCGTGCGGCCGCAGAAGACCGGTGCCTATTCCGACGTTTCGGCGCGAGAGGGCGACTGGCTGGATGCGCCGGTCGTGCCGCAATGGTGGGGCGCCAAGCGCCTGACCCACAGTCTGACCCTGACGCTGCATGGACCCGAGGCTGAGCCGGGGGCCTATCAGGCCAGTGCGGCGACCACGGTCGGGCCGCGCCGGGCCGATGAGGCGCTGGACCTTCTGGCCGCCGCCGTGGTGGCCGAGCTGAAGCCCTAGTCCGCCTCGATCACACGAGGCAGGGTCAGGACGAAGGTGGCCCCGACCGCCCCGGCTTCATAACGAATATGGCCACCGTGACGTTCGGCTACGGTGCGGACAAAGGCCAGGCCCAGACCCGCGCCCCTGTGGTCGGCGTCACCGTGACCAAACGGCTGGAACAGTCGCCGCGCCGCCTCGGCGGAGAGGCCTGGCCCTTGATCCCTGATGCGGACCACGCAGAGGTCGCCGTCGTCGGGCGCCTCGATGTCCAGGGTGCAGGCGATGACGCCCTTTGCGGGCCCGTATTTCAGCGCATTGTCCAGAAGATTGGTCAGGAGTCTGCGCAAGAGGGCGGGGTCGCCCTCGACCAGGTATTCATCTTCGCCCGTCGGCGTCTGGATGGTTACGCCCCTGGCCGAGGCCTGAGGCCACAGGGTGTCGGCGGCGTCCATCAAAACCTGCCCGAGGTCGAGGACCACGGCCCGATAGGGTTGGGACTCGGCGCGCGCCAGTTGCACATAGCCTTCGGCCAGATCCAGCGTCTGGCGAGCGTAGTCGCCGATGCGGCGCTCGAAGGCGGGGTCGGTCCGGCTCTGGCTGCCTTCCAGCAGGGTCAGGATCGATACCTGGGGCGCACGCATGTCGTGGCTGAGCAGTTGCAGCGCCTGTTCCCGCTGGCGCTCGGCGACACGGAACAGGGTCATGTCGGCGAAGCGGACGATGTGACCGATGGGCTGGCCCGAGGCGTCGGTCAGGGCGGCGGCGGCGACCTTCATGGTTCGGCCGCCGGACGTCTGGATGTCGCCGGGATCGGCGTTTTCGGCCATCAGGAACCGACGCCACGACGGCTCGCCGAGCGACTGGAACAGGGCCGCCAGGTCAGCCTGACCGTCCAACTCGGGGCCGAACAGGTCCCGCGCCCGGTCGTTGGACAGCAGGACGCGGCCCGTCGGATCGGCGACCACGGTGGCGTCGGGCAGGCTGCGCAGCGCGTCCGAGATGAAACGATCCAGATCGCGAAGCTGTTTCAACGCGGCGCGCAAGGTATCCACCTGCTTTGACACCACGTCGCCTTGGGGCCGGAACGAGGCCAGGGTCGTGCCGGGCAGAGACGGGGCGTCCCGCTCGAAGGTCTCGACCTCGCTCTGCATATAGGCCGAGGCGGCGGCCAGACGCCGCCAGCTCCAGAAGGGATAGGCCAGGGCCAGGCCCGCGACGGCGGCGGTCGGCGGAAACCACAGATTGGCCGTCAGGAAGGCCGTCAGGCTGGCGACCAGGGTCAGGAGGATCAGCCCCGCGCCCAGCACCATGTTGGCAAAGGGCCGCAGGAACAGGAAGCCGCCCACCAGCAGGGCCAGCGGCGCCAGCGACAGCGCCAGCACCCAGGGCGGGGACAGGGTGCGCGGGCCGCCGCCCTCCAGCAGGGTTTGCAACAGGGCGGCTTGAATCTCGACGCCGGGGCTCAGTTCGCCCTGGGGCGCCGCCGGCGTGGCGTAGCGATCGCCCAGGCCCGGCGCGGTCGCCCCGACCAGCACCAGCTTGTCCTTCAAAAAGGCGGTGGGGACTTCGCCGCTCAGTACATCTGTGAAGGACAGGGTGCGGAACCGTCCCGGCGGACCGCGATAGGCGATGGCCTCGGATCGAGCGGCGATCAGGGCGTCGGGCGAGGCGGCGTCGGGATCGGGCGAGGGCGCGGCGACGCGGGTTTGGGCCAGCGGCAGGATCAGTTGCGGCCAGACCTGATCGCCGCCCTGCATGTAGAGCGGCAGGCGACGGATCACCCCGTCGCCATCCACCGTCAGATTCACGTGGCCGAGGCCGGCGGCGGCCTCGACCAGCGGCGCGGCCGGCTCGCTGACCCGCCAGGGGGCGCCGTCTTCGCCCGGCGCATCGACCAGCAGGGGCAGATAGACGTTCTTTGCGCGCGCCAGCGCCGCGGCCAGGGCTGGGTCTCCGGCTTCCGGCTCGGTGAACAGAACGTCGTAGGCGACGGCGCGAGGACCGGCCTGGGTCAATCGGTCGATCAGGTCGGCGTGGATCGCGCGCGGCCACGGCCAGCGACCGAGAGTCTGCAGGCTACGGTCGTCGATGGCGACGATGACGACCGCTTCGTCGGCAGGGCCGTCCTGAAGCCGGATCAGGGCGTCATAGGCCAGATTGTCAGCACGGTCGGCGGCGGAGCCCAGCGCCAGCCAGCCGACGACCAGGGCGGTCAGGGCGACGACCAAGCCCCACTCGATCAGAGCGCGGCGACCTGTCAGCCTGGCGCCCAACGGCCGGACGTCGGCCATGGATCAGCGTCCGATGCGCAGTTGCTGCGGCTCGGACCAGACCTGCAACAGACGACCAAAGCGATGGCGCGTGCCTTGAACCCGCCAAGTGTAAACGCCGGGCGGCAGGTCGGTTAGGGTGAAGGCCTGGTCGGTCAGGCCAGGATGATCAATCAGCGGTGCTCCCTCGGGCGCGCCATTTGCGTCTTCCCTCGACAACTGAAAGCGGAACTGGGCCTCGCCTTCGCCCTCGGCCTCCCAGCGGAAGCGGTAAAAGCGTCGACCGTCGAGGGCCGAATTGCTGGACGCCAGGCCGCCGACGCCGTTGCGGGCCCGAATGAAGCTATAGGTGGTGCTGCGACCCTCGACCCCCTCGGGCGACAGGGCGCTGAGCCGCAGGAAATAGGCGCCGTCCGTCAGGTCGGCGAAGGTCAGGCGCGGCTCGCCCGAAGCAGAGTCCGTCTCGGCGAAGGCGTCGATCATGCCCGCATCCGACGCCAGTCGCCCGCGATAGCGGTCCGCGCCTGACAGGGCGTCGATGTCGAAGACGGCTTCGCGCCCCGATTGAACCTCGTCAGGGCGGGTCAGGGCGGGCACAGGCAGAAGCGGAACGAGGATGGCGCCGGTCGCGCTGGCGGCTACGCCTTCGGCGGCCGCTGCGACGGTTTCGACCAGGCCGTCGCCGGACTCGACCTCGACCCGGCCTTCGATGACCTCGGTGGCGGAGCGGTCCGCGGCGTCGTCGAAGGCGACGCGGAACTCGGTGCCGCGCACGGCGGAGACCGAGACGGGCGTGCGGACGACGAAGCCGCCGGGCCGTTGGCGCGGCGTGACGCGGGACTCAGCGCGACCGGCCTCGACCGTCATGGCGTGATCCACCGCGCCGTTGAGCGCGTAGCGACGCAGACGGGTCAAACGCACTCGGCTGTTGGAGGGTACGACGACATGACTGCCATCGGACAGGGCCAGTCGAACGAAGGCGTTGGCGCCGGTGGTCAGGATCGCCCCTTCGGACACGGTCTGCCCCTGGCTGGGCGCACCTGTGGCCGGGCCTTGCGTCAGGCTGACGGCGCCGCGGAAGCTGGCGATTCGGGCCTGATCCGGGTCAGCGCGCAGCAGGCTGACAGGAAAGGCCAGATTGCGCCCGGTCGCCATGCGGCGAGGATTGGCGACTCGGTTGCGGCGCTGGACCTGACGATAGTCGGCTGGACGATTGAGGTAGGCGACAGCCAGATCGATCAGGGTGTCGCCGCGCTGGACTCGATAGTCGATGGCGTCATCGGGCGCGGCGGTCGCCCGTGACTGGGCGTGGGCGGGCGAGGTGGATACAAGCAACGCCAGAACCCCGGCGGCCATCGCCCGCTTTTGCATCATCCCGAAGTCTCTTCCGCGTTCGCAATCGTGTTCGCGGCCGCTGCGACGGCTTCATCCGCCGCGCCGGCGCGCTCCAGACGGTATCCGTAGCTGTAAATGGGCGTCAGACGGAAGCCCCGCTCGGGCCGCAGGTTCAGCTTGGTGCGAATGCGCGATATGTGCATGTCCAGCGAACGGCTGTTCAGATTGGGTTCGTTGCCCCAGACCGTCTCAAGGATATAGGTCCGCGACAGGGCGCGATGCAGGTTGCGGAACAGCAGTCGGGCCAAGGCGAATTCCTTGGCCGTCAGCACCACGGTTTGGCCGTCGCGCGTCACGGCGCCGGCGGATTCGTGAAAGACGGTGTCGCCCAGGATCTCGGCGCCCGGCGCAGAAGGCTGGGCGTAGGCACGGCGCATCAGGGCATTGATGCGGGCGGCCAGAACTGACGGCGACAGGGGCTTGGGCAGGTAGTCATCGGCGCCGGCGTTCAGACCCGCCACAATGTCCTCATCCTCGGCGCGACTGGTGACCAGCAACATCGGCGGCGGCGGGCGCAGATTGGTGCGGGCCCAGGCCAGAACCTCCAGGCCGGAGCGATCAGGTAGGTTCCAGTCCACAATGAGGAGGTCGAAAGTGTCCTTGCGCAGCGCCGAGATCAGCGCCTGGGCGCGAGAGAAGAGCACGGCCCGATAGCCCAGACCTTCGGCCGCCGTGGCCATGGTCTCCAACTGAACTGGGTCGTCGTCGAGAAGGGCGATCTTCATTTTACTTTACGCTCCGCGGTCGCCTTGACCATAGCCCGCCATTTCTGGGTTGTGGCCAAAGTCAGCCGGTCAGAATGTAAAATTGCGTCACTTCTGACTATCAAGTGAAGCTTGATCACATAACCATGATTGAAGGCGAAATTTCGCCTTAGGCGGCATAGGGCGACAGCCGTTCAGCGGCGTCGCGGCACAGGGTCTTGATCCAGCGTCGCGCCGCCTTCAGGCGGGCTGTGCCGTGGACCTCGCGGTGGGTGCTGAGCCAGAAGCGGCGCTCGATCAGGACGTGGTGGGGGAGGATACGCGTCAGCCCCTCGGCCAGGAAGCAGGGCAGGACCCCGATCCCGCCGCCAGCCGCGATCATGTCCCGCTGCGCCCGGATCGATGAGGAGGCCAGGCGCGGACGCAGGTTGGGGCGGATTTCGTCCAGGTAGTGCAACTCCGGCGCATAGATCAGATCATCGACATAACCGACGATGTCGAAGTCCGGCAGGTCGTCCACGCGCTGGGGCGCGCCATGCCGTTCCAGGTGCTCGGGCGAGGCATAGAGCGCCAGTTGATAGGGCGTCAGCGGCTCGACGATCAGGCGTGGGCTGGCGGCCGGGCTGAGGGTGATGGCCATGTCCACTTCGCGGCGGCTGGGCGACAGGAAGCCGGAACTGGCGGCCAGTTCGATGTTCAGGCCCGGATGCGCCGCCAGCAGATCTGGCAGGGCAGGGGCCAGGACGGCGCCGCCGAAGCCTTCGGAGGCGCTGATCCGCACGGTGCCTGCGATCAGGTCGGGCCGCGTCACCCGCTCGGCTGCCGCCATGGCGCTTTCGGCGTCCAGCGCCGTCTCCAGCAGTTGCGCCCCCGCCGCCGTCAGCAGCAGGCCCGAGGCCGAGCGCACCACCAGGGTCGACTTCAGCGCCGTCTCCAGCCGCGCCACGCGTCGCCCGACCGTGGCCGCGTCGATGCCCAGCCTTTGCGCCGCTGTGGCCTGCGAGCCCGCCCGCGCGGCGGCGATGAAGATACGAACGTCGTCCCAGTCGAACATTGCAGAACTGCACAGCATAGGATGCAAGATTGCAATGGGTGGCGCGCCATCTCTCTGCTAGGCCATGATGAAACGAACACAACGACACACAGGGAAACGCCACCATGCGCGACATTCGCCACTTCATCGACGGTGCGGCCTTCGACGGCGCATCGGGTCGCTTCGGCGACGTGTTCAACCCCAACACCGGCGAGGTTCAGGCCCGCGTCCAACTGGCGACCGTCGCCGAGATGGACCGCGCGGTCCAGTCGGCCCAGGCCGCCTTCGAGGGCTGGTCCAGCACCAACCCGCAGCGCCGCGCCCGCGTCATGTTCGAGTTCAAGCGCCTGGTCGAGGCCAACATGAACGAGCTGGCCGAGCTGCTGTCCTCGGAACACGGCAAGGTCATCGCCGACTCCAAGGGCGACATTCAGCGCGGCCTGGAAGTCATTGAATTCGCTTGCGGCATCCCGCACGCGCTGAAGGGCGAATATACCCAGGGCGCCGGTCCGGGCATCGACGTCTATTCCATGCGTCAGCCGCTGGGCGTCGTGGCGGGCATCACCCCGTTCAACTTCCCCGGCATGATCCCGATGTGGATGTTCGGCATGGCGATCGCCGCCGGTAACACCTTCATCCTGAAGCCGTCCGAGCGCGATCCGTCGCTGCCGGTGCGTCTGGGCGAACTGATGATGGAGGCCGGCGCGCCCAAGGGCGTGCTGAACGTCGTCCACGGCGACAAGGTGGCGGTCGACGCCATCCTGACCCACCCCGACATCCACGCCGTCAGCTTCGTCGGCTCGTCCGACATCGCCCACTACGTCTATCAGATGGGCGCCCATCACGGGAAACGCGTCCAGGCCATGGGCGGCGCCAAGAACCACGGCATCGTCCTGCCTGACGCCGACATGGATCAGGTGATCAAGGACCTGACCGGCGCGGCCTACGGCTCGGCCGGCGAGCGCTGCATGGCCCTGCCGGTCGTGGTGCCGGTCGGTCAGCGCACCGCCGACGAACTGCGTGAGCGTCTGGTCTCGGAAATCCCCAACCTGCGTGTCGGCGTCTCGACCGACGCCGAGGCCCACTATGGCCCGGTCGTCACCCAGACCCACAAGGACAAGGTCCTGGGCTGGATCAACAAGGGCGTCGAGGAAGGCGCCGAACTGGTCGTCGACGGCCGCGAGTTCAGCCTGCAAGGCCACGAGAAGGGCTTCTTCATCGGCCCGTCGCTGTTCGACCAGGTCAAGCCGGAGATGGAATCCTACAAGGAAGAAATCTTCGGCCCGGTGCTGCAGATCATGCGCGCCGCCAGCTTCGAGGAGGCCCTGAGCCTGCCCAGCAAGCACCAGTACGGAAACGGCGTCGCCATCTTCACCCAGAACGGCCGCGCGGCCCGCGACTTCGCCGCCCGCGTCAACGTCGGCATGGTCGGCATCAACGTGCCGATCCCGGTGCCGGTGGCCTATCACTCGTTCGGCGGCTGGAAGCGTTCGGCCTTTGGCGACATCAACCAGCACGGCATGGAAGGTCTGCGCTTCTGGACCAAGACCAAGACGGTCACGGCTCGCTGGCCCGACAGCGAGTTGGAGCACGCGGACAGCTCCTTCGTCATCCCGACGATGGGCTGATGAGACAGGAACCCGACCTCAGGCGCTGAGGTCGGGTTTTTCTTTGGGCATGATTTTGAAGCGAAGATCTCAGTTCAGATGCGGCGCATCTGAACCGATTTCGCTCTAGCGGCGGATGGCTTCGAAACCGCCGGTGAAGACGGCCTCCATGGCGTCGCAGATGGCGCCCATTTCCGAGGACTTGCACAGGCCGCCGGACAGGACGTCGATGCGGCCGGTTTGGGCCAGCGACAGGGTCAGCGACCCCGACAGCAGGTGATAGAACCAGTAGACCTGACGCTCAGGCGTCTCGGGAGATATTCGTTTCAACACGCCGATGAAGCGGTGGATCACCGGGTCGAAATGCTGGTGCATGGTGTCGCCGCCCCAGACCGGGGTGTTGTTCACCTGGGCCACTAGAGCCGCATAGTTCAGCCATGCCGGGTCGCCTTGATCGAACAATACGAACAGCGGACGCAGGAAGGCGTCGATGGCCCCGCGCACCGTCATGGCGTCGCCATGCTCAGCCTCATAACGGTCCAGACTGTCGAGGCGTAGTTGGTTCGCCACCTCGGCCCGGCGACCAAAGACGGTTGAGAACAGCCGGTTCTTGTCGTCAAAATAATAGTGCAGCAGGGCCGTATCGACGCCCGCCTCCTTGGCCACGGCCTTCAGGGTGACGCCGTGCAGGCCGTCGCGTGCAAACAGGGCTTCGGCCACGTCGAGGATGCGGGTCGTCGTCTCCTCGCGGCGCTGGGCCTTGGGCTTGGGCGGGGCCTTGGCTTTCGCCCTGGGGCGCGGCTTGGTTTCGGTGGCGGTCATCGATTCACTTTAGCCGAGAACAGGGTTCTCAGGCGATCCCGCAACCGCAGCAGCAGGATCAGCAGCTTCCCTTTACGCCCATGGTGGTCCAGCGCCGCCTTCCACCAGCCGCGCTTCACCTCGCCGCCGGGCGTGTCGTTGAACACCATCCAGGCGTCGTCGGCAGGGACATAGGCGGGCCAGTCGGCGCCCGGCGCGCCCGTTCTGGCGAAGCCGACCCAGCGCTTGTGCATGGCGGCGCTGACCGCGCGGTCGGCCTCGGTTGCGGGCGGGGCGCCGTCGGGGCGGTGGTCCAGGGTCTCGAAGACGTGGAAGATCTCGGCGGCGTGGTTGGCGCGCGGCATGGTCTCGCGCCGGGCTTCTTCCACATAGTCAAAGGTGTAGAGCCAGGCTTTCGACCGGCGCGGGCGCGACGCCACCCAGCGCGCCGGGGCGGCGAAGGCGAAGTCGCGGAAGCCGAGGCGGATCATTTGCTCCTCGTCCCCGTTCGCTTCGGGATAGAGGGCGGCCAGCTTGGCGCTCGGCTTGATCAACTGGCCAAAGCGTTTCAGCCCGCCGCCGTAGTTGAGCAGGGAATCCTCGCCGCTGTTGACGCCGATCATCAGCGGCACGTCGGCGAAGTCGCCGCTTGCGAAGGCGCTGATCGGGTCGCGGTCCAGCAGCCGACCGTCGATGACCGGACCAAAGGCGCCTTCGATGGCTGTCAGCGTCTCGGGCGTGACGGCGCGCAGGGCGGCGGCGTCGGGGTTGCTCAGGCCGAGCGCGGTCGCGGCCGCCGCGCCGCGGTCCTGCGCCGTTTTCAGCGGCGTGGCGGGCAACCAGCCGCCGCCGGACTGGACAACGACCTTGTGGAACAGGCCGCGCGCCCGCTTCGTCGTCATCAGGGCCAGGATGTCGAGCCCCCCGGCGGATTCTCCGAACAGGGTGACATTGGCGGGATCGCCGCCGAAGGCTGCCACATGGTCGCGCACCCATTCCAGCGCCGCGATCTGATCCAGCAGGGCCTGATTGCCCAGCGGTTCGCTGGGCGCGGCCTCGGCGCTCAGCGCCGGGTGGGCGAAGAAGCCGAGCTGGCCCAGACGATAGTTGACGCTGACCAGCACCACCCCGTCACGTGCAAAGGCGGCGCCGTCGTAGAAGGGCAGGGACCCGGCCCCCATCCGGTTCGATCCGCCATGCAGCCAGACCATGACCGGGGCGGGGGCGCTGGTCTCGGCGGGCGCCCAGACATTCAGCGTCAGGCAGTCTTCAGCGCTCGGGTCCGGCGCGCCGCCGATGGCGACGATGTCGGCCACGTCGGCGGGACCGGCCTGAGGGGCGGAGGGGCCGAACGCTATCGCCTCGCGCACGCCGTCCCAGGCCGGAAACGGCTGCGGCGCCTTCCAGCGCAACGCACCGACGGGGGAGGCGGCATAGGGCACGCCGCGAAATACGTTCGCTGCTCCTTCACGTCGACCGCGCAGGACGCCGGACGGAGTGTGTGCGACAGGCGAGGTCGCGGCCAGATTGACCTGATCCATCATTCTTCCTCCAGGCGCGATCTTCGCCGCGCTCGTTCATTTGAGAATGAACAACGCTCGCCCAGCTGTCGAGCCGTTGAATGAAGTTTCATTCATGCAGGAATGAATGATGTTGACAGCGGGGCCGTTCGCGGATCACCGTCAGACCAACTCAGATCAGCGGCGACCAAACGACCGCGCCTGGAGAGGAAACGAGAATGCGAACGACAGGACAGTTGCGTCTGGCGCTGATGACCAGCGTCTTCATCACGGCTTCGCTCTGCGCGGCGCCGAGCTTCGCCCAGCAGGCGACGGACACTGAGCAGGCCTCCAGCGTCGACGACATCGTCGTCACCGCGCGCCGCCGCGAGGAAAGCCTGAAGGACGTGCCGGTCGCTGTCACCGCCGTCAGCTCTGAGCGTCTGGAGCAGACCGGCGCCGCCGACATCACCACCCTGCAGCAGCAGACCCCGAACGCCACGGTCCAGATCGCGCGCGGCACCAACTCGACCCTGACCAGCTTTATCCGCGGGGTCGGTCAGCAGGACCCGCTGTGGGGCTTCGAGCCAGGCGTCGGCCTCTACGTGGATGACGTCTATGTGGCCCGTCCGCAGGGCGCCGTGCTGGACATTTTCGACATCGAGCGGCTGGAGGTCCTGCGCGGGCCCCAGGGCACCCTCTATGGCCGCAACACCATCGGCGGCGCGATCAAATACGTCACCAAGCGCCTGAGCCAGGACCCCGAACTGACGCTGAAGGGCGCCTACGGCAGCTACAATCAGGTCGATCTGATCGCCTCGGGTTCGACCCCGCTGACCGACACCTTGCGCATCGGCGGCGCGGTGGCTCGCTATACCCGCGACGGCTACGGCACGAACCTGACCACGGGCGCTGAGCACTACAATAAGGACGTCACGGCGGGTCGCGTCAGTGTTGAATGGACCCCCACCGACGACCTCTTCTTCCGCCTGGCGGGCGACATCACCGAGGACGAGTCCAACGCCCGTCACGGCTATCGCCTGAAGGCGCCGATGACCGACGGCATCTACGACACCCGCGCGGGCATCGGCGACGACGGCTATGTGCGCACACGCGGCCTGTCCTTTACCGGGGAATGGAACGTCAACGACGCCGTGACCCTCAAGTCCGTGACGGCTTGGCGCGACGGCGACACCAAGGGCGACGGCATCGACTTCGACGGTCTGCCGCAACCGATCCTCGACATCCCCGGCTACTATGCCGACAGCCAGTTCACCCAGGAATTCCAGGTCTTGTTCGAGGGCGAGCGCTGGCAGGGCGTCGCGGGCGTCTTCTACATGGACGCCTCGGCGGAAGGCGCCTTCGACACGGTCGTCGGCCTGGCCAATCTGACCACCTTTACCGGCGGCAAGGTCGATACCGAGAGCTTCGCCGTCTTCGCTGACTTCAGCTACGATCTGACGGACCAGTTGTCGCTGTCGGTCGGCGGGCGCTGGACCAAGGACAAGAAGAGCGTCGATCAACTGCGCCAGAACTATCTGGGCATCAAGAGTCCCTTCTTCGGCAACGCCGCAGCCGTTCCGCTGGGCGCGCCCCTGACCGACTACACCAACTCGGACGACTATTCGGAGTTCACGCCCCGGATTAGCGCCAGCTACAAGTTCACGCCGGAACTAACGGGTTACGCCTCGTTCGGACGCGGCTTCAAGTCGGGCGGCTTCGACATGCGCGGCGACGCCAGCCTCTACCCCGAGACGGTCAACGGCTATCAGCCCGAACTGGTCGATACCTACGAGATCGGGCTGAAGGGCTCGCTGCTGGATCGTCGCATCAACTTCGCTACGGCCCTGTTCAAGTCGGAATACACCGACCAGCAGATCACCTCGCAGTTCTTCATTCCGCCGACCTCGGTCGTCAGCTTCGTCGATAACGCCGGCTCCAGCGAGATCTGGGGCTGGGAACTGGAAGCCAGCGCGCGGATCACCGACAGCTTCATACCGCGTCTGACGCTGGGCTACCTGGACGCCAAGTTCAACGAGTTCGTCACCTTCAATCCGCTGACCGGCCAGCGCGAAAACATGGCGGACGAACGCCACTTCCAGAACACGCCGGATTGGACGGCCAACATCGCGCTGCCCTACAGCGTCGATCTGGGTGATCGCGGCTCGCTCATCTTCACGCCGATGGCCTCGTATCGCGGGGCGACCCAGATGTTCGAGACGCCGATCCCGCTGCTCGATCAGGGCGCCTACTGGCTCTATGACGCCACCCTGATGTGGACCGCGCCGGACGGTCGTTATCGGGTCAGTCTCGCGGGTCGCAACCTGTCGGACGAACGCTATCGCGCCGGCGGCTACAACTTCCCGGCGCCCATCACCGGGGATTCCGTCATCGGCTTCTACGGCGCGCCGCGCACTGTGACGCTGAGCGTGACCGCCAACTTCTAGGGTTTCCAGCCCCGGAAAAACTGAAGCCCCGCCGGTCCGTCCGGCGGGGTTTTCTTTTGCACCCTAGCTCAAGGTGTAGGGGATGACGCCGCGCACGTTTTCAGGCACGCGCAGGGTCCGGTCGATGGGCGGGAAGGCCCGCTGGGCGCAGTCGGTGCGCTCGCAGATGCGGCAACTGACGCCCATGCGGGTCGGCGGGCCGTTCAGGTCGAGGCCTGCGGCGTAAACCAGCTGATCTGCGTGTTCGATCTCGCAGCCGAGGCCCAGGGCGTAGCGGCGGTCGGGTTCGAGGTAGGACCCGCCCGGCTTGGACACGCTCTTGGCGATGCAGATGTAGCGCGAGCCGTCGGGCATCTCCGACAGATTGACCAGGATGCGGTCCGGCGCGCCGAAAGCCTCGTGCACGTTCCACAGCGGGCAGGCGCCGCCGAAGCGGGCGAACTGGAACCGCGTGGCGCTGTGCCGCTTGGTGATGTTCCCGGCCATATCCACCCGCGCGAAATAGAAGGGCACGCCGCGCCAGCCGGGGCGTTGCAGGGTCGAGAGCCGGTGGCAGACCTGTTCGAAGCTGACGTGAAAACGGTTCCGTAAGCGGTCCACGTCGTGACGCAGCTCGCGCGCCGCCTCGAGGAAGCGGCGATAGGGCAGCAGCAGGGCCCCAGCCGCATAGTTGGCCAGACCCACCCGGCAGACGTCGCGCGCGGCCGGAATGTCGAAGGCCGCCCGGTCCAGTTCGTGCTCGATCAGGTCGTGGAAGCGCAGCAGCACCAGTTGGTGCGCCATCAGGAAAGAGCGCGTCGCGCCGGGCAGGCTGGCGTCGACATAGAGGATGCGCGCCGTCGGGTCGAAGCGCCGCATGGCCCCGCGTCCCTCGCCGGTCGCCAGGCGGACCCCGCACAGGTCGTTCAATGCCGCCTCCAGATCGCGTTCAGGATGGCCGCCCGCACCCAGCCCCAGCTGTTCCGCCAGCGCTTCCGCCGCCTGATCCAGAACGTCGATGTAGTTGTCGCGATAGTGGAAGAAGTCGCGGACGGCCTCATAGGGCAGGGCAGGCGCCGCCTGCGCCCGCTCGTCCCGGCCCAGGGTCTCGTTCAGGGTCTTCAGCCGCTCGTCCAGCCGGCGATAGTCCTGATGCAGGGCGAGGAACTGACGCGCCAGCCGGGGGGTGTTGGTCACCGCCTGCTTCAGCTCGACCGGCGAGGGCGCCTCGGCGTGGCCGGCCACGTCGGTGACGGCCTCGCGCAGGTCGGCGATCAGGCGGGCGTCGCCGTCCAGATCGAACAGGCTGGCGTCCACATCGAAGGCCCGCGTCAGGGCGATCAGAACCCGCGCCGTCGCCGGGCGTTGATTGGTCTCGATCTGCGACAGGTAGCTGGGCGACAGGGCCAGCCGCCCGGCGCAGGCTTCCAGCGTCCAGCCGCGCGCCTCGCGCAGCTTGCGCACCTTGGCCCCGAGATAGAGTTTTTCCGCCATCGCAACTTTGCAAAACAGCCCATCGACCTTGGCAGGCTTACGCACTTACGCCCCTTTTGCAAAGTTGCGATTGCCTTTTTGCAACGAAGCGGCTTGGTGATCGTCAAAGATTGCAGGGAGTCGCCCAAACCATGAGCCAGGCCATCCTCGAGGAGCTTGAGCGCCGTCGCGCCGCCGCCAAACTGGGCGGTGGCCAGAAGCGCATCGAGAGCCAGCACGCCAAGGGCAAGCTGACCGCGCGCGAACGGATCGAAGTCCTGCTGGACGAAGGCAGCTTCGAAGAGACCGATATGTTCGTGGAGCATCGCAGCCACGACTTCGGCATGGACCAGCAGCGCATCCCCGGCGACGGCGTCGTCACCGGGCGCGGCACCATCGGTGGTCGTCTGGTCTATGTCTTCTCCAAGGACTTCACCGTCTTCGGCGGCTCGCTGTCGGGCGCCCACGCGGCCAAGATCGTCAAGATCCAGAAGATGGCCCTGACCGCCGGCGCCCCGATCATCGGCCTGTTCGATGCGGGCGGCGCGCGCATTCAGGAAGGCGTCGAGAGCCTGGCCGGTTACGCCGACATCTTCCTGCAGAACACGCTCGCCTCGGGCGTCATCCCGCAGATCTCGGTCATCATGGGCCCGTGCGCAGGCGGCGACGTCTATTCGCCCGCCATCACCGACTTCATCTTCATGGTGAAGGACACGTCCTACATGTACGTGACCGGTCCGGACGTGGTGAAGACCGTCACCAACGAGGTCGTCAGCCACGAGGACCTGGGCGGCGCCCGCGTTCATGCCGGCAAGTCGGGGGTCGCCGACGGCGCCTTCGAGAATGATCTGGAGGCCCTGTCCGAGGTCCGCCGCCTGATCGGCTTCCTGCCCCTGTCGAACCGCGAAAAGCCGCCGGTGCGCGACAGCTATGACGAGCCGGATCGCGACGAGGCGTCGCTGGACACCCTGGTCCCGACCAATCCGAACCAGCCCTATGACATGAAGGAGCTGATCCTGAAGACGGTCGACGAGGCCGACTTCTTCGAGATCGGCGCCGACTTCGCCAAGAACATCATCTGCGGCTTCGGCCGTCTGGACGGCCAGTCGGTCGGCATCGTCGCCAACCAGCCTCAGGTGCTGGCGGGCGTTCTGGATATCGACAGCAGCCGCAAGGCCGCGCGCTTCGTCCGCTTCTGCGACGCCTTCCACATCCCGCTGGTGACCCTGGTGGACGTGCCGGGCTTCATGCCGGGCACCAAGCAGGAGTACGGCGCCCTGATCAAGCACGGCGCCAAGCTGCTGTTCGCCTATGCCGAGGCCACGGTGCCCAAGCTGACGGTCATCACGCGCAAGGCCTATGGCGGCGCCTATGACGTCATGAGCTCCAAGCACCTGCGCGGCGACGTCAACTACGCCTGGCCTACCGCCGAGATCGCGGTCATGGGCGCCAAGGGCGCGGTCGAGATCATCTTCCGCAAGGAGGCCGGCGATCCCGAGGCCCTGGCCGCGCGCGAGGCCGAATACAAGGAACGCTTCGCCAACCCCTTCGTGGCGGCGGGGCTCGGCTACATCGACGACGTCATCATGCCCCACGGCACGCGCCGTCGCCTGATCAAGGCCCTGCGCACGCTGAAGAACAAGACCCAGGAAAATCCCTGGAAGAAGCACGACAACATTCCGCTGTGACCTGCGACGTTGAGTTTCTTGCGGAAGTTAATGCCGCACTGGCTGGTGCCCGGTTCGATTGGCTGGGCATCAGCCTGTTCGAGGGTTGGCTGGAACTGTCGCGTGAGCCGCATAGCTATCGGATCAGTTGGAGCGGCTGGTTATCTTCGACTGCGAGTCCAACTGTCGGTAGCGACGTTCACGGGTATGTATTTGCTCCAATGATCGGCCCGATGATCGGAACGAATCTTATTGAAATCCAGCATCACGGCGGCGTCTACGAACTGCGCTTTTCGAATGGACAGTCCGTATTCGCAGGCCATTGGCCAAGCGGCGCGGCTGATCATGTGCTGATGGTCGACGCCATTACTGACAATGCTCCCTTCACATGGGGGCTACTCGATTGACACTTTCAAATTGTTTTTCACGACGCATCCAAGCCGTCGGTAGGACCCTCTGATGTTCAAGAAAATCCTCATCGCCAACCGGGGCGAGATCGCGGTTCGCATCATCAAGACCTGCCGCAAGATGGGCATCAAGACGGTGCTCGTTTACTCGGACGCCGACGCCGGTTCGCTGGCCTGCGAGATGGCTGACGAGACCATCCACATCGGCCCGTCGCCCGCGGCCCAGTCCTATCTGATCCAGGACAAGATCGTGGACGCGGTGCGTCAGTCGGGCGCCGAGGCGGTTCACCCCGGCTTTGGTTTCCTGTCGGAAAACCCGGTCTTCGCGCGTCGTCTGGAGGCCGAGGGCATCACCTTCATCGGCCCGAACCCGCACGCCATCGAGGCCATGGGCGACAAGATCACGTCCAAGAAGTTCGCCGCTGAAGCGGGCGTCTCGACCGTGCCGGGCCACATGGGCCTGATTGAATCGACCGAAGAGGCGGTGAAGATCGCCAACGAGATCGGTTATCCGGTCATGATCAAGGCCTCGGCTGGCGGCGGCGGCAAGGGCATCCGCGTCGCCCATTCCGACGCCGACATGGCTGAAGGCTTTGCGGCGGTGAAGGCCGAGGCCCTGACCGCCTTCGGCGACGACCGCGTCTTCCTCGAGAAGTTCATCGTCAATCCGCGCCACATCGAGATTCAGGTGCTGGGCGACAAGCACGGCAACATCGTCTCGCTGTTCGACCGCGAATGCTCGATCCAGCGTCGCAACCAGAAGGTCATCGAAGAGGCCCCGTCGCCCCTGCTGGACGACGCAACGCGCAAGGCCATGGGCGATCAGGCCGTGGCTCTGGCCCGCGCCGTGAACTACGACTCGGCCGGCACGGTCGAGTTCGTGGCCGGGCAGGACCGCAGCTTCTACTTCCTGGAAATGAACACCCGTCTGCAGGTCGAGCACCCGGTGACGGAGCTGATCACCGGCGTCGATCTGGTCGAGCAGATGATCCGTTCGGCGGCGGGCGAGACCATGGGCTTCAAACAGGAAGACCTGTCGATCAACGGCTGGGCCATCGAAAGCCGCATCTACGCCGAGGACCCTTATCGCGGCTTCCTGCCGTCGATCGGCCGTCTGGTGCGCTATGAGCAGCCGGAAGAGGGTGATCAGGGGGACTATACGGTCCGCAACGATTCTGGCGTCCGCGAGGGCGACGAGATCAGCATGTTCTACGACCCCATGATCGCCAAGCTGTGCGCCTGGGGCGAAACGCGCGACGCCGCCGTCGAGGGCATGGCCCGCGCGCTGGAAGACACCCACCTGTCGGGTCTGGGCCACAACGTGCCCTTCCTGTCGGCGGTGATGGATCAGGACCGCTTCAAGTCCGGCGAGCTGTCGACCAGCTACATCAAGGACGAGTTCCCCGACGGCTTCCGCGGTCTGGAGCCCAGCGAGGCGCAGAAGGACATCTTCATCACCGTGGCCGCGGCGATGAACGAGGTCCTGGCCGAGCAGGCGGGCGATCCGTCGGAACGCACCGACTGGACCGTGCTGATCGGCCGTGAAGGCCACGCGGTGTCGCTGTCCTATGACGAGGCCGAGGATCTGGTCATCTCGCTGGACGAGCGCGACCTGACCCTGTCGGAGATCGACTGGCGCCCGGGCATGGCCCAGTTCCGCGCCGTGCTTGATGACGAGCCCTTCACCGCCGAGGTCAAGCGTGCCCCCGACGGCTTCGACATCCGCCACCGGGCGGCCAGGGCCCGCGTCCGCGTCCTGACCCCGCGCGCCGCCGAGATGTATCAGCGTCTGCCGGAAAAGATCGCCGCCGACACCTCCAAGCTGGTGCTGTCGCCCATGCCGGGTCTGGTCGTCGACATCCCCGTAAGCGTGGGGCAGGAGGTCAAGTCGGGCGAGACCGTCGCCATCATCGAAGCCATGAAGATGCAGAACATCCTCAAGGCCGAGCGTGACGGCGTGGTGAAGGCGGTCGGGGCCAAGGCCGGTGATCCGGTCGCCGCCGACGACGTGCTGGTGGAGTTTGCGTAAATGACGACCTTTCCCACGCCGAGCCCGCTGGAATGGCGGGAACAGGCCGAGAAGGCGCTGAAGGGGCGGGCGATCGAAAGCCTGCTCCACCTCGACGCCGACGGCCTGATCATCCGGCCGCTCTATGCCGACGCAACCGGGGTGCAGGCGCTTCGCGCGCCGCGCACCACGGACGCCGAGGGGCGGGCGTGGGACCTGCGCACCCTGGTCGAGGGCGACGAGGTGGCGGCCATCAGGGCCGCCGTCCTGACCGACCTTGAAAACGGCGCCGCCTCGGTGGTGCTGAAGGGGGTATTCACGACCGACGAGGCGACGCTGGCCGCCGCGCTGGACGGCGTGGCTCTGGAACTGGCGCCGGTGGCGCTGGACGCGGGCTTTGACGGCGTAAAGGCCGCCGAGGCTCTGGCGGCTGTGGCCAAGGGTTCGCCCCGCGCCCAGCTGCAATTCCACATGGACCCCATCTCGGCCTTTGCCGAGGCGGGTGAAGGCCCGATCGACGCCGCCGTGACCGAGGCGGCCGAAGCCGCCGCGCGTCTGGCCGGGACCTATCCCGACGCCCGACTGTTCCTGGCCTCGGGCCGCGTGGTGCATGAGGCAGGTGGTTCGGCGGGACAGGAACTGGCTTTCGCCGCCGCCTCCGCCGTCGCCTACGTCAAGGCTGCCGTTCTGGCGGGCCTGAGCGCCGAACAGGCGCTGAAGGGCGTGGTCCTGGGCGTGTCGGTCGACGCTGAATATTTCGACGCCCTGGCCAAGGTGCGGGCCATGCGCCTGATCTGGGCCAGCCTGTCCAGGGCCTTTGGCCATGAGACGCCCGCCATCATCGAGGCCCGCTCGTCGCGGCGGATGCTGTCGGCCCGCGATCCGTGGCCGAACCTGCTGCGCCTGACCGCCGCCGGTTTCGCTGGCGCCGTGGGCGGCGCCGATGTGGTGGTGCTGGACGCCTTCACCCGCGCCGAGGGCCGTCCCGACGCCTTCGCCCGCCGTCAGGCCCGCAACACCCAGCTGGTGCTGATGGAAGAAGCCAATCTGGGCCGGGTCGACGACCCCGTCGCCGGTTCCTGGTTCCTGGACAGCCGCACCCGCGATCTGGCCGAGGCGGGCTGGACCGAGTTCCAGTCCATCGAAGCTGAAGGCGGCGTGGTCGACGCCCTGAAGCACCATCTGATCCAGCCGCGCGTCGAACGCGCGCGCGGCCAGCTGGAAGCGGCGCTGAAGGACGGCGCCCGCCACATGGTCGGCGTCACCAAATACGTCGATCCTGATCCGCGCCCGGCGCCGGTCGAGACGACCGATCCCGCCTTCGTCCCGGTACACGGCGGCGCCCTGACCCCGGTGCGGTTCGCCGCGCCCTTTGAAGTCGCGTCCGAGGAGGCCGCCCAATGAGCGCCTTCCCCGACTTCTCCAAGGTCGATCTGGACCTGACCGCGACGGGCGCTGGCCCGACGCGCGATCCCTGGCTGACGCCAGAGGGTCTGACGGTGGAAACCGCCTATGGCCCCGAGGCGCTGGAAGGCCTCGACGCCATCCACGGCCTGCCGGGCTTTGCGCCCTATATGCGCGGGCCCTATCCGACCATGTACGCGGGTAATCCGTGGACGATCCGCCAGTACGCGGGCTTCTCGACCGCCGAGGAATCCAACGCCTTCTATCGTCGCAACCTGGCGGCGGGCCAGAAGGGCCTGTCCATCGCCTTCGACCTGGCCACCCACCGGGGCTATGACAGCGACCATCCAAGGGTAAAGGGCGACGTCGGCATGGCCGGCGTGGCCATCGACAGCATTCTGGACATGCGGACCCTGTTCGACGGCATCCCGCTGGACCAGATGTCGGTGTCCATGACCATGAACGGGGCGGTGCTGCCGATCCTGGCCCTTTATGTCGTGGCGGCCGAAGAACAGGGCGTGCCGCACGCGGCCCTGACCGGAACCATTCAGAACGACATTCTGAAGGAGTTCATGGTCCGCAACACCTACATCTATCCGCCCGCGCCCTCGATGCGGATCATCTCGGACATCTTCGCCTGGACTGCGCAGGAGACGCCGAAGTTCAACTCCATCTCCATCTCGGGCTATCACATGCAGGAGGCGGGGGCCTCGGCGGACATCGAGCTGGCCTATACGCTGTCGGACGGTCTGGAATACATCAAGGCGGGCGTGGACGCCGGCATGGACGTGGACCGGTTCGCGCCGCGCCTGTCCTTCTTCTGGGCCATCGGCATGAACTACTTCATGGAGGTGGCCAAGATGCGGGCCGGCCGCCTGTTGTGGGCTGAAAAGGTCGCCGAGAAGTTCGCACCCAAGGACCAGCGCTCGCTGTCGCTGCGCGCCCACTGCCAGACCTCGGGTTGGAGCCTCGCCGCGCAGGACGTGTTCAACAATGTCTCGCGCACCATGGTCGAGGCCATGGCGGCGGCGGGCGGTCAGACCCAGAGCCTGCACACCAACGCCCTGGACGAAGCCCTGGCCCTGCCGACCGACTTTTCGGCCCGGATCGCCCGCAACACCCAGATCCTGCTGCAGATGGAGACGGGCCTGACCCGCACCATCGACCCCTGGGGCGGTAGCTTCTACGTCGAGCGGCTGACGCATGATCTGGCGAACCGCGCCCGCGCCCTGATGGCCGAGGTCGAGACGGCGGGCGGCATGGCCAAGGCCATCGAGGCCGGCATCCCCAAGCTGCGCATCGAAGAGGCGGCGGCCAAGACCCAGGCCCGCATCGACACCGGCAAGCAGACCGTGGTCGGCGTGAACCGCTATCTGAACGATACGCCCGACGACATTCCGATGCTGAAGGTCGACAACGCCGCCGTGCTGGCCGCCCAGATCGACAAGCTGAAACGCCTGCGCGCCGAACGCGATCAGGTGGCGACGGATGCGGCTCTGGAAGCCCTGACCGCCGGGGCGCGCGGCGACGCCAACCTGCTGGAACTGGCGGTTCAGGCCGCCCGCGCCAAGGCCACGGTGGGCGAGATTTCGGACGCGCTGGAGGCCGCTTTCGGCCGCCACGTCGCCACGGTGAAGACCGTCTCGGGCGTCTATGGCAAGGAGGCGGGCAATGATCCCAAGGTCGCCCGCGCCCGCGACATGGTCGCCACCTTTGTCGAGAACGACGGCGGCCCGCCGCGCATCCTGATCGCTAAGCTGGGTCAGGACGGCCACGACCGGGGCCAGAAGGTGGTCGCCACCGGCTATGGCGACATCGGCTTTGACGTGACCGCCGGGTCGCTGTTCCAGACACCCGCCGAGGCGGCCAAGGATGCGGTCGAGAAGAACGTCCACGCGGTCGGCGCCTCGTCGCTGGCGGCGGGGCATTTGACGCTGGTCCCGGAACTGCGCGCCGAACTGGCAAAGCTGGGCCGCGAGGACATCATGATCGTGGTCGGCGGCGTCATCCCGCCGTCGGACGTGCAACCGCTGCTCGATATGGGCGCGGCGGCCGTCTATCCGCCCGGCTCGGTGATCGCCGAGACGGCGGCGGACCTGATTGAAAAGCTGAACCTGCGTCTGGGCTATGCCCAACCGACGCCGGCGGAGACGAAATAATGATCGGCAATCTGAACCACGTCGGCGTCGCCACGCCCTCGATCGCGGACTCGATCAAGCTGTATCGCGACATCCTGGGCGCGACCAAGATCGGCGAGCCGTTCGACCTGCCGTCGCAGGGGGTGAAGGTCTGCTTCATCGATACGCCCACGGCCCAGATCGAACTGATCGAGCCCTATGACGAAACCAGCCCGATCACTGGCTTCCTGGCCAAGAACCCCAAGGGCGGCCAGCACCACGTCTGCTTCGAGGTGGCTGACATCCACGCTGCCGTCGCCCAGATGCGCGCCAAGGGTGTGACCATCCTGGGCACGGGCGAGCCGCGCATCGGCGCCCACGGCACCCCGGTCGTCTTCCTGCATCCCAAGGAGATGGGCGGCGTCCTGATCGAACTGATGGAAACGCCGAAAGAGGCGCACTGACAGTCAAAAGGCCCGGTCGATGACCGGGCCTTTTTCTTGGCTGCGTCTGCCCCCCATTTCCGTCACCCCGGACGGCCCGAAGGGACGATCCGGGGCCCAGGCCGTGACTTCAATGGCATGGGCGGGGATACGTCAGGCGTCTGGGTTCCGGGTTCGCTTCGCGCCCCGGAATGACGGAAGAGGAGATGGTCAGAACAGGATCTTGCGGAAGCTGACCCGGAAGGTCCGGCCCAACGGGTCCAGATAGTCGGGCTGGTAGGACAGGGGCGTCTCGCCCAGGCCGTTCCGCACGTCCAGCTTCTGGTCGAAGATGTTGTCGATACCGACGCTGACCCGCGCGCCCTTCAGCCAGGGATATTTGGTCACCCAGGTCTGACGCGACGACAGGTCGGCGAACAGGTTCAGGTTGACCGTCGTCAGGTCCGAGAAGCTCAGGTCGCTGGCGTCGTCGCCGCCGTTGATCCGCGTAGATTCCTTCCAGTTGGCGTTCAGGAAGCCGCCCATGCCGCTCTTGAACAGACCCATCTGGAACTGGACCTCGTTGCGGGACTGGCCGCCGCGCGAGCCGGTCGCCGCCCCGTCCAGCAGGTCCAGAACCGGCAGGCCGTCGCGGATCGTGATCTCATCCTGGATGCGATAGGTGTGGTACAGCGAGACGTTGAAACGACCCTGGCCGGGTTGCATGGCCGGGCCGCGTCCACCGCGTCCGCCGCCCATCTGCATTCGCATGCCGCCGCGGGGCGGAGGACTGCCTGCACCGCCGCCCGGAGGCGGTCCGCCTTCGACGCGCATTGTGCCGCCACCGCCGGGGCCGCGCTGGCCCATGCGCGCGGCCGCCGCCGGGTCCGGCTTGCCGAACGGGGTCGAGAAGTTCAGACCCCAGCGGATTTCCTGCTGCTCGGCCTTCTGGAAGTTCAGCGGACGGGCGTCGATCGACAGCAAATTGCCATCGAGATCCCGCGTGAAGCGCTCGGGCAGGGCGGCTTCTAGTTCCGGGGTGATGGTCGGGAAGGCGGCGATGGAACCCTCGACCTCGGTGCGGCTGTAGTTGGCTGTCAGCCGCAGGTCCTTGTCCTTCAACGGTGTGAAGTTGAAGCCCAGCTTGAGGATGCGCTTGGTTTCCTCGGACAGGCCCGCGTTGCCGCCTTCGATGCGGGTGATGTTGACCGACTGGCCAGTGGCGAAGTCGTAGACTGGCACATTGGGGGTCGAGATGGTGGGGTCGTTCAACTGCGACATCGACGGGGCGTTCTGCTCGTCGCTCCAACTGACGTTGAAGTTGATCGGGCTCCACGGCGACCAGTTCAGCCCCAGGGTGTAGGATGACAGCCCGCCGAAGTCGGACAGGTCCTGGTAGGCCAGATTCAGGTTGGCCGACAGGTCGCCCAGCATGCCCAGAACCTCGCGGTCGCGGTTGGCGATGGGCAGGTTGAAATTGCCAGATGCGCTGGTCCGGTCGCGCGACAGCGAACGCTCGGAGAAGACGCTGGTCTTCTGGTCCGCATCATAGCGCAGGCTTTCGGAATCCAGCGTCTGGGTGTCGAAGCCGACCTTGAAGGTCGAGGTCAGGGCGCCCGCCGGTGCCTCCCAGGCTGTGCCGTTGATGACGGCCTCAAGGTTGCCGCTGCTCGACACAGACCGGGCAGTGTCGAAAGGAAGGCGCGGCAGCAGGTCTGCCTCGCCGAACGGATCGATCGTGCCCGCCGTCATCCCGGCCTGAAGCGCCTCCTGATCCAGCCCACGCCCGGTGCGGGTCTTGGTCTCGGTGCGGTCGTAGCCGCCCGTTAGCGTCCAGCGCCAGTCGCCCAGATAGCCGTCCACCAGGGCCCCGACCTTGCCCTCCAGGGTGTCGGTGGTGCGCGACAGGGCGTCGGGTGCGTTCAGATATAGTCGTTCCGAGATGCTGGACGGCCGCAGGGCCAGTTGGACGCTCGGCAGGCCTTGGTAGGACAGCCGCGAGGTGTCCTCCAGGCTGGCGCTCAGCGTCAGGGCCGTGGTGTCGTTCAGATCGCGCACCACCGAGCCGGCCACTGACGCCTGTTCCTGCTTGGCCAGAAGGGTGCGGTAGGCGGTGGGATCGCCGTCCTCGCGCTGGATGTCGCGCTCGGTCTCGAACAGGGGGGTGTCGTTCTCGTATTCCAGATCCAGGGTCGTGCGCTGCTTGCCGGCGATGCGCAGGATGTTGCTTTCCAGATCGCTGACCGTGCGGCCGCCCTCGTCGGGGCGGCGGACGCTGGCCTGCATGGTCAGCGAGCGGAAATTGGCCTTGAGGACGAAGTTCACCACCCGCTGGTCGGCGCTGTAGCCGTAGGAGAGGGCGGTTTCCTCGGGCAGGATCTCGGTGCGCTCGATGGCCTCGGGCGGGATGCCGCGGATTTCCTGGAAGCCCGAAATGCGCCGTCCATTGACCAGGAAGACCGGCGAGCCGCCGCGCGAACTGCGCGTCACCGGCTCCAGCAGGGTCATCAGTTCCTGAATGCTGCTGGCGCCATAGGCCTTCAGCTGTTCCTCATCCAGCACCAGCTCGGGCTCATAGTCGCCCAGCGCCGCGCCGCGACGCTTGGTCGAGACGGCCTGGATCTCGCCCAGGTCATAGGCTTCTTGATCCTCGATGGCCGGGACGGTCGGCGTCTGGGTCTGCGGCGCCGCGACAGGCGCTGTCGTCGCCGTGTCCGCATTGGGATCGAGCGAGGCAAGGGCAAGAAGCAGAACGACGGGCGACATGAGGAGTCCTGGCTAGACCGAAAGCTTAGGGTGTCGATCTGCTTGGAGACTGATGGTCGCCGAAAAATGACGTCCGCGCCTCTGTCAGATTAACAGCCTGTAATGACGCGCAAATGTCACAGCAGGCTCGACAGTGATCTAACGAACGAAGGGGCGGCGTCCGTCGGACGCCGCCCCCTTATTTTTCATATCTGGCGAAATCAGAAGCGGGCGCGCACGCCCACGACGAGGTTGCGCCCCCGCTGCGGCGCAGTTTCCGCCAGGAAGGAGGCGTGGTTCAGCGCCAGCTCGTCCAGCAGGTTGGTCCCGCGCAGGAAGACCTGCGACTTCACGCCTGCCAGATCGACGTCATAGGCCACGGTGGCGTTGACCATGTTGTAGCCCGGCGTCTCGCTTTCGAAGGCGGCGATGTCGTTCTGCTTGAAGGTGCGGCTGTATTCGATGTCGCCCGACCACGGTCCGGCGAAGGCTTCGGCGCGGACGCCGACGCGGGCGGCAGGGATGCGGGGCAGGTTGCCGCCGTCGCCCTTCAGCTCGCCGCGCACATAGTCGCCGAACACCGTGGCCGACAGCCAGGGCGTCAACTGCTGGCGCACCTCGCCTTCCAGGCCGGTGAAGGTCGCGTCGGCCTGGCTGTACTGGATCAGGCGGAAGTCCTCGAACTGATCCAGGGTGCGGGCGAAGATGTAGTCGTCGTAGATGTAGTGATAGGCGCTGACCGAGGCGGTGGTGGAACCCGCCGTCCTGCGCAGGGTCAGTTCCAGCGCATTGGCGGTTTCGACGTCCAGACCGCTGTCGCCCATCTCATAGGTGTTGGTCGCCAAGTGGACGCCGTCGGCATACATCTCCTGCGCCGAGGGCGCACGCTGCGAGCGCGACAGCGAGACGGCGCCCGACCAGCCCGGCATGAAGTGCCAGACCGCAGAGCCCGAGATCGAGAAGGGTTTGTGCTCGGTGTCGGCCAGGCCCAGGGCCGAGGCCTCCTGCCATTCTTGACGCAGGGCGCCCTCGAAATGCCAGTCGCCCAGTTCGTACTCCTCCATCACGAACAGGCCGGTGTTCTTGGTCGTGCTGGGGGCGAGGAAGCTTTCTTCGCCGACGGCGGCGAAGTCGCTCTTGCTCAGTTGCAGGCCGATCACGCCCTTGAAGCCGGCGATCTGACGGTGCTGGGCCTCGATGCGGCCGTCGTAGCCCTCGTTGGTGAAGGTGGTCGAGACGACGCCTTCTTCCAGTTCCTGATGCTGATAGTCGGTGTAGCCGGCGCGCAAACGCACATTCTCGATGCCGGGCAGGGGATCGCGCAGCTCGCCGCGCAGATCGAAGCGGCGGCTCTTCAGCCGGACTTCCGGCACGCCGTGGTCGTGATCGTGTTCCTCGCCCTCCTCGTGATCATGGCCGCCATGGTCATGATCGTCGTGACCGCCGCAGTGCAGGTGGTCGCCGTGCGGGTGGCAGCCCTCGTATTCATGGGTGTGGCCGGCCAGGCCATAGCGGCTGGTCTGTTCGGTATAGGCCGCGCCCAGATAGCCGCGCGAACCGATGTATGAGGCGCCCAGCGTCGCCGTCGAGGTCTCATTGTACGAGCCGTCCAGGCGCGGCTCGTTCCAGTCGGGGACCTTGTAGTCGTCGGCCTTGCGCGCAGCCGCCTCGATGCGGACGGCGAAGTTTCCGGCGCCGACCGTCATGCCGACCACGCCAGCCTCTTCGTTATCGACCGAGCCGCGACGGTATTCGGCCACGCCTTCGCCGCCGTTGGCCGGGACGCGGGTGGGGATCTTCTTGTCCAGCAGGTTGACCGCGCCGCCGATGGCTCCGCCGCCGTAGAGCAGGGCCGCCGGGCCACGCAGGATCTCGATGCCCTCCAACAGCAGGGGCTCGCCCGAAATGGCGTGGTCGGGCGAGACCTCTGACGCGTCCATCAGACCCGCGCCTTCGCTCAGCACCTTGACGCGCGGGGCGGCTTGACCGCGCACCACCGGGCGGCTGGCGCCGCCGCCGAAGGTGTCGGAGTTGACGCCAGGAATGCCGCTGAGGGTGTCGCCCAGGGTCGACTGGCGGCGGTGGACCAGTTCGTCGCCGCTCAGCAAGGCGACGTGCGATCCCACATCGTCGCCGGCCCGGCCCAGGGGCAGGGCGCGCACCACGACGTCGGCGATCTCGGTCGGATCGTCCTGCGTCTGGATGACCTCGTCGGCGGCGAAGGCGGTGGTGGAAAGGGCGGCGGCCCCGGCGGCGGTCAGCAGGAAGGTTTGAAGTCGCAAGGCACGCATCCCCGTTACAATGTCGGGAAGCTTGATATGTTATAGTATATCATTACGCAACTGCTCCGCTCGATTTCTTTGCAAGCGGAGCCTTTGGGCGGGTGTAGCGTTGGGATCGGACTCACCCAGAGAGACGCTCATGACTCGTTCCGCCGTTGCGCTTCTGTCCTGCCTTGGCCTGACCGTGGCCGCCTGTTCGCAGGAGACGCCGCCTGCGCCGACCTCGCCGGTGGAAGCGCCGACGGCCCAGACCGCAGCCGCCGTCGGCTATGCCTGCGAGAGCGGCAAGACTATCGCCGTGACCTATCCCGACACGGAGACGGCGCGGGTGTCCTACGACGGGCGCGACTACGTCCTGACCAGCGCGGTCTCGGCCAGCGGTGCGCGGTATGCCGGGCAGGGTCTGGAATGGTGGACCGCCAGCCGCAACGGGCAAGAAAGCGGAACCTTGAGCCGTCTGGGGCCGAACGATCAGACAGGCGGGGCGGTGATCGAGCGCTGCAGCCGCCCGGTTGCGGCCCTGGCCCCGGCGCCGGTTGGCCCCTGCACGGGATCGGACCTGAAGCTGTCGGTCGAGGGCGGCGATGCGGGCATGGGCAACCGCGTCACAATTCTGGCATTGCAGAACACCGGGGCGCGGACCTGCAGCCTGGGCGGCTATCCAGGCGTGAGCCTGGTCGATGCAAGCGGCGGCGTCCTGGGCATGGTCAGGTCTGTGCAAGAGCCGGGCAGTTATTTCGCCAAGGGGATGACGCCGACGCCGGTTTCACTGGCTCCCCAGGCCAAGGCCTTCTTCGATCTGGCTTGGAATGTCGTGCCGCATGAAGCCGAGGGCGAAAAGACCTGCCCCGAGGCCAAGACCCTGCGTCTGACGGCGCCCGGCGACACGGCCATGGTTAGCTTGCCGCTGGCCCTGATGCCGTGCGGTCGGCAGGTTCGTGTCAGCCCGTTCCGACCGGTGGCCGAGGCCTCGGCTGGTCCTGCCCCGGCGACCTGAGATCGGGGGTTCAAACGGACCGGAATTCAGCGTAGCGGAGAAATCATGACCCAGATCACCAATACGGCCTTCTACGACCGCATCTCCGCCGAACTGACCGACATCGACGCCCAGGGCCTGACCAAGCCCGAGCGCGTCATCGCCTCGCGTCAGGGGCCGGTGATCTCGGTGAACGGCCGCGACGTCCTGAACTTCTGCGCCAACAACTATCTGGGCCTGGCCGGCGACGAGCGCGTCACCCAGGCAGGCATCAAGGCGATGCAGAAGTGGGGCGCAGGCACGGCCTCGGTCCGCTTCATCTGCGGCACGCTGGAAATCCACAAGGAACTGGAACGCGCCATCGCCGACTACCTCGGCTTTGAAGACACCATCCTGTTCGCCGCCGCCTTTGACGCCAACGGCGGCATCTTCGAGCCCTTGTTCGGGGCTGAGGACGCCATCGTCTCGGACAGCCTGAACCACGCCTCGATCATCGACGGCGTGCGTCTGTGCAAGGCCAAGCGTTACCGCTTTGCGACCTCGGACATGGCCGACCTGGAGGCCCAGCTGAAGCAGGCCCGGGCCGACGGCGCGCGCGAGATCATCATCGCCACCGACGGCGCCTTCTCGATGGACGGCTACATCGCCAAGCTGAAGGACATCCGCGCCCTGGCTGACCAGTACGGCGCCCTGATCATGGTCGACGACTGCCACGCCACCGGCTTCCTGGGCGAGAAGGGGCGCGGCTCCTACGCTTGGAACGAGGTCGAGGTGGACTTCGTCACCGGCACCTTCGGCAAGGCCCTGGGCGGCGCCATGGGCGGCTTCATCTGCGCCAAGGCCAATGTCGTGGCCCTGCTGAAGCAGCGCGCGCGGCCCTATCTCTTCTCCAACGCCCTGGCGCCGGCCGTCTGCGGTTCGTCACTGGAGGCCATCCGCATCGCCGCTGGCGAAGAGGGCGACGCCCTGCGCGCCCAGCTGTTCGCCAACGCCGCGCGCTTCCGCTCGGCCATGACTGCGGCGGGCTTCACCCTGCAGCCGGGCGAGCACCCCATCATCCCCGTCATGCTGGGGGACGCCAAGCTGGCGCAGGACATGGCGGCGCGGATGCTGGAACTGGGCGTCTATGTCATTGGCTTCAGCTTCCCGGTGGTGCCGCGCGGTCAGGCCCGCATCCGCACCCAGATGTCGGCGGCGCACACGTTCGAGCAGATCGACGCCGCCGTCGCCGCCTTTACGCAGGCGGGCAAGGAACTGGGGGTCATCTGACCCTCAACCTGTCGCCGGGCAGGCCTCAGTCCTTCAGGCTATCGTCATCCATGATGACCGACCGGCCTGCGGGGTTGAGCGCAGCCCACAGCAGGACGGCGGCGATCAGCGGCGCCACCGACATGCCGATATAGCGGCCGATGATGGCGATCTGCGCCACAAGAGCGGGCAGAGGCGGCTGATCCAGCGCCTGCCGCACGCCTGAGCTCGGCGGGGCCAGGGCGGGGTTCAACTGCGCGGCCAGATCGCCCCAGATCAGCGACGTCACTGACAGGGCGAACAGCAGGGTCAGGGAAACGAGCGAGACGACTGCCGCTCTGATCGGTCGAGGCGTGCGCGGCGGCGCGGTCAGGAAGGCAAGGGCGAGCGGGAAGCCCAGCAGCAGCCGCCGCAACGCCGACTGCGTCACCTCATAGGTCGCGGGAACGCCGCCGCTGGTCAGGTGGGTGCCAACGCTCCAGCCCCCATCGGCGGACACGCCGACCTCGCCCGTCAGGCCGAACAGCCGGAACACCAGTCCGGCCAGCGGCCGCAGACCCATCGCCGCCAGATCCGCGCCCCACAGCCACCAGGGCGGCAGCAGCAGAATAAACATCCCCAGCGACCACAGGCCAAAGCGGCGGCGGGCGGCCTCTTCCGGCGTCTTGGCGCCGAGGGTTTTGAACCAGGCGGCCATCAGGCGGCGTCCTCGGCGAGGGGCTTGGAGATCTTGCCGGGTTGGCGGCTCTGCCAGCGGGTCCAGAAGAAGAAGACCAGCAGGCCCTCCAGCCCGATCATCGCGTCCCAGACATAGTGATGGAAGAATTCGAACATCGATTCAGACCCGCGCGACAGATACAGCAGGCTGATGATCCGTAGCAGGTTGACCAGTTGCAGGGCGATCACGCCGACCGCGGCGCCGATCAGGCCGTCGCGCAGCCGGCCGGGAAAGGCCAGGATGGCGGCGATCAACAGGGCGCAGACCTCGACTGCGTTGCAGCCGGCCAGCACCTGAACCGCGCCATGCCCGTCGGCAAAGCGCAGGATGTCGCCCTGGGCCAGAACCCGGCTGTCGAACGGCTTCAGCACTAGGGCGCAGATGTCGACCAGCAGTTGGGTGAAGGGCTGGACGAATAGCCGCTCGGCCCAGGGCGTGGCCAAGACGCTGAACAGGGTGATGGCCAGCAGGGCGAAAAGACCCAGATACTGGACAGCGGGGGATTTGAAGAAGCGCGGCATGGGCTGGCGAAACGTCCACTATCGGCGTCGCCGGGCAAGGCCAGCGTCTGGAAACCTTGTCGCTAGCTGATTCACGGTTTCCCGCACAGGTCTATCCGTCTCAGTGTTATGCGACGGATTGGCAGGCCGAACTGACGGAAGTTTTCACCGGGACCGCTTGCGATCCCGGCCAAGGCGGCCTAGCGGCTGCATCTAAGTAACGGGAGCACCCACCATGACCGACACCATGAAGGCCCTGGCCAAGACCAAACCGGCCGAGGGGCTGGAACTGATCGACGCCCCCATCCCCGTCGCGGGCGACGAGGACGTGCTGATCAAGGTGCACCGCACCGCCGTCTGCGGCACCGACATCCACATCTGGAACTGGGACGAGTGGTCCCAAAAGAACGTGCCCGTGCCGATGATCACCGGCCACGAGTTCGCCGGCGAGATCGTCGCCATCGGCAAGGACGTGGATCGCCGCCTCAAGGTCGGCCAGCGCGTCTCGGCCGAGGGTCACGTCATCGACCTGAACTCCGAAGCGGCCCGCGCCGGTCACTTCCACCTGGACCCGGACACGCGCGGCATCGGCGTGAACCGTCAGGGCGCCTTCGCCGAATACGTTGTGGCTCCGGCCTTCAACGTCATCGAACTGCCCGACGACGTGCCCTATGAGATCGGTTCGATCCTGGACCCGTTCGGCAACGCCGTGCACACGGCGCAGCAGTTCGACCTGCTGGGCGAGGACGTGCTGGTCACCGGCGCCGGTCCCATTGGCATGATGGCCGCCGCCGTGGCGCGTCACGCGGGCGCCCGCACCGTGGTTCTGACCGATATCAATGACTTCCGCCTGGAACTTGCGCAGAAGGTTGCGCCGGGTGTGCGCACGGTGAACACCACCAAGGAAGACCTGCGCGACGTCATGCACGAGTTGGGCCTCAAGGTCGGCTTCGATGTGGCGCTGGAGATGTCGGGTTCGCCCATCGCCTTCAAGCAGTGCGTCGACACCCTGATCATGGGCGGCGGCATGGCCCTGCTGGGCATCCCGTCCAAGCCGATGGAGACGGACTGGGGCACGATCATCCTGAAGGCCCTGACCATCAAGGGCGTTTATGGCCGCGAGATGTTCACCACCTGGCGCAAGATGCTGGGCCTTCTGAAGGCCGGTCTGGACCTGACGCCGCTGATCACCCATCAGATGCCCTATCAGGACTTCCAGCAGGGCTTCGAGGCCATGAAGTCCGGCCAGTCGGGCAAGGTCGTCCTGAACTGGGCCGACTGATCCGTTCCTGACATGCGAAATGAAGGCCCCCTGATCACAGGTCGGGGGGCTTTTTCATACTCGCGGTCTCTCTGGACAGTCGACGCACAGCTCTATTGTGCGGATGACAGAAGCCGGATCAGTGCCTGATCAAATCCCTTGGTCTCAGCGCCGGGCAAGGCGTCGGCCAGGTCGCCGTCCGCGAATGTCGCCAGCACGCGCGGGTGGACATAGGCGGCGCGGCAGACTGTGGGCGTATTGCCCAGCAGGCCGGACACCGCCTTGATGCAGGCCGTGATCTTGCGCCGCGCGTCCGTGGGCGAGGTCGGCGGTTCCATGTCGCGCAGGGCCCGGGCGGCGGAAGCCGTCCCGGCCCAGGTGCGGAAATCCTTGGCCGAGAACTGCTCGCCCATGGCGTCGCGGATATAGGCGTTGACGTCGTCCGAGGTGACGGGATGCAGGTCGCCCGCCGCATCGCGGTATTTGAACAGGTGCTGGCCAGGCAGGCCCTCCAGCGTGCGCATGGCCCGCGCCAGCCTCTGGTCGCGAACGCTCACCCGGTGGTCCTGGCCGCTCTTGCCGCGAAACTCGAAGGTCAGGGCCGCGCCGTCCACCTCCAGATGCCGCTTGTGCAGGGTGGTCAGGCCAAAACTGCGATTCTGGCGGGCGTATTCGGCGTTGCCGACGCGGATCAGGGTGATTTCCAGCAGGCGTGCGGCGGTGGCCAGCACCTTGTCCCGGCACGGCCCGCGTCGGGCCAGATCATGCTCTACCCGCTGGCGCAGCTTCGGAAGTTTGCGCGCGAAGTCGGACAGCCGGTCGAACTTGTGACTGGCGGCGTAGCGGGTCCAGTCCGGGTGATAGCGGTACTGCTTGCGCCCGCGCGCGTCGCGGCCTGTCGCCTGGACGTGGCCATCGGCGCGGGGGCAGATCCAGACTTCGGTCCACGCGGGCGGGATGGCCAGGGCGAGGATGCGGCTGAGCGTCCTTGCGTCACGGATCTGATTGGCTTGATCGCGATAGGTGAAGCCCGAGCCCGCGCGGCGGCGGCTCAGGCCGGGGCCGGCGTCATCGCACCAACTCAGGCCCAGGGGCGCAGGCTCGTCGTGGGGCGGGTGGGCGGTCATCAGGGCTGTCCTCGGCTTGGCGCAACGACGCGGCCGGCTCGCGGGTTCCGCTATTCGACTTGACCGCGAGGGCGGGGCGGGTGACGGAGCGGGATGAACTATCGCCACAGCTTTCACGCCGGAAACTTCGCCGACCTGGTCAAGCACGCCCTGGTCCTGTGGCTGTTGAAGGAGCAGCAGGCGAAGGGGCCTGTCACTGTCATCGACACTCACGCGGGGGCGGGCCTCTATGACCTGTCGGGGGACGCAGCGCGGTCGCGGGAAGCAGAGGCGGGCGTGGCACGGCTGATGACCGCCGAGGACCGGCCGCCGCTGATCGAGGCCCTGGCGGCGGAAGTCGCGGCTCTGAATCCCGACGGCGGGTCGCGCTTCTATCCGGGATCGCCGCTGCTGATCGCGCGGGCGCTGAAGGGCGAGGACCGCTATGTCGGCTTCGAGTTCCATCCGCCGGTTCAGGAAATGCTGGCCGAGGCCCTGGCCGACTGGCCTGCCGCCGTGGGGCATCAGGGCGACGGCTATGTCGAGGCGCTGAAGGCGGCCAAGGCCACCAAGGGGCCGCTGGTCCTGATCGACCCGCCGTTCGAGCGGCCCGACGACTATGTGCGCTCGGCCGAAACCGCCGCCGCCATCCTGCGCCACGACCGCACGGCGACGGTGGCCGTCTGGACACCCTTGAAGGACATGGAGACTTTTGACGGTTTCATCCGCCGGTTGGAGGAGGCCAGGGTCGGTCGGGTGCTGGTGGCCGAGGCGCGTCTGCGGCCGCTGAACAATCCGATGAAGATGAACGGCTGCACCATGACGGTGATTAACCCGCCCTCGGGCGCGGAAGCCGCCGCCGCCGAGATCTGCGGCTGGGTGGCGGAGACCCTGGGCGAGGCGGGGGCGCGGGCCGAGGTCTGGCGGGCCGGTTAAGCCTCCACGACCTCGCCGGGTTGGTAGAGGTGAGGCTCGAAGGTGGCGAGGGCCAGGATGGGCTCCATTGCCGCCACCACCGCGGGGTGGCGGGTCATGACCTTCCAGTCGGTGGCGCTGCCCCAAACGGCGTGATTGGCCACGACGCGCCCGTTCAGGCCGCGATGCAGGGTGGCTGAGACGAAGCCGGGCAGGGCGCGCTGCACCTGGGCCAGGGCGGTCAGATGCTCGATCAATTCATCCTGACGGCGCGTGTCGCACTTGAAGATATTGATCAGGACGACGGGGGAATCGGCGGTCGCGTCGGCGGTCATGAAGGGCGGCCTCGTTGCAATCGCCCGACTTCTACCCCAATCCAGAGACAGACGCTTCCTTCTCCCCGCCGGAAAACGCCGAAATGACCCGTATCGCCATTCTGGAAACCGGCCACCCGCCCGAGCATCTGCGGGACGCTTTCGATGATTATCCGGCGCGGTTCCGCTATCTGCTGGGCGAGAACGTGCCGACGACGCGTTTCGATGTGCAGTCGGGGCATCTGCCGGAAGATCCGTCCATCTATACCGGCGTCATCGTCACCGGCTCGGCGGCGGGGGTCTATGACGACCTGCCCTGGATCGCGCCACTGGTCGACTGGTTGCGCGCGGCGCGGGGCAAGACGCGGCTGCTGGGTATCTGCTTCGGGCATCAGGTCATCGCCCATGCCTTCGGCGGCAAGGTCGAGAAGTCGCCCAAGGGTTGGGGCGTCGGTCTGCATCGCTATGACGTGGTCAGCCATGAGCCGTGGATGCATCCGCGCGCGCCCTCCATCGCCATTCCTGTGTCGCATCAGGACCAGGTGGTGGCGGTCGCCCCGGACACGCGGGTCATCGCCGCGTGCGAGTTCACGCCCTACGCCGGTCTAGCCTGGGGCGAGGACGCCGTCAGCTTCCAGTGCCACCCCGAGTTCCAGCCTGCCTATGCCGCGGCGCTGATCGAGGGGCGGCGCGGGCATCGCATCCCGCATGACCTGGCGGACGAGGCCCTGCTGAGCCTGGAAGGCGCCAATGACCGTGCCGTGCTGACGGCCTGGATACGCGCCTATCTGCTGCTGACCCCGCCGCCAGTCGAGGCGGACGGCAGCGGTATCTGATCGCGAGGTGCGTGCGTTCCCCGAACGCTAAACCTTGGGCAACTTCTGGCGTGCCATTCTGAGGCGTCAGTCTGGAAGTGATATGTCGCCAATCAAAGCTGCGGTCCTCGCGATCGCCATCCTGCTGTCGCCTAGCCTGGCTCAGACCCCGGCTCTGGCGCAGACGGCCGCACCCGGAGACGATTTGCTGCGGGCAGTGGAGGTGCGCGCGGGCGGGACCAGCTTCGCCGAGTTGGAGGCCTTCGGCGAGGCGGCTTACAAGCGTCACGATCGGGAGGGCTTGAACCGCCTCTATCATGTCGTGTGGACGACGCAGAACCAGGGCGAGTTCGAGCGCGCGGCCTTCTGGAACCAGCGACTGGAAGAGAAGGCCCGCGTGCAACGCGATCAGCGTTACATCCAGATCGCCCGCCTGAACGCGCTGACGGCCCGCTATGATCTCGGCGATCACAGCGTCGAGGCGGAGATGAGCCGCATGGCGACGAATGGCGTCGACTGGTTCGTGCGCGCCCACGCCGCCCGCCTGACCGCCTTGAACCTCATTGACGAGGATCGCGTCGGCGAGGGCCTGAAGCTGCTCAATCAGGCCGAGACCGACATCCCCGACAGCGACCCCTACGCCGCCACCGCCCATGCCGGGCTGTGGGAGATGACGGGCATGGGGCTGATGAAGCTGAACGACGTGGTGGGCGCCACCATCGCCTTTCGGCGGTTCGAGATCGACTACGCCGACCCGACCTATCCGCGCCCGGACTTCGACAGCCTGTATAATCTGGCCAAGATGGCGATCCAGGTCGGCGATCTGACCAAGGCGCAGGAATACTATGCCGCGCATCGTCGACTGAGCCTGCGGACCGGTCTGCCCAATCTGCTGGTCTATGACGCGGGCCTGTGCGCCCAGGTGGCGAACGCCAGGGATGAACCGCTGGAGGTCCTGGCCTGTCTGGCGCCCTATGGCGAGGACCTGACCGAGGGAACCTATGTCCTGCTCGACAGCCTGCCGGTGCGGGCTGTGGCGCGGGCGCGAACCGGCGATGTGGACGGCGCGCGGAGGGATATGGATCGTCTGCGGACCTTCAATCGTGAAGGCGGGGTGGACACCCGCGTCGCCCTGGCTGAGGCCGAGGTTCTGTTTGCATCGGGACGGTCGACCGAAGCCTATGAAGTTCTGCGCACCTATCAGCGCGACCGCGACATTCAGAGCGCCCAGCGGTTCAGCGCCGGCATCCGCCAGGTTACTGGCGATATCCAGGAACAGCTGGATCGCCGGCGTCAGCAACTGGAGACCGCGCGCGCCAATACCGAGCTGCAACGCACCGTCATCCGTTGGCAGAACTGGATCGTCGGCATTGGCGTGGTCTTCATGCTGTCGGCCTTGTTGACCCTGCTGTGGCAGTGGCGCCAGGCGGGAGAACTGCGCCGCGCCCGTCGTCGCGCCGAGGAAGCCAGCCGCGCCAAGAGCGAGTTCCTGGCCAATATGAGCCATGAAATCCGCACGCCCCTGAACGGGGTGGTGGCCATGGCCGACGCCCTGGGCCAGCGCGACCTGAATCTTGACGAGCATGAGATGGTCGAGGTCATTCGCTCGTCCGGCGCCACCCTGGAGCGTCTGCTGTCCGACATTCTGGACAGCGCCCGCATCGAATCCGGTCAGGTCACGATCGAGACGGCGCCCTTCCATCTGGGGCGGGCGGTGCAGGACGTGGCGGCCCTGTGGCGCATTCCGGCCGAAGCCAAGGGCGTGGCGGTCGTGGCCCATGTCGATCCGAGCTTCGACCGCCTGGTCGAAGGCGACGCCGTGCGGGTGCGCCAGGTTCTGACCAATCTGGTCAGCAATGCGCTGAAATTCACGACGGAAGGCGAGGTCAGCCTGACGGTGGCGCCGGGCGAGGAGGGCGACGTCCGCTTCGTCGTGGCCGACACCGGGGTCGGCTTCGACGAGGAGCAGAAGGCCCGCATCTTCGGCCGCTTCCAGCAGGCGGACGGCTCGATCACACGCCGCTTCGGCGGCACCGGCCTGGGCCTGGCCATCTCACGCGAGCTGGTCGGACTGATGGGCGGTTGGCTGGAGTGCGACAGCATGCCGGGGCAGGGATCGCGCTTCTGGTTCGAGATTCCCCTGCCGTCAGCCGAGGCTGCCGTCGAGACCGCCGAGACGGTTCAGCCGGTCGGCGACGTGCGCGAGCAGCCGTTGCGGGTCCTGCTGGCCGACGATCATCCGGCCAATCGCAAGGTGGTCGAGATCATGCTGGGCGCGACGGCGATGGAACTGGTCGCGGTCGAGGACGGGGCTCAGGCCCTGGACCTGTTCAAGCGCGAGGCCTTCGACCTGGTGCTGATGGACATGCAGATGCCGGTGATGGACGGTCTGACCGCTACCGCCGCCATCCGCGCCTTCGAGGCGCAGGCGGGCCGCGCCCGGACGCCGATCCTGATGCTGACCGCCAACGCCATGGCCGAACATGTCGAGGCCGGGCGGGCGGCGGGCGCGGACGGCCATCTGACCAAGCCGCTGACCCTGGCGGCCCTGTTCGACGGGATCGGGCGGGCGATGGCCGACAGGGCCCGCGTCGAGGTCGCCTAAGGCCGCGTCAGGGCCACTTCACCACGGGGGGCATGGAACTGAGGATCGACTCGACGTTGCCGCCGGTCTTCAACCCGAACATGGTGCCGCGATCGTAGAGCAGGTTGAACTCGACGTAGCGGCCGCGGCGGATCAGTTGTTCCTCGCGTTCCTCGGGCGTCCAGGCCTCGGTCATGCGACCGGCGACGATTTTCGAATAGACGTCGAGGAAGGCCTTGCCGACGTCCTGGGTGAAGGCGAAGTCTCGTTCCCAGTCGCCGCTGTCGTGGTGGTCGTAGAAGATGCCGCCGGTGCCGCGCGGCTCGTTGCGGTGGGGCAGGAAGAAATACTCGTCGCACCACTGCTTGTATTTGGCGTGCCAGGCGGGGTCATAGGCGTCGCAGACGCCCTGCATGGCGGCGTGGAAGGCAATGGTGTCGGGGTGGTCCTGACGGCGATCTGCGTCCAGCACCGGCGTCAGGTCGCCGCCGCCGCCGAACCAGGTCTTGGTGGTCGAGATCAGGCGGGTGTTCATGTGCACGGCGGGCACGCGCGGGCTGACCGGGTGGCAGATCAGGCTGATGCCGGTGGCGAAGAAGCGCGGGTCTTCCTCGGCGCCGGGGACGTTTTTGGCATAGTCGGCGGGGAAGGTTCCGTGGACGGTCGAGCAGTGGACGCCGACCTTTTCGAACAGACGCCCGTGCATCATGCCCATGACGCCGCCGCCGCCTTCCTTGCGGTCCCAGGGCGTGCGCACGAAGCGGCCCGCTTCGCCGGGGAAGAGGTCGGTAGGGGCGGCGTCTTCCAGGGCCTCGAACCCGGCGTGGATCTGATCGCGCAGGGTCTCGAACCAGACGCGGGCGCGCTCGCGATGCTCGACCATCAGGGTGGGGGTGTCTTGGATCATCAGGGCTTCAACCATGACGGGCGGCCTTTGTGAACAGGGCGGGATGCGCGCTTCATGCGCTCGGCGGCGAAAGCGGGCCTTGATCCAGATCAGACCCGGTTCCCATGCCGCCTCGCCTGTGCCAGCGTGGCCGCAACAGTCTTGAGGGGACACCATGATCCGCACCGCCTTGCTCGCCGCCGTTTCGCTCGCCGTTCTGGCGGGACCTGCCCTGGCCCAATCTCAAGCGGGCGCTGACACGGCGGGGCAGGAGCGGGTGATGCAGATCCTGCGTCGCACGCCGCTGATCGACGGTCACAACGACCTGCCCTGGGCCTTGCGTCAGGCGTTCGGAAACGACCCCTATCGCGTTGATCTGGCAACCAATCTGTCGGCCACAACGCGTCTTCATACCGATATTCCGCGCCTGCGCGCGGGCGGCGTCGGGGCCCAGTTCTGGTCGGTCTATGTCCCTGCCAGCCTGGAGCCGGTAGAGGCGGCCAAGGCCACCTTCGAGCAGATCGACACGGTCAAGCGCATCGCCGCCGCCTATCCCTCGGTGTTCGAGATCGCGACCACCGCCGACGACATCAGCCGCATCCACAAGGCGGGCCGCATCGCCAGCCTGATCGGCATGGAGGGCGGCTATTCCATCGACGATTCCCTGGGCCTGCTGCGCGAGTTTTATGACTCCGGCGCGCGTTACATGACCCTGACCCACTCCAAGACCACGACCTGGGCCGACAGCGCCACCGACGCGCCCAAGTGGGGCGGCCTGTCGCCGTTTGGCGAGCAGGTGGTCAAGGAGATGAACCGCATCGGCATGATGGTGGACCTGAGCCACGTCTCGGAAGAGACGATGACCGACGCTATCCGCGTTTCGACCGCCCCGGTCATCTTCTCGCACTCGTCCGCGCGGGCGGTGACGGGGCATCCGCGCAACGTGCCCGACGCCGTGCTGCGGCTGATGCCGGCCAACGGCGGCATCGTCATGGTGACCTTCGTGCCGGGCTTCATCAGCGAGGCGGTGCGCGCCTCGGGCGCCGCGCGTGGCGCGGAGATGACGCGACTATCGGCCCTGAACCCCGGCGATCCCGAGGCGGTCAAGGCGGGCATGGAGGCCTTCAATGCCGCCAACCCCGCGCCGAAGGCCACGCTGGACGACGTGGTGGCCCATATCCAGCATGTTCGCGACGTGGCGGGCATCGACCATGTTGGGCTGGGCGGCGACTTCGACGGCGTCGACAGCCTGCCGGAAGGCGTCGAGAGCGTGGAGGCCTATCCGCGCATCCTGGCCGAGTTGATGCGTCGCGGCTGGTCCGAGGCCGACATCCGCAAGATCTCGGGCGAGAACCTGTTGCGCACCATGCGTGCGGTCGAACGCGCCGCGACGGCCGAACGCGGCCAGCGCCCCAACCTGGCGCAACTGCCGAACGACGGCGCGCCGGAGTAGGGTATAAATTCTCCCTCCCCTTCATGGGGAGGGTGGTCGAAGCGAAGCTGAGACCGGGTGGGGAGGGCGAGGTGATGCAGGGTGCGCTTGACTTGCCAAGACGCCCCCCCACCCGACTTCGCCCTGTGGGCTCAGCCACCCTCCCCATGAAGGGGAGGGAGAAAGTTAGCGCCTCGGCAGTTCGCCCAACTGCCTCAGCCCTTCCCACAGAGCGATCCCGGCGCTGACGGACAGATTCAGCGACCGCGTCTCGGGGCGGATGGGGATGAAGACGCGGGCGTCGGCGGCGGCGTGGACGTAGTCGGGCGCGCCGGCGCTTTCCTTGCCGAACAGCAGGACATCGTCGGGCCGGAATTCGAATTCGGGCAGGGGCGTGGCGCCCTTGGTGGTGAACAGGACCAGCCGCCCGGGCGCACGGTCACGCTGGAAGGCATCCCAGTCGGCGTGGCGGGTCATGTGGCTGAGCGGGCCGTAATCCAGCGCCGCGCGTTTCATGGCGCGGTCGTCGAAACGGAAGCCGGTGGGCTCGATGACGTGCAATTCGACGCCGAAACAGGCGCTCTGGCGGATGCAGGCGCCCACATTCTGCGGGATGTCAGGTTGAAAAAGGGCGAGACGCATTCTAAGGCCGTCATACGCGCGGGGCGGGGTCTTGTCGCGGTATTTGTTGCGACCGTTTCGCAAGTTGTGTCAGCAACTTGCGTCGAATGCGGTAAAACAAGGGCCGCAGGCATCTTCTGCCGTCTCGCAGGGACGATCCATGCCGACGACCATCCCCCTTCCGGGGCGGGCGATCGGGAGTGCAGAGGTGAGAGCGTGGCCGAATCGGTCGTGAATGCTGAAGGGCCCGAGGGCCAACACGGGGGCGGCGACGCCACCCGCCGCGATTTCATCCACATCGCCGCCGGCGCCGCCGCGGTCGGTGCTGGCGTGATGGTGGCTTGGCCGCTGATCAACCAGATGAACCCCGCCGCGGACACCCTGGCCCTGGCGTCGATCGAATTCGATCTGACCAAGGTTCAGGAAGGTCAGCAGGTCGTCATCAAGTGGCAGGGCAAGCCGGTCTTCGTGCGCTATCGCACCCCGGCCGAGCTGAAGCGCGTCATCGCCGACGACCATGCCTCGGACCTGAAGCAGCCGCAGACGGACGCCGAGCGCACCAAGCCCGGCCACGAGAAGTATCTCGTCGTCATCGGTTCCTGCACCCATCTGGGTTGCGTGCCGACCTTCGGCACGGGCGATTTCGGCGGCTGGTTCTGCCCCTGCCACGGTTCGCACTACGACGCCTCGGGCCGTATTCGTAAGGGACCGGCCCCGCTGAACCTGGTGGTGCCGAACTACGAATACATGTCCGACACCCGCGTGAAGATCGGCTGAGGACGGACAGAGGACCCATGAGCGATCACGAATCCACCTACGTCCCTAAAACCGCGATTGAGCGGTGGATGGACACGCGCCTGCCGATCATTCGCTTCGGCATGGACTACGCCAACCTGCCGACCCCCCGTAACCTGAACTACTGGTGGACCTTCGGCGGCATCCTGGCCCTGTGCCTGATGACGCAGATCATCACCGGCATCGTTCTGGCCATGCACTACACGCCGAACACGGCCCTGGCCTTCGCCTCGGTCGAGCGCATCATGCGCGACGTCAACGGCGGCTGGCTGATCCGCTACGTGCACGCCAACGGCGCGTCGATGTTCTTCATCGCCGTCTACCTGCACATGCTGCGCGGCCTCTACTACGGCTCCTACAAGGCGCCGCGTGAAATGATCTGGATCGTCGGCTGCGTCATCTTCTTCCTGATGATCGCCACCGCCTTCCTGGGCTACGTCCTGCCCTGGGGCCAGATGTCCTTCTGGGGCGCTGAGGTCATCACCAACCTGATCGGCGCCATTCCGGTCGTTGGCGAGCCGATCCTGATCTGGCTGCGCGGCGGCCCGGCGATCGACAACGCCACGCTGAACCGCTTCTTCTCGCTGCACTACCTGCTGCCGTTCGTCATCGCCGGCTGCGTGGTGCTGCACCTCTGGGCCCTGCATGCCGCCGGTCAGAACAACCCGGTTGGCATCCTGATCCCGAAGGACCGCCAGAAGAAGGACATGCTGCCCTTCCACCCGTACTTCACGGTCAAGGACGGCTTTGCGATCATCCTCTTCCTGATCCTGTTCTCGGTCTTCGTCTTCTATCAGCCGAACGCCCTGGGTCACGCCGACAACTACATCCCGGCCAACCCGCTGCAGACCCCGGCGCACATCGTGCCCGAGTGGTACATGCTGCCCTTCTACGCCATTCTGCGCGCCATCCCCGACAAGTTCGGCGGCGTGGTGGCCATGTTCGGCGCCATCGGCGTGCTGTTCGTCCTGCCCTGGCTGGACACGTCCAAGGTGCGCTCGATGCGCTACCGCCCGACGATGCGCACCTGCTTCATCATCTTCCTGTTCGTGTGCTTCGGCCTCGGCTGGTGCGGTGGTCAGTTGCCGGACGCCCCGGTCGTTCCGGGCATGCCGAGCTTCAACCTGATCGACGGCCAGTTGAACTCCTACCTGTGGCTGACGCGTCTGTTCACGGCCTACTACTTCATCTTCTTCCTGGTGCTGATGCCGTTCCTCGGCCTGCGCGAGAAGCCGCTGCCGGTTCCGGCGACGATTTCCGAGCCGGTCCTGTCGGGCGACGCCGAGCAGAAGGGCTGAGCGCGATGATTTCCAACGAGAAGAAAACCGTGTCCTTCCGCAAGACCTTGGTCGTTCTGACGGCCGCTCTGGGCCTGGCCGCCACTGCCGCTCCGGCGCTGGCCGCTGGGGGCGCCAAGCATCCGCGCAGCGGCGGCTTCAGCTTTGAGGGGCCGTTCGGCACCTATGACCAGGGCCAGCTGCAGCGCGGCTACAAGGTCTACAAGGAAGTCTGCGCCTCCTGCCACGGCATGGAGCTGATGCACTTCCGCAACCTGGGCGACAAGCACGGGCCGTTCTGGAACCCGGAATACCCGAACCCGAACGACAACCCCGTCGTGAAGGCCCTGGCCAAGGAAGTTCAGGTCCCGGACATCGACAGCGAGACGGGTGAAGCGCTGATGCGCGACGCCACCACCGCCGACAAGTTCCCGTCGCCCTATCCGAACGCCACGGCGGCAGCTGCCGCAAACGGCGGCGCGGCCCCGCCGGACCTTTCGGTCATGGCCAAGGCTCGTCACGATGGCGCCAACTACATCTACTCGCTGCTGTCGGGCTACGGCACGCCGCCGGCGGGTCTGAAGATGACCTCGGCCCAGCACTACAACCCCTATATGGCGGGCGATCTGACCCCATTCTGGGAAGGCGAGGGCCACGTGCCTCCGGGCGGCTTCATCGCCATGCCCGCGCCGCTGCGCGCCGGTCAGGTGACCTATGATGACGGCACCGAGGCCACCGTCGACCAGATGGCCAAGGACGTCGCCGCCTTCATCGCCTGGACTTCCGAGCCCAAGGCGACCGAGCGCAAGCAGATGGGCTTTGGCGTGATCATCTTCCTGCTGCTGTTCGCAGGGATCACCTACGCCAGCTACCGTCGCATCTGGAAGGGCGTCGCCCACTAGGGCTTCGCCGTCAGATCGGAACGAGACGACCCGCCGGAGCGATCCGGCGGGTTTTTTCGTGCCTGACGCCGTGGCGGCCTGCATCGACATGGGGGATTTCGCCCTCTAGGGTCCGGGCTCTTTATTGGTTGAGGGGCTTGTTCCATGCGTTTGATGTCGTCCGCCGCCGTCCTGTTGTTCGCCGCTTCTCTTGCGTCGGGCGCCGCCGCCCAAGAGGCCGCTTTCGATGCCGCGCGCATCTCCAACGACATCAAGGTCCTGTCCGACGACAGCTTCGAGGGGCGCGGCATCGCCACGCCGGCCGAGCAGAAGGTCATCGACTACCTGAGCCAGCAATATGCGGCGGCGGGCTTCGCCCCCGGCGGCGAGAACGGCGGCTGGACCCAGGCGGTCGGCCTGAACCGCTTCACCGTCTCCAACGTCAGCGGTCAGATCAAGGTCGGCGACTGGACACAGCCCCTGGCCCAGGGCCAGCAGGCCACCATCACCACCCGTCTGCCCAGCGACGGCGTCGACCTGCGCGGCAAGCCCCTGGTCTTCGTGGGCTATGGCACCAGCGCGCCCGAGCGCCAGTGGAACGACTTCAAGACTGACGTGCGCGGCAAGGTCATCGTGGTTCTGGTCAACGACGCCGACTTTGAGGAGCCCGCGCTGAACACCTTTGGCGGCGAGGCGATGACCTATTACGGTCGCTGGACCTACAAGTACGAAGAGGCGGCGCGTCAGGGCGCGGCCGGCGTGCTGATCGTCCACGAGACGCGCCCGGCCTCCTATGGCTGGACCACGGTGGCCAACTCCTGGTCTGTGCCGCAGTTCGACATCGTGCGCGCCAACCCGTCGGCCGAACGCGTGCCGATGGAGGCCTGGATTCAGCGCGATGTGGCGGTTGACCTGTTCCGTCACGCTGGCCTCGATTTCGAGCAGGAGAAGATCAAGGCTCGCAGCCGCGACTTCCAGCCGGTCGAACTGGCCGGCGCGACCATCGACGCCAAGTTCGACGTGAAGACCGACCAGATCACCACCCACAACGTTCTGGCCAAGCTGGAGGGCTCTACCCACCCGGACGAGACCATCCTCTATACCGGGCACTGGGATCACATCGGCATGGGCGAGCCGGACGCCAACGGGGACCGCATCTTCAACGGCGCGGTGGACAACGCCTCGGGCACGGCGGGTCTGCTGGAACTGGCGCGTCAGTGGTCGAAGGGGCCCAAGCCCGAGCGCACCATCGTCATGATCAGCTTCACCGGCGAGGAAAGCGGTCTGTTGGGATCGGAGTTCTATGCCGCCAATCCGCTGTATCTGCTGGAAACAACGGTGGCGGGCTTCAACCTGGATGCGACCAGCGTTCTGGGGCGGATGAGCAAGCTGGGCGTGACCGGTTACGGCCAGTCCGAGCTGGACGAGCGCGTCATCGCCCTGGCGGCGGCGCAGGGGCGCGGTTTCGAGGGCGACGCGGGCGCTGGCGCGGGCATCTACTTCCGTTCGGATCACTTCCCCCTGGCCAAGCGGGGCGTGCCGATGGGCTATCTGTCCTCGACCGGGGATTTCGTGGATGAGCCGATCGCGCCGCGCGTGGCCGCCGCTGCCGAGTATCGCGCCAATCGCTATCACCAGGCAGCCGACGAGTGGGAGCCGAACTGGGACTATCGTGGCATGATCCAGGACCTCGAGGTGGTCTTCGACGCCGGTCAGGCGTTGGCGAACAGCCGCGACTGGCCCCAGTGGAAGCCGGGTTCGGAGTTCGGCCCGGCCCGCACGGTCAGCGACGCCCAGCGCAAATAGGTCGTCGCTGACCCGCTGTCGCGGAACATGACAAAAATGTAAGGGGCGGCTTCTTGCGAGGCCGCCCTATTACTTTGCGCGAACGCCCCGTGGGGAGGGCGAAGGAGCTTCCATGCATCGTCGGTTCATCAGCGGCGTCGCCGCCACGGCCCTTCTGTTCGCCGCTGGTGCGGCGGCCGCTCAGGACTTCTCGGCCCAGCGCCTGTCGGACGAGATCCGCACCATTAGCGCTGACGACTTCCAGGGCCGTTATCCTGGCACCGAGGGCGAGAAGAAGACCCTGGACTGGCTGCAGGCTCAGTACGAAGCCATGGGCCTGGAGCCAGGCGGCCCGAACGGCCAGTGGCTGCAGGTGATCGACCTGAAGCGCTATACGCCCGTCGCCGACGCCACCCGGGCCAGTTGGACCAGCGCGGACGGTCAGGTCCATGATCTGACGCCGGGAACCGACATCGCCCTGCGGGCGGTCAGCAACGACGGCAGGGTGACGATCACCAATGCGGATCTGGTCTTCGTCGGCTATGGCATCCATGCGCCGGAGCGCGGCTGGGACGACTACGGCAGCCTGGACGTGACGGGCAAGATCGTTTTGGTGGTCGGCGGCGAGCCGGACGGCGACCTGTTCAACGGGCCCTACGCGACCAACTACCAGTCCGGCGCCTACAAGGCGGACGAGGCCAAGCGCCGGGGCGCGCTGGGCGTCATCACGGTGTCCAAGGCGGCTGCGGCAGACGCCGGCTGGACCCGCATGGCCCAGGGCAACACCCGTACCCGCACCCTGACGCCGGGCGCGGCGGACCTGGAGTTTTCAGGGGCGATCAATGCGGACACGGCCAAGGCCCTGGGGCTGGACGTGGCCGATCTGGCCTCGCGTATCGGCACGGGCGACTTCCGCGCCTTCGTCGTGCCAAACGTGACCCTGTCGGTCGAGACGGCTGAAACCATCGACACCCTGCGCACGCACAATCTGCTGGCTCGGATTCCGGGAACAAAGCGCCCGAACGAGACCATCATCTATTCGGCCCACTGGGACCACGTCGGGGTCAATGACCATGCGGGAGGCGACGACAAGATTTTCAACGGCGCCTGGGACAACGCCTCTGGCACTGTCGGCGTGGTCGAAATGGCGCGTCAGCTGAAGGCCGCGCCCGCGCCCGACCGCACCATCGTCTTCGCCCACATGGCGGCTGAGGAAATGGGCCTGCTGGGGGCCTACGCCTATGCCGCCGATCCGGTTTATCCGCTGGAAACCACGGTCGCCGACATCAACATCGACATGCTGCCCCTGTCGGGACCGACCCGCGACGTGCCGATCTTCGGCAAGGGCCAGAACAGCCTGGAAGATGATCTTCAGGCCCTGGCCGCCAAGGAAGGCCGCTATGTCTCCGACGACGGTCAGCCGGAGCAGGGCTTCTACTATCGTTCCGACCACTTCCCCTTCGCCCGCGCTGGGGTTCCGGCCCTGATGCCCTGGCACGGCGTGGACTGGGTCGACGGCGGACGTGAAGCCGGTCTGGCGGCGTGGAAGGCCAAGTTCGGCGCCGACTATCACCGTCCCAGCGACGAATGGTCCGCCGACTGGGACCTGCGTTCGGCGGTCGAGAACCTGACCCTGCTGTATCGCCTGGGCCTGGAACTGGCCAACAGCGACGCATGGCCGACCTGGAAGCCGACCTCGGAGTTCGGTCAGGTGCGGGCGGCTAGTGATGTGGCGCGCAAGTAAATGAAGCGCCGACGGCTGCAGGAACTGACGGCTCAAGCCAGGCTGAAACCCTTCCGCACATGGATTGCGATCATGGCCGTGATGGTTGGAGTTCGGATTCTGGGTGAGTTCACTGCCGGTGTTATCGACGGATTGGTCGTAGGCTTCACCGACGCGGTCTGAGCGCGTTGACGTGGCGGTACAACCGCAAGTGAAAGGCCCTCCGCCCTTTGCCGGGCGGAGGGCCTTTTTTCTGACGCACCGGGGAGGGCAGGCGTCAGCGTTTGGTGGCGGCGTCGATGGTGGCGCGGGCCTGGACGATGGCGGCTTCGGTCGTGATCTCGCCGTCCTGGATCTTTTCGGCCAGGTCCATCAGCGGCGTGCCGGTGACGACGCCGGTTTGGGCCTCTTCCTCGACATGCACGCCGCCGTCGCGGGCGATGACGGCGTCCCAGGCGTCGCGGACGGCGGCCCAGTAGGTCTGCGTGGCCGCCCAGTAGTCGTCCCCGGCCTTGGGCGAGTAGCTGGTCGAGCGGTCGTAGGTGTTGACCACGTCTTCCTGAACGATGGCGACGGGCTCGCCGCCGGCGCGGCCGTTCATCTTCACATTGTCCTGGATGTGGACCCAGCCGGCGGGCGTCAGCGCGTGGCGATTCGTGCCCAGATAGCGGTCATAGACGGGGTTCAGCACCGCGTCGCGCCGCGCCAGCGGACGCCAGGTCGGGTCGGAGGTCCATACGCTCAGGCCGTTGACGTAGGTCCAGCGACCGACGCCGCCGTAGCGGGGCGAGTCGTCCGTCTGCCACACCGTCTGCGACCAGGCGCCCGCGCCCTGATCGGCCGATACCGGCGACAGGGTCCACTGGTTCGGGCCGGCGTAGGTCAGGACGGTTTGCGGCTGATAGACCCAGTCCTGGCGCCAGTGCTTGACGACGATGGCCTGGCCTTCGTGTTCCATGACCAGGATGTGCTGCAGGCTGATGCGGTCGCCCTTGTCATAGACGACGCGCACGATCTCGCTGCCCCCCGACAGCTTGCCCTCCATCGGATCGTAGTCGGCGTTGAAGCTGACGTTTTCGCGCATGTCGAAGTGGACGCGGAACTGGCCGGCCTGGGCCAGGATCGATTGGCGATCGCGTTCAAACGGGCTGGCGGGCGTCGCGGCGTTCGCGGCGGGCGCCGTCTGCGCCAGGGCGCTGGCCGTTGGAACCGCGCTGGCCAGCAGGGCCGCGGCGATGAGAATGGCGCGCATGGGTTTTTCCGTAATGAGAGTCGTTTGCATTTTTAACCCTCGGTCTCAGTAGCGCAAGTTGACCGAGACGCCGAAGTTGCGGCCCGGCTGGGTAAAGGCGTCCAGAGTCGCGGGCCGGGCGTCGACGGCCGGGCGGTTCAGTCCGCGAACGTCGCTCCACCAGGCGTACTTCTCGTCGAAGACGTTGAACACGCCGGCGCGCAGGGTGGCCTTTTCGGTGACGTTCCAGAAGGCGGTCAGGTCCAGGATGGCGAACTCCTCGCCCGGCCAGCACAGGCCGCCGCCGCACTCATGGTTCGACTTGTCGTCGGACCAGGTGACGGTCGCGCCGCCGCCCCAGACGCCCGACGGCGCAGCATAGTTCAGGCCCGCCACAACCTTGATCGGATCAATGCTGGTCAGCTTGCCGCGCTCGCCGTCCGTCTCCTGATCGCCGTCTGCGAACGAGGCGGCGACGATGGCCGAGAAGCCGTTGTCCCAGCGGATGTCCCCGCGCGCTTCCAGACCCCAGATCTTCACCTCGGTCAGGTTGACGTACTGATAGATCAGAGGATCGACGCCCGGCACGCCAGTCCCGCGCACCACCACCTGGTTGATGAAGTCGTCGTAGCTGGTGTGGAAGGCCGTGGTCGACAGCGACAGGGCGCCGCCGAACATCGCCAGATTGCGGAAGCGGAAACCGCCCTCGATGCTCTCGCTGGTTTCCGGCGTCAGGTCGGGGTTGGGAATGGACTCATAGCCGAACACCGGGTTGGCGAAGAAGTTGTTCACCTGCATGGGCGAGGGCGCCTTGAAGCCTTGGGCGTAGTTGGCGAAGACGCTGAAGTGGTCATCGACCCAGTAGATGGCGCCGATCTTGGGCGACAGATGGCTGTCGCTCTGACCCTCGGACGGGGCCGGGAACAGGGCGTCGGCCTTGGGCGTCAACTCATACCAGTCGTAGCGCAGGGCCGGGATGATGCTGAGGCGGCCGCCCATCAGCGTGATCTCGTTCTGAACGAACAGGCCCGCCAGATCATATTCGGTCTTGGGGAAGGGGCGGGCGGGGAAGGGCTCGCCCATCGGCGGCACTGTGCCGTCGCGGATGCCTTCCTGGGTGGTGCGCGACCAGTCGCCGCCGACGGTGACGCGATGCTGAACCGAGGGACCGCCAAAGGTCTTGGACCCCTGTGCCGCCAGGCCCCAGACCGTGTTGTCGAAGGTCACGTCGCGGGTGCGGTCGCTGGCGACCGTGGTCGGCGTCCCGCCGTTGATGATGGTGGTGATATCCCGATCTTCAAAGGTGAACTGACGGGTCGTCGCGTCCTGCCAGTATCCGGCGACCGATCCCGATTCCAGGCCGAGGAAGTCGCTGAAGCGCCAGTCTAGGCTGATGCGGTCGCGCTGGGTTTCGTCCTGAGCCAGGACCTGATTGACCGTCGTGATCGTAGTGCGCGCCTGCGTGCCGGAGCGGCTCGATCCGCGCGTGCTCAGGGCGTCGCCCTCCATGTCCTGATCGAAGTGGTCATAGGTCAGGCGGAAGGCGTGGTTGTCGTTCGCATCCCAGACCAGCTTGGCCAGGACGGCGTTCGAGGCGAACTCTTGCGGGTTGGGCAGGGTGCGGGCCGAACCCGTGCCGCCGGTCTCGGCCATGTTCTCGGTCTCATGGGCGTCGCGGCGGGTGTAGGCCAGCAGGCCGGACAGGGTCCCGGCACGGCCCGCTAGGGCCAGACCCTCGGTCCAGCCTTCATCGGCGGAGCTGTAGCCGACGCGGGCGCGAGCGCCGAAGTTCTCGCCGCTATTGATGAAGTCGGACGGGTCCTTGGAGGTGAAGCTGACCGCGCCGGCGATGCCGTCCGAACCATAGAGGGCCGAGGCCGGGCCGCGCAGGATCTCGACCGACTTGACCAGGTCCAGGTCGTTATAGCCTCCGCGACCGACGCTCTGGGCGCCGAAGGCGAAGCCGTCGGGCACGCGCACGCCGTCCTGGATGATCAGGACTCGATTGCCGCCCATGCCGCGAATGGTGAAGCCCGAGTTGCCGTCGCGGCCGGCGCCCGACAGGGCGGCCGAGAAGCGGGCAGGGCTGGTCGGGACGCTGACGCCCGGCTCGAACCGGATCAGGTCCTTGATGTCGGTGACCAGGTTGTTCTCGATGGTCTCGGCGGTGATGACGCTGACGCTGGCCGGGACATCGTCCACGCGGCGCTGGGTGCGGGTGCCGACCACAGTGATCGGGGCGACCGGAACGGCCTGTTCCAGGTCCGCAACCTCGTCGGCGAAGGCGGGGAAGGCGGCGGCCGAAAGGGCGGTCAGCCCGGCGGAGAACATCAGAAACGAGCGCATGGTTACGGCCCCGGTTGGAGAGGGCTGCGCAATTACTGCGAACGGTTATCAGAATCAATCTCAATTGTGGCGTTGTGGTGAAACTGCGCCGCCGCAGCGGGCGTTCCATACCAATGAACCGTCTCGTCGTGATCTGTGTCGTCGCCCTCGCCTTGGCAGGATGCGATAGGGACGGCGGGGTCAATCCGCCGACGGAGCCGGCTCAGCCCATTCAGGGGCCGGCCGCCGTCGCGCCCCCGAGCGAGCGCCCGCCCGGCGCCGAATCCATGCTTCCGGGGGCGGGGCCGGCCAGTTTCGTGGGCCGCTGGGCGGCCGAGGCGGAGTGGTGCTTCAACCCGCGCGGAGATCGCGTGCCGATCGAGATCACCACCACGGAGTTGCGCGGCTATGAGAACCGCTGCGACATCCAGCGCATCACGGAGATCAGCACTGGCTATGAAGCGGCGCTGAAGTGCGACGCCGAGGGTCAGGCACATTACGAGCGGGTGCGTTTCGCCGCCACGGCCCAGACCCTGGCCATCACCTGGATGGACCGCAGCGACCGGCCAGTCCGGCTGCTGCGATGCACCACCCTGGCGGACTGAGGGTCAGACCGCCCTCAGGGCCTGTTCCAGGTCCGCGATCAGGTCGTCGATGTGCTCGATGCCGACCGACAGTCGCACGGTGTCCTCGGTCACGCCCGCCTTCTTCAGCTCGTCTGGCGACAACTGGCGGTGGGTGGTAGACGCCGGGTGACAGACTAGGGACTTGGCGTCGCCGATGTTGACCAGGCGGGTGAACAGCTTGACCGCGTCCTGGAACCGCCCGCCGGCCTCGCGGCCACCGTCCACGCCAAAGGTCAGCAGACCCGAGGCCTTGCCGCCGAAATACTTCTGGATCAGGGCGTGGCCGGGGTGGTCGGGCAGACCGGCGTAGTTGACCCACTTCACCTTGGGGTGGGCCTTCAGATAGTTCGCCACGGCCACGGCGTTCTCGACGTGCCGGTCCATGCGCAGGGCCAGGGTTTCCAGCCCTTGCAGGATCAGGAAGCTGTTGAAGGGCGAGATGGCGGCGCCGGTGTTGCGCAACAGGACCGTCCGCACCCGACCGATATAGGCCGCCGGGCCCAGCGCCTCGGTATAGACCACGCCGTGATACGACACCTCGGGCTCGTTCAGGCGACGAAAGCGCGCCTTGTGCTCGGCCCAGGGGAATTTGCCGCTGTCGATGATGGCCCCGCCGATCGAGGTGCCGTGGCCGCCGATATACTTGGTCAGGGCGTGGACGACGATGTCGGCGCCGTGTTCGATGGGGCGGGTCAGGTAGGGGGTCGGCACGGTGTTGTCGACGATCAGCGGCAGACCCTGGGCATGGGCCGCGTCGGCCAGGGCGGCGAAGTCCACCACATTGCCCAGCGGATTGCCGATGGACTCGCAGAAGACCGCCTTGGTCCGCTCATCGGTGTTGGCGGCGACAGCGGCGATGTCGTCGGCGTCGATGAAGCGCACCTCAATGCCGTACTGGGGCAGGGTGTGGGCGAACAGGTTGTAGGTGCCGCCATAGAGGGCGCCGGTGGCGATGATGTTGTCGCCGGCCTCGGCGATCGTCAGGATGGCATAGGTGATGGCCGCCATGCCCGAGGCCACGGTCAGGGCCGCGATCCCGCCCTCCAGCGCCGCCAGACGCTGCTCCAGCACGTCGGACGTGGGGTTCATGATCCGGGTGTAGATATTGCCCGCCACCTTCAGGTCGAACAGGTCGGCCCCATGCTGGGTGTCGTCAAAGGCGTAGCTGGTGGTCTGATAGATGGGCACGGCCACCGACCTGGTCGTCGGGTCAGGCGAATAGCCGGCGTGGACGGCGAGCGTGTCGAACTTCATGGCGTTTCCCCGGGGAGTCTGACGCGGGAACCGCGCCTTCATTCCCCGAGGCTAGCAAACCCCGAATAGCAATGGGATTTCAGATTTTCTGCGGGGCCGGTCAGATTTTCTAACCGGCCGCCGCGTCAGCATCAGTTGTTGAACAGGAAGTGCATCACGTCGCCGTCCTTGACGACATAGGCTTTACCTTCGGCGCGCATCTTGCCGGCTTCCTTGGCGCCCGCTTCGCCCTTCAGCGCGACATAGTCGTCGAAGGCGATGGTCTCGCCGCGGATGAAGCCCTTTTCGAAGTCGGTGTGGATCACGCCGGCGGCCTGAGGCGCGGTGGCGCCGACGGGGATGGTCCAGGCGCGGGCTTCCTTGGGACCGACGGTGAAGTAGGTCTGCAGGCCCAGCAGCTTGTAGGCTTCGCGGATCAGGCGGTTCAGGCCGGGTTCTTCCAGACCCAGGGTCTCGAGGAACTCTTTTTGCTCCTCGTCGTCCAGGATGGCGATTTCCGACTCGATCTGGGCCGAGATGACCACCGAGTTGGCGTTGTCCTCGGCGGCGCGCTTGGCCACCAGGTCGGACAGCTCATTGCCCTTGTCGGCCGAGGCTTCTTCGACGTTGGCGACGTAGAGGGCGGGCAGGGCGGTCAGCAGTTGCAGCATGTCCCAGGCCTTCTTGTCCTCCTTGGACACCTCGGCCAGGCGCGCGGGCTTGCCGTCGCGCAGCTTCTCCAGCGCGGCGTCGATCAGCTTCAGCGTCAACTGGGATTCCTTGTCGCCGCCCTTGGCGCGCTTCTCGACCTGAACGCGACGGCGCTCCAGGCTTTCGAGGTCGGCCAGCATCAGCTCGGTCTCGATGATCTCGAGGTCCGAGATGGGGTCGATGCGGTTCTCGACGTGGGTGATGTCGTCATCGACGAAGCAGCGGGCGACGAAGGCCACGGCGTCGCAGTCGCGGATGTTGGCCAGGAACTGGTTGCCCAGGCCCTCGCCCTTGGACGCGCCGCGCACCAGGCCAGCCACATCGACGAAGGTGATCCGCGCGGGGATGATTTCCTTCGACCCGGCGATTTCCGCCAGTTGGTTCAGACGGGCTTCCGGCACGGCCACGTCGCCGGTGTTCGGCTCGATGGTGCAGAACGGATAGTTGGCGGCCTGGGCCGCCGCCGTCTTGGTCAGGGCGTTGAACAGGGTGGACTTGCCGACGTTGGGCAGGCCGACGATCGCGACTTTAAGAGCCATGGGATTCCTCGTGAGCGCGAGCCTTTAGCGGGTTCGGGCTCGTTTGTCAGGTGCGGGCGCATATCGGTGGTGACGTAGCTGTTCTGGAGGCGTTGATAAGGCGTTCGGGGGCCTTCAGCGCTGGGGGACGATCAATGGAGTTCCCCCGATGCACAGTCGTTCTCACTATATCCACTTTTCGCGGGGCCGTCAGGTTTTCGGCGTTCGCCGTGTGACGTCCGGCGGCCGCCTTCAGTTCGTCGGCTCCCTTAACGGCGTCGAGTGCGGCGCGTGGCCGACCAAGGAGGCCGCTGTTCAGGCGCTGCTGCGCCGCGCGGCGTCGAACGTGCCCTACTGACCGAGGCGTGGTAGCCTTCCCCAATGTCGCCCCAACTACGAGAGCCTAAGTGACCCCGCCGGTCCAAGACGATGATGACGACGCCGTTGCGGCGAGCGTAGCGCAGGCGATCCGTGACATCCTCGGAGATCATGACCGCCCCCTGACGCGTGAAGAGGCGAAGGAACTGAAGGCGTTGAAGGCCAAGCTGCCTCGTCCGTCGCGCAAGTCGATGCGTGAACTCGGTCGCCGACTGGCGTAGCCCGAGAAGCCTCAGGATTGAGTAGCCACCCCGCTGCCGTGCCTGACCAATGAGGCGGAGGCAGGATCGTACTCGTAGTCGGTGATCGTCTGGTTGCTGATGCGCTCCACCACCTCGTCAATGACGTGGAGCGGGACCAGGAACCATTCACGGGGCCGAACGGTTTGGCCGAACCGATCCGGGATCGTCAGATCGAGACGCGCGCGACCCAACACTCGATGAAACACGCCTTCGAGTTTGGCCCGATTGATGTTGTAGAGTTTGTAGGTGGCAACGATCTCTACGTCAGCGAGTAGGTAGGTCGGGTCGTGGCGAGCGTTAGCGATTCTGGCGTTCACATCGCCACCGGTCACACCGATCTTGTGGATCAGATCATGACGATCAGTGATCGTCGGATGATCCGACCTGCTGCGTAGGACGTAAATCGTGCCGCTCTCCAGGTCGCCGTCCTCGGCCTCGGTGCCGAACAGCGGCCCCACGGCGGGGTCGGTAATGCGGCGGCCGACCTGTTCATCCTTGTAGAGGGCACGCTGGAACGAGCGCAGGAGAGGCTCGCTTTCGGTGCCGTTGTCGAAGATCACCCGCAAGCGTCCATTGGGGTGGTCGTGTTCGATCGTGAACGCTTCGGGGACTTCGGCGACATAGGCGACCTGTCCGCCGAGGATGAAGAACTCGCCCTTCCGAATGGCGGCGCTCTCGCCGAACTTTCGGGCCTCTCGCACCCCTGACTTAAGGTCGGCCCGAACCGCCTCGAACAGCGGCTGGAAGCGCTCGAACTCGGCGCACGGGCGGCGAGAGGTGATCTCCTCGGCGGCGCGGATTTCCTGGCGTGGTTTCACATGGCGCAGGGTTTTGATGTCGTCCTCGACCTGTCCATTGGCTTCGACGCCGAGTTCGGCAAGCAGGCCCTCATCGTCGAGGGCTTCGATTTCGGCGGAGACAAGCCCGTCCGGCTTAGCCAGCAGACCCGCCATGTCGAACTCGGCGAGGAGGGCGTGGAATTCGGTCAAATCGCGCAGGCGATCCAGACGAACCGCATAGAGGCGCTCGAAGATGTCCCGACCCTCGCCGTGAAGAGGCGCACGGCCGTGTTCGGCATGAAACCGCATAACGACTTCAAAACCTGCAATGACCCGTTCCTCCAACGGCGTGAGGGTGGCCACCTTCTTCGCGGTGACCTCGACGCCGAGTTCGGCAAGCAGTTTGTCGTCTTCGTTGTCCAAGTCAGCCATTGCCGGCTTGTGCGCGACTACGGGCCAGGAAAGCAACGCCTTCAGCCATTCGTTTTTCCCACGGGTCCTGAGAGGTGATCTCAGGCAGGCGACCGTGCTCCTGCTTGAACTTCAGGGCGCGCTTGGCGAGGTCACGGGCTTCTTCGATGGTCAGGCTGATCTTCTTCGCGGCGATCGCGGCGGCGACCTGCTTCAACATGCCTTCGCTCATGGACTTCGCCAGCACCGCGTAGGCAGCCTCGAATGGATTGATCCGGTCGATGAGGTCGATGTCCAGTTCTCTGACGTCCATCGCCAGCTTGCGCACGCCATCCAGCAGGGCGGTATTCGCCTTGGGATCGCTGTCACTGGTGCCCCCGGTGGCCAGACGCTTGGCTTCCTGGGTCAGGTTGAGCGCAGCGACGGCGTGCTGGCGGATGGCTTCCTGGTCCGTTTCGCTCAACTCCGGGTAACGATCCCGAACGATCTTTCCCATGCGCAGTTGGGTTAGTTCTTCCGGCACGACGTTCTCGTGGTCGAACAGACCACGCTCCAGAGCCTGCTTGTCCTGAACGAAGGCGGTGATGACCTCGTTCAGGTCCTCGCGGCAAATGCGGGTCGCTTCGGGACTTTCAGGCGTCACCAGCCCCTTGATCTCGAAGTGGAATTGCCCCGTCTCTTCATTGACGCCGACATTGCGCTTGCCTTCCTGATAGCCGCCCTCGCCGTAGTTGAACCCTTCCTTCGGCCCGGTGTCCTTCGGCGTGAACTCGAAGCGTGGCGCCAGCACCTGCTCCATGAGCAGGCTGGCGGCGATGGCCTTCAGGGTATCGTTGATGGCGTCGACCACCACGGACTCGGCGGCGTCCGGCTCCGCGATCAGGTTGGTGAAGGCGGCGCGCTCCTTGCCCGGCGCATCGCGGGTGGCACGGCCGATGATCTGGATGATCTCGGTCAGGCTGCTCCGGTAGCCAACCGTGAGCGCGTGCTCGCACCAAATCCAGTCAAAGCCCTCCTTAGCCATGCCGAGGGCCAGGATGATGTCGACGTGGTCCCGGTCATTTCGGTGGGCGGGGTCCTTGAGCGCCGTGATCACGCGCTCGCGTTTGCCGGGGTCGTCATCGACCAGATCGGCGACCTTGATGATGCGGCCGCCCTCGATCTCGATCTGGTGGAAGCCGGTAACCGGGTCGACCCCCTTCCAGTCGCCCAAGGCGTCCATGATTTCGTCGATTTCCTTGATCTTGTCCTTGGTGCTCTCGCGCGAGGCCACGTGGGGGATGTGGACGATCGTCTTCCGGCTCGGATCGAGCACCTTCATGATCGCGTCGAGGTAGCGGCCCGAATAGAAGAAGTAGCCGATGTCGAGCGCCTTCAGGTGCTCGTAGCCATTCAGTTGCTCGTAGTAGGTGTAGGTGACGGTCTCGAACTTCGCTTCGTCGCCGGGCGACAGGACCGCTTCCGCGTCGCCCCGGAAGTAGGAGCCGGTCATGGCGACGATGTGCGCCTTGTCCCGCGCGATCAGGTCGCCAAGCTGGCGTCCCAGCACATTGTCCGGGTTTGCGCTGACGTGATGGAACTCGTCCACCGCGATCAGGCGGTCGTCGAAGGCCTCGACGCCGAGGTCCTCGACCGCGAAGCGGAAGGTGGCGTGGGTGCACACGAGGACCCGGTCGTCGCTCGCCAAGAATTCCCCAACTGCCTTGACCTTGGACTTTGCTACCCGCGCCTCGTCAATGCCGGGGGCGTTGCACAGGTTCCACTGTGGCTTGACCCTCCAGTCCGCCCAGAACCCGAAGTGGCTCAACGGTTCGTCGGCGAAGCTGCCGCCGATCGACTTCTCGGGCACCACGATGATCGCCTGCTTCAGGTCCTGGTTGTGCAGCTTGTCCAGGGCGATAAACATCAAGGCCCGAGACTTGCCTGATGCTGGCGGCGACTTGATCAACAGGTATTGCTCGCCGCGCCGGGCATAGGCGCGCTCCTGCATCACCCGCATGCCCATCTCGTTCGCCTTGGTCGAGGCGCCGGTGCGGGCTGTGGTCAGGGAGACGGACGGGATCGGACGAGCGGTCGTCATGCGGGCGAATGTCCCTTGCAGAGGGCGGTCATGTCAGAGTGGACCCGTTCCGCCCGCGCCAGCAGGAAGGTGTCGTAGTCATCGCCTACCAGCGCGTCATAGGGGATCAGGTGGCTCTCAAGTCGCTGACGCACCGCGTCTTCGCCGAGGTGCGCCGCCTCAGCCCGCCGGCCAATGTATTCCGAGGGCGTCTGGGCACCGACCTTGCGATTGGTCGTCCAGGTGATCAGCGCGCAGTTCAAGCCCCTGTTGACCCGTTCGTCTTGACGATCGCCGCTTAGCACCCCGACGGGGAACAGGTGATGCAGTTCGCGGCTGTGAAAATTCGACGCCGAGATCGAGGCACCGTCAGCGAAGTCCAGGCCGCCCCGTCGCAAGCCGGTGGCGAGGATGGCGCGCGGAAGACGATCCTTGCGGCCCGGCCAACCCGCCAAAACCAATTCTTCGACAGCCGGCAACGGGTAGAAAGTCTCGTCGAAAAGGTCGCAAGCACCGGCGTCCTTGCCGGCGATCATGGCACTCAGAACGCGATAGTCCGCATAGGCGCGCGTCGCTGAAGTCTTGCCGTAGCGGTCGGTATAGCAGGCCCGCCACAGCGCCTTGCGGATGGTCGTCCGCGCATTGCCCCCGCTGTCGAAGGCGTGCTCGGGCACGTCGGCCCACAAGGCGCAAGTCAGATAGACCGCCACATCGCTCGGAAGGCTGCGGTCGTTGAAAAGGGCCTCGCGCTGGAGGAAGTCGATCCCGTGTTTGAAGCCGTGCTTCAGTCGCGGCCAGACCGACTTGAACTCTTCGCCATAGGACCGGTCGAGATAGGTCTTTTTCAGCGGTGGCTTGCCCATCAGGAGTGCGGCCACCGACAGGATGGTGTCCTCGACATCTCCATAGTTTCGCGCCATCGGCACCGCGTCGGTCAGTTCCTCGACCATGTCGTGGAGAGAGTCGCCGGTCGCGCTCTCAAGCTGAGCCACCACGATGTCGAAGTCCTTCAGGGGGGTCGCCGAGGTGTTCATGCGGATGAAGACGTTGAGGGCAGTGTCGCGGCCCGTGGTCGCGTTCAGCGACAGGAACGGCACGTCATACTTGGCGACGCGCTGGCGCAGGGCAGCCACCCGCTTAATGACCTTGGGCGTGAGAAGGGCGCTGTCACCGACGGCCGTCTCCCAGGCGTCCAGCAAAGCCTCTCCGTCGGCGCCTGGACGCAGCAGGGTGACGGGGATCAGTCCGCGCTCCAGGGTCTCGACGGGGTCGTTGGCCCAGACCGGCTGCATGACGCCCTTGCGGTCCCAGCGTTTCACGGCCTCGATCAGCGGCGCATCCACACCCGGTTCGCTGTCGGTCTCCGCGTCCGCTTCGCCTTGTTTGGCCGGGTCGAGAGAGACGAAGATCGCCAACCCGTCGTAGTCGCCGGTCAGGCTTCGCCACAACGCCGTCATCCGCTGTTGTCCGTCCAGCAGGTGGAGCAGAGGCTTGGACTGCGGCTCCGGGGCGCCGACGATGGGTCGCGAGTGAAAAAGTTCGTTGTCCCCGACCTCCAAGGTCAGCAGCGCTCCAATCGGCAGAGGAGGATCGCGCAGCACGTTTTCGAGCAAGGCGACCACCTGGCCCGGCCGCCATGCCTCGTGGCGCTGAAACCGGGGCAGAACGATCTGCCCCTGCTTGATCATGCCGAACCAGTCTTCGATCTTCTTGTTACGCGCTTCCACCCATGCCCCCGGACTTTGGTCAGTTCATCGTCTGCGATCCGGCCGCCTTGGCGACCGTCGTCGTCATCTTGATATAGAGTTCAAACAGTTTCTCCAGCCGCTCGGTGTCGTTGCGGAACCGGCGGCCGATATAGATGCGCTCCAGCGTCTCGTCGTTGCGCTCATGTGCGGCGCGCAGGTCGGCGGGCATATTCTCGGGGGCGTAGAGGTCGGCGATGGTGGCGGGAAAATGCGCTTCGCGGGCAAGCAGAATTTCCTCGGCGCAGGCGGTCAGCTCTGCCTTGTTGGTTTCAGTCAGCGTCGGAACCGGAAAGGTGTTCCAGCCGAGGGTATTGGAATAGCGGTATCGGGTTTCCAACTTGCCGCAAACGTTGGCGATCCAGACAAGGTGCAGACGCGAAGCGATCAGCGCCAAGTTCCACAGGGGGGCGTCGTAAAGCGCAAAAGCTTGATCCTGAATGATCGCGTCGGCACTCAGGAGACCAACCGGCAGGTAAGGTCGGTTCTCCGAACTCACGCGGGGAACGACCAAAACATGATCCTCGGCGGTTTCCTGATCCCGAAAACGATAAGGAGTCTCGGCTAGCTTCTGCGCCGCCTTATCCTGCTTCGCTGCGCGTCGGGCGATCACCACGGCATCCATCCGCTCGGCAATCGTCGCAACCGCTCCCGCTTCCGCCGCTTCGTCGTCGCTGATCCATAGGCAAGCGCGCGGCGCAGCGGAGATGAACTCTTGTGCGCCATAAAGTGGGCGGATGAAGCGCGCGGCGCGTGGGTCGGCCCTGCGCATCAGGTCCGCGTCGAACTTCGAAAAAATCAGGGGCCCGCCATAGTAGGGATGGTTGCCAAACTGCATCGTCGCAAGGTTAGAGATGGGGCGGCCGATCGCTTCCACCTCGATGTTCTGGGCTGCAACCAGATAGGCATTGATGTTCTCAGCCTCCCGCAGAATCGTCGTGCCATCCTCTCCGATAGAGAACAGGAGCCGCCCTTTTCCTGCGTGGTTGGAGATGCCTACGATTGCGACCGTCACCCCGGCGTTGTGACTGGCAAGATTAGTCCATTTGAAACTGGTATGCGCAAAGGCTATCTCGTGGCCCGTCCGAAAGATCAGCGGCCAGAGGATCGGCACCTGTTGACCTTGGCATATGGAGTTCGTGGACACGAAGGCAGCGGCGCAGTGGGTGTGTAGCCCATAGTCTGTGGCCTTGATGAACCAGCCCGCCACGTAGTCGAGCGATTTCCAGTTTTTCGTCCGCCCATCGAAAAGCGCGCCAAGGTCAGATTTCTGTTCAGCAGACTGCCACTTGCTGCCCAGATACGGTGGATTACCACAAAGGTAGGTCTCCCCGCCTTCGTTCTCGAAGTCGATCTCGGCTTGATCCAGAGGGCTTGCGAACAGGTCGTCAGCATTCATCCTCACCCCGGTTCCTGTAGGTGGGCAGACGCTCAGCCAGTCCAACCGCAAGGCATTGCCGCAGGTGATCCAGTTGTCCTTGTCGAGCGGCAGGAAGTCGCGCACTGCCTCCTTTTGCCCTCTGTGGAATTCGTCGGCCTGATACTCGGCGATGATTAGCGCCAGCCGGGCGATCTCGGCAGGAAACTCCCGGAGTTCGATGCCCCGGAAGTTGGTCAGGGGAATTTCGGAGCGACGGTCTGGCTCACCGCGCCGTTTGTTGATCTCGGCCTCGATCTCTCGCATCTGCTTGTATGCGATCACCAGGAAGTTGCCGGACCCGCAGGCGGGGTCGAAGACCCTGATCCGCGACATGCGCTTGCGCAGGTTCAGCAGCATTCGCGGGTTATCACCGGCCGCCTCAACCTGCGCCCGCAGATCGTCAAGGAATAGGGGGTTCAGCACCTTCAGGATATTCGGCACGCTGGTGTAGTGCATACCGAGCGCGCCGCGCTCCTCGTCGTCGGCGACCGCCTGGATCATCGAGCCGAAGATGTCTGGGTTGATCTGCGTCCAGTCCAGATTGCCGATGTGCAGCAGGTAGGACCGGGCGATCTTGCTGAAGCGCGGGACCTCCGTGCCGCCGGAGAACAGGCCGCCGTTCACGTAGGGAAAGGCGTCCGCCCAGCGTGCCCCCCCCGCCGCAGCCCGTTCGCCGGTCTTGGTATTCATCGCCCGGAACAGGGTCTCGATCACTTCGTGGGTGTTGGACGAGTCCCGGGCGCTCATCTGGTCGATGGTCAGGGTGAAGCGCCGCTGTCCGGGGAAGATGCCAGTATCCTCGGCGAAGAAGCAGAAGATCAGGCGCGCCATGAAGTGGTTCATGGCCGAGCGTCGCTCAGGCGTGCCCCACTCCGGGTTGTCCTTTAGCAGTTCGACGTAGAGCCGGTTCAGCCGGCTGGTCGCTCGGATGTCGAAGGCGCTCTCGCGAATCTGCCGGACGGTGGTGATGCCCGCCAGCGGCAGGAAGAAGCCGAAGTGGTTGGGCAGGTCAACGTAGTCGCAGACAACCGTCTCGCCAGACGTCAGGTCTTCGGCCTCCAGCGTCACGCCGTCGGTCGCCAGGACATAGCGCGCCTTGGCCGACTTTGTGCGCGGACTGTCGCGCAGCATGCCGAGCGCCTCGGCGACCTGCTCCTGCGGCGCGACCAGGACATGGATGTTGCTGCGCTGGAGCACGCCGCCTGGCAGGTCTGACTGGTTGGTCGCGCCAGTGCGCAACCGCTTGATCGCCGTCTCCTTGTTCCCGAACGCCGCCAGGAAGGCGAACGGAAACGCCTCGGCGTCAAACGGCGCCTCGGCCAGGGCTGATACGGCTTCTTCGATCTCAACGGCGTTCATGAAACCCGTCTAGCGCGCTAGGCGACGGCGCGCGATGCGAACTGCGATTATTTCAACAGATAGAACCTAGAGGCGATCGCCGGTCGATCTTTCCTCCGTAAGCACATCTAAATCTGAAGCAACATTGATGGCAAACACATTCAAGAACCTAGTCTATACATTGTCATCGGCGTCATAGGTAAGGTTAACAAAGTAAACAGGTCATTTTGAGCGATTTATACTTGACATTTTTCGGCCACAGCGCTAGCGGAATCACTGCCGGAGCTACCCGGAAATTTGAAACTAGGAGCCGCTCATGATCAACCGCGACACTCAGAGGACTGCCCACCCTAGCTGGTCAGCTACGGGACTGGATGGCTAAGCCCGACCGGCGGACCCGCCGCCAAATCCTTGCGAGCCTCTGCGAGGGGGTTTCCATTCGCTCTTGCGAGCGCATTTTCGGTGTCGAGCAGAACACCGTCGCCAAACTTCTCGCTGATGCGGGGGATATGGCGATCAGCCTGATGAAGCGAACCAGAGGGCTGGTGATCGAGAAGATTCAGGCCGACGAACTCTATTCCTTCGTTCGGACGTCCACACCGCCTACGTCGAACGCCAGAACCTAAACCTGCGCATGCGCAACCGTCGGTTCGGGCGTCGCACCAATGCGTTCTCTAAGAAGGCGGAGCACCATGAACGTCATCTGGCGCTGACGCTTGTCTACGGAAACTACTGTTTGGTGCCGACGCCAAAGCGGCCACGCGACGCCAAGGGTAAGCCCTTGCGTGACGCAGCCGGGAAGCCCCTCCCATGGATCAAACGCCTGACTCCAGCGATGGAAGCCGGGATCGTCGATACGATTTGGGAGGTAGATCACCTCCTTGATCTGGCCGATGCATTCACAGCCGAACGGCGTCGCCAGGAGTGCGCAGCCAAAAAAGAAGCCGATGCGCGCCTGAGGGCTCTCTTCTCGAAGCCGAAGGCGGATGGGCCGATCAGGGCACCGTTCTGGGTCTACGAAAGCACTGTGCACCACCTGACGAAGGTTCACACTCATTCCTCCAAGAACTGCAACGATGGGCGAGGCAAGGGAGGCAAGGGCGACACCAAGTCCGGGCGCTGGCTCGCGTGCGAGGACCTTGATAGGGCGAAGGTGTTGGCGGAGGCCCTCCAGCCTGGCCGGAGCACCATCTGCCACATGTGCCTGGGTAGCTATCGAATCCGAGGCTACTAGACCTTCGAAGACTGGCGCGGGCCGCATGCCCACTGCTACCTTCAGCAAACGCGGAGAGGCCCATGTCAGTCCCCCAGAAGATCAACGACTACATCACGGCCATGCGACCAGCAGCGATCTGCAACAAGTGTCTCGCTGGCGGTGTCGGCCTATCCAATGACGCCGCCCATCCCGCACAGATAACCGGAGCGCTCGCTACGACGTCTGACTTCGCACAGGAGGTCGCGACATGCTCCCTGTGCAAGCAGATCAAGAAGGTCATCCGCGCCACCCGGCCGTGAGAGGCCTCATAACGACCTAGGCCGGTCGGATGTCAGGGTGGCTATCGGGCAGTTAAAACGACGCCCCTATCCGGGCAGCCGATGGCCTATTTGGCGCTTACTAACAAACGACGATTTTCCTAAGTCACTACCCGCATATCGGGCTTTCCTCCCCATGCAATGGGGAGATGGCGCGGCGGCAAAGCCGACGTGACGGAGGGGGCGTCTCGACGGCTGACCTTTGTGTCGCCCCCTCCACCGCTACGCGGTCCCCTCCCCATGGAATGGGGAGGAAAGGCGCGGATCCGGCTACTCCTCGGAATCCACCACCTGCGGCTGCTTGATCGCCGCATGCACCCCGATGGCCGGGGCCTTCTCGAAGGTCAGGGTGAAGGAGGCGACGCCGCCGTCCACCAGAGGATCGCGCAGACCCATCAGCATGACGTGGGTGGAGCCCGGCTTCAGTTCGACCTTCTGACCGGCGGGCAGGGGCAGGCCGTCCTTCAGCTCGCCCATGCTCATGACGCCGTTCTCCATCTTCATCTCATGGATCTGGGCGCTTTCGGCCAGAGCCGTCGAGACGCTGAGCAGGCGGTCGTCGGAACCGGCCGTCAGGGTGACGTAGCAGCCGCCGACCTTGGCGCCGTTCGGCGTCGGGCGGCACCAGGCGTCGGCGACCGTGACGGTTCCGGCGGCAGCGGCGGATTCAGGGCGTTTGTCGGCGGGCTGGCCGCAGGCGGCGAGGGACAGGGCGCCGAGGGCGCTGAGGATCAGGGTGTGTTTGGTCATCATGGGTTCCTTCTCGGGTTGATCAATAGGCCAGTCGCAGGCCGACGAAAACGGAGCGGCCTTCGCCGGGGAAGAAGACAGCAGTGGACGGCTGCGGCATATTGGGGTCATTCGGACGGGCGTCGGTCACGGCGGAGAACTCGCCGACGTAACGCTCGTCCGTGAGGTTTCGCGCATCGACATAGACGGAGAGGCCGTCACGCACGTCGAAGCCCGCCGTCAGGCCCAGCAGGGCGTAGTCGGGAGCCTTCATGGTGTTGGCGTAGTCGACGTAGGGTTGGCTGATCCGCCACTCGACCGAGGGGGTGATGAAGACGCCCGACGGGTGTCGCCAGGTCAGCTCGGCCCGATACTGATGCTCAGGCACGACCGGCAGGCGGTTGTCGCCCCAGCGCGCGTCGCCGTCGAAGCGGAAGTCGCTCCAGGTGTAGGTCTGGCGCAGCAACATGGAGCCGTTTGCGACCTCGACGGGCAGACGCCAGTCCAGACCGGCCTCGATCCCCTGATGGACCGTCTTGTCGGCGTTGAAGGTGGCGGGCAACTGGTCCGCCGCGACGGTGAAGTTGAGCATCTCGCCGTCGATCTGGCTGCGATAGGCGGTCAGGTCCCAGGCGAAGGCGCCATGCCGTCCGCGCGTGCCGATCTCGGCGGTCCAGGCGTCCTGAGCCTGAACGGGCGTGAAGCCGGTCAGCGGGGCCTGCACCAGGGCGCCATAGGTCGGCGGCTCGACCGAACGGGTGACGTTAGCGAAGACCTGAGCCCCGCTTTCCGCCTCCCATAGCAGGCCCAGCCGCGGCGAGAACCAGTCGTAGTCGATGCTGTCGTCATTGGCGGGGTTCAGCCGGTCGGCATAGTCGCGCGTGGCCCGGCCCCAGGACCCGCCCGCCACCAGCGCCAGCCGATCGGTGACGAACAGGCGCCCCTCGGCGAAAACGTCCAGACCCGAGGCCTCTTGCCGAGCGTCCGCCGTCTTGGCGCCCCGCAGGCCGCTCAGATTGACGTAGCGCAGGGCCTCGACCTCGCCGTCCCGCCACGAGAAGCCGTAGAAGGCGTCGGCACGCAGGCCCGCGACCTGACCCGTCCAGTCGATGCGGCCAAAGGCGCCGCGTGTGGCGCTGTCCTGATCCATGACTTGAAAGATCGGGTGATAGAGGGACTTCTCCCAGCCCCAGACGGCGCCCTCGAACAGGGTGGCGTCATTGAAGCGCCAGCGGGTCTGCAGCGTCAGTCGCTTGACCGTCAGGTCGCGGGCCTGGTCCCCGGAAAGAGCCGAGGCCGAGGCTAGGCGCGGCGTCTTCAGCGCCTGATCCAGAGTCAGCGAGCCGGGCAGATCCTGCTTGATGTCCGCCGCCTGGGCGATCAGGCGCACCTCGCGGTCCACGCCGAACGAGCGCCCGGCGTTGACGGTCAGGCGGGCTTGCGACTGTTGGCTGTGGTCGCGCCAGCCGTCGCTCTGCATGGCTGTGGCGGCGGCATAGACGTCCCAGTCGCCGTGCGTGCGCGCCACGGCGGCATGGCCGCGCACGGAGCCGAAACTGCCGCCCTCCAGTTGCCACAGGTTCTGCTGGCGGGCCGTGCGGCCGGTCGGCGTGACCAGGTTGATCGCCCCGCCCAGTTGCGCCCCGCCAAAGCGAAGCGTGTTCGACCCCTTCCACACTTCGATGTAGCGGGCGCTGAGGGCATCGACGCCCTGAAAGTCGGAAAAGCCGTCAGCGTCGGCGAAGGGCACGCCGTCCTGAGCCAGCAGGACGCCGCGCTGGTGGAATCCCTGAGCGATGCCCGAGCCGCGAATGGAGAGGCGGCTTTCCTCGCCATAGCGTTTCTGGGCCAGGACGCCGGGAACGTTCCTCAGGGTGTCGGCGAAGCCCTGGGCGAAGCGGTCGGCGTAGCTCTCGGCCGAGACGACGGCGACGGCGCCGGGGGTGCGGCTGAGGCGGTCGCGCGCCTCGGCCACAACGGCGGGGTCTTCGGCGTTGCGGCGGCCGGTGACGATGATGCTGTCGACGACAGTGGTGGGGCCATCAGCCTCGGACGCATGAGCAAGGGCGGGCGCCAGGCAGGCGCCGATGAGCAGCGCGCACGGCGCCGCAGTGGTCTTGAAAGACATGGAAGGTCAAATCCTGAAAACAGAGGTGCGGTCGCGGGCGTCGTCCTTGGACGCGCGCGAGGCGGCAGAGGTTTCTGGTTTTCAGGCTTTCGGCGGGGCGGTGGACGGCGGGCGCGGCGG
>NZ_PCPB01000015.1 GCF_002979535.1 Brevundimonas sp. MYb52 | reverse complement strand
GCGGGTCCAGTCGGCTAGTCCCCCGGGCTGGGGAATGGCGACCGGGGTGGCGGGGGCGTCGGCGCCGCGCGTCAGCATCTCCAGGCGCCACAGCCAGCGCGAGCGCACGGCGGGCTGACCGCCGCGCCGCTCGCAGTGGATCAGGATGGCCTCGTCGGCGCAGGCGGCCTGGACGAAGTCCTGCGCCGTCTGGCCCAGACGCCGCTCGGGCGTGGGCAGGCCCAGAGTCTGCCTCATCGGGCGCGACAGGAAGGGATCGACGGGGGCGGGGCGGGGCCAGACACCTTCCTCCAGCCCGGCCAGGATCATGCGGTCGGCGCGGGTCAGGCGGGCCTCGATGGCGCCGAGAATGCGCAGGCGCGGGTGGGTGGCGCCGCCGGTGCGCACCGTCTCCTCGCCGAGCAGACCGGCGACCAGGGCGGCGAAGTCGGCGCGGCTGACGTCGCCCAGCGAACCGCCGCCGTCGATCAGCGCCGACAGCAGGGAGGCGGCGGCCTCGCCGTCAGGACCGGCCCAGGCGTTCTGACCGGCCAGGGTCTCGATCAGGGCGGTCAGGGCGCGCGCGGCGGCGTCGGGAGCGGCGGTCGGCGTAAATGTGGACAGGGCCTCGGCGGCGAGGGCTTCCAGACGCGCGGCCAGAGCGCGGGCGCCGGACAGGCGGGCGGCCTTCCACTCGGGCAGGGGCTGGCCGCCGCGACCGGGTTCAGCGGCCTTCAGCAGGCGTTTCTGCACCTCGGCCCAGTCGCGCGGACGCGGGCCGCGCAGGGCGTGCTCCTCCAGCGCCGAGGCGGCGTCGGGCAAGGATGTGTCGTCGAGGTCGAGGCGGGTCAGCGGATGCTTGATCAGGCCCAGCAGGGTCTGGGGCTTGAGCGGCGTCTCGATGAAGCGGGCGCACAGGTCGACCAGAACCCCGGCGCTCATGCGCGACAGCGGGGTGCCGGTCGAGGCGTCGGGGATGATGCCCCAGCGCGCCAGCCGGGCTTCGACGCGGCGCGACAGGTCCAGGTCTGGGGTGACGAGGGCGCAGGTCTCGCCGGGCCGTTCCAGGGTCTCGCGCATCAGCAGGGCGATGGCGGTCGCGGCCTCTTCCTCGGCGCGGACGCTGAGGGCGGACAGGCCCTTCAGGCCCTCGTCGATGGGATCGGCGGCCTGCCCGACTTCGGCGGCGTCGGCGCGCAGGCGGGCGATCTCGGCGCGCCAGTCGTCGGTGGCCTCGGCGGGGCGCAGGGCCTCGTTGATCAGGCGCTGACGGGCCAGACCGCGCGCTTCCAGACGCGGTTCGACGGCGGGCTTGAACCAGGGGCGGACCTGATCGCGCGACACCTCGGCGCGGGCCAGCAGGGCCTTCAGCGCGGCCTGGGGGTGCTGGTCGTCGATGCGGTCCCAGACGCCGTCGGCCAGATCGAGGTCGAGGCCGGGCAGGACGACCACGCCCTGCGGCGCCCGCGCCACGGCGGCCAGAACATCGGCGGCGGCGGGGACGGTGCCGGTCGAACCGGCGGCGATGACGGGCTGTTGCGGCGGGCGCGCGTCCCAGGCCTCCGCCAGGCGACGCAGCAGGGTGGCGCGGCGCCAGGCCGGATCGACCAGACCCAGCGCCGCCAGCCGCTTGGGCCAGGCCTCGACGGCGAGGCCGAGGAAGCGGGCGCTGTCCTGCCAGTGGGCGGCCAGATCCTGTTCGGCCAGCCCGGCTATGCGCGACAGGTCGGGGACTTCTTCGAGCTGACAGGAATCGAGGAAGCCGCCCAGGGCGTCCGCCATTTCGAGGGCGCGCAGGGGTTTCAGGCCCGGCTCGAACTCCTCGGCGATCATCCGCGCCATCTCGAAGCGGCGGGTCAGGGCGGGGATGGCGGGGGGCAGGTCCAGACCCAGTTCGCCGGGGGCGAAGGGCGGTTCATCCTCCTCCAGATCGCCGAGCGGTCGCACCTGGGGCAGCAGGACGGGGCGGTCGCCGGCCAGCTTGCCCAGGGCCGAGGAGAAGGCGCGGGCGGCGCGGCGGTTGGGCAGCAGGATGGTGGCGTCGGTCAGGGTCTCGGGCGTCTGATCGCCCAGCCAGTCGAGCACCCCCGCCGCGAGGTCTTCGAGGAAGGGCCGCCAGGCGGGCACGGCGCGCCAGCGCGGCCCGGTTCCGGCGAACGGATCGAAACGGCCCCCCGTGGACATCAGGCTTGCGCCTTCAGTCGCGCTTCGGCCTCGTCGCGCGCCTGCGGGTCGCCGACGTGCATCCAGTCGCCGTCCAGCACGCAGCCGTAGAGGCGACCTGCGGCGGCGGATTGGCGCCACAGGGGGCTGAGCGAGAAGGGGCCGTCGGGGCCAGCATCGGCGTAGCCGGGCCGGGTGATGTGGACGCCCATGTAGGCGAAGGGCGCGGATGTCGCCTCGCCCCGGAAGGTCAGGGCGCCGTCGTCGGACAGGAAGAAGTCGCCGCCGCCCTCGAAGCCGATCGAGCCTTCGCGCCGGGCCAGCAGCAGGGCGGCGTCCATGCGCTCGGGGTCCCACAGGCGTATGAGGTCGCCGAGCGCATTGCCCCGGTCGATCCAGACGCTGTCGATATTGGCGACGAAGACGGGATCATCGCCCAGCAGGGGGCGGGCCTTCTTAAGCCCGCCGCCGGTTTCCAGCAGTTCGGCGCGCTCGTCCGAGATGACGATGGCGGGACGGCTGCGGGCGGCGAGGTGGCGCTCCAGCCGGTCGGCGAACCAGTGGGCGTTGACCACGGCCTCGGTGACGCCCGCGTCGGCCAGCCGGTCGAGCACGTGGTCGATCAGGGCGCGGCCGCCGACTTCGACCAGGGCCTTGGGCCGGTCGTTGGTCAGGGGGCGCATCCGCGTGCCGAGCCCGGCGGCGAGGACCATGGCGGTGGTGGGGGTGTTCTGGGGGGCGGTCATCGACGCACATCCTCCGGCACGTGGCGGTCCATCCAGGCGGCGATGGCCTCGAGACCCGGCGCCTTCAGGTTGGCGTTCAGGTGGGCCCACATGCGGGGCATGAAGACGGCGTATCTGGGCTTGGCGTCGCGGGCGATCAGGCGGGCGAAGATGCCGAGGATGCGGGCCTCGTTCAGCGCCGCCAGTCCGGCGTAGGCCGCCATGAAGGCCTCGCGGTCCACGGAAGGACGTTGATAGAAGTAGCGGTCAAGCGCCCACCCTTCCGTTCCACGCCCAAGGTCTCGCCTCGCATCCTGAAGCAGGGAGTGAAGATCCCAGCAGGGGTGAGCGCGCACCGCATCCTGAAAATCAATCATGCCCGCTCTGGCGAAACCGCTCCGTTGCGGGAGCCAGATGAGATTTTCTGCATGGAAGTCACGGTGAGCCATGACGGTGGCCCCCGCCTCACCCATCGCCGTGATCGGCGCCCAGACGGAGCGCCATTCTTCGATAGCGGCGTCATCGAAAGTTAGGGATGGGATAAGCTTCGGCAGCCACTCGACAAACAGGTCGGCTCCGCCTTGCAGCGCCGTCTGGTCGTAGGTCAGTAGGGGCCAGTCGCCAGCAAGACCGTGAAGCACCTCGGGCGTCGGGGCTTCGTGCAGTATGACAAGCGACTGGATGGCGGCGGCGTACATCCGCTCCTCGGGCTCGCCTGCCTCGATGACTTTGGCGAACAGGGCGTCGCCGAAGTCCTCGATCACGGCCAGGCCATTGGGCGCATCAACGGCGACGATGTCGGGCGCGGACAGGCCCAGCGATTTCAGATGGGCGGCGACGGCGGCGAAGGCCTCGATGCGTCCGGCCGACAGGCGGGCGACGGCGTTCCAGCCGTGGGCGTGGCGCTGTTCCGGCGTCCACGACGGATCGCAGGGCTGGCTCTCGGCGGCGGGGGCCTGATCCATCAGCATCAGGCTGGCGCCCGAGGCCGTGGTCAGGCGCTCGTAACGGCGCGTCGAGGCGTCGCCGGGCAGGGGCGCGCGGGCGGCCTCGGCCAGACCAGCCGAGCGCAGAAAATCGAGACGGAGGGCTTCGCGGTCAGACATGGACTTCCTTCAGTTTCGCTTCCCACGCGCCTGCGCCAGATACGGTCGCAAGGCGGCCCTCGCCGTCTTCGGCGATGGTGATGATCAGCCGGTCGGGGCCGAGCATGCGGCCGGGGTCCTCGCCCAGTCGTTCGGGCCATTCGATCAGGGCGCAACCCTCGTCCAGGGCCTCGTCCAGACCGATCTCGAAGGCCTCTTCGGGGCGGCTGAGGCGATAGAGGTCGAAGTGGGCGACGGGCGGGTCGCTCTCGTAGAACTGGACCAGGGTGAAGGTCGGGCTGGGCACGTCCTCGTCGGGCGAGGTCAGGGCGCGGATCAGGCCGCGCGCCAGTGTCGACTTGCCCATGCCGAGCGGACCGTAGAGCAGGACGGCTTCGCTGGCTTCCAGCAGGGGGGCGATGGCCTGGCCCAGACGGGTCGTGGCCTCGGCGTCGTCGAGAATGAAGGTCGTCATGCGAACACCGCGTCGGGGTCGGCGGGCAGGGTGCGCTCGACAAAGGTCTTCAGCGCCTCGGTGGCGCGGGCGGCGTCCACGTCCAGCCGCGCGGACGGGATAGGCAGGCCGACGCTGAGGTCGAACTCACGCCCCTGCTTGTTCAGCAGTTCGTGGAAGAGGGTGATGTCGCGCAGTTCCTGCGAGAAGCGGTCGAACAGGTGGAACAGGCGGCTGGTCGGTCCGGCGACGTGGATGGGGATGACCGGGGCCGCGTACTTGCGGGCCAGAGAGGCCGCCGTGGTGGCCCATTCGGGATCGGTCAAGCGGCCCTGCTCATCCACGCGGGCCAGTCGCCCGGCGGGGAACATGACGACGCAGCGTTCGGCCTCGAAGGCGTCCTTGGCGGATTGAAGCGTGGCGCGGGTCTTCTCGCGGGTGCGCTTGGCCGTGACCCACTCGACCGGGACAACGGTTTCCGACAGGCGCGGGGAGACGCGCAGGGCATCGGCGTTGGCGAAATAGATCAGGTCGTCGCGCACGGTCCGCAGGGCGTCGTGCACGGCCAGGCCGTCGGCGATGCCGGTCGGGTGGTTGCAGATGACCAGGCAGCGGCCGGTCGCGGGCAGGCGGTTCAGGTTCTGCGTCTCGACTGTCAGTTCCAGCAGGTCGGACACATGGTCCAGCGCCTGACGCCCGCCCATCGGGCCGATGGCGTCGGCCATGCGTCGGGCCTTGGCGTAGTCGAGCAGGCGATACAGTAGGGGGCGCACGACCGGCCAGGCGGCCGAGCGGGTCAGACGCGGCGCGCGCTCGGCGATCAGGACATCGACGATATGAGGGGCAGTGGGACTCATGCCCTGCTTGTCGCCGCTCCCGGCGATGGCGGCAAGCGGTCGTGACCATGCCCGGGCGTCCAATGTCGGGTTTGACGCGGTCGCGGCTGGTGCTACGCCTGCGGCCAAGAATTCCGCGAAGCCCGAGAGGATCATCGCCCATGCGTCACCTGCCCCATCTTCTGAGCGGCCTCAGCGCCGTCGCCCTGCTGACGGCTTCGGCCCTGCCGGCCTTGGCCGAGGCGCCGGTTCCGGCGGCGGTTTCGGCTCCGGCTGCGTCCAACGCCTTCACCTATCAGGACATGATCTCAGCCAACCGCCTGGGCGATCCGCAGGTGTCGCCGGACGGCGAGTGGGTGGTCTATGCGCTGACCCAGACCGACGTGGCGGCCAACCGCCGCTCCAGCGCCCTCTACATCCTGAGCCTGAAGGGCGAGGGCGAGGCGCAGAAGCTGGCCATTTCCGAAGGCGGCGCCAACACAGCGCGCTGGGGCGCCGACGGCAAGCTCTATTTCCTGTCGGGCCGTTCGGGGTCGAGCCAGGTCTGGGTCTCGGGCGACAAGGGCGCGACGGCGACGCAGGTCACCAGCCTGCCGACCGACGTCAACGCCTATCGCATCAACGGCGCGGGCGACGCCGTGGCGGTATCGCTGGCCGTCTATCCGGAAGCGCCCGACCTGAACGCCTCGGTCGAGCGCGCCAAGGCCGCCGCCGAAGTGAAGTCGACGGGGCAGGTCTATGACCGCATGTTCGTGCGCCACTGGGACACCTGGAGCGACCACACCCAGAACCACCTCTTCGTCCAGACCATTGGCGCGGACGGCAAGGCGGGCGGCGATCCGGTCTGGGTCACCAAGGGCTTTGACGGCGACACCCCCTCCAAGCCGTTCGGCGACGAGAGCGAGTTCGTCTTCGCCCCCGACGGCCGCTCGCTGGTCTTTTCGGCGCGTCACGCGGGCAAGAGCGAGCCGTGGAGCACCAACTTCGACCTCTACAGCGTCGCGGTTTCGGCGCCCGGCCAACTGACCAATCTGACCGAGGCCAATCTGGCCTGGGACACCGGCCCGGTCTTCTCGCCGGACGGCCAGACCCTGGCCTATCGCGCCATGGCCCGTCCGGGCTTTGAGGCCGACAAGTATGCGATCTTCCTGCGGGACGTGGCCACCGGCCAGACGCGCCAGATCGCGGCCAACTGGGATCGTTCGGCGGACGGCCTGCAATGGTCGGCGGACGGCAAGACCCTTTACACCACGGCCGGCGACGTCGGTCAGACCCGCCTGTTCGCCATCGACGCCCGCAACGGCTCGGTCCTGCCGCTGACCGGCGAAGGCCATGTCGGCGCCTTCGCCCAGACGCCCTCGGGCTTCGTCATGTCGGTCGATACCCTGACCTCGCCGGCCGATCTCTACTTCAAGACCTGGCGCGGTCGCGAGATGCCGCGTCGCCTGACCAATGTGAACCCGCAGCTGGCCAATAAGGCCTTCGGGCAGTTCGAGCAGTTCAGCTTCCCCGGCTGGAACGACGAGACGGTGCACGGCTTCGTCATCAAGCCCGCCAACTATGTCGAAGGTCAGAAATACCCGGTCGCCTTCCTGATCCACGGCGGGCCGCAGGGCTCGTTCGGCAACGGCTGGTCCTACCGCTGGAACCCCGAGACCTATGCGGGCGCCGGCTATGCGGTGGTGATGATCGATTTCCACGGCTCGACCGGTTACGGCCAGGAGTTCACCGACGCCATCAGCCAGCACTGGGGCGACCGCCCGCTGGAAGACCTGCAGAAGGGCTGGGCCGCCGCCCAGGAGAAGTACAGCTTCCTTGACGGCAACAACGCCTGCGCCCTGGGCGCCTCCTACGGCGGCTACATGATCAACTGGATCGCCGGCAATTGGTCCGACGCCTTCAAGTGCCTGGTCAACCATGACGGCGTCTTCGACACCTTCGGCATGGGCTATTCGACCGAGGAGCTGTGGTTCACCGAGTGGGAATACGGCGGCACGCCGTGGGAAAACCCGGAGGGCTATCAGAAGTTCAACCCGGCCAACCACGTCCAGAACTGGAAGACGCCGATGATGGTGATCCAGGGCGACCTCGACTACCGCATCCCGACGGCCCAGGGCCTGTCGACCTATACCGCCCTGCAACGGCGCGGCATCGACAGCCGTCTGGTCTTCTTCCCCAACGAGAACCACTGGGTGCTGAAGCCGGCCAACAGCCTGCAATGGCACAACGAGGTCTTCGGCTGGCTGGACAAGTATCTGGCCAAGTAGGGCCGGTCATCCGACCAGAAAGAAGGGCGCGGTCAGCGATGGCCGCGCCCTTTGTCGTTCTGGAACCGGGCTTTAGTGCGCGGCGTAGGCCTGGGTCAGCTGAACGTAGCGGCCGTGCTCGCGCTCGGTCATGCAGCGCGGCGTGGCCCAGGTCTGGCCAGCGGTCTTGGCCTCGGCGGCTTCGCGCGCGGTCAGGAAAACTGGCTCGGAGCCGTACTGGCGGGTGAAGGCGCTGCGGGTGGCGGCGTCGGTTTCGCAGATCAGCACCACGCGCTGCGGCTGGGCGGTCGAGACGCGCGTCGGCTGCGGCCTCTGGCTCTGCGGACTCTGTTCCGGGCTTTGAGCCAGGGCAGGCGCGGCTCCAGCGAGCAGCAGGGTCGAGACGGCGACGGCGATCAGGCGCATGCGATATCCTCCCTTGGCCGGAATTCGCTCCGGACTCAGAGCGAATTATGCGCTCATTTTTCTCAATGTAAATATTTTACGACAAATCGATGAGTGAAACGTGACGACGAGAGCGCATTCTCTCCTGGGCGACACGGGTTTTGTGTTGCAAGTCGCTCGCAATTGCATTTAAGCGCGGGGCCTTCTTCAGGAGCCCCCCATGTTCACTTCAACCGCCCCGGCCTCGCACCGATCCTCGCGCCTCATCGCCGTTTCGGTCCTGCTCGCGGGGACGGCCTTGAGCTCGACCGCCGCCGCCCAGACGGCGCGGCAGGAGCCCGAAGTCAGCACGGTCGGAGAAGTGGTGGTGACGGCGGCGCGGACCATCCTGCCGGCCAGCGCCCTGCCGATGACGGTGGACGTCATCGACCGCAAGACCCTGTCGGAGCAGGTGGCCATCAGCGGCTCGGTGATCGACGCGGTCGCGACCCTGTCGCCCTCCTTCTCGCCGACGCGGCAGAAGCTGACCGGCTCGGGCGAGAGCCTGCGTGGCCGCTCGCCGCTCTACGCCATCAATGGGATTCCGCAGTCGACGCCGATCCGCGACGGCTCGCGCGACGGCTATACGATCGATCCCTTCTTCGTGGACCGGGTCGAGCTGATCTACGGCTCCAACGCCCTGCAGGGCATCGGCGCCACCGGCGGGGTGGTCAATCAGGTGACGGTGGGCGCGCCGACCCAGGATGGGCTGACGGGCCGGATGCTGGCCCAGGTGTCCAGTTCGGGCGGGCCGGAAGGCGACGGCATCGGGGCCAAGCTGGGCGGTCTGGCGGCCTATCGCCACGGCGACTTCGACGGCGTTTTCGGCGTCGCCTATGACCAGCGCGGCGCCTTCTATGACGCCAACGGCCGCCGGGTCGGCGTCGACAACACCCAGGGGGAGGTGCAGGATTCCAAGGCCCTGTCCTTCTTCGGCCGTTTCGGCTGGGACCTGACCGACACGGTGCGCCTGGACCTTCTGGCCAACCGGTTCGAGCTGAAAGGCGACGGCGACTATGTCCGTGTCCCTGGCGATCGCAACATCGGCCGTCCGGCCAGCAGCGTGCGCGGCCAGATCGAGGGCGAGCCCGCCGGAAACCGGGTCGAGACGGTTTCGGCTTCGCTGACCGACAGCGACCTGTGGGGCGGCGACTTCAGCGCCCAGGTCTTCTTCAACCGCACGCGCGACACCTTCGGCGGCGACCGTTCCGCCACCATGCAGGACGCCAGCATCGCCCCGATCGGCACCCTGTTCGACCAGTCGTCGAACCGTTCGCGCAAGCTGGGCGCGCGCGCCAGCTATGAGCGGGCCGTGCCGGGCGTTCCGGGCCTGACCGCGACCCTCGGTCTGGACGCGATGAAGGACCGTACCGAACAACTGCTGATCGCCACCAACCGCGCCTGGGTGCCGCCGACCGAGTTCCAGAGCGTCGCCCCCTTCGTCCAGGCCAATATGCGCCTGTTCGACGGCAAGGTGCGTCTGGCCGGCGGCGTGCGTCAGGAAAACGTCGAGCTGTCGGTCAACGACTTCACCACCCTGGCCTCCTACGGCTCGCGTCGTGTGAAGGGCGGCACGCCCAAGTTCGAGGCGACCCTGGTCAACGGCGGCGTGGTCTATGAGCCGATGGACGGCGTGCGCGCCTACGCCAGCTACGCAGAGGGCTATACCGTGCCGGACGTCGGCCGCATCCTGCGCTCGATCAATGTGGACGGCGTCCAGGTCGACAGCTTCCTCGACATCAGTCCGGTGGTCTCGGACAATCAGGAGATCGGCCTGGAGGTGAAGCGCGGACCGTTCGAGGCCGGGGCGACCTATTTCTGGTCCTCGTCGGACCTGGGGCAGTTCCTCGTTCGCAACCCTGACGGCGTCTATGACGTCCAGCGTCAGGCGGTCGAGATCGAGGGGCTGGAGCTGAACCTGCGCGCCCGCACTCCGATCGAGGGGCTGACGGTCTCGACCGGATATGCCCGCCTGCGCGGCCAGACCGACACCAATGACGACGGGCGGGTGGATCAGGATCTGGACGGGGCCAATATCTCGCCGGACCGGATCAATGCGGCGGCTGTCTACGCCAACGGCCCGCTGTCGGCGCGTCTGCAGGTCCAGGCCTATCTGGCGCGGGACTTCGAAGGCGGCGACGCGCGCAACAATTTCGAAGGCTACACCGTGGCTGACGCCTATCTGCGCTATGACTTCGCCTTCGGCGGGGTGTCGCTGGCGGTGCAGAACCTCTTCAACGAGGACTATGTGACCTATAGCTCGGACACCAGCAATCCGACCGACAACCTGCGCTATTTCGCCGGCCGGGGCCGGTCCTTCACCCTCGGATGGGACCGTCGCTTCTGATGCGTCTGGTCCGACTGGCGCATCGCTGGACCGGGGGGCTGATCGGCCTGCTGCTGTTCGTCCTGGGGCTGACCGGAACCGTTCTGGTGTTCAAGGACGACTGGTTGCGCGCCGTCGTGCCCCACGCGACCGAGGCGCGGGTTTCGGACCCCCGGCTGATCGGGGCGGCGCTGGACCAGGCGTTTTCGGCGTCCGACCGGCCGCGTTCGGTCATCCTGGCCGACGATCGTCTGGGCATCCATCGCCTGAACTATGAAGAGAAGACGCGCGGCGCCTATGCGACCCAGTCGGGGCAGGTGGTGGCGCGCTGGGGCAGCCTGTGGGCGCGGCCGGAACTGTGGCTGTTCGACCTGCACCACTATCTGCTGATTGGCGATGTCGGAAAGACCATCGCCGGGATCGCGGGTCTGGCGGGTCTGGGCTTTGTCATCACCGGGGTGATCCTGTGGTGGCCGACGCGGCGGACCTTCGTCTTCGCCGTCCTGCCGAAGACATGGAAACGCCCCGGCATCGTCAAGCATCACCGCGACCTGGGGGTGTGGAGCGCGCCGGTGCTGGCGGTGGTGCTGACGACCGGGGCCATCCTGGCCCTGCCGCTCTACGAAGGCCTGGCCATGGCCCTGTCGCCGGGCAAGGACCTGAAGGCCATTATGGCCGCGCCCAAGCATGAGGGCGGCGCCCTGTCGCCCGACCTGGACTGGTCCGCCATGATGATTGAAGCGCAAGGCCGCTTCCCCGATGCGGCGCCGCGCATCATGTCCCTGCCGACCAAGTCCGGCGGCCTCATCAACCTGCGGATGCAGCGGGCGGCGGAGTGGCTGCCCAACGGCCGCACCCAGGTCTGGTTCGACCCGGCCGACGGTCGCATCGTCGGCGTGCGCGACGCCCTGACCCTGCCGCTGGGCCTGCGGGTGGCCAACGCCCAGTATCCAATCCACGCGGCCAAGGTCGGCGGCTTGCCGTATCGCCTCGTTGTCGCCGCTTCGGGCGTGGCCTTGACCCTGCTGGGTTCGCTGGCGGTTTTCACCTTCTGGGGCAACCCCAGCGGCCTGCCGAAGCGGCGACGGCCAGCGGCGCGCAAGGCCTGACGATGAAGCGGGGCGGTTGAGCCGGACGCGCTGCGTGGCGATAAGAGGCTTCCTCAGTCGCCGGAGCGTCATGACCCGTCGAGGCCTGTTCCTCTCCCTGATCGGCGGCCTTGCGGCCGCGCCGCTCGGCGACGCTTGGGCGGCGAGGCGAGACCGGCCGGGGCTGCGCTATGGTCCTGATCCGCGTCAGACGGTTGAGATGCATGTCCCGCGCGGCGCGGCGGGCCTGCCGGTCCTGGTGGTGTTCGACGACCGGCGAGGCGAGGGGCGTCGGATCGCCCGTCAGATGGCGCGGCGCGGCTTTGTCGTCGCCCTGGCGGATCTGCGGATGGTGCGCGGCTCGGGCGCGGCGATGGTCGCGGACGCCGCCGTCGCCACGGCCTGGGTCGCGGATCGGGCGTCAGAATACGGCGGTGATGCCGCACGGCTGGGCGTCCTGGGCTTGGGGAGAAGCGCGGACGCCGCCCTGATGATCGCCTTGGACCGGCGCTACATGGCCGCTAGGGGGCGGCCCGATCTGATCCGGGCGGCGGGGGCGCTGGAGCGGCCGCCAGAGACGAGGCGTGACCTGACGGCGACGCACCCTGAGGCCTATGTCCGGGCCGGCGCCGCGCCGGTCTGGCTGGGCGGCCGGGATCAGGCCGCGACCATGCTGGCGGCCCGGATCGAGGCGGTCGGCGGATGGGTCCAGAGCCTTGTCCTCGCTGACGAGGCGGGTCTGGTCGCGGACGCGGCGGTCTTCTTTGGTCGGGAGCTGGCCTAATCGGGGATCTCGGCGCGGGTCTTGAGGCTGGCGATCTGCGCTGACAGGACGCCGTCGACGGGCGCCGCCCAGGCTTCCAGCCCGCCCGGCGTATAGCCGCCGACGATGTAGGACCAAGTCAGGGTGCTGCTCTCGCCGACGGCCTTGATGGTGAAGGTCAGACCGCCGCTCGCGCCTTGACCTTGCAGCGGGCCCAGCCCGCCGCGCAGCACCAGTTTCGATTGCGGCTCGACCAGGGCCGTTTCCAGATGGCGCGAGACGCGACCGTCCGCCGCCCGTTCGCACCAGCAGCCGCCGGGCGCGAGATCCAGCGACAGGGTCGAGTCCTTGAACCAGCGGTGGTCGCGACTCCACCAGGCGTCGGGCGCGGTCAACACGGTCCAGACGCGGGCGGGCGAGGCGTCGATGCTCACGGTTCCGCCGACCTCGAAGCCGCCGGGCGCGGCGGACTTCACCTCGGCCAGGGCGGGCGCGGCGGTCAGGGCCAGCAGGGCGGCGGCGAAAATCGAGCGTCTGGACATGGGCGATCCTCCTGGGCGCAGCGGAACCCTGTCCGAGGCCGCTGGTCAACAGTCGTGTCCTTGTGTTTCCCCGTCTCGCCATGGTCACGGTTTTCCGCTAGAGGAAGTCATGACAGACAAGATGACCCCCCAGGCGGCGCTGGACCGCCTCGAAACCCTCTACAATCAATCCGTCGCCAATCTGCGAGCCGCAGTGAAGCGCTTCCTCGAGACCGGCGAACGCGCCGACGTCGAGGCCCGGGCCGCCGGCCTGTTCGCCTATCCCCGACTGACCGTCAGCTGGTTCGGCGACCGTCCGCAGGACCTGGAGACGCGAGCTTTCGCCCGCCTGTCGCGCACCGGCGTCTATACGACCACCGTCACCCGCCCCGACCTGTACCGCGACTATCTGCTGGAACAGTTGACCCTGCTGGCCGACGAATATGGCGCGTCCATTTCGGTCGAGCCGTCGGATCAGGAAATCCCCTTCCCCTATGTGCTGGACGGTTCCGGCGTGGCGCTGGACAGCACCATGACGGCCGCCATCGCGCGCTGGTTCCCGACCACGGATCTGGCTCATATCGGCGACGAGATCTCGGACGGCCTGTTCGCGCCGGGCGAGGACTTCCCCCTGGCCCAGTTCGACGGCCTGCGCACCGACTTCTCGCTGGCCCGCCTGCGCCACTACACCGGCACCCCGGTCGAGGACGTGCAGTCCTATGTCCTGTTCACCAACTATCATCGCTACGTCGATGAGTTCGTGCGCTGGGCCTGCGCCCAGCTGGCCGATCCGAACAGCGTCTATCAGACCCTGTCGTGCGCCGGCGGCGTGATCATCGACCGCGAGACCCCCGATCCGGAACGCGCCATCATGGACGCGGCCTGGCGCCGCCATCAGATGCCCGCCTATCACCTGACGCGGGCCGACGGTCAGGGCATCACCCTGGTCAACATCGGGGTCGGGCCGTCCAACGCCAAGACCATTTGCGACCACCTGGCCGTCACCCGTCCGCACGCCTGGATGATGATTGGTCACTGCGGCGGCCTGCGCGCCAGCCAGACCATCGGCGACTATGTCCTGGCCCACGCCTATCTGCGCGACGACCATGTGCTGGACGCGGTCCTGCCCGCCGATATCCCGATCCCCTCGATCGCCGAGGTCCAGCGCGCCCTCTATGACGCGACCAAGCTGGTGTCCGGCGCGCCGGGCGAAGAGGTCAAGAAGCGGCTGCGCACCGGCACTGTAGTCACCACCGACGACCGCAACTGGGAGCTGCGCTATTCCAAGTCGGCCCTGCGCTTCAACCAGAGCCGCGCCGTCGCCATCGACATGGAATCGGCCACCATCGCCGCTCAGGGCTATCGTTTCCGCGTGCCCTACGGGACCCTGCTGTGCGTCTCGGACAAGCCGCTGCACGGCGAGATCAAGCTGCCGGGTCAGGCCAACCGCTTCTACGAAGGCTCCATCTCGGAACACCTGCAGATCGGCATCCAGGCCGTCGACCTGCTGCGCGCCGAGGGCAGCAAGCTGCATTCGCGCAAGCTGCGCGCCTTCGACGAGCCGCCTTTCAGATAAGTAGAGAAGGGCGCTATCGCTCGCCGCGCGGCGGCTCGCTGCTTGAGCGCAGAGGCGATGTTCTAATGGAAGGGGCGTCCGGGGATTTCTCCGGGCGTCTTTTCTTTTGCGCCTCAGCCCTTGCTGAACAGATAGAGGCCGAAGCCGAGGTAGTCGGCGCCGAAGTCCAGCATCATCTTGATGCGGTGGGCGGTGGCCGCGACGCTGGGCGCGTCGGCGTGGTCGGGATGGGCGTCCAGCCAGTCGGCGATGGCCGCCTCCATCGTCGTACGATAGGCGGCCCATTCGGCCTCGTTGCTGATCTCGGCCGAGACGACGCTCAGCCGCGCCGCGCGGGCCGCCGCCTGCCATTCCTCGTGACTGACGTAATAACCGCCGGTCTCGACCAGCTGGCGCAGGGGCGCGGGCGGCTCTTCCTTCCAGAACAGGTCGCCCCACAGGAGGGCGCCGCCGGGCGTCAGATGCTCGGCCAGGGCGGCGAAGACCTCGGCGGGTTCGCGCAATCCCTTACCCGCTGGTTCGGTCGAACCGATGGCCACGATCAGGTCGAAGGTGGGCAGGGCCGCCAGCGCCGCCGCCGAGGTCTCGCGCCGCACGTTGATCCGATCCGACAGGCTGGCCGCCTGGATGCGCGCCTCGGCGCCTTCGGCCATGACCGGGTCCAGTTCGACCGCCGTCACCTGTGCGCCGAAGGTTCGCGCCAGATGGATCGATACCTCGCCATAGGCGCAGCCGATGTCCATGGCGGCGGCGCCGGGGGCCAGGCCCGCTTGCCGCACGGTCGCCTCCAGCCGGTCGATCGACAGGGCGTTGCAAACGGTCAGGGGCTGATAGGCGATGTGATGAAAGGCGACGCGCATGACCAAGGCCTAGAATGCGTCGCGCTTCCCGTCTCAGAAAAAGAACTTTACAACATAAAGTTCTTGGCGCACTGTCCGATCAACAGGCAGGGAGAGACGCCATGACCCGCGACCAAGTGCAGTCCGTCCACGACGACATCGCCTATATGAAGGCCCTGGCCCAGGAGGGGCGTCAGGCTCCGCTGCTGGGCGGTTCGATCCTGATTTCCGCCGGTGTGATTTTCGGCCTCGCATCGATTGTCGCCTATGGCATCGACAGCGGCATCCTTGATGTGCCGCCCGTCGCCTATGCGATCTTGTGGGGCGGCGCCATGCTGGCCTTCTTTGCGGTCCTGATCTGGCAGATTCGCAAAACCGATAGAAAACCGGGCGCGCAGTCGGCGGCCAATCGCGCTTCGGGCGCCGGCTGGATGGGCGTCGGCCTCGGAATTTTCGTCATGTCGCTGTCGATGGCGGTGATCGGCTGGAAGACCCAGAGCACGATCCCCTCGCTGATCTTCCCCTCGCTGATCTTCGCCCTCTACGGCTCGGGCTGGGCGGTGTCGGCGACCATGAGCGATCAGAAATGGCAGTGGAAACTGGCCATCGCCTGCTGGATCGCCGCGCCGCTGATCGCCTTCCTGACCGGCAGCCCCCTGATGTGGCTGGGCTATGCGGCGGGGCTGTTCCTGTTCGCCCTGCTGCCCGGCGTCCTGCTGGTGCGTCAGGAACCGTCGGAGGTGATCTGATGGGCTCGGATACGGCTGAAGACTTCGATATCGGCCGCATCGACGAGGTGATCCACGGGCGGGTGCGTCTGGGGATCATGGCCTATCTGGCGGGCGTCGGGACGGCGGACTTCAACGAACTGAAGACCCGATTGCAGGCCACCGACGGCAATCTGTCGGTCCACCTGAGAAAGCTGGAAGAGGCGGGTTTCGTCGAGGTCGCCAAGAGCTTTCAGGGCCGCAAGCCCCTGACGCGGGCGACGATGACCGAGGCCGGGCGAGACGCCTTCGTCGCCTATCTGGACGCCATGTCCGGTCTGGTCGGCGCCCGTTAGCCTTGGCGCGTGAATAGTCCTAGGAAGGCGGTCATGAGCGACCGCCTTCTGCCGTTTCAGGCCCTCGACAACTTTCGCGACTATGGCGACTACGCCGTCGGCGAAGGCCGGATCGCGCGCGAGCGCCTGTATCGCGCGGCCCATCAGGCCAAGGCGACCGAGGCCGATCTGGTCCAACTAGCGGCGCTGAACCTCGCCACCGTGGTCGATCTGCGCCGTCCCAGCGAGCGCCGCGACCAGCCGTCGCGCCGACCCGTTGGCTGGGCCGGTCAGGTGATAGAGAGCGATCACGACGACGGCGGCGAGGCCCCGCACATCACCTTCCTGAAGACCGCCGACCTGACCGAGGATTCCGGTCGCGCCTTCATGACCGAGACCTATCGCCGCCTGCCGTTCGAGGCGGCGCATGTGGACCTGTTCAGCCGATATTTCCGCGCCCTGGCCGAAAGCGACGGGCCGGTCTTGATCCACTGTGCGGCAGGCAAGGACCGCACCGGCCTTCTGGCGGCCCTGACCCACAGCCTTCTGGGCGTGTCGCGCGATGACCTCATCAACGACTATCTGCTGACCAATGTCGCCGTCGATCTGGAGGGCCGCGCTGAAGGCATCGCGAAGAAGCTGACCGAGATGACGGGGCGCCCGGCTTCGCACGGCGCGGTGGTCGCCTTCCTCGGCGTCGAAGCCGACTATCTGGACGGGGCCTTCAAGGAGATCGCGGCGCGGCATGGGTCGATCGCGGGTTATCTGGAGCAGGCTCTGGGCGTGGACGCGGCCCTGGCCGCGCGCATCCGGGCGCGACTGACGGCATGAGCCTGCCGGTCGTCCATACCGAGCGATTGGGCTGGCGCGAGCCACTGGCCGTGGCTGCGGGGTTGAACCGGCGCGAGGGGGCGTTGGCCCTGCTGGCCGGGGCGGGCGATCCCAAGGCCCACGGCGGGCGCTGGTCCTTCGTCGCCTGCGAGCCGGATCAGGTCTTCGTCGGGCCGGTCGATGACGCGGCGCCCTTCGACGCCTTGCGCGACCCGGCTTTCGTCGCCGGCGGCGTGGTCGGCTTGATGAGCTATGACGCCGGGGCGCGACCGGCGACGGGCCGCCGGGCCGAGGTCTGGCCCGACCTGATGCTGGCCCGCTATCCGTGCCTGCTGGCCTTTGATCATGCGGCGGCGGAGGTCTTCGCCGTGGGGCGGGGCGCGGATGCGGTCGAAGCGGAAGGGCAGGTCCGACGCGCAGCGGGCTGGTTGGCCGAAGTGGCTGAACCGTCCATCCCGTCCGCGCCCGCTAAGGACTTCACCGGCGAGGCTGTCCCTGAAGCCTATGAGGCCGCCGTGGCCGATGTGGTGGCGCGCATCGCGGCGGGCGAGCTGTTTCAGGCCAATATCGCCCGCGCCTGGAGCGGGCGTTTGCAGGTAGGGCGCGATCCCTTCGAGGTCTTTACGCGCCTGTCAGCGGAACGCGGCGCGGCCTATGGAGCCTTCTGGCGGCTGGGCGAGCGGGTCCTGGTGTCCAACTCGCCGGAGCTGTTCCTGACCTTTGATCCCGCTTCGGGCCGGATCGAGACCCGGCCGATCAAGGGCACGCGGCCGCGCCACGCCGACCCCGCCCGCGACGCCGACCTGGCCGCCGATCTGGTCGCCAGCGCCAAGGACCGGGCCGAAAACCTGATGATTGTCGACCTGATGCGCAATGACCTGGCGCGGGCGGCGGTCCCCGGCTCGGTGCGGGTCGAGCGCTTGTTCGAGGTCGAGAGCCACCCCACCGTGCACCATCTGGTTTCGACGGTGACGGCCAGGGCGCGGCCCGGCGTCCGTGCGGCCGAGGTGCTGGAGGCGACCTTCCCGCCGGGCTCGATCACCGGGGCGCCCAAGCACCAGGCCATGAAGGTGATCGCTGGCCACGAGCCGCCGCGCGGCCCCTGGTGTGGTTCGCTGTTCGGCCTGGGGCTGGCGGGCGGCCATAGCCTGACGGCCTCAGTGCTGATCCGCACGGCGTCGTTTGAGCGTGGCGAGGGGGGCTGGTCCTGGCGCGCCCTTGCGGGCGCCGGCATCGTCGCCGACAGCAATCCTCACGTCGAGCGCGAGGAGACCGAGGCCAAGATCCGGGCGCTGAAGGAGGCGCTGACCGGGGTCTAGCAGTTGGAGCAGGTGACTTTTTCGACCGTTCGCGGCCGCAGGTAGTAGCTGCGGGTGAACTTGATCGGCTTCTTGATCACCTGACCGAAGGCCGAATTGTATTCGAACTCGGTTTCTCCCAGGATCAGGCTCTGTTCGCTTTCGATCAGTCCCGGCGGCAGATCGCTGATGATTTCCGCTTTCGCGCGAGGATCTAGCGCCTTGTCGTTGGCCTGGCTCCAGTCCACGCGCGCCACGCCCTTGTTGTCCATGGTGACGCTGGAGACGCGGATCGACAGCTTGTCGGCGGAAAAGGGGCGCATGATCATGTCGCCGATGGCGAACACCGCGGCCACGTCCTGGGTCGAGGTCTGGTCCGATTGAGCCATCAGGTCCGCCACCGTGGAGGCGGTGTGGCCGGCGCGGCGCTGGGCCATGTAGGCCTGGCAGAACTCGGCCATGCCAAAGTAGATCAGCATCACAACCGGCGCGATCAGGGCGAACTCGATGGCCGAGACGCCGCGTCGATCTCGCCAGAAGCGGATCAGGGGCGCGAACAGGCGCGACCTCATTGATAGGGCTCGTTGCGGAAGGCCATGGAGGTGGTCAACATCACCTTGTGGTCCTTGGTGTGCGACACAGCCTGGGCGATGAAGGGGGTGATGATCGGCTGCTCGTACCAGACGCGCACCAGAACGCGGTCGCCAGGGTTGCCGGGCGAATATTCGAGTACGGAAGGATCGAAGACACCGGACTTCAGCGGGTCGTCCGCAATGGGGTCGCTATAGTTTTCAACCACGCGCACATCAATGAAGGCGCGCTTCGGGCAGTCGCCGGCGAAGACGCTCATCTGGTTGCACAGTTTTTGCTTCAGTGCGGCGGGCGTCAGCGCCCCCTGTTGCGCCTGACCGGTGCGCACCAGACGGCCCATGTCGGATACCGCCGTCTCGACTACGGCGTCGACCAGAAGCAGCAGTCCGATCTCCAAAATGCCGAACAGCAGGATGAAGAAGGGCAGGGCGATCATGCCGAACTCGACGGCCGCCGAGCCGTCCCGCGCGCGCCGCCGCCTGGGCGACGACCAATCTGAAAGGCGGAGGAGCGGCCGGGCCATGGAGATCAGGAGGCCGGAACGGCCCGCACGCTGGGCGAGCAGCTGGAGCCGCAGGCCATTTCCGTCGCCTGGCCGCCGCGCCAGACGCGGACCGAGCCGTTCGAGCCGGCGCTGACCACGACCTGGCTCTGGAACAGGGGGCGCCCCAGGGCGTCGACGGCGATGACCTCGGTCACGCCATAGCCCTTGCCGGTGATGAACAGGGTGTTGGCGTCCACCACGGTGACATCGGCGATGCGAGGATTGGCGACGATGACCGAGCCCGCCGGGCCTCTCAGTTGAACCCGCGTGGCGTGGTCGATCTCGACATTCAGCGGGCGTGACTGGGCCTGGGCCGAGGCGGCGAGGCCGCATGCGAGCAGGGCGGCGGTCAGGCCGAGGCTGAGTGTCTTGAAGGTCCGGGGCATGGGCGGCGGCTCCGAGGGAATGAACGAGCGCGCGCGTGCGCTAGGCGTGAAACCTGGCGCTGAAAGATCAAGAATTCCTGAAGGCGAGGCTGAAGCCTGCTGTATCTGATGTTTCTATAGTAAACGCAAAAGTAACCATCAATAATTTGAAGCGATCGAGGTCATTTTACTCGCCCTTAATGATCGGCGTCGCATGGTCGCCATGCAAACGGGGGTCAAGCGGGCAAAACCGGTGACCCTGGTAATGGAACTGTTGCTCGCTTAGACAAAGAAGGAAGATATTCATGCGTAACTTCATCAAGAACTTCGCCAACGACGAATCCGGCGCTACCGCCATTGAATATGGCCTGATCGCTGCTCTGATGGCTGTCGCCATCATCGCCTGCCTGACCGCCTTTGGTCCGCAGATGAAGGCCGCCTTCACCGGCATCGGTGAAACCATGGAAGGTTCGAGCGGTAAGGACATCACGGAAGGCTAATCGCCTACCGTAACTGTCGAAAGGGGGTCGGGGCGTTTACGTTCCGGCCCTTTTTTGCGAAATTGGGGCGCTTGATTGAGCGTCGTGCAGTCAAGGATGATCGAGCGATGGTGAGCCGATATCTCAAGCGCTTTGAGTGTGATCAGAGTGGAGCGACCTCGATTGAATACGGCCTGATCGCCGCCCTGATGGCTGTCGCCATCATCGCCTGCCTGACCGCCTTCGGTCCGCAGATGAAGGCCGGGCTCTCCAAGATCGGCACGGACATGTCATCGCCGCAGGACGTGACAGCCGGTTGATCCGGGGCTGGCGCACGGCAACCTCGATTTAACGGACGCGGCGCTAGAGTTGTCGCATGGACATGCTGATCTTGCTCTCGCTCGCCTTTCTGCCGGCCTTGATGATCGTCGGCGGTCTGAATGACCTGACGACGATGAAGATTCCCAACTGGGTGTCGCTGGCCCTGATGGGCGCCTTTGTGCCGGCGGCCCTGCTGGCGGGCCTGTCCTGGACGACCTTCGCCCTGCATTTCGCTGTTGGACTGGCGGTGCTGATCGTCGGCATGGGGCTGTTCGCTCTGCGCTGGATCGGTGGGGGCGACGCCAAGCTGATGGCCGCCGCCGCCCTGTGGCTGGGGCCGGAGGGTCTCCTGCCCTTCGTCCTGTTCGTGGGTCTGGCGGGCGGCGCCTTTTGTCTGGTGCTCTTGTCCGCGCGGACCTGGCTGCAGGTCTACGCCCTGAACGCCCCAGGCTGGGTGGCGCGGCTGCTGCAGCCCAAAGGCGACATTCCCTATGGCGTGGCCATCGCCATCGGCGCCGTTCTGGCCTTTCCCTCCAGCGCCGTGGTTCGGGCCTTTACAGGCGGCTGACGACGTTCGGCGGGCTTAGGGACGCGTTAACCGACAAGCCTCACTATCGTTAACGGCAAGGGGCGAAGAACCGAATCCACGTCGCCGCGCCTGCCGGAGACCGTCGATGAAGCCCGCCAAGATCGCTGTCATCTGTATCGCCGCCGTTGCCGCCATCGGCCTGGCCCTGGTCGTTCGCGCCATGGGCTCCCCTTCGGGCGAGCCGACCGCGACCGCGGTCGCCGCCGTCGAGACTCGCCCTATGGCCAAGGTCCTGGTCGCGGCCAAGGACCTGGAGCCAGGCCGTCGCCTGACCGACGCCGACCTGGCCTGGAAGGACTGGGCCGCCGACGAGGTCAATCCCGTCTTCATCACGGACGGCAGCGTGCCCGTTCCCGCCGCCCCGGCCAAGGAAGGCGAAGGCAAGGCTGACACCGTCAAGAAGGCCGAGGACGCCGCCGCCCGCGTGGTCCGCGCCGCAGAGAATATGAACTCCGGGGGCGCCAAGGCCGACTACATCGGTTCGGTCGTTCGTGAGCCCATTCTGGCCGGCGAGCCCATCGTCGCCCGCAAGATCGTCCGCGCCGGCGACAGCGGCTATATGGCCGCCTATCTGGAGCCCGGCATGCGGGCCATGGCTATCCGCGTCACGGTCGAGACCGCCGCCGGCGGCTTCATCCTGCCAGGCGACCGGGCCGATGTCCTGCTGACCCGCGAGGTCAAGCTGCCGAACACCGGGCAGTCGGGCGGTGAAACCACCAAGTTCGTCGCCGCCACCGTGATGCAGAACGTCAAGGTTCTGGCCATCGACCAAGCCACCCGCGCCGCCGAGGACGCCCAGGCGGTCGTCGGCGCCACCGCCACCCTTGAGGTCAGCGGCCGCGACGCCGAGGCCCTGGCTCTGGCCAAGTCCGAAGGCGAACTGTCGCTGGTGCTGCGTTCCTACGCCGACACATCTGGGCCGTCCGGTCAGGTTCCCGGCGCGGCGCGTCGCGGCGACGCGGCCGCCGCCGGCCGCGTCGTGCATGTCTATCGCGAGGGCCAGGCCGAAGCGGTCGCCGTCCCATGAGGAAACCGGGCATGAATCGTTTGGTCGTGGCGGCCTGCGCCGCTCTGATCGCTCTTGGCGGGGCTGTGTCCGCCTCCCAGGCCCAGACTCGCGCCGCCGTCTCCACCGGCGCGGGGCCGCAGATGGTCAACCTGCCGCGCGGCACCTCGTTCGCGGTCGATCTGCCGGCCGACGCGCGCGACGTGATCGTGTCCAATCCGCAGGTGGCCGAGGCCATGCTGCACTCCCCGCGACGTATCACCGTGATCGGGATCGCCGCCGGTGAAACCGACGCGGTCTTCCTGGATGCGACGGGCCGCACCATCCTGGCGCTGCGCGTGCGCGTGGACGCCGGAACAAGCGCGCTTCAAGACACGCTGAGCCGCGTCGCCCCAGGTGCGAACATCCGCGCCGAGGCCGTCAATGACAGCATCATCCTGACCGGCACGGCCGCCAGCCCGGCTGAGGCCCAGCGCGCCGCCCAGGTGGCCCGCGCCTTCGTCTCGGCGCCGGAAAAGCTGGTCAACATGATCAGCGTCGCCGGTTCGGACCAGGTGACTCTGAAGGTCCGCGTGGTCGAGGTGCAGCGCTCGGCGATCAAGCAACTGGGCTTTGACACACAGGCGGTGATCGGTCGGATCGGCGACACTCAGTGGTTGCTGGGCAATGCCGCCACCTGGGGCGTCAACGGGTCGCTGTTGGGTGGGATCATTGGCGGTGTGGCGCGCGACACGACTAAGAACTATCAGATGATGGCGCCCTGCGGCGGCGCCTTCCCCGAAGGCGCCATGTGCCCCCACACGGTTCATGGCGGCGCCCCGGGGGACCCCTCGAATTGGGACACGGCTCAGCCGGGCACCGGTCCTGGATCGGATGGCCTGAACAAGGGTGAGGCGACGATCAAGGCTTTCGAGCGCGTTGGCCTTGTTCGAACCCTAGCCGAACCAAACCTGACGTCGGTCAATGGCGAGGCCGCCAGCTTCCTGGCGGGCGGCGAGTTTCCCATTCCAACCGGGCGGGACCGCGAAGGTCAGATCTCGGTCGAATACAAGCCCTATGGCGTGGGCTTGTCGTTCCGTCCCGTCGTACTCAGCGGAGGCCGCATCAGCCTGCAGGTCAAGGTCGAAGTGTCCGAGCTGACGCCCAGCGGCGGCCTGACCATCGGCGCGGGCACGGCGTCCTCCATTACCTTGCCGGGCCTAACGGTTCGCCGCAGCGAAAACACCATCGAAATCCCTTCGGGCGGCTCGATGATGATCGCTGGTCTGTTGCAGGAAACCACACGTCAGTCGGTGGATTCCCTGCCGGGCATGACCAACCTGCCGGTGCTGGGCCAGTTGTTCCGTTCGCGGGACTATCTGATGGGCGAGACCGAACTGGTCGTCATCGTCGAGCCCTATATCGTCAGCCCGACCTCGCCGGGGCGGATGCAGACGCCTGCTGACGGCCTGCGCATCGCCCAGGACGCCCAGACCATCTTCTTCGGCCAACTGAACCAGGCCTACGGCTCGCCCGCCCCCTCTGCTCAGGCAGGATGGCAGGGGCCGGTCGGCTATGTGATCGAGTGAGCGCGATGATCGCCAAATCCTTCCTCACCCTGTCCTCGACCCTGGCGCTTGGCGGCCTGCTGCTGACCGGCTGCGCGGGCGGCCCGGCCAGCCTGGGCGGCGAGCCGCCGCTGACGCCCCTGTCGCGCTACAGTCTGCAGGTCGAGCCGGGCATGGATCGCATCGCCCTGGCCGTGCACGAAACGGGATTGTCCGCTAACCAGCAGGCGGCCCTGGCTGACCTGGTGCAGCGCTTCGCCATCGAGGGCGCGCCGACCCTGGTGGTCGAGGCGCCGGCCGGCGGCGATCCGGTTTCCAACCAGGCGGCGTGGAACGTCAAGGCAGGCCTGGTGGCCGCCGGCGCGCCGGACCATCTGATCCGCGTGGTCGGCTACAACGGCCCCGATCCGCGTGCGCCGATCCTGGCCGGGTTTGAAACCGTTCGCGCCGTCGTGCCGCAGTGCGGAACCCAGTGGGGCAGCCTGACCCGGACAGGCGACAATCAGTCGGCCTCGAATTTCGGCTGCGCCGTCAACGCCAATCTGGCGGCCCAGATCGCCAACCCGCGCGACATCGTCACGCCGCGCGCCATGACGCCGCCGGACGCCCAACGCCGCGCCGTGGTGTTCGACCGCTACGGCAAGGGCGAGACGACGTCCTCCGCCCGCGAAGCCCTCGTCGCGGGGACGCGTATCTCTGACGCGGTGGATTGATTGACATGAGCAAGCCTTTCGCCACACAGGATTTCGACGCTCTGGACGCGTTTGACATGGACGACGAGTTCATCGATCCCGCCACGCCCTCGCGCCCGCCCTCGCCCTTCGCCCCCATGCCGGGGGCGGCGGCCGCGCCGGAGACCGCGATCGGCGAGGCCTACAACCCGGTGGGCAAGCTGGTGGCGGAGACCGAAACGGCGGTGGCTGCCGCCGTCATGTCGCCGGCTGTTTCGCCCATGGTTCCGGATGAGATCCTTCCGGCCTATCCCACCGAGGAAACCGCCGTGGTGTCGGCCGGCCTGGCGTCCTATGAGCCTGCCGGTCTGCCTGTGGCGTCGAGCGGGGCGGTCGAGGTGTCGATTCCGCGCATCGCCGTGCATGTCTTCGCTGAACGTCAGGACACCTTGGCGTCCGCCGAGCGGGCCGGTCAGGATCGGCGCATGGCGCGGGCCACGACTCAGATCCGAATCGGCGGGGTCGCCGCCGCCATCGAGGCCTACCAGTCGGAGCCGACGCCGCCCCTGATCGTCGTCGAGAGCATGAAGGACGCTCAGACCCTGCTGGCCGAGATCGACCAACTGGCCGAGGTCTGTGACGCGGGAACCAAGGTGGTCATCATCGGGGCCGCCAACGACATCCTGCTGTTCCGCGAGTTGATGCGACGCGGCGTCAGCGAGTATCTGGTCGCGCCGGTTCAGCCCCTGCAGTTGATCTCAGCCATTGGCGGCCTGTTCGCCGACCCGGCCCAGCCCTTCGTTGGTCGCTCCATCGCCTTTGTCGGGGCGCGCGGCGGGGCCGGGGCCTCGGCCGTGGCCCACAACACCGCCTACGCCATGAGCGAGCGGATCGGCGTCAACACCGTCATCGTCGACTATGACCTGCCGTTCGGCACCGCCGGTCTGGACTTCAATCAGGACCCGCTGGGCGGCGTCGCCGACGCTCTGAGCCAGCCGGACCGACTGGACGCCACCCTGCTGGACCGGATGATGGTCCGCTGCACCGACAAGCTGAGCCTGTTCGCCGCGCCCGCCACCCTGGACGGCGACTGGGACATCCAGCCGGACGCCTTCGAGGAAGTCACCAGCCGCATCCGGTCAACCGCGCCCTTCGTGGTCCTGGACCTGCCGCACCTGTGGTCGGGCTGGATGCGCAAGACCTTGATCTCCGCCGACGAGGTGGTGATCGTGGCGACGCCGGATCTGGCCAGCCTTCGCAACGCCAAGAACATGATCGATCTGATCAAGCAGGGCCGTCCCAATGACGCCCCGCCGCGTCTGGTCCTGAACCAGGTCGGGGTGCCGGGCCGTCCTGAGATCCCGGCCAAGGATTTCGGCGCCGCCCTGGGCGTCCACCCCAGCCTGATCATTCCTTTTGACGCCAAGGTGTTTGGCTCGGCCGCCAACAATGGTCAGATGATCGTGGACGCGGGCGCCAAGACCAAGGCGGCGGAAGCCTTCGAGACCCTGGCCCAGATCGTGTCGCGTCGCGAACTGCCGACCGCGCCCATGAAGGGCAAGCCGGCGGCGCCGACGGGCGCGTCGGCCAAGAAGGGCGGCTCGATCCTGGCGTCCCTGTTCAGCAAGAAGCGCTGAGTTCATGTTCGGCAAGCGCACAGCTCAGCCTGGCGTCGCGGTTGCTCCGCGACCCGCTCCGGCGCCGGCCCCGGCGGTCGAGGCGCGTGTGCTTGAACCCGTCGACGCCTTCTCTCTTGAGGAATTGGAAGGGACGGCCGCCCCGATCGCCGAGGGCGTGGATCGGCTGGACGCTCTGGCCGCTCGCCCGCAGCCCAAGGCCGCCGCACCGACACCCGGCGGGCCGGTCAAGGGACCGCGCGCCACGGCGGGTCTCGAACAACTGAAGAAGGCTCAGGCGGTCGCTGAGATCGTTCGCGAGCAGTCCGACTATTATCACGCGACGAAGACGACCATCTTCAACGCGCTGATGAACACCATCGACCTGTCCCAGCTGGCCCAGTTGGATCAGAAGGCGGCGTCCGAGGAAATCCGCGACATCGTCGCCGAGCTGGTGGCGATCAAGAACGTCTCCATGTCGGTGGCCGAGCAGGAGCACCTGGTTCAGGACATCGTCAACGACGTCCTTGGCTACGGTCCGCTGGAGCCGCTGCTGGGGCGGGACGACATCGCCGACATCATGGTCAATGGCGCCGGACGCGTCTTCATCGAAGTCGCGGGCAAGGTCCAACTGACCAACGTCCGCTTCCGCGACAACACCCAGTTGATGAACATCTGTCAGCGGATCGTGTCGCAGGTCGGCCGCCGCGTCGATGAATCCAGCCCCATCTGCGACGCCCGCCTGCCCGACGGGTCGCGTGTTAACGTCATCGCCCCGCCCCTGGCGATCGATGGTCCGACGCTGACCATTCGTAAGTTCAAGAAAGACAAGCTGACGATGAAGAATCTGGTGGAGTACGCCTCCATCAGTCCCGAGGGCGCGCGCGTCCTGGGCGTCATCGGCGCGGCGCGATGCAATCTGGTCATCTCGGGCGGGACGGGCTCGGGCAAGACGACCCTGCTGAACACCCTGACGGCCTTCATCGACCCGACCGAACGCGTCATCACCTGCGAAGACGCCGCCGAACTGCAGTTGCAGCAGCCCCACGTGGTGCGTCTGGAAACCCGTCCGCCGAACCTCGAAGGCCAGGGCCAGATCACCATGCGCGATCTGGTCAAGAACTGTCTGCGGATGCGCCCTGAACGCATCATTGTCGGCGAGGTCCGGGGGCCTGAGGCCTTTGACCTGTTGCAGGCCATGAACACCGGCCACGACGGCTCGATGGGGACGCTGCACGCCAACTCCCCGCGCGAGGCCATCAGCCGGATGGAATCGATGATCACCATGGGCGGCTACGGCCTGCCGTCCAAGACCATCCGCGAGATGATCGTCGGCTCGGTCGACGTCATCATCCAGGCCGCCCGCCTGCGCGACGGCTCGCGCCGCATCACCCACATCACCGAGGTCGTGGGTCTGGAAGGCGACGTGATCGTGACCCAGGACCTCTTCGTCTATGAGATCACGGGCGAGGACGCCCACGGCAAGATCACCGGCCGTCATCGCTCGACCGGCATCGCCCGTCCCCGCTTCTGGGACCGCGCCCGCTACTACGGCCTCGAGCGTGAACTGGCCGAAGCCCTGGACGCGGCGGAGTAGGGCCTGATGCTTCCCATTCTCGCGGCCTTCCTGGCCTTCATCATGATCGGCGGCGTGGGCTGGGTTCTGGTCAGCGGCGACGACGGTTCGAGCCAGGCGGTGAAGCGCGCCAAGACCATCGGCGCCGCGCGGGTCGATACGGCCAGCAAGCGCGCCGCCGCAGCCAATACGCCTGAGACGCGACGCAAGCAGATCCTGCAGCAACTGCAGGAAGTCGACCGCCGCGACCGCAAGGCCCGCATGACCATGAGCGCCAAGCTCAAGCAGGCCAATCTGTCGATGAGTCTGCGGACCTTCATCATCATCAGCGTGATTCTGGGGCTGATCAGCACGCTCGTCGCCTTCGTCGTCGGCCTCAATCCGATCCTGGCCCTGGGCGTCGGCGTGGCCATGGGGCTGGGCCTGCCGCGCTGGATTGTGAGCATGAAGGGCAAGAAGCGGATGAAGAAGTTCTCGCTGGCCTTTCCTGACGCCGTCGACATCCTGGTGCGCGGCATCAAGACGGGGCTGCCGGTCCACGACTGCTTCAAGATCATCGCACGCGAAAGCCCCGAGCCCTTGGGTCCCGAGTTCCAGCGGCTGGTCGAAGGCCTGGGGGTCGGCCTGACCCTGTCCCAGGCTCTGGACAAGATGTTCGAGCGGATGCCCGTCCCCGAGCTCAAATTCTTCGCCATCGTCATCGCCATTCAGCAGAAGAGCGGCGGCAATCTGGCCGAGGCCCTCGGCAACCTGACCGCTGTCCTGCGCGCCCGGCGGATGATGAGCGAGAAGATCAAGGCCATGTCGTCCGAAGCCATCGCCTCGGCGGGCATCATCGGCTCGCTGCCGCCGGTGGTGATGGTCCTCGTGATGATCGCCGCGCCAGCCTACATGCTGCTGCTGTTCACCGACATCCGCGGTCAGGTCATGCTTCTGGGGTGCGCGGTCTGGATGGCCTGCGGCATCTTCGCGATGAAGCGCATGATTTCGTTCAAGTTCTGAGGAGAGCGTCGTGAACGGCTTCATGCATTTCATCACCGACCCGCAGAACCTGCTGAGCATCGGCGTAGGCGTGGCCGTCTTCGCCAGCGTCCTGACCCTGCTCAACTCCTTCATGGGCGGCGAGCGGCTGGACAAGCGGATGAAGGCCGTCGCCGAGCGGCGCGACGAGTTGAAGCGTCGTTCGCGCCAGGCGATGAAGGGCGGCGTCGGATCGACAACGACCACGCTGCGTCACTCGGACGAAGGCTTCAAGAAGCGCGTTGTCGACCGCCTGAACCTGATCAAGCTGCTGGAAGACCCCAAGGTCGTCGAGAACATGGCCCAGGCCGGGTTCCGCGGGCCCAAGCCCCTGACCACCTTCTACTTCTTCCGCTTCGCCACGCCCTTCCTCTTCATGGTGCTGACGGCGCTCTATCTGTTCCTGGTCAACGACCTGGGCATGAACCTGACGCTGAAGCTGTGCGCCCTGGTGTTCGCGGCGGCGGCCGGCTTCTACGCGCCCAACGTCTATCTTTCGAACCGCATTGCTTCACGTCGCCAGTCGATCGTGGCGGCCTTTCCCGACTCGCTGGACCTGCTGCTGATCTGCGTTGAATCCGGCATGTCGATCGAGGCGGCGATCCAGAAGGTCAGCCAGGAGGTCGGCAGCCAGTCGATCGAACTGGCCGAGGAACTCAGCCTGCTGTCCGCTGAGCTCAGCTATCTGCCCGAACGCCGCATGGCCTATGAGGGCATGGCCAAACGCACCAATCACCCCGGCATCAAGTCCGTGGCCACGGCCATGACCCAGGCCGAGACCTACGGCACGCCGCTGGGTTCGGCCCTGCGTATCATGGCCAAGGAAAACCGCGACCTGCGTCTGTCTGCGGCTGAGAAGAAGGCGGCCGCGCTGCCGGCCAAGCTGACCGTGCCGATGATCATCTTCTTCCTGCCGGTGCTGTTCGTGGTCATCCTGGGCCCGGCCATCATCAACATCATGGATATGATGAAGGGCGGCGCGGGCATGGGCTGATCAGCCCTCGGCGGCGCGCCTCAGGGCCTCGGCGATGTCTTCATAGGCGCTGCGGATGCTCTTGCGGTGCTTGTCGTGGAACAGTTCGCCGCGCAGGCCCGAGAAGATGACGCCGTTGGAGACGATGCAGTTGCCGCGCTCCAGCTCTTCGATCTCGTAGTAGCGGATGGCGTTGAACATGAAGCCGCGCTTTTCGGCCCAGACCAGTTGGGAATAGGGCTGCCAGTCGCCCAGGCGGGCCTGGACCTGACGCTCGGCCATGCCGGGCAGGGCCTCGGTCAGGCTGATGCCCGCGCCGAAGGCCAGGGCGCCCGTCACCCCGGTCTCATAGGGGTTCCAGGTGTGCCAGTTCTCGAGATCCGAAAGGATCTCCCAGATGCGGTCCGACGGCGCATGCACGCCGATACGCTTCTCGATACGGGTCGTGTCCATGATCTGCCTCTGACACGGCTTTTCGACTTTAGGAAGTCGTCTCGATCGGAGCTGCGTTCGGCAGGGACGGTTTGAGACGCCGGCCGTCGTCCAGGCCCAGGCGCGCCTTGACCTCGAACAGGTCGGCGCCGGCGGGCACGACCAGCAGTTCCTCAGGGCGTCGGGCATTGACCGCCACGACCGCATTTTTCGGGCAGACGTCGAAACAGTCGGCGCCGACCACGGCCAGGTCGGCCTTGCGGCCCTTGCCCGCATGCAGATAGCGGCGCAGCGCCTTCTTCAGGGTCTTGTCGCCATCGGGGCCGAAGCCGCCGTCCAGCTTCTTGGAGCATTTGCGGCACACCAGAACCACCTCGTTCCAGCGGGTCTTCGACACCTTGAAGGGTTTGGGCGTCTTGCTCATGGCCCGAAGATCGGCGTTCGCGACGGCTTGCACAAGCGGCGTTCGCTCGCGCAACATGATCTTCACAAAGGGGAGTCCGTCATGACCATTCGTTGTCGCCTGACCGTCGCAGCCGTCGTCGCTGCGGTCCTGTCGGGGGCGAGCGCCGCCGCCGCCCAGGTCCCCGCCGCTCGCGTCGAGACGGCGGTGGAGCGGGTCATGCCCGAGGTCGTCGCCTGGCGCCGCGACCTGCACCAGCACCCCGAACTGGGTTTCGCCGAGACACGCACGGCGGGCGTGGTCGCCGACCATCTGCGCGGGCTGGGTCTGGAGGTTCGCACCGAGGTGGGCAAGACCGGCGTGGTCGGGGTGCTGCGCGGGGCGAGGCCGGGTCGCACGGTCGCTCTGCGCGCCGACATGGACGCCCTGCCGGTCAAGGAGGCGACGGGGCTGGCCTTCGCCTCGACCGCGACGGGAACCTATATGGGCGAGACCGTGCCTGTGGCCCACGCCTGCGGCCACGACGCCCACGTCGCCATGCTGATGGGCGCCGCCGAGGTGCTGGCGGGCATGAAGGATCAGATCAGCGGAACCGTCGTCTTCATCTTCCAGCCGGCCGAGGAGGGCGCGCCTCCGGGCGAACGTCTGGGCGGGGCCGCCCTGATGATCGAGGAGGGGGCATTAAAGGACCCGGCGCCCGAGGCCATCTTCGGTCTGCACGTCGTGCCCGGCGTTCCCGGAACCATCTTCTATCGACCGCAGGGTTTCATGGCGGCCTCGGACCGGGTCGACATCGTCCTGCATGGCAAGCAGACGCACGGGGCCTGGCCGTGGAAGGGGATCGACGTGATCGCCGCCGCCGCCAATGTCGTCCAGACGGTCAACACCCTGACAGCGCGCACCATCGACCCGACGACGACGCCGACCGTCTTCACCATCGCCACGATGGATGCGGGCGTGCGCTACAACATCATCCCCGACGAGGCGCGCCTCAGCGGCACCCTGCGCACCTTCGACGTGGCCCAGCGCGATGCCTTGGTGGCGCGGGCCGAAGCCGCCATCGACAACGTGGCTGAGGCCTATGGCGCCACCGCTGACTTCGCCGTGAAGCAAAACGCGGCCCTGGTTTTCAACGACGAGGCCCTGTCCGCCTGGCTGGCGCCGGTGCTGGAAGAGGCGGCGGGGTCGGGCAAGGTCAACCCGGCCACGCCCCCGACGACGGTGGCCGAGGACTTCAGCTATTTCCAGCGCGCGGTTCCCGGCGTCTTCTATCACCTGGGCGGCAGTCCGGACGGCGTCGATCCGGCGACCGCGGCCCCCAATCACTCGCCGCAGTTCGACGTGAACGAGAAGGTTCTGCCGCTGGGCGTGAAGGCTCACGTCTTCAGCGCCCTGCGCTTCCTGGAACGGCCTGAAAACTGATTGTTTCTGTTTATCAAGGGGTAAGCATGCGGGCGCATCCTCGCCATTCCTGACGAGAGGTCCGCCGATGTCGCGCCTGCCGATCAATCTGCCGTCCGCCGCGCCGCTGCGTCCTGCGCGCAGTCGTCTGCGTGACGCGGTCTTCTTCTGCATCTCCTTTGCGGCGGTCTTCCTTGCCGCCCTGCTGGCGATGGACCTGCTGCTGGGGTAAGCCGGAGGTCCGATTTCAGGAGGCCTCCCCATGATCACCCGCATCCAGCCCGGCGCCCGCATGAGCGAGGCCGTCATCCACGGCAATACCGTCTATCTGGCCGGTCAGGTCGGCGAGCCGGGCGACGACGTCACGACCCAGACCAGGACCACCCTGGCCGAGATCGACGCCCTGCTGGCCCAGGCCGGCACCGACAAGTCCAAGATCCTGATGGCCACCATCTGGCTGGCCGACATCGCCGATTTCGAGGCCATGAACGCCGTCTGGGACGCCTGGGTCGATCAGGCCAATCCGCCCGCCCGCGCCACCAGCGAAGGCAAGCTGGCCTCGCCCGAATACCTGGTCGAGATCATCGTCGTGGCGGCGCTCTGATGGCGCTAGACAAGGACAGCGAACTGGAGCGGTTCAAGGCGACCCGCGTCACCGCCCTCTACCGCCTCGACCTGATCGAGAAGGGCGCGCAGATCACCTATGAAGACGGCACGCCCGTCGATATGAAGTCGGAAGCCCAGCGGCTCAAGGATCAGGTCGCCGACATGGACCGCCGCATCGCCCGTCTGGAAGCGGCGGGCGAGGCCTAGTTCGCCGCCTCGCGGCCGGGCAGGTCCAGAAGGGCGGCGATGCGCGCCAGCTTGTCCGGGTTGCGGGTGATGAAGATGTCGAGGATGCGCCCGTCCTCGATGGCCAGGGCCGTCGTCTGCAACACCCGACCGCGCTCCAGGCTGACATAGCCGGGCAGGCCGTCGATCCACATGGGCCGGATCATCTCATAGGCCTCGGCGCCGTATTTGCGGTTCAGCCCGGCGAAGAGGCGCAGCAGTTTGCGGGCGCCGTGGATCGGGTTGTGGAAGGCGATCACCTTGCCGCCGCCGTCGGCTCTCAGGGTCGCCCCTTCCGCCAGCAACGCGCCCAGGGCCGCCAGGTCGCCGGATCGCGAGGCGTCGAAGAAGGCGCGGGCGATCCGTTCGCCCTCCTCGGGCGCGACGGCGTAGCGGGGACGCGCTTCCTGCACATGGCGGCGGGCGCGGCTGGCCAGCTGGCGCACCGAGGCGGGATCACGCTCCAGCGTCGCCGCCACCTCGTCGAAGCCGACCTCGAACACGTCGTGCAGCAGGAAGGCGGCGCGTTCCAGCGGCGACAGCCGCTCCATGGCCGTCATCAGCGACAGGGTCAGGTCGTCGGCGAAAGACTCCGCGTCCGCCTCGGGGCCAGTGATCAGGGGCTCGGGCAGCCATGATCCGACATAGGTCTCGCGTCGGACGCGGGCCGATTTCAGCAGGTCCAGCGCCAGCCGCGTCGTGGTCCGCGTCAGCCAGGCGGCGGGCTCGCGGATCTCGGCGGGATCGACCCGGCTCCACCGGAGCCAGGCCTCCTGCACCACGTCCTCGGCCTCGGCCAGGGAGCCCAGCATACGGTAGGCGAGGCGCGCCAGCCGGGGCCGGTGCGCCTCGAAGACGTCGGTGGCGGGGTCAGGCCGCGACACGCGCCGGTTCCGCCGGGTGGGCCAGCCGGAAGCCGACCGCCAGCCGGTTCCACACATTGATCGCCCCGATGGCGAAGGTCAGGTTGACCTGTTCGCTCTCGCTGAACTCGGCCTTCAGGGCTTCATAGTCGGCGTCCGGGGCCTGGGTCTGTTCGATCCGGGTCAGGCTCTCGGCCCAGGTCAGGGCGGCGCGCTCGCGCGGGGTGTAGAGCGAGGACTCGCGCCAGGCGGCCAGCAGATGCAGCCGCACCTCGCTCTCGCCGGCCTTGCGGGCGTCATTGGTGTGCATGTGCAGGCAGTAGGCGCAGCCGTTGATCTGCGAGACGCGGGTCTTCAGCAGCTCCAGCAGGCTGTGCTCCAGACCGCTGGCGCCGATGGTCTGCTCCAGCTTGATCATGGCCTGATAGGCGTCGGGGGCGGCCTTGAAGGGGCTGTTGGCGATACGCGGGGTCATGTCATCTCTCCTCGGCGCCTGATTGCGCGTCGCCTCCATGACGAGACAGGCCGCCCGCCTGTGACATGACCCGTCGAATTAAGTTTCCAGCCGCTCGAACACTGTGGCGATGACGGCCTGATAGGCGTCGGTCAGGGCGCGCAGTTCGGCCTCGGGCACGCGCTCGTCGATCTGGTGCATGGTCTGGCCGACCAGGCCCAGCTCCAGCACCGGGCAGAGCGAGCGGATAAAGCGGGCGTCGGAGGTGCCGCCGGTGGTCGAGGCCTCGGGGCGGCGGCCCAAGGTCGCCTCGACCGCGTCCTGCACCGCCGTGACGAAGACGCCGGGCTCGGTCAGGAAGGCTTCACCCGAGCACATATGCTCCAACTCGATCCGCAGCCCGGTCTCGGCCTGGACCAGACCCGCCTCGCGGTTCAGCCAGTCGATCAGGCCGTCGCCGGTATGGGTCGGGTTGAAGCGGATGTTGAGCCGCGCCTTCGCCTCGGCCGGGATGATGTTGGTCGCCGGATTGCCCACGTCGATGGTGGTGATCTCGAGGTTGGACGGCGGGAACTCCGGGTAGCCCTCATCCAGAATGTGGGCGTCGAGACGCGCCAGAAGCTTGGCCACGACCGGCGCAGGATTGGCGGCGCGGTCGGGATAGGCGACATGGCCCTGTTTGCCGTGGACGGTGATCCAGGTGTTCAGCGAGCCGCGCCGTCCGACCTTGATCATGTCGCCGAGGTGGTGGGCCGAGGATGGCTCGCCGACCACGCAGGCGTCGATGACCTCGCCCTCGGCGGCCAGAGCCTCGACCACCCGCTTGGTGCCGTGCAGGGCCGGGCCTTCCTCGTCGCCGGTGATGAGGAAGGAGAGGGAGCCGGGCACGTCGCCCTCAGCCAGAATGCGCGAGACGGCGGCGACCCAGGCGGCGATGCCGCCCTTCATGTCCACGGCGCCGCGGCCATAGAGGATGCCGTCGCGGGTCTCGCCCTCGAACGGGGCGGCGGTCCAGGCGGTCAGGTCGCCGGTCGGCACCACGTCGGTGTGGCCCGCAAAGCAGAGGTTGGGCGAGGCCGTCCCGCGGCGGGCGTAGAGGTTCTCGATCCGGGCGTCGTGGCCGACCCCGCTGGGCCCCTCGAACACCATGCGGCGGCAGGTGAAGCCGAGCCCGGTCAGGGTGCGTTCCAGCACGTCCATCGCCCCTTCGTCGGCGGGGGTGACGGAGGGAATGCGGATCAGGTCGCGGGTCAGTTCGACAGGATCGATGACGGAATGTGATGCGGCGCTCATGGGCTCTATGCTTTAGGCATATCCCGCACCCGCGAGAAGGCCCGAAACCGTGCCGAAGATCGACATCGACAATGCACCGACCGGCCACGGGACCGGATACCCCCAGGAGTTCGCTGCTCCGTGCAAGCCGCGACGGCGCTGGCGGTTGGGCGACGCGGTCGGTCTGGACCAGTTCGGGGTCAACCTGCTGCGCCTGCCCGCCGGGGCCTGGTCCAGCCAGCGTCACTGGCACAGCGCCGAGGACGAGTTCGTCTGGGTGGTCGAGGGCGAGGTGGTCCTGATTGAGGACGATGGCGAGACGCGGCTGGTCGCGGGCGACTGCGCCGGTTTCAAGGCGGGCGTGCCGAACGGCCACAAGATCGAGAACCGTTCAGAGCATGACGCTGTCCTGCTGGAGGTCGGTTCGCGCCGTCCGACCGAGGACGCCTGCGACTATCCCGATATCGACATGATCCTCCCCAAGGGCGCCGACCGCTACTTCCATCGCGACGGAACCCCCTATCCGAAGACGCCCAGAAGAACGTGACCACAGACAGCATCGACACCGCCCCGACGGTCCCGCCCCAGCCGCCCTTGCCGCCCGAGTCTCATGACGACGGCCCGTCCAGTCCCTGGGCCATTCGCGATTTCCGCCTGTTGTGGGTCGGACGCGTGGCGGCGGTTCTGGGCATCCAGATCCAGTCTTCGGCCCTGTTGTGGCAGGTCTATGAGATCGCCCGGCGCGACCATCCGATCGCCGAGGCCAGCCTCTATCTGGGTCTGGTGGGCCTGTGTCAGTTCCTGCCGCTGCTGGCCTTTACACTGCCCGCAGGGGCCATGGCCGACCGGCGTGACCGCAAGCACACCGTGACCCTGTCCATCGTGGTGGAGAGCCTGTGCGCCCTGGCCTTCCTCGCCATGGCCCTGCACGGCTCGCCGCCCTTGTGGGGGTTGCTGGCGGTGGCCGCCGTCTTCGGCGCGGCGCGGGCCTTCCTCGCCCCGGCCAGTCAGGCCTTCCTGCCCATGGTGGTGGGGCGCAAGGCCCTGCCGCCCGCCATCGCGGCCCAGTCCATCGCCTTCCAGACCGGAGCCATCGCCGGGCCGGCGCTAGGCGGGGTCATCGTCGGCTTTGCCGTGCCCTGGGCCTACGCCTCGGCCATGGCGCTGTTCTTTGTGGCCATCGCCTGCTTCCTGCTGATCCGCACCAAGGGCAAGCCGCAGTTCGTCGAGACGGGCGTGGGCCCGCTGGAGCTGGTCAAGGAGGGTCTGTCCTATGTCTGGAAGACCAAGATCGTGCTGGGCGCCATCTCGCTGGATCTGGTGGTGGTGCTGCTCGCGGGCGTGGCCCTGCTGACGCCGATTTTCGCGCGCGACATCCTGCATGTGGGTCCGCAGGGGTTCGGCCTGCTGCGCGCCTCGTTCGGGGTGGGGGCCCTGCTGGTGGCCCTCTATCTGAGCCGCTTCCCCATCGTGAAACATGGCGGGCGCTGGATGTTCGCGGCCGTGGCGGTGTTCGGCCTGTCCACCCTGACGTTCGGCCTGTCGCACTGGGTCTGGCTCAGCGCCCTGGCCCTCTTCATCGGCGGCGGGGCGGACATGATCAGCGTCAATATTCGCCAGACCCTGATCCAGCTGGCCACGCCCGATCATATGCGCGGGCGGGTGTCGTCGGTGTCCATGCTGTTCATCGGCGCCTCGAACGAGCTGGGCGAGGCCTATTCGGGGGTCATGGTGCGTCTGCTCGGCCCTGTCGGCGCGGCGGTGTTCGGCGGCGTCGGCGCCCTGGCCGCCACCGGCATCTGGGCCAAGGTTTTCCCCGGCCTGAGGAAGGCGAACAAGCTGACCTGACGGTCGGCCCTTCTCTGGCGGGAGAAGGGCCTCTGCCCCATCAGTTCTTGGCGGGGACCCGAGTGTCCGTGGTCGGATCGACAGCGCCGGGCCGGCCTTCGGCGGCGGCCTGGGCCTGATTGTCTTCCAGCTTGTCGGCGACCTTGCCGGCGCCGTCCTCGACGGCCTGGGCCGCCTTCATGGCGCCGGACTCGACCACTTCGCCGGTCTGGGCGGCGACGTCGGCGGCCTTGTCGCCGGCGACTTCGGCATTGGCCTCGGCCTTCTGTTGTTCGGCCTGGGTGCAGGCGGCGGCGCCGAGCGCCAGGACCGAGGCGGCGGCGATCGTCAGGATGCGGATGCGCATGGGATGTCCCCCTTCTTGCGTTGAACCTTGGCGGTAAACGCAATTGCGCGATGGGGGTTGCCTCGCGGTCCTAGTCCAGATCCACCGGCAGGGTCTGGCTGGCCAGCAGCCGCTCGGTGGTGGCCCAGTGATCCGGCCCCTGACCCTCGACCCAGGCCTGCACCATGTCGCGGCCCAGACCGTAGTTGATCACATAGCTGCGGTAAGTCTCGATGAAGCTCAGCCGCTGGTTCGCCCGGTCGCGCGCCACCAGACTATATTTCTGCAACTGGTCCAGCGCCGTTTCGCGGTCGATGCGCCCCGTCAGATAGGCGTCGGCCACGGTGTATTCCGCCCGCCCCAGTTCGCGCGTCAGGGCCAGAAGCTGCGTCTGGGCTTCGGCCGTCGCCGGGTCGAGCCCGGCCAGCGGATAGAGGACGCGTTTTTCAAAATCGGTGCGCTCATGGCCGGGGAAGGCCAGGTCGATGCCGTAGTTGGCGCTGCCCTCGGCGATAAAGGACATGGGGCTGAACAGGGGATAGACGCTCATCTCGACCCAGCCCTTTTGTTCCACAAAGGTCTGTTCCAGCAAGGCGTTATAGACGTGGTGGCCGGGATAGCCCTCATGGCAGCCCAGATCGACGGCGCGATCGATATAGATGGGCAGGTCGGTGTTGACCTGGATCAGGCTGAAGGCATTGCCCTTGTACCAGTTGTAGCCCGACCACGGCTTGTTGTTGACGAACTCCAGCGTGAAGGTCTCGTTGGCGGGCAGGGTCATGTGCCGCTCGGTGCGCGCCTTGCACTCGGCAATCGCGGCCCGCATCACCGGCTCCAGCTTATCCTTGGGAATGACGTAGCGGGCGCGGAACGCCGCGACCCGGTCGGCCAGCGGCCCCTCGCCGGGGATCAGGGCGTCGATGCGCGCCAGCACAGGATCATAGGACGACAGCGGACGCAGTTCCGGACGCACCCCGAACAGGGCCTCGGCCTCGTCGGCGAAGCTCATCTTCTCGCCGCCCAGCATCCGCAGACGCGCCGAGGCCGCCGAAACATGGGCCGACAGATAGGCGCGGCGTTGCCGACTTTCGGCGTCCAGACCGGCGGTCGGCAGGGCGTCCAGTCGCCGGGTCAGGGCGGTCGCGCCCTCGGCCAACTGGGGCAGGGCGCGCGGATGGGCCTTGGCCGTCTCGGCCCATTCGGCTGGGCCGTAATAGGCGTCGACATAGCCCGGCTCGCGCTCGCCGATTTCCAGCGTCAGGGCGACATAGTCGCGCGCCACAGCGTCCAGGCTGTCCGCCGCCGGTTTCGGCGTGGCGGCGCAGGCGGCCAGAAGGGCGCCGGCCGTCAGGGCCGCGATGTTGGAAACGCGCATGGAAACTCCCTCTCTCCGACCGCGAGGCTAGGCCTTTGCAGCTCTTGAGCCAAGCCGCGCCCAAGAAGGCGTCCCGTCGAGATTCAGGGATTGAGGCCGCCCGGCCCATGCTGTAAGCACCGCCGTCCGGCTCTAGAGCCGCAGACGCACCCGTAGCTCAGCTGGATAGAGTGCTGCCCTCCGAAGGCAGAGGTCACAGGTTCGAATCCTGTCGGGTGCGCCATCTTCCTTGCCGGTCCGGTCATCTCGCGGCCCGTTGATGCGCGGGCTCAGAGATACTTCATCCACCATTGCGAACTGCGGCGCTTGACCTCGCCGAACCAGCGGCAGGCGAACGCACTGGGGACAGCGACGATCAGCGCCAGCAGCCAGATCCAGCCGACGCTTGGCAGGCTGAAGACTTCGCCCTGGTTGGGGCCGAACACCGCAAGCGCGCCCAGATTGAGCAGGTGCAGGCCGTAGAGGTGGATCAGGTAAAAGAACAAAGGCGCGCCGCCGAAGACGGCGAGAAGGCCGACCAGTCGACGCGGGGCTCTCTCCAGTCCTGCCAGCAGCAGGGCGCCGACGCCTAGCGTCACCAGAAGGAAGTCCGCTGAGGGCGGATACTTGGTCAGGTTGAGCACGCTCATGGCCGTGCGCAGCAGATCGGGCTGCACGCTCCATGGGTGATCGCCATAGAGGTTGATGGTCCTCAGGACGGCGAACAGTCCCAGCATGGCGACGCCGAGAACGACCAGGCGGCGGCGTCGCGTGGCGCCGTCGGCGACAAACCAGGGGCCGATGCCATACCCCAGGGCGATGACGCCGATCCATGGCAGCAGGGGATAGGAGGTCCGCGCCTGCCCGCCCCATGGCAGGTCAATGTAGCCGCGATCATGCAGCACGGCCCAGACGGCGTGGCCGGGGGCACCTTCGGCTACCGTGATCGGATCGAGAAAATTGTGTCCCAGCATGATGACCAGGCCGAGCGTGATCAGCGCGCCGCGTGGCAGATGGACCAGGGCCGCCAAGGCGATCATCGACAGGCCGATGACCCAGATGACTTGCAGAAAGACGGTGGTGGGCGTCAGGGAGAAGGTCCAGGCGAATGTGACCAGAGTCAGCTCCAGCCCGATCAGGAACAGGCCTCGCTTGAACAGAAAGGCCGAGGCCGCCGGGGCGCCGCCCTTTTTCGACGCGTAGAGCCAGGCGCTGAGCCCGGTCAGGGCCACGAAAATGGGCGCGCAAAGATGCGCTGTCATCCGGGTGAAGAAGAGGACCGGAGCGGTCGCCGTGACATCCATCGGGTCCGAGACCTGGGCGTGGATGAAGAAGAACTCACGCGCATGATCGACCAGCATCAGCAGCATGACCAGGCCGCGCAGGGCGTCGATGGACTGAATGCGGATGGAGGGCGCGGCGGTCGAGGGGGCGGCTGGTGGTGTCATTCGGCTGTGCGTAAATGATATGAAATAACATTACAAATTATCGACGACCTCATTTGACGTCCCTGGCGCGGCGCCCGATGAAGGCCGTGTGAGCCAGCCAGTCCTTCCCGTCCGGCGCCTGCCAAAAGGCCGTCTGCCCGCGCCGCCGCCCGGGCGGGGGCGCATCGAAGGCTTCTCTGACATCCGCTTGAGCGTTGAACAGGCCGAGGCTTCGTTGGAGGCCGCGGCGGATCGGTTGTCGCTGCCGCGTTCGGGCTGGTCGTCGGGACGGTTCGACATGCTGGCCATTTCCGGCGGGGCGGCGGGCGGGGCTTACGGCGCCGGTGCTCTGGTCGGTCTGACCGAGGCCGGGGCGCGGCCGGAGTTCGCCCTGGTGACCGGGGTCAGCACCGGCGCTCTGATCGCGCCCTTCGCCTTTCTGGGAGCGACCTGGGACGAGCGTCTGGCCGACGCTTATGTCGGCGGACACGCCGCTGACCTGTTGAGCCTGCGCCGCCTGGCCTCGACCTTTACCGGCGGCCTGTTCCAGGGTGAGGCCCTGGACGGCCTGATCCATCCCTTTGTCGATGAGGCCCTGATCGACGCCGTGGGGGCCGAGCACGCGCGGGGGCGGCGGCTTCTGGTGGCGACGACCGATCTGGACAGCCAGCGGTCCTGCATCTGGGACATGGGAGCTATCGCCTCGCACGGCGGCGAGCCGGCCGTGGGCCTGTTTCGCGAGGTTCTGGCCGCCTCCGCCAGCCTGCCGGGCCTGTTCCCGCCGCGTCGCATCCCCTGCGAGGTTGATGGCGACAAGTTCGAGGAGATGCACGTGGACGGCGGGGTCGCTGCGCCTCTGTTCCTGATGCCCGAGGGCCTGCTGCGCTGGAACCGGCTGGGACGACGACTGCATCGCGGCCGGGTCCATGTCCTGGTCAATACGGTGCTGGAGCCGGAACCGCGCACCACGGCGCCGAATGTGGCGGCGGTGCTCACCCGCAGCTTCGACGCCATGTTGCGGTTTTCCTATCGCCAGGCCCTGGGGACGGCGACGACCTTCTGCGCGGCGCAGGGCCTGCCGATCAGCGTCGCCTCCATCCCCGACGCCCCGGATCAGGGCGGGATGCTGAGCTTTGACACCGCCACGATGCAGCGCCTGTTCGACGCCGCGCGCGAACGGGCGCGGGCGGGCGAGCTGTGGCGCTCGCCGGTGGCCGAGCGGCAGGGGCTTCAGGGCCTGATGGATCGGCTGCGGCCGCGCGGATAGCCTTGATGCGGCGCTTCGCCAGGCGCATGGAAAAGGTTCTCCTCCCCAAGACTTCCAAGGCCCCGATGACCGACGCCGAAAAGATTCCTGCTCAGCTTCCCGAAGGCCAGCCTGTCGGCCGCGTCATCGCCATGCCCGCCGACACCAACCCCGAGGGCGACATCTTCGGCGGCTGGCTGCTGGCCCAGATGGACCTTGCGGGCGCGACCCCGGCCTTTGAGCGCGCCAATGGTCGCTGCGCCACCGTGGCCCTGGACGGCATGGTTTTCCACCAGCCGGTTTCGGTTGGCGACGAGGTCTCGATCTACGCTCGCGTCGTCCACACCGGCCGCACCTCGATCCGGGTTCATGTCGAGGCCTGGAAGCGTTCGCGCGGCCAGCCCGAGGCCCAGTCGGTGCGCGTGACCGAGGGCGTCTTCACCTATGTGGCTATCGATTCCGACCGCAAGCCGCGCGCCTTGCCGGCGATCTGAGCCTCTTCGCATACGGGTGCGGCGCCGGGACAAGACCAAGCGCCGCACTCGGTAATTCTTGACGTTTGACCGCTTGCACCCTACCTGCGGGCCATGGCTATTCGTCGCATCCTGACCATCGATAACGCCGCCGACCTGGCGATCCTCAAGGCCGTCTCCCCGCCCGTCGAAGGCGGCGTGACCGACGCGCTGCGCGCCCTCATGGACGACATGCTGGAGACCATGTACGCTGCGCCGGGCATCGGCCTGGCCGCCGCCCAGATAGGCGAGCTGAAGCGCGTCGTGGTCATGGACCTGGGCGACAAGGTCGTCGAGGGCCAGCCGGACGAGCCGGAAACCGAGGAAGACGCCCTGGCGCGCCGCAACCCACGCTACTTCGTCAACCCGGAGGTCGTCTGGGCCTCGGACGAGATGTTCTCCTATGAGGAGGGCTGCCTGTCGGTGCCGGAATATTTCGACGCCGTCGAGCGCCCTGCCCGCGTCCGCGTCCGCTATATGGACTACACGGGCCAGCAGATCGAAGAAGAGATCGAGGGTCTCTACGCCGTCTGTTTCCAACACGAACTGGACCACCTGAACGGCGTCCTCTTCATCGACCACCTGTCGCGCCTGCGCCGTGAACGCGCCGTGGCCAAGGTCAAGAAGAACGCAAGGCTCGCCGCCTGATGGCCCGCAAGACCACGATCATCGACCCGCGCGGTCGTCGCCGCCTGACCCGCAACCAGAAGGTCGGCGCCGCCAGTCTGGCCACCATCGTCGCCGTCGCCGCTGTCGGCGTGGTGGCGGGCTTGCTGCTGGATCGTCTGCTCGATTTCGACGACGCCCTGGATGCGGGCGGCGAGTGGGACGAGGGCGGCGGCGTCTATACGCGCTGGATGTAATCCGCCCCACGGTCTAAAGGCGGGACCATGCGCCTAGCCTTCATGGGAACTCCCGACTTCGCCGTGCCGTCACTGGCCGAGCTGATCGCCTCGGGACACGAGATCGTCGCCGTCTATTCGCAACCGCCGCGCCCCAAGGGCCGGGGGCAGAAGCTGACGCCGTCGCCGGTTCACGCCTTCGCCGAGGCCATGGGCCTGCCGGTCTTCACGCCCGAGAGCATGAAGGCCCCTGAGGCCATCGACACCTTCCGCAGCCTGGAACTCGACGCCGCCTGCGTCGTCGCCTACGGCCAGATCCTGAAACCTGACGTGCTGGAGGCGCCCCGTCTGGGCTGCTTCAACCTGCACGGTTCGCTGCTGCCGCGTTGGCGCGGGGCCGCCCCGATCCAGCGCGCCATCATGGCCGGCGACCGCCAGACCGGCGCCCAGATCATGCGAATGAGCGAGGGCCTGGACGAAGGCGCGATCATCCTGTCCGAGGTCATGGACATCTACGCCGACGACACCGCAGCCTCGCTTACCGAACGCATGGCCCATTTGGGCGCCGCCCTTTGGCCCCGCGCCCTGGCGGCCATCGAGCGCGGCGGCTTCACCGAGACCGAGCAGACGGGCGAAGCGACCTACGCCAAGAAGATCACCCCCGCCGAGGCCCGCATCGACTGGACGCGCCCGGCCGCCGAGGTGGACGCCCATATTCGCGGCCTGTCGCCCTTCCCCGGCGCCTGGTTCGAGGTTCAGGCCGACGGCGAGCCGGTGCGCATCAAGGCCCTGATGTCGGCGTTGGCAGACGGTCAGGGCGCGCCCGGTCAGGTGCTGGACGATGCCCTGACCGTGGCCTGCGGAACCGGCGCGGTGCGTCTGAGCCGCGTGCAGCGTCCCGGCAAGGCGGCGCAATCCGCCGAAGAGATGCTGCGGGGCTTCCCGGTTCCGGCCGGAACCCAGCTCGGCTGATGCCCCGCTACCGCTTCACCGTCGAATACGACGGCTCGGCCTACAACGGCTTTCAGGCCCAGAGGGGCCAACCGACGGTGCAGGGCGCCATCGAGACGGCGGTGACGGCCTTTTCCGGCCAGACCGTGCGCATCGCCGCCGCCGGGCGCACCGACACCGGCGTCCACGCCACGGGCCAGACCTGCCACGTCGATCTGGACAAGGATTGGCCGGCGCGGACGGTGATGAACGCCCTGAACGCCCATCTGATGCACGAGGCGGTGGCGGTGCTGGACTGCGCCCCCGTCAGCGACGACTGGCACGCCCGCTTCACCGCCAATGGGCGAAAGTATCTGTATCGCATCCTCAACCGGCCGGGCCGCCCGGCTCTGGATCGAGGCCGGGTCTGGCACGTCAAGAAGCCGCTGGACGCCGAGGCCATGCAGGCGGCGGCGCAGAGCCTGATCGGCCTGCACGACTTCACCACCTTCCGCGACGCCCAGTGCCAGTCGGCGAGTCCGGTCAAGACGCTGGACGTGGCCCGCGTCAGCCGCGTCGGAGAGGAAGTGCATCTGGTGTTCGAGGCGCGCAGCTTCCTGCACCGTCAGGTGCGCTCGATGGCCGGCAGTCTGGCCGAGGTCGGGCTGGGCCGCTGGGCCGAGTCCGACCTAGCCGACGCCCTGGCCGCCAAGGATCGCGCGCGCTGCGGCGCGGTGGCGCCGTCAGACGGTCTTTATTTGACGGGCGTCACCTATGAGGCCGAGGCCTGACCTCAGCGCTTGAAGAGGCCGCCCAGGGCGCCGCCGATGCCGCCCGGCAGGTTGTTCAGCAGACCGCCGAGCAGGTCGTCGGCGCCCTCGGCCGAACCGTTCGGCGTCAGGCGATCGACGGCTTCCGGCAGCAGGCCGGCCAGGGTCTCGCTGGCCTGTTCCGGCGAAATGCCCAGTTTGGCGGCGAAGTCGGCGATGGGGCCGGAGCCGAGCACCGAGGCGATCTGCTCGGCCGAGATGCCGGTGTTGCCGCCCTTGCCGATCCACGAGGCCGCCACGTCGCCCAGGCCGTTCTGGCCGAATTTCTCGACCAGACCGCCGACGCCGCCCTGACCCTTCAGCAGGTCAGACAGGCCGCCCGCAGCGTCGTCGCCGAGGCCGCCGAGCACATTATCCAGAAGTCCCATGGTCGTTCTCCGAGTTGAAGCCGGCAGTCTGAGGGAACGAGGCTACGCTTTTGTGGCGGGATCGCAAACGATCGCAAACCCGCCGACGGCGCGGCCCTTAGTTGCGGGCCGAGTTGGAGCTGGACGTCACGGCCTGGCCGGCGGCTTCCAGATCGCGGCCGACGCCGGCGACGGTGTTGCAGGCGGCGGTGGTCAGGGCGGCGGCGATGACGCCGAGGACGATGAGCTTGCGCATGGAGATTTCCCCGAGAAAAGGCGATTGAGCGCTTCAACGTGAAGCTTGGCCACAAGGTTGCATGGCCAATTCATCCTTCAATCTGCTAACGGCGAAACCATGACGCAAGCTCCCGACACCGCCGCCCGCCGTCTGGTCGACACCCTCGTGATGAACGGGGTCGACAAGGTCTTCTGTGTGCCGGGCGAGAGCTATCTCGCCGTGCTCGACGCCCTGGCCGATGTGCGCGACCGGATCGAGGTCATCGTCTGCCGCCATGAGGCCGGCGCCGCCAACATGGCCGAGGCCTATGGCAAGCTGACGGGCAAGCCCGGCGTCTGCATGGTCACGCGCGGACCGGGCGCGACCCACGCCTCGATCGGCGTGCATACGGCGCATCAGGACTCCACGCCGATGATCCTGTTCGTTGGCCAGATCGCCCTGACCGACCGGGGCCGCGGCGCCTTCCAGGAGGTCGACTACCGCGAGGTCTTTGGCGGTCTGGCCAAGTGGGCGACCGAGATCGAAAGCCCTGAACGCACCGTCGAGGTGGTCGAACGCGCCTTCGCCACCGCCCTGCAAGGCCGCGTGGGCCCGGTGGTCGTGGCCCTGCCCGAGAACATCCTGCATGACGCCGGCGGCCCCGCCCCGGTGCGCCCGGTGGTCGCCGCCAAGGCCGCGCTGGACCCGGCCTTTGTCGAGCAGGTGCGCGAACGCCTGTCGCGCGCTGAACGCCCGATGCTGATCCTCGGCGGTTCGGGCTGGAGCGACGCCGCCACCGACGCGATTTCCGCCTGGGCCGAACGCCTTGGCCTGCCGTTGGCCCTGTCGTTCCGCCGCAAGGACCTGATCCGCAACGACCATCCCGGCTATGCGGGCGACCTCGGCCTTGGCCCGAACCCCAAGCTGGTGGCGCGGGTCAAGGCCGCTGACCTGTTGCTGGTGATCGGCGCCCGCATGGGCGAGAACCCGACCCAAGGCTACACCCTGCTGGACCGCAGCAAGACCGCCGAGACCCTGATCCACATCCATCCGGGGGCTGAGGAACTGGGCCGCGTCTGGGCGCCCGCCCTGGCGGCGGCCTCTGACAATTCTCTGGCCGCCCTGGCCCTGTCGGCCATCGATCCGGGCCGCGTCTGGAGCGATCAGGGCGCCGCCGCTCACGCCGACTTCGTCGCCTTCTCTTCGCCGATCGAAGTGAAGAGCGCGGTCAACATGAGCGAGGTCATCGCCCATCTGGCTGAGGCCTTGCCGGAAGACGCCATCCTGACCAATGGCGCGGGCAATTTCGCCGCCTGGCTGCACCGCTTCCACCGCCATCAGGCCCGGCGGACCCAACTGGCTCCGACCTCCGGCGCCATGGGCTATGGCTATCCGGCGGCGCTGGGGGCCAAGGTGGTTGATCCGTCGCGCGAAGTGGTTTGCATCGCCGGCGACGGCGACTTCATGATGAGCGCCAATGAAATGGCCACCGCCGCCCAGTACGGCCTGGGCGTCATCGTGGTGGTCGTGGACAACGGCACCTTCGGCACCATCCGCATGCACCAGGAGCGGGAATACCCCGCCCGCGTCATCGCCACCGAGCTGAAGAACCCCGATTTCGTCAAATACGCCGAGGCCTTTGACGCCTTCGCCGTGCGTTGCGAGACGACCGAGGACTTCCCGGCGGCCCTGACGGCGGCGCGCGCCGCTGCGGCGGGCGGTCGTCCGGCGCTGATCCACCTAATCACCGACGCCGAGCAGATCGCACCGGGCCGCACGATCACCGACCTGCGCGGGGCCTGACGCCTCTCTCCCTGCGGCGTCTGGCGGCTTGCGCCCGACGCCGACAGGGGGAACAGTGCCGCCTCGCAGTTCCGAGGGGGTTTCATGCGCCGTTTTCTGATCTCGTCCGTCGCCGTTCTGGCGCTTTGTGCCGCCGCGCCTGTCGCCATGGCCCAGACTGCGGCGCCCGCCACCATCTCGCCGCAGGCGCAAAGCGAGGACGCCCGCCTCGACGCCTTCTTCGAGCAGGCCTTCCAGGCGCGTATCGCGCTGAGCCCGCAGCAGATGACGTCGCTGGGGATCAAGACCGACTACGACAAGCTGGACGACGTTTCTGACGCCGCCGCCGCGCGCTCGCTGGCCCTGCAAGAGGCGCAACTGGCGCAGATGAAGGCCGAGTTCGATCCGGCCAAGCTCAGCGCTCAGAGCAGGATGTCCTGGCGTCTGTTCGAATACGGCGTGCAGCAGGCGCGCCTGTCGAACCAATGGCGCGACTGGAACTTCCAGTTCGCCGCCAACGGCAACCCGACCACCAGCCTGCCGGTCTTCCTCATCAACAACCATCGCATCAGCAGCGTCTCGGACGCCGAGGCCTATGTCTCGCGCATCACCGAGGCCGAGCGCTACATGGGGCAGGTCGCGACGACGCTGAAGGCGCGCGCCGCCGAGGGCGTGGTCTCGCCGCGCTTCGTGTTTGCGCCTTCGATCGAGAACACCCGCGCGGTCATCACCGGCGCCCCCTTCGATACTGGCGCGGACAACCCGGTCTGGGCCGATTTCCAGAAGAAGGTCGCCGCGCTCGAGGCCGATCAGGCGACCAAGGACCGGCTGCTGGCCTCGGCCCGCGCCGCCCTGACCGGCCCCTACAAGCAGGGCTTCGAAACGGTCCTGACAGCCTTGGCCGAGGTCCAACCGATGGCCGACAGCGACGCCGGTGTCTGGCGGCTGCCGAACGGCGAGGCCTATTACAACGCCCGCCTGCAGCTCTCGACCACGACGGACCTGACCGCCGACCAGATCCATCAGATTGGTCTGGACGAGGTGGCCCGCATCCAGCGCGAGATGGAGGTCATCAAGACCCAGGTCGGCTTTGACGGCTCGCTGCGGGACTTCTTCGTCTTCCTGAAGACCGATCCGCGCTTCCAGTATCCGAACACGCCGGAGGGCAAGGAGCAGTATCTGACCGACGCCCGCGGCTTCATCGCCCAGGTCATGGCGGTGGCGCCCCAGTGGTTCTCGACCCTGCCCAAGGCGGCGCTGGAGGTGCGCGCGGTCGAGCCCTTCCGCGAGGCGACGGCCTCGATCGCCTTCTACAACTCGCCGGCGCCCGACGGCTCGCGCCCGGGCATCTACTACGTCAACCTGTCGGACATGACCCAGGTGCTGAAGCCCCAGATCGAGGGCATCAGCTATCACGAGGGCGCGCCGGGGCATCACTTCCAGATCGCCTATGCCCAGGAGATCGAGGGTCTGCCGCGCTTCCGTCGCTTTGGCGGCTACGGCGCCTATGCCGAGGGCTGGGGGCTGTACGCCGAGCAACTGGGCAAGGAGATGGGCTTCTATCAGGATCCCTATTCCGACTTCGGCCGCCTCTCGACCGAGCTGTGGCGCGCCGTGCGTCTGGTGACCGACACCGGCCTGCACGCCAAGCGCTGGAGCCGCGAACAGGCGATGGACTACTTCCGCCAGAACTCCCTGCTGTCGGAGCGCGACATCGGCAAGGAGGTCGAGCGCTACATCACCAACCCCGGCCAGGCGACCAGCTACAAGATCGGCGAGCTGAAGATCGAGGAACTGCGCCACAAGGCAGAGGCGACCCTGGGCGACAGGTTCGACATCAAGGACTTCCACGCCGTCGTTCTGGGCTCCGGCTCGGTGCCGCTGGACGTGCTGGCCGACCAGGTCAACGCCTGGATCGCAGCGGGCGGCGGCAAGCCGGTCGCCTGAGGCTCGCCTTCGGGGCCTGAGAGCGGTAAAGGGCCGCCATGCCCTTTACCGCCACCGTCCTGACCATGTTCCCCGAGGCCTTTCCTGGGCCGCTCGGCGTGTCGCTGATCGGCACCGCCTGGCGCGAGAAGGGGCTGTGGGATCTGCAGACGCTGGACATTCGGGCGTTTTCCGAAGATAAGCGCGGCTTCCTGGACGACACCCCTGCCGGTGGTGGTCCTGGGCAGGTGCTGAAAGCGGACGTGGTGGCCCGGGCTTTAGATAGTCTGGAAGGCCCGCCTCGGCCGCTTTTGTACATGAGCGCACGCGGTCGACCCCTGACGCAGGCGCGAGTGAAGGAATGGGCCAAGGCCGACGGAATCGTCGTGCTTTGCGGTCGTTTCGAGGGGGTGGACCAGCGGGTGCTCGACGCCCGCGGGTTCGAGGAGATCTCCGTCGGAAACGCAGTCCTCGCCGGTGGCGAGGCGGCGGCCATGGTGGCGATCGAGGCGTGCGTACGACTGGTTCCCGGTGTTCTCGGCGCGGCTGAAAGCCTGTCGTCCGAAAGCTTTGAGAACGGTCTTCTGGAGCATCCGCAGTACACGCGACCGCGGACGTTCGAGGGGCACGACATTCCTGAGGTGCTGCTGTCGGGCGATCACAAGAAGATCGCGCAATGGCGAGAGGCGCAGCGGGAAGAGACGACGCGGGAACGGCGCCCGGACCTCTGGGCGGCGCATCTTGCAAAGACGACTGCGGAGCCTGGCTCCGCCAAATCAAAGGCAAAGGGCGCTAAAGCCCGAGGAGAATAGATATGAACATCGTTCAGCAGCTCGCTGCAGAAGAAAAAGCCCGCCTGCTCGAAGGCAAGACCATCCCCGACTTCCAACCGGGCGACACCCTGCGCGTCAACGTGCGCATCAAGGAAGGCGAGCGCGAACGTATCCAGGCGTTCGAAGGCGTCTGCATCGCCCGCGACAGCGGCGGCATCAACGAGACCTTCACGGTCCGCAAGATTTCCTTCGGTGAAGGCGTGGAGCGTCGCTTCCCGATCCTGTCGCCGAACGTCGACTCCATCGAAGTGAAGCGTCGCGGCGTCGTCCGTCGCGCCAAGCTCTACTACCTGCGCGACCGCCGCGGTAAGTCGGCCCGTATCGCCGAGCGCCAGACGGTTCGTCCGGCCAAGGGCGCAAGCGTTCCGGTCACCGGTTCGGCCGACAAGGGCGACGAAGCTTAATCCAGCTTCGGCTCTGCGCTGAAAAGATCGAGGCCCCGGCGGAAACGCCGGGGCCTTTGTCATTTTAGGGCGCTAACGCGCGCCGCAGCGGCGGCGCGCTGCTTGAGCGGTATTCTTCTTGGCGCTATCGCGCGCCGCGCGGCGGCACGCTGCTTGAGCGCGACCTTCTCCCTCCCACTTGGGGGAGGGTGGCTGACGCGCAGCGTCAGACGGGTGGGGGCGGCCAGGCTATTCAAGCGCCGAGTTCCGCATCGCCACGCCCTCCCCACCCGGTCGCTACGCGACCACCCTCCCCATGAAGGGGAGGGAGATTGCTGCGCCCTACTGCGGATACAGCGGATTATCTGCGTCGTGCTGGCCTTCAAGGCTGCGGCGCAGGACGTGCATCTCTTCGTGGCCGGCTCTGACAGCGGCGTGGGCGCGGCGGATGGTTTCGCGGGTGGTGGCTGACAGGGCTTCGTCGGACAGGGCGCGGTCGAAGCGGGCCTGCAGGTGGGCTTCGCCGCTCTCGATCGAGCCGACGACCGAGGCCTCGTCCCGCATCAGGGCGTGCTTGATGTCCATGAAGGCGCGCTGGGCCTTGGCCAGGATAGAGCCCTCGTCCTCGGGATGGCCGCCCATGCCGCGCACCGCTGCCTGCAGGTCAGCCCCGACGCGGCGTCGTTCCTCGCTGCGGCGCACGAACAGGTCGCGATAGCGCGGGTCCGATGTCTCGGCCGCCGCCTCGGCATAGCCGTCGGCGCTGTCGATCAGGCCCTCGGCCAGACCGTTCAGAACCTTGATGTCATGACTGTTGGGGCTGCTCACCAGAAACCTCCTTGGCTGACGCAGGTGAAACCCGCGCCAGCGGCGAAGGTTGCCCGACTACAGCTTGGTGCGCAGCGACCACAGTTCGGGGAAGCAGCGGCGTTTCAGTGTCTCGACCAGATAGCCGACGCCGTCGGTGCCGCCGGTGCCCTGACGGCGGCCGATGATGCGCTCGACCGTCACCACGTGCTTGTGGCGCCAGGTCAGCAGGGCGTCGTCCAGATCGACCAGCTTCTCAGCCAGTTGATACAGGGGCCACCAGCGCTCTGTGTCGCGGTAGACCTCCAGCCAGGCGGCCTCGACGCCCTCGGACGGCTCATAGGTCTGGCTGACGTCGCGGTTCAGCACCTCGGCGGGGACGGGCAGGCCGGCCAGCGACAGTTGGCGCAGGGCGTCGTCATAGAGGCTGGGGGCCTCCATGGCCGCGACCAGGGCCGCATGGGCCTCGGGCCGTTCGACGTGGAAGCGCAGGAAGCGCGGGTCCTTGAGGCCCAGCATGGTTTCCAGGCGGCGGAACTGGTCGCTCTGGAAGCCCGAGCTGGCGCCCAGGTCGCCGCGGAACTTCAGATAGTCGGACGGGGTCATGGTGGCCAGGATGTCCCAGCTCTGGGTCATCACGGCCTGGATGCGGCTGACGCGGGCCAGGCTCTTGTAGGCGGGGACCAGGTCGCCGGCGCGGATTAGGCTCTGGGCCAGGGCCATCTCGTGCAGGATCTGCTTGAGCCACAGTTCCTTGGTCTGGTGGATGATGACGAACAGCATCTCGTCATGCTGGTCCGAGCGCGGGTGCTGGGCGCTCAGCAGGTCGTCGAGCGACAGATAGCCGGCATAGGTGATGCCGGCCGGCTCGTGCTTGGCGGTCTCGATCGAGTGGCCGCGAATGTCATTCTTTGCGTCGGTCATCCGCCACCTATCGCCGGATCAGGCCGCAAGGGCCAGCCCGGAGGCGACGGAAAAATCAGTTGGCGGCGCGCGGCTCGGCGGCGGCGCTGGCGGCCATCTGGCGACCGTTGTCGAAGGCGTCGCGCGCCCCTTTGTAGACAAAGCCGTAGGTCGGATAGACGGTGGTGCCCAGGGCGTTGATCGGGTTGTACCAGACCTTGACCCGGCTCCAATCTCCGGCGGACGAGACGTCGACCACGGTGACGTTCTCCTCGACCTTGCCGCGGCTGCCGCCCCAGTTGGCGTGGGTGACGCGGATGACGCGGTCGGTCAGGATGTCGGAAACGACGGCGACGTGACCCTTGTCCATGCGGCCGTTGGGCTGGAAGACCAGAACCGAGCCCGTTTCCGGGGCGCGGCCGGTGCGGAACTTATCGACCGCCTGACGCCACCAGGTCCAGGCGTCGCCGAAGATGTTGATGCCCGAGAACATGCGGGCGAAGGTCACGCATTGCCAGTAGGGGTCGTCAGCCTTGGCCGGCGCAGGACCGATTGCAAAGAACCCAAGGGTCGCCGCAACCGCGGCGGCTGTGAGCCGTTTCATCATCTGGCGTGCTCCCGACTAAAACGCGGACCAAGCCTTAGACGATAGTGTCCGAAGGTTGAAGAACCGTTTCCGACTGTTTCGCCGTCTGATCCACAGGCGCCCGTCGTCGCTGGGCCATCCCGCGCAGGGCCTTTCGGGCCGGGCGTTCGATCAGGTGATAGGTGGCGGCGGCAGCAACGATCAGGCCCAGAACGATCCCCAACCACACGAGAACGTGAAGTCGCTTGTCCTCAGCCCCGGTCGCCCGGGCGGCGAGATTGACCGCCAGAATCTGCCACGGGGCGCAGACCATATAGACCGAGTAGCTGATCTCGCCGAGGTAGACGGCGGGCTTGGAGCCGAGCCAGCCCGCCTTGCCGTGGGGGATGGAGGCCAGGGCCAGGATCAGCAGACCGGCGGCCAGAACGGTAACGGCGTCCCAGGCCAGGACCGAGGCCGAGGCGATCATGACGACGGCGGCCAGCAGGGCCAGCAGCCCGGCGCGGGGCAGAGGCGCGCGGCGATAGACCAGATAGAGGGCGCAGCCATAGGCGAAGCAGGGCACGATCCTGAGCGCCCCCCAGCGGAAGGTGGCTTCTGTCAGGGGGAAGCCTGCCAGACGCTCGAAGGCCGCATAGAGACCCATCAGGAAGACCGCCGCCCCTGCGGCAGCGATCCACGGCCGTTTCCTCAGCGGCCAGGCCGCCAGGGCGAACAGGGGGAAGGCCAGATAGGCGAACCATTCCGCCGAGATCGACCAGGAGGGGTGGTTCCAGCCTGCTTCGCTGGCGAAACCCCAGGCGTGAACCATCAGCAGGTGGGCGGGCAGGGTTTTCCAGCTCAGGACGCTGTCGTCGATGCTCATGCCGACGACGACCGCCGCCAGGCCCAGGGCCATGACGCCCAGCAGGGTGAAGAGGTGCAGCGGATAGACCCGCGCGATCCGCGCCCACAGGAAGCCGCGATAGGAGAACCGCTTCTCGGCGAAGGCGTGCAGATAGACGTGGCTGAGAATGAAGCCCGACAGGACGAAGAAGAGCTCGACGCCCAGATAGCCCTTGGCCGCCAGGTTCGGCAGGAAGCCGACGTCCAGATTGGGCCAGAAGGTGTAGAAGGCGACCCACAGGGCCGCCATGAACCGCAGGGCGGTCAGTGGACGAAGATCGACAGGCGTCTGAACCGGGGTCATGCGGCCACCATGAAATAGCACCGCTTTGGGAAGCGTTAACCGGCCAGTCGGTTCAGCAGCAAGTCCGGCGCCAGCCGGGTGGACGGGGGCGGCCTACTCGACCCGGCCGCTTTCACCGGCCTTCTCGATCGCCGCGACGGCGGCGGCGCAGCCGGTCAGGCTCTCGGCTCCGATCTCGACCTTGGCGGTCAGGGGATAGGTGCGGTCGCTCATGCCGTCAGAGCAGTCGGTCGCCGTCAGGGTGACGACCAGCGGCGTCTTGGCCTCGGTCTCGGCGGTCCAGACGGCGACGGTGCCTTGCAGCGCCGGGCCGGGGTTGGCGGCCTTCTGCTCGGGGCGGTCGACACCGGAATAGGTCAGGCCGGCAGGCGTGATCTCGACAGCCCAGAAGGGCTCCGTGCCCAGCACGCGCAGCGGTTGATCCAGATCGACGCCAGCCAGGGTGCGGGCCTCAGCCGGGGCGGCGGGCGTCTTTTCAGCCGCCGGTTGCGAGCAGGCCGTCAGGGCGGCCATGGCCGAGGCGGCGGACAGCAGCAGGGCGAGACGCATGGCGGGCTCCGGGAAGGTCAATAATCGAGATCGTCGTTGTCGGCTTCTTCCCGGCCGGGGTCCAGTCGGTTGTCGACCTGGTCGTCCCAGCCTTCGCGATCCGAACGGAAGGCCAGGCTCATCAGCAACCAGGCCAGACCGACCGTTCCCAGCACGCCCAGCCCCATGGCGATCCAGCCGTGGATGGACATGGGGCCGCCGCCGATCAGTCGCCAGTATCCGGCCAGGCCAAGCGTGGCGACGGCGGCGATGACGACCGCCAGGCCGAGCGCGAGCAGGAAGCGTCCTGCACGACCCTCGGCCCGGGGTGTTTTCATCGTTTCAGATCAGCGTTGGACCCACTGGCCCGAGGCGTTCTTGTACCACTGGCCCGAACTGATGCGCGGCATCAGTTGGGTTTCGAACATCCGGGCGCCGGCCACTTCGGCCGTGGTGCCGGCGTCGGCGGCGCTGCGGGCATAGGCCTGACGGCGGCCGGCATTGGTGGCGCTGACGGCGGCTTGGGTGTCGGGCGCAACCGAAGTGCGCACGCCGAGGAAGCCGTCGGCCTGCTCGCCGACCGCGCCGGCGGCCTTGGCCTGATCAACCAGGGCCTTTTGCGAGGCGGTCTGGGCCACGGCGGCGCCGGCGGCCACGCCCAGGGCGGCGACAGCGGCGACAGCGATGAAGAGTTTACGATGGTTCATGTTCAGCCCCTTTCTTGAACGGTCAGAACAGGTTGGGATTTTCGCGCAGGAGGTTTTGCAGCTCCTGGTCGAGCTTGATGCGGATGTCGGCGTCCAGCTTGGCGTTGATCTGCAGCGGCTCGCTGAATTTGATGTTCACCGTCGGCGTGCACGCGGCGACGCTGATAGCGGCGAGGCCGAGCAGGCCGATCTGACGCTTGCTGATCATGGGGCCGGTCTCCGAAGGCGGCGGTTAAGGTCGAGACGATCTAACGCCGTCGCGGGTGAATGGGTTCTGAACAAAGCGGGACCGTATCTCAAGGCTCGATTTTGGGCGTTTCGCCGCGCCGCGCATATTCCATCAGGTCCGAGACGATCTGATTGGCGTTCCAGGTCGTGTCCAGCGTCAGGTCGATCGGCGTGTCGGACGGCAGGGGCAGCTTCTTCTTGAGGAAGTCGCGGCGGATCACCTCGATCCAGCTCAGGCGCAGTTGCTGGCGCTCAGGCGGATCGTGACGCCCGTGGATATGGAAGCGAACCCCCAGGCGCCCGTTGTCCAGGCTGTTGACCTCGGCGCTCAGGTCGCTGATCGCCAGGTCCTGCATGGCCTGATAGGCAAGGTCCTGCATGGTGTTGGGCGGGAGCGGGGCCTGACCGTCAACGGCGGCCTCGCCGGCGGCCAGTTCATCGAAAACTTCGGGCTGGATCGACAGGCGACCGGGCCGCACTGCGTTCAGGACGCCGCCGCTGATGCGCCAGCCCAGGTCGGGGGCGTAGGTGAAGGGCAGGCGGCCCGACACCACGGAGTCCAGTTGCGCCTTGTCCTGCAGGTTGGCGCTCTTCATCAGTTCGTTCAGTTGAACCTGATCGACCACGATGACCCCGCCCCAGGCCTCGCCCGGCGTTAGCGGCACATTGAAGGGCTCGATGCTGATGCGACCGCCCGCCGCCTGAATCTGACCGCCCGCCAGGTTGAGGAATTTCTCGTCCAGAGCGAAGCGCAGTTCCAGATCGGTCAGCGGCGTCACCGCTTCCAGGCGATCCACCGTCAGCACCTGATCGGGGGCGGTGATCAGGGGCGTCAGGCTGGTGAACTCCACCCGGCCCTTCAGGCCCTGCACCTTGCCCGCGGGACTGGTGAAGTCGAGTTCGGGGATGGTCACGACGCCCGAACTGGTCGCGGTCGTCGGCGACCAGTCGATGCGCCCCTCGAACCCGGCCGAGCCCTCGACCGGCGACTTCAGGTAGTCGGCGGCCAGGGGGCTGAGGTCGTCCGGCTGCAGGCCGTACTGGCTGAAGGCCAGGTTGGGCGCGCTGATGGTTACGCCGCCCGCTTCGGCCTTGCCGTCATGGCGCAGGTCGATGCGGCCGATGGCGTATTCCAGGCGGGCGAGGTCGAAGCCGCCGCTCCACACATCATTGGCCAGCCGGGCCTCGCCCACCGCCGTCAACGGCAGGAAGCGCAGCGGGGCGGTGGTGTCGGCGACCTGGGCGCGCGTCACGCTGGCCGTCATCGACAGACCGGCCGGCTTGCCGTCCACGACGAGGCGACCCTGGGCGTCCGAGAAGCGCATGGCCAGGAAGGGGGCGGTGGCGCTGACATCGGCCAGCGTCCCCTGCGCCCGCCACGCTCCGTTCGCCACCGTGATCAGCGGACCATCGGCGGAACAGAAGCGACCGTTGATGTCGGTCACGTCGTTCTCGCCCAGTTCAAGCCTTTCGACGCTGAGAGGGATGCAGTCGCTCGACGTATAGGTCAGCCGTCCGCCGCTGGACGCCAGCTCGCCCTTGGTCGACAGGGCGATGTTGCGCGCCGGGCCGAAGTCCAGCGCCGCCCGACCGTCCAGCACGGCGCGGAAGCCGCCGGGCGTCAGACTCCACGACGGCACGGCGATCGACGCCTCGGGCAGGCCGCCGCCCCGCTGCGCGGTGATGTTGAGGGCCCCGCCGCCCGACTGGCCCGCTTCGGCGGCGAACAGGGGCGTCCGGGCGGGGGTGAGCGTCAGCAGCCCGCCATTCGTCGGCCGAGCGGTGATCGGGCGGGTCAGGGTCAGCTCGGTGCCGGCGCTGCCGGCGGCCAGTCTTACGCCGGGAGCGTCGAGGGCGAAGGCGCCCAGCGCCCGCTTCAGCTCAGCCATCTCGGGCAGATCATCCCTGGCCGGTGCGCCCAGGCCGGGCCATGAGGCGCGACCGGATGAAAGCGCGCCGGTCGCTGTCATTTGGGTGACGCCGTCACGCACCAGGTCCAGATCCAGCCGCCCGCGGGTCTGGGTCAGGCTGAGATCGCCCGAGACCAGTCGTTCCGCGCTCAGGGCCAGCGGCCCCTGCACTTCAAAGGCCGCGTCCCGTCCTCCTGCGGTCAGGCCGTTGGACGACAGAACGGCCTGGGTCAGTCGGGTTCCCGCCGCCGAGCCGTTGTCCACCCGGAGGGCGGCGGGCGAGGCGACGCGCCACTCCAGCCCGCGCTCGCCGCGTTTCACCATGACCTCGGCCCGGTTCAAGGCGAGGTCGGCGCCGCGCACGTCCATGCCTTCGCCCGCCAGGCTGTGCGCCCTGATCCGCGTCTGGCCCTTGCCCATGATCTGGAAGGCTTCGATCCAGCCCTGGGTCTGACCGTCGAAATCCAGAGCCGCCTCGGCCTTGCGCCCTTCGATCCCGCCGGCGTTCAAGGCGTCGGCGGTCAGGTGGGCGGCGATGACGGCCCGGCCGTCGCCGCGACGCTTCTTCAGGTCGGGATAGGGCAGGTCGCCGGTCAGAGTCAGTTTGGCGGCGGTCCCGCCTGCGCCCGTTGCGTTGAAGCTGTCGGCGGCGGCCTCGACCTTCAGCGCCACGCGATCGCCGGTGGTGGTCAGGTCGACGACGGCGCTCAGGCCGCGCGCTTGCGTGTCGCCGCTCTTCAAGGAGGCTGCGGGCAGGCGGGCGTTCAGCCGCATCAGCTTGCTGTCGTCGATGCGGGCGTCGGCCAGGAGCTGCACCGGGCCATATTCGGTGTCGATGCGGGCGCGGCCGCCCTCGACGATGATCAGGGGCGCGCGACTGTCAGGCCGAGGCGGCTTGGCCGTGAACTCTTCCACCAGAGGGTCCAGCGAGCCGAGCGACAGCTTGCCGTCCTTCCAACTGGCGCGCGCCAGCGGACGGACCAGACGGATGCGGCTGGGCGTTACGCCCAGACCGGCCTTCGACCAGGGCATGCCCAGGGCATAGTCGACTTCGACCCGCTCGACCTTGAAATCGGGATTGCGCGGATCGCCGATGCTGATCGTGCCGACGAAGCCGTCGATCTCCAGTTGTTCGACCTCGACCTTGGCGTCGATGCCCTTGCGGTCCAGCCAGCCGACCAGAAGCTCGCGGGCGGCGGCGCGTCGATTCAGATAGAGGGCGGCGGCCAGCACGACCAGCAACAGCAGGCCGATCAGCAGCACAATCAGCGCTGTCCGGGCGACAGACCGCTCGGCGCGGCGGGGCTTTGGGGCGGGGGTCTCGTCGGTCAAGGCGCTCGGCGGTCCGTCGGCGAAAGGAGGCGTAACAACGCCACAGATCGTGCTGCAAAGACAGGCGTTGCTGTTTGAACACTGATGCGTGGCGCGGCGGTCACTGTTCAGTCAAGCAAGGCCAGAAAAGGGCGGTTGTCCGCCGATGATTCAGGAAAAACGGTGGAATACTTGACGTTCATCCGGCCAAGTTAACCAATTGTAACCTGCGCGCTTCCCAAGATGAGACGGACGGGCTATATCGCTCGCTTCGCGTTTTCGGGGCTGCCGGGGCGCGATCCATGATTCGAATGGTTTGGCGCCAGTACGGCGTCGTCGATTGCCGGGGACCGATGGCTCAGTTCGATCCGCGCCGCCAGCCTATGCGGCTTGCGCCGCATCTCCTGACGACCGCTGCCGCTGTGGCTATCGCCCTTGTGGCGGGCCAAGCCTATGAACCCGTGCGCGCCGAGGAAGTTCCGGCGCTGACGTCGGAACAGATCGCCTATCTCGAGACCCAGGCCTACGCCGCCGCCGGCGCGCCGGCCGGTCTGACGGCCCCCGAGGCCATCCCGGTCCAGATTCGTCGCGGTGAAACCTTCGAGCAGGCCGTGCGTCGCACGGGCATCGGCGCCGAAGAAGCCAGCGCCGTCGCCGCGACCATCGCCAGCGCCTTTGACCTCAAGGACATGCGCGCCGGTCTGAAGTTCGAGACCGCCGTCTCCAAGCCGCGTGGCGGCCGGGGCGACGCCCGTCTGATCGGCCTGACCATGCGCACGGGCCCGGCCAGCCAATTGACCGTGTCGCGCAGCTTCGACGGCGCCCTGCGCCTGCGTGCGCTTGACGAAAAGGTCACGCACGAAACCGTCGTCGCCAACGACAAGGTCCAGCGCTCGCTCTCGGCCAGTGCTCGCGAACTGGGCGCCACCTCGGCAGTCGTCCGCCGCGCCAGCCAGCTGTTTGCGCACAAGTTCGACATGCAGCGCGACGTGCGCGCCTCGGACGAGTTCACCCTGGTCTTCGACCGCTCGGTGACCGAGGCTGGCCGCACCGTAGAGACCGGCGACCTTCTCTACGCCGAGCTCAAAGGGCACGCCTTCTACCGTTATCAGCGCCCCGGCGCGAAGACGGCGGAATATTTCGACGCTACCGGCAAGAACACGCGCACCGCCATGATGCGCACGCCGCTGACCAGCTTCCGCCGCGTCAGCTCGAACTTCGGCGTCCGCACCCACCCCATCTCGGGCTATCGCAAGATGCACCAGGGCATGGACTTCGCCGCCACCACCGGCACGCCCGTCGTGGCGCCCGCCGACGGCGTGGTGGTCGAGGCCCGTCGCTGGGGCGGCTATGGCAACTGGCTGCGCATCCGTCACGCCAACGGTCTGGAAAGCGGCTACGGCCATCTGTCGCGTTACGGTTCGGGCATTCGCGCCGGTCAACGCGTGTCTCAGGGACAGGTCGTGGCCTATGTCGGCTCGACCGGCGCCTCGACCGGTCCGCACCTGCACTATGAAATCTGGCGCAACGGCCAACGGATCAATCCGTCCGGCATCAAGACGCAGGAAGGCACGGTTCTGGCCGGGGCCGATCTGGCCGCCTTCCGTGCCGAAAAGAGCCGTATCGACCGCATCATCGCCGCCGGCGGCCAGCGTCGCCCGGTGGTGCAACAGGCTTCGGCCTCGGGTCTGCGTTCCGTCGAAGGCTGATGGCCCAAGACTGACGGATGGGGCCTTGGCCCCTGCCTCTATCCCACCAGCACCGGCGTTCGGCCCTGGGTCGGGCACTGGACGCCGTGTACGCGCACGTCGGCCTCGCCCAGTTTTAGGCCCAGCAGGTCGAGCAGGGGCTGAATCACGCTGTCCAGAACCGGCCCCAGCGGGGTCAGCAAGAGTCCCAGTGACTTGACCAGGTCGCCCAGGCCCAGGCCCAGCGTGGCGATCTCGACGTCCGGCTCCAGGTTCTGGATCAGGCTGACGATCAGGCCGTTCACAAAGCCGCGCGACTGGACGGATTTGATCTTCTGACCGGCGATGTCCTGGGCGTTGAAGGCGACGGTGCTCCAACCTGTGTCGGCGATGTCGACATCGGCCCTGGCCTTGACCGTCACCAGCCCGGCCAGGGCGGAGACGAGCGTGGCCTGGGATGTCGTCAGGGGCGCTTTGAAATTCTTCAGTCTGGATTCGTCGATAGTCCCGATCCGCGCGCGGGCCAGGCCGGGGCGCACGGACAGGGTCGTGACGGGGGCGCCGGCGCAGTCGATGCGGCTCAGCTTCGCCTCGGACGACGCCGCTTCGATCAGGATGGGCAGCTTGACCTGGGCCAGACCGGCCAGGGTCTGGGCGGTGGTCGCCTTCAGGTAGATGCGGGCCTGGGCGGTGCGAATGATCGGCTCGCCCTTGCTGGTAATGGTCAGCCACGGGGACTGGTTCGGTCGCTCGCCGATGGCCAGCATGACGTCGAGGTCGGCCAGGCCGGCGCGGGCGCCCAGGTCCAAGGCCACCTGGCGGTCGCCGCTGGCGGTCTCCAGCGAGGCCATGATCAGGTCCAGAGCCGAGACATCGGCGTTCAGCGCCTCGCGCAGGCCCTGTTTCGCATCCGCCTCGACCCCGATCAGGTCCTGCAGCTTCAGCTTGGCGTCGACCGGGACACGGGTCAGCTTGCCAAGGGCGCTTTTCGAGTCGGCGCCGGCGATGGTTTCCAGCACCTTGAGGGCCCGTCCCGCCGTCACCTCCTGCTGCAACAGGGCGTCATAGTCGCCCGCCGTCACGCCGAGCTCGGTCGCCAACGCGTCCGAGAACTGCAGCAGATTGACCTGGGCTCCGGCCAGGGCGCGGTAGTCCATGATGGTCAGCGAGACCTTACCGCCCAGCAGTCCTGACAGCAGGGCGTTGGCCAGGCCTCCGTCCAGGCTGGCCAGGCGAGAGCCGATCGAGAACATGGCCTGGGGCTGGCCCCCTGGAATGGCGGCGGTCGCGCTCTTGCGAACGACCAGGCTATCGCGCTGCAGAATCCAGCGGCCGAAGAAGAGCGGCGCCGTCGCCGCGATCTCGACCCGTGCGGCATTGGGCTCCGGGGCGGCGGCGCTGAAACGGTCTTTTGGAGCCAGGCGGGGATCAGCGACATAGCCGCCTTTGGTCACGCTCACCGTCTGGAGCTCGGGCAGGTTGGCTGAGGCTGTAGCCTGAGCGGCGGCCTGGGCGTGGCTCAGGTCGCGGGCGGCGGCCATGGCGGACAGGTCGGCTGCACCTTGAACCTGGCGCGCCTTCAGCGAAATGGAGCCCAGGTCTATGGCCAGGGCCGCCAGAACGCAGAGTACGCCGCCAAAGAGGGCGGCCATCACGGCGACCCCGCCTCGTTCGTCCTCTAGCCGGGGGTGGGGCGTCATCCTAGTAGCCCCCGAGGCGGACGACGGCGGTTCGGCGGATCACGCGCGGCGGCGAGGGCACCAGGGCCGACAGCGCCATCAGGGGGTGGTCGCTGACGTCGTAGGCGACGTTGACACGGATGACCCCTGCCGTGCTTTCGACCTGGACCGAGGCGCGTTTCGCCTGCAGGCCGAGATCGCCGACCTGGGCGTCGATGAAGCCGCGCGCCAGGGTTTCGCGTTCGGCGGGGTCCAGTCCGGCGATGGCTGCCCTGGCGCCTTCCGAAGCCAGGGACTGGACGGAGTGCGCCATCCAGAACCAGCCGCCGTAGACCACCAGGCCGAACATCATGAGAAGCAGGAATGGGGCCACCATGGCGAACTCGATGGCGGCGACGCCACGTCGGTCGCGGCCTGACGGCAGAAGAGAAAAGCAGCGCCTCATGGTTCGGCCTCACCTCTTTGAGGTGACAACTATAGGTTGATCTCCGTTAAGCGGTGCTGAACGCTCATGCTTAAATGGACACCAAGGCTTAGCGCGCGCTCAAGTCGCAAGAGACGGAACTGGGACGTGTCGCGACAGTCGACGCAAGACGCCAGTCCGAAACGGCGCTAACGGGCTATGAATGTCGAGGAAGCAAGATGGCGCACCCGAAGAGATTCGAACTCCTGACCCCCAGATTCGTAGTCTGGTGCTCTATCCAGCTGAGCTACGGGTGCGCACTGCCTTGCGGGCAGGGCGGCTATCTAGCGGGCGGGGCCGGGGCTGGCAAGCGGCTTTTCTGAAAATGCCGATAGAAAATGCAGGCTTGGCGTCGAGGGCCTGGTTCACTAGGCATGAACCTCTCTCCGAACCCCGCAGGAGTCTGTTCGTGCGCGCCTATTCCAACCTCACGTCGAACCGTCGGCGCAAGATTTCGCTCATTCTGACGAGTGCGGCCGTCGGCGCATTTATGTTGGCGGGATGCGCCACGACGCGGAGCGCCGGGACGACGGCGGTGGAATCGGTCGCGACGACGGCTGAAGCGCCTGCGCGCGGCCCCTTCGTGTCGGCGGCCAATCCGCTGGCAGTCGAGGCGGGGATGAAGGTTCTGGCGCGCGGCGGGTCGGCGGTGGACGCCGCCGTCGCCATCCAGGCGGTCCTGGGTCTGGTCGAGCCGCAGTCCTCGGGCCTGGGCGGCGGCGCCTTCATGATGGTCTACGACGCCGAGAGCGAAGCCATCACCGTCTATGACGGGCGCGAGACGGCGCCGGCCTCGGCCACGCCGGAGCTGTTTTACGAGAACGGGCGGCCGCTGGCCTTTGTGGATGCGGTGCTGAGCGGCCATTCGACCGGCGCGCCCGGCGCCGTGCCCATGCTGGCCCTGGCGCAGAAGCAGCACGGGGCGCTGCCTTGGTCCGAGCTGTTCGGCGACGCCGAGAAGCTGGCGCAGGACGGCTTTGTCGTCAGCCCGCGTCTGGCCGGGATGATCAACGGCAATGCGCCCCAGGCCAAGACCCGCTGGGCCACCGAATATTTCACCAAGACGGACGGCACGCGCTATGTCGCCGGAGACGTGCTGAAGAACCCGGCCTATGCCGAGACAGTGCGAACCCTGGCGCGCGAAGGCGCGGCGGGCCTGCAGACCGGGCGTCTGGCCGAGGCCATCGCCGCCGCCGTGGCCGAGGGCCCGCGTCCGGGCGGGCTGACCACCGCCGACATCGCCGCCTACCAGCCCATCGTGCGCGAGGCCGTCTGCGGGCCGTACAAGATCTATGTCGTCTGCGTGCCGCCGCCGCCGTCCAGCGGGGCGTCGATCCTGCAACTGCTGGCCATGGGCGAGCAGACGCAGGATCTGGACAAGGGCGCGCAGAGCCCTGCCGCCTGGGCCGCCTTCGCCCAGTTGCAGCGGCTGATGTACGCCGACCGCGACCGCTATTTCGGCGATCCGGCCTTTGTCTCCGTGCCGGTCGCCGGTCTGCTGGACCCGGCCTATGTGGCAGAGCGTGCTGAGCTGGCTCCGGCCCTGCGCGGGGCCGCCCCGTTCGGGACGCCGCCGGGGGCGGCGCGCGTCGGCGCCGACGCCACGCGCGAACCGGCCGGCACCTCGCACTTCGTCGTGGTGGACGCCAAGGGCGATGCGGTCAGCATGACCACCACGGTCGAGAGCCTGTTCGGTTCGGGCCGGATGGCGGGCGGTTTCTTCCTCAACAACCAACTGACCGACTTCTCGCTGGTCCCGACGGCGACCGACGGCACGCCGGCGGCCAACGCCGTGGCGGCGGGCAAGCGTCCGCGCTCGTCGATGTCGCCGGTCATCGTCCTGGATCGCGAGGGCCATCTGGTTGGAGCCATGGGCTCGCCGGGCGGCTCGTCCATCCTGGCCTATAACGCCAAGGCCTTGATCGCGGCCCTGGGGTGGGGGCTGCCGGTGCAGGAAGCGTTCGACCTGCCCAATATCGTGGCCAAGGGCGATGGCTTCGGCGCCGACACCGAGGGCTTCAGCGAGGCCCTGCAGGAAGGCATGGCGGCGCGGGGCATCGTGCTGCGGCCCAATACGTCGGAGAACTCGGGCCTGCATGGCGCCCTGTGGCGCAACGGCCGTTGGGACGGCGGAGCCGACAGCCGCCGCGAGGGCGTGGCCCGATCTCAGTAGGATCTATTCGCGGGGGCGGATCGTCAGTTGGAAGGCCACCAGGCCTTCCGACACGTCGGTGTTGATTCCGCCATAGGCCTTGATGCCATTGGCCTCGATCTCGCGATAGACGACGCCGACCGATCCCTGCAGCGCGCCCCGGCGATAAGCCACGCCGATTGAGGCGTCGCCCAGGAAGGCGCCCTCGTCGTGGCTCATCCCGGAACGGGCGAAGTCGCCGTCGCGGGTGCGGGCGAAGTTATAGCCGACGGCGCGCTTGGACCCCGCGGCGTAAACATACCAGCGCGCCCGTTCGCCAAAGGCCTCGTTGCCGTCGGGCGCCAGGCGATCCAGACCCTCGCCGATCTTCAGTGTGGCGCCGGCCTCTGCCGTCGTGCCGTCGCTGCCGAAGCCGACGCCTGCGTGGGGCGTCAGCGAGACTTCCAGGCCCGAGGCCGTGCGGCCCTGAGCCGCGACCCAGCCGCGCGTATAGGTGACGTCGTAGCTTTCGTCGTCATAGGTGCGGGCGTCGAGCGCGCGCGGCGGCACGGGCGCCCCGTCGGCGCGGCGGGGCTCGCCCCTGGCGGTGACGCGCAGGCGGTCGGTGAAGCCGTCGCCGGCGAACCAGGCTTCGCTGCGGGTGGTGACGAAGGCTTCGCGGCTGGCTGGCGATCCTGACAAGGCGAGCGGCGCGCCGAAGGGCGTGTCCGCGGCGGTCATGGCGATGTCGGCGTCCAGTCGGGCGGCCGCGTCCTCGAACTGAACCGCCTCGCCGCCCCTGGCGGCCACGGAGCCGGTGAACGGAGCGATCGCCTGCGCGCTTGCCGTCATGGGCAGGCCCACGACGATCAGAACACCAATGAGGCAAGCCTCTACGCGCACAACGGTCCCTCCCAAAGCCGTTAACAGTCACACTCTGCACTAACGCGGGGGAACTGCAACGGCCTCTTTCAAGCCACAATCCTGTCCCGCTCAAACGAAACCGCCCGGAGGACGGTTCCTCCGGGCGGCGAGATCATCAGATTGTGATGGTGGAGCGGTCCTACTGGCAGGCCAGGCACTCATCGTAGTCGGTGGGGGCAGCGGAGAAGAGGTCCGGCTGGTTCGGATCGACCTCGGCCTCGGCCTTGTCCTCGGCGCCGGCGAAGGCGGCGCGCTGCACCGACTTGGAGCGCAGATAATAGAGCGACTTCACGCCGCGTTCCCAGGCGGACCAGTGCAGCATGTGCAGGTCCCACTTGTTGACGTCGCCGGGGATGAAGAGGTTCAGCGACTGGGCTTGGCAGATTTCCGGCGCGCGGTCGGCGGCCAGTTCGACCACCCAGCGCTGGTCCAGCTCGAAGGCGGTCTTGAAGATCCCTTTCTCGTCGTCGGACAGCGCATCCAGGTGCTGGACCGAGCCCTCGTGTTCGAGGATCGAGTTCCACACAGCCTCGGTGTCGATGCCCTTCTCGCCCAGCAGTTTCTGCAGGTAGGGGTTCTTGACCGCGAACGAGCCCGACAGGGTCTTGTGCGTATAGATGTTGGCCGGGATCGGCTCGATGCCCGCCGAGGTGCCGCCGCAGATGATCGAGATCGATGCGGTCGGGGCGATGGCCAGCTTGTGGCTGAAGCGCTCCATCACGCCCTGGTCGGCGGCGTCCAGGCAGGCGCCCTTTTCTTCGGCCAGCGTGCGGCTGGCCTTGTCGGCTTCGCGGCGCAGGTGCTTGAACAGGCGCATGTTCCACGACTTGGCCATGGCCGATTCAAAGGCCACGCCCTGACCCTGCAGGAAGGAGTGGAAGCCCATCAGGCCCAGGCCGACCGAGCGCTCGCGCTTGGCTGAATAGACGGCGGCGGCCATGGAGGATGGGGCGCGCTGGATGAAGTCCTCCAGGACATTGTCCAAGAAGCGCATGATGTCTTCGATGAACTTGGGCTCTTCGCGCCATTCCAAGAAGGTCTCGGCGTTGACCGACGACAGGCAGCAGACGGCGGTGCGGTCCACGCCCAGGTGGTCGCGGCCGGTGTGCAGCATGATCTCGGCGCACAGGTTCGATTGCTTGACCTTCAGGCCCAGGTCGCGCTGGTGCGGCGCCATCTGGCGGTTCACCGTGTCCGAGAAGATCAGATAGGGCTCGCCCGTCTGCATGCGGATGTCGAGGATCTTGGTCCACAGGGCGCGGGCGTCGACGGTCTTCATGACCGCGCCGTCCTTGGGCGACTTCAGGTCGAAGCTGGAGCCAGTCTTCACCGCCTCCATGAACTCGTCGGTGATGTTGAGGCCATGGTGCAGGTTCAGCGACTTGCGGTTGAAGTCGCCGGAGGGTTTGCGGATCTCGAGGAACTCCTCGATCTCGGGGTGGTGGATGTCCAGATAGACGGCGGCCGAGCCGCGACGCAGCGACCCTTGCGAGATCGCCAGGGTCATCGAATCCATCACGCGGATGAAGGGGATGATGCCGCTGGTCTGGCCCGCGCCCTTGACCTTCTCGCCGATGGAGCGGACGCCGCCCCAGTAGGTGCCGATGCCGCCGCCGTTCGAGGCCAGGGCGACGTTCTCGTTCCAGACGTTCTGGATGCCGTCCAGGCTGTCGCCCACGGCGTTCAGGAAGCAGCTGATCGGCAGGCCGCGATCGGCGCCCCCGTTCGACAGGACCGGCGTGGCGGGCATGAACCACAGCTTGGACATGTAGTCGTAGATGCGCTGGGCGTGCTCAGCGTCGTCGGCATAGGCCGTCGAGACGCGGGCGAACATGTCCTGATAGCTCTCGCCCGGCAGCAGGTAGCGGTCTTCCAGGGTCTTCTTGCCGAAGTCGGTCAGCACGGCGTCGCGCGAGCGATCCAGGGTCAGGCCGGAGACCACTTTCAGATGCGGTTTGCCTTCAGGCGGCGGCGAAGAAACCGTCGTGAATTCCGTCGTCTGCAGAGCTTCGCCGCCAGCCATGTTGATCCTTGCCCCGATCAAAATCGTAAGAAGACCGTGCCGGTTTGAAACACTAGATATGGTGTCTCTGTTCCCGTGCTCGGCTAGATGTATGGGCGCATATCGCTAATGCCAGGTAAAGACTTGATCTTGCCGGGGCGATGTGGGGTCCACAGATTCACCGGCCGGGGGCTGTGGAAAAGTCGGAAAAGACAACCGCCAAGCCGACGGATATGCACGATCACAAGCGCGTGATCTCGGGGGCGAGGGAACGCAGCTTCAGCTTGGCCGTTAGCGGCCCATGGCTCCGCATCCGACCGCCTTCCTGACCCGCGCCCTGCGCGTGGCCCGCACCGAAATCGCCGCCGTCGCCGCCCTGCTGGTCGTGGCCCTGGGCACCCTGACCTTTATCGAGGTGGCCGACGACATGCGCGAGGCCGATGGTCAGGCCTTTGACCAGGCGGTGCTGCACGCCGTGCGGCCCTTCGCCGATGATCCAGGCCGGCCCTGGGGGCCGTGGTGGCTGCATGAGGCGGCGGCCGACCTGACGTCCCTGGGCGGGATTTCGGTCCTGACCCTGTTCGCCTTGATCGCCCTGGGCTTCCTGCTGATCCAGGGCAAGCGGCTGTCGGCCCTGCTGCTGGTCATTGGTCTGGCCGGCGGGGTGGCGCTGAGCGAAGGCTTGAAGGCCCTGTTCGAGCGCGACCGCCCGCCGCTGGAGTTTCAGGCGGTCGAGACCCTGAACGCGAGCTTCCCCTCAGGCCATGCCCTGCTGTCGACCGTCTTCTATCTGACGCTGGGGGTCATGCTGACGCGCGCCGTGCCGACCAAGCGGTTGAAGGCCTATGTCCTGGGTTGCGCCATCCTGATCGCCCTGCTGATCGGCCTGACCCGCATCTATCTGGGGGCGCACTGGGCCTCGGACGTTTTCGCCGGATGGAGCGTGGGCGCGGCCTGGGCCATGCTGTTGTGGCTGATCGCCTATGCCGTGGGGCGTCGCCAACGACTGCATGGCGCACCCTTGCAGGACGCACCTTCGACCAATGTCTAGCGGTTGGAAGACGGCGGGCGCCGGATAACGGAGCGAACAGAGCCCAACGGCCGTTCGAGGAAGCGCCATGACCGATTTCGCTGCCCAGTATGCAGAACGACTAATGTCGCCGGCCGCCGCCGCCGCCCTGATCCCGTCGGGCGCCAAGGTGGCCATGGCCTTGGGGGTCGGCCAGCCGCCTGCCCTGCTCAAGGCCCTGGCCGACCGGGCTGAGGCGCGTGAGGTCGGCGACATCAACATCTACTACCTGCTGTCCACGGCCATCGCCGGCGACACGGTGCTGCGTTTCGACCTGACCGACCGCCTACGCCCTCACAGCCTGTTCCACGGGGCCATCGAACGGAAGCTGGAGGCGCGCGGGATTGAGGAAGGGCGGCAGGCCGTCTGGTTCGTGCCGACCGGTTTCCAGCAGACGCCCAAGGTCCTGACGCGGGAAATCGGCGTCGACACCCTGCTGGCCACGGTCTCGCCGATGGACGCCGACGGTTATTTCAGCTTCGGGACCAATACCGACTATGCGCTTGCGGCCTCGAAGACGGCCCAGCGGGTGATCCTGGAGGTCAATCCGCATATGCCGCGTGTATTTGGCGACTGCCGGATCCATGTCTCCCAGGTCACGGCCCTGGTCGAGCACGCCGCGCCCCTGCTGGAGGCGGGCAAGGCCCCGCAGCAGCCGCAGGATCTGGTCATCGGCGGCCTCATCGCCGGCCTGATCGAGGACGGCTCGACCTTGCAGATGGGCATAGGCGCCTTGCCGGATTCGGTCTGCGCTGCCCTGCACGACCATGCCGACCTGGGCATCCACACCGAGCTGCTGACGCCGGGTCTGGTCGCGCTGATGCAGGCGGGGGTCGTGACCAACGCCCGAAAGACCCTGCACCCCGGCAAGACCGTCTTCACCTTCGCCATGGGCGACCATGGCACCTATGACTTCCTGCACGAGAACCCGGCGTTGGAGGCCCATCCGGTCGATTATGTGAACGACCCGGCGGTGATCGCGCGCAACGATAAGATGGTTTCGGTCAACGCCACCTTGCAGATCGACCTCTTCGGCGCCTGCTGCTCGGAGTATCTGAATGGGCGCCAATATACGGCCTCGGGAGGCCAGCTGGACTTCGTGCGCGGCGCCTCGGCCTCCGAGGGCGGAAAGTCGATCATCGCCTGTCATTCGACCGCAGCCAGAGGGACGGCCTCGCGCATTGTCGCCCGTCTGGACGGTCCCGTGACCACGCCGCGCAACGACACCCAGATCGTTGTCACCGAGCATGGCTGGGTCAATCTACGCGGTCTGACGGCCGACCAGCGCGCTCGCGCCCTGATCGGCCTGGCCGCGCCGCAGTTCCGCGAGGGACTTGAGGCGGAGGCTCGGACGCTGGGCCTGATCTAGGTCTTCGACCTTGGTCCTAAGCGATTCCGCGCATTCCGAAGAACAGGATTTTTTTACACTTGGACCCCACGATCTGCTCGGGGATGGGGCGAGGTTCGAGCATGGAAGGACGCTGGCGGTTGTTTCGCCATGATGCAGGGCGAGAGGCGGGGCCGCCGCCTGTCGCCTATGTCCTTCTGTTCGTCGCCTGTCTTCTGCTTGGTCAATGGAGCGCCGAAACCTTCCAGGCCGTGATCGTCTGGCCCGCCAACGGCGTCATGCTGGCGGCCCTGCTGCAGCTTCGGCGACGCAAGGCCATCGCTGTCCTGCTGACCTGTGTGGCGCTGAACCTGGGCAGCAATGTTCTGCGCGGCGACAGCCTGCCCTTCCTCTGGACCAATGTGGTGTTGAACCTGGGCCAGGTCCTGATCGCTGGCCTTCTGGCCCGTCGTTTCGGCGGCGCGGCCCTGGACATGCGGCGACCGCGCCGTCTGTTCGCCTTCGTCGTGTTCGCGGCGGCGCCGACGGTCTTCCTGACCACCAGCATTGCGGTCCTCATGGGGATCGAACTGCGCGGCTACAGCCCGCCCATGGCCGCCTTCGTCTGGCAGCACATGTTCACCATGGAATTGTTGGGCCTGCTGATCGTCACGCCCAGCCTGCTGTTGCTGGCGCGGGCGCATCGCTTCCGCGAGGAACGCTCGGCCGGGCCGTTAGAGACGATTGGCCTCTTCCTGCTGCTGGGGGCGATCTCGATCTGGGTCTTCCGCCAACCCGCCGCCCTGGCGCTTGCCGTGGTGCCGCCGCTGATGCTGATCGCCCTTCGTCTGTCGCCGCCGTGGACGGCGCTGGGCTTGATCATGGTCATGGTGATCAGCGGCGTGAGCACCTTGACGGGGCATGGGCCCATTCTCCTGACGCCCGTCGCCGATGTGCCCGAACTGGCGGCCGTTCCGCCGCGCATGCGCCTGATGGGCTTCTACCATACCTTCCTTCTGGCCCTGGTGGTGATCGCCCTGCCGCTGAGCGCCGTCATGAGCGAGCGCCACCGTCTGATCGCGCGTCTGCAGGTGCGGACCCGGGCAGCGGTCGAGGCCCAGGCGCGGGCCGAACGCTCTGACGCCGCCAAGTCCCGTTTCCTGGCCTTGATGAGCCATGAGATGCGCACGCCGCTCAACGGCATCGCCGGCTATGCCGACCTGTTGTCTCGCCGGGATGACCTGCCCGCCGACGTGCGGCCGCAGATCGAGGCCATCAGTCGTTCGGGCGAGGCCATGCTGATGCTGGTCGAAGACGTGCTGGAGTTCTCGCGCGGCGGCGAAGACGTCGCCCAGGAGCCCCTGAGCGTGGCGAGCCTGCTGGACGAGGCGGCGGCGCCGTCGCGGCTGAACGCGGAAGCCAAGGGTCTGCCCCTGACCCTGATCGTCGAGGCCAGCGCCAGGGGCGGTTTCAGCGGCGACCGCCGGCGTCTGCGTCAGGCCCTGCACCATTTGATCGCCAACGCCGTCAAGTTCACCGATCAGGGCGAGGTTCGCGTGACGGCGCGGCATGACGGAAACGCCTTGATGATCGAGGTTGCCGACACGGGTTGCGGCATTGATCCTGTCTTCATGCCGCGCCTGTTCGAAGCCTTCGCCCAGAGCGACGACTCGCTGCGCCGCGAACATATCGGCGCGGGTGTCGGTCTGCCCCTGGCCCTGGCCCAGATGCGCCGCATGGGCGGACGGATCGTGGTCGACAGCGCGCCGGGACGCGGCTCGACCTTTACCCTCAGCCTTCCCCTGGCGCCGGTGACGGTGACGCAGGAAGCCGCCCCTGCCGCCGAGGTTGACCGGGCGCTGCGCGTCTTGATTGTCGATGACCACCCGGTCAATCGCGAGATGATGCGGCTGATGCTGGCCGCCGCCGACTGCGAGACTGTGGAGGCTGCGGACGGGGTCGAGGCGGTCGAACAGGCGCAGTCGGGCGACTTCGACCTGATCCTGATGGACCTGCGGATGCCGCGTCTGGACGGTCTGGCGGCGACCGAGCGGATCCGCGCCCTGGACACGCCTGTCGCGGCGGCGCCGATCCTGGCCGTGACCGCCGACGCCATGCCCGAGGACGCCGCCCGTTGCCGCAACGCCGGCATGGACGGTCACCTGGCCAAGCCGATCACCCATGTCCGGCTCTACGCCGCCATTGATCAGGCCATGCAGGCGGCGGCGACCCGCATGGAGCGGGCGGCGGCCTAGGGCTCGTCCTCGAACGGGAAGCGTTCGGCCCAGAAATCTCGCAGCGCGGGCAGGGCGTCGACCCGGCGCACGACCTCGGCCATGCGCGGGGCCTCGGCGGCAAAGCGCGCCCGGCGCGGCGTCCAGCGACTGGCGACGGCGACGTAGAGGTCCAGCACGCTCAGCTCTTCGCCCAGCAGGAAGCGGCCCGGCGTGATCTGGCTGTCCATCACGCGCCAGCAGTCGGCGATGCGCTCAAGCGTGCGCTGCTTCAGTTCCGCCTGCGCCGCCGCGTCGTCGCCGACCAATCGCGACGGCACGTCCCGCACCCAGAACATCGAATAGATGGAGGCGGGGATGAAGCTCATCCAGCGCAGGAACTGCGCCCGGCGGGGATCGTCGATGCTCGGAGCCAGCCGCGCCTGCGGATAGGCGTCAGCCAGCCAGATCAGGATGGCGGCGCTTTCGGTGATCGTCTCGCCGCTGGGAAGAACCAGGGCCGGGATCTGGCGCATCGGGTTGACGACGGCGACCTTGTCGCGCTCGGCCTCGCCCTCCCAGGTCACGGCTTCAATGACGCGATAGTCCAGTCCGATCAGGGTCATGGCCGCCTCAACCGGGACCGATCCCGAGCCAGCGGCGCCGTAAATCGTGAAACTCATCCCCAGGCTTCTCCCCACATGATTGCGACCTTCACACCATATCTAGCGTCATAGATAAATTTGATCGCAAGATAGGCCGGTTTCGACTTGGCGCCGCGCCTCGCCGGACGCATGGTGAAACTCGCTTCTCCCGGATTCGCTTCAGGTCATTTTGATGAACGCCCACTCCTCGATCATCCGCCCCGGAACGGCCGGACTGCTGACGCCTTCGGCGGCTTACAAGCCCTTCCGCTATCCGTGGGCCTTCGACATGTGGAAGAAGCAGCAGCAGGTCCACTGGATGCCCGAGGAGGTGCCGCTGGGCGAGGACGTCAAGGACTGGGCCGCCAACCTGACCGACAGCGAGCGCAACCTGCTGACGCAGATCTTCCGCTTCTTCACCCAGGCCGACATCGAGGTTCAGGACAACTACATGGAGCGCTACGGTCGGGTGTTCAAACCGACCGAAGTGAAGATGATGCTGGCGTCCTTCGCCAATATGGAGACCATCCATATTGCGGCCTACGCCCTGCTGCTCGAAACCATCGGCATGCCCGAGAGCGAGTTCGGCGCCTTCATGGAATACGAGGCCATGCGCGACAAGCATGACTTCATGGGTCAGTTCGGGGTCGAGACCGACGCCGACATCTGTCGCACCCTGGCCATGTTCGGCGGCTTCTCCGAAGGCCTGCAGCTGTTCGCCAGCTTCGCCATGCTGATGAACTTCCCGCGTCAGTCGAAGATGAAGGGCATGGGCCAGATCGTCAGCTGGTCGGTGCGCGACGAGAGCCTGCACTGCGAAGGCATCATTAAGCTCTACCACGCCTTCAACAAGGAGACGGGCGCCGTCACCAAGGCCGTGGCCGACGACATCGTCGACTGCTGCAAGACCGTGGTCGAGATGGAAGACAAGTTCATCGACCTGGCCTTCGAAATGGGCCCGGTGAACGGCATGACGCCGGACGACATCAAGCAATACATCCGCTTCATCGCCGACTGGCGCCTGCGCCAACTGCAACTGCCGGAAGTCTATGGCGTGACGGAAAACCCTCTGCCCTGGCTGCAGTCGCTGCTGTCGGGCGTCGAGCACGCCAACTTCTTCGAGGCCCGCGCGACCGAATACTCCAAGGCCGCGACCCAAGGGTCCTGGCACGGCGCCGACGGCGTCTGGGACAGCTTCGACGCCATGATGAAGCGTCGCGAGACCGCCGAGGGCTGATCGGCGTGGCCCCTCCGGTTCGCGCGGCGCTGGTCGGGTTCGGCTACGCCGGGCGGACCTTTCATGCGCCCCTGATCGCTGCTTGCCCGGCCATGAGTCTGGAGGCGGTGGTCAGCCGTCAGGTCGAGGCGGTGGCTGCCGCCTGGCCGGACGCGCGCGTCCTGGCCTCGCTCGATCAGGCCCTGACCGATCCCGCTATCGACCTGATCGTCCTGGCCACGCCCAACGACCTGCACGCCGGGCAGGCCGAGGCGGCGTTGAAGGCTGGCAAGGCGGTGGTGGTCGACAAGCCCTTCACCCTGACCGCCGCCGAGGCGCGCCATCTGGCGGCCCTGGCCGAGATGCGCGGCCTGCTGTTGTCCGTCTTCCACAATCGTCGCTGGGACGCTGACTTCCTGACCTTGCAGACCCTGATCGCCGAGGATCGGCTGGGGCCGGTGCTGCGCTTCGAGAGCAGCTTCAACCGCTGGCGGCCCGAGGTGCGCGACCGTTGGCGCGAGGGCGACGGGCCGGGCGCCGGCATCTGGTATGATCTGGGGCCGCATCTGATTGATCAGGCCCTGGTCCTGTTCGGGCGCCCGCTGGGCGTGACCTGCGATCTGGCGATCCTGCGGCCTGGCGGTCGCGCGACCGACTACGCCCACGCCGTGCTGCGTTACGCCGATAAGCGGGTCATCCTGCACGCTGACATGACGACGCCAGCGCCCGACGCGCGCTTTGCCGTCCACGGAGCGCGGGCCAGTTGGCTGAAGATCGGGCTGGATGTTCAGGAAGATCTGCTGAAGTCGGGCCTGACGCCGGGCGCTTCGGGCTGGGGCGTCGATTCTCGCCCCGGCGTCGTCATCGACGGTGCGACCGGGGCGCAAGATGCTGTGGCGGGACCGCCGGGCGACTATCCCGCCTATTACGCCGCTGTCGCCCGCGCCATCCAGGGCGGCGCGCCCAATCCTGTCCCGCCCGGTGAAGCCGTGGCGGTGATGGAGGTGTTGGAGGCGGGCCTGCTTAGCGCCGAGCGCCGGGCCGAGGTCGCTCTCTAGTTCAGTTCGGGTTCTGGCGACCGGCGTCGCAACGTGCGCGGTCGCCCCGCTCGCAGGCGGCGACGGTGGCGCGCCAGTCCGCCATTTGCCGTTCGTAGTCGACCTGGGCCTGGGCCGCAGTCTTCACGTCCGCCTCGTGACGCTGGCGTTCGATCTCGGCCGCCTCCAGTTCCGCCTGATACTGGGCTTGCGCCTTGGCGTGGATGGCGGCGTTGGCGCGGTCCTCGTTCTCGGCCAGGTCGTTCTGAGCCGTGATTTCGTCGTTCAGCGCCTGCGTGCGGCGTAGTTCGTCGGGGTCCTGGGCCGAATCCGGGGCGCGGCGATAGCGCTCGCCCTGGCTGCGCAGCAGGTCGGCCACCGGGTCGCTAGGGGCCGCCTGTGCCGGCTTGGCGGGCTTCGGGGTCTGGGCCAGGCTCGGCGCCGTCAGGAGGGCGCTCAGGGCGGTGCTAAGGGCGACCGCGAGCAGGACGGTGCGGTGCGGGGCATGGGTCATGGGTCTGTCCTTGGCGAACAAATGAGGCCGGATCGAAGCTTGGCCTTTCCAGCCTAGACCGAAACAACGTCCGGGTGGGGAAATGGCTGCGGCGCTCAGGCCGGCAGGCGCAACTCGAAAGTGGTGCCCTCCGGCCCGGTGCCCAGCAGGCGCAACTCGCCGCCGTGATTGGCCGCCAGCTCGCGCGAAATGGTCAGGCCCAGGCCGGTGCCTTCGGAGGCGCGGCCGCTGACGAAGGGCTCGAACAGCCGTCCGGCCAGGCGCTCGGGGATGCCCGGACCGTCGTCGGTGATGCACAGCGCCACGACGCCGTCGCGGGTCTCGGCGCGGACGGTGATCCGGCCCTTCTTTTCGCGCGCGGGATCGCTCTCGATGGCCTGACGGGCGTTGCGCATCAGGTTGACCAGGATCCGGTGAAGTTGGTCGCTGTCGGCGTTGACGGTGAAGCGGGCGGGCAGGTCGCGGATCAGGCGCACGCCATCGTCTTCCAGTCCGGCGTCCTCGGCGGCGATGGCGACGACGCGGGCCAGCAGCATCTTCTGCAGTTGCGGCGCGGCCTCTTCGGACTTGCCGTATTCCAGCACGTTGCGGGCCAGGGCGGCGGCGCGGCCTAGGGCGCGCTCCAGCCGGGGCAAGGCCTTGGCCACCAGGGGGTCGGAGGAACTGGACAGGCGCTCGGACGCCATCTGGGCCGAGGTCAGCATGTTGCGCAGGTCGTGGTTGATCTTGGCCACGGCCTCGCCCAGGGCCACCAGACGGGCGCGCGAGCGCAGGGACTGGCGCACCTCCTCCTGCATCCGCGCCAGTTCGCGCTCGACCCGGCCGATCTCGTCGTGACGGTCGGACGGGGGCTCGCCGGGGCTTTCCGGGTCGGCGGCGAAGCGCTCGATGGCGCGGGTCACCCGGCGCAACGGCGCCAGCACTAGGAAGGACAGGGAGGCGTAGAGCAAGGCCCCCGCGACCACGGCGATCAGCAGCGACATGGTCAGGCTGTTCAGCAGGAAGCTTTTCAGTTCGAGCTTGAGCGGCTGGGCCGGGGCCAGGATCTCGATGAAGTCGCCCGAGCGATAGCGCGGCTTGGCCTGAACCCGCAGCGAACGATCCGGGTGGCCGAACAGGGTCTTCCACGGGTCAAGCAGCCGGGCGCCGACGTTGCGCTGGCGCAGGTCGATCAGTTCGGGCGCGCGCGGCAGGTTGGGGGCCTGCAGCAGCAGGCGGCGCACGCCTTGTTCGCCGACGACGACGGACTGGACGCCGCCGATACTGAGCAACTGTTCCGCAGTGGAATCCTCGACGGCGGAATAGGGCAGGGCCTCGACCCCGACTGAGGCCAGTTCGGCGCCCTGCAGCCGGTCCATCAGCCAGCGCTCCTGGAAGGAGGCGGCGCTGGGCACGATGATCAGGGCGGCGACCGCCAGGGTGAAGGCCACGGTCAGCAGCAACAGGCGGCTGGACAGGCCGTCGGGGGCGCGCGGCGTCAAGCGCTCACGCCAGACATCCGGGAGACGAACAGCCGCCAGGCGCGCGGTCAGGCCCGTCGCGTCGCGGGGGCGTGTGGGCGGTCTGGTGTCGATGGCGTTCCGTTCCGTCATGCGGCGTCCATGCCGTGCCGAGCCCGCCATTTCTGCACTAATTTGAGCGTCAGGGGCAGCAGCATCGACAGGAAGGCCACGCCGAGCAGCGGCCACATGAATTCGGCGAACAGGCTCTGCAGATTCGGATTGGGATCATCGACCAGGATGTCGTTCAGCCCGGCGCCGATCCAGCAATAGATGATGTGAGCCGGCAGCAGGCCGATGAAGGTGGCGATCATATAGGGCCGCAGGGGGGCCGCCATGACCCCCGCCGCCACATTGATCAGGTGGAAGGGCACAGACACGACAAGGCGCGCCACCAGCACATACCAGAAGGTGTTTTTGTCCACCCCCTCGCAGACCTTCTTCAGCAGGCCCGTATCCTGGGCCGCGCGGCGGCGCAGGGATTCGCCCAGCGCCGTGCGCCCCACATAATAGACGGCCAGGGCGCCGATAGTGGCGGCGAAGGCCGTGGCCACGCCACCGACCCAGGGACCAAACAGATAACCCGCCGTCACAGTGATGAAGACCACGCCCGGCACGACGCTGGCGGTCAGCAGGGCGAAGACCAGCATCAGGGCCAGCAGCGTCAGGATATAGTGCTCGTCCGCCAGGGTCTGAAACGCCGCGCCATGCTCGCGCAGGGTGTCCAGCGAAAGGTAGCGGTTCCAGCCCATGCCGAAGATCAGGGCGATCGCCGCCAGCAGGACGGCGAGGGGCAGAAATCGTTTGACCCGGTTCATCCCTGCTCCGTAACCGACGCGGCTCCGCTTCTCTAGCGGTTTCAGGGGCCTTGCGGGTTTCAGATTGCTTGTCGGCGTTGACTCGTCCGTCGTCGCCGCTTATACGCCCGCCTCCTGCAGCGGATGACTGTTGTCCGTTGTGCAACCCTGTAGCCCTGGAGCCGAACGTGAAGCGGACCTATCAGCCGTCGCGACTCGTGCGCAAGCGCCGTCACGGCTTCCGTTCGCGGATGGCCACCAAGAACGGTCAAAAGATTGTTGCGCGTCGCCGCGCAAAAGGCCGCAAGCGCCTGACGGCCTAACGTCACGCGCCCATTACCCTTCAGGGCGGGCGCATGACCGATCCGATGAAAATCGATCGCCTGACACGGCGGCCCCAGTTTCTGGCGGCCGCCAAAGGTGTTTCTCAGGCCCGCGGCGCCGTGGTGGTCCAGCAACTGGACCGTCAGGACGGACAGACCGCGATCCGCCTGGGATTCACCGCCACCCGCAAGGTGGGCGGAGCCGTGGTGCGCAACCGCTGCAAACGCCGCCTGCGCGAGGCCGCACGCCTGCTGGCGCCCCTGCACGGGCGTCCGGGCTGCGACTATGTGTTCATCGCCCGCATGGGCACGGCGGACCGCGACTGGGACCGTTTGCTTGACGATGTGAAATCGGCCCTTACAAGGCTCGCAACCCCGCGTGCGGCTCCCGATATGGGAGATGCGGCGAAATCGCCCGCCCGCGCCTCTGACGATTCGCGCCCCTCCGGCCAGGACCGCTGACCCCGATGCAGAACGAGAATTCGCGCAACACCATCATCTTCTTCGTGTGCGCGGCCCTGATCATGGGCGTGTACTACTTCATGGTGATGCGCCCGCAGGCCGAGATGCGCCGCCAGCAACAGGTCGCTGCGGCCGAGGCGAAAGCCGCCACGGCGACCGACGCCGGTCTGACTTCGGGCTCCGCCGCTCCGGCCGCCTTTGTCTCTGACCGCGCTCAGGCCCTGGGCACGGCGGCCCGCGTGCCGATCCAGACCGCCACCCTGAAGGGCTCGCTGTCGCTGCAGGGCGCGCGCATCGATGACCTCTACCTGACCGACTACAAAGAGACGCTCGACAAGAATTCTCCGCCGGTCGAGCTGTTCCGTCCGCAGGGCATGGAGCACGCCTACTTCGCCCAGTTCGGCTGGAGCGGCCCCAATGTCCCCGGCGGCGTTCCCGGCCCGAACACGGTCTGGAGCCTGACCAAGGGCGCAAGCCTGACCCCGACCACCCCGGTCGAGCTGACCTGGGACAATGGCGCCGGCCTGCGCTTCACGCGCGTCATCGCCATCGACGCCCAGTATGTCTTCACCGTCACCGACACCGTCGCCAACCTGAGCGGCCAGCCGATCACTATCGCCCCCTATGGCCGCGTCGAGCGCCAGGGCGTGCCGACCGATCTGGGCAAGCAGATGATCCTGCACGAAGGCGCCATCGGCACCTTCGGCGCCAACGGCAAGTTCACCACGGAACAGGTCAAGTACAAGGACTGGGCCAAGAAGCCGCGCATTGAAAATCAGTCGACCGGCGGCTGGCTGGGCATCACCGACAAATACTGGATGGCCGCCCTCATCCCGGACCAGAAGGAAGCCATCGAGGGCCGCTTCGCCGTTCGCGATCCCGACGGTCTGAACGTGCACGAAGCCGCCATGCTGGGCGCGACCCGCACCATCCAGCCGGGTCGCCAGATCGAAGAGACCCAGCGTCTGTTCGCCGGCGCCAAGCGCAACGAAATCCTGGCCGGCTATGAAAAGAGCCTGGACCTGCCGCGCTTCGTCTACGCCATCGACTGGGGCCACCTCTTCTTCCTGACGCGCCCGATCTTCATGATCGTGGAATTCTTCTATGGCGTTCTGGGCAACTTCGGCCTGGCCATCCTGGCCCTGACCGTCGTGGTCAAGCTGATCATGTTCCCGCTGGCCAACAAGTCCTACGAGAGCCTGTCCAAGATGCGGACCCTCCAGCCCAAGATGGAGGAGATCAAAAAGAAATTTAAGGACGACCCGCAGAAGCAGCAGCAGGAGACGATGGCCCTGTATCAGCGGGAGAAGATCAATCCGCTGGCGGGCTGCCTGCCCATCGTCGTGCAGATTCCGGTCTTCTACGCCCTCTACAAGGTGCTGTTCGTCACCATCGAAATGCGCCACGCGCCCTTCTTCGGCTGGATTCGCGACCTGTCGGCGCGCGATCCGTCGACGATCTGGAACCTGTTCGGCGCCATTCCGTGGGACCCGGCGACCCTGCCGCTGGTCGGCAGCCTGCTGAACGGCCCGCTGCACCTCGGCGTCCTGCCGATCGTCTATGGTCTGACCATGTGGCTGCAGCAGTCGATGAACCCGCCGGCCCAGGACCCGATGCAGCGTCAGATCTTCGCCTTCCTGCCCTTCATCTTCACCTTCATCATGGCCCCGTTCGCGGCCGGCCTGCTGATCTACTGGGCCTGGAACAACATCCTCTCGATCGCGCAGCAGTATGTCATCATGCACCGCTTCAAGGCCGAGAACCCGATCGACACCTTCTTCGCTCGCTTCAAAAAGGCCTGACCCTTTGGATCAACCGTCGGACGAGCCCAAGGTTGGAGAATATTCGGACGCCGAGATCGAGGCGGCGCGTGTGCTGTTTTCGCGCCCGGCGACCTTCGTCCTGGGCTGCGCCAAGATCGAGCAGTTGCCCGATCCCGACCTGCCGGAAATCTCGTTCGCGGGCCGCTCGAATGTCGGCAAGTCCAGCCTGATCAACGCCCTGGTTGGGATGCACAAGCTGGCGCGGGCCTCGAACGAGCCGGGCCGCACGCGCGAGGTCAACTTCTTCGATCTTGACGGTCGGCTGCGCCTGGTCGACCTGCCCGGCTACGGTTGGGCCAAGGCGTCCAAGACCACGGTCAAGAAGTTCCAGGACCTGGGCCGCGACTATCTGCGCGGCCGGGTGACGCTGAAACGGGTCTATCTGCTGATCGACGCCCGTCATGGCCTCAAGAAGGTCGACGACGAGGCTCTGGACGCCCTGGACCTGGCCGCCGTCAGCTATCAGATCGTCCTGACCAAGGCCGACAAGCTGAAGAAGGGCGAGGCTGAGAAGGTCCAGGCGGCGACGCTGAAGGCCATCTCCAAGCGTCCAGCCGCCTATCCGGCGGTGCTGGTCACCTCATCGGAAAAGGGCTTCGGCATTCCTGAACTGCGCGCCGAGATCATGCGCACCACGGGCGTCGACCTAGCCTAAACGCCGCGCGCGGGTGAACCGCAACGCTTGAGCGGCGTTGACCCCTCGGTTTCAACGAGAGGGGAGCGCTCCATGCGTTCAGTCATGATCGGCGGCGTCGCCGTCGCCTGCCTGCTGGGTCTGTCGGCCTGCGGAAACAATAACAGCAAGACCGAAGCGGCCGGGGGCGAGGGGGCCAAGAACGTCCCCACTTCGGTCGAGGCCGCGCTGGACGCGCCCCGGCCCGGCCTGTGGCGGGTCACGACCGCCATGGAAGGGGCACCCGGCGGCGCCGCCATCCCCACGCAGGAGGTCTGCGTCACCGAGGCCAAGCTGGAGCCGCCGGCGAACACGCAGCAGGCGGGCGCCGACTGCACCACCCAGGCCTTCGCTCGTCAGGGCGACGCCATGGTCGCCGCCACAACATGCACCCTGCCGGGCAATATGAAGATGGACTCGACCATTCGCGTGACCGGGGACTTCAACAGCCGCTACGTCACCGAGGTGACCACCAAGCTGACCCCGCCGCCCACGCCGCAGATGGCCCAGACCAAGATGACCATGACGGCCGAGCGCATCGGCGACTGCCCGGCGACCTGAGAACGCCGCTATCGTTTCGGCCGGTATGGCGCCGCTGAAAAGCGGCCCCATATCGGTCGGATGATCCCGCTTTCAATTCTCGACCTCGCCCCGGTGCCGGAAGGCTCGGATGTCTCGCAGTCGCTGGCAAACACCCTCGACCTGGCCCGCCACGCCGAGCGGCTGGGCTACAAGCGCTTCTGGCTGGCCGAGCATCACAACATGCCGGGCATCGCCAGCGCTGCGACCTCGGTCGTCATCGGCGCGGTGGCGGCGGCGACCAAGACCATCCGCGTCGGCGCGGGCGGCGTCATGCTGCCCAACCACGCCCCCCTGGTGATCGCCGAGCAGTTCGGCACCTTGAACGCCCTGCATCCCGGCCGTATCGACCTGGGCCTGGGCCGGGCGCCCGGCTCGGATCAGGCGACGGCGCGGGCCCTGCGCCGCACGCTGCAAGGCGACGTGGACGCCTTCCCGCAGGACGTGATGGAACTGATGCAGTGGTTCGCACCGGCCGGCCCCGATCAGCGCATCATCGCCAATCCCGGCGAGGGCCAGGCCGTGCCGATCTGGATTCTGGGGTCCTCGACCTATGGGGCGCAACTGGCGGCCCATCTGGGCCTGCCCTACGCCTTCGCCAGCCATTTCGCGCCCGGCGAGATGATGCGGGCGTTGGACGTCTATCGCCGGACCTTCCGGCCCTCCGAGCATCTGGACAAGCCCTACGCCATGCTGGGCTACAACGCCTTCGCCGCTGAGACGGACGAGGCGGCGCGCCTGCTGTTCACCTCGGTCCAGCAGGCCTTCGTCAACCTGAGAACCGGACACCCAGGCAAGCTGCCGGCGCCGGTCGAGGGCTATTACGAGCGTCTGGACGGCGCCGCGCGCGGCATGATCGACGCCGCCCTGGCCTGTTCCGCTGTCGGTTCGCCCGAGACCGTGCGCGCTCAGACGGAGGCCTTCATCGCCCGGACCGGCGCCGACGAACTGATGGTCACCAGCCAGATCTGGGACCCGGCGGCGCGGGTGCGTTCAATTGAGCTTTTGGCTCAAGCGGTCGGTCAGGCCTGAGGCTCGCCTTCGCCGGGCGGAAGGAAGTGAAGAGGGCCGAGGTGGTCGTAGCTGACATCCTCGGCCAGACGGCGCCAGGCCTCGCCCAGACGGATGGAATCGGCCAGATCCTGGGGTGAAATGACGACACGGTCGGCCAGGCGTTGGCGCAGGCCTTGGCAGGCCGCCAGAAGCGCTGAGGCCTGACGTACGGCGGGGATGTCGGAATGCGCGCCCAAGGCCTCATAGGCGGCGTAGCGCCAGCGTTCGCCATCGGCTGCGCCGACCAGAGTCCATTTCTCGGCCGGGGTCAGGGCGTCCCCCAGCAACTGCCAGGCGCCGCCATCGGCGGGGCGCCGGTAGTGGCCGGGGCGTTGGGGCAGGCCGTGACGTTCATAGATCTGGGCCGCCGCCGCCTCGATGGTTTGGAGCAGCGAGATCAGATCGTCCGTTGGATCGGCCGCCTCGGGCCGCTCGCTGGTCGAGGCTTCTGCGGAAAGCTCGATGCGGCGACGTCCGAAGCGGCCAAACATGGTTTAATCGACGTTGATCGCGCTGGTGACCGAGACATCATAGATCACGCGCGTGACGCTCTGTACGAACTCGAAGAACTTGCGCGCCTCGGCGGCGCCGGAGCGCGGCGCATAGATGATGTCGTCGGGCGCGATCTGGAAATTGCTGGCGATGAAGAAGCCCGAGCCTTCGCGGAGGTTCAGGCGATAGACCACCGGCACGCCGCGCGGCGTGGCGGTCTGCTGGATGCCGAGAGCCTGGGCCACTTCGGGACGCTCAAAACGGAAAACCAGGACCGACTTGGCGTCGGCCAGGTTGGAATCCAGGCCGCCGACGCCGCTGAGCGCCTCGGCCAAGGTCAGGGGGCCGGCCGGCAGTTCGGAACGTCGCACAGCGTTGAAGGCGCCGAAGGAACTGAAGCGGCGGGGTTGATAGACCAGATTGATCTGATCACCACGCTGCAGACGGACGTTCTCGTTGAACTCGGTCGTCACGATCGACATGGGGGCGGTATAGGTCTGTCCGCCCCGCTGGATGCGGACATTGACGTCATAGACGGACCGCGATGAGCCTCCGGCCGCTGCGATGACGTCAAGAATACGATCGTGATTGGCGGAAAGGGGTTGGCGACCGGGGTTGCGCACCTCGCCCAACACCGTGACGGCGTTGGAGGTGTTGCCAGCCGTGGTGACGATGACCTGGGGGTTGCCGACCTTGCCGATCAGTGCGCGACGGACGGCGGCGGACGCCTGGGCCGGCGTCAGGCCCTGGACAGCGACCGATCCGGCGAACGGCACGGGGATGGCGCCATTGCGGTCCACCACCAGCGGAGGAAGAGACTGGTTTCCTCCCTGCATGCTGCTGCCCCCGCTGACGCCGAACAAGGAGCCGCTGGGTTCGAAGATGCTGACCACCAGGGTGTCGCCGACGCCGATGATGTCGGTCGGCGCTTCGCTGGACGCCAGGGCCAGGGTGCTGAACGACTGGGCGGGCGCGGCCTTCAGACGTTCGCTCGTGGCGAAATCCAGGTCCACGATGGCGTAGTCGCCCTGACGTTCAGGGTTGCTGGCGTGCTTGACGACCGCGGCTCCGGACGGCCCGTCGCGCGGTAGCGTCGAGCAGCCGGCAAGAAGAGCGACGATCATCAGACTGGCGGCGGTACGGGTCATTGCAGCTCTGCTTCAGTTATCGCTGAATGCTTACCCGGCTACGGCGCTCGCCGCCAGTGGAAGCATCAGATGATCCTCGATGGACCGGAAATGACCTTGCCAGGTCGGCGCGGAGTAGGCCGGTGCGACTGGACGATGCCGGGTCGCCGCCTCCAGAGCTTCCAGCCAGCCGAGGCCGTCCAGAGGGTCGATCAGGGTGGCCTGGGGCACCAACTCGCGGTGCGCCGGAATGTCTGAAGCGATCAACGGCACGCCCAGGGCGCAGGCCTCTACGGCGGGAAGATCGAATCCTTCAACCGAGGATGGCGCCAGCACGGCCTGGGCGCCTTGCATCAGGGCGGCGAGGGCCGTGTCCGGCAGATTTTCCGCCTGATGCACCAGGCCTTGGAGGTTGGGCGAGCGTTGCAGGTGGTCCAGCACCGCCTCGTTCTCCCACCCATAGCGACCGATCAGCACCAGACGAGGGGCCTGTTCACCCATGCGCTCCTGAAGCCGGCGCCAGATGGTGAGCAGGAAGGCCAGATTCTTGCGCGCTTCGATCGTCCCGACATGAACGAAGTAGGGGTGGCGGATGGCGGTTGGTTCGGGTGTCAGGAAGATCGGTTCCAGCCCGAGGTGGGCGACCTCGACCGGCGGCGCCGGCAGGTGCTCGCGTTCGGCGAAGGCCTGCAGCTCATGGGCGGTGTAGCGGGAATTGACGACGATCCGGGAGGCATGTCGTAGGGCCGTGATGACGCGCCTGCGATGCTTGGCCCCGTCTCCGGGGCGACAGAATTCCGGATGAGTGATGGGGATCAGGTCATGCAGCATGACCACGCGATCAATTCCCTGCGCGCCCAGTCCGGCGAGGATTTCGGGGGTGTTCAGGCTGGTGTGCCCGACATTGAAATAGAGGCGGGCGGGCGGCGGCGCGGCGACGCGCTTGGCGCGGAAATACTGCTTCCAGGCGCGGGCCTTCTTGCGTTTCGGCTGATCGGGGTCGGGCGCCTCGCTCATGACCGAGGCCGTCGGCCGATCGGCTTGAAGAGCGGCGAACAGACGGCGCTCGGCTTCGTTCAGCGCCCGGCTGGTCGACTGGCCGGACCAGCGTCGGCGCAGGTCGACGATGCAGTCGCGGAACCAGGCGTCATCGACCATGGCCAGTTGATCGTGCCGTGACCGGACTGGCACCATGCGATAGTCGGGATGATCAACCAGCCATTCCGCATAGGCCAGGCAGACGCGGTCCACGCCCGTCGGCGCGCTGCGGTCGGTGCGGCTCAGCAGACGGCTGGCGTCGAAGAGGACGTCCTGGGTCATCAGGAGACGTAGCCGGCCTGCATCAGCTCGGCGATGTGGATGATGGCGACCGGGCGGTCGTTCTCGACCACGAACAGGTTGGCGATCTTGTTGGCGCTCAGCAGGTCGACCACGTCGCTCATCCGCGCGTCCGGGTCTACGGTGATGGGGGTTCGGCTCATGATGTCTTCGGCGCGGAGGGCGGCGAAGTCGCTGGAGAAGGCCCGACGGATGTCGCCGTCGGTGATCATGCCGGCGAGAGACCCATCAGCATGCAGCACGGCGACCGCGCCCTTGCGACCGGCGCTGACGGCTGAAACCACGTCGCTGAAGCTGGCGTCCATCGGCACGCTGGCGGGGGTGGCGGCGTTGTCGCCCATCCATTCACGCACGCTCTGCAGGCTCATGCCCAGAGCGCCGCCAGGGTGGTGCAGACCGAAGTCCTCCCGCGTGAAGCCGCGACGGTCCATCAGCACCATGGCCAGGGCGTCGCCGATGGCCAGGGTCATCAGGGTCGAAGTGGTCGGCGCCAGGCCGTTGGGGCAGGCCTCGGCCACCTTGGGCATGGTCAGGCTGACGGCCGAGTGGCGACCGAGGAAGCTGCCGGCGCGCTGGGTGATGCCGATGACCGGGATGTCGTTGCGCTGGCAGTAGAGCAGGGGATCGCGCAGTTCGCGGCTCTCGCCCGAGTTGGAGATCGCCAGAAGCGTGGTGTCGGGGCGCAGCATCCCCAGGTCGCCGTGGCTCATCTCCGCCGGGTGGACGAAGAAGGAGTTGGTGCCGGTCGAGGCCAGGGTGGCGGCGATCTTGCCGCCGATGTGGCCCGACTTGCCCATGCCGGTCACGACCAGATAGCCGGGGCGCGACAGGATGATGTCGCAGGCGCGGGCGATTGAGACGTCGATGGAGCGCTCCAGCGCCTCCAGGGCCTCGATGTTCAGACGCACGACCTCGCGCGCTCGGTCCGTCATCGTGGCGATCTGCTCGGGCGACGAGTGAAGCGTGTTGGGCATGGGCAGGCTCCTGAAACACCGGACCGCTGCGGCGGTTCTTCGTGGCGCATCCGCGAATTGCCCCATCTGGATTGTTCGCACAATGGCGAGGGTGCGGCGGAATTGTCACCTGCGGCGACAACCATCCCGGTCGTTGCGCGTTGAGACCAGTCTCGACAACAGCCAAGAAACGAGTCCGGACCTTATGCTGTCTGCATCCGGGGCGATCGCCTCACGCCTGCCCGAACCGCCCGCCGTCCTGCAAAAGCCCGCCCTGTTCCTGGATCTGGACGGTGTGCTGGTGCCCTTGGCGCCGACGCCGGACGCGGTAGGGCCGGATGCACGCCGGACCGAGGTGCTGAGGCGGCTGACGGATCGGCTGGACGGGCGCGTCGCCATCGTCAGCGGGCGGACCCTGGGCGAAATCGACCGGATCAGCGACGGCGCCGCGCGTGCCGCCTCGGGCGTGCACGGCCTGCAAAGACGACGCGGCGACGGCACCTTCGCCAACCGCGCCCCCGATCCCGCCGTGCGGCGCGCAGTCGCCGCCTTCGACGCTTTCGCCGCTGACCGGCCGGGGGTGATCGTCGAGGACAAGACCCTGGCGGCCGGCCTGCACTACCGCCAGGCGCCCGGCGTGTCTGCCGAGGCCCTGGCCTTGGCGGCGGCGCTGGCGCAGGAAACCGGACTGGCCCTTCAGCCGGGCTCCATGGTGCTGGAGCTGAAGACCCCCGGCACGGACAAGGGCGCGGCCCTGAGCGCCTTCATGGCCGAGGCGCCGTTCATCGGCGCGGTCCCCATCATGGTCGGCGACGACCTGACCGACGAGCATGGTTTCGAGGCGGCCGAGGCCCTGGGCGGGTTCGGCGTCTTGGTCGGTCCCGAGCGTTCGACGGCGGCCCGCTATCGGCTGGAAAACGTCGCCGCCGTTCTCGACTGGCTGGATCAGATTGAAGGAGGCGCCGCATGAGCCGCCCCAACCTCGACCTCGCCCCCATCGGCAACTGCTCGGTCAGCGCCCTGATCGACCGGTCGGGCCGCTTCGTCTGGGCCTGCGCGCCCCGCGTGGACGGCGACCCGGTCTTTTCCGCCTTGATGGACGGCGATGATCCCGAACACGGCTTCTGGGCCATCGAACTGACGGACATGGTCTCGATCGAGCAGGCCTATGTGCGCAACACCGCCGTCCTGCGCACGGTGATGACCGACGAACGTGGGGCCTCGGTCGAGATTCTCGACTTTGCGCCGCGCCACCTGAAGCACTCGCGCATCTATCGCCCGATCGCCTTCGCGCGGGTGGTGCGGCCGCTGTCGGGGGCGCCGCGCATCACCGTGCGGCTGCGGCCCTCGGCGGACTGGGGCGCGCGCCGGGCCCAGCAGACCTCGGGCTCCAACCACATCCGCTATCTGTGCACCGACCTGACGCTGCGCCTGACGACCAACTGCCCCGTCACCCATGTCCAGAACGAGCGCACCTTCCGGCTGGAAGGCGAGTTGGCCTTCTTCCTTGGCCCGGACGAGGGCTATGATCAGTCGGTTGCGGCAGGCGTCTCGGCGGCCCTGGACCAGACCATCCAGCACTGGAAGCTGTGGACGCGGACCCTCTATGTGCCGCTCGACTGGCAGGAGGCGGTGATCCGCGCCGCCATCACCCTGAAGCTCTGCGTCTATGAAGAGACGGGCGCCATCGTGGCCGCCATGACCACCTCGGTGCCCGAGTTCCCCGAGAGCGGGCGCAACTGGGACTATCGTTTCTGCTGGGTGCGTGACGCCTATTATACGGTGCGGGCGCTGAACCGGCTGGGCGCGGTGGACATCCTCGAGAACTACCTCGGCTACCTGCGCAATCTGGTGGATGACGCCAAGGGCGGGCATGTTCAACCCGTCTATGGCGTGGGGCTGGAGGCGGACATCGGCGAGCGGGTGGTCGACAGCGTCGAGGGCTATCGCGGCATGAAGCCGGTCCGCGTCGGCAATCAGGCGCACGAGCATCTGCAGCACGACGTCTATGGGCAGATCGTCCTCCCCCTGGTCCAGGCCTTCTTCGACGAGCGGATGCTGCGGCCCGGCACGATTGACGACTTCCACGCCCTGGAAAAGGTCGGCGACCGCGCCTTCTCCATGCACGATCAGACAGATGCGGGTTTGTGGGAGTTTCGCACCATCGCGCGGGTTCACACCTATTCCTCGGTCATGTGCTGGGCCGCCTGTGACCGGTTGGCCAAGGCGGCGCGGCATCTGGGGCTCGCTGAACGCGGCGAGCTGTGGGACGAGCGGGCGCGCCTGATCCGGGCGCGGATCGAGGCCGAGGCCTATCTGCCGGACGAGGGCCGGTTCGCCGCCAGCTTCGGCGGAACCGAGCTGGACGCCTCTCTGTTGCAGATGACCGACCTGGGCTTCCTCGACGCCCGCGATCCGCGTCAGGTCAGGACCTTCGAGGCCGTCGAGCGCGACCTGAAGCGCGGCCCCTATCTGTTCCGCTATATCCATCCCGACGACTTCGGCGAACCGGAGACGGCCTTCAACTTCTGCACCTTCTGGTTCATCGAGGCCCTGCATCTGAACGGCCGGACCGAGGAGGCGCGGGTCATTTTCGACGAGATGCTGAGCCGGCGCACCCATGCGGGCCTGCTCAGCGAGGACATCGCGCTTCAGGACGGCGAGCTGTGGGGCAACTACCCGCAGACCTATTCCCTGGTCGGGATCATCAACTGCGCGGTTCTGCTCAGTCGCTCGTGGACGGACGCCCGATGAGCCGGTTGATCGTTGTCTCCAACCGCGTCTCGGCGCCCAAGGACCCGGCCTCGGGATCGGTCGGCGGCCTGGCCATGGCCCTGTCGGCGGCGCTGCGCAAATACGACGGCCTGTGGTTCGGCTGGTCCGGCGAGACGATCGAGCAGTTCACCGGCGAGTTGAACATCGAGGACCGAGCCGGCGTCACCGTCGCCACCGTCGATCTGGAGCCGCAGGACGTCGACGAATATTACAACGGCTACGCCAACAAGACCCTGTGGCCCCTGTTCCATCACCGGGTCGATCTGACGGCCTATGAACGGTCCTACGGCGAGGGCTATGAGCGCACCAATCGCCGTTTCGCCGAGGTGCTGCAGCCGCTGATCCAGCCCGACGACATCATCTGGATCCACGACTATCACATGATCCCGATGGCGCGGGACCTGCGCCGTCTGGGGGTGAAGAACAAGATCGGCTTCTTCCTGCACACGCCCTGGCCGGCGCGGCAGTTGCTGGTCACCCTGCCGCATCATCGGCGGCTGGTGGAGTCGATGTTCTATTTCGACCTGATCGGCTTCCACACCCAGGAATGGCTCGGCCTGTTCGAGCGTTACGTCGAGGTCGAGGCGCGGGGGCGGGTGTCGCCCGACCATGTGATCGAGGCCTTTGGCCGCCGGGTCCAGGGCGGGGTCTTCCCCATCGGCATCGACGTGGAGGGCTTTCTGGCCGCGCGCGACTCGGTGCTGGGCGGCAAGACCTATGACCGGATGGCGGCCTCGGCGGCGTTCCGCTCGATGATCGTCGGCGTGGATCGGCTGGACTACTCCAAGGGTCTGGAGCAGCGGCTGCTGGGCTTCGAGCAGTTCCTTGAGGACAACCCCGCCATGCGCGGCGAGGTTTTCTTGCTGCAGGTGACGCCCATCTCTCGCGACGACGTGGATACCTATCAGGACATTCGCGGGCGGCTGGACGCCCTGGCCGGGCGCATCAACGGCGCCTATGCCGACATGGACTGGCAGCCGATCCGCTATTTGAACCGCACCTTCCGCCGGGACCAGTTGGCGGGCCTTTATCGTGCGGCCAAGGTCGGACTGGTCACGCCCCTGCGCGACGGCATGAACCTGGTGGCCAAGGAGTATGTCGCGGCCCAGAACCCCGAGGATCCGGGTGTGCTGATCCTGTCGCGCTTCGCCGGCGCCGCCGAGCAGATGGGCGAGGCCCTGCTGGTCAATCCCTTTAGCCGCGAGGAGTTGTCGGAAGCGATCAAGAAGGCCCTGACCATGCCGCTGAAGGAGCGCATCCGAAAGTGGGAGGCTCTGATGCAGGTGGTGCGCGACACCGACGTGGGCGTCTGGCGCGACAGCTATGTCGGCGCGCTCAGGAAGGTCGCGATCCGCGCCGACGACGAGGTGGTCGCCGACGCGGTCTGATCGGGCCTAGCTGGCCTGGGCATACTGCGGCGGGGCGCCGTCGCGGGCGATGGCGCGCGCGTGGGCGGGCCGCGCCGCCAGCCGCTCGACATAGGCGTCCAGCACCGGGCTTTCGGGTAGGTGCTCACGCGCCCAGGCCACTGTGCTGCCGATCAGGACGTCGGCCACGGTGAAGCGGTCGCCCATCAGCCACGGGCCTTCCCACAAGGCCTCCAGCAGGCGGGTGACAGCGGCGTCGTAGCGGGCCTTGGCGTGGGCGTCGGCGTCCACAACACCCGTGACCTTGTTCCACAAGGAGGGCTCGAACTCGCCGGTTCCCCAGAATAGCCAGGTCAGCAGCGGCCCACGTTCCGGCGCGCCGGGCGGAAAGCCCAGGCCCGCCTCGGGATGCAACCCGGTCAGGTAGAGGGCGACCGCCGCCGATTCCGTGATCAGGGCGCCGTCGTGCAGCAGGGCCGGGACCTTGCCGTCGGGATGGGGGTTCTTCGGATCGGCGGCGCCCGTGCCGTCCATGCGGCGGATGTCGCAATAGTCGATGCGGCAATCGGCCCCCAGTTCCTCGACCAGCCAGACCAGGCGCGAGGAACGGGACCAGGGGGCGTGGAACAGGGTCAACATCGATAATCCTCCCAGATACGCCGCGACGGAGCGTCGGCGGCGGTCCGACTTGACTACTGCCACCCTGCTGCCACCATGCTGTCAGCAGTCTTCGGCGAGGGTGGGGACATGAGACGCGCCGACCGACTGTTCCAGATCATCCAGGTGCTGCGCCGGGCCTCGCGTCCGGTGACGGCCGACGCCATCGCGGCCGAGCTGGAGACGTCCAAACGGACCATCTATCGCGACATCGCCGCCCTGCTGGGCCAGCGGGTGCCGATCCGGGGCGAGGCGGGGCTGGGCTATGTGCTGGACGGCGGGTTCGACCTGCCGCCGCTGATGCTGACCTCGGACGAGATCGAGGCGGCGGTGCTGGGGGCGCAGTGGGTGGCGGCGAGGGGCGATCCTGCCCTGGCGCGGGCCGCGCGCGACCTGACCGCCAAGATCGCCGCCATCGTGCCGGAACGCCTGCGGCCGGTGGTGCTGGAGCCCGCCGTGGCCACGCCCCCGCCCTGGGAGCCGAAGATGGAAACCGTGGACCTGGCGCGGGTGCGCGCCTGGATCCACGCCGGGCGCAAGTTGCGGCTCTATTACGCCGACGAGCAGGGGCGCGAGACGACGCGGATCATCTGGCCCTGCCTGATCGGCTATCATGAAAGGGCGCGTCTGCTGATCGCCTGGTGCGAGACGCGCGAGGACTTCCGCAGCTTCCGCGCCGACCGGGTGGTCGATGCGGAGTTTCTGGACGACCGCTATCCCGGTCGGCCCGCCATCCTGCGCCAGCGCTGGTTCGCAGCGATGGAGGCGCGACGGGCCGCCGAGTGCGGGCCTCAGTAGATTTCGAACAGGCCGGCGGCCCCCATGCCGCCGCCGATGCACATGGTGACGACGCCGTACTTGGCCCCGCGCCGCTTGCCTTCGATCAGGACGTGGCCGGTCATCCGCGCGCCCGACATGCCGTAGGGGTGGCCGATGGACACGGCGCCGCCCGAGACGTTCAGCCGGTCGTTGGGAATGCCCAGGGTGTCGCGGCAATAGAGGACCTGGGTCGCGAAGGCCTCGTTCAGCTCCCAGATGCCGATGTCGTCGATGGTCAGGCCGTGACGCTTCAGCAGCTTGGGCACGGCGAAGACCGGGCCGATGCCCATCTCGTCGGGCTCGCAGCCGGCCACGGCCATGCCGCGATAGGCGCCGAGCGGCTGAAGGTTGCGTTTCACCGCCTCGCCCGCCTCCATGATGACGCAGGCCGAGGCCCCGTCCGACAACTGCGAGGCGTTGCCGGCGGTGATGAACTCGCCTTGCTGGATTTCCTCGCCGCCGCCGAAGACGGGTTTGAGCGCCTTCAGGCCTTCCAGGGTGGTGTCGGGGCGATTGCCCTCGTCCTTGGCCAGGGTCACTTCCTTGGACGTGGTCTCGCCGGTGGCCTTGTCCGTCACCAGCATCGAGGTGGTCATGGCCACGATCTCGGCGTCGAAATGACCGGCGGCCTGGGCCGCCGCCGTGCGCTGCTGCGATTGCAGGGCGTATTCGTCCTGGGCGTCGCGGCTGATGTTGTAGCGGCGGCTGACGACCTCGGCGGTTTCCAGCATCGACATATAGATGTGGGGCGACAGCTTCAGCAGCGCCTCGTCCTTCATTCGATACAGGTTCATGTGCTGGTTCTGGACCAGGGAGATGCTCTCCAGCCCGCCGCCGACCGCCATCTTCTGGCTGTCGAAGATGACCTGCTTGGCCGCCGTGGCTATGCCCATCAGGCCCGAGGCGCACTGGCGGTCCAGGCTCATGCCGGGGACGGAGGAGGGCAGACCCGCCGCCAGGGCCACCTGACGCGCTACGTTCGTCCCGGTCGAGCCCTGTTGCAGGGCCGCGCCCATGATGACGTCTTCAATCTCGGCGGGATCGACGCCGGCGCGGGCGACCGCGTGGCGCACCGCGTGGGCGCCCAACTGCTGGGCCTGGGTGTCGTTGAAGGCCCCGCGATAGGCCCGGCCGATCGGGGTGCGGGCGGTGGAGACGATGACGGCTTCACGCATCTGCGATGCTCCTTCTTTGTTTTAAGGGCGCTATCGCTCGCGACGCGGTCGCTCGCTGCATGAGCGCATTTCCTGCCTAACAAGGAGAGGATAGGCGCCTCACGTCAGGTCAACGCAAGGCGCCTTCGCAAGAAGTGAACATGGGGGGTCACGAGTGCGTCCTGGCCTCAAGTAGCGCGAAGCGCGTTAGGCCCCCTTTCAAGACCCATGATGCTTCTGGGCCTTGGTCAGTTCGATCATGCCCTGAGCCGCGCCCATGTCCGGCACGATCTCGTTCTCGCGGTCCGAGATGGCGTCGAAGCGGGCGGCGACCTGTTCGGCGGCGTCGGGGCCGATGGCGAAGTCGCCTTGGGTCAGGGTGACATAGGCGCGTTCGAAACCGCCGGCGCCGGCGGCCAGGATGGCGCGGGTCGGGGCGTCGCGGCTGACCAGATAGAGCAGGCCGGGCGAAACCAGCTCCGGGCCCAAAGCCTCAAGGGGCAGGGCGGCGCCGAGATCCTCGGTCATGCGGGTGTGGGCGGTCGGGGCCAGGGCGTTGACGCGGATGTCGTTCTTGGCCCCCTCGATGGCCAGGGTCTGCATCAGGCCGACCAGGGCCATCTTGGCCGCGCCGTAGTTGGCCTGGCCGAAGTTGCCGAACAGGCCCGACGACGAGGTGGTCATGACGATGCGGCCATAGTTCTGGGCCCGCATGATGTCCCACACCGCCTTGGTGCAGTGGACTGCGCCCATCAGGTGGACGTCCATGACCAGGCGGAAATCGGCCAGGTCCATCTTGGCGAAAGTCTTGTCGCGCAGGATGCCGGCGTTGTTCACCAGAATGTCGATCCGGCCCCAGCGCGCCATGACCTCGGCCACCATGGCCTCGACCGCTTCGGCGTCGGTGACGGAGGCCGCATTGGCCATGGCCTCGCCGCCGGCGGCCTCGATTTCAGCCACCACGGCCTCGGCTGCCGTGGCCGATCCGCCCGAGCCGTCGCGGGCGCCGCCCAGGTCGTTGACCACCACCTTGGCGCCGCGCGCCGCCAGGGCCAGGGCGTGTTCGCGGCCCAGACCGCCGCCCGCGCCCGTCACGATCGCCACCTGGCCGTCGAACCGAATGCTCATCCCGCGTCTCCGTTGTGTTTCAAAATGGTCCTAGCAGGCCTGATCGAGGGGAAAAACGGGCATTTGTGTTGATGCGGCGCCACACCCGCCGCAATCCTGACTATTAAGACGGAACCTGAGCAATCTTGTGCCGTTCGGCTTCCGAGCGTCACGTGAAAGCGTCGGCCTTGGGAAAACTGAAATTGTGAGGACACAATGAAGCTGAAACTTCTAGCAAGTGTCGCTGCGGCCGGACTGTTCGCCGCTGGCGCCGCTTCGGCTGAGCCGGACGGCTGGTACGGCGCAGTCGACGCCGGCTATCACATCATCGACGACATCAA
>NZ_PCPB01000014.1 GCF_002979535.1 Brevundimonas sp. MYb52 | reverse complement strand
GCGGATATACGGACACCCACCCGAGTCCACAACCCTCAAATGACAGAAATGCGAACTATCTCAACGAACGCGAGTCCCAGACAGAAGGCCCCGCCATCCGCATTCGCGCCGCCGCTCGAGACGCACATATAGATGGCAAGACCTGAGGCGGTGAAATGTTGCGTCAGTCCTCGCTCGTTAGGGATCGGATGCGCGCAGAACGGGCCAAAGCGAACGCCGACGCATTTTTCTTCCACATTCCGGCCGCAACGGGTTGCGTCGCAGCATGGAGGGCGGCATAAGAGCGCCCAGTTGAAAGGTTCTTCCGTGTCCCACCGCGCCGCCATTGCTGCGATCCTGAGCCCCGCGAAAGCGGCGGCCGATCTGCGCGTGCTGTCGCTGGGCGTACTCCTTCTTTCGGTAATTCTTATTCCGCTTAGCCGAGCGGTGTGGATGCCTGCGACCTGACCTAACCCAGTCAAAATCGCCCGCTTTCACCCCGCTCCCATCCGGCAGCGGGGTTTTTCATGTGCCCGACACAGAACCGACAGACAGAACCTTCCAAGAATCCGATGACCAAGACGCCCGACAGCAAAAATCGACCCAATGCGCGCAGTTCCGCCGTCACCCAGGGCCCGACCCGGGCCGCGGCGCGGTCCTATCTGCGCGCCGCTGGGATGCAGGACGCCGACTTCGACAAGCCGATGATCGCCATCGTCAACACCTGGTCGACGGTCACCCCCTGCAACATGCACCTGGACCGCCTGGCCAAAGACGTGCGCGCCGGCATCATCGCGGCGGGCGGCTATCCGGTGGACTTCAACACCATCGTGGTCACCGACGGCATCTCCATGGGCACGGCGGGCATGAAGGCCTCGCTGATCAGCCGCGAAGTCGTCGCCGATAGCATCGAGCTGGCCGTCGAGGGGCATCAGTTGGACGGCGTCGTCTGCATCGTCGGCTGCGACAAGACCATCCCGGCCGCGGCCATGGCCCTGGCCCGGATGGATATCCCCGGCCTGGTCTATTACGGCGGCACCATCATGCCTGGCCGGATCGGCGAGAAGGAGGTCTCGGTCCAGGAGGTGTTCGAGGCCATCGGCGCCCACGGCGCGGGCGCCCTGTCCGACGAGGGCCTGAAGGCGGTCGAGAGCGCGGTCTGCCCCGGCGCCGGCGCCTGCGGCGGTCAGTTCACGGCCAACACCATGGCCATGGCTCTGGCGATGATGGGCATCAGCCCCATGGGCGCCAATGACGTCCCCGCCGTCGATCCCGGCAAGGGCGCGGAAGGCGAGCGCTGCGGTCGCCTGATCGTCGAGCGCGTCTTCGCCGGCGACACCGCCCGCAAATACATCACCAGGGCCAGCCTGAAGAACGCCGCTGTCGCGGTCTCGGCCTCGGGCGGCTCGACCAACGCCGTCATGCACCTGACGGCCATCGCCGCCGAGGCCGGCGTCGACTTCGGCATTGAGGACTGCCACCAGGCCTGCGTCGAGGCTCCGGTCATCTGCGACCTGAAGCCCGGCGGCCGCTTCCTGGCCTCGCACCTGTTCGCAGCGGGCGGCACGCGCTTGGTCGCCCAGCGGCTGGCCGAGGCGGGCAAGATCATCAACACCCCGACCGTCAGCGGCCGCAGCCTATTCACCGAGGCCGCCGAGGCCGAGGAGACCCCGGGCCAGCAGGTCGTCGCCAGCATGGACACCCCGGTCATGGCGCGCGGCTCCTACGCCGTCATCTATGGCGACGTCGCCCCCGAGGGCGCGGTCATCAAGCTGACCGGCCACAAGGTCGACCGCTTTGAAGGCCCCGCCGCCGTCTTCGACTGCGAGGAAGACGCCTTCCACGCGGTTCAGGACGGCTCGGTCGGCGAAGGCGACGTCATCATCATCCGCTACGAAGGCCCCAAGGGCGGTCCCGGCATGCGCGAGATGCTGCAGGTCACCGCCGCCCTGAAGGGCCGCAAGGTCGAGAACGTCGCCCTGCTGACCGACGGTCGCTTCTCGGGCGCTTCCTACGGCTTCGTCGCCGGCCACGTCTCGCCCGAAGCGGCGGCGGGCGGCCCGATTGCACTCATTCGCGATGGCGATCCAATCGTCATCGACGTCACCAACCGCCGGATCGATGTGCTCGTCGATCTGGAGGCGCGCCGGGCGGACTTCGCCCCCAACCGGGTCCGTCCGGCGCAAGGCGTTTTCGCGAAATACCGCGCCGCAGTCGCCTCCGCCTCGCAAGGGGCCGTGACCATCCCCAATCCGCCGCCGGCCCAAACCCCGGCGACCTATTCCAACGCCCCGATTTCTGAGGACGCCTGAACCATGGCCATCACCATCTACACCAACGACGACATCAAGCCGGGCGCCATCGCCGGCCAGCGCATCGCCGTCATCGGCTATGGCTCGCAAGGTCGCGCCCACGCCCAGAACCTGAAGGACTCGGGTCATGACGTCGTCGTCGGCGTGCGTCACGGCGGCACGGGCTGGAAACACGCCACCGCCGACGGCATCCCCACCGCGGAACCTGCCGAGGCCGTTCGCGGCGCAGACATCATCGCCATCCTGACCCCGGACATGATCCAAAACGAGGTCTATCGCGACATCATCGAGCCCAACGCCAAGCCGGGCGCCGCCCTGCTGTTCGCCCACGGTTTCTCGATCATCTACGACCGCATCACGCCGCGCGACGACATGGATGTCATCCTGGTCGCCCCTAAAGGTCCGGGCGATCTGGTCCGTCGCGAGTTCGCACGCGGCCGCGGCGTCCCCAGCCTGTTCGCCATCGAGAAGGACGCGACCGGCAAGGCGCGCGACCGCGCCATGGGCTACGCCAAGGGCATCGGCGGCGCGACCGGCGGCCTGCTGGAGACATCTTTCCGCGAAGAGACCGAGACCGACCTGTTCGGCGAACAGGCCGTCCTGTGCGGCGGCGCCAAGGAGTTGGTCATCTCGGGCTTCAACACCCTGGTCGAGGCCGGGTACCAGCCCGAGATCGCCTACTTCGAATGCCTGCATGAGCTGAAGCTGATCGTGGACCTCTTCTACGAGGGCGGCATCTCCAAGATGCACCACTTCATCTCGGAAACCGCCAAGTGGGGCGCTGTCGCCTCGGGTCCGCGCGTCATCACCGACGAGACACGCGCCCGCATGAAGGAAGTCCTGACCGAGATCCAGGACGGCACCTTCGCGCGCAACTGGATCGCCGAGAACGAGGCCGGCAAGCCGCAGTACGACGCCTGGCTGGACGCCGATCGCCAATCTCACATCGAGCAGACGGGCGCCCGCCTGCGCGAGCGCATGGCCTGGCTGCAGACCCCCAAGTCTGAAGCCGCCTGACCTGTATATATATAAAGAGAGACTGACCCGATGAGCGCCGCCGCGCCCGCCCTGAAAACCGCCTCCGCTCCGGCGACCGTGAACGACACGGCCACCGGCGCGCGCCTGCTCGTCTCCAGCCTGGAGCGGATGGGTGTGGAGGTGGTCTTCGGCTACCCCGGCGGCGCCATCATGCCCATCTACGACGCCCTGACCGGCACGGGCCTGAAGCACATCCTGGTCCGTCACGAACAGGGCGCGGCCTTCGCCGCCGACGCCTATGCCCGCGCCTCGGGCAAGGTCGGCGTCTGCATGGCCACCTCCGGCCCCGGCGCCACCAATCTGATCACCGGCATCGCCAACGCCATGATGGATTCGGTGCCCATGGTCTGCATCACCGGCAACGTCCCCCAGGGCGTCATGGGCACCGACGCCTTCCAGGAGATCGACATCCTGGGCGTCACCCTGCCGATCGTGAAGCACTCTATATTGGTGCGCGACGCCTCGGAGATCCCGGCCGCCGTCGAACAAGCCTTCCACATCGCCGCCTCGGGGCGCCCCGGCCCGGTCCTGGTCGATCTGCCGAAAGACGTCCAGTTCGCCACGGCCGTCGCCCCGTTCGGCTTCAACATCCCCAATGAGACCGCCGAGGTCGACCACGACGCTATCGCCGAGGCCGAGCGCTTCATCCGCGCCGCCGAGCGCCCGCTGATCTACATCGGCGGCGGGGTGAAGATCGGTCGCGCGACCGAGGCCGTCCGCGCCTTCGCCGAGGCCACCGGCATCCCCACCGTCTCAACCCTGAACGCCCTGGGCACCGTCCCCACCGACGCCCCCGGCTATCTGGGGATGCTGGGCATGCACGGCACGCGCGCCGCCAACGAGGCGGTTCAGTCGTCCGACCTGCTGATCGTCCTGGGCGCCCGTTTCGACGACCGCGCCACGGGCAAGCTGGCCGAGTTCGCGCCCCACGCCCGCGTCGTCCATTTCGACATCGACGCCTCCGAGATCGGCAAGCTGCGTGAAACCCACGTCGCGGTCGCTGGCGAGCTGAAGCCCGGCGTCGAGGCCCTGACTTCGCGTCTGGCGGCTGCGCCTCTGGCTATCGACCCCTGGGTCATCCGCTGCGCCACAGCGGCCGAGCGTCACGCCGCCCGCTATGACGCGCCGGGCGAAGGCGTCTATGCGCCCGCCCTGCTGAAGCAGTTGTCCGAGGCCGCCGGCGACCGTTTCGTCGCCGCCTGCGACGTCGGCCAGCATCAGATGTGGGCCGCCCAACACTGCCGCTTCTCCAAGCCCGAAGCCCACATCACCTCGGGCGGTCTGGGGGCCATGGGCTTTGGCCTGCCCGCCGGCCTGGGCGCCAAGCTGGCCGATCCCTCGGCCACGGTCGTCACCATCGCCGGCGACGGCGGCTTCATGATGAACATCCAGGAGTTGGCCACGCTGAAGCGTTACGGCGTCGCCCTGAAGATCGTCCTGCTGGACAATTCCTCGCTCGGCCTGGTGCGCCAGTGGCAGGAGCTGTTCTTCGAGGAGAACTATTCCGAGGTCGATCTGTCCGACAACCCGGACTTCGTGAAAGTGGCCGAGGCCTTCGGCATCGAGGCCTTCCGCATCGACCGCCGCAATCAGGTCGAAGACGGCATCGCCCGTCTGCTGGCCGCCGACGGCCCCTGCCTGGCCCACGTCATCATCAACCCCAAAGAGAACGTCTGGCCTCTGGTTCCGCCGGGCAAGAACAACGCTGAAATGATGGAAGGCGCATGAACATGAGCGACACCATTCACATCCAGATCGACCGGGCCGACGGCTCGCTTCAGCGTCTCATCGGCCTGGTGGAACGCCGCGGCTTCCACATCGACGGCATGAGCATGGCTGACGAAGGCCCCTCGCGCCGCATCGCCCTGACCGTGCGCGGCCGCGACGCCGCGCGTTCCATCGACAACCTGGGCTGCCAGATCGACCGCCTGTTCGGCGTGTCCCGCATCGCCGCCCAGTCCTTCCAGTCCGAGGCCGCGTAATATGTCCCGAGTAGAACGAGTATCCAGAACCGCCGAGATTGCGGCGTCGGATCCCAACCGCGTCATCATCTTCGACACCACCCTGCGCGACGGCGAGCAAGCCCCCGGCTTCTCCATGTCGGCCGAGTCCAAGCTGAAGATGGCCCATGTCCTGCGCGACCTGGGCGTGGATGTGATCGAGGCCGGCTTCGCCGCCGCCTCACCGGGCGACGAGGAATGCATCCGGCGCGTCTGCGGCGAGATCGAGGGCCCGGTCTTCGCCTCGCTGAATCGCGCCAACGAGAAGGACATCGACGCCTCGTTCCGGGCCCTGTCGCCTGCGCCGAAATCGCATCGCCGCTGCCACGTCTTCCTGGCCACCAGCCCGATCCATCGCTCGGCCAAGCTGCGGATGAGCACCAACGAGGTGCTGGCCACCATTTCGCGCTCGGTGGAATACGCCGCCTCGATGTTCGACGACATCGAGTTCTCGGCCGAGGACGCCTTCCGCACCGAGCCAGAGTTCCTGGCCGAGGCCCTGATGGCCGCCGCCGATGCAGGCGCCCAGACGCTGAACGTGCCCGACACCGTCGGCTACGCCACGCCCGAGGAATCGCGCGAACGCTTCGCCTATCTCGACGGCATCATCCGCCCGCGCCACGCCGACGTGATCTTCTCGTCGCACGCGCACAACGACCTGGGTCTGGCCGTGGCCAACTCCCTGGCCGCTGTCGAGGGCGGGGCGCGTCAGATCGAGGGCGCGATCAACGGCATCGGCGAACGCGCCGGCAACGCCTCCATCGAGGAGATCATCATGGCCCTGCGCACCCGCGCGGACCGCTATGGCGTCAGCGTATCCGCCGAGAGCCGTCACCTGGTGCGCGCCTCGCAGACCCTGCGCGACGTGACCGAGACGGTCATCGCCCGCAACAAGGCCATCGTCGGCCTGAACGCCTTCGCCCACGAGGCCGGGATCCACCAGCACGGCATGATGGCCGACGCCCGCACCTACGAGATCATGCGTCCCGAGGACGTTGGTTTCGAGGGCAGCTACTTCGTGCTGGGCAAGCATTCCGGCCGCCACGCGGTCGGCAAGCGGGCCGAGGCCCTGGGCCATGTGCTGGAAGGCCAACGCCTGGCCGACGTCTTCGCCGGCTTCAAGCAACGCGCCGACCAGATCGGCGAAATCAATGACGCGGAGCTGACCGCCATCATCACGGCTGTGACAGCCGGGGGCGCCTCCGCACAAATGGACAAGACCTATGCAACCGCTGGCTAAGAATATCTGGATCAATGGCGAACTGATCGCGTGGGAAAACGCCACGGTTCACGTCATGAGCCACGCCCTGCACTACGGCACCTCGGTGTTCGAAGGCATCCGCGTCTATGACACCCCGAACGGCCCGTGCGGCTTCCGCCTGACCGACCACGTGCGTCGCCTGTTCGACAGCGCGCGCATCTATCACTTCCCCCTGCCCTTCACCGAGGACGAACTGGTTCAGGCCTGCAAGGAGGTGGTCCGTTCCGAGGGCCTGCGTTCGGCCTACCTGCGCCCCCTGGCCTTCCTGGGTGAATGCGGCATGGGCGTGTCGCCGTCGCCGGACAACATCCGCACCGACGTCATGATCTCGGCCTTTCCCTGGGGCGCCTATCTGGGCCAGGAAGCGCTGGAAAAGGGCGTCGACGCCTGCATCTCCAGCTGGAACCGCGTCGCCCCCAACACCATCCCGTCGGGCGCCAAGGCCGGCGGCAACTATCTGTCCGGCTATCTGATCGGCCGCGAAGCCCGCGTGCGCGGCTTCGGCGAAGGCATCGCCCTGGGCGCTGACGGCCTGCTGTCCGAAGGCGCCGGCGAGAATCTGTTCGTGATCAAGGACGGTGTGCTGATGACCCCGCCCGCCGCCGCCTCCATCCTGCAGGGCATCACCCGCGACAGCGTCATGAAGCTGGCGCGCGGTCTGGGCTATGAGGCGCGCGAGCAGATCCTGCCGCGCGAAGCCCTCTACGTCGCCGACGAGGTCTTCATGACCGGCACCGCCGCCGAGATCACCCCCGTCCGCTCCGTCGACGGCATCGCCACCCGCGCCAACGGCCCCGGCCCGATCACCAAGGCGGTCAACAAGGCCTTCCGCGGCCTGTTCGACGGCACGACCCCCGACCGCTTCGGCTGGCTGGAACCCATCGGCGAGGCTGCGACCTCCCCCAAGGAACGCGTGCATGAGCCCGCCTAGAACCCTGCCAAGGACTATGTATGAAAAGGTCTGGGACCGGCACGTCGTCGTACCGGAAACGACCGAGACGCCGGGCGTCATGTATGTGGACCTGCACCTGGTCCACGAGGTCACCACGCCTCAGGCCTTTTCCGAAATCGAGGCGCGCGGGCTGAAGGTCCGCCGCCCCGACCGCACCTTCGCCACCCTGGATCACTCGACCCCGACCCTGCCCGCAGGTCCCGACGGCCAGCGCCCCTATGTCACCGACCAGGCGCGCAAGCAGGTCGAGACGTTGGAGGCCAACTGCGCCCGCCACGGCATCGAGCTGGCCGGCTGGGGTTCCGATCAGCGCGGCGTGGTTCACGTCATGGGGCCTGAGCTGGGCCTGACCCAGCCGGGCATGACCGTGGTCTGCGGCGACAGCCATACCGCCACGCATGGGGCTTTCGGCGCATTGGCCTTCGGCATCGGCACCTCCGAGGTCGGGCACGTCCTGGCCACCCAGTGCCTGTTGCAGCGCCGCGCCAGGTCCATGCGCGTCACCGTCAACGGGGCTCTGCGCCCCGGCGTCTCGGGCAAGGATGTGGCTCTGGCCGTCATCGCCGCCATCGGCTTTGGCGGCGGCACCGGCTATGTCATCGAATATGCCGGCGAGGCCGTGCGTTCGCTGGACATGGAAGGGCGCATGACCCTGTGCAACATGTCCATCGAGGCGGGCGCCCGCGCGGGCATGATCGCTCCTGACCAGACGACTATCGAATGGCTGCGTGGCCGTCGTCATGTCCCCGCCGACTATGAAGCCGCCGCCGCTGACTGGCTGGGTCTGGCCTCCGACCCCGGCGCGACCTTCGACAAGGAGGTGACGCTGGACGGCGCCGCCATCCGTCCCATGGCCACCTGGGGCACCACCCCCGACGCGGGCGCTCCGGTCGGCGCCCCAGTGCCGCTGCCGCGCTCGGACTCGGACCGCAAGGCCATCGCCTACATGGGCTTCACCGCGGGCGAGGCGACGACGGGCCACAAGGTCGACGTCGTCTTCATCGGCAGTTGCACCAATGGTCGCCTGCCCGACCTGCGCGCCGCCGCCGAGGTCCTGCGCGGCCGCAAGGTCCAGCCGGGCGTTCGCATGCTGGTCGTCCCCGGCTCCGAGGCCGTGCGTCGCGACGCCGAGGCCGAGGGGCTGGATCAGGTCTTCATCAATGCCGGCGCCGAGTGGCGCATCCCCGGCTGTTCCATGTGCATCGCCATGAACGGCGACGTGGTCGGCGAGGGCCAGCTGGCGGTCTCGACCTCCAACCGCAATTTCGAAGGCCGTCAGGGCAAGGGCGCCCGCACCATCCTGGCCAGCCCCGCGACCGCCGCGGCCAGCGCCGTGGCCGGCGTCCTGACCGACCCGCGCGCCTATCTGGAGGCGGCCCATGTCTGATCCGTTCAAAGTCCTGACGTCGAAGACCCTGACCCTGAGCCAGGCCAATATCGACACCGACCAGATCATACCGGCGCGCTTCCTGACCACCACCACGCGCGAAGGTCTGGGCGCCCACGCCTTCCACGACTGGCGCTATGAAGCCGACGGCTCGGCCAGGCCCGAGGCGGTGCTGAACCGCATCGATCCGACCGAGCAGCGCATCCTGCTGGCGGGCCCCAACTTCGCCTGCGGCTCGTCGCGCGAGCACGCCCCCTGGGCCCTGCTGGACTATGGCTTCCGGGCGGTGATCTCGACCGAGATCGCCGACATCTTCACCTCCAACGCCCTGAAGAACGGTCTGCTGCCCATCGTCGTCGATCAGGCGACCTGGGACGACCTGGCCGCCCACCCCGAACAGCCCGTCACCATCGACCTGGAAGCCGGCGAGATCCGGCGCGGCAATGTCGCCCCCGTCCCGTTCAAGGTCGAGGCCTTCGCCCGCCAGTGCCTGCTCGACGGCGTCGACACTCTCGGCTGGCTGCAAGCCAAGCTGCCCTACATCCAGACCTATGAACGCTTCCGTGAACCGGAGACCAACTGATGCCCCACACTCGCACCTTCAACATCGTGGTCCTGCCGGGCGATGGCGTCGGCCCTGAGGTCGCCCTGGCGGCCCAGCGCGTGCTGACCTGCATCGGCGACATCTATGGCCATCGCTTCGAGTTCGCCGAGCACCTGATCGGCGGCGCCGCCATCGACGCCGCCGGCGAGGCCCTGCCCGAGGAAACCAAGGCTGCTTGTCTGGCCTCGGACGCCGTCCTGCTGGGCGCCGTCGGCGGTCCCAAGTGGGACGGCGCCCCGGTTCGACCGGAGCAAGGCCTGCTGGCCATCCGCAAAGCCATGGGCCTGTACGCCAACCTGCGCCCGCTGCAGGTCTCGCCCGTCCTGGCCCACCGCTCGCCGCTGAAGAAGGAGATCGTCGAGGGCGTCGACCTGATCGTCTTCCGCGAACTGACCAGCGGCGTCTATTTCGGCGAAAAGACCCGCACCGAAACCAGCGCCTCGGACCTGTGCGTCTATACGGTCGAGGAGATCGAACGCGTCGCCCGCGCCGCCTTCCAGGCCGCCGGTCAACGCCGCGGCAAGGTCACCTCGGTCGATAAGGCCAATGTCATGGAGACCAGCCGTCTGTGGCGCGAGGTCGTGACCCGCATCCACGCCGAGGCATATCCGCAGATCACCCTGGAGCACGCCCTGGTCGACTCCATGGCCATGCACCTGATCCGCAAGCCGCGCGACTATGACGTCATCCTGACCGAAAACATGTTCGGCGACATCCTGTCGGACGAGATCTCTGTGCTGGGCGGCTCCATCGGCCTGCTGCCCTCAGCGTCGCTGGGCGCCGACGGCCCCGGCCTGTTCGAGCCCATCCACGGCTCGGCGCCTGACATCGCAGGGCAAGACCTGGCTAACCCGGTCGGCATGGTGCTGTCGGCGGCCATGATGCTGCGTCACAGCTTCGATCTGGAGGACGAGGCCAACTCGATCGAGGCCGCCGTCGCCGCTGTCCTGGCCTCGGGCGCCGTCACCGCCGATCTGGGCGGGGCTCTGGGTACGGTCGAGGCCACCCGCGCCATCGTCGACGCCATCCGCGCCATCCACTGGGCGGCGGCGCGTCACGTGCCCATGCACTGGGCCTGAACCTCGGCGTCTATATCTTTAAAAGAGAAAGGGCGGGCCTCGCGGCCCGCCCTTTTGCATTCAGTTGTCGATCAACCCCTGCAGGGCCACGGCCAGTCGCCGCGCCATCTCGGCCTTTTGCGTCTCGTCGAGCGAGGCATAACCGTCCGACAGCTCGCGTCCGATCGCCATGCCCATGATCAGACCCGCCGCCAGACGCGCACGCACTGGCGCATCGGGGCCGCCGATCCACGCCGCCAGAGGATCGAAGAAGCGGCTGTTGGAAGTCCTCTGCATGACGTCCATCGCCTTGGCCGAACCGACCGAGCGCAGCAGGATCAGCAGGCCGCGCATCTTGGCGCCCGCCCCGTCGTCCTGACAGGGCATGACCTCGTCGTAGATGATCTCACGCGCCAGTCGATCGCCGAAATCCTCGCGCGGGCCGTCCATCAGATCGCGGCCATTCTTGCAGCTGTCGAGGACGGCGACGAACAGGTCTTCCTTTGAGCCGAAGTAGCGGCTGATCAGGGCCGCATCCACGCCGACGTCGCGCGCGACATCGCGCATGCCGACGTCGTCATAACTGTCGGAACAAAAACGCTCCCGCGCCGCTTCCAGAATTGCCTGGCGCGTCGCGTTCGCATTGCGTGGTCGGGGGGCGTCGCACAGGACCAAGTGGTCGTACTCCTATAAACCTTATCGCCTATATGGCTTTGTCATCAGGCGTTGACAAGCGCAACCATGATCATCATTAAGTCACCCGATGTTGACTGGCGCATCCTCCCCCGATGATCGCCGTTCCGCTATGTCTGTTACGTCAAAATCCCCTCCCAAGGAGAATGCGCCGATGCGCACGGTGAAGATCGCGGCCGCGTCCGTACTGATGGCGACCGCCCTCTATGGCTGTTCCAAGGGCGGTGAAGCGCCCGCCCCCCAGGCCCCCCCGGTGACGGTGGCCACCCCTCTGGCCCGTCAGATCGTTGATTGGGACGAGGTCACGGGTCGTTTTGAAGCTCCGCGCACCGTCGATGTGCGCGCCCGCGTCGGCGGCTACATCCAGTCGGTCCACTTCAAGGACGGCGACTTCGTGCGCCAGGGCCAACTGCTGTTCACGCTTGATCCGCGCCCGGCCCAGGCCGCGCTCGCCTCGGCTCAGGCCCAGCTGGCCCAGGCCCAGGCCCAGCTGACCCTGGCCCGCACTGAGTTCACGCGCTCCGAAGGCCTGCTGGCCTCGCAGGCCGTGTCTCAGGCTGAAGTCGATTCCAAGCGCGGCGCCGTGGCCCAGGCCCAGGCCGCTGTCTCGGCCGCCAACGCCGCCATCCGCGCCCGCCAACTGGACGTGGAGTTCACCCGCGTCACGGCCCCGATCTCGGGCCGCGTCTCCGACCGTCGCGTCGATCCGGGTAACCTGGTCGGCGGCGGTTCGTCGGCCGGCGACGTCCTGACGACCGTGGTCTCGGCCTCGCCGATCTACTTCGTCTTCGACGGCTCCGAAGCCCTGGCGCTCAAGTATCAGCGCGACGCCCGCACCGGCGGGGCCGCTCCGATCCGCATTCGCCTGCAGGACGAGACCAGCTACGACCGCGTCGGCACGCTGGACTTCACCGACAACGCCATCGACCCGGCCTCGGGCACCATCCGCCTGCGCGCCGTGGTCCAGAACGCCGACGGCTTCCTGAAGCCCGGCATGTTCGGTCAGGCCCAACTGGCCGGCGCCGGCGCCTATCAGGCCCTGCTGGTGCCCGACGCCGCCATCTCGACCGACGCGGCCCGCCGCGTGGTCATCGTCGTCAAGCCCGACGGCTCGACCGAACCGCGCGCCGTCCAGACCGGACCTCTGGTCGATGGTCTGCGCGTCATCCGTTCGGGTCTGAAGCCGACCGACCGCGTCATCATCGCCGGCGGCCAGCGCATCCAGATGCCGGGCATGAAGGTCCAGGCCAAGGCCGGGACCATCGCCCCGGTCGCCCAGCAGCCGAACGCGGCCCCCGTCACCCAGGCGGCGCCGGCCTCCAGCGCCTCCTTCGCCAACGCCGGCTGAACCTAGATGAATATCTCCCGCTTCTTCATTGATCGGCCGATCTTCGCGGGCGTGATCTCGGTGTTCATCACCCTGATCGGCCTGTTCGCCTATCCGATGCTGCCTCTGTCGCAGTATCCGGAGATCGCGCCGCCCACCATCACCATCAACGCCGCCTACCCTGGCGCCTCGGCCGAGACCTTGGCCGAGACCGTGGCGGCCCCCATCGAGCAAGAGGTCAACGGCGTCGAGAAGATGCTGTATCTGACCTCCTCGTCCACCTCGGACGGGGCCGTGGCGATCACGGTGACCTTCCAGCCCGGCACGGATCTCGATTCCGCCCAGGTCCTGGTCCAGAACCGCGTCGCCCTGGCTGAACCCAAACTGCCTGAGCAGGTCCGCCAGATCGGCGTGACGGTCAACAAGGCCGAAAGCGGCTTCCTGATGATCGTCGGGCTGACCTCGCCTGACGGCAGCCTGGACAATGACTACGTCGGCAACTTCGCCAACTCGACGCTGCGCGACCGCCTCCTGCGGATCGACGGCGTGGGTCAGGTTCAGGTGTTCGGCGGCGGCAACTATTCGATGCGCGTTTGGATCGACCCGGCCAAGGCGGCCGAGCGCGGTCTGACGGGCTCCGACATCGTCGCCGCCCTGCGCGCCCAGAACGTCCAGGCCGCCGCCGGCTCGATCGGCCAGCCGCCCTTCGCCACCAACGCCGCCGCCTTCCAACTGCCGGTTCAGGTCCAGGGCCGTCTGTCCGATCCCGATCAGTTCGGCGACGTGGTCATCAAGACCGACGCCGAAGGCCGCGTGACCCGCGTCCGCGACATCGCCCGCGTCGAACTGGGCGCCCAGGATTACGGCATCCGCGGCTTCTTCGACGGCGAGCGCGGCGTCGGCGTCGCCATCGTCCAGCAGCCCGGGGCCAACGCCCTGGGCACCGCCAACCGCGTCCTGGCCGAGGTCGAGGCCGTCAAGGCCGAGCTGCCCGCCGGCATGGCCATCTCCATCCCCTACAACCCGACGGAATTCGTCGCCGCCTCGGTCGAGGCGGTGCAGCACACCGTGTTCGAAGCCGTCGTCCTGGTGGCCATCGTGGTCCTGGTCTTCCTGCAGACCTGGCGCGCGGCCATCATCCCCATCATCGCCATCCCGGTGGCCCTGGTCGGCACTTTCGCGGTGCAGTTGGCCCTGGGCTATTCCATCAACTCCCTGTCGCTGTTCGCCCTGGTTCTGGCCGTTGGCATTGTCGTCGATGACGCCATCATCGTGGTCGAGAACGTCGAGCGATACCTAAGAGAGGGGCTGACTCCCAAGGAGGCCGCCTATCGCTCGATGCAGGAGGTCTCCGGCGCCCTGATCGCCATCGGCCTGGTGCTGACGGCGGTGTTCGTGCCGACCGCCTTCGTGCCCGGCATCCCCGGCATCTTCTATCGCCAGTTCGCTGTCACCATCGCCTCGGCGACGCTGATCTCGCTGGTGGTGTCCCTGACTCTGTCCCCGGCTCTGGCGGCCCTGCTGCTGAAGCCGCACGTTCATCACGACAACGTCCGCAAGCCGGGCCTGTGGGGCGCAGTCACCTACTACGTCCGCTGGGCCGGCGATAAGTTCAACCAGGGCTTCGACTGGCTGTCGGACAAGTACGGCCGCCTGACCGCCCGCCTGGTGCGCTCGCTGATGGTCGTCATGATCGTCTATGCGGGCCTGCTGGCCCTCACCGGCTGGCGCCTGGTGGACACGCCCTCGGGCTTCATCCCCGAACAGGATCAGGGCTTCCTGATCGGCGTCATCCAGCTTCCGGCCGGTGCCTCGCTGGACCGCACTGAGGCCGTGATGAAGCGCGCCAACGAGATCATCCAGAAGACCGAAGGTGTCGACGGCACCGTGGCCTTCGCTGGTCTGGACGGCTCCAGCTTCTCGTTCGGCTCCAACGCCGCCACCATCTTCGTGCGCCTCGACGCCTTCGAGGACCGCACCAAGGAACAGGCCGCGACCGCCCTGGCCGGCGCCATCACCGGCGCCACCGGCGGCATCGAGGAAGCCAACATCTTCGTCATCGCCCCCCCGGCCGTTCAGGGCCTGGGCAACGGCAACGGCTTCAAGATGATGATCCAGGACCGTTCCGGCGCGGGCTACCGCGCGCTGGAAGGCGCCACCTTCGCCATGATGGGCGGCGCGGCTCAGATGCCTGATCAGGTGCAGCAGGTCTTCTCGACCTACAACACCGGCTCGCCCCGCATCGCCGCGGACGTGGATCGCAACAAGGCCCTGATGATGGGCGTCCAGCCGTCGGCGGTGTTCGACACCCTCGGCGTCTATCTGGGCTCGTCCTACATCAACGACTTCAACCTGCTGGGACGCACCTTCCGCGTCACCGCCCAGGCTGAACCGTCGGCGCGCGACGACATCGCCGACATCGCCAACCTGAAGACCCGCTCCGCCTCCGGCGCCATGGTGCCGATCGGCGCCGTCGCCAATCTGCGCGAGGACTCCGGTCCGGCCCGCGTCGTCCGCTACAACCTGTTCCCGGCTTCCGAGCTGCAGGGCCAGGCTGCCGCCGGCGTCTCGTCCGGCCAGGGCATTGCGGCGATGGAGCAACTGGCCTCTCAAGCCCTGCCGCAAGGCTTCAGCTACGAGTGGACCGAACTGGCCCTGCAGGAGAAGCAGGCCTCGGGCGGCGCCTCGGTCATCTTCATCATGGCCGTGGTCTTCGTCTTCCTGGTGCTGGCGGCGCAATATGAGGCCTTCACCCTGCCGCTCGCGGTGGTGCTGATCGTCCCCATGTGTCTGCTGGCGGCCATGATCGGGGTGAACATCCGCGGTCTGGACAACAACATCCTGGTCCAGATCGGCCTGGTCGTCCTGATCGCGCTTGCGGCCAAGAACGCCATCCTGATCGTCGAATTCGCCAAGCAGGCGGAAGAGGAAGAGGGCATGGATCGCTTCGAGGCGGCTGTTTACGCCGCCAAGGTGCGCCTGCGTCCGATCCTGATGACGTCCTTCGCCTTCATCTTCGGCGTCGTGCCGCTGATGCTGGCGACCGGCCCCGGCGCGGAAATGCGCCAGTCGCTGGGCACGTCGGTATTCTCCGGCATGCTGGGCGTGACCTTCTTCGGTCTGATCTTCACCCCGGTCTTCTACGTCATCATGCGCTGGCTCTCGGGCAAACTGCCCAAGACGCCGGAAAAACCGCGCGAGTTGCCGACCACCTTCGGCGCGCCCGCTCATGATCCGTATGACCCCACCGACCCCGCGCCGGCCGCGCCCACCACGGCTAACCCGCGCCTGGGAGACGCCTGATGCACCGTAAAGCCCTTCCTCTCCTGACCGCCTCCAGCGCCGCGCTTCTGCTCGCCGCCTGCGCGGTCGGGCCCAAGGCGCCGGACCCCACGGTCCCGGCGCAGGGCCAGGGCGCCTTCGTCGGCTCGCAATCCGCCTCGGTTTCGACCGAGGCGGCCCGCGCCGACTGGTGGCGGCTCTATAACGACGCCACGCTGGACGGTCTGATCCAGCAGGCCCTGACCGAGAACAACGAACTCGAGGCGGCCGCAGCCAACCTGCGCGCCGTCCGGGCCTCGCTGTCCGAGGCGCGCGCCGGCCGTCTGCCCACGACCAACGCCAACGCCGGCTTCACCCGCAGCCGCGCCTCAACGATCACCAACCCCGCCGCCAACGGCGCCAAGCTGGACGACGTCGATACCTATACGGCGGGCCTGGACGTCTCCTACGAGGTCGACCTGTTCGGCCGCGTCGAGTCCTCGGTTCGCGCCGCACGCGGCGACGCCGACGCCGCACGTGAAGCCCTTGAGGTGGTGCGGATCACCGTCGCCGCCGAAACCGCGCGGGCCTATGCCGACACCTGCTCGGCCAACGCCCAGATCGCGGTGGCCGAACGCACCATCGACCTGCAAGGCAAGACCGTCGACCTGACCCAGCGCCTGCTGGACGGCGGTTCGGGCAATGGTCTGGACGTGGCCCGCGCCCGCGCGGCCCTGGAACAGACTCGCGCCAGCCTGCCGCCCCTGCGGGCCTCACGCGACGGCGCCCTGTATCGCCTCTCGACCTTGACCGGGCGCACCCCGGCTGAGGCCAGCGAGGCGGCGCGCGGATGTCAGTCGCCGCCACAGCTGTCGCAGCCCATCCCGATCGGCGACGGCGCGGCGCTTCTGGCCCGCCGCCCCGACGTGCGTCAGGCCGAGGCCCGTCTGGCCGCCGCCGCCGCCCGCGTGAACGTGGCGACCGCCAGCCTCTATCCGTCGATCAGCCTGGGGGGCTCGCTGGGCTCGACCGCGCTGGATTCTTCGGACCTGGGCGAGGACGCCAACTTCCGCTTCAGCGTCGGTCCGCTGATCAGTTGGAACTTCCCCAACATCGCCGTGGCCCGCGCCCGCATCAAGCAGGCCGACGCCCAGACCGACGCGGCCCTGGCCACCTTCGACCAGACCGTGCTGACAGCGCTGCAGGAGACTGAAACGGCGCTCAGCAGCTACGCCAATGAACTGGACCGCCGCACGGCCCTGCGCACCGCGCGGGATCAGGCGGCCACCGCCGCTCGTCTGTCGCGCCTGCGCTTCGACGCCGGCGCTGACAGCTTCCTGACGGTGCTGGATTCGGAACGGACCCTGGCCGGCGCCGACGCGGCTCTCGCCGCTTCGGAAGCCCAGGTCACCACCTACCAGATCGCCCTGTTCAAGGCCCTGGCCGGCGGCTGGGATCAGGCGCCCGACCCCGAAGCCTGATCCTCGGATCATCGCTGAAAACAGAGACGCCCGGCAGGTTCGACCCTGCCGGGCGTTTTCTTTTGCCCGTTCACGCATGATCTTGACGCAGAAAGGCGTGACCCCGGCCCGATTGATGCTCTAGGGAGGAGGCATGACCGGTCCCGCCGCGCCCTCCCCCGCCGCCGAGATCGTCGCCGGGCGCTCGCCCGCGACGACGCTCGCGCACGCGCGGCGCGTGGTGGTCAAGATCGGCTCCTCCCTGCTGGTCGATACTGCGACCCGCGCCGTCGCCCGCGACTGGCTGGCCTCCCTGGCCCAGGACATCGCCGACCTGCGCCGTCAGGGTCGCGAGGTCATCGTCGTCTCCTCCGGCGCTGTGGCCCTGGGACGCGGACGGCTGAAGACCTCGCCGGGTCGCCTGCAGGACAAGCAGGCCGCCGCCGCCGTCGGCCAGACCCTCTTGATGCACGCTTGGGAGGAGGCCCTGGCTCCCCACGGCCTGATCACCGCCCAGATCCTGCTGACCCGCGACGACACCGAGCGCCGCCGCCGCTGGCTGAACGGACGCGCGACGCTTGAGGCCCTGCTGGCCCACGGCGTCGTCCCCGTGGTCAATGAGAACGACACCGTCGCCACCGAGGAAATCCGTTACGGCGACAATGACCGCCTCGCCGCCCGCGCCGCGCAACTGGCGCGCGCCGACCTGCTGATCCTGCTGTCGGACGTGGACGGCCTCTACACCGCCGACCCCCGCCGCGACCCGAACGCCCGCCACCTCGCGCTGGTCGAGACGCTGAGCCCCGACATTCTAAGCATGGCCAGCGGCGCCAACGCCGAAGCCGGGGTCGGCACCGGCGGCATGGCCACCAAGCTGGCGGCGGCCCAGATCGCGCGCTCCGCCGGCTGCGCCACCGTCATCGCCTCGGGCCTGACCCCTCACCCGCTGAAGGCCGTGGCCGAGGGCGCCCGCGCCACCCTGATCACCGCCCCGGCCACGCCCCTGGCTGCCTGGAAGCAGTGGATCGCCGGCAGCATGGCCCCCGGCGGTTCGCTGACGCTGGACGACGGCGCCGTGCGCGCGCTGAGGTCAGGCAAGAGCCTGCTGCCCTCGGGCGTCGTCTCGATCAGGGGTGCTTTTGAAAAGGGCGAGAGCCTGCGCCTGCTGGACGCCAGCGGGGCCGTGGTCGGCGTCGGCCTGGCCGCCTATCCCGCCGATGAGATTGCCCTGATCCGGGGCCGCCATTCCGACGAGATCGAGACCCTGCTGGGCTATCGCGGCCCCGCGGTCGTGATCCACCGCGACGACCTGGTGCTGGAAACCCGATGACTGACGTAAGCGCTCTGATGCTCGACATGGGCCGCCGCGCCCGCGCCGCCGCCGACGCCCTGCGCGCCACCACGCCCGACGCCCGCACCGAGGCTCTGATGCGTCTGGCCAAGGGCCTGCGCGCCGCCGAGGTTGAGATCCTGGCGGCCAACGCGCGTGACATCACCAACGCCCGCGCCTCCGGCCTCTCCGAAGCCCTGATCGACCGTCTGGCCCTGACCCCGGCCCGCGTCGAAGGCATGGCCGTCGCCGTCGAGACCATCGCCGCCCAGCCCGATCCGGTCGGCGCCGAGATGGCCCGCTGGACCCCCGCCAACGGCCTCGACATCGCCCGCGTCCGCACCCCCATCGGCGTGCTGGGCGTCATCTACGAGAGCCGGCCCAACGTCACCGCCGACGCCGCCGCCCTGTGCATCCGCTCAGGCAACGCCGCCATCCTGCGCTGCGGTTCGGACTGTCTGGAATCCTCGCGCGCCATCGCCGCCGTCGTGACCCGCGCCGTCGCTGAGGCCGGCCTGCCCGCCGAGGCCGTCCAGTTGGTCCCCGTCCCCGATCGCGAGGCCGTGGGCGCCATCCTGTCGGGGCTTGAAGGCGCCATCGACCTGATCATTCCGCGCGGCGGCAAGAGCCTGGTCGCCCGCGTTCAAGCCGAAGCGAAAGCGCCGGTGCTCGGCCACTTAGAGGGCCTGTGCCACACCTATCTGGACGCCGGCGCCGATCTCGACGTCGCCCGCCGCGTCGCCGTCAACGCCAAGATGCGTCGCGTCTCGGTCTGCGGCGCCACCGAGACCCTGCTGGTGGACCGCGTCGCCGCGATGCGCCTGCTGCCCGCCGTCGCCGCCGACCTGATCCAGGCCGGTTGCGAACTGCGCGGCGACGCCGAAACCCGCGCTTTAGTTCCCGAAGCCGCCGAAGCGACCGAGGCCGACTGGACCACCGAATACCTGGCCCCCATCCTGTCGGTGCGGATCGTGGACGGGGTTCAAGGCGCCGTTGAGCACATCCGCGCCTACGGCTCGGGTCACACCGAGGCCATCATCACCACCGACGCAGAGACCGCCGAGCGCTTCGCCAATGGCGTCGACAGCGCCATCGTCCTGATCAACGCCTCGACCCAGTTCGCCGACGGCGGCGAGTTCGGCTTCGGCGGCGAGATCGGCATCTCGACCTCCAAACTGCACGCCCGCGGTCCCGTGGGGGCGGAGCAGTTGACCACCTACAAATACGTGGTGCGCGGCCAGGGCCAGACGCGGCCTTAAGGCGAGCGCCACGCCTCTCCCTCCCCATGAAGGGGAGGGAGAGGTCGCGCCTCAGCCTCTTTCGGGCAGGGCGTAAGCGATGACGTAGTCCCCCTCCGGCGTCTCCATGAAGTGGTGCCCGCCGGCCATGATGACCAGATACTGACGGCCGTTCTGCTCATAGATCATCGGGTTGGCCTGACCGCCCGCGGGCAGGACATCGGACCACACCGTCTTGCCCGTCTCGATGTCGATGGCGCGGATCAGATCGTCCGTCGCGGCGGCGATGAAGATCAGACCGCCCGCCGTCACCGCCGAGCCGCCGTTGTTCGGCGTGCCGATCTCGATCGGCAGCATGGAAGGAATGCCGAACGGTCCGTTCTTCCTCGCCGTGCCGAATGGGCGATCCCACAGGGTGCGGCCGGTCTTCAGGTCGATGGTGCGGATGCCGCCATAGGGAGGCTGCTTGCACAGCAGGCCCGTGGCCTTGACCCGCCAGCCGGCGTTGACGTCGATGGCGTAGGGCACGCCCGCCTGCGGGTCGCCCGCCCCCTCGGCCTTGGACTTGGACAGGTTGCCGCCGCGGTTGGCCGCCTCCTTCTCGCGTTCGATGTAGCGAGGGTCGTCGCGCGAAAACCAGCCCAGACGATCGGCCTCTGCGCGCGGAACCAGGCGGTTGTGGTTGGGCATGTCGTTGTAGTTGGCGACGATCACGCCGCGCGCCGGATCGACCGCCACCCCGCCCCAGTCCGAGCCGCCGTTGTAGCCCGGATACTGAATCCAGTGCCGGTCCGCCGTCGGCGGGGTGAAGTAACCCTCATAGGCCGCCTGGCGGAACTGGATGCGGCAGAACATCTGGTCGATCGGCGACATGCCCCACATGTCGCGCTCCGTCAGGTCCGCCTTCCTCAGTGTATGGAACAGAGAGAAGGGCTGGGTCGGACTGCGCTGCGACGGCTCGACCCCGCCCTGGGGCACGCGACGCTCCTCGACCTTGTGCAGCGGCTGGCCGGTGCGGCGGTCCAGAATATAGAGATCGCCCTGCTTGGACGGCAGGATCACCGCCGGCACGCCGCCGGGCATGTCCACAAGCGTCGCCTGCGAGCCCAGGTCGTAATCCCAGACGTCCTTCCTCACCGTCTGGAAATGCCAGCGCGGCTTGCCGGTCATGACGTCCAGAGCCACCAGAGAGGTCGAGTATTCGTTCTCGGCCGGGCGACGCAGGCCCGAGTAATAGTCGGCCGCCGAGTTGCCCATCGGCAGGAAGACCAGGCCCAGGGCCTCGTCGGCCGTGGCCGTGGTCCACATGTTCGGCGTGCCCGGCGTATAGGTCTGGCCCTCCGGCGGCAGGGTGGTGATGTCGGGGCGCATCATGTCCCAGGCGAAGCGCAGCTGGCCCGTCACCGCGTCGAAGCCCTGGATGACGCCGGACGCGTTCCAGCGTTTCTGTCCGTCCAGAACCTGATGCCCCGTCACCACCACGCCGCGCACGATGACCGGGGCCGAGGTGATCGAGACCATGCCCGGATAGGGATCGCCCATGCCGGTCTTGATGCTGACCGCGCCATTGGTCCCGAAACCGGCGCAGGGCGCACCGGTGCGGGCGTCCACAGCGACCACCCGGCCGTCCAGCGTCCCCTCGATGATGCGCGTGGCGCAGGGCTGGGCTGCATCGACATTGGGCTGGGCGTAGTAGGTCACGCCCCGGCAGGCGGCGGTATAGGGGATCTGGTCGTCGGCGACCTTGGGATCATAGGTCCACTTCTGCTTGCCGGACGTCGCATCCAGGGCGAACAGCCGATTGCGGGCCGAACACAGATAGAGGGTGTCGCCGATCTTCAGCGGCGTGGTTTCGGCTCCGAACCGCTCCTCGGGCAGGTCGCCGGTGCGGAAGGTCCAGGCCCGCTGCAAGCCCTTCACATTGTCCTTGTTGATCTGGTTCAGTGGCGAATAACGCTGGGCGCTGTCGGCCCCGCCATAGGCCGGCCAGTCGGCTCCTGTCCTGATCAGGGCCGGATCACCGATCCCGCCCTGACCCGCCGCCGGCACCGGACTTTCCACCCGCGCCTTGTTGGCCTGGGCCACCACGACGCCGGAAATCAGCCCCAGCACCACGATCAGACCCAGTCCGCCAAACGCCAGCTTGCCGCCCCCGCCTTCGCGTTTCAGCGCCGGGAAGGACAGGACGACCAGGATCAGCAGCACCAGGGGCGCGATCACGCGCGGGACCAGGGCCCAGCCGTTCAACCCGACCTCCCACAGCGCCCAGATGACCGTGCCGATGAAGATGAGAATGTAGAGCCAGGCGCCCGTCGCCCTGAGCAGGGCCAGCATCCCCCCGGACAGGATCATCAGCAGGCCGACGATCAGATAATAGGGCGAACCGCCCAGCATGATCAGTTGTCCGCCGCCGATGGTCAGCGTCAGTCCGATAAGGGCGATGACCACCCCAAGCAATCGCACCAGAACGCTTCCGAATCCGCGCCCGCGTTCAATGGAAGACATGTCGCAAGACTCCTGGGGGTTCCGCTTAGGGGGGCAGCTTGGCCTTGCCTCAACACCTCCGAAGCCGAGCCGTTCCAGAATGCGGCAAGAAAGCGGCCAAAGAAAAAGGGCGACGCCGCAGCGCCGCCCTTTCCTGTCTGGTCTGAACCGGTCCGTCAGTTGACAGGGCGGCCCTCGGTGTCGACCACCTGAACCTCGCCCAGGTTGAGGGCGCGGATCTTGGGCTCGATGGCGGCGCGATCGCCAACCACGACCCAGGTCGTCGGCCCGTCGCCGACGATGGCGCGCGCCGCGACCGAGGCCCGCTGCGGGTTGGTCGCGTTCACCGAGGCGGCGTAGCCGTCATAGTAGTTTTCCGGCACGCCATAGACGACCATGCTGGTCAGATCGCCCGCCACGGCGGCGTTGGTCTCCCAGTTGCCGGCCATGCCCAGGACCAGGTTGGAACGCACGGCGGCGATCTCTTCCTCGGTCAGGGGACGCGAGCCGACGACGTCGCTCAGCTCCTTGCGGATCTCGACCAGGCTCTCGGCCGTCTTGTCGGACTGGACGCCCGTCGAGACCAGGAACATGCGCTCGCCGCGCGTGGTGCGGATGCCCGACCCGGCGCCATAGGACCAGTGCTTGTCCTCGCGCAGGTTCATGTTGATGCGGCTGGTGAAGGCGCCGCCCAGGGCGGTGTTGGCCACGTCGATGGCCCCTTCGTTAGCCGCGTCGAAGGCCGGGGCCAGGCGGCCGGCGGTGATCGACGACTGCGGGCCGGCCCTGTCCACGATCAACACGCGCGGCGCCGATTGCGACGGCAGGGCGGGCGCCGCGGCCTTGACCGGCAGCGGGGTCGAAGGCGCCTTCCAGGTGCGGAAGGCCTTCTCCAGCGCCGGAGCCAGCTCAGCCTGGGTGGTGTCGCCGACCACCACCAGGGTGGCGTTGTCGGGACGGAACCAGGTGGCGTGATAAGCCTCGGCATCGGCAGGCGTCAGGCCCTGAACACTGGCCTCAGTGCCCGAGGTCGGACGGCCGTAGGGGTTTTCAGGCCCAAAGACATTGGCGGCCAGCACCCGGCTGGCGATGGCGCCGGGGTTGCGGTTCGACTGCTGAATGCCCGAAACCTGCTGGGCCTTCGCCCGCTGGAAGTCCTCGGCCCGGAAGGCGGGGTTCTGGATGATGTCGGCATAGAGGGCCAGCGACGGCTCCAGTCGCGACTCAATCGCGTTCAGCGAGACGTTGGTATAGTCGACCGCCGAACCCGCGCCGATCGAGGCGCCGAGCAACTGCATCTGGTCGCTGATCTGCAGAGCCGTCAGCCGATCCGTGCCGTTGGTCATGACAGCCGGGGCCAACTGGGCCACGCCGTTCTTGCCCGACGGATCCGCCGCCGATCCGGCTTCGACGATCAGGTTCATGCTGACGGTCGGCACGCCCGTGCGCGGGGCCAGAACCACCTTCAGGCCGTTGGACAGGGTGAAGCGCTCGAAGCTGGGGAAGTCGGCCTGGGGCGCGGCGCCGGGGTCCGGCATCTTGCTACGGTCCGCGCCGGTCGCCGCCGTGGTGAAGTCCGCGAATGGCAGAACTTCCAGGGCATAGCTGCCGTCGGTCAGCCAATCGCGGCCCGCGCCCGTCAGATTGGCGGGCGTGGCGGTCAGCAGGCGTTCGTAGCTGGTCTTCCAGGCGCCCGGGTCGCCGAGGAAGACCTGGCTCTCAGCCAGACGGTCGGACTTGCCGCCAAAGCCGCCGATGCGCTCCAGTCCGCGCACCAGACCGGCGCCGGTGACGGTGCGGGCGCGCTCCAGTTCCTCAGCGCTCGGGCCGTCGCGCAGCAGGCGGGCCATTTCCTCATCCACCACGCGCTCGATCGCGCCCAGATCCTGCCCCGGCTTGGCGGTGACCATGACCAGGAACTGGCTGCCGATCTCGCTTTCCGAGGTGCCGGCGAAGACGCTGGTCGCGACCTGATCGTCGAACACCAGGCGCTTGTGCAGACGCGAGGTACGGCCCGACGACAGCACCTGGCCCAGCAGGCCGAGATAGTCGGTTGCAGCCTCGCCGGTCGGCGGCACGTTCCACACCTTGTAGAGGCGCGGCTGGCCGACGCGGTCGAACATGACCTCGCGCTGGGCGCCCTCCATCCGCGAAATCATGCGTTGCGGCTGGGTGACCGGCGGGCCCGAGGGGATGTCGCCGAAATAGTGCTCGACCTTGGCGCGGGCTTCCTCAGGCGTGATGTCGCCGGCCAGGACGATGGTCGCGTTGGCGGCGCCGTAGTAGTCGCGGAACCAACCCTTCACGTCGTCCAGGCTGGCGGCGTCCAGATCGGCCATAGAGCCGATGACGGTGTGGCCATAAGGATGGTCGGCCGGATAGGTGGCGTTGGTGATCGCATCCCAGACGCGGCCATAGGGCTGGTTCTCGCCCTGACGCTTCTCGTTCTGGACCACGCCGCGCTGCTCATCCAGGCGAGCTTGGTCGATGGCGCCGACCAGATGACCCATGCGGTCGCTTTCCAGCCACAGGACGCTGTCCAGGGCCGAGGTCGGGACGTTCTGGAAATAGTTGGTGCGGTCGGTGTTGGTGGTGCCGTTCTGATCCGTGGCGCCCAGCAGCTCGGTCGCCTTGAAGAAGTCGGTGTTGAAGTTCTCCGACCCGTTGAACATCAGGTGTTCGAACAGGTGGGCGAAGCCCGAACGGCCGACCGGTTCGTTCTTGGACCCCACGTGATACCAGATGTTGACCGCCACGATCGGCGCCTTGTGGTCCTCATGGACGATCAGGGTCAGGCCGTTGGGCAGCACCATCTTGGTGAAGGGGATGTCCACATCGGGCAGGGCCGGCAAGGCTGCGGCGGCGGCGGCCCGGCTTTGGACGGCCGGCGGCGTGGCGGGCGCCGGAGCGGCGTGAGCGGCGGCGGCCAGAAGGCTGGCGGCGGCCCCGCCCAGAAGGGCCAGGCGGCGAGCGGCGATGGTCATGAAGTCCCCCAGTGCGATGTCGCGATGGCGGGACCGTAACGGCGCTACGCCGCTAGAAACCAACCTTTCCAAAATTTAATCCGCCTCAGAGGCCGACACGCGCCTTCCGGATCGAAATTTCGTGCTGCGACGCACACCGATAATCGGTCGCAACATGCGCCACTAACGAACATGACCTCAACTTCATGCCCGAACTCATCATTTTTCGGCTTTACAGAGAAAAATATTTGCACACCCGCCCCATGTTTCGCTTAATGAGCAGATGCAAAAAGGTGGCCGTTCCAACCCTGGTGGTTTTCTGATTGAGCAGCGTCGGCTTGAAAAACAGCCCGCTGAGCTGCGCGTACGCGCCTTCACGGAGATCACGCTCAAACCGACCGCCGACAGCGGGACGGTCCAGGCGTCGCGTTGCACCGACTGCGGCGTGCCCTTCTGCCAGAACGCCTGCCCGCTTCAGAACAACATCCCCGACTGGCTGGCCCTGTCGGCCGACGGCGACCTGCGCGAGGCTTGGCGCGTCGCCTCGGCCACCTCGACCATGCCGGAAATCTGCGGCCGCATCTGCCCGCAGGACCGTCTGTGCGAGGGCGCCTGCACCCTGCAGCAGTCCGGCTGGGACGGCGTGACTATCGGCTCGGTCGAGGCCTGGATCGCCGACACCGCCTTCGACAACGGCTGGGTCGAACCCATCCGTCCCCTGGCCGAGCGCGGCCAGAGCGTGGCCATCGTCGGCTCCGGCCCCGCCGGTCTGGCCGCCGCCGACCGCCTGCGCAGCGAGGGCTACGCCGTCACCGTCTATGACCGCCACGACCGCGCCGGCGGCCTGCTGACCTATGGCATCCCCGGCTTCAAGCTGGAGAAGCGCATCGTCCAGCGCCGCGTCGATCGCCTGATCGAGGGCGGGGTCCAATTCGTGCTCAACACCAATGTCGGCGTCGACGTGACGATGGAGGCACTGCGGTCGCGTCATGACGCCGTCCTGCTGGCCATGGGCGTCTATCAGGCCCGCACCTTGAGCGTTCCCGGTCGCGGACCCCATGACACCGTCGCCGCGCTCGACTTCCTGATCGCCCAGAACCGCGTCGACTGCGGTGACGCCGCCGATGCCTCTGCGCCCCACGCGGCCGGTCGCGACGTCGTCGTCATCGGCGGCGGCGACACCGCCATGGACTGCGTCCGCACCGCCGTGCGTCAGGGCGCCAACAGCGTCGTCTGCCTCTATCGCCGCGACCGCGACAACATGCCCGGTTCGGCCCGAGAGGTGCAGAACGCCGAGGAGGAAGGCGTCCGCTTCGAATGGCTCGGCGCGCCCAAGGCCCTGATGTCCAAGGGCGAGGCCGTCACTGCGGTCCGCGCCCAGCGCATGGCCTTGACCGAGGCCGCCCCCGGCGGCCGTCGCGACATCGCCCCGGTCGCGGGCTCGGACTTCGACCTGCCCGCCGACCTGATCATCGAGGCGCTCGGCTTTGAACCCGAGGCCTTTGGCGAGCAACTCGACACCGGCCTCGGCCTGACCAAATGGAACACCCTGCAGGTGGCGCGTGGCGGTTTCGCCACCACCCTGCCCGGCGTGTTCGCCGCCGGGGACGCCGTGCGCGGCGCCTCCCTCGTCGTCTGGGCCGTGCGCGACGGCCAGGACGCTGCGGCCGAAATCGACCGTTACCTGCGCGCGCGTACCGAGGAAGTCGCGGCATGACCGACGCAACCCAACAGAACTGGCTGGCCCAGTATGAAGAAAACCGCGCCCGCCTGATCGAGGGCGGCGCCTATGACGCCTCGTCGGAACGCGACGCCTGCGGCGTGGGCCTGGTCTGCGCCATCGACGGCAAGCCCCGGCGTGAAATTGTCGAAATGGCCATTAAGTCGCTGAAGGCCGTGGCTCACCGCGGCGCGGTCGACGCCGACGGCCTGTCCGGCGACGGCGCCGGCATCATGATCGAACTGCCCCAGGCCTTCTTCGCGGCCCAGGTGCACGCCGTCGGCCAGACCCTGCGTCCCGGCCCCATCGCCGTCGGCCAGGTCTTCCTGCCGCGCACCGACCTGGGCGCCCAGGATCACGCCCGCGCCATCGTCGAGGCCGAGGCCATCCGCTCGGGCTTCTACATCTATGGCTGGCGTCAGACGCCGATGGACCTGTCGGTGGTCGGCGTCCGCGCCGACGCCACCCGGCCCGAGATCGAGCAGATCATGCTGGCCGCCCCGGAAGGCATGGAGATCGAGGAACTGGAGCGTGAGCTCTTCCTGTGTCGCCGCCGCATCGAAAAGGCGGTGCAGGCCGGCGGCCTGAACGGCTTCTATCTGTGCTCCTTGTCGGCCCGCTCCATCGTCTACAAGGGCATGGTCCGCGCCGAGCTGCTGGGCCAGCTGTATCACGACCTGAACGACCCCAGCGTTGAGTCCGGCTACGCCGTCTTCCACCAGCGCTACTCGACCAACACCTTCCCCGAATGGAAGCTGGCCCAGCCCTTCCGAATGCTGGCCCACAACGGCGAGATCAACACGCTTCAGGGCAACCTGAACTGGATGCGCGCCCACGAGATCCGCATGGCGGCCTCGGCCTTCGGCGACCGCGACCATGAGGTCAAGCCGGTGGTCCAGCCGGGCGGTTCGGACTCGGCGGCGCTGGACAATGTCTTCGAGGTTCTGGTCCGCGCCGGTCGTCCCGCCCCCCTGGCCAAGGCCCTGCTGGTGCCCGAGGCCTGGTCCTCGGACGACGTGGTGATGAAGCCAGAGCACCGCGCCCTCTACGCCTATTGCAACGCGGTCATGGAGCCGTGGGACGGCCCCGCCGCCCTGTGCGCCGTCGACGGCCGCTGGGTCGTGGCGGGCAAGGACCGCAACGGCCTGCGCCCCCTGCGCGCCGTCGAGACCGTGGACGGCCTGCTGCTGGCCGGCTCCGAGGCCGGTCTGGTTCCCCTGCCCGAGGGGCGCATCAAGCGCCGCCTGCACATCGGCCCCGGCAAGCTGATCGCCGTCGATCTGAAGCACGGCCGAATCTACGACGAGCATGAGGCCGTCGACGCCCTGGCCGCCGCCCAGCCCTATTCCGACTGGCTGGACAACATGGTCGATCTGGAACCGATCATCGGCCCCGGACCTGAGCCGCGCGCCGCCACCGGCGAGGCCCTGATCCGCCGCCAGATCGCCGCCGGTTTCAGCCGCGAGGATCTGGACCTGCTGCTGGACGCCCTGGTCCGCGACGGCAAGGAGGCGGTCGGGTCCATGGGCGACGACGCCCCGCCCGCCGTCCTGTCCAGCCTGCCGCGTCCGCTGGCGCACTACTTCCGCCAAAACTTCTCTCAGGTGACCAACCCGCCCATCGACCCCCTGCGCGAAGCCGGGGCCATGAGCCTGAAGACCCGCTTCAAGAACCTCGGCAATATCCTGGCCCAGGACGAGGCCCAGACCGAGGTCTTCGTGCTGGACAGCCCGGTCCTGACCACCGGAATGTATCAGCGCCTGCTGGGCGTCATCGCCGACGGCTCGACCACGGTGATCGACTGCACCTATCCCCTGCCGGCTGAGGGCGACCGCTCCGGCGCCGGCCTGCGTCAGGCCCTGGACCACATCCGCGACGAGGCCGAGGCCGCCGCCCGCGACGGCGCCACCCTGATCGTCCTGACCGACGAGCACGCCTCGGCCGAGCGTCTGGCCGCGCCGATGATCCTGGCCACCGCCGGGACCCACGGCCGCCTGATCGAGGCGGGCCTGCGCACCTACTGCTCGCTGGTCGTGCGCTCCGCCGAGACCCTGGACCCGCACGCCTTCGCGGTTCTGGTCGGGGTCGGCGCCACCGCCGTCAATCCCTGGCTGGCGCAGGAGTTGTTCCAGGAACGTCTGGATCGCGGCGCCTATCCGGGCCTGACGCTTCACGACGCCTGCCTGAACTACAAATACGGCATCGAGGCCGGCCTGCTGAAAGTGCTGGCGCGCAAGGGCATCAGCATCATCTCGGCCTATCGCGGCGGCTGCGAGTTCGAGGTCCTGGGCCTGTCGCGCGCCCTGGCCGCCGAGTTCTTCCCCGGCGCGCCGTCGCGCATCTCCGGCATCGGCCTGGCTGGTCTGGAGCAGGCGGCGCTCAAGCGTCACACCGTGGCCTTTGGCGCGGCGGTGCCGTCGCCGTCGATGGGCGGCTTCTTCCGTATCCGTGCGGGCGGCGAGGCCCACGCCCATGACGCCAAGACCATCCACCTGTTGCAGGACGCGGTGAACCGCGGCGACTACAAGCGCTTCAAGCAGTACTCCGAGGCCGTGCGCGAGCAGCCCGATCTAGCCCTGCGCGACCTGCTGGACTTCAAGGACGGCCTGACCCCGGTCCAACTGCACGAGGTCGAGAGCGTCTCGGACATCCGCCGCCGCTTCCTGTCACAGGCCATGTCGCTGGGCGCCCTGTCGCCTGAGGCCCATGAGACCCTGAACATCGCCATGAACCGGATGGGCGCGCGCGCCGTCTCCGGCGAGGGCGGCGAGGACCCGGCGCGCTATGTGCCGCGTCCCAACGGCGACAACGCCAACTCGGCGGTCAAGCAGGTGGCCTCGGGCCGCTTCGGCGTCACCGCCGAATACCTGAACCAGTGCCGCGAGATCGAGATCAAGGTGGCCCAGGGCGCCAAGCCCGGCGAGGGCGGCCAGCTGCCCGGCTTCAAGGTCACCGAGTTCATCGGCCGGATGCGCCACGCCGTCCCCGGCACCACCCTGATCAGCCCGCCGCCCCACCACGACATCTATTCGATCGAGGATCTGGCCCAGCTGATCTACGACCTGAAGGCGATCAACCCCGACGCCAAGGTCACGGTCAAACTGGTCTCCTCGACCGGCATCGGCGCCATTGCCTCGGGCGTGGCCAAGGCCAAGGCCGACGCCATCCTGATCGCCGGCCACAACGGCGGCACGGGCGCCTCGCCCCAGACCTCGGTCAAGCACGCGGGGATGCCGTGGGAGATCGGTCTGGCCGAGGCGCATCAGGTCCTCAGCCTCAACCACCTGCGCTCCTCCGTCAGCCTTCGCGCCGACGGCGGCATCCGCACCGGCCGCGACGTGGTTCTGGCTGCGCTTCTGGGCGCCGAGGAATACGGCATCGGCACCTCGGGCCTGATCGCCATGGGCTGTCTGATGGTGCGTCAGTGCCACTCCAACACCTGCCCGGTCGGCGTCTGTTCGCAGGACGAACGCCTGCGCGCCAAGTTCACCGGCACGCCCGAAAAGGTGGTCAACCTCTTCACCTTCATCGCCGAGGAGGTTCGCGAAATCCTGGCCTCCATCGGCGCGCGCACGATTGACGAGATCGTCGGCCGCACCGACCTGTTGCGTCAGACCCGGCGCGGCGGCTCGCACCTGGACGACCTGGACCTCAACCCCCTGCTGATGAAGGTCGATGTCGACCGCCCCGGCCGCTGGGCCGACAAGGTCCGCCGTCCCATCGCCGACAGCCTGGACGCCCTGGTGCTGAAGGACGCCGCCCCCTTCCTGGAGCGCGGCCAGACGCTGGAACTGTCCTATCCGCTGAACAACACCCAGCGCACGGCCGGCGCCGGCGTCTCCTCGGCCATCGTCCGCAAGTTCGGCGCGCAGGGTCCGCAAGGGCGTCTGAAGCTGAAGCTGGAAGGCATCGCCGGTCAGAGCTTCGGCGCCTTCGGGGCCAAGGGTCTGATCCTCGACGTTACCGGCGAGGTCAATGACTACGTCGGCAAGGGACTGTCGGGCGCCGACATCCACGTCCGTCCCTATGAGTGGCGCGCGGACCAACAGGTCTGCGGCAACACCACCCTCTATGGCGCCACCTCGGGCCGTCTGTTCGTGGCCGGCGCGGCGGGCGAGCGCTTCGCCGTCCGCAACTCCGGCGCCGAGGCCGTGGTCGAGGGGCTCGGCGCGCACGGCTGCGAATACATGACCGGCGGCAGGGTCGTCGTGCTGGGCGCGGTCGGCTGGAACCTGGCCGCGGGCATGAGCGGCGGCGAGCTGTTCGTGCTCGACGCCGACGGCCGCGCGGCTCAGGCCCTGAACGGCGACATGGCCGGCGTCGGTCACATCGACCCCGAGGCGGAAAGCAGACTGAAGGCCCTGATCCAGGCCCACGCCAGCGCCACCGCCTCACCCCTGGCCCGCCGCATCCTGGCCGACTGGTCGACCTACGCGCCGCGCTTTGTGCGCATCGTCCCCAAGACCGTCCTCGCTGCCGAGGCCGCCACCCCCGACGTCAGGCTGGCCCAACCGGCCTGACCTTCCCTTTTCGCCAGCGTCTTCTCCCCGAGACCTTCATGAACCAATCGACGATTTCCAAGGCCGCAGCATTCTGTTGCGGCCTTTTCGCCATGGCGCTGGCCGCGCCCGCCTTCGCCGCCGCCCCGCCAAATCTGCTGGCGCATCAGGTGCCGCTGGTGCTGGACGGCGCCGGCACGGCCTGGACCCTGACCTCGACGGCTCTGGTGCTGATGATGACCCTGCCGGGTCTGGCGCTGTTCTACGGCGGCATGGTGCGCAAGAAGAACCTGATCGCCACCATCGCCCACTCCACCGCGGCCATGGCCATCGTCACCGTCCTGTGGTTCGTCGCCGGCTACACTCTGTCGTTTGGCGTCAGCGACGGCCCGGCCAACGGCTTTATCGGCAGTCTTCAGGCCCTGTTCCTGAACGGCGTCGGCGTAAAGACCGCCCACGCCCTGACCCCCGGCCTGCCCGAGTTCCTGTGGATCAGCTATCAGCTGACCTTCGCCATCATCACCCCGGCCCTGATCGCGGGCGCCTTCGCCGAGCGCATCAAGTTTTCGGCCAGCGTCCTCTTCTTCACCCTGTGGCACCTGATCGTCTATGCGCCGATCTGCCATCAGGTCTGGGGCGGCGGCTGGATGGGCGAGCTGGGCGTGCTCGACTTCGCCGGCGGCGCCGTAGTCCACGTCAATGCGGGCGTGGCCGGTCTGGTCTGCGCCATCGTGCTCGGCCCGCGCCACGGCTGGGGCCGCGACAACATGGCCCCGCACAACCTGGCCTTCACCGCCATCGGCACAGGCCTGCTGTTCGTCGGCTGGATGGGCTTCAACGGCGGATCGGCCGCGGGCGCCAATGAGATCGCCGCCGTCGCCGTCTTCAACACCCTGCTGGCCCCCGCCGCCGCCGCCGTCGGCTGGATCGCGGTCGAGTGGACGCTGAAGAAGAAGCCGACCCTGCTGGGCCTGCTGACCGGCGTGGTCGCAGGGTTAGTCGCCATCACACCCGGCGCCGGTTTCGTTGATCCGAAAGGCGCCTTCCTGATCGGCCTGATCTCCGGCCCGATCGCCTATGGCGGCGCGGTCTGGCTGAAGCACAAACTCAAGTACGACGACAGCCTGGACGCCTTCGGGGTGCACGGCGTCGCCGGGATCGCCGGGGCCCTGCTGACCGGGGTCTTCGCCAACGCCGCCATCAACCCCCTGGCCGAAGGCGCGACCCTGTGGAAACAGGCCATCGGCCTGGGCGGCGCCATGGCCTGGAGCGCCGTCGGCACCTTCGTCGTGCTGATGATCTGCAAATACACCGTCGGCCTGCGCGTCGAGAAGGAAGCCGAGATCGAGGGCCTCGACTACAGCCAGCACGGCGAGGCCATGCACTAGGGCGACCTCATGGACCGGCGAAGATAGCGCCTTGATTTCAAATACTCGTCACCCTCGGGCTTGTCCCGAGGGCCTATCCTTCCGCCACGCGCCTCCAGTCGGCATGACGACAGGTGCGCTCGAAGCCGCCATGGGCCCTCGGGACAAGCCCGAGGGTGACGGTCTATGGGGGAGCTTCCACCGGGGCGGCGAGCGCATGAAGCCTTCGCCGCCCCTCTGCGTTTCCACCGGATGGCGGCGCGCGGCGAACTGGACACCTATCAGGCCAAGCGGAACTTCGGCGTCACGCCGGAGCCGAAAGGCCGCAAGGCCAAGGCCCGCCAGACCGGCCTGCGCTATCTGATCCAGCGCCACGCGGCGTCGCGCCTGCACTACGACTTCCGCATCGAGCACGACGGGGTGCTGAAGTCCTGGGCCGTGACCAAGGCCCCGTCGCGCGATCCCCAGGTCAAGCGCCTGGCGGTCGAGGTCGAGGACCACCCCCTCGACTACGGCGGCTTCGAGGGGACCATCCCCGCCGGCAACTATGGCGCGGGCACGGTGCAACTGTGGGACGTCGGCGAATGGAGCCCGCAGGACAAGGACCTCGATGCAGCCTTCAAGAAGGGCGTGGTCAAGCTGACGCTGGACGGCGAACGGCTGAAGGGCGGCTGGGCCCTGATCCGTCTCAAGTCCGATCGCGGCAAACCCTCCAAGCGCGCCGACTGGCTGCTGCTCAAGGAGAAGGACGAATACGCCGTCGACGGCGAAGGCGACGCCCTGGCCGAGATCGACGCCTCGATCACCACCGGTCGCAGCCTGGCGGAAATTGCGAAGGGCGAGACCCAATGGACCGCGTCCAAAGCCACCGGCCGCAAGGCCCCGCCCAAGCCGAAACCGACCAAGGCGGCGCGGCCCGTCGCCCGCCCCCACGCCTTCGTCCCCATCCAGCTATGCAAGGTCGCCGACCGCCCGCCCTCGGCGCCGGGCTGGGCGCATGAGATCAAGTTCGACGGCTATCGCATCCAAGTCGCCGTCGGCCGCAGCCGCGCGACCTTACGGACCCGCAAGGGTCTGGATTGGACCGAGCGCTTTCCCGAACTGGCCGCCGACGCCGCCCACTGGCCCGACGGCGTGTTCGACGGCGAGGTCTGCGCCCTTGACGCCCACGACATGCCGGACTTCTCGGCCCTGCAGACGGCGATCTCGGAGGGGGCGACCGAGCAGCTGGTCTATTTCGCCTTCGACCTGCTGTTCGACGGCCCGGAGGATCTGCGCAAGCTGCCGCTGTCGCATCGCAAGGCCCGGCTTCAGGCCCTGATCGACCGAACGCCCAAGGTCGCCGCCACGCGCCTGCGCTACGTCGAGCATTTCGGCGCCAGCGGACAGACCATTCTGGAAAGCGCCTGCCGCATGAACCTCGAAGGCGTCATCTCCAAGACGCTGGACGCCCCCTATCGCGCCGGGCGCTCGGCGACCTGGGTCAAGTCCAAGTGTCGGGGTCGCGACGAGGTGGTGATCGGCGGCTGGTCGTCCGAGGGCGGAACCCGCTTTCGCTCCCTGCTGGTCGGGGTCAAGACCAAGGGCGGCCTGCGCTACCTCGGCCGCGTCGGCACCGGCTATTCGGCGGCCCTGACCAAGACGCTCGTGTCCGCGCTGCAAGCCGCCGCCGCCGACCGCTCGCCCTTCGTCGGCGCCAATGCCCCCGAGGCCAGCGCCGATCTGGACGAGCAGTTGCACTGGGTCGCCCCCGTCCTCGTCGCCGAGATCGAGCACGCGGGCTACTCCAAGGAGGGCATCCTGCGTCAGGCCGCCTTCAAGGGCCTGCGCGAAGACAAGGCCCCCGCCGACGTCACGGCCCCGCCGCAACCGCCCGCCGCCAAACCCGGCAAGCTGATCGTCGCAGGCGTCGCCATCACCCATCCCGACAAGATCCTGTGGCCCGCGCACGGCGACCACCCCGCCGTCACCAAGGCCGATCTGATCGCCTATTACGAAGCCGCCGCCGAACGCCTCCTGCCGCACATCCTCGACCGCCCCGTCTCCATCATCCGCGCGCCCGACGGCATCGACGGCCAACGCTTCTTTCAGCGCCACGCCATGGCGGGCCGCCATCAAGGTCTGCGCCCCATCGACGTCGGCGAGGGCCAGCCCTACCTCGCCGTCACCGACCTCAGCGGCCTGATCGCGGTGGGCCAATCCGGCGGCCTCGAACTTCATCCCTGGGGCTGCAAGCCCGGCGACCCCGAGACGCCCGATCAGATCACCTTCGACCTCGACCCCGACGAGGGCCTCGACTTCGACGACGTCATCGCCGCCGCCCTGCTGCTGAAACCCCGCCTGGAGGCGCTCGGCCTGACGCCCTTCGTCAAGACCACCGGCGGCAAGGGCCTGCACGTCGTAGCGCCGATCAAGACCGACGCCCGCAGCCGCATCGACTGGGACGCCGCCAAGGTCTTCGCCAAATCCGTCTGCGACGCCCTGAAGGCCGACCATCCCGACCGCTTCACCACGACGATGGCCAAGAAGGCGCGCGGCGGAAAGATCTTCCTCGACTATCTGCGCAACGGCCGCGCGGCCACCGCCGTCGCCCTCTGGTCGCCGCGCGCGCGGCCCGGCGCAGGCATCGCCTTCCCTCTGTCCTGGGATCAGGTGAAGCCGGGGCTGGACTCGAAAGCCTTCAACCTGTGGGCCGCCGCCTACCTGTTGCAGACGCCCGATCCGTGGGCGGCGTTCCGTTCCTCGGCGGCGTCGCTGAAGCCCGCCATCCGCAAGCTCGGCTAGGCCTTCAGCCGCTCGGCCAGAAAGTCGACGAAGACCCGCACCCGCGCCGGGGTGTTGGCCCCACCGACGAAGACGGCGTGGATATTCTCCACATCACCCGGATTGAAGTCCTCCAGCAGGGGGACCAGCCGACCCGCCGCCACGTCGTCGGCCACGCTGAAGGCGCCGACCCGCGTCAGCCCCACCCCAGCCGCCGCCAACTGGCCCAGGGTTTCGCCGTTGTTGGCCTCGATATTGCCTCTGACCGACAGACTGTATTCCCGACCGTCGCGCACAAACGGCCAGACCGGCTCGACGCGGCGGAAGTTGAAATTCAGGCAGTTGTGATCGTGCAGGTCCTCGGGCGTCCTCGGCGTCCCGCGCGCGACCAAGTAGGCGGGCGAGGCCACGATGACGCGCCCCGTCTCGCCCAACTTGCGCGCCGTCAGGCCGCTGTCCGACAGGGGGCCGAAACGGATGGCCACATCCGCTTGCCCGGCCGCCACATCGACCACCACGTCGCTCAGATTGATGTCGACCAGAATGTGCGGATAGCGCGCGACGAAGTCGCCGAGCAGAGGCACGACGCACAGCCGTCCGTGCGACAGAGAGGCGCTGACCCGCAGACGCCCGCGCGGCGCCCCCTGGTCGGCGATGGCCTGCTCCGCGTCGTCCAGGTCGGTCAGGATACGCCGCGCCGCGCCCAGATAGGCCTGCCCCTCCGGCGTCAGGGTCAGGGTTCGGGTCGTGCGCAGCATCTGCCGCACCCCCAGCCGCGCCTCGATCCGGTCCAGGGTCCGGCTGACCGCCGAGGGTGTCAGCCCCAGCTCGCGTCCGGCGGCGGAAAAGCTACCGCTGGCCGCCACCGCCGAGAAGACCGCCATCTCGCGCGCCCGATCGGCGCCGCCCGGCTGCATCTTTGCGTTCATTTCAAAAATCCTTGGCCTGGACCGCCTCTAACGCGCTTGGCCCCCGCCGTCCATCTGTGCCTCTTCAAACGGAACGGAAGGGACCGTCATGGACTATCGTCAACTCGGATCGTCAGGCCTGCGCGTGCCGGTCCTCAGCTTCGGCACGGGCACCTTCGGCGGTTCCGGCCCCCTGTTCGGCGCCTGGGGCAACAGCGACGTGGCCGAGGCCCGCCGCCTGATCGACATCTGCCTGGAGGCCGGGGTCAACCTGTTCGACACCGCAGACGTCTATTCCGACGGCGCCTCCGAAGAAGTCTTGGGCCAGGCCATCAAGGGCCGCCGCGACCAGGTGCTGATCTCGACCAAAACCGGCCTGCCGACCGGCGACGGTCCGAACGACTGGGGCGTGTCGCGCGACCGTCTGATCCGTTCTGTGGAGGCGGCCCTGCGCCGCCTGGGCACGGATCATATCGACCTGCTGCAACTGCACGCCTACGACGCCTCGACCCCGGCCGAGGAATTGCTGGCCACGCTGGACCTGCTCGTAAGCTCGGGCAAGGTGCGCCACACCGGCGTCTCCAACTATCCCGGCTGGGCCCTGATGAAGGCGCAAGGCCTTGCCGACCGCGACGCCCGCCCCCGCTTCGTCGCCCATCAGGTCTACTACTCCCTGGTCGGCCGCGCCTATGAGGCCGACCTGATGCCCCTGGGCGCGGATCAGGGCGTCGGCGCCCTGGTGTGGAGCCCCCTGGGCTGGGGCCGCCTGACCGGAAAGATCCGGCGCGACACCCCCATCCCCGAGGGCAGCCGCCTGCACCAGACCGCCGCCTTCGCCCCGCCAGTCGAGGACGAACACCTGTATCGCGTCGTCGACGCCCTGGACCTCGTCGCCGCCGAGACCGGCAAGACCGTGCCCCAGGTGGCGATCAACTGGCTGTTGCAACGCCCGACCGTCTCCTCGGTCATCATCGGCGCCCGCAACGAGGAACAGCTGCGCCAGAACCTCGGCGCCGTGGGCTGGTCTCTGACGCCGGAACAGATCGCCGCGCTCGACGTCGCCAGCGACATCCTGCCGCCCTACCCCCACACCCCCTATCGCCAGCAGGAAGGGTTCGCCCGCCTGAACCCGGCCCTGGTCTGAGCCAAGGTTTCCTCCCATGAAACTCAATCCTCCCCTTCTGGCCCTCGCGGTTGGCGCCTTCGGCATCGGCGTGACCGAGTTCGCGCCCATGGGCATGCTGCCTGTGATCGCCGGCGATCTGGGCGTCTCCATCCCGGCGGCCGGCCTGCTGGTCAGCGCCTATGCCTTCGGCGTCCTGATCGGGGCCCCGCTGATGACCCTGACCACCGGCCGCGTGCCGCGCCGCACCCTGCTGATCGGCCTGATGGGGATCTTCACCCTGGGCAACCTGCTGTCGGCCATTGCGCCGGAATACTGGAGCCTGATGGCGGCGCGGGTCGTGACCTCGTTCAACCACGGCGCCTTCTTCGGCGTGGGCTCCATCGTCGCCGCCAGCGTGGTGGCGCCGAACCGGCGCGCGGGCGCGGTGGCGGCCATGTTCATGGGCCTGACCATCGCCAATATCACCGGGGTCCCCCTGGCCGCCTGGGCCGGCGAGACCCTGGGCTGGCGCACCTCATTCTGGGGCATAGCAGGCCTGGGCGCCCTGGCCATGCTTGCCCTGCGCCTGACCCTGCCGCACGGTCAGGTCGAGGCGGCCAGCGACGAAGGCGCCATGAAGGCCGAACTGGCGGTGCTGAAGCGCGGCCCGGTGCTGGCGGCCCTGGCCCTGACCGTCATCGGCTCCAGCGCCATGTTCACCGTCTTTACCTATATCGCGCCGATCCTGAAGGAACAGACCCTGGCCTCCAGCGCCTTCGTCACCGCCATGCTCGTCGTCTATGGCGTCGGCCTGACGGTCGGCAACTGGCTGGGCGGGCGTTTCGCCGACAAGTCGGTGGATCGCACCCTGATCATCACCCTCGGCGCGCTCGCCGCCCTGCTGGTCCTGTTCGCCGTCGTCATGCCGTGGCAGGCGCCCGCCGCCGTGATCATCTTCCTGTGGGGCGTGGCCAGCTTCGCCCTGGTGCCGCCGCTGCAGATGCGGGTCATGACCGCCGCCGCCGACGCGCCCAACCTGGCCTCGGCCATGAACATCGGAGCCTTCAACCTGGGCAACGCCATCGGCGCGGCCCTGGGCGGGGCCGTCATCGGGCTGAACCTCGGTTATCCGGCGGTGGCCCTGGCCGGGGCGGCGATGGCGGGCTCGGGCCTGATCCTGGTCCTGCTGCTGGTCCGGCGCGAGGCCCGCATGGTCGCCGATACCGCACCCGCCCGCTGCTAGACGACACGACGGCCCCTTCTTCGTCCGAGGAAGGGGCCCTTTCGTCGCTTTGGTGCTAGGCTTGGTCTTTGCAGATCAAGGACACCCCCATGGCGGGCCTCAAGGACAAGCGCGGCTTCATCGACAAGGACCGGCTGGACCTGTCCGAGCGTCAGGCCGTCGAATACTGGATGAAGCGCTGGGGCGTAACCAAGGACCAGATCACCGCCGCCCACCGCAAGGTCGGCCGCATGACCAAGGACATCGCCGCCGAACTGGGCAAGAAGCGCTAACCACGGCCATGCGTCAGGCCCTGCTGATCATCGACGTCCAGCCCAGCTTCAACCCGCCGACCTGGCTGATCGAAAGCATCAATCGCCTGATCGGGACCATGCCCTCGGTCGCCACGGTCGAGCGTCACGACGAGGCCGTCACCCCCTTCGCGCGCCAGCTCGGCTGGACCCCCGGCCCCGACGACGACAGCCTGATCCCTGCCGACGCGATCCACGTGAAACACGGCTACGCGCCGACGTCCGAAACGATCGCCCATCTGAAGGCGCTGAACCCGGAGCGGGTTCTGGTCTGCGGCATCCAGACTGACACCTGCGTCCTGGCCGCCGGCTTCGCCCTGTTCGACGCCGGCCTGACGCCGACCCTGATTGAAGACCTGACCGTGGGCTCGTCGCTGGATCGCTCGGGCGAGTTGGGCGCCCGGCTGTGGCGGCATCATTTCAAGCACGTGGTCCGCGCGGCGGACCTCTAGCCCGCCTTCTTCTTCGGCGCCGCCTTCGTCTTCGGCGCGGACTTGGCGGCGCCTGGCCCCTTCAGGCTGGCCTTCAGCGCCGCCATCAGGTCGATGACATTGGTGTCGTCCGGTTCGACCACGGCCACCACGCCCTTGCCGCCCGCCTGCTTGGCCTTGATCATTTCCTTCAAGGCCTCGTCATAGCCGTCGTGAAAGCGGGTCGGGTCGAAGTCCGCCTCCTTCTGACCGATGATGCGGGCGGCGATCTCGACCATGTCGGCGTCCGCCTTCACCGCCGGAATATCGTCGAAGAAGTCGTCGGCGTCTTTCACCTCGTCGTGAGCCCGCAGGGTGTAGGCCACCAGTCCCTTGCCGTGGACCTCCAGGGCCAGCTGCCGCTCCTTGCCGCGCAGCACCAGCTGACCCAGGGCGATCTTGCCCGCGCTCTTCATCGCCTCACGGATCACGGCGAAGGCTTCGACCCCCACGCCCTTTTCCGGCACCACATAGAAGGGGTCGTCCCAATAGAGCCGGTCGATATCCGCCTCGTCGACGAACTGATCGATGGCGATGGTCTTCGTGCTTTCCAGCCTCACCTTGTCGAAGTCGGCCTCGTCGAACAGGACGTATTCGTCCTTGGCCACCTCATAGCCCTTGACCAGATCGGACCGCTCGACCGGGCCGGTGTCGGGGTCCGTCGTCACCATGCGGATGCGGTTGTGGGTGGCCGGATTGATCAGGTGAAAGCGCACGTCGCTGGCGCTGCTGGTCGCGGTGTAGAGGGCGACCGGACAGGTCACCAGCGACAGCTTCAGATGCCCCTGCCAGGTCGGCCGCGTCGCCATGTTCCGCTCCTTCGCCCCTGACCGAACGGGCACAGGGCGGAATTGTTCAGTCCCACTGGCTGCCGTCGCAGAACCGCGCCATCATCCGTCCATGGCTTGGCTCACCCGCTCGTTCCGACTGCACGCCGCCCTGTGGCTGGGTTTGGCGGTTCTGGCGGTCGCCGTCGTCGTCACCCCCTCCGCCTGGGACTGGCAGATGCGCCTCGCCGTGGCCTGGGACGCCAGCGCCAGCGTCTTTCTGCTGCTGACCCTGATGCGACTGCGACGCGCCCGGACCGCCGACGCCATCCGCCGACGCGCGGCGGCCCTGGATCAGGCGGGCGCCGCCGTCCTGCCGCTCAGCCTGCTGGCGGCGGCGGCCAGCGTCTTCGTCATCGTCATCGAGACGGCGGACGGCGGCAAGCCGACCACGGCCGAGGCCCTCTTCTCCATCGGCACCATCGCCGTCTCCTGGCTCTTCGTCCACGTCATCTTCGCCCTGCACTACGCCCACGAGTTCTACGCCCCCGCCGCCAAGGGCAAGGGCGACCGCCGAGGCCTGATCTTCCCTGGCGAAAGCGAGGCCGACTACTGGGACTTCCTGCACTTCTCCCTGATCATCGGCGTGGCCAGTCAGACCGCCGACATCCAGATCAGCAGCCGAACCCTGCGCCGCATCGCCACCGTGCACAGCCTGATCGCCTTCGTCTTCAACACAGTGATCCTGGCCCTGGCGGTCAATATGGCGGTCAACCTGCTCTAGGCTTATGCGCGCTTCGCCTTGACTTGGCCGCTATTGAGGCCCATCTGCGCTGCACCGCACAATCGCGGTATCCGGTTTCCTGCAACGCGTGTGGGTCTTCCTCCCCGAAGACCTGATTGCAGACGCAGCCGGCCAGACCTCAGAGTCATTACGTCGTCCGGACACGCGGGGCGGCGCCCGATCCACCCCGACGGCTTCATTCCGAAGCTCTATCGGGACTGGCGGTGCGTCTTCCTTGTTGCGTGCGGTCAGAAGGCTTCGCCTTCTCGACCCGACGCTCGCGGGATGCGCGCCTCCGCAAGCGAAAGACGCTCCGTGAGCAACATCACTTTTGAATCCATGGGCCTGAACAAGGCCCTCCTCCAGGCCCTGGCCTCGACCGGCTACGAAAAGCCGACCCCGATCCAGGCCAAGGCCATCCCCGACGTCATGGCGGGCAAGGACCTGCTGGGCATCGCCCAGACCGGCACCGGCAAGACCGCGGCCTTCGCCCTGCCGATCCTGCATCGTCTGGCCGAGAACCGCGTCGCGCCCCAGCCGCGCACCACGCGCGCCCTGATCCTGTCGCCGACCCGCGAACTGGCCACCCAGATCGCCGACAGCTTCAAGCAGTACGGCGCCCACCTGGGCTTCCGCGTCGCCGTCATCTTCGGCGGCGTGAAGTACGGCCCGCAGGAACGCGCCCTGCAACAGGGCCTGGACGTCCTGGTCGCCGCCCCCGGTCGCCTGCTGGACCACCTGCAACAGAAGACCCTGGACCTGTCGTCGACGGAAATCTTCGTCCTCGACGAAGCCGACCAGATGCTGGACCTGGGCTTCATCAAGCCGATCCGCCAGATCGTCAGCCGCATCCCGGCCAAGCGTCAGAACCTCTTCTTCTCGGCCACCATGCCGTCGGAGATCGGCAAGCTGGCCGGCGAGCTGCTGAAGGACCCGGTCAAGGTCCAGGTCACGCCGCAGTCCACCACGGTCGAGCGCATCAAGCAGTCGGTCATCCACATCGAACAGGGCCGCAAGCGCGCCCTGCTGACCGAGCTGTTCAGCGACCCCGCCTATACGCGCTGCCTGGTCTTCACCAAGACCAAGCACGGCGCCGACAAGGTCGCGGCCTATCTGGAAGCCGGCGGCGTCGAAGCCGGCGCCATCCACGGCAACAAGAGCCAGCCGCAACGCGAACGCGCCCTGGAAGCCTTCAAGAACGGCAAGCTGCGCGTCCTGGTCGCCACCGACATCGCCGCCCGCGGCATCGACGTGGACAAGGTCACTCACGTGGTCAACTTCGAGCTGCCCTATGTGCCGGAAGCCTATGTCCACCGCATCGGCCGTACGGCCCGCGCGGGCAAGGACGGCACCGCCATCAGCTTCGTCGCCGGCGACGAGATGAAGCTGCTGAAGGACATCGAGAAGGTCACGCGCCAGAAGATCCCGGCCATCGACCGCCGCAACGACAAGGCCCTGGCCCAGTTGGACGCCTCGATCATGGCCGCCGGCGTCAAGCAGAAGGCCACCCTGCCCGAGCGTGAGGGTCGTGAAGGCCGGGGCGGTCGCGGCGGCGGCGAAGGCCGCGCCCGCAACCCGCGTCGCGACGGCGTCAAGCCGGAGGGCGGCGGTCAGCCGCACCGTCAGCGCAAGGGCGGCCGCGACCGCACCCATCACGCCGACCGTCCGGCCGCCGTCTATGATCCGATGGCGGCCGAGCGTCCCAAGTCGTCGCCGCGCGCCAACCCCTCGGCCGAGCCCAAGCCGGTCGGCGAAATGCAGCGCCGCCCGCGCAACCGCCGCCCGTCCAACGGCGGCAAGGGCTATGGCTCGCAAAACTGATGATCCGGGCTTCGGCCCCGATCTGACGGCAAAGAAAAACGGCGGCTCCCGCAAGGGAGCCGCCGTTTCCATGTCCGCCGCTTGCCTGGATCAGAAGGCCCAGCGCGCGCCCAGCGAGGCCACCAGAGCCGAGCCCTCAGCCGTGCCGCGCAGGTGCGAGGTCACAGCCGCCGGGGTGCCGGCGTAGAAGGTGCGGTCGTCGTAGATGTCCGAGTCGCTGAAGGCGATGTAGGTCAGACCGGCGTCGAAGGTCACGCCCTCGGTCACCTCGGTCGAGCCGCCGACCGAGAACAGCAGGCGATCGGCGTCCGGGATACGGGCCGTGCGCAGGCTGTCGCGGGTCGGGGTCGGGTCATAGCCGATGCCGGCGCGAAGCGTGGTCTTTTCACTGAGGGCGTAGTCCAGGCCGATCGCGCCCGTGGTCACGTCCTTGTAGTTCTGGTGGATCGAGTCGCCGCCGTTCGGATAGTCGACGTTGATGGCGTCGAACTCGGACCAGCCGATGCGGTTGACCTGGGCGTTCAGCGTCAGCTTGTCGTTGACGGCGTAGCGCACCGAGGCCGAGGCGAACCACGGGGTGTTGAAGCTGGCCACGCCGCCGGTCGAGACGCTGTTGGGCGCCAGGGGGCCGGTCAGGACGATGTTCACATCGCCGTCCAACTCATGCTCGATGGCCGAACGGTAGGACAGACCGAAGTCCCACGGGCCCTTGTGCACCTGGGCGCCGACGTTCCAGCCGAAGTCCCAGCCGTCGCCTTCCAGCGAGGACGAGCCGTCCGGCAGCAGGGGCGAGACCGACGGCATGGCCGAGGTCAGCTTGGCCTTGACGTACTGGGCGTTCAGGCCGGCGCCGACGTCCAGCCAGTCGTTGACCTGATAGGCCACGGTCAGGCTGGCGTCGCCCGAGCGCAGTTCCGAGGTCAGAGCGTCGTAGCGGGCGAAGGAGCCCTGCTCGTACTTGGTGGTGAAGTTGTAGGGAGCGGCTACCGAGACGCCGACGGCGAAGCGATCGCCAATCGGGGTGGCGAAGGCGAAGTTGGGGACCAGACCGCTTTCGATCGGGTCGACCTCGGTGTTGCGCGGGTCGCGCACCGGCACATTGGTTCCGCCCGGATAGGTGACGTAGGAGCCGTTGTTCTTCACTTCGGAGTCGATGCGGATGGCGTGCATGCCGAACGACAGCTCACGGCCGCTGCGGGCGATGGCGGCGGGGTTCCACCACATCGAGCCCGTGCCGCGGTCAGCAGCTTCGCCCGAGAAGGCGCGACCGGCGCCGCGCACCGATTGTTCCTGCAGGTAGAAGGAGCCGGCGAAGGCGGGAGCGGCCACGGAGGCCATGAGGATCGCGAGGCCGCTGATGCGGGCCATGTTCCTGGGGGTCATACTGTTTCACCTATATGGGACCGCCCGACCTTACTGATGGTCGGGTCGTTGTTCGGGGAGAGAGGCGACGCTAACAGCCACAGCGCCTGTGTCATGAAAGCGTTGCGCCTAAGGCCCCTGTCGGACCGCAAATCGGCCAAACCGTGGCGATGAAGTCGCACAATTTCACACCTTGGTGAGGTTACGTTACGGCAATATCAATGCCCATAGAACGTAGTTCTTGAGAAAGATCATGTTCCGCAAGGTCAACTTCGACCTCATCGCGACCACGAATCACCAGCTGGGTTCCGACCTCTCCGTCGTCGCCGAACCCGAAGGGATAGCTGCCGAACGACAGATCGCGACGGGCGTCGGCGGCCGCTCTCAGGACCTCGGCGATCGCCCCTTCGCCGACACCCATGACCTTGATCGTGCGGGCGTGAACCACCGCCCCCGTGCGCAGGCGCGGCGCCACGTCCTGCAGCATGGCCTCCATGATCTTGGGCACCCCGGCCATGACGAAGACATTGCCGATCTGGAACCCCGGCGCATCGGTCACCGGATTGGCGATCAGGCTGCCGCCTTCGGGGATGCGCGCCATGCGCCGCCGTGCGGCGTTGAACTCGCCCGGTCCGTAGCGTCGTTCCAAGATGGCGAGGGCGTCGGGATGCTCGACGACCGCCACGCCGAAGGCGGCCCCTACAGCATCAGCGGTGATGTCATCATGGGTCGGCCCGATGCCGCCGGTGGTGAAGACATAGTCATGAGCCCCGCGCAGGGCGTTCAGCCCCGTGACGATCTGATCCTGCCGGTCGCCGACCGTTCGCGCCTCCATCAGGTCGATCCCCAAGGCCGCCAGAAAACGGGCGATGGTGTTCAGGTTCACGTCCCGGGTCCGACCGGACAGGATTTCGTCGCCGATGATCAGGACGGCGGCGGTGGGGGCGGTTTGATCGGTCATGCCTTCCAGATAGGCGCCGCCTTCCGCCGCGTCATCGTCACCGCCTGACGGGGTTGAGCTTTTGTGCTAGGTTCGCCATCTGACCTCCAAGACACAGCCCAGCCGCTCCCCCCCTTTGTCGCGGCGCGCCCGAAAGCAGATCATGTACGAGACCCCCGACCTGGACACCGACGCCTTCGTCCGCAGCCACGAAATCCGCATCCACGACGCGGAGGCCTTCGAGGGCATGCGCAAGGCCGGCCGCCTGGTGGCCGAGGCGCTGGACATGATCGGCGAGCACGTGAAGCCCGGCGTGACCACCGGCGAACTGGACGATCTGGTGCGCGAATTCACCCTGGCGCGCGGCGGCGTTCCTGCCTGCCTCGGCTACAAGGGCTACACCAAGACGGTCTGCACCTCGATCAACCACGTCGTCTGCCACGGCATTCCCGGCGACAAGGTTCTGAAGGAAGGCGACATCGTCAACATCGACCATACCGTCATCGTCGACGGGTGGCATGGCGACTCCAGCCGCATGTATCCGGTCGGCGAGATCAACGCTCGCGCCAAGAAGCTGATCGACGTCACCTATGACTCGCTGGACCTGGGCCTGGCCCAGATCAAGCCGGGGAACACCTTCGGCGATATCGGCTTCGCCATCCAGAAATTCGTCGAGGCCCAGCGCATGAGCGTGGTGCGCGACTTCTGCGGTCACGGCATCGGCCGCGTCTTCCACGACAGCCCCAACGTCCTGCACTATGGCCGTCGCGGCGAGGGCGCCGTGCTGAAGCCGGGCATGTTCTTCACCGTCGAGCCGATGGTGAACCTGGGCAAGCCGGCGGTGAAGGTGCTGTCGGACGGCTGGACCGCCGTGACCCGCGACAAGTCCCTGTCGTCTCAGTGCGAACACACCATCGGCGTGACCGAAGACGGGCTGGAAATCTTCTCCGCCTCGCCGAAGGGCCTGTTCCGTCCGAAATTCTGAGCTAGTCTCCCCTTCGGGGGAGGCTGATGCTCGATCAACCGCCGGAAAAACCGAAGGCCAAGCCGCACCACGCCGGCCACCGCGAACGGCTGCGCGAACGTGCGCGCGGCGCCGGCATCCATCACCTGCCCGACTATGAGCTGCTGGAGCTGTTTCTGTTCCGCAGCCAGCCGCAGGGCGACGTCAAGCCGATCGCCAAGGCCCTGCTGACCCGCTTCGGCTCCCTGGCCGCCGTTCTGGCCGCCTCGGTCGAGGATCTGATGACGGTCCGGGCCGAGGACTCGCGCGGCCGCTCCAAGGGCGTCGGCGCCGAGACCGCCCTGGACCTGGCCGCCCTGCACGAGGTCTCGCGCCGGGTGGCCAAGGAAGAAGCCAACAAGCGCACCGTCATCTCGTCATGGACCGCCCTGCTGGCCTACGTCCGCCTGTCTTTGCAGCACGAGCCGCGCGAGCAGTTCCGCGTGCTCTACCTCGACAAGAAGAACCAGTTGATCCTCGACGAGATCCAGAACCGGGGCACAGTCGACCACGCCCCCGTCTACCCGCGCGAAGTGGTGCGCCGGGCGTTGGAGCTGTCGGCCAGCGCCATGATCATCGTCCACAACCACCCCTCGGGCGACCCGACTCCCAGTCGCGCCGACATCGACATGACCAAGCAGGTGATCGAGGCCGCGCGCTCGCTCAGCCTTCAGGTCCACGACCATCTCATCGTCGGCCGCGAAGGCGTGGCCAGCTTCAAGCAACTGGGTTTGATGTGACCATCCTCACCACCGACCGCCTGACCCTGACCCCCGTCGCCGTCAGCGACATGGACGACCTGATCGGCCTGTGGGCCGACGCCGACTTCACCCGCCACATCATGGGGCGCGGCCTGTCGGAAGAAGAGGTCTGGTTCCGGCTGCTGCGCGACCTCGGCCACTGGCAGGCCAAGAGCTATGGCAACTGGTCGATCCGCGAGACGAACACGGGTGCCTACGTCGGCAGCGTCGGGGTGCTGGACTATCGCCGCGAAATGACGCCGCCGTTCGACGCGCCGGAGCTGGGCTGGGGCGTCGCCCCCGCCTTCCAGGGCCAGGGCCTGGCGTTTGAGGCGCTGCAGGCCGCCCTGGCCTGGACCGACGCCTATCGGCTGGAGCCGCGCACCGTCTGCATGATCTCGCCCGACAACGCCCCGTCGGTGAAGCTGGCCGAGCGGGTCGGCTATCGCCCCTACGCCGAGGCGGACTACAAGGGGTCGAGCGTCACCCTGTTTGAACGCCCATGCACGGTTGCGGGCTGACAGGGCCGACGCCCCCCGGTAAGTTTACAGTTCAGACTGTCCGCCTGTTTCGAGAGTTCCCCATGCCCATGTCCGTCGATGTCCTGCGCGCCCACCTGGTCGAGGCCTTCCCCGATGCGGACATCGCCATCGAGGACCTGGCCGGCGACGGCGACCATTATCGCGCCAAGATCGTCTCGAGCGCCTTCAAGGGCCTGCCGCGCGTGCGTCAGCACCAGTTGGTCTATGGCGCGCTGAAGGGCCAGATGGGGGGGGAATTGCACGCCCTGGCCCTGGAGACCTCAGCTCCCGTCGAGGCGGGCTGAGCATGCGGTATCGCCCGTTCGGCGGCACCGGCGCGGCGGTCTCCAACCTGACGCTCAGCCTGGGAAGCGAAGCCCTCGGTCGCGGTCGCGCGGCCCTGAGCGAACTGATCTTCACCGCGCTGGAAGCCGGGGTGAACTCCTATCATCTCGAAAACGCCGACCCGGCGCTGGCCGAGATCGTCGGCGAGGCCCTGGGCCATGTCGAGCGCCGCCTGGTCTGCGTCGGCGTCACCCTGGGCGTCGGCGACGGCCGCAGGAAGGGATTCCGCGACTTCTCCGCCGAGGGCCTGACCGGATCAATCGACCGGGCCCTGCACGCCTCGGGCCTCGGCTGGTTCGATGTGGCCGTGCTGGATGAGCCCGCCGATGACGAGTTGCCTCAGGCCTCGCTGACCGCATTGAAGGCCCTGCGCAAGGCCGGCCATGTGAAGCTGCTGGGCGTGTCCGGCGACTCACCGGTCATGGACGTCTATGTCTCGACCGGCGCCTTCGACGTTCTCTACACGCCCTTCCACGTCAATGTGGAATGGCGCATCCGCTCACGGATGCGGGCCGCACGCGAACGCGACATGGCCATCTTCACCTACGACTACTACCCCGAAAGCCTGTCGACCGAGCGCAAGGCGGCGGGGGCCGGGACGCCAAGGAAGAAGGGCCTGTTCGGCTTCGGCGCCAAGCCCGTCGAGCAAGGCCTGGCCAATGCCGGCTCCTTCGCCTTCCTGCACCAGACGCCGAACTGGAACGCGGAATCCATCTGCCTGGCCTTCATCCTGACCGACCCGGCCATCGCCAGCGTTATGGTCGACGCCATCAACCCGGAGCGCATGGAGGCCCTGGCCCTCGTGCCGGAGCGCGACCTGCCGCCAGGGCTGTCGGCCCAGATCGAAATGGCTCGCGTGGGCTCTGCAGTCGCCTAGAAACTAGCCGCCCATGGCGGTGAACGGGCCGTTGAGGAAGCCCGGCTTGCGATAGGTCAGGCGTTGACCGTCCGCGCCCAGGACGCGCCCGCCGGCCGCTTCCAGAACCGCCTGCCCCGCCGCCGTGTCCCATTCGCTGGTCGGGCCGGTGCGCGGATAGGCGTCGAAGCGCCCTTCGGCGATCAGGCAGAATTTCAACGACGAGTCCGTGCCCTGCCATTGGGTGCAGCCGTGGCGCGCGGCCAGGCGCGTCGCCTCTTCATCGGTCATGCTGTGGCTCAGCAGGGCGACGCCCTCCGCCGGACGGTCCCGCACCTTGATCGGCCGCCAGGTCTCGCCGAAGACGCGGCGCACGGCGCCCTGGCCCGGAGCCCTCGAAGCCCAGGTCACGCTCGTCGCCGGGGCCGTCACCACGCCGGCGACAGGGGCGTCGCCGCGCATCAGGGCGATATTGACGGTGAAGCTTTCACGCCCCTGAACAAAGCCCTTGGTGCCGTCCAGCGGGTCGATCAGCCAGAACCATTCGCCGACCGAGGCGGGCACGCCGTCGGCGGCGGAGGCTTCTTCGGCCACGGCCTCGACCTCGGGCCAGTGCTCGGCCAACCGCTTCAGGATCAGGGCCTCAGCCGCACGGTCGGCCTCGGTCACCGGGCTGGCGTCGGACTTGGTCTCGACCGTTGTTCCGCTGCGCCAATAGGGCAGGATCAGGCGCGCCGCCTCTTCCGCGATGTCGGCGATGGTCTCGGCGAGGGCGCCGGAGGCGAGGTCGGTCTCAAGAGCGTGCGTCATGTCATCGCCTCGATAGCCCATGCGCGCGGTTTCAAGAACCGGCAAATCAGGTCAGCCTTGACCATTCCCGCCAGCAGACCGCCCGAACGATGACCTTCCCTGATCTTTCCACCGCCTCGCCCTCGATCGAGCTCGACGCCGCCGACCTGCCCATGGGCGGGGCCGAACTGGCTGCCTTCATCGCCGGCAAGTTGTGCCACGACTTCATCAGCCCGGCCGGCGCCATCATGTCGGGCCTGGACCTGTTGGAAGACCCCACCGCCCAGGACATGCGCGACGACGCCATGAACCTGATCCGCCAGAGCGCCCGCAAGATGGTGGCCCACGTCCACTTCGCCCGCGTCGCCTTCGGCGCCGCCACCACCAGCGAACAGTTCGTCTCGGCCGAGTTGCGCGGTCTGGTGGCCGGCCTGTCGGAAGGCGGCCGCGCAAGCCTGGACTGGCGCATTGCCGACGGCGAGACCTTCACCAAGGCCCAGTCACGCATCCTGATCAACCTGGCCTGGATGACCCTGGGCGCCCTGCCCACCGGCGGAATCGCAACCATCACCGCCCGGCGCGAGGACGACCGCCTGCTGCTGATCGGCTCGGCCGAGGGCAATCGCGCCCGGCTCAAGCCTGAAGCCCTGACCGGGCTCAAGGGCGAGCGTCTGACCGAAGGCCTGGCGGGCCAATGGATTCAACCCTACTGGCTGTGGCTGGCCGTGAATGAGAGCGGCGGACGCCTCGACGTCGCCAGCGAGGAAGGCCGCGTCGGCCTGATCGCCCGGACGCCGGCCTGAGCCGACTTCAGCGACCTCCAATCGTCCATTAACCCCCAGGAACGATCATGGCGCGACGCGCGCTTTCGTTTCGCGCTACGGGATGAAGCCCTTGGACCCCAAGACCTGCCTGATCGTTGACGACAGCCGGATCATCCGCAAGGTCGCGCGCCGTATCCTCGAGGACCTGGGCTTCGAGGTCGATGAAGCCGCCGACGGCGCCGAGGCCCTGACCTATTGCATGGGAGCCATGCCCCATGTGGTGCTGCTGGACTGGCAGATGCCGGTGATGGACGGCCTGTCCTTCCTGCGCCGCCTGCGCGACCTGCCCGGCGGCCGCGCGCCCAAGGTCCTATTCTGCACCATCGAGACCCGCGCGGAGCGGATTGCAGAAGCCCTGTCCGCAGGGGCCGACGATTATGTTATGAAGCCCTTTGACGGCGAGATCCTTCATTCCAAACTCGCCGAAGTGGGAGCTGTTCAGTCGCCGTCATGACGCCGGAGGATTTCGATCGTCTTCAGAGCCTGGTGGCGTCACGCGCCGGCTTTCGGCTGACTCGTGATCGGATGCATCTGGCCGAGCATCGGCTAGGGCCGGTGGCGCGCCGCGAAGGCTATCATAACGTCGAGGCCATGCTGGCGACCTTGTGGAGCCAGCCGGTCGCCTCGCTGGGCTGGGCGGTGATCGAGGCCCTGTTGAACGGCGAAACCTGGTTCCGCCGCGACCGCGCCGTTTTCGACGTCTTTTCGCGCGAACTGATGCCCGCCCTGACCGCCGCCCGCCCCGGCGGCAAGGTGCGGCTGTGGTCCGCCGGAGCCTCGACCGGACAAGAGGCCTACGCCCTGGCGATCGCCGCGCTGGAGAACAGCGCCGACGTCGAGATCGTGGCCACAGACCTGTCGCGTCAGGCGATCGAGAAGGGGGCGTCGGGCCTCTACACCTCCTTCGAGATCCAGCGCGGCCTGTCGGCCCGCACCATGCTGCGCTGGTTCGAACAGACCGACGACTGCTGGCGCGCCCGCCCTGAACTGCGCAGCACGGTGAAATTCGAGCGCGCCAACCTGCTGGATGAGCCGGCCGACGAGGGCCGGTTCGACGTCATCTTCTGCCGTCACGTGCTGGGCGATCTGGAGCCGGCCCGGCGCGCCCAGGTGCTGGACATGCTGGAGCGGCGGCTGGTCGATGACGGCTGCCTCTTCCTCGGCCTCGACGAACGGCCCGAGAGTGACAGCGTCGCCTTCCGCCCCGTCGCCGGTCGCAAGGGTCTCTATGTGAAGGCCCCCTCGGCCCTACGTCGCGCCGCCTAGACCGCCAGCAGCCCCTCGGCCGTCACGGCCTTGACCCGCAAGTCCGGCGCTTCGCTGAAGACCAGGTCCGTCGTCCCGAAATACTCGGCCTGGTTCATGGCGCACCAGTCGGTGGTGACCAGGCGCGCCGTCGCCTTGCCGTCCAGCCCGCCCGCCGATCCATAGAGGAAGTCGCCGCTGCGCTCGGCCAAGGGCATGGGCCGATCCTGGTTGGCCCGCGCCATGAAATCCGCCAGTCGTTCGGGCGTGACCTCCGCCGTCATAAGCTTGCCGTCGAACCGCACCACGGCGTCAAACGCGTAGCGCGTCACATCCCCCGCCGGCAGGCCGGTCCCCAGGGTGGTGTGACCGATGAAGCCGGCGTCCGCGCCAGTCGCCCTGGCCATGGCGGCGGCTGCCGCCCGGCCCGTCTCGCCCAGACTCAGGGCGCGCGGGCTCACACCCAGAACCGTCTTTTCCGCGTCCGTCAGGTGCGTCGCCAGGGTCATGGCGATCAGATCGGCGAGGCGCGGCGACGGCGCGGCGGTCAGGTCCACCGGGGTCGATTCCACGGCGATCCGCCCGTCCTCAAACAGGGTCGCCGTCGTATAGGCGTTGCTCCACGACCCGGTGTGGGCATAGGCGCTGCGCCCCTGTTGGTGCTGGAACAAAAGATGGTTGTGCCCGCCGATCATCAGGGCGCCGTCGGGCAGCAGGGGCAGGATGTCGCGATCCCCGGCCACCCCGGCATGGCTCATCACCAGCATCAGGTCGGCGCCGTCCAGCAGGCGGGCCAGATGGGTCTTTGCCCAATCGCCCGGCTCGGGGATCGACAGCCAGTCGCGACTGGCCTTGGGATAGGTGTTCAGCGCGTTCGTGCCCGCCCCGACGATGCGCAGCGACCGCCCGCCCCAGGGCAGGGTGACGACGGCGTCGGCATAGGATCGGCCATCGCGCGCATCGACGATATTGCTGACGACGACGATCCCCAGCGCCCGCATCCGCGCCACCACCTCATGCAGGTCCGGCGTCAGGTCGTTGTCGTGGTTGCCCAGATTGACCACCGTGGGCGCCAGCTTCGGCAGTTCGCCCAGGAAGGCCCAGTCGATTGCCCCGCCCGACCGCACCGAGATGACATTGCCGTGCTCGAAGATGTCGCCGTCGATGGCGATCAAGTGCGGAATGTCCGATCCGGCGATCTCGGCCTCCAGCGCGGCCAGAAGTTGGCCCGTCCGCTCATAGGCCGAATGCAGGTCCGACATGGCCAGAACCCGACCCAGAACACGCGCATCCGACACGCCGGTCAGGGCGCCCAGACCCGGCGCAGCGGCGGCCACCGCCATCAGCTGGAAGAAACGGCGGCGATGAAGGGGGGTGATCGTCATGGGGCGTCCCTGTCAGTCGCGCCTGGCGCATTCAGGGAAATTTCACCGAAAACAGGCGGCGCAGCCCCGCCGTTTCGCATGAGACATTGCGCCGCACAATAGCGCCGCCGCCGACGGCCGCTGCCGAACCGACGAGTTTTCCGCCACCGTGTCCGTGTCGTGAAAGCTTCATCGAAGCGGCCTTCTCGAGACTGGCAAAAGCGTCGCCGCAGACCTAGGCCCTCGGCCAGTTTCAACGAGGACCCTCCCCCCATGTCCCCTCGCTTCACCGCGCTCGTCGTCTCGGCCAGCAGCCTCGCCCTGCTCATCGCCGCCCCCGCCATGGCCCAAACCTCTGACGCCGCCGAGCAGGCCGTCAGCGTCGATGAAATCATCGTCACCGCCCAGCGCCGCAGCGAGAACATCCGCGACGTGCCCTTCGCCGTCACGGCGATGAACACCGAGACCCTGACCGCCATCTCGGCCGGCGGCGCCGACATCCTCAGCCTGTCGGGCCGCGTGCCCAGCCTGCAGGTCGAAAGCTCGAACGGCCGCTACGCCCCGCGCTTCTACATCCGCGGCCTCGGCAATGTGGACTTCGACTTCACCGCCTCGCAGCCGGTGTCGATGGTGATGGACGACCTGGTGCTGGAGAGCGTCTATCTGAAGGGCTTCCCCCTGTTCGACGTCAAGCAGCTGGAAGTGCTGCGTGGACCGCAAGGCACCCTGTTCGGCCGCAACACCCCGGCCGGCGTCATCAAGATCGACACGACCAAGCCCGGCGACGACTTCACCGGCTACGGCTCGCTGACCTATGGCAACTACGGCTCGACGCGCGCCGAAGCCGCCGTGACCCTCCCCGCCTCCGACACCCTGTCGGTCCGCGTGGCGGCTCTGTGGAACCACCGCGACGACTATATCAACAACGCCTATGACGCCCCCTTCGCCAAGAAGGACGGCAAGGACCTCGGCTCCTTCGACGACTTCGCCGGCCGCATCCACGTCGCCTGGACCCCGACCGACCGTCTGTCGACCCTGCTGACCCTGCAGGCCCGCGACTATGAGGGCACGGGCACGATGAACCGCGCCAATGTTCTGACCAAGGGCTCGAACAAGCTGAACGACAACTTCGACCGCGACACCGTCTATTACGACGGCGGCCGCAACAATTTCCAGAAACAGCAGACCACCTCGCAGTCGCTGCAGGTCGCCTATGACTTCGGTCCGGCGACCCTGACCGGCGTCGTCGGCTCCTTCCAGGGCTGGAGCCAGGGCGACGGCGACATCGACGGCGGCGTGGCCTCGGCCCCCGCAGGCTCGGGCTACAAGACCCCGTTCAACGTCGAGTCCGGCACCCTGTCCAGCGACCTGCTGCAGAACACCTATGAACTGCGCCTGGCCTCCAACGGCGAGGGGCGTCTGGGCTGGCAGGTCGGCGCCTTCTACTGGGATGAGCGCATCAACCTGGTGTCGGGCACCTTCAACGGCACGGGCGGCCTGATGCCGATCAAGGTCACCGACATCGTGCAGAAGTCGGACTCCTGGTCGATCTTCGGTCAGGCCAACTATCAGGTCACCGAGGCGCTGAAGCTGACCGGCGGCCTGCGCTACACCGACGACAGCCGCGACTATCACGGCCGCATCACGGTCGGCACGCCCGCCAACGCCAAAGGCCAGGTCTCGGTTGGCGACGAAAAGGTCAGCTGGGACGTCAGCGCGCTCTATGAGGTCAACGACAGCCTGAACCTGTTCGCCCGCGTGGCCAGCGGCTATCGCGGTCCGTCGATCCAGGGCCGTAACCTGCCGGTCCTGACCACGGCGGATTCTGAAACCGTCATGTCCTACGAGGCAGGCCTCAAGTCGCGTCTGTGGAACGGCCGCGCGCGCCTGAACGCCACCGCCTACCTCTATAACGTCGAGGACATGCAGTTCACCGCCATCGGCGGCATCGACAACTCCAACCGCCTGATCAACGCCGACAAGGGCCAAGGCTATGGCCTGGAAATCGACGGCGACGTCTATCTGGGCGCGGGCTTCACCCTGGCCGGCGGCCTGGCCTGGAACCACACCGAGATCAAGGACAAGGACCTGCTGGTCGCCATCTGCGGCAACCACCTGTGCACCATCACTGATCCGATCGTGAAGGTCGGCGCCACCGATCGCGCCGCCATCGACGGCAACCCCTTCCCCCAGGCGCCGGAGTATTCGGCCAACCTGACCCTGTCCTACGTCCGTCCCATCGGCGACGACCAGGAACTGTTCGCCTCGACCGACTGGGTGATGCAGAAGGACTTCAACCTCTTCCTGTATGAGGCGGTCGAGTTCCGTCAGGCTGCCAACTTCGAAGGCGGCCTGCGCGCAGGCTGGCGCGACCTGAACCAGGGTCTCGAGGCGGCCGTCTATGTCCGCAACATCACGGACGAGGCCAATGTCATCGGTGCCATCGACTTCAACAACCTGACGGCCTTCGTCAACGAGCCGCGCATGTACGGCGTGGAGCTGTCGAAGCGCTTCTAAGCCGATCCGGCGAAGGCGATCAGAGGGCGGCGGCGGGGAGACCTGTCGCCGCCCTCTTGCCATCCGGCGCGACCTTGGCCCTACTGCCTCCCGGATCGGGGAGGATCTTTCACATGCGGCTGGCCCTGCTGTTCGGATCGCTGACGCTCGCCTTCTTGCTGGCCGTCTGGACCACCCAGGCGCCTAGGCCCCGCCCCCTTGATGCGCCCGCCGCCGCCTTCTCGGCCACGCGGGCCATGACCGACATCGAACAAATCGCTCGCGCCCCGCACCCCGTCGGCTCGCGCGAGCACGCCCGCGTCCGCGCCTATCTGACCGCCCGAATGACCCAACTGGGCCTGTCGCCCCAGGAACAGACCGGGCCGCTGTCGCCCGGTTCGATCCAGCGCCTGAAAAAGGCCGGCGGCGATCCCGATGCGGCGGACAATCAGGCGATCAATCTGATCGGCGTCCTGCCCGGAAAAGACCGAAGCCAGCCCGCCGTCATGCTGATGGCCCACTATGACACCGTGGTCGGGTCGCCCGGCGCGGCCGACGATTCCACCGGCGTCGGCGCTGTGCTGGAGGCCGTGCGCGCCATCAAGGCCCGCGGCCCTATTGAGCGCGATCTGGTCGTCCTGCTGACCGACGCCGAGGAACTGAACCTGGACGGCGCCCGCATCTTCTTTGGCGGCCATCCGCTGCGCGACCGCATCGGTTCGGTGGTCAATCTGGAGGCGCGCGGCGGCGGCGGTCGCGCCGCCATGTTCGAGACCGGACGCGAGGCCGGCCCCACCGTCGACCTGTTCCGCCGCGCCGCCGCCCGCGCCGACGGCGGGACCACCGCCACCTCGCTCGCCGTCTTCATGTACGAGCAGATGCCCAACGGCACCGACTTCACCATCCCCAAGGATCGCGGGATCGGCGGGCTGAACTTCGCCTTCATCGGCCGCCCGGCCCAGTATCACTCCGCCGACGCCACCCCCGAGAACCTCGACCAGGGCGCCCTGCAGCATCTCGGTTCGCAGGCGCTGGAGGCCGCCGACGCCCTGGTCCGCGCCCCCGCCCTGCCCGCCAAGGGACCGAACACCGTCTATGCGGACGTCTTCGGTCGCCTGATGCTCAGCCATTCGGCGGTCATGGGATGGCTTCTGCTGGGCCTGACCGCCCTGTTCGGCGGTTTCGCCGCCTGGCGCGCCCGTCGTGCGGCCGGCCTGAACGCCGCACAGGTCGGACGCGGCCTGCTGGACGGTCTGTGGTTTCTCTCCGCAGGACTGGTGCTGGCCCAGGCGGTGCGCCTGCTGGCCGGACCGATGTCGAGCCGCGCCGCCTCGTCTGAGACCTACTACGTCCTTTTGCGCCGCCTGCCGTGGATGGAGGCGGGCGCCGTCCTGACCATTCTGGCCCTGACCCTGCTGTTCCTGACCGGCGCGCGCCGGTCGCGTCCGCGCGTGTTCGCCGGGGCGGGCGCCGTCCTGACCCTGCTGGTCCTGCTGATCGGCGGCTTCAGCCCGATCCTGCTCGGAGCGGGCGTCATCGCCGCCGGCCTGTCGCTCTGGCCGGTCAAGAAGCCGACCTCGACCTGGGGCGGCTGGCTGGGCCTGATCGCCCTCGTCTTCCTGCTGGGTTGCGTGGTTCAGGGCGCCGCACCCGAGGCCGCCCTGCTGTTCGTCTGGCCCGCCCTGCTGGCCGCCGCCGCCGCCGCCCTCGCCGCCCTGATCAGCCCCGGCCTGATCCGTCCGGCCAGTTTGATCCCGCCGGCCGTCGCGGGCCTGCTGGGCGGCGCCTGGCTGATGGGCATAGGCCACTTCGTCTTCCTCGGTGTCGGCATGGACCTGCCCGGCGCCCTGGCCCTGATCGGTCTGTTGGCCCTTCTGTTCCTGCGCCCGCTCAGCCCGCCCGTCGGCACGATCCGCCCGTTGCTGATCGGCGCCGCCGCCTGTCTGATCCTGGCTTGCGGCTTCAACCTCGCCGCCCGCCTTGCCGAGCCGACCCCCGCCGTGGCCGAGGCCCTACCTTGACCGCGCCCCGCTGGCGAAACCCCGTTCAAACGTCTATCGCAGCCTGATGTCCCACGATCCCGTCCTCGTCACCGGCTCGGCCGGCTTCATCGGCTTTCACACCGCCCGGCGGCTGCTGGCGCGCGGCGAGACGGTCATCGGCCTGGACAACCTCAACGCCTATTACGACCCGGCGCTGAAGCAGGCTCGTTTGGCCCTGCTACAGGAACATCCGAACTATCGCCATCACACGCTCGACCTGGCCGACCGCGAAGGCGTCGCCGCCCTGTTCACCGAGCACGCCCCGCGCCGCGTCGTCCACCTCGCCGCCCAGGCCGGGGTCCGCTACAGCCTGGAAGCGCCCGAGACCTATGTGGATTCCAACGTCGTCGGCTTCCTCAGCATTCTCGAGGGCTGCCGCGCGGTGAAGGCCGCCAACCTCGTCTTCGCCTCGACCAGCTCGGTCTTCGGCGCCAACGCCGCCCTGCCGTTCTCGGTGCGCGACCCGGCCGACCATCCGCTGACCGTCTATGCGGCGACCAAGCTGGCCAATGAGGCCATGGCCCATTCCTACGCCCACCTGTTCGGCTTCCCGGCCACGGGCCTGCGCTTCTTCACCGTCTATGGACCATGGGGCCGCCCGGACATGGCCCTGTTCAAATTCACCCGCGCCATCCTCAAGGACGAGCCCATCGACGTCTACGGCGAGGGCAAGATGAGCCGCGACTTCACCTATGTCGACGACATCGTCACCGGCGTGATCGCCGCGCTCGACCGCCCCGCCGCCATCGACCCGGCCTGGGACGCCAAGGCCCCCAACCCCGCCACCAGCGGTGTCGCCCCCTGGCGCATCCTCAACCTGGGCGCCGGTCGCCCCGTCGCCCTGATGCGCTACATCGAGGTTCTGGAGGAAAAACTGAACCGCAAGGCCAAGCTCAACCTCATGCCCATGCAGGACGGCGACGTGGCCAATACCGAGGCTGACGTCACCGACACCCTGGCCGCCCTCGACTACGCCCCCTCGACCCCTGTCGAAGACGGCGTCGGCCGTTTCGTCGACTGGTATTGCAACTTCTACCGCGAGAACTGAGCGCGCTCCGCGCGCTTGTGCTCACATCAGATTGTCTGGAAAGCCCTGGTGGAGCCGAGGGGAGTCGAACCCCTGACCTCGTCAAGCAGGATTATCGTTGCACGATATTAGATTTGTTCGCACTACGTTTCACGTAGTAATATAAATCAATAACTTAACTTTCCCCCGCTTGCACAGAGATGCATCGGGTTTGACGCACGCTGCTTATCAGGTGCTTATCGAGGCCGCATCCCTCATCCCGATAAGCATCTGATGGCCACGCTCAAACTCACCAAGACTTCCGTCGAAGCCGTCTCCCCCGGGGTCAAGGATATCTATTGCTGGGATGCCCAGCTCAGCCGCTTTGGCCTGCGCGTGACGCCTTCCGGTTCGCGGATTTATCTCATCCAGTACCGGTCTCGTGCAGTAGCTGGAGAGCCCCCGAAGACCCGGCGCATCACCATTGGTCATCACGGCAAGCCCTGGACGGTGGATCAGGCCCGGTCAGAGGCCAAGCGGCTTCTGGCCCAGGTTGACCTTGCGGGCGATCCCTTCGCCGCTCGGGAGGCTGACCGCTTCGCACGACGGGCGGCGATTGATGCAGCTGAGGTCGAAGCTCTTCGGCTGGCCGATCGGCAGCGGGATACCTTCAGGGCGGTGGCCGAGCGCTTCATCGATCTCCGCGCAAAGCGCAACCGCTCGTGGCAGGAGACAGAGCGCCTGCTCCGTCATGGGCCGGTCGCACAGTGGGGGGAACGGCATATCGGCGACATCCGCCGCGCCGACGTCGCCGACCTGATCGACAGCATCACCAAACGCTCGCCCGCCATCGCCCGCGCCACCTTCGCCGCCGTGCGCCCGCTGTTCTCCTGGTGCTTGGAACGTGACCTCATCACGACGTCACCCTGCGAGGGCCTCCGGGCGCCGCCACGCCCCAAGTCTCGAGAGCGCGTGCTGACGGATGAAGAGATCAAGCTGGCCTGGCAGGGAAGTGATCGCCTGAGCGGTCTGTTCGGCCCACTGGTGAAGCTGTTGATCCTGACCGGCCAGCGTCGCGCCGAGGTGGCGGGCATGACCTGGGCGGAACTGGATCTGGATGCCGGCATCTGGCGACTGCCGGGCGACCGCACCAAGAACGGTCGTGACCATGAAGTAGACCTCAGCGATCAGGCTCTGGCCGTGATCGCTGACATTCCGAAAACTGGCCCTCACCTCTTCCCTGCCCGAGGCGAAGGTGCAGCGCGAGGGTTCTCAGCGACCAAGCGTCAGCTGAACCGTCGTGTGCGGGAAGCGGGGGAAGCTGAACTGGACACCGGCGAGGAGGCCGAGGAACTACCCGATGCCTCGACGTGGCGATTGCACGATCTTCGGCGCACGGCCGCGACCGGCATGGCCGCCCTCGGCGTCGCGCCGCACGTTGTCGAACGGGTCCTCAACCACGTGTCCGGATCGCAAGGTGGCCTCGTCGGTGTCTATCAGCGTCACGAGTATCGCACGGAACGGAAGGCTGCCCTCGCCGCCTGGGGCTCGAAAGTAGAGGCCATCGTGTCGGGTCGCGAGGAGCCCAACAACGTCACCCCCTTGCCCGTCCGCCGCCTCTCATGATGCGTCCGTGCGTGTAGGTCTATTCAAATACGAGGGAACCATGGGAACCTGGGAACCATTAACACAAGTTATTGATATATAACGTTTTAAATGGTTCCCACACTTCCAACCTAGCCGGTTCCCACCGGGAAATGTGGGAACCGGCATATAGCGATGAAGGCCTTCTCGGCTTCCAGGGTGGGGTTATAGCCCAGCTCGACAGCTGTACGACGGCGCGCTTCTGCGAGCTGTAAACCTCCGTCGAAAGTCATGATCGCCACCCTCTCATGCCACAGGTAGACGGCCTCCAGATCCGCCCATGCGGGCGCTTCATCCGGCCCTACACGTGACGTTGCTGTGACCGCTGTTTCAGGTCGGTGCTCTCGCCAGAGCCGCGCCAGGAGCGGCTCAGGCGTGCTCGCCATGCAGATCGGCTTCCATGATGCTGGCGGCGATGCTGTAGAAGTTGCGCTTCCCGACACCCGGTATCGACACCTTGTTCGTCAGACGGCCCGACTCGCCGTTGCTGACGAGGAAACCTGCCTCCTTGATCGCCTTCAGCGCCGCCGAGGCGTCCATGCCCGCAAACAGATCGCCGCGCATGAACTCAGGATTGAAGTGGTAGACGAGGCCACGCCCCTCATGCGTCCCCTTGTAGCCCGCGACGTCCAACGATCGCGCCTCGCCCTCCCTGGGCTTGCCGTCGCGCTCGGCCGCTTCAATCGCATAGCTTTCGGCCTCGCCGACGTCGTCCTTCAACCAGCGGAACCGCGACCCTTCAAACCGCTCGATGAAGGCCCGCACCCGAAGCAGAGCCTCCCGATCTTCCCGGATCGAATCCCGGCCAAACGCCGCCGCCCAGCGACGGAACAGGATGGCTGCCCCTCGCATCGCCTCGCCTTGCCCCCAAGGCACGACGTCAAGCAACGCAGCCAGCTCGCCGGCAGCGGCCACCAGAGCGAACCTCTGCGCCCCTCGCCTTGCCTGCCCATGATCCCCCTCGACTAGGACGTCAGCGAGGAAGGCAGCCTGAAGCTCAGCTGCGGCGGCGCGCATTTCGGGCAGCCGCGAAATGTAGCGCTCGATGAATAGCGGCAGGGCATGGCCATAGTGCTTGCTGCTCGCGGCCTTGATAGCGTCCGAGAAGGCCGCCGGGGATTCAGCCCCATGGATGGTATGCCACGCGCCCATGGTTTTTCCGCCGGGCCCCGGGACCTCCATGTCGACGCCGATGTCGATCAACCGCAGCTCCTGACCGGCATAGGCCTTGTCCTTGCTGCGCGTCAGGCGGATCAGATCGGACAGCGACAGCTCGCCTGTCGACAGGATCATGACGCGCCACGACGGCCGCGACCTCAGCTCGGCATCGGCTCGCAATCGGCCCTTCGTCGCGCCGGTGGCGAGCGCATAGGCAGCCGCACCGGCTGCCTCCGGAGAGAGTGCACGAAGCTCGTCTAGCGCCAGCAAACCGTCATTGTGCGCCAACGCCACCGCTTCCAGGGCATTGTCCGTGTTCCGCCATGTCTGCAGGAAGCCGATCGGCCCGCCGCCGCCGCAGACGCTGCCGGCCGCCGTCAGTACAGTCGTCTTGGCAGTCGAGGACCCGCCCCTCAGGTGAAAGCCTCCACCCTCGGCGCCCAGATCGCGCATGAGAGGCCCGGCGAATGCAGCTGCCATGGCGAAGGCGCCAACCGCATTACCGGCCATAGGCGCCGCCACCAGCCGACGCCACTCGTCATAGCTGCCTGCCTCGGCATGATAGGTGCCGCCGGATCGCCCCCGAAAAATCACACTCTCTGTCGCGGCCGCTGCCCCGACCGACCGATGCGGCATGACGTAGACGCCGCTCTTCCAGCCCGCCGAAGAGACAAGCCGCGCCCGCTCTGAGGTCGCCATCATGCCAAGCAGAGCCTGCAGCCGCTCTCGCGCCGTGCGACCAGTCGCGATCGCCAGACCCGCGCCCATCAGCCGGCGCCGTACGTCAGTCGCATCGCCCGCCAGCTCAGCCCGCCCGATGATCTCGCGCTTGGCGCGACCGTCCATGTCGCGGAAGTCCAGGACCAACGACCAGTCGAGGCCGTCCTCATCTCGGGCCAGCGCCGCCAGTTGGAAAGGACCGCACAGCCATAGGGGCGGAGGCGGCGCATCACCGTCCTTGCCGCCGATCTCGGGAGCCCACCACCAGCCGCCGGAATCGCCACGAAAGCCTCTTGGCGCGACGGTCTCGCTCCGGCCGCCCCGCAAAGCCGCATCGATCGCCGCTTGAGCGACAGCCGGCGTGAGGCCAGAGGGCCATTCATCAGCAAGGTCCCAGCCCTTCGGCAGCCCTTCGGGCAGGCGAACCGTTGCCGCCCCTGCCCCGAGCTGCACCAGCATACGGCGCAGGCTCTCGCCCGCCTTTCGTCCCGGCTCGTCCGCGTCGGGCCAGATGGCGACCATGCGGCCCGCAAGCGGGGCCAAGTCGACCTTGCCCAAGGCGTTGCTGCCGCCGGGCCAGGTTATAGCTACGAGCTCCGGGAAACGCTTCTGCGCGGCATCGGCGGCTTTTTCCCCCTCGACGACCAGCACCGCCGCCTCTGGCCGCGCCGCCAGACGATCCAGCCCGTAAAGCGGCCGAGCATCCCCACCGGCCCCGAACCTCCACTTCAACCGACCATCTGGACCGCGCCAGAGGGTGACGGGTCGGATGTCCTTCCCCTCCGGCGTGTCGAACCTCAGCACGTGCCGAAGCACGCGTCCGTCCGCATCACGATAAGTCCAGCATGCGGAGGGTCTGCCAACACCTCGCCAGGCGTCCGGCAAGGCTGGCGCGCCGAGGGGCGCCGGCGCCACGAGCTCTCCCTTGTCAGAAGCCGCCGGCGCAGCGGTCGGCGCCTGGGCGGCTTCAGCTGCGACCCGGGCGAAGGCGTCATCTGCGCTCATGCCCAGAACTCGCGCGAACCCGGTTCGTCATGTGCGCCCAGTGGCGACTTCGGACAGCGAAAGCGAACACCTTCCCCCGCCGCGCCTTCGGCCTTGGCGATGACGTCCGCCTGCCCGAAAGCGCGGCCCAGAGCGAGACGCTCTTCGTCAGACAACTCTCCCTCGCCGCGCTCGAACAGCTCAACGGCTTCGTTCTCAAGCCCTGCACGTCGGGCGAGATCCTCCACGCTCCAGTCCAGAAGCCCGCGTCCTGCCCGACATTGCGCCGGCGAAAAGGTCTGTCTCGATTTCATGATGCTCATTCGAAAGGATGGACGCCAAGGCTCTCGGCCAGGCGGATGCAGGCGTCGCGCTGCGACGTCCGCGTGACGAAGGCCGCGAGACTCACCAGGTCGCCGCCGCGATCGCCGGATGAAAAATCGCCCCACTTCCCGGTGATCAGATTCACCTTGAAGCTCCCCAGGCGCTTGTCGGAGCGGTTGGGGTTGTGAGCCACCCATTCGCTAGCCTCGCGCCGACCGCTTGGAAGCAGCCCCCGCACGACGGCATCGATGTTGCGCAGGGCGGCGGCGTTCACCCGGCCGAAGTCGACCCGCCGGTTCGTGGCGCCCGTCATGTCGCCGGCCTCAACACGCAATAGGTGACCCAACGGTCGCCCTTGCGCGCCCGCACCAGCAGACGTTCGAACGGTCGGATCTCGACCGCTTGGGGCGGCCGCTTCCGCTTATGCAGAAACGCGCCGCCCCTCGCCCCCATCCGGATGACGCCTTGGCCTGGACCTTTGCTCTTCTCGTCGAAGACTGGCCGGCCGCCCGCGACAAAGGCCCAGAGCTCGAAGGTCACCCTGGACAGAACTTCGTGTTCAGTCAGCTGCGCCGACATCGCCACGCTCGGTGATCGGGTGGAGCGCCGACACGACTGAGGCCGGATCGATCGGCTCATATTCGATGTTCGGCTCTAGGGTCGCTTCAACCGTCAACGGCCCGAGGTCGATCGCGGCCAGGCGCCGCCCCTGGACCCAACGGAGCTGGCTCAGGACCTCGCGCTTCCGACAGCGCACCTTCACCACTTCCGACCTGTTGTTCAGGTTCCGCACGCTAGCGGCCCTTGGCCTCGAGCCGGTGTAGATCAGCCCGTCGAAGGGGCCGCGCGGCTCAATGCGATCCAGCTTGCTGTCCGGAACAATGTAGCCGGTCGCCTTGTAGACCCAACGATCCTCCTCGTCTTCGCTCAGGATATGGACGCCGCGAGGCCACTGATCGCGCACGCTCCCTTCCGGATCGCGCAGCCTTTCAGCTCCGAACGGCAGGTCGTCATTGGCCCGTTCCACCAGAGCAGCGGCTGACCTCATGACGTCCTGAAGGCGCGTCAGATCGTCTTTCAGCGGACCAAAACTGAGACGAAGATCGTCAGCCGCAGCCTCAGCAGCCGCCTTCGCCTCCTCGTAAATGCGCCAACGCCCAGCCTCAGCTTCGGCGCTCTGCGCTTCGGTGACAGCCGCCTCTGCTCGCGGAATGACCTGCTCGTCGAACGCAACCAGTCGCGCCTGCTGCATAGCCATGTTCGAGCTGGCGTCATTGAAAGCCTTGATGGCCTTGGCGTCGCCTGAAAAGGCCAGAGCCTCCGATGCATTCGCCACGGCGATCTCGGCCGCCCGAAGCTCGACTTCCGTCGCCGCTCTCCGCTCGCGAAGGCTCGCGAGGGCCGCCTTCCGCTCTACGACGATTTGCGGGTTGTCGATGGTCATGGCAGCTGCCTCATTCGGGCGATGGTTTCAGAAGTTGAAGAGCGGCGGCGCTGGTCGAGCCACGCATTCAGATCGCCGACCGCGTAGAACCGGCGGCCTCCGACGCTGACAAATGTCGGCCCCTCGCCGGTTATGCGGCTCTTATCGAGCCAGGACTTCGAGACGCCGAGGGCCTCAGCCGCGGCGGCGGTGTCCAGCAATCTGGGCACGTCGGACTTGGTCACGGATGTCTCCTGTGGTGGGTGGCGGTTGAGAAGCTGCGGTCAGAACCGGGCATGGATGCCCTTGGCGGACAGGGCCGCGATGGCGGCCGTCTTCTGGATTTCGGTGATGCCATCCGGCCAAACGAGTTTCGCCAGCACCACCTCGCAATCGCGCTCGAAGCTGACGGCAGCCTTGGCCTCCGTGTCAGTCTCAACATCATCGTAAAGGATGCCTGCGGCGGTCTGACTGCCGTCGGTCGCATCGGGATCGAGGGCCACATAGGCCTCCGATCCCGTGACCTTGCTGATCACCTGACCGGCCAGAAGGTTCTGGTTGGGGCCGACGACGATCCGTTGGCGAGAGCGATTGCCGTTCGCTTCGGAAAGGACGAAATGCCCTGCACCGGGCGTGAATTTGAGCATAGCCATGGAATTTTCTCCTGGTCGGCGCTGCGTCGGCAGCGCCTGAGATCGAAGGGTTTTACGAAGCCGCCGCCTTGGCTCGCTGGGCGCGCCGGGCGTAGATCGCTCGGGGATCCAGCGGGGCTTCAGACTCTTTCGCCTTCGGCGCGGTGGAGGCCTTCTTGTCTTCAGCCTTCGGCTTGTTGACGTTTCCCATCAGCGCGCCTCCAACTGGCCGGCGACTTGCGAGGTAGATGAACGCCGGCGGCTCGCCAGCCAGGCGGTCAGATCTTCCGGGTTGTACAAGCAGCGCGTGCCGATCTTGGTGAAAGCCGGCCCCCTGCCGGACAAACGGCTCTGCGCGAGCCAGGACTTGGACACGCCAAGCCGATCTGCTGCGGCCTCTACGTTCAGAAGTTTTGGAACTGGGGTGGTCATAGACATCTCCGGGTTCGCCGCTTGCTGCGGGCTTGCAGGGGCGTTGATGACCCAAAACCGCCTGTCCGGCGTCGGGCGACCTCAGCTTCCCCACGCACGCGAGACGCACGAATGATCAGGCGGCGGACAGCGCCCCCAGGTCTCGCAGCAACGAGGCGAGCTCTGAGGCGTCTTCATTCAGCGGCCCATGGGCATGGGCGACAAACAGCGCCTTCGTGCGCAGCCCCGCCCAGGTCGTCGCCGTAATGGCCTCGCTTCGCCGCCGCAGGGCGTCCAGCTCCAAACCCGGGGCCTCGATGTCAGCGTCGTCATCGTCCACGCCGTGCAGACCCTCGTATCGGCTCAGAAGATCGCCCCGCTGCGCCGGAGATGCGCTCGCCCAAGCGGGGTCCCTCTTGGCCGCATCATGAGCGGTGGCGATACGGAACTGCTGAACGTCGATCCGCGACGACAACTCTGCCAAGACCACCTCGAGCCGCTCACCAATGGCGACAAGTTCGGCGTCGCCGGCCGGCAGAGCCTTGGTCGCGCTCGGGGCCACCCCCAGACCCAACGCCACACCAGCGCCGAGCCCGACGCCGGCGATCAGGCTGCGACGGCTAGGTGCAGGGGGCGGCTTCATCAGATCACACCCGATCATCGGCCCGCCTCCGGTTCGGCCTGACGAACCCGGTTCGTCGCCTCTGTCCCGGACCTATCCGCAAGAATGTTGCGGGCTTCCCGCAAGATCATGGCGCGGGCGATCGCCGCTCGTCGCGCTTCGGCGTCGATCGGTTCGCGGATCTCGGCCCAGATCGGCAAGGCGGCGCCGACATCGCCATCAGGCGACATGGACAGCGCCAGGCTGAACCACACACCCCCGCCGACGATGGCGAGCCGTTCGATCCAAGCGTCAGGATCGAAGCCGACTGCAGGCAGGTTGCCGTCCTGGACATGGCCGGCGGGCTCGGCCTCGAAGGTATGAACGGCAGCGTCGAAGAAGTCGTGCAGCTCTGCCGGCAGATCGACTGGGCGCGGCTGTCGGTGATCGGGATCGATCACATAGGGGAAACGGGCGTCGAGCCCCGGCTGTGCGCAGGGCGTGCCTGTGCTATTGGCGTGTGAAGCCATGACCTGATCTCCAGAGGATCGGTTGCGGTTAGGGCTGAGCAAAGCGTTGGCGCGCTTGCTCAGCCCGACGTTTATGATATCAAGTCAACTATGGCGTCAAGACCTGATATCAAAAACCGAGGGGGCCGCCCGGCAACTGGCCAGGGGACACCTGTTCTTGTCCGCCTCCATCCTGATCAGCTCGCGAAACTTGACGCCTGGATCAAGACGAACGACGCCTCGCTCACGCGCCCTGCCGCCATTCGCGCTGTGCTGGAGAAATTGCTTTGAGCGCCTTCAACTGGGTCTGTCCCTCCTGCGATCGCCCCCAAACTGCTACCAGCAACAAGTACGCGACGATTCAGGAGCCGTTCTATCTTCAGGACCCCGGAAAAGACGGGGCACTTGGCATTCGAGCCACCGCCATAATCTGTGCCAATGACGAGTGTCAGAAGCCCCTAGTTCAGATTGGAGTGCTTCCCTACACAAGGGTGCAAGGCGCATACGCACCAAGCAAGGACAAAGGTCCGTTAGTGTGGCGCCGCTTGATTCCTGAGGGCAGTAGCAGGCCCATTCCCTCTTACGTCCCCAGCGCGATCAGGCAAGATTACGCTGAGGCTTGCTTAATCCGCGACCTCAGCCCCAAAGCCTCGGCCACGTTGGCGCGACGCTGCCTCCAAGGCATGATCCGGGACTTCGGCCAGGTGAAGCCGTCGACCCTCTTCAAAGAGATCGGCGCGCTGGAAAAGGCAGTTGAAGAAGGCAATGCGCCACGAGGCGTGTCCGTCGACAGCATCGAAGCGCTGACGGCTCTGCGGAAAGTGGGCAACATCGGCGCCCACATGGAAGCCGACGTCAACGTCATCGTCGATGTCGATCCCGAGGAAGCGCAGGTGCTGATTGAGCTGATCGAGTCGCTCATCGACGACTGGTACATTGAGCGACACAAGCGTCAGCAACGATTTTCTAAGGCGGTTGCGCTGGGTGCCTCAAAAACCGCAGCACTAGCAGATGCAAAGGCGGGTCAGGCTGCGCTTCCGGCGCCGGCGGGCGATGCCTGAAGACAGCACACCTCTTGATCCCGCACTGCTGAAAGTTATCCAGGCGCTCGCACGCGCCGAAGCTTTACGAGACTTTGAGACCGCTCAGCGGGATCATGAGCGCGAGGCCGCCCCGAAGCGGAACAAAACCACCTTCACAGCCGCTGAAATCCGTCGCGCCCTCTCGGCGGTCGAGGCCGCCGGCAAGACGGTCGGCGCCGTCGACTTCCCTCCCTCGGGCGGCTTTCGCCTCATCATCGGAGAGCCGCCACCGAGCCAGAAGCCGAATGATTGGGATGACGTCTTGCACGAGACGCCGGACCAGGCACTCGAGCGATGGAAACGGAACGAGGCAAAAAAGCAGAGAGCGCGTCCCGCGCAGATGCAGCCCTAGAGAGGGTCAGGGCGAGAACACAAGCCAGCCTTGCCAAGCGGCGCCGTTCGAAGTCTGCTGGGCCCGACAGATGCTGAATTGCGATGGAGCAAAGCCGAGCATCACGCCCAGCTTGTGAGGACTCCGCCAATGACCGCTTCATCCGATCACCAAGTGGCAGCCCGCCCGCCGCTGCCTACTCGGGACGGGCGCGAAATCGGATGGAGGGCAGCCAAAGCAACGCTCGGCTCCCTGCCCGGCGTCGGCGCGTTGGCGACCGAGGTGCTCGAGCTTCTGGTGTCGAACCCCGTAGAGGAACGACGCGCGGCATGGCTCAATCGCCTTGCTGCCGACCTGGACGAAGTCACACGACGGGTTGAGGGCGTATCTCCAGAAACGCTGGCGACCGACCCTCGCTTCGTCAGCCTCATGATCGAGGCGACCGCCCGGGCGGAAAAAACCCACCAGCAATCGAAGCTACACGCTCTTCGAAACGCAGTGCTCAACGCGGCCGCCGGCCTGTTCCTCGACGATGCGCTGACCGGGACCTTCCTGGGCTACATTGAACGCTTCTCGCCAACGCACCTGAGGGTTCTGGCGTTTCTCAATGATCCGACAGTAGACCCGGCCTACGTCCGCCAGGTCAGCAATACGGTGATGGGGTCAATTCACACTGGCTACGTCAGAGCCCACCCCGAAGTGGAAAAGCCGGAGGGCGTGTTCGAACGGATCGTGAAAGACCTCGGGCGCGAAGGCTTGATCCAGTCAGAGAGCCTGATGACCAGCATGAGCGGGTCGGGCCTTCAAGAGTCCCAGACCACTCCGATTGGACGCGCCTTCCTGCGCTTCATAGCCGAGCCCGACGCGGACCAAAGCCCCAATGACTGACCTCCATGACGCCGAAATCGAGAAGGTCTATCTGGCACAGGCGTGGGAAGGGGCCGTCGGCGCCGTCAAGGCCGCCATGGCGCTGAACGGCGGCGCGTCGGTCGCCATTCTGGCATTCATCGGCTCGCTGCTGCAGGAGAAGGCGCGATCCGTGAACGTCGAGCACATCACGTTGGTGATGATGATCTTCTGCGTCGGCCTGGTCGCGGCCGCACTCACCCAACTGGCCGCCTATTTCACCGTCTATTGCTACCACCAGACAATGGGCAGCCGCCGCCTGGAGCTCCCTGACGAAGATCGTTGGGCGCTGATCGGGACCGCCATCCATATCAGCGGAATTGTCCTCCTCGTCGCTTCATACGGATGCTTTGTCGGCGGTGCGATCACCTTCGCCAACTTCGCGCGGCTGACGCTGGGCCAGTGAAGGGGAAGACCATGATCATACTCCCAGACACCAACGCACTGCTGCATTTCAAGCGGCCCGATCAAGCCAACTGGAAAGCCATTGTCGGCACATCCGAAGTCGAAATCGTACTGACTGCTGTGCCTGTGCAAGAAATCGACAAGCATGCCCGCCAGCACGACGTTGCGCGAATTCGAGCCCGGGCCCGCGATCTCAAGGCGTGGATCAGGACACTGCTGACAGCCGAGGCCGGCCCCAGTATCGACGGCAGGGAGCCAACCGCCTTTCTTGTCGGCGGCCTGGACCCGCAAGTGCCGGACGACAGGCTGATCGCGATGGCCTTGATGCTGCAGTCCGAAGGGCATGAAGTCGCGATCTACACCGACGACACGCTCATTCACGCCAAATCACGAGGGCGGCCCATCCGGGTGATATTTCCACCGGAGGAAGATCGACTGAAAGAGGAGCCGGATCCTCTCGGCAAGGAGATCGAAAAGCTCCAGCGGGAACTGACCACCATCAAGGCCCGCGAACCCCGCCTCAAGCTCGGATGGGCGTCGGGCCCCAACCCCCTGATCATCTCCTTGCCTGAACCCGCCACCGTAGACGCGCGGGCTCCGACCGAAGAGCGCGAACGGCTGCAACCCCTTCCCGACCCCGGCCGCCCCCCTCCTCGGGATCCGAACTTCAAGGGGCGGTTCGACTTTGCTCAAATCCGGCAACTGTCAGCGCTCGGCCCCAGCCAGATTGAAGTGATCGGCTACAATCGCCAGCTGGAAAACTATCACCGGTCCTATGACCGGTACTTCAAGCTCCTCACTGAGTGGAACTTCACAGAAAGCAGGCTCGCCGAGCTAGTCTTTATCGCAAGGAACGATGGCTCCGCACCAGCCTCCTCTTTTCGAGCATACATCACCCTCCCCCCAGGGATGCAGGCCCTCAACGACGCCGACGATATTGGAGATCTACCGAAAGCGCCGTGCCCGCCGCGCGAGCCGCAAGCGTTCGGCCTCTCGAGCGGGGCCTATGGCGCCACGGCATCAGCTTTCCCATTGGCCTCTCTGATGGGGCCAGGAGGCATGGTGCGACCAGATGCCTTGGACGACTACCCCCACGTTGACGCGGCCGCGGGCATCATCGAGTTGCGCAGGCCGAAACTTCCTCAGCACAATCCATTCGTTTTCGAGCCCGCATACGTGCTCATCGATTCAAGTTTCGACGGCAAGGGCGGCGCTTTGGATGTTCGGCTGACTGCAGAGGAACTGGCCACCCCCCTGACATTCAAGCTTCCTTTCCGAGTGAACATCCAGCCGGAAAACTGAGGCCGGGACAGCTTGTCCAGCGCCTCGCCTTACCAATGGTCCTGAGCCCCACTCAGGTACCAAACGCCTCCGAATTGACCTCAGACCCGACGGATCTGGAAGCGGCTATCACCGCGCACACATTACGCACGCCTAGCGGCAAGGTAAGATATGGAATTATAACGACAATATAACCTCGGGCAGGGAACGCGCCTGGCGTGTTCCCTCGGCAAAACAAGACATTACCTCTTGAATACAAAGAGATAAGGGAACACCTGCCACGGGTTCCCTGCGCACATGAGATTGGGAAACGAACCGGTTCGTCCTGCTGTTCAGTAACCTCAGCATACGCCGGCCTGGTTGCCAGTGCCGCCGTCTCTAAACCGAACCGCCCCCGGAAAACGACAAACCCGGTTCGCCCCCTCAGCTTAACTGAACGCCGGTTCGTCAACTCGACACAAGCTCTACGGGCGTCTATCCCTTGGTCAAAGGGGGGCGACCATGATCAATGACAAAACGACAGACCCGAGCGGGCCGGATGCAGTGCAGCCGCAGCCTCGGCGCCTTCATTGGTTGGGAATTCTTGCCGCAGCCTTCGGCGCTGTATTGATCTACAATCTGATGGTCTGGATTCCCGCCGCTACAGCGCTGTCTCATGACGATCGCAACAAGGTTGCCAGCGTCCACGTGTACCGCTCTTGGCTGGTCCATCCCCGAAACATCACAGTTGACCTGATCGCCATCGACGGCGCCGCCACCATCGACCTGACCAGGGCGCTTTTTCAAACGGCCGAAGCGCTAAAGGATCGCAAGTTCGGCCAAGTCGTCCTCGCTCGCCAGGGCAAACCCGTCTTCATCATGGAAGGCCCCGCTTTCGTAGAACTGGGGCAGCAATACGCAGCGGGTCAGAACCCAGTCTATTTGATCCGCACTCTCCCCGAGCAACTCTATCGCCCGGACGGTTCGGCTGCTTTCGGCACATGGAGCGGCGGCTGGCTCGGGGTGCTGGGCAAGCAGATGGAAGACGTGAACATGTTCGGCGAAGCTTGGGCAAACGGCCAAACCGGCCTTCGTCATGAGGGCTATCGGTAGTGGGGTCGCAGTCGGTTCAAACAGCCCACCAAACTCTCGTTCAAGTGACGCCCGCTGCGGCAGAAAGCTCTGGATCAGGAAGCGAGGTTCTCGTCGCCGTTATCGGAGCTGTGGCATCCATCATGGCCGCGTTTGCTTGGCCAGCGGTCGTTTTGATACTGGCTATCATGTTTAAGTCAGCCCTATCCACGCTGATTGGGCGCATTAAGTCGATCAAACATGGCGACACAGAATTGGGTCTCGACAAAGAGTTCCAAGATCGTCTCGTTGAGGCGCCGGAGGTTCCGGAAAACGAGGAAAACCCAGCAGCTGAACAGGTGATGGAAAACACCCCTCGCGCGCCGATCGACGCCATCGTGACCGCTTGGGTTGAGGTAGAACGCGCCGTCGAACGAGCATTTAATCGGCTTTCCCGATCAGCGACATCAACAATACATAGGCCATATACGGTGACGCGAGCCCTTCGCATTTTAGCGAACGAAGAACTCATAGTTCACAGCACGCTCGCCCAAATTGATGAACTACGGCAGCTTAGAAATTTGGTTGTCCATCGACCTGAAGAATCCCTGTCGCCTGACTCCGTAGAACTTTATGTCGCCAATGCCGCGCAAGCCGTGCGGGAACTGGACCGAGCTGGCCGTAACGCAGCAGCGCCACCGAATTAGACACATGGTGACGTCCATTTCCGCTCCTAGTTATTCCTATGTGACCTACATCGACGAGGCTGGGGACCCTGGCCTCAAGCGTGTGAAGCCTCTGGACGTCCAAGGCTCCAGCGAATGGCTGATGGTCGCCGCCGTGGTAATCCGCGCGGAGCATGAAGCCGACGTCGGCGGCTGGATCTCCGATCTCACGGCCTCCCTCGGCAGCCATCAGATGCGGGATCTTCACTTCGCCAAACTCTCGCCCACGCGAAAGCTTGCGGTCTGCGCCCGCCTCGCCGAGCTTCCGGTCCGCTGTTTCGTCGTCTGCTCGAACAAGCAGAACATGCGCGGCCACCGCAACCTGCTCGCGGAGAAGATCCCAAGCGACAACTGGTTCTACTGCTGGATGACCCGCCTGCTCCTCGAGCGGGTCACTCACTTTGTCGAGCACCGTTCAAGAGCTGACCACAGCGAGACCCGGCTGACAAAGCTGATCTTCAGCGAGCGCGGCGGCCTGTCGTACAGCCAAATGAATGCCTATTTCGACTGGCTGCGCTTCAAGGGCGACAATCAGGTCCTGAAATGGGGCAACCTGTCGTACGACACCTTCCATCGCGAGCTGATGTTCATCCAGAACCACGCTGGCCACGCGGGACTGAAGATGCCCGATATCGTCGCGAGCGCCTTCTTCAAAGCGGCAGACCTCTACGACACTCGAGCCTGCGATCCCCGGTTTGCCACAGCGCTCGAAAGCCGCATGGCGCGATGGCCGGATCGTCAAGGCGGCCAAATCTCGGGCTATGGCGTGAAGCTCATGCCGAAGTGGGGAAATCTGAATGTCCAGGTCGAGCAGCTCGAGATCTTCAAGCACTACGGTTACCCGGCGCAATGGTGGAGCCGGCGTCTCTAGGCCCGTCTTCTCCGCCGCCTGAATAGCCCATCTCCTGACGGGCGAGCTGCACGGACGCCACGGAATGAACCCACAGCCCGAGCCTAGAGACCGATGGATTCTGAGCTTCGCTGCCGACCAAGTCAAACCAGAATTACGAACGATTCTAACGCTTTGGTTTGACTCGTCTTCTCGCCCTTCATGGGGAGACGATCACTCCTAGCACCCTCCGCCAATGGCCACGGACTAGGTCGCACCGCCACGTCACTCGGACTGACTAGATCCGAGAAGCGCTGGACCGGCGGCAGCCTGTTCAAAATGCCGAGCGAACAACCGCTCGATGCTCGCATCCGCGTTTCGCGCCGCCCGATCGCGGATGACCTTGCCGCGAAGCATGCGTGGAAGCCGGGCCTGCTTCACTAGGAAGAAGACGACGATCGTTTCGACATTGCCCCGCCTGGTCGCCGTGGCGCTCGCATATCGGAAGGTGCCTGCCTTGGTCCGGCTACGGCGTGCGTCCGTAACCAGCATGGATGCGCCATGAGGATTGTAGATGAAACGTAGCGGGCCGAAGCGCCTCTCGGCGATGCCTACCGAGGATTCTCGCTCCCTGACGCCGCGTCCGCCTTGGCGCCGCACACGCCCCCCAGGCCAAACGTCTGGGTTTGGGATCGTCAGCCAGTTGCCGTCTCGCGATCGAATGACCTCGCCTTGCTCAAACGCACGCTGGATGAGCGGAAAGGTAGAATAGACCTGTGCCGCCGGATTCATCCCTTCGTTGGGATAGCGCTTCACCCGCACCGTCTTCGCCAGTTTCTGGGCATTGCTTAGGCCTGACGCGAGTATGTCCTGACGCCACTTCGTCTGGGTTTCCTGTGCGTATTCAAAGATGGCCTTCTGCAGCGCCGATTGAACTCGCGAAAGACCCGCCTTCATTTCGGCGTCGAAGTTTCCTTGGAGGGCAGCTTGGAGCTGGACGCTTGTGGGATTGTGCATGCGGCATGCTTCCTGATTGGCGAGCGCGGCGCGACAGCCAGCCGCGTCGAAACAAGTCGCCAAAAAAGCACACGTGCGCCGCCATTAAGACGGGCAAGCTGAGGTTGCCCGAAACGCGCATTCGTGCGCGACTAGTCGTCTTCTAAAAGGGCTTCGACGGCGACCTTCAGATCCGCGTGAAGCTTAGAAGCCGCCGCCTTTCGACGCGTCTCTTTACGAATCTGAGCAATCTCCTTCGCCGTTTCACGAGGGCTATCCATCAACCGGATCCCGGCGAAAGTCGAAGCGTTCGCCGCTCTAGCCTGGTGCACTAGCCGCGCCAGATCAGCGGCCGATAGCCCGCCGTCGGGATCGATGCCGGCGATGAACTTAGCGCATGCAACCCGACGGCGCTGAGCCTCCCGAGAACGATCCGACAGCATCTGCGCCGCAGATGCTTCTTCCTTGCGCTCCTGAGCGATCGCGTCGCTTACGCGCACTCCTTCGAAGTAGGCGCCGTCATTCCAGGCAGTTCGGTAGATTTCAGTCGCCCACCAAGACAGATGCGCTGCAGCCTCGTCTGGTCGACCACGTCGGAACGCATCACCGATCCGCCCAACAGGTGAAACCTCTAACTCTGCGCTGCGATCAAATCGTGCAGACCTCTTAGAGCGTCTCATCACCTCCATTGCCCACGCAAGACGGCCACTATCCCCACCAGCTGCATCGGCGATCGCTTCAGGAAGATAGTCGAACCGAGTAGGGTCAGCGAATACGACCTTGCCCGCATACCGCTCTTCGACGGCACCCCGATCAATCGGCATTCCCGGGTCGGCGAAGATGAACCAGGCCCCAGCGCGCTGAACGAGAAAGTGCTGGCCGTAATGAGTGACGAACCCGGTTCGTGCGAGGATGCGCTCCGCTTCCTTGATCATCAGCGGCAGTTCGTCGGCCAGCCACGCCCGGTCGATGAACTCGTAAGCATCGACCAGCGCAGCCCCAGGTGCGTCCGAGTCAGGGACTTGAGATATCCGGATCCGAGGGTTGTATCCGCCTGCAGGTCTCAGAAACTCCCCAAGCCTCCCGGTTCGCCCTTGAGACCAGTTGATCGTGCGATCAGGAGGGGCTGGTGCAGACCCGCGCGGGACCTGGAACGCTTCCCAATCAACGTCCAGCCAAACCTCACCGAACCTCATCTGAGGAAAGTCAGCGTCAGCCTGAAGTTGCAGTGTCATGCCCCGAACATTTGCATGATTCACATCGGTTCGCATCGGGGTTTACACCGACACACCAAGTATATCTCACCGCCGGTGGGGTGGGGGAGCATCAATGCGCGCGGGATTTCCACCTTTGATCCTAGGGCACTGGCATACAGTTCCCATTAGTTCCCACCTGAAAGAGAGAGGTGGGAACTACTATCCCGCCCCATTCGCCCCTTGCTCGCTGATCGGTTCCCGTAGTTCCCGGGGTTCACACCATCCGTGCGGGTGCGTCCGCGATCCGTGCGCGCCAATCTTCAGAGGTGAGTGCACATAGGTTCAAGCCGTCGCATCCGTGCGGTCCGTGCGCGATCCGTGCCATGCAAATTTTAGGTCTTCGTCTCTGAACGTCTGGAGCTAGTTCCCCCGTATACGTGCAAGGGGAGGGGGAAGGACCCATGACCGTGCCAGGGCGCGAATTTATTACCCTCTGGCTTTACCCCCTCTCACGCGCGAGTGCGGCCCCTCGCCCCCAGCCGGCGACGGCTGCTTATCGGGCGCTTATCGAGATACACAAACCGCCCATCAGGACAGCCAGAAGCGCCTGAGATGAAGGGTGTTTTTCATTATAAATCAATGAGTTGATTAGCCGCCTGGTGGAGCCGAGGGGAGTCGAACCCCTGACCTCGTCATTGCGAACGACGCGCTCTACCAACTGAGCTACGGCCCCGACCGACAGGCAGGGGCGGAGATAAGCGGGGCGGCGGCGGGGTGTCAACGGGTCGCGGAGGAATCCTTGGCGTTCCTGAAAGGCCCCGCTAGAAACGGGTCTGCATTCAAGGGAACTTCGTTCATGGGCATCGGCGCCGGCGTCATCGGCTTTATCTTCTTCGTGCTGGGCGCGCTGCTGCAGTTGCTGCTGTTCGCCATTATCGCCAATGCGATCCTCAGCTGGCTGTTCGCCTTTGACGTGATCAACTACCGCAACCGTTTCGTGGCCCAGGTGGCCGAGTTCCTGGACCGGTTCACCAGCCCAATCCTGGCGCCGCTGCGCCGGCTCATCCCGCCGCTGGGCGGCATCGACCTGACGCCGATCGTGGCCCTGCTGATCATCCAGGGCGTGCAGGGCTATCTGCTGCCGCCGCTGCATGTGGCGGCGCTGGGCCTTGTCGGCGCCTATTGAGGCGAAACGTTGAGGCGAGGACACGGCGGTCAGGAATCTCAATCCGGCCGCATTCCGCCCCTTGCGCACGGCGGGCGGGCTCCTAAGGTGCCCGCGACGGGTCCCGACGGGACCGCAAAATGCGCGTATTTATGACCACGATCAGGACAGTCGCCATTATCGGCGCCGGGCAAATGGGTTCGGGCATCGCTCAGGCGGTGGCCTCCGGCGGCTATGAGGTGCGGCTCTACGACCTGTCGGCCGAGCGGATTCCGCTGGCCCTCGGCGAGATCGCGGCCAGCCTGGCGCGGCGCGCGGCGCGCGGCTTGACGACCCCGGCCGAGGCCGACGCGGCCCTGGCCCGCATCCGCCCCGTCGCCACCCTGGCCGAGGCGGCTCAGGCCGATCTGGTCATCGAGGCGGCGTCCGAAGACGAAGCCGTCAAGAAGGCGGTCTTTGTCGATCTTCTGCCTCACCTGGGTCCGGACACCCTGCTGGCCTCCAACACCTCGTCCATTTCGATCACCCGCCTGGCCTCGGTCGGCGACCGGCCGGATCGTTTCATCGGCCTGCACTTCATGAAGCCGGCGCCGACGATGAAGCTGGTCGAGATCGTGCGCGGCATCGCCACCTCGGCCGCCACCTATGAGGCCGCCGTCGCCTTCGCCGAGAGCCTGGGCAAGATCACCACCGAATCCGAAGACTTCCCCGCCTTCATCGTCAACCGCATCCTGGTGCCGATGATGAACGAGGCCATCTATGTCCTTTACGAGGGCGTGGGCGATGTCACCTCGATCGACAAGGCGCTGAAGCTGGGCGCCAACCACCCCATGGGCCCGCTGGAACTGGCCGACTTCATGGGTCTGGACGTCGTTCTGGCCATCATGAACGTCCTGTACGACGGCCTGGCCGACAGCAAATACCGCCCCTGCCCGCTGCTGGTGAAATATGTCGAGGCCGGCTGGCTGGGCAAGAAGAGCGGACGCGGCTTCTATGACTATTCCGGCGCCGTGCCGGTCCCGACCCGCTGATGTCGCGTCTCGACCGGATCGAGGACCTGCCGGGTCTGAAGCGGGTCGCGCCGCAGCGCTCGACCCAGAGGATCGTGCTGGCGGCTCTGGCCGCCGCCGCCTGGCCGCCGCTGATCGTCACTCTGATCGTCTGGCCGCCGGAAAACTGGGCCTCGGGCGTGGACACCGACTGGCGGCTGGTCCTGCTGGTGCTGGGCCTGATCGCCGCCCCGATCGGTCTGTGGCTGCTGCGTCAGACCCACGCCCGAGTTGGCCGTCCCTCGACGCGGTTGGGCGTGGTCTGCCGCTTCATGGTCTTCGGCGGGCTGCTGGCCGCCGCCGTCCAGACCCTGATCGCCGTGGTCATGTCGCTGTTGTCGGTGATCGCCTCTCAGAGTCTGGTTCAGGGCCTCGGCGCGCTGGAAACCACCCTGCTGATCTTCGGCGTCGCCGGCCTGCCGCTGGCGGTGCTGGTGGGCGTCAGCTACGCCCTGTGGGCGGGGCTGTGCGTGGCCTTCATCGCCTTTGCGCCCGCGCCGGTGGTCAAAAACCGCATGGGCCTGATGCAGAACGGCGCCGGCTGACATTACGCGGATTTAAGGTGTCCCCGCCGCCCCGAGCCCGCATGAGCATCCGGCTCACTTGGGGAGGGCCGACGCCATGACCGACCAGACGACGCTTCAGCCCGTGGGGTCGGGCGCCCGCATCCAGACGCTGGACGTGCTGCGCGGGGTCGCCGTCCTGGGCATTCTGGCGGTCAACGCCGCCGCCTTCGCCCTGCCCATCGACGCGGCCCTGGCGCCCGAGCAGTCGCCCTTCCCTCTGATCGGCGCCTCGGCCGTGGCCCACTGGACGACCGAGGTCTTCTTCCATCAGAAATTCGTCACCCTGTTTTCCATGCTGTTCGGCGCGTCGATCTTTCTGGTCGGCGGCGAGCGCGGAGACGCCGCACGCGGGCGGCTGCTGCGGCGACGCCTGTTCTGGCTGGCCCTGTTCGGCCTGATCCACGGCGCCGCCTTCTGGTATGGCGACATCCTGCTGCTCTACGCCTGGGCCGGGCTGTTCGTCATGTTGATGCGTTCCATGTCGGCCCGCTCGCTGATCCTGTTTGGCGCCGCTGCAACCCTGGCTCTGGCGACTCTGCAGGCCGCCACGATGTGGATGACGGTCAACGGCCCCGCCCTTCTGGTCGACGCCCTGAGCGACGAGTCCATGAGCCTGGCCGAGGACGCAGTCGCCGCCAGCATCGCCGCCTATCGCAGCGGCTGGCCCGCCGGACTGATCGAGAACCTCAAGGCCTGGGGCGTGCTGCAGAGCGCCAGCCTGTTCGGCTATGTCTTCGCCACTGTGCCGCTGATGATGCTGGGCCTGGGCCTGTTCAAGATCGGCTTCTTCCACGGCCGCCTGTCCACCCGCGTCTATCTGGTCCTGGTCGCTGTCGGCGGCGCGGTCCTGGCCCTGCTGGGCGTGCTGGAGTGGCGCGAGATCATGGCCGGACCGGGTGTTCAGGCCACGAATGGCTGGTCCGAGGTCGTCGCCTCCTATCCGATCTTCATCACCCTGGCCTACGCTAGCGGCCTGATCCTGCTGACCTCGCGCGGGGTCGGCTGGGTGCGCCGCCTCTTCGCGCCTGTCGGGCAGATGGCCTTCACCAACTACCTGACCCAGACCCTGATCATGACCAGCCTCTTCTACATGCCGTGGGGGCCGCGCCTGATGGGACAGGTCGACTATCCGGGCCAATGGGCCATCGTCGTCGCGGTCTGGGCCCTGCAACTGATCTGGTCGCCGCTGTGGTTGAGCCGCTTCCGCATGGGGCCGCTGGAGTGGCTGTGGCGGCGCCTCAGCTATGGCCACGCCCTGCCGCTTCGCCGTCAGGTCTGACCCTTACGCCGGGCGGCAAGTTGCAGCCGGTCCGCCGATGGCTTAATCGCGCGGCATGACCGACGAAGCCCCCATCCGCCCCGAAGCCCGCGCCCCCCGTGGGTTCGCCGACCGTCGCGGCCGCGACCTGACCGCCGAGCGCCGCATCGTCGCGCGCGTATCCGAAGTCTATGAGCGCTGGGGCTTTGAGCCGTTGGAGACGCCGGCGTTTGAATACGCCGACGCCCTGGGCAAGTTCCTGCCCGACGCCGACCGTCCGAACGAAGGCGTCTTCGCGATGCAGGATGACGCCGGATCGGACGAGCCGGGCGAGTGGATGGCCCTGCGTTATGACCACACCGCGCCCCTGGCCCGCTTCGCGGCGCAGAACTGGGAGACCCTGCCCAAGCCCTTCCGCCGCTACGCCTATGGCCCGGTCTGGCGCAATGAAAAGCCCGGCCCCGGCCGCTTCCGCGAGTTCTGGCAGTGCGACGCCGACACCGTCGGCTCGGACCGGCCCGAGGCCGACGCCGAGATCATCGCCATGGGCTGCGAAGGCCTGCGCGCCGCCGGGCTCGGCGACGGTCAGTCGGTGATCCGCGTCTCCAACCGCAAGCTGTTCGACGGCCTGTTCGACGCCGGCGGCGTGACCGATGCGGTGCAGCGTCTGACCGCGCTGCGCGCCGTCGACAAATATGATCGCCTGGGTCTGGAGGGCGTGCGCGCCCTGCTGGGCGAGGGCCGCCTGGACGAGTCCGGCGACTACACCAAGGGCGCTCGCCTGCCCGCCGCCGTCATCGGCGCGGTCGAGGCCTTCCTCGTCTCGGCCGAGACCCCGGGCCTCAGCCGCGCAGGCGTGCTGGACGCGGTGGCCAAGGCCGGCGCCTCGCTGGGCGCGGCGGGCGAGGCCGCCCTGGCTGAGCTGTCGGCCATCGACCGGGCCCTGACCGCCATGCGCGTCGGCGAGGCCGAGGTGAAGTTCGACCCCACCATCGTGCGCGGTCTGGAATATTACACCGGCGCCGTGTTCGAGGCCGAGTTGCTGCTGGACACCAAGGACGACAAGGGCCGGGCCGTGCGGTTCGGCTCCATCGGCGGCGGCGGCCGCTATGACGATCTGGTCGCCCGCTTCACCGGCCAGTCGGTGCCAGCCACCGGCTTCTCCTTCGGCGTCTCGCGTCTGGCCTCGGCCCTGCGCGCCGCCGGTCGCGGCGCCGACGACGCTGTGCGCGGCCCGGTCGTGGTCATCGTCTTCTCCGAGGACGACATGCAGCACTACCTCGACGCCGTGTCCGAACTGCGCGCCGCCGGGATCGCCGCCGAGCTCTATCTGGGCCGCGCCGGCATGAAGGCGCAGATGAAATACGCCGACCGTCGCGGCGCGCCCGCCGTGGTCATCCTCGGCGGCAACGAACTGGCCGCTGGCGAAGTCACCATCAAGGATCTGGACGCCGGACGCGCCCGCGCCGCCGCCATTACGGACAATGAGGCCTGGAAGGCCGAGCGTCCCGGTCAACAGAAGGTCGCGCGCAGCGAACTGGTCGCCACCGTTCGCGCCATTATCGAATAGGCTTCGATAAAATCCACGTCACAGACATGGGTTATCAACGTTTAGTCATAAATGGCTGCTTTTTGACGTTGGCATTGATTGACTTGGACCCGGCCTTCGCGTCATTTGGTCTCACTCAAGAGGCGCAGCGATCAAACGCAGCGACAACTTGAAGGCGTTTCGGGGAGGAAACGTCCGCTCCTTAGAGAGCGATAAAGCCCGCTGCGATGTATCCCCCGCAGCGGGCTTTTTCATGCCTGAAATCCAAGCGCCGCAACGCGAATCCGTCGATCGACGGGCAATTATCGAAACCTATTCGAGCGAGCTCAGCATCCAAGAAAAAGGGCCGGAGCGTCGCCGCCCCGGCCCTCTTCATTCATCAGACGCGGCGCTTACCAAATGCGGACGCGGTCTTGCGGCGCGAGGTAGTATTTGTCGCCCGGCTTGACGCCGAAGGCTTCGTACCAGGCGTCGATATTGCGCACCGGGCCGATCACGCGGAACTCAGCCGGGCTGTGCGGGTCGGTGGCGATCTGGTTCTTCAGCGCGTCCTCGCGGTACTTCGACTGCCAGACCTGAGCCCAACCGTAGAAGAAGCGCTGATCACCGGTCACGCCGTCGATCACCGGCGCGGGCTGGCCGTTCAGCGACAGGTGATAGGCCTCCAGACCGACCGCCGTGCCGGCGGCGTCGCCGATATTCTCGCCCATGGTCAGGCCGCCCTGGACATGGAAGCCCGGCAGCGGCTCGTAGGTGTCATACTGCGCGCCCAGGCGCGTGGTCAGGGCCTGGAAGTTGGCCTTGTCCTCGTCGGTCCACCAGTTGCGCAGCACGCCGTCGCCGTCGGACTTGGAGCCCTGATCGTCGAAGCCGTGGCCGATCTCGTGACCGATCACGCCGCCGATGCCGCCGTAGTTGACGGCCGGGTCCGCGTCCGGATCAAAGAAGGGCGGCTGCAGGATGGCGGCCGGGAAGACGATCTCGTTGTTGGCCGAGTTGTAGTAGGCGTTGACCGTCTGAGGCGTCATGCCCCACTCGGCCTTGTCGACCGGCTGGTTCAGACGGTTCAACTGGTAGTTCCACTGGAACTGGCCCAGACGCTGGGTATTGCCGAACAGGTCGTCCGCGCGGACTTCCAGGGCCGAATAGTCGCGCCACTTGTCAGGATAGCCGATCTTGACGGTGAATTTGCGCAGCTTCTCCTGGGCCGCCGCCTTGGTGTCCGTCCCCATCCAGGTCAGGTTGTCGATACGGTGCGACAGGGCGGTGCGCAGATTGGCGACCAGCTCTTCCATCTTGGCCTTGGATTCCGCCGGGAAGTATTCGGCGACATACAGGCGACCCGCCGCCTCACCCAGCGAACCTTCGGCAAAGCTGATGGCGCGTTTTTCGCGGCTGCGCTGTTCGGGCTGACCCGACAGGTCGCGCGAACGGAATTCCCACTGGGCGTCCGAGAAACGCTTCGACAGGGTCGGCGCCGCGTCGTCGGTCGTGTGGAAGGCCTGCCAGGCCTGCAGGGTGTCGATCGACGCCTCGGCGAAGATGGCGGCGATCTTGGGCATAGCCGTGTTCTGACGCACGATCAGGCGGTCGACCGAGCCCAGGCCGGCGGCGTTGAAATAGCCGCTCCAGTCAAAGCCCGGCGCTTCGGCGGCCAGGGTCTGGATCGTGTATTCGTTGTAGGTCTTGTCGCGGTTACGGTTCTCGATCGGGGTCCAGTGGGCCTCGGCGATCTTGGTTTCCAAAGCGACGATGGCGGCGGCGTGACCGGCCGGGTCAGCCCAGCCGATATTGGTCAGCATCCGCTCGATATAGGCCTGATACTTCTCCTTCTTGTCCGCAAAGCGGGCGTCCAGATAGTAGTCGCGGTTCGGCAGGCCGATGCCCGACTGGCCGGTCGTCACGGCGTAGCGGGTCGGCTGCTTCTGATCGATGGTGATGCCGGTGCCGAAGAAGGACGAACCGACGCGGCCTTGGGTCTGACCCATGTAGGCGGCGATCTTCTCGTGCGTGTCGGCGGCGCGGATAGCCGTCAGGAAGGGCTGCAGCGGCTGGGCGTCCAGGGCTTCAATGCGCGCCTCGTCGATGTAGGAGCGATAGGCGTCGGCGATCTTGGCCTCGTCCGAACCCGCCTTCAGGTCGGTGCGCGCGACCAGACCCTGGATCAGGGCCTTCATGCGGTTGTCCGACAGTTCACGCAGCAGCGGGAAGGAGCCGTAGGAGGTGCGGTCCGACGGGATCTGCAGCTTGTCGAAGGCCGTGCCGTTGGCGTAGCGGAAGAAGCTGTCGCCCGGCGAAACCGAGGTGTCGCGACCCGACAGGTCAAAGCCCCAGGTTCCGTACTTGGGCGCATCCGTGCCAACCCAACCGGCCGGCGCCGCGCCGCCTTCGGGGGCCGAGGCGCCGTGGAACAGTTCCACCACCGTGCAGCTCTCGTCCAGGCAGGCATGGTCGTGACCGTCCTGTGCAGCCGCCACGCCGGCCGGCAGAAGCAGGGCGCCGACAGCGGCCCCGATCAGCAGTTTCTTCATAAGCGTTTCCCTAGTTCACCCGTGCTCAGGTTCGGCGCGGACCCTAGTCCCGCCGAGAGCGCCGCCGCGTCTTAAAAAAAGTTCATGAAAGACGCGAGGGCTATCGCCAGATCGTGATCGCCTGCGTCACAGTGGCCGCCACGGAGGATTCATGGGCCAGGGACACGGCGGCGAGTATCGGGACCTGGTGGTCTTTCTGGCGGCGGCCGGGGTTGTCGTGCCCCTGTTCAACCGGCTCAAGATCAGTCCCGTTCTGGGCTTTCTGGCGGCTGGGGTCCTGCTGGGGCCCGACGGCCTGGGCCGGTTCGCCCAATCGACCGGCTGGCTCAGTTGGCTGACCATCGGCGACCAGGCCCAGATCCGCCAACTGTCCGAACTGGGCGTCGCCTTCCTGCTGTTCATGATCGGGCTGGAACTGTCGTGGGAACGGCTAAAGGCCATGCGGCGCCTCGTCTTCGGTCTGGGGATGCTGCAGGTCGCCGTCTGCGCGGTCGTCATCGCCGTCGCCTTCATGGCTTTGGGCCAGCCCTTGGCCGGCGCTGCGGTTCTGGGCATGGGCCTGGCCCTATCCTCGACCGCCGTGGTCATGCCGGTGCTCGCAGCCCAGGGACGGATCAACAGCGAGACCGGACGCGCCACCTTCGCCGTCCTGCTGGCTCAGGACCTGGCCGTCGCCCCCATACTGATCACCGTCACCGTCCTGGCGACCCTGGCCCAAAGCGGGCCCTCCGTCGATCCCGCCGAACTGGGGCGCGCCCTCTTCACCCTGGCCCCGGCGGCCGGCGGTCTTTTCCTGATGGTGCTGCTGGGACGCCTGGTCCTGCGCCCCATGTTCCGCTCGGTCGCGCGCGCGCAGCACCGGGGCGAAGGCCGCGAACTGTTCGTCGCCGCCTCGCTTCTGGTGGTCGTCGCCGCCGGCCTCACAGCCCAGGCCGTCGGCCTGTCGATGAGTCTGGGCGCCCTGGTGGCCGGGGTCCTGCTGGCCGAGACCGAGTTCCGCCGCGAGGTCGAGGTCGCGATTGACCCGTTCAAGGGCCTGCTGCTCGGCGTCTTCTTCATCGGCGTCGGCATCAGCCTGGATCTGGATGCGGTGGCGGCCGACCCGGCCACCGTCCTGGGTCTGGCGGGCGGCCTGATCCTGCTGAAGGCCCTGATCATCTTCCTTCTGGCCCGCGCCTGGGGGCTGGCGGCCCGCTCGGCCATCGAAACCGCGCTCATCCTTGGCCCGGCCGGCGAGTTCGCCTTCGTCATCCTGTCCACCGGATTGGTCGAGGGCCTGGCGACGCCCGAGCTGACCCACAAGGCCATGCTGGCCGCCACCCTCAGCATGTTCGCCGTTCCTCTGCTGGCCGTCCTGGCGCGCGTCGTGATGCAGCGGGCCGCCCCGGCCGCCGAGCCCGCGGCCGAAGGCCTGTCGCCCGACACCGCTGTCCTGGGACCCGACGGCGTTGTGCTGATCGTCGGTTTCGGGCGGGTGGGACGGCTGGTGGGCGAGCTTCTGGCCGAACACGGTCAACGCTTCATCGCCCTGGACGCCGACCCGGCCTCGGTCCGCGCCGGCCGCGCCGACGGCCATGAGGTCTATTACGGCGACGCCGCCCGACCTGACATGCTCAGCGCCTGCGGCCTGGCTTCGGCGCGCGCCCTGATCGTCACCATGGATAGTCCGGCCAAGGTCGATGAGGTGGTCAAGGCCGCGCGCGCCCTGCGCCCCGACCTGATCCTGATCGCCCGTGCTCGTGATGACCGCCACGCCGCCCGGCTTTACGCCCTGGGCGTGACCGACGCCGTGCCCGAAACCACCGAGGCCAGCCTGCAACTGGCCGAGAACACCCTGGTCGACCTCGGCGTGCCCATGGGGCTGGTGCTGGCCTCGATCCACGAACGACGAGACGGCTTCCGCAAGACCTTCCAGGCGGCCGCGCCGGATGGCCGCGGCGCCCGCCCGGCGCGCGCCTTCCGCACCGCCCGATCCGCCGCCTCACCGCAGACCACGGATACGCGATCTACGTAATAACCCTTATGTTTATTGACCTTAAGGTCAAGCTTGAGCAAGATTCACCATCAGGTCATGACCCATTTTGGTCATTGTTCGGTGATGAAAGTTCGACCTCCCCCCGCGGACGTCGGTTGTCGTCCGGTGCGAGTTTTATGCCGAGGCGGCGTGAAACTGGCCCGACCAGACCGTCGTTCTTCATGACCGGCAGGCGTTAAGCCCTTCCCGAGCCAGAGTATTTAACTGATGCGTGAGACCACCCTGTCCGCCCCCGAGGCCTCCGAAACCGAAGCCCCGGCCCGGATGAACCGCCGTCAGGCCGCCAAGATCCGCACCCGCCAGAAGGTGCTGGACGCCGCGCGCGCCCTGTTCGCCGAGCGCGGATACGACGCCGCCACCATCCGTGACATCGCCAAGGGCGCTGGAATGTCGACCGGCGCCGTCTTCGCCAACTTCCAGGACAAGGCCGAGCTGTTCGAGTGCGTCTTCGCCGAGGAAATGGCCGGCCTGCTGCAGGACATCCAGACCGCCGCCGGTCATGAAGGCCGCGTCGCCGCGCGTCTGGCCGAGGGCCTGACCGCCGGCTACCACCGCTCGCTGGAACACCTGCCGTTGATGCAGGCGATGATCGCCCGCTCGTGGTTCCAGCCCGAGGCCGCCGACGAGCGTTCGCGCACCTTCGTCAAGCCGATCATCGAAGCCATCATCGCCGTGCTGCAGGCCGGCATTCGTGACGGCGAACTGCGTCAGGATCTGGACCAACTGGTCCTGGGCCGGATGATCTGGGACACCTTCATCGCCAACTTCCGCTACGCCGCCTACGACAACTGGGGCATCGAGGAGTTGACGCCGCATATCCGCAAGCAACTGGACCTGATCCTGTCCAGCCAACTGGCTCGCCAGTAAGCACTGCCGCATTCTTGGAGGGCCGCGGTCGTCGGCCCTCCGGGACCTCCCGACCCTTTCTTTTGGGGCCGCGGTCAGAAGGCTCCGCCTTCTCGACCCGACGCGGCTTGGTGCTTCGCGCGCTCAAGCAGCGAGCCGCCGCGCGGCGAGCGATAGCGCCTACAGGTGGATGAGCTTTAGCTCTTCCACCGAAGCACCACCTCCTTGATGGGATTGAGGAAGGCGCGGCCTTCGGCGCGGCTCTTGATCCATTCACGCTTCAACTGCTGATACCACTTGGCCTGCTTATCGGCGTCGTCGATCCAGATCAGGGCCGGGTCGTATTTCAGCCCTTCGTTCTGCAGGTTCACCATCCCGCCGTCCTGCTTCAGGAAGGCGACCACGCCCATCCGCAGGAAGGGCTTGGCGACATTGAACACCCAGTGGTCGGACCAGAAGATCTGGGTGATGCGCGTCTTGGTCTCGGTCACCGGCGTCAGGCAGGTCAGGGCCAACACCTGCTTGGCGCCGACCTGGATATGCTCCCAGCGGTAGCCCGGCAGGCGGAAGGTGATCTCGGTCGCCGGGGCTCCGCCCAGGATCTTGTAAAGGCGGCTGTTCGACGACGGGGCGTGGCGCACCATGGCCCAGCCATAGTCGCGCGGCGCAAAGGTCTTGGCCTTCTCGTGCATCGAATGCTCGGACCGCCACCACCATTGCTGGTGCACGAAGGGGCCGTGCGCGGGGTCCATCAGACCGATGACGGCGTGGTCGATGTGGCTGTCGAAATCCATGGCCTCGACCAGCTTGGCCTCGCCCTCGGCGCCGGGGAAGAGCGGCGGTTCGTGGTCCGGCTCGGACGGGTTGCGCGCGTCCGCCGCCATCCAGACAAAGACCAGACCCTGGCTTTCGCGCACCGGATAGGATCGCACGCGGATGCGGTTCGCCTCGAAGGCCTGATCCTCGACCAGGGAGGGAATGGCGGCGCAGACGCCGTCGGGACGGAAGCGCCAGCCGTGATAGGGGCATTCGATCGTCTCGCCCTCGCCCGGCTTCTCGACCAGACGCCCAGCCGACAAAGGCGCGGCGCGGTGGGGGCAGATGTCGCGCATGGCATAGACCTCGCCCGCGCGCGTGCGACCGATCAGCACCGGCTCGTCCATCACCTCATAGCGCTTCAGGCTGGCGACCGGCACGTCGCGCGCCAGGGCCACGAAATACCAGGCGTCGCGCACGAAGCCCTTTCCAAAGGCGGTCGGCGGGGCCTTGGCTTCGGGAGCGGCGACATCAGCGGACTGGACGGGATCGGCGGCGACTGGCTTCATCCCGCCTCTCTACCAAGAGACGCTGCTCGTGTCGTCGGGGTCAACAATGACATTCAAAAAGAACTTTACGTTACAAAGCGAATCATCTAGTTCAACGATCACCACTTGGGGAGAGATGACATGAAACACCACACCGCCCTCGCCGTCGCCCTGCTGATGCTGACCGCCGCCCAGCCCGCCCTGGGCCAGGACGGCCACACCAACCACGCCGCCGATCACGGCCACGCCGCCTTCGCCTCCGACCGCATCCATGTGGCCGTCGAGGGCCAGGGCCCGGACGTCATCTTCATCCCCGGCCTTAGCTCCTCGCCCGCCGTCTGGCAGGGGACGGTCGATCACCTCAACGGCGCCTACCGCGTCCACCGCATCCATGTGCAGGGCTTCGCCGGCGCCCCCGCCGAGGGTAATGCGACCGGCCCGGTCGCCGCCCCCGTCGCCGAGGAAATCGCCCGCTACATCCGCGAACAGGGCCTGACTAAGCCCGCCGTCGTCGGCCATTCCATGGGCGGGACCATGGGCATGATGCTGGCCGCGCGTCATCCCGATCTGGTCGGCAAGCTGATGGTCGTGGACATGATCCCCTTCATGGGCGCCATGTTCGGCCCGCCCGGAACGACGGCGGAAAGCGTCGTCCCCGTCGCCGATCAGGTCTATGCCGCCCAATCCGCCAGCCCGCGCGATCAGTACCTGACCCAGGCCAAGGCCGCCGTCACCGGCATGATCAAGACCGAGGCCGCGCGCACCGGCCCCCTGGCCGACGTCGAGGCCAGCGACCAGCAGGTCTCGGCCTCCGCCTTCCGCGAACTGATCGTCACCGACCTGCGCCCCGAGCTGTCGAAAATCACCGCCCCGGTCGAGGTCCTCTATGTGAAGTTCAACGACCCGCGCATGACCGACGCCATCACCGACGCCATCTATCAGATGTCGTTCGCGGCCCTACCCGGCGCGAAGTTGAAGCGCATCGACGACAGCGCCCACTTCATCATGCTGGACCAGCCCCAGGCCTTCTACGGCGATCTGGACGCCTTCCTGGCCAAGTGACCCATCCGGCCGCGGATCGAATCATCGGCCTCTATCAGGACAAGGCCGCAGATTGGATTCGTGACCGGGGCGACGCGCTGCGCCGGAACGAGGGCGACTGGGACGAGGTCGCCTGGCTGGACCGTTTCACGGCCGGCTGGCCGCCGGGCGGCCGCGTGCTGGACGTGGGCAGCGGTTCGGGCTGGCCGATCGGGGCCGCCCTGTTGGCGCGCGGTTTCAAACTCATCGGCCTGGAGGCCTCGCCCAGCCTGATCGCCCATGCCCGCGAGTCCCTGCCCTCAGGCGACTGGCGGCTCGGCGACATGCGCAAGGACCTGCCGGACGGCGCCTTCCACGGCGTTCTGGCCTGGCACAGCCTGTTTCACCTGACGCCCGAGGCCCAGACCCTGGTCCTGCCTGCCTTGGCCGCCCGCGTGGCCGACGGCGGTCGCCTGATGTTCACCGCCGGCCCTGCCCATGGCGAAGCAATCGGCGAATGGCGCGGCGAACCCCTCTATCACGGCAGCCTGGACCCCGACGCCTATCGCGCCTTGCTGACAGAGGCCGAGCTGACGGTCGAAAACGACGGCGATCAGGGCGTCTGGCTGGCGCGACGCGCCATTCTTTCGGCGAAATAGACGCTCACGCTCATGTGAACTCAAGCGGGGCGTTTTCTGCAGCGACGTGACCGGCTAGGGTCGCGTCGCTGGCAAGAGGGACTTTCATGGCGCGTAGAGACGGCGGACCGGACCGCAATGAACAGGGCGGCGGCAAGAAGCCGCGTCGGTCCTTCCTCGGCAACCTGCTTTACTGGGGCGCGGTGCTGGCCGTCTGGGGCCTGATCTTCGCGGTCGTCTTCTTCGCTGTCTTCGCGCGCGACCTGCCCGACACCTCGACCCTCTATGACGTCGATCGCCAGCCCTCGATCACCTATCTGGACCGTTCCGGCGCCCTGATTGCAGTGCGCGGCACCCAGATGGCGCCTCCGGTCGATCTGGACGCCCTGCCCGACTATGTCCCGGCCGCCTTCATCGCCATCGAGGACCGGCGCTTCTATCACCACCCCGGTTTCGACCCCATCGGCATGAGCCGGGCCATGGCCCTGAACCTCAAGGCCGGGCGCGTGGTCCAGGGCGGCTCGACCATCACCCAGCAACTGGCCAAGAACCTGTTCCTGACGCCCGACCAGAACCTGAAGCGCAAGGTCCAGGAGCTGATGCTGGCCGTCTGGCTGGAGATGAAGTTCACCAAGAAAGAGATCCTCGCCCTCTATCTGAACCGCGTCTATTTCGGCGCCGGCGCCTATGGCATCGAGGCGGCCTCGCAGCGCTACTTCGACAAGAGCGCGGACAAGCTGACGGTCGGCGAATCCGCCCTGCTGGCCGGCCTGCTGAAGGCCCCCTCGCGCTATTCGCCCGTCTCCGAAAGCGAGCGCGCCGCCACTCGCGCCAATGTCGTCCTCAATGAAATGGTCGATGTCGGCGCCATTACCCCGGCCCAACGCGACGCCGCCGTGGCCCAGCCGGTTCGCGTCTCGCGCACCCTGGCCAGCCAGCACGCCCAGTATTTCATCGACTGGCTGGACAAGCAGATCCGCAGCCTGGTCGGCGAGCCGACCGAGGACATGGTGGTCGAGACCACCCTGGACCTGACGCTGCAGACCGACGCCGAGCGCGCCGTGCGCCGCATCCTGGACCGCGACAAGGGTCGGGGAGTCGAACAGGCGGCCCTGGTCGCCCTGGACGGCGAAGGCCGGGTCCGCGCCATGATCGGCGGCGGCTCCTACGCCGACAGCCAGTTCAACCGCGCCACGGACGCCCGCCGTCAGGCCGGCTCGGCGTGGAAGCCCTTCGTCTATCTGGCGGCGGTCGAGGCCGGCTACACCCCGACCACCCCAGTCGTGGATCAGCCCGTCACCATCGGCGGCTGGTCGCCGAAAAACTATTCCGGGCGCTTCTCCGGCCAGATGACATTGGCGCAAGCCGTGGCTCAATCGACCAATACAGTCGCCGCCTACGTCGCTGATCAGGTCGGTCGCGACAACGTGGCCCGCGCCGCGCGTCGCCTGGGCATCACCAGCGAGATCGGCCTGCAGCCGTCCATGGCCCTGGGCGCCGTCGAGGTCAGCCCCCTGGAGATGGCCCAGGCCTACGACGCCTTCGCCAACGGCGGCAAGAAGGTCGAAGCCTATGGCATCAGCCGCATCCGCACCCCCTCGGGACGCGTCATCTACAACCACGGCACGGGCGAAAACGGCCAGACCATCAACAACCCGTCGCTCTACTACATGAACCAGATGCTGCGCGGGGTGATCACCTCGGGCAGCGGCCGCTCGGCGGCCATCGGCGGACGCGACATCGCGGGCAAGACCGGCACCACCTCGGACTACAAGGACGCCTGGTTCGTCGGCTACACCGGCGGTTTCGTCGCCGCTGTCTGGGTGGGCAAGGACGACAACAAGGCCATGCGCGGCGTGACCGGCGGCTCGTCGCCGGCCGCCATCTGGCGCGGCTTCATGGAGGCCGCCCTGCCCAGGCTGGCGGTCCAGGCCATCCCCAACGGCCCGCCCCTGCCCGAGGGCTGGGTCGCGCCCGATCCGGTCGGCGACATGATGGGCCAGGTTCAGGACCCCTACGCCCAGCCTACGGAAGGCCTGCCCGGCCCGGCGGTCGTGGATGGCCAGCCCATCCCGACGCCCGCCCCCCTGCCCAACGATCAGCCGGTTATCCGCCCGACCTCGCCCCAGCCGGCTGCCAAGGAAGCCCCACGCGCCGAGAAGAAGGCCGACGCCGACTTCTTCTAAGGCGCCGCCTCAGCGCCCCACGGCGTGCAGGGCCGCGCCGTGGTCGCGCAGCCATTGACGGAAGGGGCGATGGTCGCCGACCAGCCTATGCACCACCGACCAATAGGCCGGACTATGGTTGGCGTGGACCAGGTGGGCGACCTCGTGCGCGGCCAGATAGTCGGCCACCTCTGAGGGGGCCATGATCACCCGCCACGAATAGCGGATCGAGCGGTTGTGCGGACTGCATGAGCCCCAGCGCGAGCGGGTGTCGACGATCGACACCTTGACCGGCTTTTGGCCCAAGGTCTTCAGATGGACCTCCGTGCGCTCGACCAGAAAGGCCCGCGCCGCCCGCTTGAACCAGTTCTCGACCCGACGCGAGTAGGCCTCGCCCTCGCCGCCCGAGCGGATCACGGGACCGTCCGACGTCTCGACCAGACGCGCCGCGCCCGCCCCGCCGACCGCCTCCAGCCGCACGCTCCGCCCCAGCCAGGATACGGTCGCGCCCGGCTCCAGCGGCGCGCCCGCGACCCGCGCCGCCAGTCGGTCGGCGATCCATTCGGACTTGGTGCGGGCGAAGGCCACGACCTCGGTCAGGCGACGCTCAGACGGGGCCACGGCCACGGCTTCGCCGGCGCGAGCATCGATGCGGATCGACAGCCTTCGTGCGCGCGGGTTCACCGACAGGCGAAGGGCGCCTCCGCCCTCAAGCGGCAGCCGCTGACCGTTCCGGTACTGCACTCAAGCTCTCGTTCTGGGCGATGAAGTCGCGCACCCGCGGATAGATTTCGTCACGGAAGCGGCGGCCGTTGAAAACGCCGTAATGGCCCACGCCCGGCTGGACATAGAGCAGGCGGCGGTCATCGGGAAGATTGGGCGTCAGGCCATGCGCGGCCTGGGTCTGACCCACACCGGAGATGTCGTCCTTCTCGCCCTCGACCGTGGCCAGGCCGATGTCGGTGATGGCCGACAGGTCCACCACCTTGCCTTGATGTTCCAGCAGGCCGCGCGCCAGCAGATGCTGCTGGAAGACAATGTCGATGGTCTGAAGATAGAATTCCTCGGTCAGGTCCAGCACCGACAGGTATTCGTCGTAGAACTGCTCGTGCTTCTCGACCCCGTCGCCGTCGCCATCGACCAGACTCTCGAAATAGCGGCGGTGGGCGTCGATGTGCTTGTCCTCGTTCATCGACATAAAGCTGTAAAGCTGGACGAAGCCCGGATAGACCCGCCGCCCGAACCCCGGATAGGGCCAAGGCACGGTGTGGATCATGTTCGACTTGAACCAGGTGAAGGGCTTTTCCTCGGCCAGCTGGTTGGTCACGGTCGGCGACAGGCGGGCGTCGATGGGCGAACCCATGAAGGTCATGGAAGCGGGCCGGTTCGGGTCGTTCTCGGCCGCCATCACGGCGCAGGCCGCCAGCACCGGCGGTCCCGGCTGACAGACGCCGACGACGTGGGCGCGCGGGCCGATGGCGGTCAGCATGGCCCGGACGTGATCGATGTAGTCGTTGAAGTCGAAGCGGCCTTCCAGCACCGGCACCTGGCGGGCGTTCTCCCAGTCGCTGACATAGACGTCGTGGTCCTGAAGGAAGCCCTCGACCGTGCCACGCAGCAGGGTGGCGTAGTGGCCCGACAGCGGCGCGACGATCAGGACCGCTGGGGCGTCTGACGGCTTGCCGGCCTTCTTCAGATCGCCCGCATCGCGCTTGAAGCGCACCAGCCGGCACCAGGGCGAAGACCAGACGACCTGTTCGGTCGTGCGGACGGCGTGACCGTCAATGTCGATCGCCTCTAGCCCCCAGCCGGGCTTGCCGTAGCGGCGCGTCAGGCTCTCGAACACCTCGGCCGAGGCATAGGCCGTGCGGCCGATGGCCGTGTCAGACGCCGGGTTGAAGGGCGACGTCCAGAACTGGCGGGCCATCTGGGCCCCGATCCGAAACGGCGTCGCCGAATGATAGGCGAGCTCGTGAAATGCGTAGAGCATGAAACCCCGACTGCGGCCCCCGCCGATGCGGCAGTGCAGCATATATTAGGTTTCAGCGCAAAACAGACCAAGGTCGCCCTGATCAGGGAAAGGTGATCAACCGCGCTCCATGGCGTTCTCGATCAGCTTGGCGGTCCGGTCCGGCCCCAGGTCATGGGCCACGGCGCTGCGGAACTGGCCGTCCGGCCCCATCAGATAGACGGTCAGGCTGTGGTTCATCGTATAGCCCTCGCCCTCACCGACCTTCTGGTAGAAGGCGCGGTATGCCTTCGCGACCTGGGCCGTCTGTTCCGGCGTGCCAGTCAGGCCGACGACGCCCGTGGGGAAGCCGTCCGACGACAGATAGTCCTTCAGCAGCTGGGGCGTATCGCGCTCGGGGTCGATGCTGATGAAGACGATCTGCAGGTCCTTGGCCTTGTCACCCATCCGCTCCTGCACGGCGTTGAGGACGCCCAGCGTCGTCGGGCAGTAGTCGGGGCAGTAGGTGAAGCCGAAGAAGACCAGGGTCCACTTGTCCTTCAGGATCGACTGATCGACGACCTGCCCGTCCTGATTGGTCAGGGTGAAGGGACCGCCGACGCTCGGCTGCCCCGTCCCGCTTTCAGCGACCTGGGCCGACTGCTCGCGCCCCTTGACCACGACCATGGTGATCAGGCCAAGCGCCAGGGCGATGACCGCACAGGCGGCGGCGAACAGAATGACGGGGCGACGCGGCATCGGCTTCTCCTGCGACGGCGAGGATGCAGCCGTCAGCTTGGCGGTCTATAGAAGAGGCGTGAGCAGCACAGAAGCCCCCTCCCTGTCGCAGGCCGTGAAGGTCGCGGGCCACCCCGGCGCCATGGAGGCCCTGCGCGAGCGGCCCCGGCGCGGGCGCGGCCTGTCGTTGCGCACCCTGATCGTGCTGCGCTGGCTGGCGGTCTTCGGCCAGACCTGCGCCATCCTGACCGCCTATTTCGCCCTGCATTTCCCGCTGCCCCTGTGGGAATGCCTGGCGACCATCGGCGCAGGCGTCGTCATGAACCTGGCCACCATGGCTCGCGCCCGCCGCATCGACGGCAGCCTGCCCAACGGCCCGCAGACGGCGGCCCAGTTGGGCTTCGACATCCTGCAGTTGGCTACCCTGCTGGCCCTGACCGGCGGACTGGACAATCCCTTCTGCCTGCTGCTGGTCGCGCCCGTGACCATCGCCGCGGCCTCCCTGCCCTCGCGTCAGGCCCTGGTGCTCGGGGTCATGGCCCTGATTGCGCTCGCCGTTCTCTTCTCCTGGTCCCTGCCCCTGCCCTGGCGCCTGCACGAGCACCTGGTCCTGCCGCCCCTCTATCGCTTCGGCATGGGCCTGGCCCTGGCCACCGGGGTCCTGTTCACCTCGGGCTATGCCTGGAAGGTGGCGGCCGACGCCGAGAAGCTGGAGCTGGCCCTGGCCACCACCCAGGACGTGCTGCAACGCGAACAGAGGCTGGCGGCGCTCGGCGGTCTGGCCGCCGCCGCCGCCCACGAACTGGGCACGCCCCTGGCCACCATCCAGGTCGTGGCCAAGGAACTTCTGCGCGCCTCGCCCCCCGACAGCCCGGTGGCCGAGGACGCCGCCCTGATGCTGCAGCAAGCCGAGCGCTGCCGCGACATCCTGAAACAGTTGTCGGCCCAGCCAGAGGAAGGCGACGCCCTCTACGCCGACGTCGACCTCAAGGCCCTGCTGGAGGAGGTGGTCGAGCCGCACCGGGGCTTTGATCTGGATTTCCAGACGGCGGTGAAGGCCCCGCCGGGCCAGCCCCTGCCCCGCGTCCACCGCCTGCCCGAGGTCATCCACGGCCTGTCGACCCTGGTCGAGAACGCCGCCGATTTCGCCCACAGTCGGGTGCGCGTCACCGCCATCGTCGACGCCGGCTGGATCGAGATCGACATCCTCGACGACGGCCCCGGCTTCGCCTCCGAAATCCTGCCGCGTCTGGGCGAGCCCTATGTCACCAGCCGCCCCCAGGCCAAGGCGCGCCGGGCGCTGGCGGCCCAGATCGCCGCCGCCGCCTCGCCCGGCGGATCGCGCGCCAAGGGCCGCAAGAGCCCGCCCC